>NZ_JAEMHM010000010.1 GCF_016458275.1 Geomesophilobacter sediminis
CTTCTACGCAGACGTCAAGAAAAAAATGACTGTACTGAACAACTTTTTTAAAGCAAAAAGCTAACCGGACAACACTGCCCCGGCCCCCCTTTTTCAAAGGGGGCCGGGGGAGTAATGGAACTATTTTTCCGTCTCGATGAGCAGCTCTTCCAGGATCTTGATCATCTCGTTAACTTCCTGCTTGGTAACGGTCAGCGGCGGAACGAAACGGAGCACCTTCTCCTGGGCACAGTTGAGCAGCAGGCCGCGCTCCAGGGCTTTCTTGACGATGTCCCCGCCCGCGATGTTCAGCTCTACTCCGATCATCAGGCCGATGCCGCGCACTTCCTTGATGCAGGAGTACCGCTTGCCGAGGGCTTCCAGCTCGCCCATCAGGTACTCGCCCATCTCCTCGCACCGGTTCAGGATTCCCTCTTCGAGGATCGCCCGCACCGTTGCGACACCGGCCGCGGTGACCAGCGGATTACCGCCGAAGGTGGAGCCGTGGGTCCCGGGGGTGAACGCCTCCGCGATCTTGTCGGTGGCGAGCATGGTCCCGATCGGAGCGCCGCCGGCCAACGCCTTGGCGAGCGTCATGATATCCGGGGTAATGCCGAAGTGCTCGTGGGCGAAGAGCTTGCCGGTCCGCCCCATCCCGACCTGGACCTCGTCGAAAATGAGGAGCAGGCCGTTTTCGTCGCAGATCTTCCGGACTTCCTGGAAGTACTCCGCGGACGGGACCACCACGCCCCCTTCACCCTGGATCGGCTCCAGCATGATGGCGCAGGTCAGCGGGGAGACCGCGTCGCGCAGGGCCTTGGCATCGTTGAACGGCACGTGCCGGAACCCGTGCAGCAGCGGGTCGAAGAATTTCTGGACCTTCTCCTGCCCGGTCGCGGACACGGTGGCCATGGTCCGGCCGTGGAAGGAGGAAATCGCGGTGATGATTTCGTAGCGGTCCGCGCCGTACTTCTCCCGGCTGTAGCGCCGGGCCAGCTTGATCGCCGCCTCGTTCGCCTCCGCGCCGGAGTTGCAGAAAAACGCCTTGTCCGCGAAGCAGTGGCTGCAGAGAATTTCCGCGAGCTCGATCTGCTGCGGGATGTGGTAGTAGTTCGAGCAGTGGATCAGCTGGGAAGCCTGGTGCTGAAGCGCCTTTACCACCGAAGGATGGCAGTGCCCCAGGTTGTTGACGGCGACCCCGGCGAGGAAGTCGAGGTATTTCTTGCCGTCCGCGTCCCAGAGGGTGCACCCTTCGCCGCGGACCGGGACCAGGGGATACCGCCCGTAGGTCTTCATGATGTACTTGTCCGCTTTGGCAATCCATTGTGCTGAGTTCATTTCTATGTCCTCCAGGGGGTCAGGGAACGGTAGTCGGGGATCGGGGGAAAACCGATCCGGATCCGCGCTCCGTGGCCGCGCTGTTTAAGGCCTTTATGTCCTGCCTTCCGGGAAAGAAACCAACAAAGTCCCCCATGGTGAAGGGGGCAGATAAGGACCGGTTACGCCAATATCTCGGTGCCGATCCCGACGTTGGTGAAGATCTCGAGCAAGATGGCGTGCTCGATGCGGCCGTCCACGATATGGGCCTTCTTCACCCCGGCGCTCAGGGCGTCGGTGCAGCAGGTGACCTTCGGGATCATTCCGCCGGTGACGGTGCCGTTTTCGATGAGGGTCGGGACGTCGCTGAGCGCGATGCTGGAAAGGAGATCGCCGCTCTTGCTCTTCACCCCCGACACGTCGGTCAAAAGGATCAGCTTTTCCGCGCCGAGCGCCGAGGCGACCTTGCCGGCCACGAGATCGGCATTGACGTTGTAGCTCTCCCCTTCTCGACCGACCCCGATCGGGGCAATGACCGGGATGAATCCTCCTCGTTCGACGGCGGTCAGAAGCGCCGGGTTCACCTCGACCACGTCACCGACGAAGCCGATATCCACCTGCTCCACACTCCCGTCTTCCTTTTTGACCTGCTTGAGCATCTTCTCGCAGATGAGCAGGCTGCCGTCCTTGCCGGACATCCCGGCCGCACGCCCGCCGTGCTGGTTGATCAGCCCCACCACTTCGCGGTTCACCTGACCGGTGAGCACCATCTCCACGACCCCCATGGTTTCCGCGTCGGTCACGCGCATCCCCTGGACGAACTCGGAGACGATGCCGTAACGCTTGAGGGTTTCGTTGATCTGCGGCCCGCCGCCGTGGACGACCACGGTGTTGATCCCGATGTATTTGAGCAGGATGACGTCCAGGGCGAAGGATTTGCGGAGCTTCTCTTCCGCCATCGCGTGGCCGCCGTATTTTACGACTATGGTTTTCCCCGAGAAGCGCCGGATGTACGGAAGCGCCTCCATGAGGGTACTTGCCTTTTCGATAAGTTTTTGCATGAACGGCCTCAATGAGAGCTGGCTATAGAAAGTCGCTAATATAACAGATGGGGTAGCGATTAATCAACTAAAAGAGGGGCGGTGCAGGGTTGTAAACGGAATCAGGAGGCGCCTTCGACGGAGGTGGGAAGGTCGATGACGACGCGGGTGCCGATCCCCGCCTCGCTTTCGATGTTGATGCTCCCGCCGTGCTTGCGCACGAACTCGCGGGCGTAGAAGAGTCCGAGACCGAATCCCCTGATCTGACCGGCCTTTTCGGCATCGACCTGGTAGAACTTCTCGAACACCTTGGGGATTTCCTCTTTGTCCATCCCGATCCCGTGGTCCTCGACGGTGATCTGGCAGCTCGCCCCCTGGTTGGAAACGGTGATCAGGTAGGTCCCCCCCTCGCGCGAGAACTTGACCGCGTTGTCCACGACCTGCTCCAGCGCGAACATGATCAGCTCGCGGTCCAGCAGCAGCGGCGGGACCTGTTCGATGTTCCAGGTCCCCTTCACGCTCGGCTTGACGCCGCGCTCGGCAACATGCTTCACCAGTTCCGGGATCATGGCGGCCAGGTCGCACGGCTCCCGGCGGAGCTCCCGTTCGGTGTCCATCACCTTGGAGAAGGCGAGGAGGTCGGTGACCAGGCTGCCCAGGTAACAGGCTTCGTCGGAGACCAGGCGGAGATTCTCACGGTCGGTCGGGCTGTCCGGGTCGTAGACCCCCGAGGCGAGGTTCTGCATGAAAAGCGAGATGACCGTGATCGGGGTGCGCAGCTTGTGGGAAATGAGGGAAAGGAAGCTGTTCTTGAGCCGGTCCAGGTTCTTGAGGTTCGCGATCTCTTCCTTGAGCGCCTTTTTGACCAGCGCTTTTTCGACCGCGCTCCTCAGTTGCAGGAGGTTGAGCGGCTTGGTGATGAAGTCGTCCGCGTCCTCCTTGAGGGCGTTCAGGATGATTTCCTTGTCGGCGTACCCGGTCATGATAAGGACGACCAGGGTCGGCTCGCGCTCCTTGAGTTTCCTCAGGAGCTCGATCCCGTTCACCTTCGGCATCATCACGTCGGTGAGGATGACATCGATGCCGCCCCGCTCGAAGATCCGGAGCGCCTCGTCACCGTCGCCGGCCTGGACCGTATTGTAGTCGTGGAGCGCACGCGCGCAGAGGTCGCGGATGACCGATTCGTCGTCGACGATGAGGATGGTCTTGGTCTCCCGCTCGAGGCGCTGGGACAGATCAGCCTGTTGGGTGAGTTGCATGCGCGCTCCGACTGCTTCGTTGATCCCGCTCCCGCGGGGAGAGGGCCATTACCTCCCTCTCCTTCAAGGAGAGGGGCGGGGTGAGGATGGGGTTCGTCCTCGTTCCCAGGCTCCAGCTTTGTAACCGATCTTGGAAGCTGGAGCTTCCGGAAGAAATTGCGTTCCCAAGGCTGACCTTGGGAACGAGAGTTGTGGTAATCGGCCTGTGTTACCCGATGATCCCGTACACCGCTTCCAGGGCCTCGCCGAGCTGTTCGGGACGGGTGCCGCCGGCCTGGGCGAGTTCCGGCTTGCCGCCGCCGTTGCCGCCGATGATCGGGGCAACCTGGCGGATGATGTCGCCGGCCTTGAAACGGGAGGTGAGGTCGGAGGTGACCGCCACGAGGAGGTTCGCCTTCCCGGCCTCGCCGCAGCCCAGGGCGATCACGCCGCTGCCGATCCGCTCCTTGAGCGAATCGGAGAGCTCGCGCAGCCCCTTGGCATCGCTTCCCTCGATCTTCACGGAAAGGACCTTTACCCCGTTCACCTCGCGGGCCTGCCCCAAAAGATCGGAAGACTTGGACGCGTTGATCCTGGCGGTGAGCGCCTCGACCTCGCGCTGCAGCTCACGCTGGCGCGCGACAAGCTTCTCGGCCTTCTCGACGACGGTGCCCCCTTCGGACTTGAACAGGGCGGACAGGGCGCGCTGCTCGTCTTCCAGGCCGTGGACATAAGATACGGCCCCGGTCCCGGTGGTGGCTTCGATGCGGCGCACCCCGGCGGCGATCCCCTGCTCGGAAAGGATCTTGAAGAGCCCGATCTCGCCGGCGCCGTGGACGTGGGTCCCGCCGCAGAGTTCCTGGCTCACTTCCCCCACCTTCACCACGCGGACGGTGTCGCCGTACTTCTCGCCGAAGAGCGCGGTAGCGCCGGCGGCGAGCGCCTCTTTCACCGGCATCTCGCGGGCGATGACTTCGTCGTTTTGCATGATGAAGCCGTTCACCAGGGTCTCGACCCGGCGGATTTCCTCGGCGGTCATCGCCGAGAAGTGGGTGAAGTCGAAGCGGAGGCGATCCGGGGCGACCAACGAGCCGGCCTGCTTGACGTGCTCGCCGAGCACGGTGCGCAGCGCGGTCTGGAGCAGATGGGTCGCGGTGTGGTTGCGGGCGGTCGCGGCGCGCAGCGCGGCGGCGATGGTCAGATCGGCGGCGTCGCCGACCCGCAGGGTGCCGGAGGTCACCTTGCCGCGGTGCACGATGAGGTCGGTGAAGGGACGCGCGGTCCCGGTCACTTCCAGGTGCCCCTTGCCGGTGGAGATGGTCCCGGTGTCGCCCGCCTGGCCGCCGGACTCGCCGTAGAACGGGGAGAGCGCGGTGATGACCTCGACCTCGTCACCCTCGTTGGCCTCCTCGACCGTGGTGCCCCCTTTGAGGAGCACGGCGATCTGCGAGTAGGCGGTCTGCTCGGTGTAGCCGACGAACTGGCTCCGGATCCCGTTGCCGTGGAGTTCCTTGTAAACCGAGGCCAGCCCTTCTTCGCCGGAACCCTTCCAGTTTTCGCGCGCCTTCACCCGCTGCCGCTCCATGGCCAGGGCGAAGCCGTCCTCGTCCAGGGTGAACCCCTCGGCGTCGACGATGTCGGCGGTCAGGTCGACCGGGAACCCGAAGGTGTCATAAAGCTTGAAGATGACCTCGCCGGAGATGACCGTCTCGCCCGCTGCCTTGAGACGCGCGGTCTCCTCGTTGAGGATGGCGAGGCCGCGGTCGAGGGTCTCGGCGAAACGCTCCTCCTCGGCCTGGATCACCTTCTTCACGTAGTGCTCGCGCTCGATGAGCTCCGGATAGGCGTCGCCCATCATCTCCTTCACCGCGTCGACCACCCGGTAGAGCACCGGCTCGGAGACCCCCAGCATCTTGGCGTGGCGCGCGGCGCGGCGCATGATGCGGCGCAGGACGTAGCCGCGCCCTTCGTTGCTCGGGAGCACGCCGTCGCAGATCAGGAAGGTGACGGCGCGGGCGTGGTCGGCGATGACGCGCATGGAGACGTCATCCTTGTCGCTGTTGACGTTTTCGCGGTACTTCTTGCCGGCCAGCCGCTCGATGTGACGGATGATCCCCTGCAAGAGGTCGGTATCGTAGTTGGAGGTCACCCCCTGCATGACGGCGGAGATGCGCTCCAGCCCCATCCCGGTGTCGACCGACGGCTTGGGAAGGGGAGTGAGGGTGCCGTCCGCGGAGCGGTTGAACTGCATGAAGACGTTGTTCCAGATCTCCATGTAACGGTCGCAGTCGCAGCCGACGGCGCAGTCCGGGCTGCCGCAGCCGGTGCCGGGACCGTTGTCCCAGAAGATCTCGGTGCAGGGACCGCAGGGACCGGTGTCGCCCATGGCCCAGAAGTTGTCCTTCTCGCCGAAGCGGTAGATCCGCTCCAGCGGCACCCCTTCCTGCTTGTGCCAGATGTCGGCGGCCTCGTCGTCATCGGTGTAGACGGTGACGTAGAGCCGGTCCTTGGAAAGGCCTAAGTCCTTGGTGAGGAACTCCCAGGCAAAGTGGATCGCTTCCTTCTTGAAGTAGTCGCCGAAGGAGAAGTTGCCGAGCATCTCGAAGAAGGTGTGGTGCCGGGCGGTCCGGCCGACGTTCTCGAGGTCGTTGTGCTTGCCCCCCGCCCGGACGCATTTCTGCGAAGAGACGGCGCGGATGTAATCGCGTTTTTCCAGCCCGAGGAAGCAGTCCTTGAACTGGTTCATGCCGGCGTTGGTGAAAAGAAGGGTCGGGTCGTTCTTCGGGATCAGGTTGGAGCTCTCCACCAGGGTGTGCCCCTGGGACTGAAAATACTGGAAGAACCGCGCCCGAATCTCTTTGCCTGTCATAGAAACCTCAGATCATAGTGGAATTAAGCTTAAGCTCTTTGCTGATCGCGCCCAGCGCGAAGCCGCGGCGCATTAGGTAGCTCACCACCCGCCGTTTTTCCTTGTCGGTGGCGGCTTGCGGGTCGAACCCGGAAAAGCGCCGGGCGATGAGGGCCGCCAGGGTCTCCTGCGCGGGAAACTCCTCCTCCAGCTCGCCCAGGGCCTCCCGGATCACGCTTTCGGCCACCCCGCGCATCTTGAGTTCGCGGCGCAGCCGCTCCCCGACGTAGCGCCCCCCCCGCAAGGCCCCCTCCGCGAAGATCCGGGCAAACCTCAGGTCGTCCAGGTAGGAAAGTTCCTTGAGCCGGGCGACGGCGCCGTCGATCCCGTCGGCGGGATACCCTTTCGTCTTCAGCTTGCGGCGCAACTCCGCCTCGCTGTGGTCCCTGAGGGCCAGAAGGCGCAGCCCCGCGTCGAAGGGGGTGGTGGACATCTAGTATTTCTCGATCACCGGCTCCTCGGCTTCGGGCTGCTCCTCGGCCTTGACGAAATCGTCCCAGCTCGAGTCCGAGGTGGAGGAGATCCCGGAGACCTTCAGGGCGAAGTCGTCCGGGTTCGAGGACTGGCGCACCGCCTCCTCGTAGGTGATCAGCTTGTGGGTGAAAAGCTGCATGAGCGACTGGTCGAAGGTCTGCATCCCGTAGGTGGTGAAACCCGCGGCGATCGCCTCCGGGATCTGCTTGGTCTTCTCCTTGTCGTCGATGCAATCCCGGATCCGTGCCGTCCCCATCATGATCTCGACCGCCGGCACGCGCCCCTTCCCATCGGCGCGCGGCACCAGGCGCTGCGAGACGACCCCCCGGAGGATGCCGGAGAGCTGCATCCGCACCTGCCGCTGGTGGAACGGCGGAAAGACCGAGATGATGCGGTTCACCGTCTCGGCCGCGTCCAGGGTGTGCAGGGTGGAGAGAACCAGGTGACCGGTCTCCGCAGCCATCATCGCGGTCTCGATGGTTTCGTAGTCGCGCATCTCGCCGACCAGGATGACGTCCGGGTCCTGGCGCAGCGCCCCGGTGAGCGCCTTGCCGAAGGTCAGGGTGTCGAAACCGACCTCGCGCTGGCTCACCAGGCTCTTCTTGTCCTTGTGCAGGTATTCGACCGGATCCTCGATGGTGATGATGTTGCAGGTCCGGTTCTCGTTGATGTAGTCGATCATCGATGCGAGCGTGGTCGACTTGCCGCTGCCGGTGGTCCCGGTGACCAGGATCAGCCCGCGCTGTTCCAGGGCGAGCTTCTTCAGTACCTGCGGGAGGTTCAGCCCCTCCAGTGACGGCACCGTGATCGGGATGGCGCGGAGCACCATGGCGACGGTGCCGCGCTGGGCGAAGACGTTCACGCGGAAACGCCCGAGCCCCGGGACCCCGTAGGCGAGGTCGACCTCGAACTGCTCCTCGAAAATGCCCTTCTGGCGCGCATTCATGATGTTCAGCGCCATGTTGCGCACCCCTTCCGCCGTAAGACGCTCCGCGTTCGGGATGGCGCGGAGCTTCCCGTCGATGCGCACGATCGGGGGGACGCCCGCCTTTAGGTGGACGTCCGACCCTTTGGCCTTCACGGCCACGGTCAGGATTTCGTTGAGTTCCATTTTTTTGGCCTTTGGCCGTTAGGCCGCCGGAGCCGCCTCCGGAGCGAGCAGTCGACCCCTGATCTCCTCGGTGATCTCCGGGTGCTCCTTCAGGAATACGCGGGAGTTCTCGCGCCCTTGCCCGATCCGCTCCTTGCCGTAGGAGAACCAGGCGCCGCTCTTGTCGATCACCCCGCGCTCCACCGCGAGGTCGAGGACGTCCCCTTCGCGGGAGATCCCCTCACCGTAGAGGATGTCGAATTCCACTTCCTTGAACGGAGGTGCCACCTTGTTCTTGACGACCTTGACGCGGGTGCGGGAGCCGATGACGTCGTTCCCCTGCTTGAGCGAGGCGATCTTGCGGATGTCCATGCGGACCGAGGCGTAGAATTTCAGCGCGTTGCCGCCGGTGGTGGTCTCCGGGTTGCCGAACATGACGCCGATCTTCATCCGGATCTGGTTGATGAAGATGACGCAGCAGTTGGACTTGGAGATGATGCCGGTCAGCTTGCGCAGCGCCTGGGACATGAGGCGGGCCTGGAGCCCCATGTGGGAATCCCCCATATCGCCTTCGATCTCCGCCTTGGGGACCAGGGCCGCGACCGAGTCGACGACGAGGACATCGATGGCGCCGGAGCGGACCAGGGTCTCGGCGATCTCGAGGGCCTGCTCGCCGGTGTCCGGCTGGGAGACCAAAAGGTCGTCGGTTTTCACGCCGAGCTTCCGGGCATAGCCGATGTCGAGGGCGTGCTCGGCGTCGATGAAGGCCGCGATCCCGCCGGTTTTCATCGCCTCGGCGATGATGTGCAGGGCCAGCGTGGTCTTACCCGAGGATTCCGGTCCGAAGATCTCGATGACGCGGCCGCGCGGCACACCGCCGACCCCGAGGGCGAGGTCGAGGGAGAGCGAGCCGGTCGGGATGGAGGCCACGTCCGGCAGCGCTTCTTCGGTACCAAGCCGCATGATCGCGCCTTTGCCGAACTGTTTTTCTATCTGGCTGAGCGCCAGGTCTATTGCCTTTTCACGGTCTTGCATGGGAAGGTCTCCTTGTTGGCTCACATTAGGCCAGCTATGACATGTAACACATCTGTTCCAGGCATTTCAAGCACATCCGTTGGAAATCACTCCCGGTTCCGGGAATGGTGCCACCCACGCCAATCGGTTCAACCGAAGCGCCTTTCGCTGCTTTAGGCCTGTGCCTTGTTTTACCTGTGGGAGCGCCATTCCTGGCGCGAATTCCGCTGGCGATTCGCGCCAGGAATGGCGCTCCCACCGGGTAAGCCGCGCGAACTCTGAACTCTGAACTCTGAACCTAGAACAGCTCCGGCTGGTGGGTTTCCTGCTCCAGGGGGAGGATCAGGTAAAAGGAACTCCCCTGGTTGCTGTCGGCCCATACCATGCCGCCGTGCGCCTCCACCATCCCTTTTACGATGGCGAGCCCCAGGCCCGCTCCCTTGCCGGCCAGGTTCCCCCAACCGCTCGAATGATGCCGGATGTCGCCGATCTCGTAGAAGATCTCGAAGATCCGGCGCAGTTCCTCCGGAGGGATGCCGATCCCGTTGTCCTTGACCGCGACTTCCATGAAACAGCGCCCGCCGGAGCGCGCCACGAAGCCGGGATTGAACCGCTCCAGGTCCTCGCGGCGCCGGGCCAGATCGTCCGGGTCGAGCACCCGCCCGGTCACCACGATCTCCCCACCTTCCGGGGAGAACTTGATGGCATTCAAAAGGAGCTCGCTGAAGACCCGCTCCAGATATTCCACGTCCCCCTCGAAGAAGGGGAGCTGGTCCAGTTCCCGGATGTGCAATTTCTGACGCCGCCCGCTGAGCAGGGGTTGGTACTGCTCCTTCAAGAGCTCGATGAGTACCTGCAGGTGCATCGGGGTTTTGTTGAGCTCGCCGCCGCGCGCCTCCAGCTTGATCAGCTTCAAAAGGTCGGTGACCAGTTCCTTCAGGCGCAACCCGCCGTCGCGCACCATCTCCAGGACCGCCCGGTTCTCCCCTTTCTCCACCGCCAGAAGGTGCTCGGCCCCGGAGATGATGGAAGTGAGGGGGGTGTTGAACTCGTGGGAGACCATTCCCAGGAACTGGTTCTTCATCCGGTCCAGCCGACTCAGCTCGAAGTTCGCCTGCTCGACCAGGGTAAGGTTCTCGCGGAGCTTCGACTCGGAAATCGAGAGGTTGTGGCTGGTCTTCTCCAGGAGGCGGTGCGACCGGAGCAGCTCGGTGCTCTTCCAGTTCAGCTCCTCGAACAGGCGCGCCTTCTCCAGGGCGCTCCCCATCTGCCGCCCCACCGCCGACAGGAACCGCAGTTCCTCATCCGAGTAGGTTCGCTCCGTCTCGTGGAGCAGCTGCATCACCCCGATGCGCACCTTGCCGGCCAGAAGCGGCACCTCGGAGAGGGCGGTCCATCCCGATTCACGCAGCTCGGCGGGAAGTCCAGCGCTCTCCCGCTGGGTCACCTCGAAGGAAATCCGGCTCTTGGAGATCCCCTCCCCCAAAAGCTGCACCAGCGGCTCGCTCACTCCCAGGGCGCAGGCCTCGCCCAGATGGCGGTCTTCCCCCTCGAAGAGGCGCACCGTCCCTCCGGTCGCCCCGAGGAGGTCCATCACCTCCCGCAGGGTCCGCTCCACGACCGCGGAAAGCTCCTCGCCGCCGTGCATCCCGGTGAGGATCGCGTTGAGCAGGGAGAGCTCGCGGTTGCGCTGCCGAACGGCCTGCTCGGCGGCGAGCTTCTCGGTGACGTCCCGCATGATGCAGTGCACCACCCGCTCGTTGTTGAGCGGGATCACCCGGGCGTCGATCTCGGCCTGGAAGCTCGTGCCGTCCTTGCGGCGCAAGGTGAGCCCCACCGCGTCGGCCCGCCCCCGGCGCCGAAGCCGGATCACCAGGGCGCGGAACTTGTCGTACTCCTCGGGGGGAACGAGGTCGGTCATCTTGAGGGCGTTCAACTCCCCCTTGCTGCAGCCGAAGAGCTCGGCCCCCTTCCGGTTCATCTCCTCCAGGGCGCCGGTGTCGGCGTGGAAGACGAAGATGGCGTTGCCCGCCCCTTCCAAAAGGCTCCAGTAGCGCCGCGCCGACTTTTCCACCTCGTCCTGCATCTCGTCCAGCTCGTGCCCCAGGCCGGCCCGGGCTTCCTTTTCACGGCGCCGCTGGCTGAAGACAAGCTTTCCGATCGCCCAGGCAAGCGCCAGGGTGGAGATGGTCAGAAGCCACCCCGGAAACATCAGGAAGTGCCCGACCAGCAGGATCAGGAGGTTGAGCAGGATGAAGAGCGTAAGCGGCGCCACGGTTCAAAGCTCCCTTCGATCGATGCGGTCGGCGTCTCCTCGTGAGACGGTTTACCCCTTCAGGGTGAGCAGACGCCGACGTAAAAGGTTGAGTGCGGTGTAGGTGGTGAAGACGCGGACCCGCTCGCGATCACCGGGAAAAAGGTAACCCCTGGCCTCGCAATCCGCGGCGTCGGCCAGGGCAATGTACACGGTTCCTACCGGTTTTTCCGGCGTCCCCCCGTCGGGCCCGGCGATGCCGGTGACCGAAAGGGCGAGGGTGCTCCCGCTGTTGAGTCGGGCTCCCTGCGCCATGGCGCGGGCGACTTCGGCGCTTACCGCCCCTTTCGCCTCGATCAGCTCCGCGGGGACCCGGAGCAGGCGGGACTTGGCGGCGTTGCTGTAGGTCACCGCCCCTTCCAGGAAATAGGCCGAGCTGCCGGCGCGGGCGGTGATGCGCGCGGCGATCAGGCCGCCGGTGCACGATTCGGCCAGCGAAAGGGTGGCGCCGGTTTCCAGGAAGAGCCGGGCCAGTACCTCGTCGATGGTGTCCTCGTCCTCCGCGATCAGGTACTCGCCGACCCGCTCCCGGACCAGCGCTTGGGCCGCATCGACCGCGGCGCTGCTTTCGGGAACGCCGCGGAGGATGATGTGCACCTCGGGGAACTTGAAGCAGTAGGCAAGCTCCACCCCGGGAGGAAGCTGGATCCCCTTGATCAGCGCCCCGGCCTCGGCCTCGGGGAGCCCGAACAGCTTGAGCACGCGTCTTGGGAGCGCGCCCGGGTCGCCGAAGGCTTCGATCAGGGCAGGGATGACGGAATCTTCCAGGATCCGCTCCATCTCGTACGGGACCCCGGGCATGAAATACGCGGTGGCCGCCTCGATGGCGACGGCAAACCCGAGGGCGGTGCCGAGCGGGTTGTCGAGCAGCCGCGCCGTCTGGGGGAGGAAGGTCTGCCGCTCGTTTTCGGCGTGGAGCTGCCGGTTCATGCGCCGGGCAAAGGCCTGCAGGTGAGCCAGGGCCTCGGGGCGGGAAGCGAGCGTGGTCCCGGCGGCATCGGCCGCGGCCGCGGCGGTGAGATCGTCCTCGGTGGGACCGAGCCCCCCGGTGACGATGACCGCGGCGTTGCGCCGGGCCAAGAAGAGGAGCGCCTCGGCAATGGCGGCGCGCTCGTCCGGGACGCTTTTGGTCTCCCGGACCCGGAAGCCGCGCGCGAAGAGGCGTGCCTCGATGTGGGCCGCGTTGGTGTCGACGATCTCCCCGCAGAGAAGTTCGTTTCCTATCGAAAGGACCGCGAGGTTCGGGAGGGTGGCGGTCACAGGTACCTCATGACGAGATGGGTGGCGGCACAGGCATAAAAGCCGGCGGCGACGTCGTCCAGGACCACGCCGTAGCCCCCTTTGAGGTTACGGTCCAGCCAGCGTGCCGGCTGTGGTTTCAGGATGTCGAAGACGCGGAAAAAGAAAAAGCCGCAGAGCACGCTGACGACCGAGACCGGGACGCCGGCCATGGTGAAGAGGTATCCCGCGACTTCGTCGATGACGATCTTGCCCGGATCGTGCTCGCCGAAAACCAGCTCGGCTTCCCCGGCCACCCAGCAGGCGAAGACGGTGAAGGTGACCGCGGTCAACAGGTAGATCCAGAGCGGCAGCGGCGAGAGGATGAGGAAAAACGGTATGGCCCCCGCCGTCCCGAAGGTTCCCGGGACGATGGGAGCGAGGCCGGTGCCAAACCAGGTAGCCAGGAGGACGATGCAGCGCTTCATCCGTTCTCCCTTCCCACGATCCGGTACACCTCGAGCAGGGGGATGCCCCTCTCCAGGGCAATGCGGCGGCATTCCTCGTATTCCGGCGCCACCCGTCCGTTGCCCAGCACCTTCACCCGCATCTTGCCAAGCGGAGTCTCCCGCTCCTCGACCCGGCGCGGGATCACGATCCGGCGCGCCGGATAATGGCGCAGCCCGATGGCGGTCGATTCGGCGAAGATGATCCCGGAGAGCCGATCCAGGTCCGCCTCCCGGGCGATCACGGTGAGCTTCGTCGCCGGACGGTTCTTTTTCATCTGGATCGGGGCGAGCGCCACGTCGAGCGCCCCCGCTGCCAAAAGCCGCTCCATGACGTAGCCGAAAACTTCGGCCGGCATGTCGTCGATGTGGGTCTCCAGCACCAGGACCTGCTCGGTTTCCGCAGTCGGCATCCCGAGCACCAGCCGGAGCAGGTTGGGGAGGTCCGGGAAATCCTTCTCCCCGGCGCCGTAGCCGATCTTTTCCACGGTGAACCCGGAGGGGGGACCGAACCCCTCGGCAAGCGCGGCGACGATGGCCGCGCCGGTCGGGGTCACCCGCTCTCCCGGCCCGATGGGACCGGTGACCGGAATCCCCTGCATGAGTTCGGCGGTGGCCGGGGCGGGAACGGGAAGAAGCCCGTGCGCCGTCTTCACGAAACCGCTCCCGTAGGGAAGCCCGGACGCCTTTACCTGTTCCACCCCGAGGTATTCCAGACCGATGGCGGTCCCCACGATATCCACGATGGAGTCGATCGCCCCCACCTCGTGGAAATGGACCCGCTCCAGATCGACGCCGTGCACCTTCGCCTCGGCCTCGGCCAGCCGCAGGAAAATCCGGCCGGCGCGCGCCTTGACGCCGTCGGGGAGCTGCGAGTCCTCGATGGTCCGGGCGATATCGCCGTAGTGGCGGTGCGGCTGGTCTTCCTGTTCCAGGATGACCCGGAAGGAGCTCCCGCCGATGTGGTGCCGCTCGGTCCGTTCCGATTCCAGCCGGTAGCCGGTGTAAGGGAGCGGGGCGAGCCCGTCTCTCAGCACGTCTAGGGGGAGCCCGAGATCGATCAACCCGGCCACGGTCATGTCACCGGCGATCCCGGCAAAGCAGTCCAGATACAACGTTTTCATAGAGAACCTGTTCAGAGTTCAGAGTTCTGAGTTCTGAGTTCGGAGTTGAAAGCTGGGGCACAACTTTGAACTCGGAACTTGGAACTCTGAACCGAATTTACCTTCGGTTGATGAGGCTCGCCGCGTAGGCCGCGCCGAACCCGTTATCGATATTGACGACGGTTACCCCCGCCGCGCAGGAGTTGAGCATGCCGAGAAGCGCCGCCACCCCCTGGAAAGAGGCCCCGTAGCCGACCGAGGTCGGCACCGCGATGACCGGCTTGTCCACCAAGCCTCCCACCACCGAGGGGAGCGCCCCTTCCATCCCGGCGACCACGATCAGCACCGACGCCTCCGCCAGGACCTTACCCTTGGCGAGCAGCCGGTGCAGCCCGGCCACCCCGACGTCGTAGAGCGCCGCCACCTCGTTTCCCATCAGTCGGGCGGTAAGGAGCGCCTCGGCGGCCACCGGGATGTCGGAGGTCCCGGCGCAGACCACGAGCACGGTGCCGGCGCCGCGGATCTCGATCTCGTGCTGCTCGATGGTGAGGGCACGGGCCTCGGGATGGTAGACCGCCTGGGGGAACTGCTCGCGCAGCTTGGCCCCCTTTCCCGGGGTGACCCGGGTGGCAAGGATGTTCCCCCCCTTGGCGAGGAGGGCGGTGATGATGGTCCTCATCTGCGGGACGGTCTTCCCCTGCCCGAAGATCACCTCGGGGAAGCCCTGGCGCAGGGTCCGGTGGTGGTCCACCGTGGCGCAGTCGAGCTCCTCGAAGGGGAGGTGCTTCAGGCTCTGCAGCGCCTGTTCCACCGGCAAGGTCCCATCCTTCACGCCGGTGAGTATCTTTTCAATACTATTTAACTGCATGGAATAACTCTCTATTCAGACACCGCCATGACTGAGCCGGCGCACTGTATGCACTTGATAGAAAAATGCCGTAAAGGCTAACACAGATGAGCCCGATTGGCTGCAAAAAAGTGTTCGTTTTCGGAAGGAAAAGCCGCTGCAAACAAATGCTCACCGTCCTCCCTGGCAAAGGGCTCCGCTCTCACTGTGGGAGCGACATTCCTGTCGCGATTGACCACTCCTGATCGCGACAGGAATGTCGCTCCTACAGGCAGTATGAAGCCGCGCCCGGAAGGGCGCTCCCACAGGGAAAGGCGAAGTTCTCCAATCCCCCTGGAAGTGCTCCACTTTTACTGGATCCGCTCCAGGTACCTCCGCACCTCGAGGGCCAGTTCGGGGGAGTCCAGAAGAACCGAGAGCTCGTTGTTGTGCCTGAGCGCGGCCTGGGTGAGGTTGTGGCTGCCGATGACCACGTAGCGGTCGTCGATGGCGATGGCCTTGGCATGGGTGACCCGCCGGCCGCGGGGATTGACCACCCGCACTCCGCCCCGGGCGAGCGCCTTCAAGGCGGCCTGGTTCTCCATCCCGATCTGGTCGGCACCTTCCAGGATCACGGTCACGTCGACCCCGCGGCGCGCGGCGCGAATCAGCTCGGCGGCTAGCTGCCGGGGGAGGTTCCCCGGCTTGTCGCCTATTTTGAAAAGGTAGTATGCGCAGATGACGCTCCGCCTCGCCTGGCTGATTCGCCCGGCGAGGACGGAGGAATATTGGTCGTTTTGCAGCAGGAGGACGCGCGCCGGAAGGTCCTGCGCGCAGAGGGGGAGCGGCACCAGCAGAAAGAGGAGGAGCGCCGCGCGACGGAGCCCCTTTTTCAACTGAAGAGGTCCATCATCTTGGAGAAGAAGTTCTTGCGCATCGGCGTGGCGTCTTCTCCGCTGATCCTGGCGAACTCCTCGAGGAGATCGCGCTGTTTCTGGTTCAGGTTGGTCGGGGTCTCCACCTTGGCAATCACCAGGTGGTCGCCGCGGCCGTATCCCTGCAGGGCCGGAACGCCCTTGCCCCGCATCCGGAAGATGGTGCCGGACTGGGTCCCTTCGGGGATTCTCAGGTTCACCCGGCCGTCCAGGGTCGGCACCTCGATCTCGCAGCCGAGCGCGGCTTGGCTGATGCTGATCGGGATCTCGCAGATGACGTCGTTGTCCTCGCGGCGGAAGATCGGGTGCTCGCGCACCGAGATCACCACGTAGAGGTCGCCGTTGGTCCCCCCCTTGGTCCCCTGCCCCCCTTCGCCGGAGAGCTTGAGGCGAATGCCGGTCTCCACGCCGGGCGGGACCTTGACCGAGATGGTCTTCTTGTCGCGGACGCTCCCGGTCCCTCGGCAGGCGGGGCAGGGGGTCTCGACGACCCGCCCTTCGCCGTTGCAGTGCGAACAGGTCTTGCTGACGCTGAAAAAGCCCTGCTGGAAGCGGACCTGGCCGGCGCCGCGGCAGGTCGGACAGGTTTTGGGCTCGGTCCCTTCCTTGGCGCCAGAGCCGTTGCAGGTGGTGCAGCGCTTGGCATAGGGGATGTCGATCTTCTTCTCCACCCCGAAGGCGGCCTCCTCGAAGCTGATCTCGAGGTTGTACTGCAGGTCGTCGCCGCGCCGGCCGCGGCTGCCGCGCGGGCGGGCACCGAAGACGTCACCGAAGATGTCGCCGAAGATATCCCCGAACGGGGAGCCGGCCCCGAACCCGCCGGAGGAGAAGCCGCCCCCGCTCACCCCGGCATGGCCGAACTGGTCGTAGCGGGCCCGCTTTTCCGCGTCGGAGAGGACCTCGTACGCTTCGCCGATCTCCTTGAAGCGTTCCTCGGCCTCCTTGTCCCCCTGGTTCTTGTCCGGATGAAACTTGACCGCAAGCCGCCGGTACGCCTTCTTGATCTCGGCGTCGGAGGCGTTCCGGTTCACCTCTAGAGTCTCGTAGTAATCCTGCTTATCCCCGTTAGCCAAATCGAATCCTTTTGTAACGCAAAGAGCAGCGCCTCGATTTCAAGACGCTGCCCGTGCGTGGTTTGGGTTGCTACGGCCCTTCGCAAGAAGGGTTACTTCTTCTCGTCTTTCACCTCTTCGAAGTCGGCGTCGACGACTTTCTCGCCCTTGGCGCCCCCTTCGGCTTCCGGGCCGGCCTGCGGCTGCTCGGCACCAGCCTCGCCCGGCTTGGCTTTCGCGTAGACCGCTTCGGCCAGCTTGTGGGAAGCCTCCATGAGAGACTCGCTCGCCTTCTTGATCTCGTCCGGGTCGTTTCCTTCCAGGGCCTTCTTGAGGGCGGCGACGCCGTCTTCGATCTTCTGCTTCTCGGCAGCGTCGATCTTGTCGCCGAACTCCTTGAGGGATTTTTCGGTCTGGTAGACGAGGCCGTCGGCCTGGTTGCGGGCTTCGATCAGCTCGCGCTTCTTCTTGTCGTCGGCGGCGTGCGCCTCGGCCTCGCGGACCATCTTCTCGACCTCTTCCTTGGAAAGACCGGAGGAAGCGGTGATGCGGATGGACTGCTCTTTGCCGGTGCCGAGGTCCTTCGCCGAGACGTGGACGATGCCGTTCGCGTCGATGTCGAAGGTGACTTCGATCTGGGGGACGCCGCGCGGTGCGGCCGGGATCCCGGAGAGCTCGAAGTTGCCCAGGGTCTTGTTGTCGGACGCCATTTCGCGCTCGCCCTGCAGGACGTGGATGGTGACCGCCGGCTGGTTGTCGGCCGCGGTGGAGAAGACCTGGGACTTGCGGCACGGAATGGTCGAGTTCTTGTCGATCAGCTTGGTCATGACGCCGCCCAGGGTCTCGATGCCGAGGGAGAGCGGGGTCACGTCGAGGAGCAGGACGTCCTTCACGTCGCCGCGGAGCACGCCCCCCTGGATGGCGGCGCCGATGGCGACCACCTCGTCCGGGTTGACGCCGCGGTTCGGGGTCTTGCCGAAGATGTCCTGGACCTTCTTCTGGACCGCCGGCATGCGGGTCATGCCGCCGACCAGGATGACTTCATCGATGTCGGAGGGGGAGAGCCCGGCGTCCTTGAGGGCGGTCCGGCAGGGACCTTCCAGCTTGCCGATCAGCTCGGCGCAGATCTGCTCCAGCTTGGCCCGGGTGAGCTTCATGGTGAGGTGCTTCGGACCCGAGGCGTCGGCGGTGATGAACGGCAGGTTGATGTCGGTCTCAAGCGACGTGGAGAGTTCGCACTTCGCCTTCTCGCCGGCTTCTTTGAGACGCTGCAGGGCCATTTTGTCGCCGCGCAGGTCGATCCCCTGGTCTTTTTTGAATTCGTCGGCGATCCAGTCGATGATCTTCTGGTCGAAGTCCTCGCCCCCCAGGAAGGTGTCGCCGTTGGTTGATTTGACCTCGAAGACCCCTTCGCCAAGCTCCAGAATGGAGATGTCGAAGGTACCGCCGCCCAGGTCGAAGACCGCGATCTTCTCGTCTTTTTTCTTGTCCAGGCCGTAGGCCAGGGCGGCCGCGGTCGGCTCGTTGATGATACGGAGCACGTTCAGGCCGGCGATCTTGCCGGCGTCCTTGGTCGCTTGGCGCTGGGAGTCGTCGAAGTAGGCCGGGACGGTGATGACGGCATCGGTCACGGTCTCGCCGAGGTAGTCCTCAGCGGTCTTCTTCATCTTCTGGAGCACCATCGCCGAGATTTCCGGCGGAGAGTACTTCTGGTTGCGCACCTCGACCCAGGCGTCGCCGTTGTCGGCCTTGACGATCTGGAACGGGGAGATGGCGATGTCCCTGCGGACCGCTTCGGTATCGAATTTCCGCCCGATCAGACGCTTGATGGCGAAAAGGGTGTTCTCCGGGTTGGTGACCGCCTGGCGCTTGGCCTGCTGGCCGACCAGACGCTCGCCGCTATCGGTCATGGCCACCATGGAAGGGGTGGTGCGGCTCCCCTCGGCGTTTGCTATGACAACCGGTTCCCCACCTTCCATAACTGCGACGCAGGAGTTGGTGGTACCGAGGTCTATACCTATAACTTTGCTCATGTAATGTTCCTCCTATGGTGGTAGCTGCAAGCGAAAGCTAGTCATCCCCTTTTGGAAAAACAAGGGGACGGTGAAAAAAAACGTTCTACGCTCGGCGTTCGACGTTTTGACCGATCGGGAAAGCAGCAGAATCAACCTCTTCGCTGCCCCAATCTCACGTTGTCCGGTGCTGTAAAGCGCCTCCAACGTCGAACGCCGAACGTCGAACGGGTTCTTTATTTCGGCGCGATCGCCACCGACACCATCGCCGGGCGCAGCAGGCGCTCGTTGATCAGGTACCCCTTCTGGAACTCGGCGACCACCGTGTTCGGTGCCTGCTCGGTGCTGACCACCTGGGTCATCGCCTGGTGCAGCGCCGGGTCGAACGGGGTTCCCGGCGGGGTCTCGATCGGGGTGACCCCGTGCTTCTTGAGCGCACCGAGGAGCATGGAGAGGGTGAGTTTCACCCCTTCGATGACCGGGCTCTCATCCTCGACGTGCGCCAGGGCCCGCTCCAGGTTGTCCACCGCGGGAAGGATCTCCATGATGAACGACTCGTTGCCGTACTTGAGGATCTCCTCCTTCTCGCGGCTCGCCCGCTTGCGGTAGTTCTCCAGATCGGCGCGTTCCCTCAGGAACTTGTCCCAGTTGGCCGCGGCCTCCTGCTCTTTCTGGGCCAGCGCCTCTTCGAGTTCCTTTATCCGCGCGGCCCCTTCGTGCGGGGGTTCCAGTTCCAGCACTTCCTCGTGCTCCCCGGGCTCGGCCGTAAGGTTCGGGTCCTTGGTTACTTCCATCAGCTTTCTCCTTTTCTATCTATTCAACTTCCAGCAATCTGCTGATGAGCTTCGCGGTGTAGTCGACGATCGGAATGACCTTGCCGTAGCCCATGCGGGTCGGGCCGATCACGCCGAGGACGCCGACGGTGTCCTTGCCGGTCATGTAGGTCGAGGCGATCAGGCTCATCCCCTCCATCCGAAGCAGCGGGGAATCGGCCCCGATGAAGATCTGCACCCCCTCCGCCTCAAGAGAGCGGTCCAGCAGATCCAGGAGCAGGTTTTTCTGCTCGAAGGCGCGGAAGATCTCCCGCATCTTCGCGGTGTCGGCGAATTCCGGCTGGTCCAGGATGTTCGCCTGGCCGTCCAGGAAAACCTCGCGGTCGTCGTCTCCGAGCACCTCCTCAGAAAGCTTCAGTGCCCGGGCGAAGAGGGAATCGTAGCGCGCCTTCTCGCTTTGCATCTCCTGCAGCAGCCGCTCCCGCACCTGGGCGATGGTGAGGCCGTGCAGCAATTCGTTCAGGTAGTTGGACATCCGGACCAGGTCTTCCTGGAGGATTTCCTGTTCGGTCTGGATCAGGCGGTTTTGCACCGCCCCGCTCTGGGAGACGAGAATGGCCAGGATGCGGTGGCTCCCCAGTTTCACGAACTCGATCTGCCGGTAGACGTGCGCCGCGAACCGGGGCGCCATGACCACCCCCATGTAGCTGGAGGTCGCCGATAAAAGCCGGGAGGTCTCCTTGAGGACGTCGTCCACGTCCTTGCCGGTGAAGTTGCACCGCTTCAGGATCTCTTCCTGGTTCCCCTGCTGGAGGTTGCCGGCGGAAAGGATGGAGTTCACGTAGAAACGGTACGCCTTGTCGGTCGGCACGCGCCCGGCGGAGGTGTGCGGAGAGACGAGAAATCCCATCTCCTCCAGATCCGCCATGACGTTGCGCACCGTCGCCGGGGAAAGCGAAATCGGGTGACTGCGCGTGATGGTCCGACTCCCGACCGGCTCCGCCGTCGCGATGTAGTCCTCGATCACCGCCTGCAGGATCTGCTTACTTCGTGCGGTAAGCTGCTCGTCCATATCCACGTCACCATCCAAAGGGCAGATTAGCACTCAAAAGTCCAGAGTGCTAACCCGCTTAAGTTAGCAATCGACCTATTTTTTGTCAAGGGGGTTGGGTCAGGGATTTCCAAGGCTTTACAGAAACTCGGCGAAGACGGTGTTGGCGAGAATGACGGCCTTCGGTGCCAGGCGCAACCGGTCGCCGTCGCGCTCCAGGAGGCCGCGCTCGATGAGGCCTTGCGCCCGATCCAGGTAAGGGGCCAGCGGACCGGCTCCGAAGCGGCCGGCGAGCTCACCGACATCCACCCCGGCCAGAAGCCGCAGTCCCAGGAAAAAGCTTTCGGCAAGGGCGTCTTCCAGGGTGAGGGGGATGCGGTCCCGGGTCGGCAGGATCCCCTGGCTAAGCGCGTCGCGGTATTGCTCCGGGGAGGGGGCGTTGCTCCAGCGCTCGCCGAGCCCGTCGGTATTGAGAAAGGAGTGCGCGCCGGCGCCGAAACCGAGGTAGCTTGCGCGGCGCCAGTAGACGCTGTTGTGCCGGGACTGCCGTCCCGGTCGGGCGAAATTAGAGATTTCATAATGCTCGTAGCCGGCGCCGGTCAAAAGCCGCGCGGTCGCCTCGAACATCTGCGCCCCCTCGTCCTCCTCCGGCAGGGGAAGCTCGCCGCGCCGCTCCAGGGCGGCAAAAGGCGTTCCCTCCTCGACGGTGAGGGCGTAGGCGGAGATGTGTTCGGGGGCCAGGACTGCGGCGGTGCGCAGCGCCGTCTCCCACTGGGCCAGGCTCTGTTCCGGAAGCGAGTGGATGAGATCGATGCCGAGGTTGTCGAACCCGCCGCAACGGGCGGCATCCACCGCGTCCAGGGCCTCGCGCACCGAATGGATCCGCCCCAGGCGGGCGAGGAGCCGGTTCTCGAAGGCCTGGATGCCGATGGAGATGCGGTTCGCCCCGGCGCTGCGAAAGCCGCGGGCCCGGTCGACCGAAAGGGTGCCGGGGTTGGCCTCCAGGGTGATTTCGGCATCGGGTTCCAGGCGGAAGAGCCGGTCCGCCGTCTCGATGACCCGCGCGAGGTCGCTGGGCTCCATGAGCGACGGGGTACCGCCGCCGAAATACATCGTCGGAACCTGTACCGGTCGGGAGAGGGTGCGGGAGACCGCCTCCAGTTCCCGGACCAAAAGCTCCGCATATTCGGCAGGAGAAAACCGCCGCTCGGCGCGGGAGTTGAAGTCGCAGTAGAGGCATTTCTGGACGCAGAACGGATAGTGCAGGTAGAGCGAGATGTGCATGCCGGTCATTGAAACACATCGGGCGCCGTAAACACAATGACAAAGGACGGATTGGACGGATCCGGCGGATCGGATCGATCCGTCCGATCTTGCTTTAATGATCTTCTTGAAATCGCCCTCTCATCCTATTACACTACCGCTTTCAATGACGCGGGAGGGACCATGGATCGCAAGATAAAAGCGGCAGCCGTGCAGTTCACCATCGCCCTGGGGGAGATCGAAAAGAACCTGGAGCAGGCCAAAAGCGCGCTGGCCCGTCTGGCAAAACAGCAGGTCGAGCTGGTGGTTCTCCCGGAAATGTGGGCCACCGGCTTCTCCTACAAGGATCTCAACCGGCTCGCCCAAAAGACGCCGGAGGTGGTCGCCGAGATCGCCCGGCTCTCTGCCGACTACGGCATGGTGATCGTGGGAAGCCTCCCGGAGCCGCACGGTGAGAAGGTCTACAACACCTCCTACGTCGCCGACCGCGGCCAGATCGTCGGCAGCTACCGCAAGATGCACCTTTTCTCCCTCATGGGTGAGGACCGCTCCCTCGACGCCGGCGACGCCGCCGTGGTCGTCCCGACCAGCGTCGGCAGCATCGGCCTCATGATCTGCTACGACATCCGATTTCCGGAACTCGCCCGGCGCCTCACCCTCGACGGGGCCTCGATCATCGCGGTCCCCGGGGAATGGCCGAAGCCGCGCCAGGACCACTGGCGCACCATTCTCCGCGCCCGTGCCATGGAAAACCAACTTTTCGTCATCGCCGCCAATGCCTGCGGCGTCACCGGCAAGCTCGACTTTTTCGGGGACAGCCTGGTGCTCGGGGTGAAAGGGGAGATCCTGGGCGAGGGGGGATACGAGCCGGGCGAGGTGGTGGCCGAGCTCGATCCCGCCGAGATGCTCAGCTGGCGCGGCCAGATCACCTGTCTGAAGGACCGGCGTCCCGACTGTTACTGACGCAGCCTTCGCGCGGCGTGCACTTTCTTTCCTGTTGACTTAGTTTTGCGGAAGGCCTATTTTTCTGTATTTGTACACACTTTTAGCGGAGGTACGCATCCTTGGGCATGCTCGCTTCGACCGGCCTGGTCGTTAAACTGGTCCTCGGCATTTTGCTTTATTTCTCCGTCGTCTCCTGGGGAATCATCTTCTACAAGCTGCTGCAGGTCTACCGCGCCAACAGCGCCTCCCAGCACTTCCTCGAATTCTTCTGGAAAGCCAAACGCTTCGACGCCATCGCCACCCAGCTGGACCGGTTTGAAAACTCGCCGCTGGCGGTCCTTTTCAACGAGGGTTACGGCGAGCTGAAAAAGCTGCAGGAAAAGGTGGTGGAAAAATCCGATCCCAGCGTCATCAGCACCGATCTGGGGGGGATCGACAACATCGCCCGCGCCCTGCGCCGCGCCACCACCAGCGAGATCACCCGCCTGGAGAAATATCTCACCTTCCTCGCCACCACCGGCTCCACCGCCCCGTTCATCGGGCTTTTCGGGACCGTCTGGGGGATCATGACCGCCTTCCAGGGGATCGGCCAGGCCGGATCGGCTTCGCTGGCCACCGTCGCCCCGGGCATCGCCGAAGCGCTCATCGCCACCGCGATCGGCCTGGTCGCCGCTATCCCGGCGGTAATGGGGTACAACCACTTCCAGCAGAAGATCAAGGTGCTCATCTCGGAAATGGACAGCTTCTCCACGGAACTGCTCAATATCGTTCAGCGTAACTTCGCGGGGAGATAATCCATGGAGCTCGGCAACAGGGATAACGGCAGCCGCTCCACCATGTCGCAGATCAACGTCACCCCGCTGGTCGACGTCATGCTGGTGCTGCTGGTCATCTTCATGGTGACCGCCCCGATGATGCAGCAGGGGGTCCAGGTGAACCTTCCCAAGGCGGACGCCAAGGCGCTCGCCCCCAAGGAGGAGACCGTCGTGGTCACCCTCGAAAAATCCGGGAGGACCAGCATCAACGCGAAGGAGGTTCCTCCGGCCCAGCTTAAACCCCAGCTGACGACGATGTTCGCCAACCGGACCAAGAAGGAGGTCTTCCTCAAGGCCGACACCAACGTGCCGTACGGCGAGGTGGTCAAGGTGATGGCGGAGATCAAGGGAGCCGGGATCGAACGTCTCGGCATGATTACGGAGTCCACGCAGCAGAAATGAAGCCGCTGCGGATGCGCAAAAACAGTTACCCCGGCCCGGGAGGAATGCTGGCATGTTCCTTCCTGCTGCACGTGGCGTTGCTAGCGATCGTGGTCACCTTCCGCCTCTATCCCGAGGCGCACCCTCTCGCCGAGGAGACCTATTACGTGGACATGGTGTCGCTGCCGGTCGCGTCCCCCGCCAAGGGGACTCCGGCGCCGACCGCCACGACCCAGCAGCCCGCGGCCCCGCAAGCGGCCCCGGAGCCCCCCCGTCCCGCGCCGCAGTCCCCGGCGCCGGCCAAGGCCGCCCCGCCCGCCTCGCGTCCCAGCATGACGTACCCCACGGCAAAAACGAAGCCGACCACCTCGAAACAGAAGCAGGTGCAGAGCGACGAAACGGCTCCGACCGGCGCCGAGGCCAAGGCATTCCAGGATCGGATGGCGAAACTCGAGCGCCAGGCTGAAGATCGGCGCCAGGCCGATGTGCTGGCACGGCTGCGCAAGGGAACCGGCGGGAAGAAGGGGGCCCCCACCGGGAGCGGCACCCAGGCGGGAAGCGACTACGCCGCCTACATCCACTCCCGGCTCAAGGACGCCTTCGTCGACACCATCGCCTCGCAAACCAAGAGTCCGCAGGTGACGGTGCGGCTGGTTATCGGCCCGGACGGGCGCATCGCCCAATACAAGGTGGAAAACAGCAGTGGCGACAAGATGTTCGAGGATGCCGTGGACCGCGCCGTCCACGTTGCCGAAAGATCGTTCCGCAAACCGCCGGGGGGAACCCCGTTCGAACAGGGGTTCGTATTCCGGCCCCAGGGGGTGGGCCTGAAATGAAAACCTGGATCCTGATCCTGCTCCTCTGCCTGGCCCCCCAGGTCGTGCTGGCCCCGCCGAAAACCTTCGCGGACGACCAGCCCTACCTCGAGGTGACCGCACCGGCCAACCGCAAGCTCCAGTTGCTGGTCGCCCCGCCGACCATCCTCTCCGGCGCCGCCGCACCGGAGGTGGCCAAAGAACTTGCCGATCTCTTCAGCTTCGACCTGAACCTGGCCGGCACCTTCGCTCTTGCCCCCGCCGGCACCCGGCCGGACAATGCCGATCTCGTCCTTTCCACGGCGTATTCGGCCTCGGTCTCCGGGCTCACCGTGGAATGCCGCCTTTTCGATCGCGCCCTCAACCGAGAACTGACCGCCAAACGGTTCACCGGGACCCTCAAGGACCTGCGCCGGATCGGGCACGCCTTCAGCGACGAGGTGCTCCGCGCCGTCACCGGCCTGCGCGGCCCCTTCACCGGCAAGATCGCCTACGTCGTCAAGTCCGGGCGGGGCAAAGAGATCTACCTGATGGATTACGACGGGCGCAACCCGCAGCGGATCACCAACAACGGGTCGATCAACATCAATCCCGATTTCGCCCCTTCCGGTCGCGAGATCATCTACACCTCGTACAAGAAGGGGAACCCCGACCTCTTCCGGCGCGAGCTCTTCACCGGGCTTGAGGCCCGCATCTCGGCGCGCAGCGGGCTCAACGCCACCGCGGCCTACGCCCCGGACGGCAACCGCATCGCGCTGACCCTGACCAAGGACGGCAACTCCGAGATCTACGTGATCAACAAGGAGGGGCGGGAACTGGCGCGGCTGACCCACAACGCCGCCATCGACGTCTCCCCCGCCTGGTCGCCAGACGGACGCAGGATCGTCTTCAATTCCGACCGCCTCGGCAAGCCGCAGCTCTTCGTCATGGACGCCGACGGGACCAACGTCCGGCGCCTGACCACCTCGGGGAACTACAACGTCACCCCGCGCTGGGCTCCCAAGGGGGACCGCATCGCCTACGCCCGCCAGGAGTCCGGCGGATTCCAGATCTACGCGATCAACTCCGACGGCACCGGGGACACCCAGCTCACCACCGCCGGGAGCAACGAGCATCCCCGCTGGTCGCCGGACGGCCGGTTCATCGTGTTCAGCTCGACCCGGGACGGCGGAAGCGCCCTCTACATCATGCGTGCCGACGGCACCGGCCAGACCCGCGTCTCCCCCGGGAAAGGGGGAGACAGCCATCCCTGCTGGTCGGCACCGTGGTAACACATTAGTAACAGATGCATCCTTGAAAAAGAAATCGAGATATGTATAATTAACGCCTCATCCTCGCCGCTATAACGAAGGATGCGCCAATGCTTTCTTTCATTCCAGGAAAAAAAGGAGAACATGAGATGCGCAAGGTGCTGGTAGGTTTTTTATGCTGTCTTGTCTTTGCCGGGTGCGCCAGTCAGGAAGCCGCAAAGAAATCTGAGCCGGTAGCTTCGTCGGCGACGACGGCCCCCGCGGCTCCCGAGGCGAAACAGGCCCCGGCCATCGTCGAATCCGCGCCTGCTACGCCCGCTCCTGCGCCGACCGCCGTCGCGCCGAAGGCTGAGGCCCCCGCCCAGGCGGTCGAAACGCCCGCACAGCCGGTCGTGTCCGACTCCGGGAACAAAGCCGCTCCGGCCGCGCTCCAGGAAGAGCTGCAGAAAATCTATTTCGCCTTTGACTCTGCCGAGCTGACCCAGGAGTCCCGGGATGCGCTCTCCAAAAACGCGGATTATCTGAAGAACAACACCGCCGTCAAGATCCGGATCGAAGGCAACTGTGACGAACGCGGCTCCGACGAGTACAACCTCGCGCTGGGCGAGCGCCGCGCCAAGGCCGCCAAGGACTACCTCGAGACCCTCGGGATTCCCTCCGACCGTCTTGCCACCATCAGCTACGGCGAAGAGCGCCCGGCCGATCCGGGCCACAACGAAGAGGCGTGGACCAAGAACAGAAGGGACGAATTCGTCATCATCAAGTAACGAAACGACGCAGCCGTAAAAAAAGGAGCTCCTTTCGGGGCTCCTTTTTTTACGTGACGGTCGATTTGGGGGAACCAACATGCAGTCATTGCGGTTAGCGCTCATCTCGGTACTGGTCCTTTCCTGCGTGGGGTGCGCCACGAAAGATGACCTGGATATGGTTAAGCGTGATTCGGACGAGATGAAAAGCCGCATCTTCACGCTGAACAAGAGCCTCGGCGAAGTCCGGGGTGAAATCAAGGACGGCATCGACAAGTCCCTGGCCAACTACAAGCAGAACATGGATACCCTGCAGAAGGAAATGGAGGGGTACCAGAAGGACATGGCGACGCTGCGCAAAGGGAGCGCTGATCTGCAGGCGACCCTCGACGCGGCACGGGTCGACATGCAGGTCCTGACCGGCAAGGTCGACGACGTGCGCCTTTTGGCCCAGAAGCCGGCCGACGACCTCGCGCTTTTGCGCACCGACACCAACAAGCGGCTCGCCTCCTTCGACGAGCGGCTGACCAAGCTGGAGCAAGCGATCGCCGATCTGCAAAAAAGCACCGCGCAGGTGCGTCAGGACCAGGCCGCGCTGCAGCAGACCCCGGAGAGCCTGTACCGAAAAGGGGTGGAGTCGATGAAAGGCGAGGGGGCCGCGGCCAAGGCACGCGAGATCTTCGCCAAGTTCCTCGAACTCTACCCTAAGCACAAGCTCGCCGCCAACGCCCACTACTGGACGGGGGAAACCTACTACGGCGAAAAGAACTACGAACAGGCCATTCTCGAGTACCAGGAAGTGATTCAGAACTATCCCGAAAGCGAGAAGGCGCCGGCGGCCCTGCTGAAACAGGGGATGGCGTTCAAGGCCCTCGGGGACAAGAAGAGCGCCCACTACGATTTCAAACGGGTGATCGAAGAGTATCCGAAATCCGACGAGGCAAAGAGCGCCCGGGAGCGCCTGGGCGGCAGGTAGGGGGAGTTCAGCAGGTTTTTCTCTCAAAAGGCTCTTTCGTCACGCGGAAGGGCCTTTTTTCATCGTCGCCCCCAAGATGGGGCGGCACCCCCCTCAGGGGAGAGCGTAAAGGAGATCGCATGCAGAAAACAGCATTGGTTACCGGCGGCAACAAAGGGATCGGCCTGGAGACAACCCGGCTCCTGCTGGAGCTGGGCTTTCGGGTGGTGGTCGTGGCACGCAGTTTCGCACCGGATCAACTGGGGGAGCTTCCCGCATTGGTGAAGAAGCCCTACGACCTGACCGATATCGAGGGAATCCCGCAGCTCGTCGCGGAGATCGGACCGGTCCAGGTCCTCATCAACAACGCCGGGGTGATGCACTCCCTCCCCTACGACGCCTACCCGCAAGAGAAGCTGCGCGGCCTGATGCAGCTCAACATCGAGGCCCCGGTGGCCCTGATCCGCGAGGTGTCGAAGAGCATGCTCGCTGAAGGTGGGGGGCGCATCGTGAACAACGCCTCCATCGCCGGGCAGATCGGCCATCCCGACGTCTGGTACGGCATCGCCAAGGCGGGACTGATCAACGCCACCAAGAGCTTCGCCAAGATTCTCGGCCCGGGAGGGATCGTCATCAACGCCGTTGCCCCCGGCCCGGTCGACACCGATATGCTGGAAGTGATTCCTCTGCCGCGCCGGGAGGCGATCAAGAGCATGGTCTACAGCAACCGTTTCGCCCGCGCCGACGAAGTCGCCCGTACCATGGTCTGGCTGGCAACCGAGAGCCCGGAATATATCAACGGGACCTGCCTCGACATCAACAACGGCGCCTTCCCGCGCTGACGAAGAAGAGAAGCTGAAGATCCTGGCCCCGCCGCCGGTGAGGGAAAACTACAGGTGCAGGGCGGGTTTCAAATCGGTGGGGGTGTAGCTTTGGGAGACGACCCATCCCTTGTGCGGGACGAAGACCGGCTCCAGCTTGCAGGCGATGTAGCCGATGAGGCTTGCCTCCTGGGGGAGATCGGAGGCGATGGTGACGATCCGGAAACCGACCAGGTCCCCGGGGCGGGGATAGGTCGTCGCTTCCTTGAGGGTGCAGCTCCAGAAATTCATTCCTCCCCCGACTCCGGCCAGCGAGATCAGGAAAAGGTGCTCGCCGTCGTTGCCCCGGCCGCCGTCCTCCCGGATCAGGGCAGGGACGACGGCCCCGAGGAGGTGACGATACCCGATGCCGCAGGCGTGGGCAAAGGCGGCTTCGTTGTCGGCAAAGCTCAATACCGGTCCTTTTTTCTTTTTCAACCAGGAAAACATGAGGACCCCCTTTTCAGGCAGGTAGAGTTGGTCAAATATACCAGCTGCCCCTCGGCTTGGGGCGCAAGGACAAAAAAAGGCGGGGATTTTCTTCCCCGCCTTTCTTCTATCGCATAATGCCCGCGCTAGGCCTTTTTCTCGGCAGCCTCCGCCTTGTGCGGCTCAGCAGCCTCCGCCTTGTGCGGCTCGGCTGCTTCGGTTTTGTACGGATCAGCTGCGGCCGCTTCCTGATGCTGCGCCGCTACCGGCTCCTCAACCACCTTGGCGAGGCGTTCCTTCTCATCCTGGAGCCGGGTCTCGGCCTCGATCCCCTGTTTGAAATCATCGGTGGCCCGCTTGAATTCAGCAAGTCCCTTTCCCAACGACTTCGCCAACTCCGGGAGCTTCTGCGGCCCGATGACGATGAGCGCGATCACCATAATGATGATCAGTTCCGGCATCCCTATCCCAAACATATCTACACCTCGTTTGCTACGCAGCATAATGCTGCTAGACCGGGGAAAATAATGAAAAAAGCATAGAGGTTTTACGAAGCGGTGTCAAGCGTGGATGCCCGTCGGTCTCCCGGCCGATCCGGAGCGAAGGGTTGGCCCTTGAACCTGGGGCGTCCAGACTCAAGATCGGAGCCCAACCCCCCTTCCATCCCTTCGGTGCCACATCCCTTCGGCATCCCTTCGGCATCCCTTCATCCCTTCATCCCTTCATCCCTTCATCCCTTCATCCCTTCATCCCTTCATCCCTTCATCCCTTCATCCCTTCGGTGCCAGGTCTTGAAAAATCACTTCGAAAGGTGATATTTCAAGACCTGGCACCCGGGTTGGGGTGGCACCCGGGTTGAGATTCAAGATCTGAGCCCAAAGAGGCGTCAAAGGGTTTGACATGGTTGTTTACATTGTCTACTATCGGATTTTCCTGCCCCAACCGGGCAGCGCAAAGAACCTACACGGCGGTGAAGGAAATGAGTCTGGAGTCGATCAAACTCGAAATTCGTGAGTTGCTCGCAAAGCGCAAGGGGGTTCTCCTGGCGCATAACTACATGAGGGATGAGGTTCAGGAAATCGCCGACATTACCGGTGATTCGCTGGCGCTTTCCATGGAAGCAGCCAAAACCGACGCGGAAGTCATCGTCTTTTGCGGGGTCCATTTCATGGCGGAGTCGGCGTCGATCCTCGCGCCGGACAAGACCGTGCTTCTCCCGCGGCTCGATGCGGGGTGCCCAATGGCGGACATGGTGACCGTGGAAGGGCTTCGGGAACTGAAGGCGAAGCACCCCGGCGTGCCGGTAGTAACCTACGTCAACTCGTCGGCCGCGGTCAAGGCGGAAAGCGACATCTGCTGCACCTCGGCAAACGCCATGAAGGTCGTGCAGTCGCTGCCGGACCAGGAGATCATCTTCGTCCCGGACCGCAACCTCGGCAGCTACGTCGCCAAGTTCACCTCGAAGAAGTTCCACCTCTGGGAAGGTTACTGCCCCACCCACGAGCGCCTGAGGCCCGAGGCGGTGCAAAAGCTCAAGGAGCAGTATCCGGACGCCCCGTTCGTCTGCCATCCCGAATGCAACCCGACCGTGGTCGCGCTTGCCGACCACGTCTGTTCCACCACCGGGATGTACGACTACGTCAAGAAGAGCAGCGCCAAGCGCATCATCATCGGGACCGAGGCGGGGATTCTCTTCCGGCTCAAGCGGGAGAACCCGGATAAGGAATTCATCCTGGCCTCCCCGGCCCTCATCTGCCCGAACATGAAGCTCACCTCGCTGGAGGACATCCTGGAGGCCCTGCAGAAGATGGCTCCGGTGGTCAAGGTCCCCGAGGAAATCCGGGTCCCCGCCAAACGCGCCCTGGACCGGATGCTCGCGGTGCCGAGGGACTGACTTCGAGGGGGACAGGCCCCTGCGGTGCCGGCCCCCTGTACCCAAAAAGGAGAGACTGCCATGATCCGTCCGTTCAAAGGGGTAGCGCCGAAAATCGACGAAAGCGCCTTCATCGCCGAAGGGGCGGTGGTCATCGGCGACGTCACCATCGGCAAGGAATCGAGCATCTGGTACAACTGCGTGGTGCGCGGGGACGTGAACTTCATCTCCATCGGGGACCGGACCAACATCCAGGACCTCTCCATGCTCCACGTCACCCACAAAAAAAATCCCCAGGATCCGGGAGCCCCTTTGGTCATCGGCAACGACGTGACCGTCGGGCACAGCGTGACGCTGCACGGCTGCAAGATCGAGGACGGCGCCTTCATCGGCATGCAGGCGATCATCATGGATAACGTGGTCGTCGGCAAAGGGGCGCTGGTCGGGGCGCGGGCCCTGGTGACTGAAGGAACCGTGATCCCCCCGGCGACGCTTTGGGTCGGCTCGCCGGCCAAATGCAAGCGTGACCTGACCCCAGACGAGGTGGCCTGGCTTTCGCGTTCGGCCGGTAACTACGTCAGGTATTCGAGGGAATTTCTCGAAGATGGCTTGTCGGAACAGCGCTAGGTGCGGCGGCAGGGGTGCGGCATCCTACGCGGCCCACCGTGAAGTGATGCCAGACGCCGGAGTGCGGGGCATCTGATGCGCAACCGGCTGATGGAAATCTTTGACCTTCTCCTTGCTTACTACGGTCCACTCCACTGGTGGCCGGCGGACACCCCGTTCGAGGTCTGCGTCGGCGCCATCCTCACCCAGAACACCAACTGGGGGAACGTGGAGAAGGCGATCGTCAACCTGAAGCAGGAAGGGGTGCTGTCTGCAGCAGCCCTTTGGGACCTGGAGCCGGAGCGCTTGGCGGAACTCATCCGCCCCTCCGGCTTTTTCAATATCAAGAGCACCCGCCTCAAGGACTTTCTCCGCTTCGTCATCGAGCGCTATGGATCCCTCGATGCCATGTTCGAGAGGGACTGGCGGGAACTGCGCGAAGAACTCCTCGGGGTGCGCGGCATCGGCTGTGAAACCTGCGACTCGATCCTCCTCTACGCCGGCGGCAAGCCCTCCTTCGTCGTCGACGCCTACACCCGCCGTCTCTTTTCCCGCCTCGGAATCGTGAAGGAAAACGATGATTACGAGACGGTGCGCGCGCTTTTCATGAACGCGCTCCCCTCCGACGCCGATCTCTTCAACGAATATCACGCCCTCATCGTCCAGCACAGCAAGGACCACTGCCGCAAGAAGCAGCGTTGCGGCGGCTGCCCCCTCGGCGCCCGTTGCTGCTGCCACTCGCTCCACTAATTCTCCGGTAGGAGCGGACATTCTTGTCGCGATTGCAGCCAAAGATCTCGACAGGAAGGCCGCTTCCAACCTTACGACGGCGTACCTTTTCCTGTGGGAGCGCCATTCTTGGCGCGAACCGCCGCAGGCGGCGACCTCGGTTGCAAATATTCGCGCCTGGAAAGGCGCTCCCACAGGGTAGGCAGCAACCGAGCCTATGGGGCAGGCCGATATAACAAGTGGAATGTTTCGATCGCGACAGGAAAGTCGCACCTACGGAATGATCGCAGGTTGTGATGGGGGAGTGCGGGAGTCTACGACGGCGGGCGACAGGTAAGGATTACTACAGCATCTCCACCGGATCGACGTCCGCCACCAGACGGACTGTGGAGGGGTGCGTGTAGACGGCGCGGAAATGGAACAGAATGCGGTGCAGCTCCATGCGTTCCTTTCCTTTCAGGAGGATCTGCCACCGAAACCTCCCCCGCACCTTCCCCAAAGGAGCGGTTACCGGCCCGAGGACCTCGACCCGCAGCTGGCAGTCCCTCTTGATCCGGCGCAAAAGCTCGGCGGCGTCTTCGGAGGCCTTTTCGGCCTGGGTGTGGGAGGTGCTGGAAATGGTAAGGGCGACCAGGTGGGTGAAGGGGGGATAGCCTACGTCGCGCCGGTAGACGATCTCCTGCTCATAAAACGCGTCGTAATCATGGGCCACCGCCGCGGTGAGGGCATAGTGCTCCGGCGCGAGGGTCTGCACCAGCACCCGTCCCGCACGGTCTCCCCGGCCTGCCCGACCAATCACCTGGGTGACCAGCTGAAAGGTGCGCTCGGCGCTGCGGAAATCGGGGAGATTCAGGGAGGCGTCCGCGGAGACGACGCCGACCAGGGTGACGCCGGGAAAGTCGTGCCCTTTGGCAATCATCTGGGTTCCGATCAGGATGTCGATGGAACCGTCCTCGACCCCCTTGAGGACCCGGGCGTGCCCCCCCTTGCCGCGGGTGGTATCGCGATCCATCCGCGCCACCGAGGCCTCGGGGAAAAGCTCTTTCACTTCTTCCTCGACCCGCTCGGTGCCGCGGCCAAGCAGGGTGATCTCGGGCCCCTGGCACTTGGGACACAGCGTCGGGGCGGGGAGGGTGAAATCGCAGTAGTGGCAGACGTGGCGCCCGCGGGACCGGTGATAGGTGAGGGTAACCTCGCAGTTGGGACAGCGCAGGACGTGGCCGCAGTCCTGGCATACCAGGTAGGTGGCGAAGCCGCGCCGGTTCAGGAAGAGCAGGGTCTGCCCGCCCCCCTCCAGGTTCGCCCGCATCGCCTCGACCAGCGGCTCCAGAAACGTCGCCCCCTTCTGGCCGCGCGCATCCAGCAGGGTCGTCTCCGGCATGGGAAGTTCGCGTACCCGGTTGGCGAGCCTCAGATACCCCAGCCGCCCCTCGCGGGCCGCATACAAGGTGGTGATCAGCGGGGTCGCCGAACCCAGGATGACCACCGCGCCGGCCAGTTTGCCGCGGACCAGGGCGAGGTCCCGCGCGTTGTACCGGACCCCTTCCGACTGCTTGTAGGAAGCTTCGTGCTCCTCGTCCACCACGATCACCCCGACCCGCTCCAGCGGGGCGAAAAGCGCCGAGCGTGCCCCGATCACGATGGAGGCCTCGCCGCGCCGGATCCGGCGCCACTCGTCGTAGCGCTCCCCGTCGGAGAGCCCGGAATGCAGCACGGCGATGCCGCAATCGAAGCGGCGCTTGAAACGCCCGACGAGCTGCGGGGTGAGCGCGATCTCCGGCACCAGGACCAGCGCGGTCTTACCCTCCGCCAAGGTGGCGGCGATGGTCTGCAGATAGACTTCGGTCTTGCCCGAACCGGTGACCCCGTGCAGCAAAAACGGGGCGAACTTCCCGGTTTCCAGGGCCGCGTGCAGTGCGCCAAACGCCTTTTCCTGCTCCGCGTTGAGCGGCAGAGGGGCATCCTTACCGAAACTCTCGTGGTGGAACGGATCCCGATACACCTCCCGCTCCTCGACGGTCACCGCCGCGATCTTCACCAACCGGTTCAGGACCTCGGAGCAGGAGCCGAAGCGCTCCCTAAGCTGGGACGCCGAGCACTCCCCCTCGCTTCTGAGGTGGTCCAGGATCTCCCTTCCTTTCCCGCGCACCTTTTCCTCACCGTCGAAACGCAACCGGTAAAACTTCTCGGTCCGGACGTGTTTGCCCCCGGCCAGAAATTCCGTCACCACCGGGACCCCGTCCTCGTCAGTCTCCAGGCGCGTCTTGGAAACGAGGTTGATCCCGGCCGGGAGCGCCATCTTGATCACCTCTCCCAGCGGATGGAGGTAGTAATTGGCGATCCAGCAGTAGAACTCGAGCTCGTCCGCGTTGAATAGCGGCGCCTCGTCGAGGATCTCGATGACCTCTTTCAGTTCGTTTTGGTGGTTGTCGGAGCTTCCCAGAAGGTAACCGGTGACTTTGCGCTTGCCGAAAGGGACCAGGACGCGCTTGCCCGGAACGACCAGGGGCCACAGATGCTGGGGAACGAGATAGTGGAAGCTTCCCTGCAGCGGCAGGGGGATGGCGACCTCGACTATGTGTCGGGATAAGGTGGGCATGTAGGAGGCACGCGCCCCTCTCCGGAGCGGAGAGGGGCGGAGGTGAACAGCACGGACTACTTCTTGAGGACTTCCTCGGCGACGGTGCGCCCAAGCGCCTCGCACTCGGCGATGACCTCAGGCTTGGGAAGAAACGGGGTCCTGACGAACGGCGCGGGGAGCTTGAAGCCGATCCCCTTCAGCCGCTCCTCCACCATCTTGCACGCCTCGCCGCTCCAGCCGTAGCTGCCGAAAGCGCCGCCGATGGTCCCCTTCAGGGTCACCGTGGAGAGGTAGGCCAGAACGTCCCACATCGGCTTGGGTATGTCGCGGTTGATGGTCGGGGTCCCGAAGATCAGCGCATCGGACTCTTCCATCAGGTCGCGGATATCGGAGATCGAGGCGTGGTTGATATGGCAAAGCGTCACCTGCACCCCGGCATCCGAGGCGCCGCGTACCACGGCCTCGGCCATGGTTTCGGTATTGCCGTGCGGGGAGAGGTAGAAGACGGTCACCTTCTTGCCCCCCGCTTTCGGAGCCGCCCATTTCTTGTAGTTGAGGATCGGCTCGGCGGTTTCCTTCCGGTAGATGGGACCGTGGCTGGGGCAAAGCAGGGTCAGTTCCATCCCTTCGACCTTCGCCACCGCCTGGGTGATCCGCTCCTTGAAGGGACGCATGATGCAGTCGAAATAGAAACGGGCCTCGCCGGAGAAATCGGGGAGCTCGTCGGCGAAGATGCTGTCGGCCGAGAAGTGGGCACCGAACGCGTCGCAGGAGAAGAGGACCCGATCTTCTTCGAGGAGGGTGAACATGGTATCGGGCCAGTGCAGAAACGGCGCGGCCAGGAACTTGAGGGTCCGTCCGCCGAGATCGACGGTGTCGCCGTCCTTCACCACCTGGGCCGCGAACGGGGTGTGGATCTGGTTGCCGAGGAAGGTCCGCGCCGCCTGGCTGGAGACCACGGTAGCCTTGGGGCAGTGCTTAAGCAAAAGCGCGAGCGACCCGGAGTGGTCCGGCTCGGAATGGTTCACCACGATGTGGGTTACCTCGGCCGGATCCTGCACCGAGCGGAGTTTCTCCAAAAACTCGTCGAACCGCTTGCGCTTGACGGTATCGATGATCGCGCAGCCGGTGGCGCCCTTGACGACGTAGGAGTTGTAGGTGGTACCGAACTGGGTCGGAAAGAGGTCGTCAAAGACCTGGAGGGTCGGATCCTTCACCCCGATCCAGTAGAGACCTTTGCCGAGCTCGATAGCTTGCGTCATTTTCTCCCCCTCCAAGCTTGCATTACGGCGCTGAACAGCGCTTGGCGCCCTTTCCGGTCAAAACCGGAAAGTCGACGATATCAAAAAGGCTGCGTCAAGGCAAGGAACTACTCAGCCGCGGTTGCCGCGGCGGTATTCCACCACCACCTGCTGATCGCGGCCCGGGCGGCTGGCGGGACCCGGACGCCCCTTTCCCTGGCCCGACGGCTTGTTGCCGGCGGCGAAAGGCTTCTTCCCCTGGGCAAACGGCTTCTTGCCGAACCCTTTGCGCGGGCCCCCCGCGTTGGCCCGGCGCAGCGGCCGGGAGGGCTCCAGCCCCGGGATCACGTGAACCGGGAGCTGGTGGCCGGTATAGCGCTCGATCCGGTCCAGGTAAGCGACCTCGTTCATGGAGCAAAAGGAGATGGCGACCCCGGAAGCGCCGGCGCGGCCGGTCCTCCCGATACGGTGCACGTAATCCTCGGCGAACTTGGGGAGGTCGAAGTTGATGACGTGGCTGACGCCGGTTACGTCCAGACCGCGGGCGGCGACGTCGGTCGCGACCAGAAGCCGCACCTTGCCGCGGCGCATCATGGTGATGGTCCGGTTGCGCGCCCCCTGCGACATGTCGCCGTGCAGCGCCGCCGCAGCGTGCCCCTGCGAGTAGAGATCGAGGGCCAGGGCATCGGCGTCCTTCTTGGTGGCGGAGAAGATGATCGCCTTGGTCACGCTCGCGTCCGAAATGAGGTGCTGCAGGAGGCGGGCCTTGTGGCGCAGGTCGTCGGCGACGTGGAGCCGCTGCTCGATCTGGACCTGGGACACCTCCTCGCCCGGGATGTCGATCCGCTCCGGATCCTTGAGCAGCCGGCGGGCGATCTTCGCCATCGGGTCGTCCATGGTGGCGGTGAAGAGCAGGGTCTGACGCTCAACCGGCGCCGCGGCCGCGATCTTGTCGATGTCCTCGGAGAAGCCCATGTCCAGCATCCGGTCCGCCTCGTCGAGAATCAGCAGTTCCAGGCGGTTCAGGTTGAGGCGCCCCCGCTCCAGGTGGTCGATGAGCCGGCCCGGGGTGGCGACGATGAGGTCGACCGGCTGCGAGAGGAGCGCGTGCTGCTCGCGGTAGGGCATGCCGCCCAGGATGGCGCCGCAGCGCAGCCGCATGAACTTGCCGTAGGAGCGGGCGGCGTCGATCACCTGGGTGGCGAGTTCGCGGGTCGGGGTGAGGACCAGGATGCGCGGCCCCTTGCCGCGGGCCTGCGACGGAACCATCAGGCGCTGCAACGCGGGGAGAACGAAGGCGGCGGTCTTGCCGGTGCCGGTCTGGGCCGAACCGATCAGGTCCCTGCCCTCCAGGGCGACCGGAATGGCCTGGGCCTGGATCGGCGTCGGTGCGCTGTAGCCGCAGGTTGCGAGAGCTCTGAGAATGGGGGATGCGAGATTGAGTGCTTCAAAAGACATGCAGATTCCTTTTCCCTTCCCGGAGATGCTGCCATGGGCAAAAGCGCGCAGATGCAGGAATGCTTCCGTAAGGGGATGCAAAAGATAGGCGTGCCGAGACGTTTTGCGGCAACGGCGCCGCAAGGCAAAGGGACGACAACACGCATATGACTGGTCAACCAGAACATCGTTGCCAACCAAAAGCTAGTGCCGCATTTTCGAGGGGATTAATCTGAATGCGAGGGGTTGGATCGATGGGGGGGGAGTGGTCTCCCCAGATAAGGACAACAGTCAGCCCGTCACCATTACTACAGGCGACGGGAAATGGCAAGAGGTTTTTTAGAGGCCGGGGCCAGGAACTGGTGGCTAGGGGCTGGAAAAACCAACGAAATCGCATCCGGAACGGACCTTCCGGAAGCCAAGGCGCCGTGGCAGGCGAAGCCATTTCACGGTGTTGGCACACCTCGCGCCCCAGCCCCTGGCCCTTGTCCTTCTCCCTAACCCCTCAAGTTCAATGATGGAACCGGCCCATCCGTCCCTTGTGCGCCTCGTCGGGGGACTTGTGACATTCGAAGCAGCGCAGTTCCTCGACCTTGCGCTGCTCAAGCGGCGACTTACCCCGCTCCTGGCGCCCCATGGTGTACTGCTCGGTCTGAAAGTAGTTGCGCCCCCGTTCATCGGTCAGGTTGGGAGCCTGGTAGGAAACGACCCAGTTGTTGGAGATGGGCACCGTGTGACATTGGTCGCACCCTCCGGGAGGAGGAATGCTCTTCCAGGACTGCATCATGGCACAACCGGAAAGATAGATGACGAACGAGAGACCGACGGCGATGCGCGGCAGGTTCATGGAGTCCCCTCCTCGCCCCGGATGGGGCAGAATGAATGGCAGAGTTCGAGGGTGCCACGAAAAAGCCCCGCGGGATGCGGGGCTTTTCGGTTCAGCTGCTATTGGAAAGATCCTGGATCGGACGGCAGCTCGCTTAAGAAGAATTACTTCTTCTTCGCGGCAACCGCATCCTTCAGGGCCTTCCCCGGGCGGAACTTCGGCACGTTGGCGGCGGCAATCTTGATCTCTTTGCCAGTCTGCGGGTTGCGACCGGTACGCGCCTGACGGCTCGATACCTCGAAGCTCCCGAAACCAACCAGGGTGACCCTCTCGCCTTTCTTAAGCGCACCGCTCACACTGTTGATGAAAGCGCCGACAGCTTTCTCGGCTGCCCCCTTGGACAGGTTGGCGGATTTCGCTACCGCATCAACGAGTTCTGCTTTGGTCATGTCAAGCCCTCCCTTTAAGAATTAAAATTAACGCCACTATAGTCATAAAAATGCAATTTGCAAGGCTTTTTTTGTGGCGCGGATTTTTTATCCCGCACTGGGCGCGGCGGGAGCTCACCTACCCCCTCCTGAAACGGCTCCCAGAGCGGCTTTAGCGTCGGACCGTTCCGCGCGTAAAAGCGCGGAATCCTTTCATAAAATCACTGCAATGTCGCCGACTTATCCTCCGCCGGGGGAGTTTCCCCCTCTGTCGGCGCTTCGCCGTCGTAGGTGGTCGGCTCGGTCCCGTTGACGAAACATTCGGTCATCGCGCCTTCCTCCCCATCCTTGGCAAGATGGCCGGTGCGGGGGTTGATCTGGGCAAAGGTGACGTTGGAGGGGACGGTAAAACGCTTGACCGGCATCCCGGCCACCGCCCGCTGCATGAACTCGGTCCAGATCGGCGCGGCGGCCTGCCCGCCCGACCCTCCGGCGCCGAGGCTCCGTTCCTGGTCGTAGCCGACCCAGACCCCGGCCACGAGTTGCGGGACGTACCCCACGAACCAGGCGTCCTTCATATCGTTGGTGGTACCGGTCTTGCCGGCGACCGGACGGCCCAGGGCCCGGGCCCTGCCGCCGGTACCGCTGGTGACGACGCTCTCCATCAGGTTGGTCATGATGTAGGCGGTATCGGACGAAATGACCGGCACCGCATTGGCGGGGACCATCCCCGGTGCAGCGGGTGCCGCCGGGACCGCCGGAGCCGGCTGATCGCCGGAGCCGTCGGGGTTGGCAGCGGCGCTCGAGACCGGTGCAAACACCGGAACCTTGGGTGTCTGCACCTCTTCGAGGACCTGTCCCTCGCGGTCCACCACCTTGGTGATGAAGTACGGGGTCATGCGGTAGCCGCCGGACGCGAAGACCGCGTAGGCGCTGGTGAGCTCCATCGGCGTGAGGCTGGACGAACCGAGCGCCAGGGTGAGGTTCGCCGCCAGCGGCGAGGTGATCCCCAGCTTCTTCGCATATTCGATCGCCGAGTTGACCCCGATGCTTTCCAGGATCTTGACGCTGACGATGTTGATCGAGTTGGTCAGCGCCTCGCGCATGGTGACCGGCCCGCGGTAAATGTTGTCGTAGTTTTTCGGCTTCCAGGCCCGGTCCCCGCCGCTTTCGTATTCCACGGGGGAGTCATCGATGATCGTAGCCGGGGTCATCCCCTTGTCGATGGCGGCGGCGTAGATGATCGGCTTGAAGGCGGATCCGGGGTTCCGCTTGGCCTGCATGGCCCGGTTGAACTGGCTCTTCTTGAAGTCGTAGCCGCCGACCATGGCCCGCACCCCACCGGTCATCGGGTCGATGGCGATCAAGGCCGCCTGCGCCTCGGGCGCCTGGTCCAGGGCGAAGACCGCCCCCTGCTTGTTGGTGTCCGGCTCCTTCACCTGTACGTCGAGCACCGAGCCCAGGGCGATGGCGCGTTTTTCGCCCGGATTGCCGAAGGCGCTCACCAGTTTCACCTGCCCGGCCCAATCCATGTTCTTTTTCGAGAGGGTCCCGGTCCGGTCGCCTACCCGCACGGTCAGCTCACGCTTTCCCTCGGCGATCGCGGTGACCACCCCCGGATAGGTCGCCCCCTGTTTCATGGAGACCGTGTCGATGGAATCCTCGATCTTCTTGCAGAAGCCGTCAACCTCGGTTTCGGCGAGGAACTTCGCCGGCCCGCGGAAGCCCTGCCGCTTGTCCACTGCCTTGAGCCCGTTCACCACCGCCTCGTAGGCACCCTTTTGCATTTCGGCATTCATCGTGGTGTAGATCTTCAAGCCGTCCTTGTAGAGCCTCTCCTCGCCGTACTTCTCCTCCAGCTGCTGCCGGACCTGCTCCAGGAAATAAGCCGACTGTTCCGGGTTCACCTTCTTCAGCGAGTGGATCTCGATCGGGGTCGCCTTCGCGTGGTCCGCCTCGGCCTGCGTGACGTAACCTTCCTTCACCATCCGCTCCAGGACGTACGCCTGGCGCTCCTTCGCCTTGTCGAGATGCTTGATCGGGGAATAGGTGTTGGGCGCCTTGGGGAGGCCGGCCAGCATGGCCATCTCCGCCAGGTTGAGCTTGTCGACTTCCTTGCCGAAGTAGGTTTCCGCAGCGAGCTCGACGCCGTAGGCGCCGGCCCCGAGATAGATCTGGTTCAGGTAGATGTAGAGAATTTCGTCCTTGGAGAGCCGCTCCTCCATGCGCTTGGCGAGGATCGCCTCCTTGAGCTTGCGGGAGAACTTCTTCTCCGGGGTGAGAAGCATCGACTTCGCCACCTGCTGGGTGATGGTCGAAGCTCCTTCCTTCTTGCGCAGCGAGATCACGTTTTTGACCACGGCCCGGGCAATCCCCAGGTAGTCGATCCCTTTGTGCTGGTAGAAGTTGGAATCCTCGGCGGAGACAAACGCCTGGATCAGGCGCCGCGGGATCTTGTCCACCGCAACCACGGTGCGGCGCTCGAGATAGAACTCACCCACCAGGCTGCCGTCCTCGCCGTAAACCTGCGAAACGATGGGGGGACGGTAGTCGGCAAGCCGGTCCACCTTCGGAAGCGCGCCGAGGAGGTAGAAGAAATAGCCGGCAAAAGCAAGCAGCACCAGTACCAAGATGCCGGCGATGACGGTAGCAACGGTCTTCCCGGTGGAGGAGCCTTTTTTCCTGCGGTGAGCTCCCTGCTGCGGACCCGTGTAAATCTCCATAGACTAAGGTTCTCCGATCCCTCTTAGCTTAGATTTTTCTATAGCACCAAAGCTGCAGAGTAACGCATAACGAGGCAGGAATTCAAGGGGATTGTGCTTTTGGGCGGAGGCGGAGAGGACTCCTTGCAGCGCTGCTTTATGAGGGGCGCGTCGGGGAAGAGAGCAAGTCGCCTTGATGCTGCGCAATTGGTAATAACACTGTCAGAGACCGGCGGGAACGATACAAAAATACTATTTAATTTACCGTGACAAACTCAATCCTTGCCGTTTTATTACACTTACAGTTTGTTGCTGTCAGGAATTCTCCACCTTTCGTAGATATCCAATTTCAGAAATGCAAAACAAAATTGACCTATGCTAAAGCACCGCCCTTTTCAGCAATTTTGTTTTGGTTTTACTTTATGTATCGGAACAAATAACAGACAGAGACACTGTCGCTTTTGCCAAGCTGGATGCGGGTTTCCAATTTGGTCTGACCAGTGGGGGCGCCCTGAAAAAGAAAAAATCGTGAAAAATCTAAAGTTTTCCCCTGCCATCCCGATAGTTGGCATCAGGTTCCAATTAAAACGTCCACCATCACCTCTTAATTATAGTCGGAGGATTTGCCTATGAAAAAACCCCACCAAGTATTGGCCATCACGGCAGCCCTGCTGTCATTTGCAGGCGCCGCACACGCTGCCGAATGGCAGCCGATCGGGACCCTCGGGATCGGGGGCGCCGGAGTCGCCCGCCAAAACGGCGCCTTCACCGCCTACTGGAACCCCGCCGGCGGCGCCTTCAACGACAAGACCTTCTCGTTCATGACCGGCGCCGAGTTCGGCGTCCGGGGCAACGACGCGCTGACCGACAACGTCGACAAGCTCAGCAAGATCAAGTTCGACCAGATTAAAGATCTCGGCAACAACGCCACTCCAGATACCGTCGCCAACGCGGTAAAGCTCATTGGTATCCTCGATGACATCAGCAAACGAGGAGGCAATCTTTCTATTTCCGGCGGGGTACCGGTTGGCTTCGCGATCAAACACCTTTCCTTCGGTGTCTTTGGGAACTTCGAGGGATCGGTGGTCCCGGTGGCCGACACAACAAACATTCTCCCGAACCAGACTTCGGGCAACACCGTCACGCCGACTGACATCTACAACGCTTTGTCCCACACCCCTGGCTTCGGTAGTCTCACCAACAACGGATTCTTCACCGACGCCCAGCGTTCCATTCTGATCGCCAACCTAACCACACCTACGGTAACCGCACCGCAGGCGACCCAGGCAGTCGATGCACTCCAGATTACCCTGGCGGCCCAGGGTCAGTCCGCGGATGTGGCATTCGACGCTGCCAGCAAGCTGACGCAGAGCATCGCTTCCGGGTCCAACAGCTCCATCAGCAACAACACCTCATCGGTGGTATCCAAGGCACTTTTGTATGCCGAAGCGCCGATTGCGTATGGTCACCCTATCAACCTCGGCCAGTTCGGAACCCTCGGTGTCGGGGTTGCGGTGAAGGCGATAGCCGGCTCCGTCTACCAAAATCAGGTTCTGCTCGTCAACGACCCTTCGGGTAAAGCCATCAGCTCCGGCGACTTGGGGAAACAGCTGACCAAAAACCACGAACAGTCCAACAACATCGGCGTCGATGCCGGTGTCCTCTGGAAAAAGAGCATCCTGAGTGTCGGTGTCGTGGGCAAGAACCTTAACAAGCCGACGTTTAAAGCCCCGAACTACCAGAAATACACCAACGATCCGACCACCGGCGCGATCGTTACCACCACGGTCAAAGGGGAGGATGTCGCCCTTGACCCGATGGTTCGCGCGGGTATCGCACTTGACCCGTGGAAGTGGCTCACCATCGCTGCCGACATGGACCTGACCAAGAACAAGTCGGTCGGGCCGCTGAACAACGGCGTCAAAAGCCAGAATATCGGCGGCGGGGTTGAGATCCACCCCTGGTCCATTCTCAAGGTGAGAGCGGGCGCCATGAAGAACATCGCCGCTGTTGACGGAAGCACCAACCCGCTGATCCTCACCGCCGGCCTGAGCTTCCTGTTCCTCGATCTTGATGCGGCGGCTGCCACCAAAACCTTCAAGGTCGACAACAAAACCATCCCCGAGGAGCTCAGGGTTCAGCTGATGGCGGGCTTCAGCTTCTAAAAGCACGGAAAGGGACCGGCACCTTCGAAGCCAGTCCCCCTTCCCCACTCACTGCCTGCTAAAAAAGAAGCTGCCGGACCTGATGGTTCGGCAGCTTTCTTTTTTCCGTGTTTTACCTTATAATCCCCACCCCATGATGATAACCCAATCTTACCGACGTATTAGCGTCTTCCTTACCGCCGTGGCACTTGCTTGCCTCACCCTTCCTGCGGCGCGTGCGGCGGAAATCACCCCGTTCAAAACCTTCAACCAAAGCCCCATCATCCAGATCTACGGCCTTCCCGCCCCCGAAGAGGCCCGGGTCCTCCCGGCGGGACACAGCAAAGCAAACCTCGCCCTGGACCTGGCCAGTAACTTCGCCCACGAATCAATCGGGTCGGAAAAGATCCTTCTCGACGGCGAAAGCCTGCGCACCACGCTCTCCCTAAGCCGCGGCTTCGGCAGCCGCTTCGAAGCGGGGATCGAGATACCGGTGGTGAACCAAAGCGGCGGCTTCCTGGACGGCTTCATCGAGGGGTGGCATTCCTTTTTCCACCTCCCCGACGGGGGACGGCCCGACTATCCGCGCAACCAGCTCGTGTATTGGTACCAGGACAGCTCGAAGGCACAGCCTCAGCGCTTCAACTACACCCGAAGCGAGCTGGGCATTGGGGATCTGAGAGTGACAGGGGGAATGCAACTGGTGCAAAACGAGAATTGGGCGCTGGCGCTGCGGGCACTGGTGAAATTACCGACCGGAGACAGCTCGGGACTCATGGGAAGCGGAAGCACCGACACGTCGTGGTGGTTGACCGGTCAGCGTGACTGGCGCTTCGCCGGTGGGACGCGTACGGCGCTCTTTGGACAGCTGGGGGCGTTGGCGAAGACCAGGGGGGACGTGCTCCCCGACCAGCAGCGCTACCTGGTGGGATTCGGAAGTCTCGGCGCCGGTTGGAGCCCTTGGGAACGGGTCGCTTTCAAGGTGCAGTTCTCATCCCACACGCCATTTTACAAGGACAGCGAACTCCCGGAATTGAGCGGGTTTTCGACCCTGATGGTAATGGGGGGAACCATCGCCTTCTCGCCGAACACCGCCCTCGACATTGGGGTCTCCGAAGACGTGATGGTGGACCGATCCCCCGACGTCGCCTTCCACCTGGCGCTGACCAGGAAGTTCTGACCCCTCAAAAACCGGAGTGGCTGTCCTGCATCGGTATGCAATCGGATAGAGGAAGATGGTGCTCAACAAACACTGTGGGAGCGCCTTTCCAGGCGCGATTACCGCTGCTGATCGCCCCTGGAAAGGCGCTCCCACAGGATGAGGCCGGTTCCGCTTGTTTTTTTGCTTCAGTCCTCGTCCGACCTTGGGTTTTGCTACTGCAGCCCGATCTCCGCTCCCAACGCATTCCGTGAGGAGGCCAGCGCCGGTTCCGAGGCGGTGGGCAGGCTCTCCTTAGGCTTCGCGTCGGTCGGAGCCGGTGGGTGCGCCAGTACCTCCTTGGGTACCGGCACGTAGGCCCGATCCTTGACCACGAATTCCCGCGCTGCTCCCTTCTCCTGGGCGGTCTGCTCAACCCATCCGTCGACCTTGCTGCGCACCACATTTTCCAACTGGTCCTTCACCGGGGCGTAGGATGCCTCTTCGGCCACGGGATGGACCCGCTGCAGCTGTTTGAACACCATCCGCGAATAACGATCCCGCTTCTCCGGCGTCTGGCTGTTGTAGCAGCCGATCGCCTTCCAGGTGTAGCCGTACTTATTCATGCATTGGGCGAGGATCCATGCTCCCGTTTTGGTGTTGTAACAGGCATCCCCCTGGGCCTTCCAGCGCTCTTTGCCCAGCGTAGAGGCCCAACTCGAGTTGATCTGCATAAGACCCACGTCGTAGGTCCCGTTGGTGTTGACGTTGACCGCAACCGGGTTGAAATTCGATTCCACCTTGGCAATCGCCCGCAGGATCTGCGGGTTGATGCCGTATTCCCGCCCGGCCTCTTCAAAGCAAAAGGCACGGGCGGAGGTCGCCGCGGCCATGGTTAGCAACATAGCTACTGTCAGCACCGAAACGATGGCCTTGCTCCGGCCGACGGCGCCTTTGATATCGGATATATGCATGGGTCTCCCTGACAGCGCGGGACGGTTTGGCCGATCAGCCGCGTCTGCGCCGAAAGTGGTAGGTATGGGGCGTCGGCACGGTAGGTCCGGCGCTGAAGCGCGCTGCCGGCAGAGCCGGACGGGGCGCGAGAACATTCCGGCAATTTTACCGTTTCTGGCTGGTGCTTGTCACCCCTAAAACGACCCGTCACCGCCGGGTCAAAAACCGTCCCGATGGTAGGGGGGGGCAGCATGAGTCTGAACAGAAGAGGCTTGCATTGACATGCTGCGGGAATGCCGTTAGCATGCGGCAGCCGGAACAGTGCACCGGCTCATTGATCGGAGAGGACCCACATGAAACTCAACCTGACCGAACTCGAGATCCGGATCCTGGGCAGCCTCATGGAAAAGGAGCTGACCACGCCGGAGAATTACCCGCTGAGCATGAATGCCTTGCAAAGCGCCTGCAACCAGAAGTCAAATCGTGACCCGGTCCTCAATCTCGGGGAAGCGGAGATCAATCAAGGGCTTGCCGGACTGGCGGCCAAGGGCCTTGCCCGCAGAACCACCACCGGCGGACGGGTCGATCGGTATTGCCACAGCCTCGGCGACAAACTTGGGCTCGATCCTGCCGCGCGGGCGATCCTGACCGAGCTGATGCTGCGCGGCCCGCAAACGCCAGGCGAACTGCGCAACCGATGCGAACGCATGGTGCAGATTGCCGATCCGGAGGGGGTGGAAGGACTCCTGGCGAAATTGATGCAGTTTGGCCCCCCGCTGGTGATCCGTCTGCCCCGGCAGCCGGGTCGCAAGGAAGCGCGGTACCTGCAGGTTTTTGCGGGTATGCCGGAAATCACGGAAGAGGAGCCCCTGGAAGACGCGGAGAAGGGGCCGGCGCAGGTGCGCCCGAAGACGCCGCCTCGCCGAGAACGGGTTTTGCAGCTCCAGGAGGAGGTCGCGAGCCTGAAGGGAGAGCTTGGTGACCTGCGCCAACAGGTGCAGGGGGTAATTGCTGCGTTCAAATAGGTGGCGGTTGCCACATGGGCGGGAAGATAGACCAATATTTGTGCTCTCGTCAGCTCTGTGGGAGCGCCCTTCCGGGCGCGATTGATCCCTGCTGATCGCGCCCGGAAGGGCGCTCCCACAAGGCCAGCCAACCCTGATACATAAAAAGGGGCACAGTTCGCTGTGCCCCTTTTTCCGTTTCCATGTCGAATTACCGGCTAGTTGCCGCCGCACCCGGCGGCCAGCACCCGTTTTTGATCCTGGGCCACCGACTCCCGGGTCACCACGATCCTCCTGCCGCCGGTGTCATCCTCCCCAAGCAGAAAGCCTTTCTTGGCCCCTTCGGTGCCGCCCACGAAATGGTTGCCGAAGGCGGACGGTATCCCGACCAGACGCAGCAGCTTCTCGCCAAGCACCTCGAATCCCTCCCCCTTTTTGAGACGAAGCACCTTGTAACCCGAGTTCTCCAGAAGCCGGAGCAAGGTGTAGTTGTAGGGGTCGATCTCGCCGGCCGTGATTATGTAGCGCTTCCCTTTCAGTTCGAAGTACCGGTCGACCATCACGCTGAAGGCAGTCTTCGCCCCTTCGTCGGAACGGACCACGTGGTTTTTGCTCCACTTCAGGGAGAGCGCGTTCATCATCGCGTCCACGACGTGGTGCGGGTCGCTGTCCGGCACGCTGCAGATCCAGGTTGGCACCGCGAGCGGAGCTGCCACCGCAACCGGCAGAGCCGGAGGTGCCAGAGGTGCCGGCGGCGCCGGGACTTCCTTCTTTGCCACGACGGGGGCCGGTGCCGGAGCACTTTTGGGAATCACGGGCTCGGCATGCACCGCCGGCTTTTCTGGGCGGGGCGGGGCGGGTGTCGCGGCAACCGGGGCACTTTTCACCGGTGCCGGTTTCAGCGGGTCGGCAACGACCGGCGACACGACGACCACCGGCGGTGCGGCTGGTTCGGCATGCTTGGGCGGGGGGGCGATCGCAGCCAGCGCAGGCGCCGGTTCTGCTCCCTTGGCGGGAGCCGCTTCCGCCTTTTTCGCGGCAGTCGTTTCCGCCGGCTTCGCGGGTGCGGCTACCGGCGGCGCGTTGGCCGGTTTCACCTCAGCTTCCGTCTTCTTGGCGGCTACCACCTCTTTCACCCGCGCAACTCCGACCGGCTCGGTTTCTTTGGTGTGGGTCGGCGCCGGCTCGCGCCGCGGCTGGGCCGCCTCTCTTTTGGCAGTCTCGCCGCCGTGCGACCGCTCCAGCGGAATCAGGATAACCTTTCCGACCGTCAGCCCCTTGATGTTGTCGATGTGGTTTACCCGCAGGATTTCCGGAATCAGGTGTTCGGCCTTCTCGTTGGACATCCCGAACTGGGTGATGAGGATCTTGAACAGGTGGTCGCCCGGCTTGATGGTGTAACGGACGAACCCGTCCGGTGCGGGCGAGTGTTTGGCGGGATGCCCCTGGTGCTGCGTTTTGCGGGCCGGCTCCTTACGGGGCTTGGGCGTCTTCGCCTTCTGCGGGGCAGCCTTTTCTCCGTCGAGTTCCTTCACGTCGATGTCGAAGGCGTTCGGGGCCGCCAGGACGTGAGTCGGCTGGGACAAAAGAGCGAGAAGCGCCAACAGGAGCGCTCCCCTTATTTCGAAACGGACCATGATTACTCCATACTGCTGCGCGGCAGTTCCACACCCTGGCCAGGCAGTGGTGCGATTAAAGCGGGATAAACCTGCATCACCGGTAGAACAGTACCAACGCCCTCATTTTCTGGTCACCCTTCTTCCGGTAGACCGTCACCCCCACGCCAGCCTTGGCTTCCCCGCGTTCCACGAGGAAATTCGCCTGGACCGCACGGGTCTGCACCCGGTAGCCTTCGGTTCCGGCAAACTCCTTGAGGACCCGCTTGAGAAGCGCATGGGGGATGGTGTCTCCCTTGGCGATAACCTGGAGCGCCTTGACGTTGCCACCTTCGCGGTAGACCTTGAATTCCGCGGCGGGGCTCACGTATTTCTGCCAGCCGGGATGCTTCTTTTCGTAGGTTGCATCGAGCACCCCTGCGGTAACTATCGGCGGTACCGGGCGTCCGGTATGGGGAGCGGCCGGCGTCGCGGGAGTAGCGGGGGAGGCGGGCGCGGCTTTCGGCGCCTTCGTCGCCGGAGCGGTTGCTGCGGGCGGGGCTGGAACCGGGGCCGGCTTAGTCGATGGCGTTTTCGCCAGCGGCGACGGAGCCGGCTTGGCCGGAGCGACCGCGACCGGGGGCGCCGGAGTTAGGGGGACAGGCACCTGCGGAGCCAGTCCCTTTGCCTGTGCCGGCCCTTTTGCCGCAGCTTTGGGCGGTTGGGTCGTCGGAGCCGGAACCGGGGATTTTTCGAGATCTTTGATGGCGAGAGAGCCCACATCCACCGCTCGAGGCGGGGCGGGAGCCGGGGTGACGATCGGCGCCGGGGCCTTGGCAACTTCCTTGTGGCTTCCCTTGCGCAGGGTAAAAAAAAGTACCCCAACCAGGACGATCGCTCCCACCGCTACCGGCACCACCCAACTGCTGCGGCGCTCCTGCTCTGCGGAACGCATCGCGTCGGCCAGCGACTGGGCATGGGAGAATTCCCCCGTCAGACGCGGATATTCGTAGGTCGAGGAGGATTCCTCTTTTCCCTTGAGCAGGTCCTGGAAGTCAACCTTGGGAGGCTCGGGCTCCTCCGCCCGGGAAGGCTGCGGCTCATGACTCGGGGAAAAGACTACGAAATCGTCGGGTTGGTCGGGTTTCGGGGCAACCGTGCTGAGGCGCACCGAATCCTCGATGACAAAGTCCTCAACCACATCCTTGCCGCCGGGTTCCGTTACCTGGGCCGGCTTGGCCGCCGGCGCCGCGCCTGAAGGAGCGGTGAAGACGCCGGAGAGCGCATCATGAATGGCGGCGATGACCTCGTCATCGGAAAGGGCCAGGTCGAGCGAGTGCAGTTGCTGGCGGCCGGCCGTTTCCAGTTCATCCCGATCTGCGGCGGCCACCACGATCCGCGCCCCCTCCGGCAGCATCTTTCTCAGGTGCAGCAGAACAAGATCTACCGAAAGGCCGGAGATGCGGCTTTGAATGAAGGTGACGGCGGGGAGTTCGACGGCTATTTCCTGCTCCGCCTGGGCAAGGGTGGCGGCGGATCGGAGGATGAGGATCCCGGTGCCGTCGACGGCTTCGAAGATCTGTTTTAAACGAGGGGAATCGGCAATGAGCAGAACGTTGGGCATGGCAACCTTTGTTTCCTTGGGTTACCGGCCATTCTATGAAAGGAAAGCGGAATAATCAACACCATTCCGCTTGGTATTACCTTTTCCGTGGTTGCGACCGTTCTTCTGCGTCTATCGGGGTCCAAACAAGTTGTGCCGCTTGCAGCGGGGAATGCAGCTGTGGTAGATTACCGCCTTCGCCGCAACCCGGTGAAGTTACCGATGTCTGAGCTGATGGCTCGGGCTCGCCACAGGGAAAGGACCCGGACCCAATGAGAATTCTCGACGCTCTGGAAAAAAAGCTGGGGCGCTTCGCCATACCGAACCTCACCGTCATCCTCATCGCCGGCCAATCGCTTTTCTACGTGGCCTTCATGACCGGGAGAATCGAACGCCAGTCCACCGAGCTGACGGCCCGTTACGTAATGGAGGGGGAGTGGTGGCGCATCGTCGCGTTTCCGTTCGACCCGCCGCGGCAAAGCATCATCTTCGCCTTCTTCGCCTGGTACATCTTCTACCTGATGGGAACCGCGCTGGAGCAGCACTGGGGGAGTTTTCGCTACAACGTCTACCTTATCCTCGGCTGCGCCATCACCGTTGCCACGTCCTTCATTACCCCGGACCTGCCGGTCAGCAACGCCTTCCTGGCGGGCTCCGTCTTCCTTGCGTTCGCCACGATCTTCCCGGATTACGAGTTCCTCCTGTTCTTCGTCCTGCCGGTCAAGGTGAAATGGCTCGCGCTGCTCGCCTGGGGCGGCTACGCCATCAAGTTCATCTTCGGAGACTGGGGAACGCGGCTGACGGTGCTCGCGGCAACGGCAAACTTCCTGCTTTTCTTCGCCCGCGACATCTCCTTTTCCCTCAAGCAGGGGAAGCGCCGGGTGGTGCAGACCGCGGCCGCCGCGCCGCGCCGGCGCGTGAGCGAGCCGATCCACCGCTGCGCGGTCTGCGGCATCACCGACAAGACCAATCCCGACATGGATTTCCGCTACTGCCCGAAGTGCGAAGGGCAGCAATGCTATTGCCAGGAGCACATCTTTACCCACCAACACAAGACGAAATAGCGCACCAGACCTGACGGCAGGGTGATCGATGTGCCGAAACTTACCGGGGAGACTACATGCTGGGATTTGGAACCGAAGTTTTCAAGAGCTGGAGCGACGAGCAACGCCGCGATGAAATCGGGAAGCTGGTCCAGGGATACCGGAATGGGTTTCCGATCCAGCTGCTCTGCCAGATGGCCACCGATATCGCCGGGAGCGAGTCGTCCGCAAAGCAACACCTTTGCGCCCTGCTGACCAGGAAAGAGCGGAAGGACATCATAAAGAAGGAAGCCGGGACCAACGATGATCTTCGGGGACTGCTGACTACTTTCTTGCTGTAACTGAAGCGGGCTTAGCTGGGGGGGATGTACCTGGAACAGCAGAGGCGGGAATGGCCGCTACATAGACAATCGTAGCGGCCACAACAGTTAAGCGGAGAGGGATTCAGACATCTTCCTCTTCGGGCAACAGCCTTTCGACGTTAATCAGGGTGTTGCGACAGACATTGGTCATCTTCTCGATCGTTTCGGTGCAGTCAACGACCCTCATCTTACCGGATCGCAGTCCTTCGATGCAGTCATTGACCTGCCCTATGCCGTTCTGCATTGACTGCTTCAACTGAGTCAAATCAACGATGGCTTTTTGTACCGTGGCATCCATGATTTCCTCCTTGCCTGGAATGCCTAGTATTAAATCACGCTCAGCTCCCTTTTCAAGAAAGGCGGGCATTTACCTACATGACCCTTACCGAGCACATCGTCCTTACCGGCGTCGCAGCCGCCGCGCTCTCCCCCTTTTTGCCGGCGACCGAACTGGCGCTTTTTTCCGTGGGCGGGGTGCTGATCGACGTCGACCACTACTTCCTCTTCGTGGGGCGAACCCACCGGCTGAGTATTCCCGGGATGTTCCGCTGGTTCGCCGACCTGCTGCCGGTTGAAAAGGAGATTCCCTACGTCGGACTCTGTCTCTTCCACACCGTAGACTTTTTTCTCCTCCTGGCCTTCCTCGCCTTTTTCTATCCGGTCCTTTTCTCCCTGCTCGCCGGAGCCCTCTACCACTTCGTGATCGATCTCTTCTGCCTGCGCCGCAAGGGTGTCCTCTACATACGCCCCTTCTTCCTGCTGGAGCACCTGATCCGCCGCCGCGCCAAGGGATACCCCTGGTACCGGTAAAGCCGGGGGTCGGGGGTCGGGGGTCGGGGAGTGGCTTACTGCGGTTCCCTGCTTCCCAAGGGCGGCCAACTCCCAACTCCCAACTCCCAACTCCCAACTCTGAACTCTGAACTCTGAACTCTGAACTCTGAACTCTGAACTCTGAACTCTGAACTCCTCAGCGCCGCCGTTACAGCAGCTGCAGCGGTTCTTCGGACAGGGCGGCCACCTGCTCGCGCAGTTGCAGGATGTGTTCGCCCCAGTAGCGCAGGGTGTTGAACCAGGGGAAGGCCAGGGGAAAGGAAGGATCTTCCCACCGGCGGGCGAGCCAGGCGTTGTAATGCAGCATGCGCAGGGCGCGCAGCGGCTCGACCAGGCGCAGCTCGCGCGGGTCGAAATCGTTGAACTCCCGGTACCCTTCGATCAGGCTGTCCAGTTGCTGGGTCTGCCGCTGCCGGTCTCCCGACAGCATCATCCACAGGTCCTGCACCGCCGGGGCCGTCCGTGCGTCATCAAAGTCGACGAAATGCGGGGCGCCGTCGCGCCACAGGATGTTTCCGGCATGACAGTCGCCGTGCACCCGCAGGCGGCGCACCGTGGAAACCTCGGCAAAGGCGGCCTCGATCCCACTCAGCAGCTGTTCGGTCACCGCAAGATAGCTCTCCCGATATTCCGCGGGAATGAATGATTCCGCGATCAGCGCCACGCTCTCCGTCCCGAAAGTCTCCGTATCGAGCACCGGACGATGGCGGAAGGGAGCCAATGCTCCGACGCTGTGCATCCGCCCCAGCATCCTCCCCAAGATCAGCAGGTTGTCCAGGTTGTCAAATTCCGGGGCGTGTCCCCCCTGCCTCGGGTAAAGGGCAAAAAGAAGGCCCTCATATCCGAAAAGCGTCTCACCAGCCGGATTGCGCCAAGGCGCCACCACCGGGAGTTCCCGTTCCGCAAGCTCCAGGCACAACTCATGTTCTTCGCGGATCTGTTCCTCGCTCCACCGTTCCGGGCGATAGAACTTCGCGATCAGCGGGTTCCCCTCCTCGATTCCTACCTGGTAGACGCGGTTTTCGTAGCTGTTGAGTGCAAGGGTGCGGCAGTCGCAGCGAAAGCCCTGGCTCTCTACCGCGTCCATGATGAAGTTCGGTGTGAGTATCTGGAACGGGTGCTGTGAATCGGCCATGTCAAAAGCTCCTGTCTTGTCGAGGCGACCAGCATATCATCAATCGTCCTGCGAACCAAGGAGGAGGTTCGGGGTGGCAATCCTTTGCTGCCGGGCTCTGCGAGAACGGATGGCCGGGGTGGTTGGGGAACGGCTGGAGATGTTCGTAACGAGAAAGGAAAGGGAGATGAACTCTAGCGCAAGGCAGTCCAGGGGGTTGAAACCAGGGAGGGTTGCGCAGAGGCGGGGAGGGGGGAGCTAGGGGACGATCTTGTAGAAGAGCTGCGCCGGCTCCTGGAGCGGTCCGAGCGGATTTTTCTGGTCGTGGAGGGTGTTGATCTGCGGTTCACCGCTGGAGAGCTTGTAGGCTACGTGGCTGTTGACGAAAACGATGAGCGCCTTGAATCTCCAGCCCGTCTCCTGAGTCTTGCGCCGAAAGCTCATGATATCGAGCCAGAAATTGCCGTTTCTTTGAGTGTTCACCCGGTTCGGCTCGAATACGTAGGCACGGCAATCGGAGCGTGCTCTGAGGCACGCCTGCAACCCGGGATCCAGCTCCTGAATGGGGATCGATTGCACCGTCGCGGCTACGTCGAGATAGCTCAAAAGTTTTATGTTGGGGGAGTTCTTGATGTTGAAGCCGAGACTGCTCAGATCGTCAACGGTGGTCTTGCCGATTTCGATCTTGTCGAAGGCATCTTTGACCTCCGCGTAGGTCTGCCACGGAGACTCTACTACCGCTTTTCCGCTGGGAAGGAGGGTGGTGCAGCCGGTGACGCAAAAAAGAAACGCGAACGAAAGGGTCAATATCTTCGAAGTGCTTCGCATGGCGGGATCCGGTACTGACTATAATTTTCAATTATTTCTAATAAATTATAGCTGCCATTTCCCGTATTTATATGCCCGTCACACCGATAGCGCCAGATTATCGACCAATATCTTTCCGTCCCCGGCTCGGCGGGATCATTTCCTGTCGTCAGGGCGTCTGCTCCGGGCCTTCAGCCCGCAAAACGGGCACCTTTTCTCGGCGACCGCCCGTCCGCAGGTTTCGCACCAGTAACGGAAGATGTTATCGGCACAGGAGCCGCACCCACTGGTCTCGTGCCCGACGCCGCAGCCGCATTTTTCCTTTTCCATGGTCTCCTCACTCGCCCGGGAGGGGCCCGCTCGCCGGATCGATCAGCCGAATCCGACCGATCGATCCGATCGGAGCCGGCGTTAAGAGAGCAGCTTTTTCAGGAAGTGCCCGGTGTAGGAGCGCGGCACCTGCGCCACCTGCTCCGGGGTCCCGGTGGCGATGATCTCGCCGCCGCGGTCGCCCCCTTCCGGGCCGAGATCGATGATCCAGTCGGCGGTCTTGATCACATCCAGGTTGTGTTCGATGACGACGATGCTGTTGCCGGCGTCGACCAGTTTCTGGAGGACCTCCAGGAGCTTCGCGATGTCGGCGAAATGCAGGCCGGTGGTCGGCTCATCGAGGATGTAGATGGTCCGGCCGGTCGCCCGGCGCGAGAGCTCCTTGGCAAGCTTCACGCGCTGCGCCTCGCCCCCGGAGAGGGTGGTTGCCGACTGCCCGAGCTTGATGTATCCCAGGCCGACCTCCTCCAGGGTTTTCAGCTTGGACTTGATCTTCGGGATGTGCTCCAGGAAGGTGAGGGCTTGGGAAACGGTCATGTCCAGGATCTCCGCGATCGACCGCCCCTTGTAACGTACCTCCAGGGTCTCCCGGTTGTACCGTGCCCCCTTGCATACCTCGCACTGGACGTAGACGTCCGGCAGAAAGTGCATCTCAATCTTGATGATCCCGTCCCCCGAGCAGGCCTCGCAGCGCCCCCCCTTCACGTTGAAGGAATAGCGCCCCGGCTTGTAGCCGCGCATGCGGGACTCCGGGAGCTGGGCGAAGATCTCCCGGATCTCGGTGAAGAGTCCGGTGTAGGTCGCCGGGTTGGAGCGCGGGGTCCGCCCGATCGGCGACTGGTCGATGTTGATGACCTTGTCCAGCACCTCGAGGCCGTGGATTGCCCGCACCGCGCCGGCCTTTTCCCGGCTCTTGAACAGGCGCTGGTGCAGCACCATGTAGAGGGTGTCCAGGATCAGGGTCGATTTCCCGGAGCCGGAAACCCCGGTGATGCAGGTCATCACGCCGAGCGGGATGTCGACGCTCACGTTTTTCAGGTTGTTCTCGGTCGCCCCCTCGATCCGGAGGAAGCGGTCCCCGGTCCGCCGCGTTTTCGGCACCGGGATGACGAGCTTGCCGCTCAGGTAGCGCCCGGTGAGCGAATGCGGGTTCTCCATGATCTGCGCCGGCGTCCCCTGGGCGACGACCTCGCCGCCGTGCACCCCGGCCCCCGGCCCCATGTCGATCACCCAGTCCGCCTCGGCGATGGTCTCCTCGTCGTGCTCGACCACGAGCACGGTGTTGCCGATGTCGCGCAGGTGGCGCAGGGTCTGCAAAAGGCGGGTGTTGTCCCGCTGGTGCAGGCCGATGGAAGGCTCGTCCAGGATGTAGAGGACCCCCACCAGCGACGACCCGATCTGGGTAGCGAGCCGGATCCGCTGCCCTTCCCCGCCGGAAAGGGTGCCTGAGGAACGATCCAGGGAGAGGTAGTCGAGCCCGACGTTGACCAGGAAGTTGAGCCGTTCCCGGATCTCCTTCAGGATGCGCCGGGCGATGTCCTCTTCCTTCTCGCTCAGCGCCAGCGTGTTGAAGAAGGTCAGGGAATCCTTGATGGAAAGGGCGGTGACCTGCTGGATGTTCTGCCCCCCGACCAGGACGAAGAGCGCCTCCTTCTTCAGCCGGGCGCCGTTGCAGGTCGGGCACGGCATCACCGTCATGTAGCGCTCCAGCTCCTCGCGGACCATCTCCGACTCGCTCTCGCGGTGGCGCCGCTCCAGGTTGTTCAGTACCCCTTCGAACGCCTTCTGGTAGTAATGCCGTTTTCCCCCCTCGTCCTCCCACCAGAACTCGACCGACTGTCCTTGGGAGCCGTTGAGGATGATCTCCTTGGCCTTCGCGCTCAGCTTCTTGAACGGCGTGGTGACATCAAACTTGTAGGCCCGCGCCAAGGCTTCGAGGGTCTGCTGGTACCACCCGGAAAAGCGCTTCTCCCAAGGGGCGATGGCTCCCTCGCGAAGGGATAGCTCCGGGTCCGGAACGACCAGCTCCGGATCGAGGTACATGCGCGTCCCCAGGCCGGTGCAGTCCGGGCAGGCGCCGTACGGGTTGTTGAAGGAGAACATGCGCGGGGTCATTTCCGGATAGGAGATGCCGCACTCGATGCAGGCCGAGGATTCCGAGAAGAGCAGGGTCTCCCCCTTCCCGTTCTCGGCATGCAGCTGGACCTTCACGATCCCCTCGGCATGGGAGAGTGCCGTCTCCAGCGAGTCCGCCAGGCGCTTCTCGATGCCGGGTTTCACCACCAGCCGGTCCACCACGATGTCGATGTCGTGCTTTTTCTTCTTGTCCAGCACGATCTCCTCGGCCAGATCGCGGGTCTCGCCGTCGACCACCACGCGGACGAAGCCGTCCTTGCGCAGCTGCATCAGCTCCTTGCGGTATTCACCCTTGCGGCCGCGCACCATGGGGGAGAGCAGGGTGAGCTTGCTCCCCTCCGGGAGGGCCAGGATCTGGTCCACCATCTGGGACACGGTCTGCGAGGTGATCAGGCGCCCGCAGTTGTAGCAGTGCGGCTTGCCGATCCGGGCGAAAAGGAGACGGAGGTAGTCGTAGATCTCGGTCACCGTCCCCACCGTGGAACGGGGATTTTTGCTGGTCGTCTTCTGCTCGATGGAGATCGCCGGGGAAAGCCCCTCGATCGACTCGACGTCCGGCTTTTCCATCTGCTCCAGGAACTGGCGGGCGTAGGCGGAAAGCGATTCGACGTAGCGCCGCTGCCCTTCTGCATAGATCGTGTCGAAGGCGAGCGTCGATTTGCCCGACCCGGAGATCCCGGTGATCACTACCAGCTGGTCCCGGGGAATCTCGACGTCGATGCATTTGAGATTGTGCTCGCAAGCACCCTTGATGATTATTTTGTCCGTTGCCATCGTGCTCCCACTACTGTATTCTTCTGGGCCGTCGCGGCCAGCCTCCTAATATAACACATATCCTCATGAAATTGACGAGGTTTCCCGAAGCCCGCGTCATTCAAGACGTTACGGCTCCCGAAGGTCACAACTGCGCGCCGGTACGCGGCAGGGGAACGGCCCCCGGGATGGCCCGGGAGGGAATCACCATCCCCCCCGTGCTATTTGCTTTCAGTTTTCCCCCTATCTGCCGATACGTTGGTTGAGTCGCATCCGGCGACCCCGTCAATTTCTTCAGCGAGGTAAATCAATGTTCCGCCGTATCTCCGTCCTTATGCTTGCCGTGACCCTGGTGCTCCCCGTATCCCTCCAGGCACAGGACCAGCCGGCTCCCGAGCCGTCCAATGCCCAGGAGGCCCAGGCGCTCAAGGAGACCGACCACAAGCTCCACGCGCTCGCCCATCCGGAGGCTGCCGCCAAGGAAACCAAGAGCCAGCCGGCGGCGAAAAAGAGGGTAAAGGCGTCCTACAAGAAAAGCGCGCTGCGCAAGAAGGGAAAAGGAGCCAAAGGCCGGAAGATGCGGAAGAAGTCGGCGGGCCAGCCGGCGTCCGCCCAAGGGCGGATGAGCCAGGCCCGGGTCCGCGAGATCATGGCGACCACCCGCGACTTTTCCGGAGCCGACCTGACCGGCCTCAACCTCGTCGGCATGGACCTGCGCCAGGCCAACTTCAGCAGGGCCAAGATGCGGCAGGCAAACCTGGAGCGCGCCGACCTCTCCGAGTGCGACTTCGAGCTCGCCGATCTCAGCCAGGCGAACCTGCGCAGCGCCTCGCTGCACATGGCCCGCATTCACGGCACCGTCCTGGACGGCACCAAACTCGACGGCGCCATCTGGGTGGACCGGACCGTATGCCGCAGTGGCTCGGTCGGAAAGTGTCTGGAGTAACGCCAGCCCCCCCGCCCATACCTTCTTTTCCGGCGTCCGAAGGGATCAGCTGAGTCCCTCGGACGTTCCGGACCCGCTGCCAAGATTTTTGCTGGTAGCTTCTTTACCCCCTCCCCATTTCCCCCTGCCGTGACGCTGCATTCCCCGTTTTCCCCCACCCCCGTGGCTGATTTTTCTTTCAACCCTGCCGATCATAGGCGGAGCCCCCCATCCAGTCAACATCATGATTTCACAGGCATTTTGCCAAAGGCCACGCAGCTGGCATTTTTCCTGTAACTACTCTAAATACCGCGGTCCCGAGGCCGGCGGCGGCCAAAGGTGAGCCCGACCGCAATCGTTCGGGCATCGACACCTGCGGCACAGCAGACGGCGTAGTGCTTTGCCGCGGTCGATAGGAGAAAGAGAATGGAACGTTTGCCCGTGGAAGGATGCCTGCTTTGGGTCGAAGACAACGAGATCACCCGGCAGTCCGTAGTCACCGCGCTGGCCCACAGCTTCCCCGCCCTGACTGTCGTCAGTGCGAAAAACGGTGCGGAGGGCCTGGAGCTTTTCCGCCGTCACCACCCCGACCTGATCCTGACCGACCTGGATATGCCGCGGATGAACGGCATCCAGATGGCCCGCGAGATCAGAAGGTTGGGCTTTGCCGGAGAGATCATCATGGTGACGGCACGAAGCGAGCCCGAACTGAACAGCATGCTCGGCAAGGACGGCATCAACTACGTCATCGCCAAGCCGATACTGCTCCGCGAACTGCTGATCGCGGTGGCCCAGAGGTTGCCCTCGTCATTACATCAGAAGCTGGCTTCTTGAGATTGATGGAAGGGCCTGCAGGAGGCGCTGGAAGATCACCGTACCGGGACCCGAGCCGGCCGGCATAACCACGATCTCACCCTCACCGCTTCTTTTCCCGTAGCTCGCCACCGATTAAGGGATCTTGCTTCCCTTGCTCTTTTTCACCTTCAGGCGGACGTTGAAAGTCTGGCGCTTGAGCCCGAGCATGGTGGCGGCGGTTCCCTGGTTGCCGTTGGCCGTCTTCAGCGCCAGCCGCACCAAAAGGTCCTCCGCCTCCCGCAGGGTCGGGAAGTGCCCCCAGATCTCCTCGACGAGTCGCTGGGCGGCCGCGTCGTTGCCGGCCGGGACCGTCGCCAAAACGGCAGGCGGGTGCCCGGTCGTCATCCCGGCGCGAAAGGGCGCCTGTGAGATCATCCTCCCCTGGCAGCGCGCCACCGCGTCCGACACCATACCCTGCAGTTCCCGTATATTGCCCGGGAAATGGTAGGTCGCGAGCAGCTCCAGGAGCTCTTGCGGATAGCTGGGGGGAGGGGTGCCGAGCCCCTCGGCGGTCCGGGCGATGAAGTGCTCCAAAAGAAGCGGTATGTCCTCCTTGCGCTCCCGAAGCGGGGGGAGCGCCACGTGGTGCACGTTGAGACGGTAGTAGAGGTCGTTTCGAAACTTGCCGGCGGCCACCAGCTTTTTCAAATCGCGGTTGGTGGCGCAGACGATGCGGGCCTCGCTGCGACGCGGGGTGTCCGCCCCGATCGGGTAGTATTCCGATTCCTGGAGCAGGCGCAAAAGCTTTACCTGGGATAGCTCCCCCAGGTCCCCGATTTCGTCCAGGAATAAGAGCCCTCCCGCCGCCCGGGCGATCAGTCCCTCGCGCGGCTGGTCCGCACCGGTGAAGGCGGAGCGCTTGTGGCCGAAGAGGGCGTCGGAAAACATGGCATCGTCCAGTCCGGCCACGTTGATCGCCACGAGCTCTCCCGGCGAGCCGACCAGGCGGTGCAGGGCCCGGGCCACCAGCTCTTTCCCGGTCCCCGATTCCCCGGTGATCAGGACCGGCTGCGGGGAGCGGGCCAGGACCTCGAGATACTGGAACAGCGAGCGCATCTTACGGCTGCGGGTGACCAGGTCGCTAAACGCCTCCGGATGGTCCAGGCGGTCCTGAACCAGGTGATCGCGCAGGTCGTGGACCTGGGCCATCATCGCCTTCCACTCGAAGGCCTGCCTGAGCACGGTCAGGAGCCGCTCGTTCTCCACCGGCTTCACCAGGTAATCGAAGGCTCCCAGTTTCATACATTCGACCACCCGCTCCGGCTCGTAGGCCGCCGTCACGACCACCACGGGGACCTGCGGAAAGCGCTCCCTGAGCTCGGGGAGAAGCTCCATGCCGTTGGGCTGGGGCATGAAAAGGTCCAGGATCACGACGTCCACGGCGCCGCCGGCCAGGTGTTCCAGGGTACGGCGGCTGTCCGACTCGGCGACCACCTGTTTCACCCCGCTGAGCTTCAGGGTCGCGGTATACGATTTGAGGATCTGCGGCTCATCGTCGACGATGAGTACCCGTCCGGGGTCGGCAATTATCACAGTTCACCTCATGCGTTGGGATGGGCGGTTTCCGGGACCGGCGCCAGGCGGAGGGTGAAGACGGTCCCTTCCCCCGGAACGCTCTGAAAGTCGAGGGTTCCCCCGGCGTCTTTTACGATGTTCGCGCTGATGGCAAGACCGAGCCCGGTCCCCCCCTGGTCGAGCCTGGTGGTGAAGAACGGCTCCATGATCCGCTGCGCCACTTCGGGGGAGATACCGCATCCGGTATCGGCGACCTGGATCAAAACCTGGCCGCTGCCCGGATCACACGAAGTGGTAACCCGGATCTGGCCCTGCGGCCCGGAGAGGGCCTGCGCCGCATTGGCGATCAGGTTCATCACCACCTGCTCCAACTGCAGCCGGTTCCCTCTGACCCGCGGCAGCCCCTCACCCGGCTCGATGCGGAAGTTCCGCGTGTAGCGGGCCACGTAGTGGTTGAGGATGGCGCAGGCCAGGGAGACCACCTCGTTCACGTCCACCGGGACTTCGCTCCCGGTCCGGTCGTCGCGGCCAAAGCGCTTGAGGTTCTCCACGATGCTGCTGATCCGCTGCGCCCCGTCCAGGATGCCGTCGAAAAGCTCGGGGAGGATGCCCCTCATCTCACCGTAGGAACTCTGTCCCACCGGGAAGTCGCCGGTTTCCCGGTAGCGCTCCTCGAGCAGCGGCGCGATGTCGTCCCACGCCCCCTTGAGCAGGCGCGCGTTGAGCATGATGTAGTTGCTCGGGTTGTTCACCTCGTGCGCCACCGAGCTGACCAGCATCCCCAGCGAGGTCATGCGGTTCGCGTGGATCAGGCGTCCCTGCATCTGCTGGGCTTCCTCCTCGAGGCGGACCCGGCGGGTGATGTCGTGGAAGGTGGTGTAGAGGATCTTCTCCCCGCGCAACTGCACGACCTTGCCCCGGAAGGAGAGCAGGCGCTCGGTCCCGTCCGGCAGCGCCAGGGTCAGCCGCGGGATCTGCAGGTCGCCGCCGTGGTCCCGCAGCTCGTCAAGGGTTTCCTGCAGGGTGTTGCCGCCATCGCGGCTGCAGAACCGGGTCACCCCCCGGGCGCGGCAGGTATCGCGATCGCAGTCGAAGATGATTTCGGCCGCAGGGTTGACGTCCCGAATGGCGCCGTCGCTCTGGGAGAAGAGGATGATCCCGTCGTCGTTTTGCTCGAAGATCCTCCGGAAGCAGTCCTCGCTCTCCGAGAGGGCCTCCTCCGCCTTGCGCCGCTCGGCAGCCTCCTGTTCCAGCCGGGCGACCGCAGCGGTGAGTTCCTCGGTGCGCCGGGCGACCTTCTCTTCCAGGGCTTCCCGGTGACCGAGGAGCTCCCGCTCCTTGCCCCGGTAGTCTTCGAGAAGCTGCAGCAGCGGTTTCTGGACCGAAAAGTAGAGGATGGGAAAGAGGATGGTGACCAGGGAGGTGGCGTCGATAAAGTTCGCCGCGACGACGGACAGCTGCGGCATGCGGGACAGGGCGATCATCACCGCCATCTCGATGGCGAAGACGCTCAGGATGAGGATTGCCATCAGCCGGATCGGGGCGAAGATCAGCTTGGTGCGTTCCGGGCGGGCGGCCGCGGGTTGAGAACTGCTCATCCTCTCCCTCCTTCCGCAATCGGAGATCGTAATTGCAAAAAAGCCCCGGAAATTTCTCCCCGGGGCTTCTGGTTTAGGTCATCTCGGATCGCTCGCGCGCTCGGACAACTTAGATTTTGACCACGTTGGCAGCCTGCAGACCTTTCGGTCCCTTCTGGACTTCGAAGGTAACCTGATCGCCTTCCGCCAAGGACTTGAACCCGTCGCCCTGGATCGCGGAGAAATGCACGAAGACATCCTCGCCGTTATCCTGCTCAATGAACCCGAAACCTTTGCTGTCGTTAAACCACTTCACTACACCTTTTGCCATTACTGCGTTCTCCTTGATGCTTCTTCCTGTTTACTGTTACGTGCCTTGAGGTCGAAAAACCCCGGCCACTGCTTGATGATAAGCAAGTGGCCGGGGAGGTGTCAAGCTAATTACTCCTCGCCGTACTTGAGGTCGGCCATCTTCTTGTAGAGGTCGAAGCGGCGTGCGGTGAGGATGGTGGCGCGCTCCATGAGGGCCGCGGCCGCATCAGGGTTGTTCTTCTTGAGCACGCGGAAGCGGTTCTCGCCGTAGCAGAACTCCTCCAGGGAGATCGACGGATCCTTGGAGTCGAGCTGGAGCGGGTTTTTGCCCTGCTCGGAAAGATCCGGGTTGTAGCGGACCAGCGGCCAGTGACCGCAGGCAACCGCCTTCTTCTGCTCGTCGACGGCGGTGGTCATGTTGATGCCGTGGGCGATGCAGTGGCTGTAGGCGAGGATCAGCGACGGGCCGTCGAAGGCTTCCGCTTCCATGAACGCCTTGACGCACTGGGCCGGGTTGGAGAGGGCGACCTTGGCGACGTAGACGTTGCCGTAGGCCATGGCGATCATCGCCAGGTCCTTCTTGGCCTGCGGCTTGCCGCCCGCGGCGAACTGGGCCACCGCACCCATCGGGGTGGATTTGGAGGCCTGGCCGCCGGTGTTGGAGTAGACCTCGGTGTCGAGGACCAGGAGGTTCACGTTCTTGCCGGAGGCGATGACGTGGTCCAGGCCGCCGTAGCCGATGTCATAGGCCCAGCCGTCGCCGCCGACGATCCAGACCGACTTCTTGACCAGGTAATCGGCCAGGGTCTGGAGCTGCTTGGCGGCCTCGTCGGTGCGGCCGGCGATCGCCTGCTTCAGCTCGGCGACGCGGGCGCGCTGCGCCTCGATGCCGGCCTGGGTGGACTGGTCGGCACCCTTGATCGCCTCGATGAGCCCTTTGAGCTTGTCGTCGCAGTTGCAGGAGCAGCCGCAGCCGGCCAGCCGGTCGAGGAGCTCGAGGGCGAACTGGTTGTGCTTGTCCACCGCCAGGCGCATGCCGAAGCCGAACTCGGCGTTGTCCTCGAACAGGGAGTTGGACCAGGCCGGGCCGCGGCCGTCGGCGTTCTTCGCCCACGGGGTGGTCGGCAGGTTGCCGCCGTAGATCGAGGAGCAGCCGGTCGCGTTGGCGATGAGGGCGCGGTCGCCGAAGAGCTGGGAGAGGAGCTTCAGATACGGGGTCTCGCCGCAGCCGGCGCAGGCACCGGAGTACTCGAAGAGCGGACGGACCAGCTGGCTCCCTTTCAGGGTGTCCAGCTTGATCAGGGAAGGATCGGTCTCCGGCAGCGACAGGAAGAAGTCGTAGTTGGCGGCTTCCTGGGCGCGCAGCGGCGCCTGGAACTGCATGTTGATCGCCTTCTTGTTCGGGTCTTCCTTGGACTTGGCCGGGCAGTTGTAGACGCAGGCGCCGCAGCCGGTGCAGTCTTCCGGAGCAACCTGGAGGGAGCACTTGAGCCCCTTGAACTCGTTGCCGCGGGCGTCGGTGGACTTGAAGGTCGCCGGGGCGCCTTTGAGGGCGGCCGGATCGTAGATCTTCATCCGGATGGTGGCGTGCGGGCAGACGAAGGAGCAGATGCCGCACTGGATGCAGAGCTTCTCGTCCCAGACCGGGATGTCGACCGCGATGTTGCGCTTCTCGTACTGCGAGGTGCCGGTCGGGAAGGTGCCGTCAGCCGGCATCTTGGAGACCGGGAGGTTGTCGCCGTTGCCGGCGATCATCATGGAGGTGACGTCCTTGACGAAGGCCGGGGCGTGGGCGCCGACGACCGGCGGCTTTACCAGCTTGCTGGTCGCGGCGGCGGGGACCTTGACCTCGAAGATGTTCTCCAGGGCGGCGTCCACCGCCTTGTTGTTCATCTCGACGACCTTCTCGCCGGACTTGCCGTAGCTCTTCTTGATCGCGTCCTTGATCGCGTCGAGCGCGGTCGCCAGCGGAATGATCCCGGAGATCTTGAAGAAGGCGGTCTGCATGATGACGTTGATGCGGGCGCCCAGGCCGAGCTTCTCGGCAAGCGCGATGGCGTCGATCACGTAGAACTTGAGCTTTTTCTCGATGATCTCTTTCTGCACCTCGACCGGCATGTTGTCCCAGACCTGCTCCTTGTCGAACGGGGAGCAGAGGAGGAAGGTCGCCCCCTGCTTGGCCTTGGCGAGCATGTCGTACTTCTCGAGGAAGGAGAAGTTGTGGCAGGCGACGAAGTCGGCCTGGTCGATCAGGTACGGGGAGCGGATCTCGTTCTTGCCGAAGCGCAGGTGCGAGGTGGTGACCGAACCGGCCTTCTTGGAGTCGTACACGAAGTACGCCTGGGCGTTGTTGTCGGTCAGCTCGCCGATGATCTTGATGGAGTTCTTGTTGGCGCCGACGGTGCCGTCGGAGCCCAGGCCGAAGAACATCGCCGAGTAGGTGCCGGCGCTCTCGTTGGAGAAGTTCGCATCGTAGGGAAGCGAGCAGTCGGTGACGTCCTCCTCGATCCCGATGACGAAGTGGTTCTTCGGGGTGTCGAGCTTGAGGTTGTCCAGGACCCCCTTGGCCATGCCCGGGGTGAGCTCCTTGGAGCCCAGTCCGTAGCGGCCGCCGACGATGACCGGGTAGCTCTTGAACGCGGTTTTACCTTCGGCCATCGCCTCGCCGATCGCGGTGCGGATGTCGAGGTAGAGCGGCTCGCCCAGGGAGCCCGGCTCCTTGGTGCGGTCCAAAACGGCGATCTTCTTGACGCTCGCCGGCAGCACGGCAGCGATCGCGTCGACCGGGAACGGACGGAACAGGCGGATCTTCAGGACCCCGACCTTCTCACCTTTGTTGGTGAGGTTGGCGACGGTCTCCTGGAAGCAGTCCGCGGCGCTCCCCATCACCACGACGACGCGCTCGGCGTCGGGGGCACCGACGTACTCGGCGACGCGGTACTGGCGGCCGACGACCTTGGCGAAGCGGTCCATCTCCTCCTGGACGATCTTGAGGCAGGCCGGGTAGTACGGGTTGACCGTCTCGCGCCCCTGGAAGTAGACGTCCGGGTTCTGGGCGGTACCGCGCATGACCGGGTTGTCCGGGGAAAGGGCGCGGGTGCGGTGGGCGGCGACCAGCTCGTCGTTGACCATCGCCTTCATGTCGTCGAAGGTGAGTTCCTCGACCTTCTGCACCTCGTGCGAGGTCCGGAAGCCGTCGAAGTAGTGCATGAAGGGGACCCGGGCGCGCAGCGTCGCCGCCTGGGCGATCAGCGCAAAGTCCATGACCTCCTGGACGTTGTTGGAGCAGAGCATCGCCCACCCGGTGGAACGGGCGGAAAGAACGTCGGAGTGGTCACCGAAGATGTTCAACGCGGCCGCCGAGATGGCGCGGGCCGAGATGTGGAAGACGGTCGAGGTGAGCTCGCCGGCGATCTTGAACATGTTCGGGATCATCAGGAGCAGACCCTGGCTCGCGGTGAAGGTGGTGGTCAGTGCGCCGCCCTGGAGCGCGCCGTGGACCGCGCCGGAGGCGCCCCCTTCGGACTGCAGCTCGACGACAGTCGGGACGGTGCCCCAGATGTTCTTCTGACCGCGGGCGCTCTTCTCGTCGGAGATCTCACCCATGACCGAAGACGGGGTGATCGGATAGATGGCGATGACCTCGTTGGTCGCGTGCGCCACGTGGGCTGCGGCAGTGTTGCCGTCAATGGTTACCATTCTGCGGGACATTCATTTCCTCCTGTTTTGGATTAGCGGATATATGAAGCCTGAAACGACCTGATATGCATGCTGCTCAAATTAAACGGTGTCTCACTCGCGCCTCTACAGCTCCGAACGCCCTTCGACGGCCCGCTGGACCGTGGCCGCGTCCACGTACTCCAGGTCGCTGCCGATCGGAATCCCGTGCGCCAGCCGGGTGACCCGGATGTTCAGAGGCTTGATGAGCTTCGTCAGGTAGAGGGCCGTGGCCTCTCCCTCGACGGTAAAGTTGGTGGCGATCAGCACCTCCTTTACCCCTTCCGCGGTGAGACGCTCCAAAAGCTCCGCGATGCGCAGATCGGCGGGGGTAACGCCGTTTAACGGGGAGAGCGTCCCCTGCAGCACGTGGTAGCGCCCTTTGAAGGCGCGGCTCCGCTCCAGGGCCAAAAGGTCCTGGGGCTCCTCCACGACACACAGGGTGGAGCCGTCCCGGTCGCCGGAACAGATCCAGCAGGGATCTTCCTCGGTGATTGCGAAGCAGACCGAACAGAAGCCGACTTTGGCCGCAACCTGCTTGAGGCTCTCGGCCAGGGCTTCGATGTTCCCGGGGGATTTCAGCAAATGGAAGGCAAGCCGAAGTGCGCTTTTTTCACCTACGCCGGGGAGTTTTTTGAGCTCGCCAAGGAGCCTGGTCAAAGAGTTCGAGAACTGTAGCATATTCCTTCAGCCGATAAAACAAGTTTTTAAATACCAATTTAGGTCAAAAAAATTTAGGCGGGTCAACCGGGGCGGGCACCTCTGTAAATGCAGAGTAGCCCGCCGCCGGAAGCCCGCCGCGGAGACTTACCGGCGTTTGATTAGAAAAGGCCGGGAATGCTCAGTCCGCCGGTGATCTTGCTCATTTCCTCGGCCATCGCCGCATGGACCTTCTTGAGCGCCTCGTTCACCGCGGTCATCACCAGATCCTGCAGCATTTCCACGTCTTCCGGGTCCACCGCTTCCTTCTTGATGGTGAGGGAGAGGATCTGGTTCTTGCCGTTGACAACCACCGTTACAGCGCCGCCGCCGGTGGTTACCTCGGCGGTTTTCTCCGCCGCCTCTTCCTGCAGTTTCCCCATTTTCTGCTGCATCATCTGCGCCTGCTTCATGATCTGCGCCAAACCTTTGGACATCGTTTCCTCCGCTGGGAAGCGCGGCCGAACCGGCTCCCCTGTATGTATTTATTTAATATGCTACCGAACGGTATCAGTGAGCAAACGTGATCGCCTCCCTTTGCGAAGGGGGGCTGGGGGGGAATTTGCCTCTTACACAGCCCAGGGAAGCCCCATCCTCATCCTGTCCCTCTCCTGGAAGCAGAGGGGGCGCGAGGATCAGCCCTGGCCGTTGCATAAGGGAAAGGCGGAAATAATAAACAGTTCTATCCTTCCTGCGGCCCTTCCTGGGGGAGCTCCTGGGGGAGCTCCTCCACCTCGGCGATCTCGCCGTCGAAAAGCTCCAAAGCCGCGGCCACCAAAGGATGGGCCTCGGCTTCGGCCATCAGGACCCGCTTCCGCTCGGCGTCCTCAAGGCTTTTTTTTTCCGAGAGGCTCTGGGGCGCGTCGGTTGCGTCATCGTCCAGGGCGACGATCTTGAGGGTCGGCTCAACCCCGAAGTGTTCCAAGGCAAGCGCCTTGAGTTCCCGCTGCTTGTCCAGGTCCAACAGTGTTTTCAACTCGAAGCTCCCCGCGGCCCCGCCGATCTCCAGGTGCTTGCGGGAGATGCTGAGGGGACGGACCTGCTCCAGCAGGGAGGCCGACAGCGGCTTTTTCACCTTGACGAAGCGGACCAGGCTCGCCCAGAGGGCCTCGCCTTCCAGACCCTCGACCGCGCTCCCTGCTGAAAGGGCAGCCGACTGGCCCGCTGGCGGGGACTGGCTCCGCAGGTGCCGGTCCCCCTCATGGGGAGCTGCCGGTGCAGCCGCCGGTGCGGCGGGAGCTTGGGATGCGTAGGCCGGTGCCGCCGGACGCGGCGGGGCGGCGGGACGGGGTACGGAACGTCCCCCGGCGGGTGCGGCGGGAAGGGCACCCCCCTCCAGCGCCTGCAGCCGGGCCAGGATCTCCTGAACCGGAACCGCGGGGCGAAGCTGCGCCATGCGCAAAAGGGCCAGCTCCAGGATCAGCCGCGGAAAGCTCGCGTGCGCCATCTCCCCCTCGGCCTTCAAGAGGACCGCCAGGTGGCGCTGCAGCTCGTCGAGATCTTTTCCCTGGGCCAGCCCGGAAAGCTCCTCCAGCTCACCCTCGGAAAGCTCCAAAAGCTCCCCGTCGCCGCGCAGTGCGGTCAGGATGGCGAGGTTTCTAAACTGGTCGATCAGCTCCTGGCAGAACTGCCGCATGCTGTAGCCGAAGGAATCGACCCGCGCCACGACCTCCAGGGCTCCCCGGGGCTCGTTGCCCAAAACGGCGCGGCACGCCTCGATGAGGAGCCGGCGGTCCACCACCCCGAGCAGGTTCGCGACCACCTCGTCCTCCACGGTATTGCCGCAGAAGGCGAGCACCTGGTCCAGCGTGGAGAGGGAGTCGCGCATGCTCCCGTCCCCCTTGCGGGCCACCAGGGCGAGCGCCTCGTCGCTGATCGCGACCCCTTCCTGGTCCACGATGAAGCGCAGCCGCTCCACGATCCGGGTCAGCGCGATCCGCTTGAAGTCGAAGCGCTGGCAGCGGGAGAGGATGGTGATCGGGACCTTGTGCGGTTCGGTGGTGGCAAAGATGAACTTGACGTGGGGGGGGGGCTCTTCCAGGGTCTTCAACAGGGCGTTGAAGGCGCTCGTGGAGAGCATGTGGACTTCGTCGATGATGAAGATCTTGTAGCGGGAGCGGGAGGGGAGGTACTTGATGTTCTCGCGCAGCTCACGGACGTCGTCGACGCTCGTGTTGGAGGCGCCGTCGATCTCGAAGACGTCGACCGAGTTCCCCTCGGTGATTTCGAGGCAGGCGGAGCAGGTGTTGCACGGCTCGGTGGAGGTGCCGCTTTCACAGTTCAACGCCTTGGCGAGGATGCGCGCGGAACTGGTCTTCCCCACCCCCCGGGCGCCGGTAAAGAGGAATGCGTGGGCGACCCGCCCCCCCTCGATGGCGTTTTTCAGGGTCCGGCTCACGTGCTCCTGGCCTACCAGGTCGCTGAAGGTCTGGGGGCGCCATTTTCGGGCCAGCACAAGATAGGACAAGGGGACGTACCTCGTGAAACGGTTGGAGCGGAAGGGGAAAGGAAGGGGGTTGCGGAAAGAGCTGATAGCTGGGCACCCCCGCGGCACACGGGGGCGGTTGCTGCCGCTGCTTCCTTCCGGACCTGACGGGGTTCACAACCTTCCGTTGCGCGGGACCCAGCTATCAGGTCTATCCGCAAGGAGTAATTTTATTATGGCGGAGAGAGAGGGATTCGAACCCTCGGTACGCTATTAACGTACACACGCTTTCCAGGCGTGCTCCTTCAACCACTCGGACATCTCTCCACAGGAAGCCAGATATATACTATGCACGCTCCTCTTTGTAAAGCGTTTTCTTTAACTAGAGAGTTTCGCCGACCCCCGGCTTCTTTCTTTCAATGATCGAGCGGAGCAGACTCTGCTGTTCCTTCTGCTGCAACATCTGCTTTACCATGAGCTCGCGGACCGACAGGAGCTCCTTTTTGAGCGCTTCCGCGTTGCGCACCAGGTGCCGCGCCCGGGGATCGCTGCGGACGTAGGGGGAGAGGAGATTTACCGCCTCCCCGATCTTGCGGCTCACCAGGACCCGCTCCCGGTAGTCGTCCAGGGCGCCGGTCTTGAGCCTTTCTTCAAGGGCATCGAACTCCGCCGCGAAGTAGTTCAGGACGTCGGAGTATATGGCGTCGTTGTCGTTCATGGTTGCACCTTTGATCTGCTTTTTGCGCTGGGACATCAGTTCCATGACGTAGCTATTCGGCACGATTTCTTTTTACTTAAATGAGTTTTTTCCGTGCAAACAAGATTTTCCCCGGGCGATGCTGGACGAACCGGCCTCCGTTTTGCTATCCTCACTCCCTGGCACAAAAACCTTGTCTCGATCACCCCCCGGAGAAGATGACCCAGAAGAACTCCCCCCAGTTGGACCGACTGCACGCCCTTTTAACCGGGGAACAGGCGCTGGTGAGCGCCCCCGCCCTCGAAGGGAGCGCCCCCGCCTATCTGCTGTCGCAGCTGTTGCGCGAGGGGTCCCGGCCGCTGCTCGTCATCACCTCGGACCAGGACGCCGCCGACGAATTGGCCGCAGAACTCCGTTTCTATGCGGACGACCCGGCGACGGTGCTCCCGTTCCCCGCCTGGGACGTCGCCCCCTTCGAGGGGGGATCGCCCCACCCGGATCTCACCGGCGAGCGGCTGAACGCCCTCTTCGCCCTTTTGGAAGGAAGGGTGCGCGCCCTGGTCCTGCCGGTGGCGGCCGCGCTGCAGCGGGTCCTCCCGGTTCATACCCTGGGCGAGGTCTCCCACTACCTGGTGACCGGGGAGGAGGTCGCGCGGGAGTCGCTTTTAGAAAAGCTGGTGAAGTTGGGCTACCTGCACGCCCCGCTGGTCGAAGACCGCGGCTCCTTCTCGGTGCGCGGCGGCATCCTCGACATCTTCCCTCCCGACCTCCCCCGCCCGGTCCGCATCGAGTTCTTCGGCGACCAGGTGGAAAGCATGCGCTTTTTCGACCCGCTCACCCAGCGCTCCCTGGAGCCCCTTTCCGAGCTGGTGCTGCTCCCCTCCCGGGAGGTGGTCCTCTCCGAGGAGGTGCTCAAGGCCTTCGCCCCGCGCCTGAAGCGGCGCTGCGACGACCTCGGCATAGCGGCCGACCGGCGCCGCGAGCTCCTCGACCAGCTGCAGCACGCCATCTACCCCCCGGGGGTGGAATACCTCCAACCGCTGTTTCACCCCGATCTGGAAAGCGTTTTCGACCACGCCAAGGGGGCGGTCCGGGTCCTGGTCGATCCCGCCGCCATCGAAGACGAGGTGGCCCGCCTGGAGACCGCCGTCGCCGACGGGCTGCGCCGCGCCGAACTGCGCGACGCCATCGTCTGCGACCCGAAGGAGCTTTACCTTTCCCGGCAAGCGTTCCAAACCGCCCTGGAGGGAGGGGCGCGGCTCTTGTTCCCGCGCCTGGAGCTTGCCGGCGAGGGGGGAGAGCGGGTGCTCTTCTCCTGCCGCGGCAACCAGGATCTGAAGCTCGAGCACGGGGCCGAAGGGGAGCGGGCGCTCGCCCCGCTCGCCGAAAAGCTCAAGACCGAGCTCGCCGCAAAGAACCGGGTTATCATCCCCTGCCACCAGCCCGGCCAGGCGCGCCGCCTCTTTGATCTCCTCTACGGCTACGACCTCCCCCTGGAGATCGCCGAAACCCGCTTCCCCGACGCTTTGGCCGGCGAGGGGCTGGTGCAGCTTCTGATCGGCGGAATCTCGCGCGGCTTCCGGCTCGCCGAGGAAAGAATCGCGGTCATCGCCGAGGAGGAGATCTTCGGCAAGCGGGTCAAGCGGCGCGGCATCTCCGAGGCGCGCAAGAAGCAGCTCCTCACGTCGCTCGCCGAACTGCGCCCCGGCGACTACATGGTGCACATCGATTTCGGGGTCGCGCTCTACCGCGGCCTGGAGCACCTCTCGCTCACCGGCCTGGAGGGGGACTTCCTCCTTCTGGAGTACGCCGGCGGCGACAAGCTCTACCTTCCGGTGGACCGGATCAACCTGGTGCAGCGCTACGTCGGCACCGAGGGGACCGAACCGCGCCTGGACCGGCTCGGAGGCGCCGGCTGGGAGAAGGCGAAGCAGAAGGCACGCGCCCAGGTCCAGGAGATGGCCGCGGAGCTTTTGAAGATCCACGCCGCCCGCGAGGTGCAGGAGGGGTACCGCTTCTCCCCCCCCGACGAGACCTACCGCGAGTTCGAGGCCTCGTTTGCCTTCGAGGAGACCCCGGACCAGGCGCAGGCGATCGACGACGTCTTGACCGACATGGAGAGCGCGCGCCCCATGGACCGCCTGGTCTGCGGCGACGTCGGCTATGGCAAGACCGAGGTCGCCATGCGCGCCGCCTTCAAGTCCGCCATGGACGGCAAGCAGGTCGCCGTCCTGGTGCCGACCACCGTGCTCGCCCAGCAGCACGCCGAGAGTTTCTCCGCCCGGTTCAAGGAGTACCCGATCCGGGTCGAGATGCTCTCCCGTTTCCGCAGCCGCGAGGAACAGAAGCAGGTCCTGGAAGGGGTAAGGACCGGCGCGGTGGACGTCGTCATCGGCACCCACCGGCTGCTCCAGAAGGACATCACCTTCAAGGATCTGGGGCTCCTCATCGTCGACGAGGAACAGCGTTTCGGCGTGACCCACAAGGAAAAGCTCAAGCAGTACCGCGCCGTGGTGGACATCCTCACCCTGACCGCCACCCCGATCCCGCGCACCCTGTACATGTCGATGATGGGGATCCGGGACCTCTCGATCATCGACACGCCGCCGGTGGACCGGCTCGCCATCAAGACCTACGTCTCCCGCTTCTCCGAGGAGCTGATCCGCGAGGCGGTCCTGCGCGAGATCCGGCGCGGCGGCCAGGTCTTCTTCGTGCACAACCGGGTGCAGTCCATCGGCGCCATGGCCGACGAACTGAAGCGGATCGTCCCGGAGGCGCGCATCGCGGTGGGACACGGGCAGATGGATGAAAAGGCGCTCGAGAAGGTGATGCTCTCCTTCATGCACGGGGAGTCGAACCTCCTTTTGTGCACCACCATCATCGAAAGCGGCCTGGACATCTCCTCGGCGAACACCCTCATCGTGAACCGCGCCGACACCTTCGGGCTCTCCCAGCTCTACCAGCTGCGCGGCCGGGTCGGCCGGAGCAAGCAGCGCGCCTACGCCTACCTCCTCATCCCCGGCGAGGGGGCGATCACCCCGGACGCCCGGGAGCGGCTCAAGATCATCCAGGACATCTCCGATCTCGGCGCCGGCTTTAGGATCGCGACCCACGATCTGGAGATCCGCGGCGCCGGCGACCTGCTGGGCGCCAAGCAGTCCGGCGACATCGCGGCGGTGGGCTTCGAGCTCTACATGGAGCTTTTGGACGAGGCGGTGCACACCATGAAAGGGGAGGGGATGCCGGACCGGGTGGAACCGGAGATCAAGCTCAAGGTCCCCGCCTTCATCCCCGAGGCGTACGTCAAGGACCCGAACCAGCGCCTCATCATCTACAAGAAACTCACCCAGCCCAACGACGCCGCGGAGATCGACGACATCGCGGCCGAGCTCGTGGACCGTTTCGGCCCGCTGCCGCTCGCGGCCACCTACCTTTTGGAGGTGATGCGGATCCGGGTCCTGCTGAAAAACCTCCTGGTGAAGGAGATCGAGGTGACCGGCAGCGAGCTGGTCCTCTCCTTCCACGAACGCACCCCGGTATCCCCCGACGCCATCATGGCCCTTCTGCACAAGGAGAAGGGGAAATACCGCTTCACGCCGGACTTCCGGCTCTACGTCCGACTGCGCGACAGCTCCAGCGACGGCGTCCTCGCCGAGGCCAGAAATCTCTTGATAAGCCTGGGGTGATTATGCTAGCGTCTATCGGATTGGAACTTACTTACCCAAGATTAAAAGGAGCTACCGTGCATCTTAAGAAAACCTTGTCGTTACTTGCTTTGGCGCTGTGCGTCACCGGCGCGTCCGGCTGTGGAAAGCAGGGGGGAGAAGCCAAGTCGGAATCCCAGAAGGGGGGAGCCGTCCTGGCGGAAGTGAACGGTACCACCATTACCGAAAATGAATTCAACAAGGAACTCGAGACCCTGCCCCCGTATCTCAAGCCGATGACCGAGACGCCGGAAGGGAAGAAGGAAATGCTCGACACCATGGTGGTGCGCGAACTGATCCTGCAGCAGGCGTCCAAGGACGGGGTCGACAAGAGCCCGCAGGTCGCCGCGAAACTGGAAGACCTGAAGAAGCGGGTGATCGTCGAGGCGTTTTTGAAGAAGAAAGTCGAGGAGTCGGCCAACATCAGCGATGCCGACCTCCAGGCCTACTACAAGAAGAACCTGGACAAGTTCAAGACCGGCGACCAGATCCACGCGAGCCACATCCTCGTGAAGACCGAGGGGGAGGCGCAGGCGATCCAGAAGGAGCTGAAAAACGGCGCTGACTTCGCGACCCTGGCCAAAAAGCACTCCATCGACGGCGCCGCCGCCAAAGGTGGCGATCTCGGCTGGTTCGGCAAAGGCTCCATGCTCCCGGACTTCGAGAAGGTCGCCTTCTCGCTCAAGGAAGGGGAGACCTCCGGGATCGTGCAGACCAAGTTCGGCTACCACATTATCAAGCTGACCGGCAAGCGTAGCGCCGGGGTCCGCAGCTTCGAAGAGGTGAAGGACCAGCTCAAGCAGGCGCTTCTCCCCGAGAAGCAGCAGGAGGTCTTCAAGAAGCTCAAGGAGGACCTGAAGAAAGGGGCCAAGCTGAACGTCCACGAGGATGCCTTGAAGAACTTGAAGGGCAAGGCTCCCGAAGAGGGGAAAGCCGAGCCGGCGGCCCTGCCGGTAACCAAGCCTTAAGGTTCCAGCACACGAACGGGCGACGGCCGGACCTTGGTCCGGCCGTTTCCTTTATCACCTGAAAGAGAAAACCCACATGGCAAAGATTCTCACCGGCATCACCCTCCTCGTCCTGGCCTGTTCCCCGGCGCTCGCCCGCGCCGAGGTCTTAAGCGGCGTCGCAGCGATCGTCAACGACGAGATCATCACCACCCACGAGGCGGACAAGGAGTACCAGCAGCTCCTCAAGGATCTGGACAAGGCGCCGGCGGCCGAGAAGATGGGCTTTTCCCGCAAGGTGGTCCTGGACCGGCTGGTGGACAAGAAGCTCATCGAGCAGAAGATCCGGGAACTGGACATCAAGGTTTCCGACGACGAGGTGCGCGCCTCGGTCGAGGACGTGAAAAAACAGAACAACCTGACCCAGGAGCAGCTCGAAGCTGCCCTCACCCGCCAGGGGCTCACCTTCGACAAGTACAAGGTGCAGCTCAAGGAGCAGATGGAGCGGCTGCGGCTGATGAGCCAGGAGGTCCGTTCCAAGATCCAGGTGGGCGAGAAGGATGTGCGCGACTACTACGAGGCGCACCGCAAGGACTACGGCCAGGAGGAGGTCTTCCGCGCCCGCCAGATCTTCTTCAAGATCGACAAGAGCGGCGGCGCGGCCGAGATGGTCCGCGTCGAAGGGATCGCCTCCAAGGTGCTTGCCGAGGCCAAGAGCGGCAAGGACTTCGCCCAGTTGGCGATGACCTACTCCAACGATCCCTCGGCGGCCAAAAACGGCGGCGACCTGGGTACCTTCAAGCGTGGCGACATGCTCCCCGAGCTCGCCGAGACGGTCGCCAACCTCAAGCCGGGCGAGGTGAGCGCCCTGGTACTGAGCCCCGCCGGGATGCACATCATCAAGCTCGAGGAAAAGAGCTTGAGCCAGGGGAAACCGTTCGAAGAGGTCAAGGCCGACATCGAGGACCTGCTCTACAAGAAGAAATCGGACGAGCGCTTCTCCCAGTGGGTGAAGGACCTCCACGCCAGCGCGGCCATCGAGATCAAGGAAACGAAGTAACCAGGTAACGACGGGCAGAAACGAAAGCCCCCTCCGGTGCATCCGAAGGGGGCTTTTTATTTTGGTTCTTCCGTGAATTCCGGGGAGCCGGGCTAACGTTTCCCCGAAAGAGTGGGCGCAGCTCTCCAATGAACAAGGGGACCGGCGCCTTCGGTGCCCGTCCCCTTGATTCGCGCCAGGAATGGCGCTCCCACAGCTTTTAACGCTATCTTGCCTACTGATTACCGCCCGGAGCCGGGGGGCACCCCGTGCCCAGGCGGAGTTGAATGTTTTTTACAGACCTTCCTTGGCGAGCTGCTCCAAAAGTTCGCGCTGGGCGGCGGTCAGCCGCTCGGGCACCTGCACGCCGATCTTCACGTACATGTCGCCCCGGACGCCACCCCCCTTGGGGAAGCCGAGCCCCTTGAGCCGGATCTTGGTCCCGGGCTGGATCCCCGCCGGGATCTTGATCCGTTTCGGCCCCTCCATGGTCGGGACCTCGATCGCCCCCCCGAGCGCCACCTCCGAGAAACGGACCTCGCGGTTCAAAACGATGTCGTCCCCCTCCCGGGTGAAATGCGGATCGCTTCCCACGGTGACCGTCAGGTAAAGATCCCCCGCGGCGGCGCCGCGCCCGGCGCCCCCCTTGCCGGCGAGCCTGAGCTTGGCGCCGCTCTCGATCCCCGCCGGAATCTTCACCGAAAGCTCCTCGCGCTTGCCGTCCCGCATGAAGGCGACCCGCTTGTCGGTGCCGTCGTAGGACTCGCGGAAGGAGACCTTCACGTCCATGTTGTAGTCTTCACCCTTGGCGCGGCCCATGCCGCCCATACCGCCCATCCCCCCCATGCCGCCGGCCCCGCCGCGGTTGCGGCGCATGGCATCGCCGAAGATGCGGGAGAAGATGTCGTCGGTACCGTAACCCATGTCCTTGAAGATGTCCCCGACGTCGAAGCCGCGGAAGATGTCCTCCTGGGAGAACTTCTGGTGGAAGTTGGACGAGCCGAACTGGTCGTACTGCTCCTTCTTCTTCGGGTCGGAAAGGACCGCGTACGCCTCGTTGATTTCCTTGAAGCGTTCCTCCGCCTCTTTATTCCCCGGATTCTTGTCCGGGTGGTATTTAACGGCCAGTTTCCGGTACGCCTTCTTGATCTCCTCGACCGAGGCCCCCTTTTTCAGACCGAGTATTTCGTAGTAATCCTTTTCCGCCATGATAGTACGTCCTTTCAAGTCATTGGTTTCCCTGAATGTAATCTGTGGGTCCTCCCTTGTCAACCGTTGTAAACAGTTGACAAGGCGCGAGCTAACGGCATATAAACACGATCGTGATGGATGGTCGATAATTAATACAGTCTGAAACGGAGTGTGCCGGATGAAGAACTACGATGTGGTGGTGATCGGTGCTGGAATCAGCGGGTTGAGCCTGGCACGCTACGCCCGGGAGGCGGGGCTGGAAGCCCTCGTCCTGGAACGGGCTGAGCGCAGCGGCGGCTGCTTCCATTCCCACCGCTTTGCCGACGGCTTCTGGCTCGAGCTCGGCGCCCACACCTGCTACAACTCCTACGGCGGACTGATCCGGATCATGGAATCGCTCGGCATGATGGGCGAGATCGTCGGCCGGGAGAAGGTCTCCTTCAAGATGCTGGTCGGGGATCAGATCTGCTCCATCACCTCCCAGCTCTCCTTCCTGGAACTCTTCACCTCGGCCTGGCGCCTGTTTTCCTTGAAGAAGGAGGGTGAGAGCGTCGCTTCCTACTACTCCCGCATCGTCGGGGCCAAGAACTTCGAGAACGTCTTCGCCCCCGCCTTCAACGCGGTCATCTCGCAGCGGGCGAACGACTTTCCCGCCGACATGCTCTTCAACAAGCGCCCCCGCAGAAAGGACGTCATCAAAAGCTACACCCTCAAGGACGGACTCTCCTCCATCACCGACCGGATCGCGGCCGGGCTCGAGGTGGTGACCGGCGCCGAGATCACCCGCGTGGCCAAAAACGGCGACGGCTACGCCATCGAGCTCGCCGACGGGCGTGGTTTCGAGGCGAAACGCCTGGTGCTGGCCACCCCACCCCCCGATGCCGCCCGGCTTTGCGCCGAGGTCGCACCCGATGCGGCGGCGGTCCTGCAAGGGATCAAGGTCGAGGAGATCGAGACGGTGGGGGTTGCCGTCCGCAAGGAGCTGCTCCAGGTTCCCCCGATGGCCGGTCTGATCGCCATCGACGACAGCTTCTATTCCGCCGTCTCCCGCGACACCCTGCTTGACCCCGGCTACCGCGGCTTCAGTTTCCACTTCAAGTCGGGACGGCTGGGGCACGAGGAGAAACTCCTGCGGATCGCCCAGGTGTTGCAGGTGAAAAGGGACGCGCTACAGCAAAACGTGGCCCGGGACAGCCGGCTCCCCTCCCCGGTGGTCGGACACCACCAGCTCATCGCGAAACTCGACCGGGCATTGGCCGGCCAGAACCTATTCGTGACCGGGAACTACTTCGCCGGGATGGCGATCGAAGACTGCATCGTGCGCTCCGGCAAGGAGTTCCAGAGGCTTTCCCAAAAGATTTAGGGTCAGACCGACCAGAGATAGGCACCGAGCAACAGCGCCCCACCGCCGTAAAGGGCCACCCCGAGCGGGCTGGAAAGCGCCACCAAAAGGTCGCGCCGGGACGGCAGCGAACTGTAGGCGAAGAGATAGACGGCAAGGTAGCGGAGCAGGGTGCAGGGAAGATCGTCGGCAAACCAGCGCCCCCACTGGGTGAAGACGAAATATCCGGCGAGGTTGAGCCCCAGCGGGGCGAGCGCCGACGGGAGCGCCGAGATGGGCCCCGGGTTGCTGATGGTAACCGATCCCAGGATCCATCCCCCCTCCGGCTCGCGACGTGGCAAGATGGTGAACCCGACCGGGCGGCCGCCGGTTACCGCGGCAACCAAAAGGTGCGACAGTTCGTGCAGCAGGGTGCCGGGAAGCGCCCAGATGATCTGCCAGAGGGCTCCCGCCCTCCCGACCTGCGCCTGCAGCACCGCCAGGCAGATCACCACCAGGATCCCGGCGAAATGGTACAGCGGCTCTCCCCCCAGGGGAGCTGTGAAGCCAGCGTTCATCCCGTCCAACCTTTCCCGAAAGTAAAAACCGCTGCAGCATAGCCGATTTGCCGGCAGGCGGCAACCGCTACTATGTCCTGGCACTCATCACCTTGGAGGTATTCCATGTCCCTGGAAGGTCAAGCCGCACCGCAGTTCCGCCTGGAAGGAAGCGACGGGAAAACCCATTCCCTTGCCGACTGGGCCGGAAAAACCCTGGTCCTTTTCTTCTATCCCAAAGACAGCACCCCGGGTTGCACCAGCGAGGCGGTCGGGTTCCGCGACCTGCACCCGCAGTTCGAGCAGCTGGGCGCCGCCGTGGTCGGGTTGAGCAAGGACTCGCTCAAGTCCCACGCCAAGTTCAGCGAGACCTACCAGCTTCCCTACCCGCTCCTCTCCGATCCCGACACCTCCGTCCTGGCCGCCTACGGCGCCTTCGGGGAGAAGGTCATGTACGGCAAGAAGACCGTCGGCACCATCCGGTCCACCGTAGTCATCTCTCCGGAGGGGACCGTGCTCAAACATTGGGCCAAGGTGGCCAAGGCGTCGGAGCACCCGACCCAGGTTCTCGAATTCCTGACCGGGCTCACCAGGGGCTGACGGCAACGAGCGCACCGATGGATGACCGCCAGATCCTGGAACGGATATTTCGCTCCGCAGTTGCCGCGGTTGATCCCTATCGTGCCTGCCTACCGCACCTGGAAAAGGTGCGGGAACGGCTGCAGACCGGTGCGTTCCAGCGGGTGGTCGTGGCGGGGTTTGGCAAGGGGGCCCTCCGAATGGCGCGGGCGGCCGAAGCGATCCTCGGCCCCGCCATCAGCGCCGGCCTGGTCATCGTCCCGCACGGCAGCGAACGCACCGATCTCCCGCAACGGATCGAGGTAGCCACGGCAAGCCACCCGCACCCCGACACCGCCGGCGTCGCCGCCTCGCGCCGCATCGTGGAGCTCGCGGCCGCGGCGGACGCCAACACCCTGTTCCTGCTCCTGGTCTCGGGGGGCGGGTCCGCTCTTTTCACCACTCCCGCACCCGGCATCACGCTCGAGGAAAAACAGGAGACGGCGCGGCTTTTGATGCTGGCCGGAGCCGATATCTTGGAGCTGAACACGGTGCGCAAGCATCTCTCCACGGTAAAGGGGGGGCAGTTGGCCCGGATCGCGGCACCGGCCACCGTGGTGGCGCTCCTTCTTTCCGACGTGGTCGGCGACCGCCCCGACGTCATCGCCTCCGGCCCCGCCAACCCCGATCCTACCACCTTTGCCGATGCCCAAGCGGTGCTGGAAAAGTACCGGCTCACCGATCGGGTGCCGCAGGCGGTCCGGCAGCGCCTGATCGATGGGGCGGCGGGGCGCATCCCCGAGACCCCCAAGCCGGGTGATCCGCTCTTCGCCCGGGTCACCACGGTCATCGCCGCCGGCAACGGCACGGCGCGCACGGCAGCAGCCGCCGAGGCACAGGCCTTGGGGCTCTTGGTCCAGGTAACCGAAGCACCGGTGACCGGGGAGGCGCGCGTCGCGGGCCGGATGTTGGCAGACCGGGCTCGGTGCCAACGGGCGCGGCTGGCGGTGGATCGGGGGCTTTGCCTGGTGAGTGGCGGGGAAACGACGGTGACGGTCGTCGGGAAAGGGAAGGGAGGGCGCAACCAGGAGCTGGCGCTCGCTTTTGCGCTGGAGGTCGCCGGGGAGGGAGGGATCACCCTCCTGTCGGCCGGCACGGACGGGATCGACGGTCCGACCGATGCAGCCGGAGCCATAGTTGACGGCGCCACGGTTGCTCGCGCGGGGCGCGGCGCAATGGACCCCGCCGCGCGTCTCGCCGGCAACGACGCCTACCCGTTCCTTGAGAAAGCGGGGGCGCTTTTCAAGTGCGGTCCCACCGGGACCAACGTGATGGACCTGCAGTTGATCCTTGTGCGTCGGGATCAGTCGACGTAGTTGTCGCCGGTTTCGGCGTCAAGCACCTTGAGCAGCGTTTCCGGAGTGTAGGGGTACTCGGTCTTGAAATCGACGTCCTCGGCACCCTCGGGGGGGGTCCACCGGACCACCCAGTCGTCGCCCGATTTGGTCCGCGTCGCTTTCCCCTTGCTGCGGCTCTCCACCGCCCGCCACATCTCGTCCATCCCGATCAGTTCGAACCCGCTGATCTCGGTTCCGTAGGCATAGCCGTCCATGAACCGGGTCACCAGGTCGAAGTCGATGAAGTCCTCCTCATTGCGCCACCACTTGATGAACATCCGCTCCGGATGCTCCCGCCGGTCCGTGTCGATTTTCTTGATCAGTTCGTAACCCTGCATGGCCTACCTCCCTTACGCCCCCTGCCCAGGGCTGACCTGTTGACCATACTGGCAGGTATTCCAGGAAGCAGCATCGCAGTGCGGCGGCGTCTCGATCCGCCGCATCATTCCACCACCTCGAGCACCCCGTGCATCCCCTTGTCGCGGTGGCTTTCGAAAAAGAGGAGCTTCTTGTCGCAATAGAAGGTGAAAACGCCGGTTTTGCGCGGGGTGAAGGCAAGCACCGTCGGCTCCTCGGTAAGCTTGGCGCTGACGTCGATCCCCGCTTCGGGGGCCTTCAAGACGATGTCGTGCGGCGCCAACCCCGGTTCCTTCCTTACCTTGAGTTCGACGGGAAGGTTCACTTTCACGACGATCCGGTCCGGATCGAAGTAGTAACTCCCTCCGGTCATCGCTACCCGCTGCACACCGTCCGGGTCGAGCGTCGCGATAACGGTGCGACTGACGTGCGCGACGGCAAGGGTCGCGGTAACGCAGAGGGAAAAGATCAGCAGCAGAACGTCTCTCTTTTTCATGGCCTCTTCTCCGTTCCGGCAAAGAGCCGGAAGGACCTGAGACAGACAGTACCTTGCCATTACACTGTCATTGTATCATACCATTGCCGATACCGTACTGTCACAAGACCCAGGTACACTCACTCCGTCCTCAACCTCCTCTGTATGAACGGTTACGGAATGAGCACTAGCTTTCCGAAACTGCTCGTCTCCAATATCTCGTGGTGGGCCCGTGCCGCGTCCGAGAGCGGGAAATCCCGGCTTACCACCGGCCGCAGGGTCCCGGTCTCCAGTCCGGCAATAAAGGCGGCGTGCATGCTGCGGCTGTCGGCCTCGCTCAGCCCGAACAGCGTGATCCCGACGATGGAGCGCTCGTCCCCCAAGAGTTCCCGCGGATCGATCTCGACCCGGCCCCGGCTCCCGATGACCATGACCCGCCCCCCGCGCGCCAGGATCCCGAGGTCGTGGCTCAAGTTGACGTTGGCGAGCATCTCCAGGATCAGGTCCGCCCCCCGGCCGCAGGTCGCCTCGCGCACCTGTTCCAGGTGGCCGGGATCGTGGTGGTTCAGGGCGACGTGCGCCCCGAGCTCCTGGATCTGCCGCAGCCCCTTCTCCGATCCGGCCGTGGCGATCACCCGCAGCCCCGCCGCGCGCGCCAGCTGGATGGCGGCCGTGCCGACTCCGCCGCTGCCGCCGTGGATCAGGACGCTTTCCCCGGCGACGGCGTGCCCCCTTTGGAAGAGGGCCCGGTAGGCAGCGCCGTAGGGAACGCCGATCGCGGCCCCCTGCGCAAAGTTGACCCGCTCCGGCAGCGGATGGGTCTGGAATTCGCGGCACAGGACCTTTTCCGCATAGGTACCGGTCAAAGGCCAGGAGAGGTAGACCCGTTCCCCGACCTTGCGGTGCGTGACCCCCGCCCCGACCGCCTCCACGATCCCCGCTCCGTCGATTCCCGGCGTATACGGGAGCTCCGCCCGCCCCGCATACAGGCCGGACCTGATGTAACAGTCCACCGGGTTCACCCCGGCGGCGCGTATCCGTACCAGCACCTCACCCGGCCCCGGCACCGGATCAGGGATCTCCTCGATCCGCATGACCTCGGGCTCGCCGAGCTGGCGCACGATGATGGCTTTCATACCTTTTCCTCCTGTGGCCCGGGGTTCGCGTAGATCAGCCCCCGGCTTCCTCTATTTTGCGCCCGTGGCCGATGCCAGGGGGAGAAAAAAAGGTTGAAGTTTTACCGGCTCCCAGTAACCTATGTGTCAATCTAAAACCCAAAAGAAGGATTTACTCATGAGATACGCCGTCTCGCTCCTTTATTTGCTTGTCATCATTGGCACCGCAACGCTCCCCGCCCCGGCCCGTGCCGGCGAAGGGAGCTGGGAGTACGTCGGCGGGCGCGGTGGGATCAATGCCACCGGGAAGGGCGCCCTCCGCGAGTACGAAGGGTTCGTCGCCTATCTCCTGCCGTGGGGGCTGGGCGAACATGGCGGCTGGCGCCTGAATACCAAGGCCAACGGCTCGATGGGAATGCTGCAGGGGTCCGGCCGTTACGGCTTCATCGCCACGATGGGACCGGGGCTGAGCCTGGAAAGCCCGGGAGTGCCGCTCGAACTCGACGGGGGGGTGAACCTCGCCTTCATCTCCCAGGACGTCTACGACGGACGGGACCTCAACGGCAATCTCCAGTTCGTCACCCACATCGGGCTGAACCTCAGGGTGGCCGGCCCGATCGGCGTCGGCTACCGGTTCCACCACATGTCCAACGCGGACCTGAACGGCCGGCAGAATCCCGGGGTGAACATGCACCTGTTCAGCGTCATCTGGTATTTCGACAAGTAGTTTCCTCCCCCCCCTCGTCCGGGCTCCCGGACGCCCCCGCCTCACGGAATCTGGTGACAGATCCTTTCTTTGGTTATAAGATGCAGGCCCGACCGCACCGACACCTGCCCAAGGAGGGAGAGATGATGCCAGAGCATTTCCGCGCCTTACTGGTCGAACAGGATTCCGCCGGCAACTTCACCAGGAAAATCACCACCCGCCGCCTCGATGAATTGCCCGCAGGGGAACTGGTGCTGCGGGTCCACTACTCCTCGGTCAACTACAAGGATGCCCTCTCCGCCCTGGGGCGCCCCGGGGTTACCAAGCGCTACCCCCACACCCCCGGCATCGACGCCGCCGGAGAGGTGGTGAGCTGCAGCGACGGCTCCTTCGCCCCCGGCGATGCGGTCATCGTCACCGGCCACGACCTCGGGATGAATATCCCCGGCGGCTACGGCGAATACGTCCGGGTCCCTGCCTCCTGGGCCGTCCGGCTCCCCCAATCGTTAACCCTCAAAGAAAGCATGATCCTCGGCACCGCCGGACTCACCGCGGGACTCTCCCTCTACCGTCTGGAACAGGCGGGGGTGACGCCGGAGACCGGCGAAATCCTGGTGACCGGCGCCACCGGCGGGGTGGGGAGCCTGGCGGTTGAGCTTCTGGCGCGGGCGGGGTACCACGTGGTGGCGGCAACCGGGAAACTCGACGAAGAGCCGTATCTGCGCGGGCTCGGGGCCCGGCAGGTGATCGGGCGCGACGAACTGCTGGCCGGGGCGGAGCGCCCGCTGCTCAAGGAGCGCTGGAGCGGGACCATCGACGTGGTCGGGGGGAGCCTGCTCGCCGCCGCCATCAAATCGACGCGTTACGGCGGCACCGTCACCTGTTGCGGATTGGCCGGGTCCCCCGATCTTCCGATCAACGTGTTCCCGTTCATCCTGCGCGGGGTGACCCTGGCCGGGATCGATTCCGCCGAAGCTCCCGCGCCGGCACGGGCCGAGGTGTGGCAGCGCCTGGCAACGCGCTGGAGACCGGAGCGCTCGCTGGCGTCGGCCGAGCTCTGCCCCATGGAGGCGCTCGAGGAGGTTTTCCCCGCCCTTCTCTCCGGCAAGCACCGCGGGCGCACCGTAGTGAGCCTTCTCCCTTAAAAAGCGCATCTGCAGGAGGTCCGCGCCGTGAAGCTGGGCGAAGCACTGATCCAGGCAGGGAAACTGACCGCCAGCCAGCTCGAGGAAGTCCTCAAGGAGCAGGCCATTTTCGGTGGCAAGTTCGGGACCAACCTCATCGAGATGGGTTTTATCGAGGAGGAGGCGCCTCCGGAGCGCCCGACCGCCAGGCCATCGCCGAGCTCATCATGGAGTACGCGACGCGGCAGTGCAGCCGGGTCGCCCTGTTCCTTTTGAAACGGGGGAAGGCAGTCGGGTGGCTGGCGCAGAGCGCCGGGGCTGCCGTGCCCGGGTTCCATTTACTCGAACTGCCGCTTTCCGAGGCCCCACTCTTTGCCCGTGCCGCCGAGCATCGAAGCTGCCTGCTCGGCTTCGGCGGCTCCCCGGAGATCGCCCGGGTGCGGGATGTACTGGGGGGAGGCGGGCCGGACGAGATCCTGGTGGTTCCGCTGGTGATCCGCGGCAGCACCGTAGCGCTCCTGGTCCTGCAAGGCCCCCCCGGAGTGCTCGGGCCGAAAGCGCTGGAACTGCACCGTCTGATGGAAAAGGCCGCCCTGGCCTTCGAGATCCTGATCCTGAAGAGCAAAATATTGATGACGTGAGGGATTACCGGCAGACCAGCAAATAAACAGCAGCTGTTAAACAGATTCTTTTGCTAACCGACACCAATAAAGTAGTTTTTTGTTTTTTATTTTTGTGTTATCAGTGGACATCTCCGCCTTCCGGAGACTCCATTAATGAACTCACCGCCATCACGGCCGGTATTGTCGCGTACGGTATACAATAAAGTTTCCCGGAATCCCGCTCCAGTATTGACATGTAAAGGTTCTACGCTACATTAGGGTGGCCCCTAACGCCAGTCATCTTAATGGGAAAGGAACACATGCCGGTCACCGCGGAACAAGCCGAATTGCTTCCCCTCGCCATCTACACCTTCATCGCCGTTTTCCTCATCGGCGCGCTGCTTGCTGCCGCCTATTATCTTGGGTCCCGCAAACACTTCCGCGACAAGGAAATTCCCTACGAATCCGGGATCGTTCCCACCGGATCGGCACGTCACGCCTCTCAAGTCCCCTTCTATCTGATCGCCATCTTCTTCATCGTCTTCGACGTCGAAGGCGCCTTCATCTTCACCTGGGCCACCGCCTGGGATCGGCTCGGCTTCCCCGGCCTGATTCACATCACCGTCTTCATCGTAGTCCTCATGCTCGGCCTCGCCTGGCTCTGGATCAAGGGGGGGCTCGACTGGGGTCCCTCGGCGGCGCGCAAGGGGAGGCAATGGCCGACCTGACCGCCCGCGAACAGCACATCAGACAAAACCATGTTCCCGCCGCAGCGAAGGATGATCCGGTTGCGGCGGCTTTAATTTTTCCGGAGCCGACTTGAACGAAGAAATCCCCAACAACATCATCCTCGCCTCCCTGGACGACATGATCAACTGGGGTCGGGCGAACTCGCTGTGGCCCATGTTCTTCGGGCTCTCCTGCTGTTTCGTCGAGATGATGACCTCCTTCACCTCCCGCTACGACGTCTCGCGCTTCGGCGCCGAGGTTTTGCGCGGCACCCCGCGCGAGGCGGACCTCATGGTGATCGCCGGGACGGTCTTCAAGAAGATGGCTCCGAGCATCCTGAGGCTTTACAACCAGATGGCCGAGCCCAAATGGGTGATCTCCATGGGGAGCTGCGCCAACTCCGGCGGGATGTACGACGTCTACAGCGTGGTCCAGGGGGTGAACCAGATCCTCCCGGTCGACGTCTATGTCCCCGGCTGTCCGCCGCGCCCCGAATCGTTCCTGCAGGGGCTCATCGAGCTGCAGCAGAAAATCCGGACCCAGGAGCGCCCGGCCCGCCCGGTCCTGGGGCTTGAGGGGGGCACCCAAGGGACCACGGCCCCGATCCTGGTCGACACCGTGACCAAGTCGCGCGACACCCGGGGCACCGGGATGGAGGCGATCGCCATCCGCGGCAGCGAGATGCAGCACCCGTACTTCGCCGCACCGCGCTCCGATGAGATGTGGCGCCCCCCCCAGCCCAAGGTCGACTTCCCCGACTTCAAGCTGGACGGCGAGTTGGAAGCCGCCTTCGGCAATGAGGTCCGCTACGACCGCGATGCCGCCGACATGCCGACCTACCGGGTCCCGGCCCGGCTTCTCCCGGAGGTGCTGCGCCACCTGAAGACCCGGTCGGTGAATCCCTTCCGCCGCCTGGAGGACATCGCCTGCGCCGACGAATCGATGCGCCGCGACCGGAGCCGCTTCGCCGACTTCACCGTCAACTACCACCTGACCTGCTTCGACACCCCCGGACGGATCCGGATCAAGACCGAGCTGGACGGCGCCTATCCGGAGCTCCCCAGCGTCACCCCCGTCTTCCCGGTGGCCAACTGGTACGAGCGCGAAGTGTTCGACATGTTCGGCCTCACCTTTTCCGGGCACCCGAGCCAGCGCCGCATCCTGATGCCCGACGACTGGGAAGGGCACCCGCTGCGCAAGGAGCACCCCTCGCGGGCCACCGAACTCCCCCCGTACACCTTCGAGGAAGCGCACCGGCACCATGCGGTCCCCGCGGGGGACTTCTTCGACCGGGTCGACGAGGAAACCCTGGTCCTGAACCTGGGTCCCCAGCATCCCGGCACCCACGGGGTCATCCGCTTCATCCTCAAGCTCTCCGGCGAAGAGATCGTCGACATGGACACCGACATCGGCTACCACCACCGTGGCGCCGAAAAGATCGGGGAGCGCCAGAACTGGCACCAGTTCATGCCCTACACGGACCGGATCGACTATCTCGCCGGAGTGCAGAACAACCTAGCCTACGTGAACTCCGTGGAGACCCTCTGCGGCATCAAGGTGCCCGAGCGGGCGCTTCACATCCGGGTCATGCTCGCCGAGCTTTTCCGGATCGCGAACCACCTGGTCTGGCTCGGCACCTTTGCCGCCGACATCGGCGCCATGACCCCGGTCTTCTACACCTTCACCGACCGGGAGAAGATCTTCGACGTGATCGAGCTGGTTACCGGCGGCCGGATGCATCCCGCCTGGTTCCGGATCGGCGGTGTCGCCGAGGACCTCCCGCCGCAGTGGAAAGAAAAGGTGCAGGCGGTGCTGGATTGGCTCCCTTCGCGGATCGACGAGTATGACCGGCTCCTCACCGAAAACCCGATCTTCAAGGCCCGCCTCAAGGGGGTCTCGGCGCTCACTCTGGACCAGGCCCTGGAATGGGGGATTTCCGGGCCGAACCTGCGCGCCTGCGGCTTTGACTGGGACCTGAGGAAGAAAATGCCCTACCAGGGGTACGACCGGTTCCGGTTCGAGGTGGCCATCGCGGAAGGGGGGGACTGCTTCGCCCGGTACCTGGTGCGGATGGAGGAGATGCGCCAGTCGATCTCGATCGTCCGCCAAGCGATGGAGGGGATGCCGGACGGACGCTACATCTCCGACGACTACCGCTACGTGCTCCCCCAGAAACGGGACACCCTGAACGACATCGAGAGCCTGATCCACCACTTCGTGAACTCCACCCGCGGCATGTCCCCTCCCAAAGGGGAATGCTACGCGCCGATCGAGGCTCCCAAGGGAGAGAACGGCTATTTCGTCGTTTCCGACGGCATCCATACCGCGTACCGGATGCGGATCAGGACGCCGAGCTTCCCGCACATCCAGGCGCTGCCGATCATGAGCCGCGGCTGGCTGGTCTCCGACTTTTTGGCGATCATCGGGTCGATCGATTTCGTCCTCGCAGACCTGGACCGGTAGAGCGGGCCTGATAAAGCGAGCACCGCAGAGGTCGCCAAGGTACGCAGCGGGAAGATTTTTGAACTGAGCGTTCCTCCTTCCCGCGCGGCAGCACGAGCCTGCGGCAGACAAGGTGAGTGAGAGCAGGAAAATAGGGACTGGCACCAGTCGGAGCCCGTCTCCTCCAAAACAGTTACGGAGCAATTACTGACGATGATTTCGGAGCAGCTCAAAAAATCCCTGCAGCAGCGGGTCGAAACGGCGATCACCCCGCGCGAGGCGGCGGTCGACGTGATGAAGGAACTGCAGCGGCACTACGGTTGGCTGACCGACGAGGCGGTGGGCGAGGCGGGGGAGCTGCTCGGACTCTCCCCTTTGCAGGTCGAGGAACTGGCGACGTTTTACGAGAAGATCTATCGGCGCCCGGTAACGGGAAAGCTGATCCAGGTCTGCGACTCGATTTCCTGCTGGAGCGGCTGCTGTGACGGCATCATCGAGCATCTCAAAAAGCGGCTCGACGTGGAGCTGGGAGGAAGCAGTGCCGACGGGAAGTTCACCCTGGTCCCCTGCTGCTGCCTCGGCCGGTGCGGCGACGCCCCGGTGATGGTGATCGGGGAGACCTTCTACGGGAACCTCACGCCGGAGAAGGTGGACCAGATTTTGGAAAAGGAACGATAAGATGCGTCACGGCCCCCCCTCCTGACCGCAAACTCCCTCTCCTTGAAGGAGAGGGAGTTTGCGGTCAGGAGGGGCAAAATGCTGCTGATAGCCATCCTCCCTCGCCAAAAGCGTCCCCTCCCCTTCAAGGGGAGGGACAGGGTGAGGATGGGGTTTGATGCTTGACAGGAAAACATAGATGGAACAGGTCCTCTTCAGACATAACCGCCCCGACCGCTCGGTCACCTTCGAGGAGTACTGCGCCGAGGGGGGCTTCGACGCGCTCAAAAAGGCCCTCACCGCAATGACGCCGGACGAGGTGCAGCAGACCGTGATCGACTCCGGCCTGCGCGGCAGGGGAGGGGCGGGTTTCCCTACCGGCAAGAAGTGGTCGTTCGTGCCGCGCAACCTTCCCGGTCCGCGCTGGCTGATCTGCAACGGCGACGAAATGGAGCCGGGTACGTATAAGGACCGCGTGCTCCTGGAAAAGAACCCGTTCAGCCTCATCGAGGGCGTAACGCTGGCAAGTTACGCCCTTGGTGTTCGCCACGCCTTCATCTTCCTCCGGCGCGACTACGAAACGGCCGCGGCGAACCTCCAGGCGGGGATCGACGCCGCAAAAAAAGCCGGGCTCCTCGGGGAACGGATCCTGGGGACGGAGTTTTCCTGCGACATCGATCTCCACCTCTCCGCCGGTCGTTACATCTGCGGCGAGGAAACCGCGCTGATCAACGCATTGGAAGGCAAACGCCCCAATCCGCGGCAAAAGCCGCCGTTTCCCGCGGTGAAAGGCCTTTGGGGCGGCCCGACGGTGGTCAACAACGTGGAGACCCTGGCCAACGTCCCGGCCATCATCGCCAACGGCGCGGCCTGGTTCAAGGGACTCGCCCGCAACCCGGAAGGGGCCGGGACCAAACTCTTCTGCGTGAGCGGCTCCGTAGTGAATCCGGTCTGCATCGAGCTTCCCATCGGCACGCCGCTGCGCGAGATCATCGACCAGGCCTGCGGCGGATTGAAACCGGGAAAGAAGTTCAAGGCCTGCATTCCGGGCGGCGCGTCCACCCAGTTTCTCTCCGAGGCGCACCTGGACGTCCCGATGGACTTCGACCCCGTGGTCAAGGTCGGCTCCCGCCTGGGGAGCGGCGCCATCATCGTCTTTGACGAGGGGCACTGCCTGGTGGAGGCGACCCTCAACCTGATCAAATTCTTCGCCCGCGAATCCTGCGGGTGGTGCACCCCGTGCCGGGAGGGGCTCCAGTTCGTCAAGGAGATCCTGGAGCGGATCGAGCGGGGGGGAGGGGAAGAACGGGACCTGGACCTGCTGCGCGACCATACCCGGTTTCTCTCCTACGCCTTCTGCGCCTTCGCCCCCGGTGCGATGTCCCCGCTGGACGGCCTGCTGGCGAACTTCGAGGACGAGGTGCGGGAGCACATAACCAGGAAACGTTGCCCCTTGAAGGGGTAATCAAGAAAGATCCGGCCGATCGGTGCCGTCCGACCGATCCTTCCGAAGAAGGTCCCTCATGCCGAAGCTGATCATCGATGACATAGAAGTGGAAGTCCCCGCCGGGACCAGCGTGCTGGAGGCCGCCCGCAGCGTCGGGATCACCATCCCGCACTTCTGCTACCACCCGGCCCTCGCCATCGCCGCCGCCTGCCGGCTTTGTGCCGTCAAGATGCTGGACGGCCCGGTGAAAGGGATCCAGATGTCCTGCGCGCTCCCCGCCCAGGACGGCATGGTGGTCTCCACTACCGATCCGGATGCGCTCAAGATGCGCAAACTGGTCATCGAGTGGCTCATGATCAACCATCCCCACGACTGCCCGGTCTGCGACGAGGGGGGCGAGTGCCTGCTGCAGGATTTCACCATCGCCGGGGGCCACGGCATCCGCCGCTACCAGGGGAAAAAGCGGACCCACGTGAACCAGTACCTGGGCGAGGGGATCTACCACGAGATGAACCGGTGCATCCAGTGCTACCGCTGCGTCCGTTTCTACCAGGAGTACGCGGGAGGGACCGACTTCGGGGTCACCGGCTGTGCCGGACGAGTCTACTTCGGCCGTTTCGATGACGGGCCGCTGGAGTCCCCCTTTTCCGGCAACCTGGTCGACATCTGCCCGACCGGGGTATTCACCGACAAGACCGGACGCTTCCGGGCCCGTTACTGGGATTACCAGTACGCCCCGTCGATCTGCCCGCACTGCTCGGCCGGCTGCAACCTGTCTCCCCAGGCCTACCACCGCGAGGTGATCAAGATCGTGGCGCGCCGCAACGACGAGGTGAACGGCTGGTTCATCTGCGACCGGGCCCGGTTCGACAAGAGCGATCTCAACGATCCGCTCCGACCGCGCCAGGCGCTGGTTGACGGATCCCCCGTCGAATGGGAAGCCGCCCTCAACGCCCTGGCCACCCGGCTGCGGGAGTTCGTCCAGAGCCACGGGGCCGACAGCCTCGCCCTGGTCGGGTCGACGCGCCTCTCGCTGGAAGCCGGAATCCTGCTCGCCGAGCTGGCGGCACGCTACAAGGGCGTTCGCCTTTGCTACTTCATCGACCCGGCCGAGGCGCAACTGAGCCTGTCGAAGGTGGAGTGGGTCCCGGCCGGGATGGCCGCATCGCAGGCGGAGCTTCGCGAGGCGGACTTCATCGCCATCCTCCCGTGCGATCTGATGGAGGAGTCCCCGATGATCGCCCTGGCGATCCGGCAGGCTTTCGTAAAGGGGGCGAAGGTTTACCTCGTGGCTCCGCATCTGACCGCGCTTAACCTTGAGCGCCTCCCGTTCCAGGTACAGGTGGTTCCGGAGCTGGCAGATGTCCCGTTGGGCGAAGCGAAGCGGGGAATAGTCGTAGCCGGTGCCGGGTTCGCTGACCTGAAGGGGTTGGAGGCAGTCCCGACCGGAGTCAAGTTCGTCCTGCTCCAGCCGGGACCGAACAGCTTCGGCGCCGCACTCCTTGCCCGTGAATACCGGGCGGTCCCCCTGCGGGAGGCGATAGCTTCCGGCAAGGTGAAGGGAATCCTGGCCTTGGAGACGGACCTCCCCGAAGAGCTGCGCCAGGGACTCACCTTCTTCGCCGCCGCCGACTGGCGCAACAACGGGGCCGCCGAACCTGCCTCCGTCTTTCTCCCGACCTCCGCGTGGGCCGAGACTGGGGGGACCTGGATCAACTACGAAGGACGCGCGCAACGCTACCGGCAGGCATACAAGACCGGCCTGCCGCTGCGCGGCCTTCCCGCCCGTTACTATGGGAGCCAGGAAGCGGAGCCGCCGGCGCATCCGCCGCGGGTGCACCGGGCCGTGGCGCCCGGTGGCGATACCCGCAGCGCCTGGATGCTGGTTGCCGAGCTGATCTTCAAGCTGACCGGCGAGCCGGCGGCCGAACCGTACGCCGGGAAATGGGCGCCGCTCAAGCACATCGACCCGGAAGGCCCGGGGATGAGGCTTCCGGCAGAGCTACTCGCAGGATGAGGCGTTAGCGTCAATCATCTATGACAATCGTCCCTCCCTTTGAAGGGGAGGGAGCCCCTTCTGCCAAGGAGGGGGTAACAATGGATCTTCAATGACCTGGGACGCCATCGACATAGGGCTCATGCTCGCCAAGATCGCCGTGCTCTTCTTCATCATCCTCACCCTCGCGGCGTACCTGGTGCTCGCGGAGCGGCGTATTCTCGCCTGGATGCAGGACCGCAAGGGGCCGAACCGAGTCGGCCCCCAGGGAATGCTGCAGCCGCTCGCCGACCTGATCAAGATGCTGACCAAGGAAGACCTGATCCCGGCTGCCGCCGACCGGGTTCTATTCGCCGTTGCGCCGGCAATGGCCTCGATCCCCGCCATCTTGACCTTTGCCATCATTCCGCTGGCAGCACCGGAAACCATCTTCGGGCACCGGGTCAGCATGCAGGTCACCGACCTCGACGTCGGCATCCTCTTCTTTTTGGCCCTCTCCGCCATTGCCGTGTACGGGGTCGCTCTCGGCGGCTGGGCTTCCAACTCGAAGTACGCGCTTTTGGGGAGCATCCGCGGGCTGTCCCAGCTCATCTCGTACGAACTCTCCATGGGACTTTCCATCGTCCCGGTGGTCATGCTCGCCAAGTCGCTGCGCATGTCGGACATCGTGAACGCCCAGGCGGAGATGCCGTTCATCGTTTATCAACCGCTCGCCTTCGTGATCTTCCTGGTGAGCATCCTCGCCGAATGCCGCCGCATCCCCTTCGATCTTCCCGAAGCGGAGGGGGAGCTCGTCGCCGGCTTTCATACCGAGTACTCCGGGATGCGCTTCGGGCTTTTCTTCGTCGGTGAGTACATCAATATCATCGGCCTGGGGGCGCTCGCGTCCCTGTTCTTCCTGGGGGGATGGCGCGGACCGCTGCTTCCCCCGATCGTGTGGTTCTTCGTCAAGGTAACCGCTTTCTCTTTCTTCTTTATCTGGGTTCGAGGGACGTTGCCGCGACTGCGTTACGACCAGCTCATGCACCTGGGATGGAAATTTCTGACACCGCTTGCGCTGGTCAATATTCTCGTCACCGGGTGGTGGCTTTCCCTGCGATGATCCGACGCCATCACCGCAACTCAGCAAGAGGAGGGATCTGTCAATGGACAAGATGATGGCAGGGGGAGCTGGAGAGAGAATCACGCATGTTGACACCATCGACCGGTACGGACACACGTCACTGATGGTCGCGGCCCGGGAGGGGAATTTGGCGGAGGTGAAAGCGCTGCTGGAACGGGGAGCCGACGCCAATGCCCGCAGCGACAAGGGGAAAACTTCCCTGCATTACGCGGCGGCCAACGGCAGGGCCGACGTGGTGCAGGCCCTGATTCAGGGCGGAGCGATGGTCGACGCCCGCGACCGCGACGGCCATACCCCGCTCATGCTTGCCGCGAACTACGGCTGCGACCAGACCATCCGGACCCTGCTCCTTTTCCGGGCGGACCCCTTCGCCCTGTCCAATGCCGGGAGCACCGCTTTGGCCTATGCCGAACAAAACCGACACCCCCAGACCCTGAAGATCCTGATCGACGCGCTGAAACCGCAGTGATTATCCCGGGGTGAGGAGAAAAGATGTCCCTTCTCAGCGACATACAGGCGATTTTGACCGGGCTGGCGATCACGTTCAGCCACATCTTCCGGAAGCCGGTCACGGTCTCGTACCCGGAAGAAAAACGCCCCATGCCGGAGCGGTTCCGCGGCAGCATCGTGCTGACCCGCGATCCCGACGGTGAGGAGAGGTGTGTTGCCTGCTATCTCTGTTCCGGCGCCTGCCCGGTCGACTGCATTTCCATGGCCGCCGCCGAGACACCCAATGGACGCCGCTACGCCGCCTGGTTCCGAATCAATTTCGCCCGCTGCATCCTCTGCGGGCTCTGCGCGGAAGCCTGTCCGACGCTGGCGATCCAGATGTCCTCGGAAATGTTCCCCTGCAAGCGGGACGTGATGAACATGCTGTACGAGAAGGAAGATCTCCTCATCGACGGGACCGGAAAAGACCCGAATTACAACTTTTACCGTCATGCCGGGATTGGCGTCGTGACCCCACGCGGCGCCAATCCCGACGAACATCCGCCGGTGGACGTGAGAACGATCCTGCCGTAAACCAAATGCCGTTCAAAGTTCAGAGTTCAAAGTTGAGGGTCTGCTGTTACGTCGAGTATGGGCAACACTTTCACCAACTCACGCCTTTAACTCTGAACTCTGAACGACCTAAACTGCTTTTTCCCTGGAGCACGATGGAAACGATTGTCTTTTACATACTGGCTGCGGTGACGCTCGTCGGCACCGTGCTCGCCATTACCGCGCGGCAGGGGGTCCACGCCATCGTGTACCTGGTCACCTCGTTCTTCGCGCTGGCGCTGATCTTCTATCTCCTCGGCGCGCCGATGGTCGCCTCGTTCGAGGTCATCATCTACGCTGGCGCCATCATGGTCCTGTTCCTGTTCGTCATCATGATGCTGGACCTCGGCAAGCCGGAAAAGATCCAGACTCCCAAGCTTTACGACTGGTGCCCCGCCATCCTGCTGCTGGTGGTCATCACCGGGTCGATGGGCGTCCTCGCCTCCCGCGCCGCTACCCCCTTGAACGCCTTCGCCGGGATCTCGGTGCAGGAATTCTCCTTTACCCTGTTCAAGCGCTACGGCGCCGCCATCGAGATCATCTCGATGCAGCTCCTCTTCGCGCTGGTCGGGGCTCTTTACCTCGGGAGGCGCAGATGAGCATCCCGCTGGAACACGTCATCATCCTCGCGTCCCTGCTCTTCGCCATGGGTCTGGGCTGCACCGTGGCCTGGCGCAGTAACGTGATCATGATGCTGATCGGAATCGAGATCATGCTGAACGCCGTCATGCTGGTCTTCGTCGGAGCCTCCGCCCGCTGGGGGGTCGCCGACGGCCAACTCTTCGCCCTGCTCATCATGGCGCTCACCTCGGCCGAGGTCTCCCTCGCGCTTGCCATGGTGGTCTACCTGCACCGCCGCAAAAAAACCGTGAACACCGACGTGTTCGACAGCATGAAGGGGTGACCGGATGAAGCTCTACCTCGCCATCATGCTCCTGCTTCCCCTGGCCGGCGGACTCACCTCCGCGCTGGCAGGCCGGCTTTTGCCGCGCCGCCTGCTGGAATTCCTGATCTGCGCCACCGTCTGGGGGGGCTTCGTCTGCGCCGCCCTTGCCGCGGCATCCTATACCGCGCCACTGACGGTGAACCTCGCGCCCTGGATCACCGCCTTCGACCTCGGCGCGCCGCTCTCGCTCTACCTCGACCCGCTCTCCCTATCCCTCGCGGTGATGGTGACCTTCGTCTGCGGCCTGATCCACATCTACTCGGTCTTCTACATGGCGGAGGAGGGTGACTACCCGCGCTTCTTCGCCCTGCTGAACCTCTTCGTCTTCGCGATGCTGACCTTGCTTTTGGCGGAGAACCTGCCGCTTCTCTACCTGGGATGGGAGGGGGTCGGCTTCTGCTCGTATCTTTTGATCGGTTTCTGGTACCAGGACAAGGCCAACGCCGATGCCGGACGCAAGGCATTCATCACCACCCGGATCGGCGACACCGCCCTGGTCATCGGCATCGCGTGGCTGTTCCAGCTTTTCGGCACCTTCTCCATGGTGCAGCTAAACGGCATGGCCTTCCTGATCCCGGGCGGGGTGGTGACCGCCATCGGGGTCCTCTTTCTGATCGGCGCCATGGGAAAATCAGCGCAGGTCCCCCTGCAGGTCTGGCTTCCCGACGCGATGGCCGGCCCGACCCCGGTCTCGGCCATGATCCACGCCGCCACCATGGTCACCGCCGGGGTGTACCTTTTGGCCCGGATGTTCCCGTTCTTCGGCGGCTCCGCCGTGGTCACCTCGGCCATTGCCGTCACCGGCGGCATCACCGCCTTCTACGGCGCCAGTTGCGCGGTGGCACAGCGCGACCTGAAGCGGGTCCTCGCCTTCTCCACCATCAGCCAGATCGGGTACATGATGCTCGGCGTCGGCGCCGGCGCGATCACCGCGGCTACCTTCCACCTGCTGGTGCACGCCTTCTTCAAGGCGCTTTTGTTCCTCGGGGCCGGCTGCGTGATCACGGCGATGCACCACGAACAGGACATCTTCAAGATGGGGGGGCTGCGCCGCTCGCTGCCGGTCACCTTCTGGTGCTTTTTGGCCGGCTCCGCCTGCCTTGCCGGCATCCCGCTCACCGGCGGTTTCTTCAGCAAGGACAGCATCATCGGCGCGCTCTGGCTCAAAGGGGTTCCCCTCTACCAGGCGCTCTACGTGCTGGCGCTCATCACCGCGCTCCTGACCTCCTTCTACAGCTTCCGGCTGGTCTACCTCGTCTTCGGCGGGGAAACAAACGCCCATATCCACGGCAGCCGGGAACTCAAGGTCATGGAACTGGTCCTGGTACCGCTCGCCCTGCTCGGCCTCTGCGGCGGGGTGCTCGATCTTCCCGGCTACCTGGGCGGCGGCTTCCTCGGGCACTTCTTTGCCAACCTCGCCGGGGGCAAGGCCGCCGAAGCGCCGCAGGCAACTGAAATCGTCCTCCAGGCCATCGCCGGAGCGCTCGCCCTGGCCGGTCTTGCCGCGGCGCACGTTGCCTTCTCCGGCAAGGCCCGGGCGAAGCGGATCGCCGAGGCGGACAACCCGTCGGCACTCACCTCGTTCCTCTTCCACGCCTGGCACTTCGATGACCTCTACCGCTTGCTTTTCATCCGTCCCTACGCCGCCCTTTCCGGTTTCCTCTGGCAGCGCATGGATGAAGGGGTCATCGACGATTCGCTGGACCGGTTGGCGCAGGGAGTCGGCGCCACGGGTACCTGGTTCGGACGCTGGACCGCAGGAAGAATCTCCTTGTATATCGTCAGTTTCGCAGCGGGGGGGGCCGCCATCCTCGGCTACCTCGCGTGGGTGACACTTAGTTAATCCCGACGGGCCCGGCCCGGACCAATGGACACGCCGCCATGATCAGCCATCACCTGCTAACCCTTCTCGTGTTCCTCCCGTCGCTGGGGGCGCTCCTCATCCTCGCGGTGAGAAAAAGCGACGCCCTGGCACGTCTGGTCGCCCTCGGCTTCGCCGTGGCGGAACTCGTGCTGTCGGGCTATTTCTTTACCCTCGACACGGTCCACACCCTCTATCCCGCCCCGGCCGGCTTTTTCCAGTACGAGAACGTCCATTGGATCGACTTCTTCGGGATCCGTTACACGCTCGGGATGGACGGGATCAGCCTTTTGATGGTCGCGCTGACCGCGTTCATCACCGTCATCGGGGTCGGGGTTTCCTGGCAAGGGATCAAGGAACGGGTGCCGCTGCACTTCGCTCTGCTGCTCCTTATGGAAAGCGGCATCCTGGGCGTGTTTCTCGCCCTGGACCTGTTCCTCTTCTACCTGTTCTGGGAAGTGATGCTGATCCCGATGTTCTTCCTGATCGGGATCTGGGGACACGGCCGGAGGATCTATTCGGCGGTCAAGTTCTTCCTCTATACCTTCCTGGGATCGCTGCTGATGCTGGTGGCGATCATCACCATCTTCTTGATGCATGGCGCGCAGAGCGGCACCTACAGCTTTGCGCTGGTGGACCTGATCGGGACGAAGGTACCTTATGACGTGGGGCTGTGGCTCTTCGCCGCCTTCCTCCTTGCCTTTGCGATCAAGTTCCCGCTGTTCCCGCTGCATACCTGGCTTCCCGACGCCCACACCGACGCCCCGACCGCCGGCAGCGTCATCCTGGCCAGCCTGCTGCTGAAAACCGGCGCATACGGCCTGGTCCGCTTCGGCTATCCCCTCTTCCCCGATGCCGCCCGCGCCTTCACCCCGTTGATCTATGCGGCGGCGGTCTTCGGGATCTCCTACGGGGCCTGGATCGCCTTCGCCCAGAAAGACATGAAGCGCCTGGTGGCCTATTCGAGCGTGAGCCACATGGGCTTTGTCGCGCTGGGTATCGCCGCCTGGAGCCCGATTGCCCTTTCCGGGGCGATCCTGCAAATGGTGAACCACGGCGTCACCACCGGTGCCCTCTTTGCCTTGGTGGGGATGCTGGACGAACGGACCCACAGCAGGGAAATCGATACCTACGGCGGCGTTTGGGGCAAGGTCCCGGCGCTCTCCTTCTTTTTCCTGCTCTTTTGCATGGCGTCGGCGGGGCTTCCCGGCCTGAACAACTTCGTCGGCGAGTTCCTGGTCCTGATCGGCACCTTCAAGGTGGCGCCGCTGCCGGCCGGTTTCGCGTTTTTGGGGATGGTGCTGACCCTGGTCTACACCGTGCGCCTGGTTCAGGAGATCCTGTTCGGGAAAGAGCGCAAGCCGCTGGTGATGCACGATCTGAGTCTGCGGGAAGGTGGGATACTCGCGGTGTTGGCGGTGGGTGCGGTTTACCTCGGCGTTTCGCCGAGTCCGCTGCTGGAGCTGGTGAAGGGGCCGGTGGCGCTGCTGGTGGGGGTTAAATAATTACCGGAGTCGCTCGGACCGATCCGTCCGATCCGACTGATCCGTCCGATCGGACCCGGCGGAAGCAGTAGTCAGCGAGGAGTTCTTGATGTCGGTAGCCGATGTCTTATCTGTCATGCCTTTGATACTGACCGGCGTTGGTGCGCTGCTGGTGCTCCTTTTGGGGCCGTTTCTGCAGCGCGGCCTCGTCTATTGCCTGGCCGTCGCCGCCGGTACCGCGGCCGGCGTCTGGGGCGCGCTCTATCCGGCATCCTACACCCCCGCCATCCCCGGCATCTCCTTCTCGCCCCTGGCACGCTATCTCGTTCCGATCTTCTGCATTGCCGGCGTCCTCACCCTGCTCTACTCGCATGGGTACAACGACCGGCACCGGATCGAGGGGGAAGAGTACCCGGCAACAGTCCTCTTCGGGCTCTTTGCGATGTGCGTGCTTCCCTGCGCCACCAATCTCCTCACGCTCTTTCTCGCCCTGGAGTCGATCGCCTTTGCCTTTTACATCCTGGTGGCCATCGACCTGAACCGCGCGGAGTCCGGCGAGGCGGGTCTCAAGTACCTTCTTTTCGGCGCCGTCGCCGCCGCCTTCACGGCTTTCGGCATTTCGCTCATCTTCGCGGGGAGCGGCTCGCTGGAGCTTTCCGCCGCGCTCGACTTCCGCAACCGGGCCATCATGTCCGCAGGATGGGGGATGATCCTGATCGGGATCGCCTTCAAACTCTCCCTGGTTCCGGGGCACCTCTGGACTCCGGACGTCTACCAGGGCGCCCCCGCTCCCGTTGCCGGGTTCCTTTCCACCGGCTCCAAGGTGGCTGCGGCCGCCTTTTTGCTGCTGCTTTTAGGGGTTGCCGCTCCGGCCCGGGAGCTGCACGTCCCGCTGTTTGCCCTTTCCCTGCTCTCCATGGTGCTGGGAAACCTCGCCGCCCTGCGCCAGAACAACATCAAGCGGATGCTCGCCTACTCCTCGATCGCTCACATGGGGTACCTCACCCTCGCCCTGCTCACCGGGACCCGGGACGGGTATGCCGCAGTCCTTCTTTACGGCGCCATCTATACCGCGATGAACCTGGCTGCCTTCGGCGCCATCGCCGCGCTCTCCGGCGACGAGGAGCGGGCCCGCATGGAGGAATACTCCGGGGTCGGCTACAGCGCCCCCTTCCGGGCCGGAGTCCTGGCCCTTGCCATGATCGCCCTGGCCGGCATTCCCCCCACCGCAGGCTTCATGGGCAAGTTCTTCATCTTCTATTCCGCGGTGAAGGGGGGCGAAATCGCCCTGGCCATCATCGGCATCATCTCCGCCGCAATTTCCGCGTACTTCTACCTGCGAGTCGTCGTCCATCTCTACATGCGCCCCGCCGAAACCACCCCGCCTCAACCGGCTTCCCCGGCCGAATCGGCCGCCCTCTTCCTGAGCGCCGCCGCCATCGTCGTAATCGGGGTCTTCCCCAACGCGCTGCTTCATTATCTTGGGACGGTGCTGCGGTAGCACTCACGGCAAGAACTAACGTGCGGTCGGCTGAACGTGCAGAAGCGGCCTCCCCGCCGCGAATTGTCCCCTGAGGTAGCGAGAGGAGTGTCGTTTCTTGTATGACTGACGACGGTTCACCTTTTCTGTGGGAACGCCATTCCCGGCGCCATCCGCCGGAGGCGGCGCGTTCCGTTTCGATTATCGCGCCTGGAAAGGCGCTCCCACAGGGTAAGCAGCAACGTGCTATCCCATGGGCGGACCCCAGGAGGAGATATTCCGACGCGGCAGGAACGTCGCTCCTACCGCGATGGCTGCTTCGGTCTTGAGGTATCGGGAGGTCAGGATAGGGAACATCGGGGTAACGAGCGTAAGCCATCTCCAGACGCGCCGCTCTTGAGGGTGAGTGGGTCAATAAAATGAAAAGGCCCGCCATAAATGGCGGGCCTTCTTTTCAGACTGTTTCTGGGTTCCCTTTTCAAGGGGGTGGTTCAGCGGAATTTTCCGTTGAACGTGCACTGCGTCAAGTTGTGAGAATCCTTTGCGGTGGAGTTATGTCGATAATGGCTACCTCCTTTGTAAGGGATTCTGCTTCCCTTGTTGCTGAGTTAACTATACCACCCTGTTTTGCTGTTTTACAGTCTGTCATAAAATTTTTTTCCGTGTATAATGCAGTGGTTTTCCCCTGGGAAGCGGCGTCCCCACACTCACAGTACCGCTCTTGTTACTGCGCGCAAAGCTTTTCCAGTAAGGAAAAATTAATCTTCTTTGCGTAGGCCATCACGTCTGCTTCAGAAGCCCCGCTTTGCCCCTTCACAGAGAGCAGCACTTTATTAGCAACTACCAACTGTAGATTCTGCTCGCCTCCCTCCTGTTGCAGCATCCCCCGATAGGTACCGACCTTGATGCTTTTTCCGCCCGCCGCTCCCATGTATGCCGGGTTCTGAATGAGCATCACCAGGGAGGCAATGACCGGGGAATCCTTGATCAGATCGATGTGCACCTCGGGTGAACCATCCTCCCCACGAGCTTCTTTTACATAGCGGCGCGACGAGGTAATGCCGCCCCCCATCATCGCCGCTCCGGCGGCGCTTGCTTCGGCCGCTTCGGCCTTCCATCCCGTCAGGGCCTCCGGAAAGATGTTCTTCAGTTGGTCACCCTGCTTCATCCTGATCTGTTGCGCCGCAAGATCGAGCTCCGAGGCGGCCTCGCTGAACTGTCCCTGCTTGTAGAGCTTCACCGCCTCGTTGATCTGGTTCACCAGCTCGTCTTCGGCCAGGGCCGGTGTCGCCAAGGCAAGGGCGCATACGGCACCCAGCAGCTGTCTACGTCCGATTCTGAACACTCTCATTCGATCGTCCTCCTTCTCTCAAAGTTACCCATTTGACCATTCGGGATGAACAACCACCAACCAAAGATAGCAACAACGCGGCGTGCACTGACTCAGCGCCGCGGCAGAGACATTGTACTTGGTTAATGGATCGATACAACTTTTATTATGAGGTTCCGGTGCCGGCATCCGATACATCAGTGCCAATCCATCTGCCAGGCGATTGACATAGCTTTTGCCGCCGGCTTCACTCTTGTGGTACACTCGGCCTTTGGCCAATTCCACCAAACCTGCGATTACGCATTACAGACGGAGAAGACTCATGGCAAAAGAACTGTACGTCGGAAGGATCTCGTACGAGGCAACCGAGGAAGACCTGAGGAAATTGTTCTCCGTCTCCGGGACGGTGACCTCGATCCACCTGATCACCGACCTCAAGACCGGCGAGTTCAAGGGATGCGGCTACGTGCGGATGTCGACCGACGCCGAGGCCAAAGACGCCATCGCGACCTTGGACGGCGCCCTCCTGATCGACCGGAGCATCACCGTCTCCATCGCCAAGCCCCAGAAAATGCTCGCCAAAGGCGGCGGAGCTCCGTTTCGCCCGAAGGGACCCGGAAAAGGGGCGAAAGGTGCCCCGGCCCAGACGGGCGCCAAGAACCCGGCGGCCAAGGCCGGTGCCACCCGGAAGCCGCGTTAACCGGTTCCTTCCCCTTCAACGGGGAGGTTAGGAGGATGGGGGTACCTCAAGCCACAGCCCCCCATCCGCACCTAGCCTCTCCGTCAAGGAGAGGGGATTCGGTCTCGTCAACCGCCGACAGAGAAACACTCCGCAATGATTACCTCTGAAATGATCAGCAACTTCCCCTCTTCCCCCGGGGTCTACTTGATGAAGGGGAAGGACGACACGGTCCTGTACGTGGGGAAGGCCCGCAACCTGAAGAATCGGGTCCGCGCTTACGTGGGTCCCGGCGACACCCGGCTGCACATCAGGTTCATGGTGCATCTCGTCGAATCGGTGCAGTTCATCGTCACCGATACCGAAAAAGAAGCGCTGATCCTCGAAAACACGCTGATCAAGAAGCACCGCCCCCGCTACAACATCAACCTGCGCGACGACAAGACCTATTTCTCGCTGCGTCTGGATTTCAAGGAACAGTTCCCCCGGCTTACCATCGTGCGCAAGGTCCCTGCCGACGGCGCCCGCTATTTCGGGCCCTATTCCTCGGCGCACGCCGCGCGCGAGGTCCTCAAGCAGATCTACAAGATCTTCCCGCTGCGCCACCACCCGCTGGCCGCCTGCCTGCGGCGCGGCCGCCCCTGCCTTTACTACCAGATGAAACAGTGCTCGGCGCCCTGCTTCGGCAAGATCACCGCCGAGGAATACGGAGAGCTCGCTCGGGGCGCCGCGCTGTTCCTGGAAGGGAAAAACACCGAAATCGGCAAGATCTACCGGGACCGGATGCTGCAGGCATCCCAGGAAGAGCGCTTCGAGGAAGCGGCACGGTATCGCGACCTTCTGCGCGCCATCGAGGTGACCGTCGAGCGCCAGAAGGTGGTGGCGGGAAGCGGTGATGCCGACGTTTTCGGGATCTTCCGGGAAGGCGACCGGGTCCAGCTCGCGCTGCTCCACATTCGCGGCGGCGCCCTCACCGGGAGCCGCTCCTTCTGCTTCGACTGGGAGATGGAGACCGAGGAGGGGCTGGCATCCTTCCTCAACGAATACTACGACCAGGACGCACCGATCCCTCCACAGGTGCTGGTACCGATCCCGATCCCGGAACCGGCCGCGCTGGAGGAGCTGCTCAGCGAGAAATCGGGCAAGAAGGTCACCATCCATGCGCCGCAGCGCGGCTCCAAGCTGGAGCTGGTGAAACTCGCCCAGAAGAATGCCCAGAGCACTGCCGAGGAGACCAAGGCGCGGGAGAACGCGAGCAGCGACCTTCTCGACGACCTGGCCGACAAGCTCGACCTGTCCCGTCTGCCACGCCGGATCGAATGCTACGACATCTCGAACATCCAAGGGGAATTTCCGGTCGGGAGCCGGGTCGTCTTCATCGACGGCAAGGCGGACCGCTCGCTCTACCGGCGCTACCGGATCAAGACCGTGCAGCAGTCCGACGACTTCGCCATGATGCGCGAGGTCCTTTCCCGCCGTTTCAAGGCGGATAACCCGGAGGACCCGCCCGACCTCATCGTCGTCGACGGCGGCATCGGGCAGTTGAACGTGCTTCGGGCGGTGCTGAAGGAGCTGGAGATCGAAGGGGTGGAGGCGGCCGGTCTGGCGAAGAGCCGCGTGACGCGCGAGATGGAATCGGCCGAGCTGCAGCGCAGCGAGGAGCGGGTATTCCTCCCCGGGCGGAAGAACCCGGTGGTCATGCGGCAAAGCTCCGCGCCGCTCTTGCTGCTGGTGCGGATCCGCGACGAGGCGCATCGGTTTGCGGTCACCTATCATAAGAAGGTCCGGAGCAAAGAGCTCACTTCATCGGAACTGGAGGGGGTTGTGGGGATCGGCGAAAAGCGGAAGAAGGCGCTCCTCACCCACTTCGGGAGCCTGAAGGCGGTGAAGGAAGCAAGCGTCGAGGAACTCGTGAAGCTGAAGGGGATGACCCTGGGAACGGCCAAGGCGCTGTGGGAGAAGCTGCACCAGGAAGGGTGAGTGGGGGCTCTGTCGGAGCGCCCATCATCCGCCGGGGGAGCGTTACAACCCGCGCGGCGGGTTGATCGCGCCTGGAAAGGCGCTCCCACAGGGTACGTCGGTCGCGCCTCAGGGCCACATAAGCAAAAAGGGGACAGGCTCCGAAGGTGCCTGTCCCCTTTTTGCTTACCTTTTTAGCGACTTACCGCCCCTTCTTCAATTCCTGGAGGATCAGCTTCGCCACCGCCTTCAGGGTCTCGAAGACCCCTTCGCCGGTCATGGCACACGCCTCGAAGTCGGGAACGTTGGTGGGGTTGAGTTCGCGGCGCAGCTCGTCGACGGGAAGAACGTCCGGAAGGTCGCGCTTGTTGTACTGGATCACGTACGGGATCTTGTCCAGGTCGTACCCCTGCTCGGCCAGGTTGGTGCGCAGGTTCTCCACGCTCTCCAGGTTGGCGTCCATACGCTCTTCCTGGGAGTCCGCCACGAAGACCACCCCGTCCACCCCTTTCAGGATCAATTTCCGGGAAGCATCGTAGAAGACCTGGCCGGGAACGGTGTAGAGGTGGAAACGGGTCTTGAAGCCGCGGATCTCGCCGAGGGCCAGGGGGAGAAAGTCGAAGAAGAGGGTCCGTTCCGTCTCCGTCGCCAGGCTGATCATCTTGCCTTTCGCTTCCGGCGCCGTTTTCTGATAGACGAACTGCAGGTTGGTCGTCTTGCCGCAGAGCCCGGGCCCGTAGTAGACGATCTTGCAGTTGATTTCGCGGGAAGCGTAGTTGATGAAGGACATGAACCGTTCCTTTTGGTTACCGGAAGAGTTTGTCGATGTCGTCGTCGGTGATCTCGGCAAAGGGGAATTCGCTCTCCCCCTTCCGAAGCATCTCTTCGTTCTTCTCGAAGAGCGGGAGGAAGATGCCGGCGAACTCCTCGGAAGCCTTTCTCACCCGGAGCCGGACCAGCCCGAGCGAGGAGCGCGAGTCAAAGAGGACCACCAGGATGATCCGCCCCGCCACGATGGAGATATGGAGATGATCCCGCTCCCCCTCGTGAAAGAAGACCGAAAACTCCTTTTCCCCGATCAGCTTGGCCAACCCGCCGGTCGCCGCGATGCTCCCTGCCGTGAGCGAGGCGAGCGCCGTGGTGTCGATGCGCGCCGTGTCGCCTACCCCAACGATGAGCTGTCCGTTTTTGTCGACCAGAAAGACCGAAAGGGCGTTCGCGTCCCTCAGGAGCTTCTCGGCGACCGCAGTTAGCTGCGTATATTCCTCATCGTAGATCACCATCGGATGAGACTCCTTGAGCGGGGGTGGCGTGGCGACGGCAGCGATTTTTATAACAAATATAAGGGCTTATTGCAAGGAAAGGCGTTGGGACACCCATCCCCGACAGACGATGACTCCACCCCTCTTTGCGAAGGAGTGGATTTACCTTTCCAATCATAAGAGCAAATCCCCTAAATCCCCCTTTTTCAAAGGGAGAGTTAAAGGCCTACCAGAGGAAACGGTCCTAGATCCCGGCGATGCCGCGGGCGGCGGAGAGGAGTTCGGTCACCGTTGCCATGTCGCCGGCCTCACTGTAGAGCCTGAGCACCGGCTCGGTCCCGGAGGGGCGGATCAAAAGCCAGGAACCGTCACCGAAGATGAACTTGAACCCGTCGCGGAAGTTTTCCTTCACTACTTCCCGCCCGGCGATCTTGCTCATGCCGCCGGCCGCGAGCTTCGCCACCAGATCTTCCTTGGCCTGCTTCTCGATATGCAGGTCGATCCGGTTGTAGAAGAAGTGGCCGACCTCGTCCATGGTCTCTTCGAGGAGCTCGCGCAGTCCCTTCCCGCTCATCGCCATCGCTTCCAGGAGCAAAAGCCCCATCAGGATGCCGTCACGCTCCGGAATGTGCCCCTTCACCCCCAGGCCGCCCGATTCCTCGCCCCCCATCAGGATGTCGTGCTCCAGCATCAGCTCACAGATGTGCTTGAAGCCGATCGGGGTCTCGAAGATGGGGAGGTCGAACTTCTCGGCGAGAAGATCGATCATCCGGGTGGTGGAAACGGTCTTTACCACCCCGCCGCGCACCCCTTTCCGCTCGTAAAGGTGCCGCAGCAACACGGTATAGATCCGGTGTGAGGAGAAGAACTCGCCGGTCTCGTCGACGGCCCCGATACGGTCCGCGTCACCGTCCAGAGCCAGACCGACCTTGTATTCGCCGGTGGCGACCAGTGCGGACAGGGCTTCCAGGTTCTCAGCGATCGGTTCGGGGGGATGCCCTCCGAAGGAAGGATTTTCGGTGCCGTGGATCTCGGCGATTCCCGGGATCAGCTCGGGGAGGTACCCGCAGCCGGCACCGAACATCGGATCGACAACTGCCGGGATCTCCGCATTGCGGATCGCTTCCAGGTCCACATACCGACCGAGTTGGGCCAGGTACGGGACACGAAGGTCGATCACTTCTACCTCGCCGGTGTTCATCGCCTCGCGCAGCGGCTTGGAAACGATCTTCCGGGATGCGGCCTGGTTCTCGGCCACGATCTGCTCCAAAAGCTTCGTGGTGGCCGGCCGGGCGGAGCCGCCAAAGCCTTCCTTGATCTTGAACCCGTTGTAACGGGGGGGATTGTGGCTCGCGGTGATCATGATGCCGAGGCCGGCGCCGCGCTCGAAAACGGCCCAGGAAACGGCAGGGGTGGGAGCAAAACCGTCGGAGAACCATACCTTGATGCCGTTTCCCGCGGCGATTTCGGCGACCCGCTCGGCAAACTCATGGGAAAGGAAACGGCGGTCGTAGCCGATCACGATCCCGCGGTCGGCGAGATCTTCTCGGCGCATGTAGTCGATGGTCGCCTGGGCTACAACGGAGAGATTTTCAAAAGTAAAGGTGTCGGCGATAACGCCGCGCCAGCCATCCGTTCCGAATTGAATCTGCAACTTCGATAACCCCCGATAGATAGATTAAGGACCCGTCATTTTCTACTGTGGCGGCGTATCTGTCAACCATTAGTTGCCGGGTCCGGTGAGGGTTGACCGGCCAACGGAATTCGCTTATAAAAGCTGAGCGACATCAAATGAAAAAGGAGGAACCGAAATGTTCAGAAAAATGCTGCTGGCCCTGGTTGTGGTCGTGTCCCTGTGCGGGAGCGCCTTCGCCGCCGGGAAAAACCCGACTGCGGTGATCGACACCAATCAGGGCAAAATCACCATCGAGCTTTTTGCCAACCAGGCACCTTTGAGCGTGGCTAACTTCATCGACTACGCCAAAAGCGGGTTCTATGAGGGGACCATCTTTCACCGCGTCATCCAGGGATTCATGATCCAGGGCGGCGGGATGACCGCCTCGATCACCCCGAAGCAGACCGGGCGCCCGATCAAGAACGAGGCGGGGAACGGGCTGAAGAACGACCGCGGGACCGTGGCGATGGCACGTACCGGTGTTGTCGACTCGGCTACCGCCCAGTTCTATATCAACGTGGTGAATAATCCCTTCCTGAATCACCGCGACAATTCCCAGCAGGGTTTCGGCTATGCGGTGTTCGGTAAGGTCATCTCCGGGATGGATGTCGTCGACAAGATCGCCGCGACCCCGACCGGTGTGCAGCAGGGGATGCCCGACGTCCCGCTTACCCCGGTGGTGATCAAGTCGGTAACCATCCACAAATAAGCGTTTTTCCTGGATCGTTGAGAAAAAAAAAGGGCTTCCTCATAAGCGGGGAAGCCCTTTTCCTATGTAGCATCTACTACCTGTGGGAGCACCATTCCTGGCGCGAAGATGAACATTTGCCCCCATCCTCACCCTGTCCCTCTCCTTGAAGGAGAGGGGACGCTTCGATCAGGGAATTGGGAAAGTTGGGCAAATCATCCCTTTATCTTTGGCGCCGGGTGTTTAAGAGCATCAGGTTCCCGATGGTGAAGAAGATGGCGCCGATCAGGGCGGCGGGAGCGCCCGGCTCGCGGTGGATCTCGAAGAGGGCGGCCGGAGCCTCCATCATACCGACTTCCTTGATATAGATGCCGTACCCCTTGTGGAACAGGGGGTGGTTCGGGCGCACTTCGCTGCGCCGGCCGTCGGGGAACCTCAGGATGGCAGCGTAGGAGGTCATCATGCCCATCGCGCCGGTGGTCCCACCGATCTGCTCCACGGTGAGCCGCTCGCCGTCGGGAAAATAGATCCCCCCGCCCTGGATGACCTGGATCGGCTGCTTGAATCCGCCATAGGCCGAAATAAGATGGGCGAGCACGATGGCGAGAAAGCCGAGGTGCATCAACTGCGGCGCCAGGCTGCGTCCCTTGCGCAGCGCGTCGAAGCCGCAGACGATGGTGTTGACGACCAGGACCGCGATGAGAGCGACGCAGATCCAGAGCCACCAGGAGAAGGAAACCGGCGCCTCACGCAGGAACATGAAAAGCGGCATCTCGTTGAGCCCGCCCCCCTCCGCGGCACCCCGCGAAAACGAGCCGATCGCGAGAAACGCCATGACCAGGCAAATGAGCCAGAGCCCGAGATTAAGAGAGCAAAGCTTGTTGTAGAGACTTTTGAGCATCAAGGGGCTCCCCCGCCGGTCTGATCAGACCGATCGGACGGATCCGACGGATCGGTCCGATCGGACCCGGCGGAAACAGTTACTAAAAGCTGTGCGAGCTGCGCATGAGCATGCTGACGCCGAGATAGGTAAACAGCGTCACCAGGAACCCGGCGATGCCGATCCAGGCAAAAGCCTTGTCCCACGCCGGCCCCTTGATCCTCAGGTGCAGGTACATGGAATAGTAAAGCCACAGGATCGAGGTCCAGAGCTCTTTGGCGGTCCAGAGCCAGTAGGTCCCCCACGCATAGTATCCCCAGATTCCCCCGGAGATCATCGACAGCGAGAACATCGTGTAACCGACCAGCGCGGCCCGGTACTGCAGGTCGAGCAGGTTCCGCCCGCCCCCGTTCAGGTACATCCCCCCCAAAAGCGCCGCTACCCCGAAGAGCGCATAGGCGAAAAAGGCAAGGGCGACGTGGAGCTCGAACCAGTAGGTATCGAGCACCGGAGGCAGCGGCATGTTGAGAGTCGGGAAAGGGAGCGACAGGAGCGCGAACAGCCCGGCCATGAGACCGCACCCCCAGGAAAAGGAGCGGTTACCGCGCAGCTCCCGGGAGAAGACGAAGGGAATGGACATGAGGGCAACGGAACAGGAGAAAAACGCGAGGGTATCCTGCGGCCCGATCAGCGGCAGCCGCCCCAGGGTGAGCCCCCGGCCGGCGAGGTAGACGAGTTCCAAAGCCAGCCCGGCAACGAGCAGGGGCCAGCGGAAGGAGCCGAAAAAGTACAGCGGGATACAGGCGTAGTAAACCCAGATCATGATGTTTCCATTACAAGAAGGACCTTGAACTCCCCCCTTTGGCAAAGGGGGGCTGGGGGGGATTTGCCTTTACGTGCTGCCGCATGTGGCCCCGACGAAGGAAGGGTTCCGGCAGCGCCAAGATCCCGTTATCTTTAGGCAACTTTACTTGTAGTTCTTGCGACGGAACAGGCCGGTCTTGAGCGAGGAGATGCGGTCCAGGAAAAGATACCCGTCGAGATGGTCGATTTCGTGCTGGATCGCCACCGCCTCGAACCCGGAGGCGCTGATTTCCTGCCTTCCCTCGGGGCTCTCGAAGCGGACGGTGATGTCGGTGGCGCGCTCGACGTCGCCGGTGTAGTCGGGAACGCTCATGCAACCTTCGCGCATGGTCGCCGCACCGCTTCTCGCCACGATCTCGGGGTTTACCATCAACAGGCGGCCGTGGTTGTTGTCCTTGCCGTTGCGGCTTTTGGAAACGTCCACCACGCAGACCTTGAGCCCCACTCCGATCTGCGGAGCGGCTACGCCGACCGAGCCCGGTCCGGCCAGCATGGTGTCCACCAGATCGGTCAGCAGTTCGGTGACCGCCGCGTCGATCCGTTCGACGGCAGCGGCCGGGGTCTTCAGGATCGGGTCGGGATAAAGGACGATAGGGCGAACCGACATCTTACAGCGCCACCGGTGTGATGAGTCGCACGGAAATTTCCACCTTCAGCTCCTGCTTCAACCCCGCGAAAAGTTGGGTGACCTCTTCTACCGACATCCCCTCGGGGAGCGCCGCCTCGAGGATCAGAACGTAGACCGGCTCGGCGGGGCTCCCGATCAGCTTGGTGTTGAGATCGGTGATGTTGACCTGCCGGTCGGCAAGCTCGCGGGTGACCCGGTAGACGATCCCCGGCTTGTCGGAGCCGTACACCGAAACCAGGCAAAGCTCTCCCATCGGCTCCTGGTACTGGACCTCATCCACCTTCAGATTCCTGATGAAGAAAGAAAGACCGCCGCCGCTGAACTTGGTGGCGAACTCCGCCTCCAGGGTCTTCTTGGAGAAGGGCTTGACGTGGGAGACGATGAGGATCATCGCATACTCGCCGCCGAGCATGGTGGAACTGGAGTCTTCGACGTTGCAGCCAAGACGGTAGAGGACCTCCGCGGTGTCGGCCACGATGCCCGGGCGGTCCTTGCCGATAATGGTCACGGCGAAATGGGAAAGGTTCTCTTTCAGTACGGCATTCATCGTCGGCACCCCCTGGGTTATGGAAAACACGGCAATGGATTCTTGGTGGGTAAACCTTTGGCTCCCCCCTGTGAAAAAGGGGGGCTGGGGCGGATTTGCCGTTGCAAAACCTTAGAAGCAACTCCCCCTAAATCCCCCTTTTTCAACGGGGAGCATAAACCTGCGGTACGAGGTCACAGCTTGTTGATGAAGACCTCGCGCGGCTTGCTGGTGCCGTCGGAGGGGCCGATCACCCCTTCCTGCTCCATCTTCTCGATGATCCGGGCCGCGCGGTTGTAGCCGATCCGAAGACGCCGCTGGATCATGGAAATGGACGCCTGCTTCGCCTCGGCAACCAGCGCCAAGGCGTCGTCGTAGCGCTCGTCGATTTCGTCTTCCTCGTCGCCGCCCCCCTTGTCGCTTCCTTCCTTCATATCCAGGATCGACGTCTCGTAGACCGGCTTCCCCTGTTTCTTCAGGAACTCGACCACGCGCTGCACCTCGGCGTCGGAAACAAACGCCCCGTGGGCGCGGAGCATCTTGGAGGTCCCCGGCGGCAAAAAGAGCATGTCCCCCATCCCCAAAAGCGATTCGGCGCCGTTGCAATCCAGGATGGTGCGGGAGTCGATCTTCGAGGAGACCTGGAAGGAGACCCGCGCCGGGAAGTTCGCCTTGATCAGGCCGGTGATGACGTCGACCGACGGGCGCTGGGTGGCGAGGATCAGGTGGATGCCGGCGGCACGGGCCATCTGCGCCAGGCGGGCGATGGACTCCTCGATCTCGCGGCCGGCAACCATCATGAGGTCGGCGAGCTCGTCGACGATGACCACGATGTAGGGGAGATGGCCGTGCTCCAGTTCCTCTTCCTTGGCCAAAAACGCCTGGATCGCCGCCTCGCGCTCCTCCATCTCGTCGATCTCTTCCGGCTCCTCGATCTCCTCCACGACGACCGTCTCGCGCGCCTTGTTCTCGGCCGCCTCCTTCTCGCAGCGCTCCAGCTCCCGGTTGTAGGAGTCGATATTGCGGACCCCCTTGTCCGACATGAGCCGGTAGCGCCGCCCCATCTCTTCGACCGCCCATTTGAGCGCCAGCGCCGCCTTCTTCGGATTGGTGACGACCGGCAGCAGCAGGTGGGGGATCCCCTCGTAGACCGAAAGCTCCAGCATCTTCGGGTCCACCATGATCAGGCGGACGTCCTTGGGGGTGGAGGTATAGAGCAGCGACAGGATCATGGTGTTGATGGCGACCGACTTACCGGAGCCGGTGGCACCGGCCACCAGCAGGTGGGGCATCTTGGCGAGATCGGTGACCAGCGGGTTGCCGGCGATGTCCTTGCCCAGCGCCATCGGAAGCTTCATCTTGCCGCGGTGGAACTCTTCGGAGTTGAAGATCTCCTTGAGCGAAACCATCTCCCGCTCGCGGTTCGGCAGTTCGATCCCGACCACCCCCTTGCCGGGGATCGGGGCGACGATGCGGATGGAAAGCGCCTGCAGCGCCATGGAGAGGTCGTCGGAGAGCCCCGCGATGCGGCTCACCTTGATGCCGGGGCCCGGCGAGAATTCGTACATGGTGATGACCGGGCCGGGGCAGATCTCCACGACCTCCCCCTCGACGCCGAAGTCCTTGAGCTTCTTCTCGACCAGGCGGGCGTTCATGGTCAGGACTTCCTTGTCCTGCTTCTTCACTCCCTCCGGCACGGGATCGAGCAGCGACAGGGGCGGGGTCCGGTAGTCGCCGTCGCTCTTGATGAACTCGAACGCCTCCTGCACCGGGGCGAGTTTCTTCTCGTCCTTTTTCTTCTCCTTCTTGGCGGCCGGGGCCGGGACCGGAGCGGGGGCCGGGGCGTTGCGGATCACCGGCGCGGCGTGGGTGACCTTTTCCCCCTTCAGCTCGTCCGCGAGCTTGCGGTTCAGCTCCCGGCGCTCCTTGGCCTGTTCCCAGCGCTCCCGCGTCGTTTTCACCCACCAGGAGGCGAAGAGCACGAAGGAGAATCGGGAAAGAAGCATCGCGGAGGTAGCCAGCATCGGGAGCAGGATCAAAAGCGCCCCGAAGGTGCCGAAGGCCCGCTTCAAAAGGGAGGCGAAGCCGAACCCGATCACGCCGCCGGTCGGGACGATCTGGCTGAAGATCTCCGTTTTTTGCAGGGTGAAGCCGAACAGGCCGGCCAGGGAAAGGAGCAAAAGGCCGAAACCGACCGCTTTGTAGGGCTTCCAGCGCACTTCCTCGAAGCGGAAGTTGCGGTAGGCGAGGTAGAGCAGGGTCCCCGGGAAGAGGTAGGAGGCGAGCCCGAACAGCTGGAGAAAGACGTCGGCCAGCTGCGCGCCGAAGCGCCCGCCCCAGTTATGGGTCTCGATCTTGAGCGAAACGCTGTTGAAGGAGAGGTCGTCGCCGTTGAAGGAGAGGAGCGCCGCGGCGAGGAAGAGCCCGACCACGGACAGACCCATCCCCTTCATTTCCTTGCTGAATTTCTGTTTCTTCTCGGTGATCTCTTCTGTCGTCATGGCTTGTCCTACATCTCCAGGATCAGGGGGAGGATCACGGGGCGCCTCTCGATGGTCTTGTTGAAGAAGCGACGCAGCACGCGGCGCACTTCGAGCTTCACTTCACTCCAGTCGGTCATGACTTCCGGGTTCACCAGGGCGAGGGTGTCGAGCACCACCTTTTTCGCCTCGTCCAGGTACTGCTGGCTCTCATCCTCGAAGACGAAGCCGCGCGAGACGATGTCCGGGCCGTAGATGATCTCGCCGCTGCCCTGGTTGATGCCGATGATCACCACCACCATGCCGTCCTCGGAGAGGTGTTTGCGGTCCTTGAGCACCACGTTGCCGACGTCGCCGACCCCCTTGCCGTCCACGAAGACCCGCCCGGTTTCGACATGGTCGGCGATGCAGGCCTCCAGCCCGGAAAAGACCACCACGTCGCCGTTTACCGCGAGGATGGTCCGCTCCTTGGGAAGCCCCACCTTCTGGGCGAGCTGGGCATGTTTGACCAGGTGGCGGTACTCGCCGTGCACCGGGACGAAGTAGAGCGGGCGCACCAGGTTGTGCAAAAGCTTCAGCTCTTCCTGGCTCGCGTGACCGGAAACATGGACCTCGGAGACCTTCTCGTGGATCACCTCCGCGCCGCGGCGGTAGAGGTGGTTCATCAGGTCGGCGATGGTTTTCTCGTTGCCGGGAATGAAGCGGGAGGAAAGGATGACGGTGTCCCCCTCCTCCAGCTTGATCTGCTTGTGGTCGTCCATCGCGATCCGGGTCAGCGAGCTCATCGGCTCCCCCTGGCTCCCGGTGGTGATCATGCAGATCTCGCTCTTCTCCAGCCGCGGCAGCTCCTTCAGGTCGATCAGGAGGCCGTCCGGGATCTTCAGGTAGCCGAGCTCGCGGGCGATCTGCACGTTGGCGATCATGGAGCGGCCGTTCAACAGGATCTTGCGCCCGGTCTTCTCCGCCGCCCAGACCACCTGCTGCACCCGGTGGACGTTGCTGGAGAAGGCGGCGACGATGACCCGCCCCTCGCAGCGCGGGAAGATCTCCTCGAAGGCGTCGCCGACCAGGCGCTCGGAGAGGGTATACCCCTCGCGCTCGACGTTGGTGGAGTCCGCCATCAGTGCCAGGACCCCCTCCTCACCGTAGCGGGCAAAGGTGGCGAGGTCGGTGAGCTCGCCGTCGACGGGAGTCTGGTCGAGCTTGAAGTCGCCGGTGTGGATCACGACCCCTTCCGGGGTGCGGATCGCGAGCGCGCAGCCGTCGACGATGGAGTGGGCGACCCGGATGAACTCGACCTCGAAATTCTCTCCCAGTTCCACCTTGCCGCGCGGCTTCACCACGCGCAGGTCGGTCTTCGTGTCGAGGTCGTATTCCTTGAGTTTTTCCTTGACCAGCCCAAGAGTGAGGGCGGTGCCGTAGATCGGGGGATTGAATTCGCGCAGGATGTACGGGAGGGCGCCGATGTGGTCTTCGTGGCCGTGGGTGAGGAGGATGCCGCGGATGCGGTCGGAGCGTTCCCTGAGGTAGGAGATGTCCGGGATGACCATGTCGATCCCGAGCATGTAAGGCTCCGGGAACATCAGACCGCAGTCGATGATGATGATGTCGTCGCCGTACTCGAAAAGCGACATGTTCAGGCCGATCTCTCCCAGCCCGCCCAGCGCCAGGAACTTCAGCCCTTCGCTGGGAATATTCGGAATAGCAATGCTATTGGGTTCTTCTTCCACGTAGTTTCCTTAAGTAAGCGCCCGCGTGAGGTGGCTGAAACGTCAACTCCAGCTGAGACGCTGCCGCGTCGTCCCCTTTCGTTCCAGGGTCGCGCGTGAGCGCGAGCATGCGACGGAGAGGGTGAGGATGGGGTTGCCCCCTAGCGTCCGCCCTGCAGCTTGACCAGTGCGGCGATACGGGCGTCGCACTTGGCGATCCAGTCTTTGCCCGGCTGCGCGAACCAGCGCACCCCGTAGAAGGAGCTCCGGAGCGCCCGGTAGGCAACCAGGGCGCGCGCCGTATCGCGCTGCTGCTCCATCAGGGTCCCCAGTTGCCAGAGCCGTTCCGCGGACCGCTCCACGACCGAACTTCCCGGCGTGTACATGTGGATCGCCGCTTCATAACCGGCCACGGCACCAGTGAAATCCTCGGCCTTGAACGCCTGGTTTCCCTTGTCGAATTGGACGTGCTGCCGGTAGAGGGTGTTCGCCCACAGGAAGATGATCGCGATGACCGCCGCGACGGCGATATTCAGCGCTATGGTTTTTGCCTTGTCCATGTACCTTCTCAGCTTTTGAAGAAATTCGGCGCCATGAAGAGCAGGGTGCCGAGCAGGGCGACCGAGATCCCGACCAGGACCATCAGCGCCGCCACGATGTCCAGCGGCCGCTTCAGCCGGTGGGATGCCGGAAGACCCCAGGCGACCAGGGCGATGCCGACGGCGATCATGAGCAGATACGTTGCAGCCATTTCAGGGAGCCTCCAGTCGGGCGGTGACCGCCTCACGCACGCGCTCCAGGAGCACGTCTTCCTTCTCACCGGCCACCGGGATCGGGTCCGAGAAGGTCACGTGGATGGTGCCGGGATTGAGCTCAAGGGTATGCGCGGGATTTGCCCGCCGGCTCCCGTTGATCGTGAACGGTACGATGGGAACCCCCGCCTTGGCCGCCAGCAGGAAGGCGCCGCGCTTGAACGGGAGCAGGTTCCCGTCCGTGGACCGGGTACCTTCGGGAAAAATGACCACCGAGGTGCCGGAAGCGATGCGGGCGGCCGCCTCCTTCATGCTTTTCAGCGCCTTGCGCCCGTCGCTGCGGTCCAGGGGAACGTACCCCGCCCGCCGCATGGCCCCGCCGAACACCGGCACCCGGAAAAGTTCTGCCTTGGCAATCCAGGAAAAGCGGCGCGGGATCGCGATGCTGAGCACGTGAATGTCGAAGTTCCCCTGGTGGTTCCCCATGTAGATCACCGGACCGTCCGTGGGGATCTTATCGGTCCCGTCCACCACGAGGCGCACCCCTGCGGCCTTCACGCAGCCGTAGCTCCAGAGGCGGGCCCAGGCGTGGGACCATTTGCCGCTGCGGTCGACGAGTCCGGCGAGCACGGCACCGATGCTGCAGAAGAGGGTGTAAGGGATCAGGAAGATAAGGTAAAAGCGGCCAAGCCACATATATGAACTCCGTAGATAAATCCTCGCCAAGTTACTTTTTTTTACGGTGTGAGTCAAACCAAATCTAGGTTACAAGCGGGATGAAGGGGCTGGAGCGGGTATACAGGAAAAAAAACGGCTGAAGGCGGATCTTTCCTGGACTCTCTCCAAGGTCAAATCCGCCTTCAGCCGTTTTTGAAGCACCCCGACACTCGGGCTGGAGGAGCGACATTCCTGTCGCGATCATCGGCGCAAGGTCGCGACAGAAATGTCGCTCCTTGAATAACGGACGGAAGCTGCCTTTCCTGTGGGAGCGCCCGTCCACGCCGATGATCAGGCGAAGCACATCCGGTACCCCCAGAAGATCCCGCCACCGACGATGACGAACAGCACGATGTGCTTGAGGATGAGCATCTTGCGCCGGGTCTTCTCGACATCCTCGCCGAAGAAGTTGTCGACGTAGGTAAACGAGCGCATCCCCCCGGTGGCGAAGATGGTGACCGCGGCACCGACGCAGTTCCAGAAGAAGAACCGCTGCACCGCCAGGATCACCGTCGCCAGCTCGGGAGACTGGACCCGGTAGCGCTGCAACAGATAGATGGCGATCAGGTCGGAAAGCCAGTACCCGGTGGCGAAGTCGTGGATGAACCCGTTGAGAACGATGGCGACTTTTTTCACAGCTTCCATGGAAGCGATTCCTCCTTTGAGTCCAGGTGGTTTTCTGCACGGCGATCCCCTCACCCCGCCCCTCTCCCGGAGGGCGAGGGAGGTAGTGGATAAGGATCTCCCGTTCCTACATTTCCCGTTTCAAATCCTCGATGTTCTTTCGGACGGTGCGGCTTTTGGGAGCGAACTGGAGAGCCTGGTAGAAGGTCGCCAGTGCCTCCTGCTTCCTTCCCATATTCCACAAGGCACTGCCGAGGTTGTTATAGATTCTCCCGGTCGTTTTGCGGGACGGCCCCAGCGCCAACGCCTGGCGCAAATGTGCTTCCGCGCCGCTGAACTCCCCGCTCTGCAGCAGCGCGCTGCCGTAGGAAAACTGGCATTCCGGGTCATCCGGGCGCAGGGCTGCTGCCAGTTCGTGCTGCTTCACCCCCTCCGCAATCCGCCCCTGACGCAAAAGTTCGTCGCCCAGATTGTGCATCATCACGTAGTTGCCGGAGGTCCGGGCAATGGCGGCACGGAAGAGGGTTTCGCTGTTGCGCCAGAGACGAGCCTGGGCGTAGGTTGCCGCAGCCAGCCCAAGGAGCACCGCACTGACGACGACAGTGGCCGCCCCCCGCCTGCTACCGATCCACTTCTCCGCCGCAGCAACCACCGCGAGGAAGACGCCGATGTGGGGGATGTAGGTATAGCGGTCGGCGAGCGCCTGGAATCCGACGTGGACGATCCCGATAATCGGCAGCAGGGTAACCAGGTACCACAGAATCCCGAAGGTAATCCAGGGGTTCCGGTTGCGCTGAATGACCGCCAGGGCCAAAAGCCCCAAAAGTACCAGGATCGCCCCGACGATCTGCCCGGCAGGGATCTCTGCCGGGAACAGGTACAAAGGGGCAAGCCCTGCCGGCCAGACCGTCTTCACCAGGTAGAGCGCCACCGAGCGTACCGCGTTGGCGAGGTTCATTGCCACCCCGGGATCGACCCCCATGGCGGTCGCTCCGGAGGTTTTCTGCGCCAGAAAGGCCATTACCGAGGCAACGCCGGAGAGGAGAAAGAACGGTACCTTCTCGGCCAGGACCCGCGCCAGCCGTTGCCGGTCCAGCCGCCGCAGCGGCCACCAATCCAAAAGGAGCAGAAGCACCGGCAAGGTCACCGACATCGATTTGGCCAGTAGAGACGCCGCGAAAAAGGCGAGCGTGCCGAGGTAGCTGCCCCGGCGGGGCTCCCGGGCATACCGCTCGTAACCGATGAGAGCCAGGAGCATGAAAAAGGTGCACAACACGTCCTTGCGCTCGGAGGCCCAGGCGACCGATTCCACATGCAAGGGGTGGAGGGCGAAAAGTCCGGCGGTGATCGCCGCCAGCTGCGGGGCCAGGTTCAGCCGCCGAAGCAGCCGGAACAACAGCAGTACATTCAGCACATGGAACAGCAGGTTCATCGCATGATGGCCGGCGGGGTTCACCCCGAAGAGGGCGAAATCGATCTGGTGGCTCACCCAGGTGAGGGGATGCCAGTGCCCCTGCGCCATGGTGGTGAAGGCATCCCGGATCGCCTCCGGGGTAACCCCCCGGTTGACCAACGGATTTTCCAGCAGGTAGTAAGGGTCGTCATAAGCGACAAAATCGTTGCCCAAGACCGGGAAGTAGGCGAGCAGGGTAACCAGGACCAAGGCGATGACGTAATATCTGCTGACGCCAGCGGTGCTGTCGGCGGTCATCCGCAGGGACGAGTCGGCAGCCCCTGATGCGTCCTTCATTGCTTTTGCTCCGTAATTTCCCGGCATCGATCAGGCCTTTGGCTTTTTCACCCACAGCTTCACGGTGCGGCGGGCGTTCTCCAGGACGAACCGCACCGGGTGCTCCGCCGTCAAGGAAATGTTGTAGCTGCAGGTGTAGCAGCAGGGGGACGCCCCGGAACAGCTGCGGATCCGCTCCGACTGGGTCTTCATCCGCGCCAGGGCCGCGGCGGCCGATTCCTGGCGCAGGTCGGCGCAGGTGGGGAGATCGATGCAGGGGGCCAGTTTGCCGTCCGAATGCAGGTCGACGAAAAGCTCACCCGCCCCGCACGGCCCCATCGGCCGCTGCAAAAGGTAGCCGGCGGCCTTTTCATAGAAGCCGCTGTACTCCCAAAGCGGTGCCCCCTCCTTCTTGAGCCGGGAAAGTTCGACGAACACGGTCGCCATCTCCCTCAGTTCTCCCGACGAGGCCCGAAACTGGGGATGGTCGGCGCGGTGCTCGAAACCGCCCCCGAGGCTGACCGGGAAGACCGAAAGGAAGAAGCCGCGAGCCCGGGCGTAGCGGATCATGTCGAAGACTTCCTGGTAGTTGAGCCGGGAAAGGGTCATGTTGAGCTTGACCGGCTGGGGGGGCGGCGCGGCGGCGATCCGGTCCAGGGTGTTAAGGACGTCGGGCAAGAGGTCGCAGCCGCGCAGGGCCCGGTAGGTGTCCCGGCGCAGCGAGTCGAGGCTCACCGCCAACTGCAAAAGCCCCCGCGCATCGGAAAGGCGCTCGATCTGCTCGCCGGTCACCAACGTCCCGTTGGTGGTGAGGGTGTAGAGGAAACCGAGGCGGTCCAATACCTTGAACACCTCGAAGAGGTCCGGACGCAGAAAGGGTTCCCCGCCGGAAAGCTCGCTCACCAGGAAGCCGCAACGCCTGAGGTCGGTGAAGATCCGCTCGATCTCGGCAAGCGGGAGGTCCTCACCCTCGTCGCGCCAGATCGAGCACATGGGGCAGGCCTCGTTGCAGCGGTTGGTGACGTTGAAACTCACGAAGGTGGGCCTGCGCCGGTGCATGCGCAGGGCGACCCTGGCTTTTTTAAGGAAGCGGACCAGGTGGGTCATGGGCCGACCGGGAAGGTGTCGAGTCCACGGAACGGGACCGCGGTGAGGTAATGGCCGAGCGGGTTGAGTCCTAAGACGGCGTAGTCGACGGCAGAGGTGATCGAGGTGACCGGATGCCGGAAACCGGCGGAGTGGCCGGCGCCCCCCCGGCGAAAAACGGAATGGGAAACGGTGCGGATGTCGAAGGGCGGGGCCGGGCTCCGCAACGTGCCGGTCCCCCTTCCTTTCCTCAGGATCACGGAATCGGCGCGACCGCGTGCGGGTGCCCCTTGGCCGCCTTGACCGTCCGCATCAGCTCGATCACCTCGGGGGGCATCTGCTTCCCCCCCTCGCTCAGAGCCGTCTTCATCTGTCCGGCGAGATAGGAGTGGTGCACCAAAAGGTCGAGGACCGAGAGCATGAACTCCTGTTTCCAGGGGGATAGCTGGTGCAGGTTCTGGAACTTGTGCATGAAGAACTTCTGGGAGGCCTTGCCGAGTTCGGTTTCGAGCTCCTTGAGCGTCATGTTCTTCGGCTTGATGACCGGCTCCACCAGGTTGTATTTGCGGTAGTCCTTGGTGGCGACGTACGGCTCAAGCTGGGGATAGAGCTCGGCGTAGGGCCAGGGCGCGATGGCAAGGAAGAACCCCATGTCCGGGTTGTAGTGCTTGGCCAGCTCGATCGTTGCGGCGATGGATTCGGGGGTATCGTCCGGCATGCCGAGGACGAAGGAGGTTTCGGAGACGATGTCGGCGTTGTTGATGATGTCGATCGCCGCCTTGGACTGCTCCACCTTGGTGTTCTTGTTGAAGAGATCCAGGGTCGCCTGCTCGCCCGCCTCGACGCCGACGTAGATGTGCTCGACCCCGGCCTCGCGGTACTTGTCCATGATGTCCGCATCGCGCAGGATGTCGTCCACCCTGGTTTCCATGAGGAGCTTCACCCCGACCTTGCGCTCGATCATCAGGTCGAGGATCCGGACCCAGCGGTCCCGGTCCAGAGTCGGGATCTCGTCGGAGAGCATCGCCACCTCGACCCCGTACTGGTCGCGCAAAAGCTCCAGCTCGGCGACGAAGTTCTCCGGGGAACGGGCCCGCCAGGACTGGGCCCAGAAGAGCTGCTGCGAGCAGAAGGAGCACTTCTCCATGCAGCCGCGGGAAGAGGAGACGATGGCAAGCCGGGCGTTGTTCTTGGCGCGGTAGCTGTAGATCGGCCACTCGACGAGGTCCCAGGCCATCGGGAGCGAGTCGAGGTCGGCGATCGGGGGAGCCTTGGGAGTGACCACGACCTTGCCGTCCTGGTAGAAGGCGAGCCCGGGGACCTGCGCCGGATCGGCGCCGGCGTTGAGGCAATCCAGGAGCTTCACCAGGGTCACTTCCCCCTCGCCGCGCACCACGTAGTCGACGGTGTCGTGCTCCGCCTTCAGGATCTCGTCATAGCAGAAGGTGACGTGGACGTTGCCGTGCACGGTCACGACGTCGGGGTTGATCTTCTTCGCCAGCGCGGTGAGTTCCAGGGCGTGAGCCACCGAGGCGGTGTAGGAGGTGGTCGCCACGACGTCCGGCTTGAAGGCGCGGATCCGCTCCTCGATCTCGGGCCACTTGTGCCAAAGCGACATCGCATCGTAGTAATCGACCTCGTAGCCTGCGGCGCGCAGGGCTCCGGCAATGTAGACGAAACCGACGTTCAGCCATGTTCCGGCGGATTCAACAACGCCCGAGTGGTAGGGCGGGGTAATGAGGGCGACGCGGCGGATCTTCATGCATGCTCCTTGCAGGGTTTCCGGCTGCAACGGGGACAGATTGGACAGGTGCGGCAACGGCGGTAACCGGATCAGCGGCTGGAAACCGCTGTCGGAAAATTGTGCCGCATTTTCCGCGGCTGTCTAATGAAAATGTAAGGCTGGGGTTACTTAGTCAGGCTCATCGTTCATTCAATTGGCGTCCGGCAACCGATACCGCCCTCTCCCACCGGGAGAGGGCCGGGGTGAGGGGACGTGCTACGCAGAACCTTCCCTCACCCGGTGGGAGAGGGATCCTCCGAAGATTGACGCTGATCGGCTTGCGCACTGCTCACGGTTCATTGCGCGTCGATTCACCGTTCCCGGTACAGCTCCTTGCTCTCCCCCTGGCGGTTCAGGGCGTTTTGGAAGAGCTGGTCCCCCACCAGCGGCAGCCCGAATCCCTTCCCGATCGCGAGCGGGAAAAGGACCAGGGAGACCAGCGCCACGGCGGCGAGGTACCCGGGAACGAGGTAGCGTCGGGCCCCCGTGCTTGCGGCCGGCGCCAGCCGGTCCAGGGCGAAGGGGACCAGGATCGCTACGTAGGGGAGCACCACCACCCCGGTATTGAACCAGATCGGACGGTGCACCACGGCCATCGGCCCGTAGGAGAACAGCAGCAGCCCCACGAGGACCGTCAATCCCTCCGAACGCTCCCGCCGCGCCGCGCGCACCAGCAACAGGAAGGCGGGAATCACCGCCAGCCAGACCAGGGGGTTCGCCACCGCCATGAGCACGGTCAGGTCCTCGCGGAGGTTGGGCTCCCGCGCCGGGCCGGACTCCGGCAGGTGAAAGATGAAGTCCTCGTGGCTGATCCCCGGGACCAGGAACCACTGCCAGGCCTTGTGGTCGCCGTAGATGAGGTCCTTGTACCCGGTGTGAAGCTTGGTCTCCCGGTACATGCTCTGCTGCAGGGCGGGCCACTCCTCCAGCCGGTACCCGCGCTGAAACCAGGGATAGAAGGACGCCAGGTAGATGGTCACCGGAAGGATGCCCAGGGCGGCGCCGATGAAGAAAGCCCGCGCCGCGCCTGCCGCGCCCCCCTTCCAGGAGCGGAAGAGCCGGTAGCAGACCAGCCCCCCCATGACCGCCAGCTGGAAAAGCGCGCTCCACTTCGAGGCGAGCCCCAAGCCGAACATCGCTCCGGCAACCAGCAGCCAGGCGGGGCGCTCCCGGTCCAGGTACCGGTACACCGCCAGGATTCCCGCCAGGGGGAAGAAGGCGAGGTAGATGTCGTTGATCGCCTGGCGCGAGTACTCCACCGCCAGCGGTTCCACCGCCCAGATCAACGCGGCCGCCAGGGAGACCCGCAGGCTCCCGGCAAGCCGCCGCGCTACCGCGTAAATGAGCGGGGTGCAGAGGGTGCCGAGGACGAGGTTGAGGCCGATCGTCCCGACCACGCCGCTGCCGAACGCCTTCAGCATCCCGTAGGCCAGGATGTTGCGCAGCGCCGGGTGGTTCCACATGGTCGGTCCGAGCTGCCCGGACTCCATATAGTTCACCGCGGAAAGGAGCACCGCCTGTTCGTCGGCCGTGGGCAGCTGCGACCAGATGCCGTAGAGCCGGAAGACCAGGGCCACCAGCGTGATCCCCGCCACCAGCAGCCAGGTCCGTTCCCCCGCCCGTGAGCCGCCAACAGCGTGGGAGCGCCCTTCCGGGCGCGCTGCGCCGGCGCTGGTCCCGGAATGGTGCGAAAGCTCCACGCTCATCTCCCACCCCGCTCAAGCAGCCTGGCGAACTCATCCAGCGCCCCGCGCTCCCCTGCGGTCACCTCCGGGTTCCCGGTGTCGTCGCACAAAACCGCCGCGTCGGTCTTCACCCCGGCCCGTTTGAGCCGCGCCACCAGTTCCGCCGGGGTCGACTCCTTGAAGGCGGAGGCGGCGACGTAGAGGAGCACCGGCTCCCCCGGGGCAAACAGCCGCTCCCCGGTCACGAACCAGCGCGGAAAGCCCTGGTAGGTCAGGTAGATGGTCCCGTCGCCCAAGCGCACGTTCTTCGCGTTCTTAGCCTGCTCCCGCGCCTCCTGGAAGGCGGCCGGCCCCAGCACCGCGATCACCCGCCGGGCCACCCCCTGGAGCGCCGCGACGTACAGGAAGGTGCGCCGGTCCAGGAAGTTCTTCTCGACGTGGTCCGCGGTCCGGTACACCGAGAGCGGGTAGTTCCGCCGGGGATCGTCCTGGCCGAACTGGTTGGGATCGATCCGCTCCCACCCCGAGGCGACGTAGAGAACGGTCCTCCCGTGATACCCCCGCTCCCGCCAGAAGCGGTAGGCGGCTTCCGGCGTGGCGAGCCGGACGACGCTCGCCGGGGCGACACCTGCCGCGGCGGCGACACCGGATTTCCGGCAGGAGGCCCCGTAGCGGTCCAGGCCGACGCAGACGCCGGCAGCGACGAGGCAGATCAAGAGCCCCAGGCCGACCAGGCGCGCGTTGGAAACCGGGGCGGGATCGCTCACTGATTCACCTTGCGGTGACCGGGCGGCAGCGGGATCTCCGGCTTCGTACCCTCATGGGCCGGCTTGATCACCCGCGGGGCGGCCTTCTCCTCTTTGTCATTGGGGGCATAGGCGACCGAGTCGGTGATCACCCAGCGCGGTCCGGTCTTTTTCAGGGTGAAGGTCATCTCGTAGACAAAATCCTTCTCCTTGCCGGTTTCCTTGCCGGTCTTGATGTCGGTATAGGCGAAGTCCCAGAGCTCGCGGGTCCGCACCACGAAGGTATCCGGCTGCACCCGCTTCACGCTGGTGAAGTCGATCTTCTTCATCTCGGAGAGCATGCGGACCTGCCCCTCCCCGATCGCCGCCATGTGAAAGTACGCCTTCTCGGCCTGGTCCTGGGTGGCGACCTCGACCAGCCGGCTCATGTTGAGGATCCGGTATCCCTCGGCCACCAGCTGATCGTAGCGGATGACCACCTGGCGCACCTGCTCCTCGTCGGTCCCGGCGGGGGTGTAGGCCTGGTACTTCCCTGGCACCGCGGGGGGCGGAGCCGACAGCCGGTTCTCCTTTTTCGTGTCGTTGCACCCCGGCAAGAGCAGCAAAAGCAGAGCTGCGGCGGCAAACCTTCTCATTTGAAATACTCCGCGTGGATGGAGGATTCGAACAGGGGAGTCAAAAACAGCGATACCAGCGTGAGGGCGAAGCAGACCACGTAAAGCCAGGCGGCGCCGTCCCCTTTCCAGCCGAAGAAACGGCGCAGGTGCAGGTACATCCCGAAGACCCCCCAGGTTACCAGCGACCAGGTCTGGACCGGGTCCCAGTTCCAGAAGCTCCCCCAGGACTGGTAGGCCCAGATCGAGCCGGCGAGCATCCCGATGGCCCAGAAGGTGAAGCCGAAGCCGGCAAAGCGGTAGGCGTAGATGTCGATCCCGGCGAGATCGGGGAGCCGGCGGGACAGCCGCTGCAACCGGCCGCGCCGGATCAGGAGGTAGAAGGTGGAGAAGGCGAAGGCGATGATGATGGCGGAAAAGGCGATCTTGTAGAAGATGATGTGCAAAACCAGCCAGACGCTGCGGAAGGTCGGCGGGAGGGTCTTCATCTCCGGGTTCAGGAACAGGCCGAGCGCCACCAGGATGAAGGTCGCCGGCAGGACCGCGATCCCGACCCCTTTGAGTCGCGGGTAGGGGATGGTGAAAAGGAGAAAGGCGGCCAAAAGCACCCAGGCGTTGGAGGAGAGGACCTCGAAGCGGTCGATGTAGGGGCCGTGCCCCACCATCCGCCACCAGATCAGGATCCCGATCCCGTGCAGGATCAGTCCGGGTATCGCCAGCCGCAGCCCGATCCGGGAAAGCTTCTCCCGCTCGAAGAGCTGCCCGTAGATGAACAACACCGTCGCAACGACATAGACGACCACGGCACCCCAGTGGATGCCGGTAACCAGCGCAAACGAACCCTTCATCAAGCTTCCTTTTTCCGGCCGTCCCCGGCCAATGCCTCGAATTCCTCACGGTAAAGCGGCGCGAAGCGCCGTACGAAAAAACGGACCAGGGTCCGGTCCCGCTCCTCACGGACCAGGACCTCCCGCGGGATCAGGCAGTAGGAGCTCAAGACCCCAACCAGGATGATGGCGAAGCCGGCGAAGATCCCGGCTGTGCCGCGGCTGCCGTCCAGGAGGATCTCCCCCCACCACTGCACCGAGGTCAGCTTCACGCTCACCGGACCGAATTCCTTGCGCTCCCCCGGGTTGATCTCCGCCTCGCCCAAAAACCGCTTCCCCTTGATCAGACGCAGGGTCAAAAGCGGCGCGCGGGCCTCCATCGTCCCCTTTTCGCGGTCCGGGACGAACTTCCCCTTCACGATCAGGTCGGTACCCGGGACCGGGAGTTCGGCGTAACCGGGGCTTTTGCGGCTGGCCGGGTAATGGATCATCAGCTGCATCTTCCGGTAATCCCCCGGCAGGGCGATATCCAGATTGAAGGCGAGCCCGTACGGGTTTCCCTGGTAGACCAGGAACCTGCCGAAACTGGACTTGTCGGAAAGCCCCACCGCTACCCGCTGCGGGAGGTCGCCAGGGCGTTCCGTGAAGTAGAGTTCGGAGCTCAGGGACTGCAGCTTGTCGTTGCCGTAGAACCGGGGTTCGACCCGGGTCAGGGTCACCGACTCCGGCAGGCGCGGCTGCACCGGGAAAAGTCCCTGCTTTACCGCCACGTTATCCGGGGTGAGCCGGGTGACCTCGTCGCCGACCAGTCGGACCAGGACCCGGTGCTGGGTAACCACGTAGACCAGCGAGAAAAGAACGGCGATCACCAGCCCCAGGTGCAGGAGGAAGCCCCCCCAGTAGCCTAAACCGTGTTTGACGTAGCGCTGGACCGGTCCCGAGGTCGGGAACTCGTTGTAGCCGGCCTCGGCCAGCCGCGCCGGGAGCCCCGGCCCGTCGGCCACCTCACGCCACTCCCCGTCGGTGCCCGGTTCCCGCCGGGTGAGCGCCCGGACCGCGCCGAACTGCTCGATGGTGGAAAAAAGCAGCGACACGGCAAAGACCAGGACCAGGGCAGCAAACCACGGGGTGGTGACGACGTGGTCCAGCCCCAGCTGGCCCAGAAACCCGAGCGGCTCGGGAAGCGACGTCACCCAGGCGGGGATCTTGCCGTCGTCGCCGCGCTGCGGGATGAAGATGGCGATCAGAAGCGCCGCGGTGATCGCCAGAAACAGCGCGATGACCGTCGTGCGGGCGGTCAGGAATTTTACCGGCCTCATGGCTACCTCTCCGAAAGTGCCGATAAAATACCAGATTTGTCCGATTTGCGCCAGATAAAATGGGGTTTTGCGCCGGTGGCCAAGCTGAAAGAGCCGGGGGGTACCCGGCTCTTTCAGGTGTTGCTATGCAGGACCTGCGGTTACCAGGCTTCGCCGCCGGAGGCGCCGCCGCTGTGCTCGGAGCAGGAGCTGCCGAAGTTGCCGCTGTAGCTCGCCCCCTTGACGGTGACTCCCGTTTTACCCCACGCCTTGAAGAGCGGCGTGCTGGAGCTGGTCCCGGAAGCGCGGTAGCGGGCCGGGGCGTTGGTGGTCTGCAGCAGGCGGGAGATCTTTCCGCCGTGCGGCACGCGGATGTGGCAGTTGGCGCACTGGGCCGGGCCGGAGGTGTTGCTGTGCTGCTCCGGGAAGCTCGCGGCCACGCTGTGGAAGCTGTTGGTACCGCTGATGGTGTGGCAGTTGAGGCAGAAGAGGCCGTCGTTGGTGCCGCTTCCGGTGGTCAGGGTACCCACCGAGCGCAGGGTACCGCCGGTGCTGGTTCCGTTGTAGGACGCCAGGGTGTAGGGCCAGGCCTTGTTGGTACCGGTCAGCATCCACTTGATCGAGGAGCCGTGCGGACCTTTGCCGCCGGTGCTGGAGGTGGCGTGGCAGTCGGAGCAGGACATCACCTGGCTGCCGACGTTCTGCCAGGCGGCCTGCATCTTGGCGGTGGTCAGGGCCCGCGGGGCCGTGGAACCCACCTGGTTGTTCAAAGCCACCACCACCGGGTGCGCCGAGCCGTTGTTCGGGTTGAACTCGAGCGCGAGGTTGGTGAGGGCACCGGCGTTGGTGTAGCTTGCGTTGTTTACGTCCGGGGTGGTCCCGGTTCCGACGGCGGCGTGGCACTTGAAGCAGATCTGCCATTCGCCGGTGGCGCCGTTGGAGGGGATGCTCGCCGAGGCGGTAGCCCCGCCCCAGGAGGTGGTGCTCCAGGTCATGCTGCGGCCGGTGGAGTTGGAGAGGTTGCCGGCGATGACGCCCGAGGCGTAGGTCTGGGAACCGGAACGGAGCGAGTGCATGCTGTCAGTCGCGTTGTTCTCGTCACCGTGGCAGTCGAAGCACTTCGCGGTGACGTGCTTGTTGGTGAGGGCGAACTGGCCGCTGATGTCCTTGGTCGACTTGTTCGGGTCGGTCGAGGCGGCGTTGTGGCAGTTGAAGCAGTAGGCGTTCGGGTTGGTCACGTCGAAAGCGGAATCCTGCAGCATGTGGGTCCTGCCGGAGGCGTGGCCGTTGTACTTCGGATTGGTGGTGCTCCCGTCGGTCCCCTTGGAGTTGCCGTGGCAGTTGAAGCACTGCATGTACACCTGGTGCGCCCCGCCGGAGGCCGGCCAGTACTGGTTTACGTTGGTCGGAGCGGTGAAGTCGTTGCTGGCGGTAAACGGTGCCAGGGCGATGTTCCCGAGCCGGGTGGCGCCGTCGGCGTCGTGGCAGGAGAGGCAGACGCCGGCGGTGGCCGGAGCCGTCGCGGCGGTGCCGTCATAGACGACCTTGGCGCCGGTGTCGGCGTTGGCCAGGGCAACGCTCACCCCGTCGCTGTAGCTCCGGTGCGACGAGGAATCGTGGCAGACGGTGCAGGTCTTGGAGCTGATGTCGGCAAAGGTGCCGTGTCCGGACATGTTGGTGAAGAAGTCGCCGCCGTTGCCCACGATCTGGCGCCGGTAGCCGTTATTCCCCTGCGCGGTGGCGTGGCAGGTCTTGCAGGAGGGGATGAACCCTTCATTGTGGGCGTGGCAGGTGGTGCAGTCGACGGTGCCGTTGTGGTCAGCGCCGGCGTTGTTGAATTTGTGATGCGCGGTCCGGGCGTGGCAGGCCTCGCAGACGTTGGTCGAGGTGGCGTGCTGCCCGTCGTTGCCCATGGTGGTGGCCGGGTTGTTGTAGACGATGGTCACGCTGCTCGCGCCGTTGGAGCTCCAGTTTTCCAGGGACGGAGTCTGGATCGAGGTGGCCACGAGTTTTGCGTTGCTGGTCTGGTTGTTGTGGCAGGTGGAGCAGGTGAAGGCCCCGTACTTGCCGCCGTCGATCCCCCACCCCTGGGCCCACTTGGCGGAGAAGGTGTTCTGGCTGTTGTGGATCAGCGCGTTCGCCCGGGTCGGTTGGGTGAGGGCGACCTGCGGGTTGCCGATGACGCCGTCGGCGTCGCTGAAGTTGACCTGGAAGTAGTAGAGCTTGCCGGCACCGTCGGCGCCGCCGGCCAGGTTGTTGAAGTTGGCGGTGTAGACCCCGTTGGCCTTGGTGGCGGTCACCGTGCCGAGTTCGTAGCCGGAGGTGGCGCCGTAGGATACGGTGCAGCTGCCGTCGTTGTCACCGTCGCCGGAGTAGGCAATGACCATGGCGATCGAGGTGTCGGTGATTCTGGTGAAGGAGACGGCGCCGGCGATGGTCTTGCCGGTGAGGGCGATGGTAAAGGAGCCGCCGGTGATCTTGCCGCCGTCCGGGTTCACCAGGGTGACGGTCTGGGCGCCCAGGGCCGCGTTCGGATCGATGGTGACGTTGGCGGTCAGCTGGGTGGCGCTCACGTAGGTTGCCGAGTTCATGGTCACCCCGGTCCCGTTGAACTGGATGGTGACCCCCGGCTGGAGGTTGCCGCCGGTGATGGTTACGTCGGCGGTGTCCCCCTGGCGCAGGGTGGCCGGGGAAAGGCCGGTCAGGCTCGGACCGCCGTTGATGCTGAGGACTCCGGTCCCGGTGCCGGTGCTGGTTCCGACCGTGACGGTGATGTCGCGGTTGCCCAAGGTGGCGGCAGGATCGGCGGTCATGCTGATGGTTATGTGGTTGGCATCGACGATGGTCGGGGTGCCGAGGCTGATTCCGGTACCGGAAACCGCGACGCTGGCGCCGGCGGCAAAGCCCTGGCCGGTGATGGTGACGGTCTGCGTCGCCCCTTGGGCCAGGGCGGGCGCGGCGGAGAAGACCCCGACCGGGCTGACGGTGAAGACGCTGCTCACCGAGCGGGTGCCGCCGTCCGGGTTGGTGATGGTGACCGAACTCGCCCCGGCGGTGGCGTTGGAGGCGATGTTGATGTTTGCGGTCAGCTGGGTGGAGCTCTGGTAGGTGGTGCTGTTGACGGTGATGCCGGAATTGCTGAAGCTCGCCACCGCCCCGCTCTGGAAGTTGGTGCCGGTCAGGACGACGTTGAGGCCGCTGATCCCGGTGTAGCCGTTATTGGGCGCCGCGGTGAGGGTGCTCCCCGGACGCGAGGTGAAGGTGATGGTGGTCGTCGCGGTCTGGGTATCGGGGTTGGTGACGGTGAGGGTCGCGGTACCGGTTGCCGAAGTGCTGACGTTGACCGCGACGTTGAGGGTCGTGGCGTTGACGTAGGTAGTGGTGACCGAAGTCACGTAGCTGCCGGAGAAGCTGACCGTAGAACCGCTGACGAAGTTGGTGCCGGTGATGGTGAAGGTCTCGCCCGTCGCCCCCTGGCCCAGCGTTGTCTGGGTAAGGGAGGTGATGGTCGGCGTCACCGCCGGGTCCACCGCGGTGAAGAGGTTGCTGGCGCTCACCCCTACCCCGGCATCCGGGTTGGTAACCTGGATCTTCCTCCCCCCAAGCGTTGCGTTCGAGGCAACGGTGACGTTGGCGGTGAGGCTCGTGGAGCTCACGAAGGTGGTGGAGTTGACGGTGACTCCGGCGTCATTGAAATAGGCGACCGCCCCGGAGGCGAAGTTGGTACCGGTCACGGTGACGTTGCCGGTCCAGCCCAATTTTCCGTTTACCGGCGATGCTGCCGTCACCGTCGGCGCCGCGGTTACCGTGAACCCGCTGAGCTTGGTGCCTGCCGAGGTGTCCGGATTGGTGATGGTTACGTCGCGAACCCCGGTCGCTGCCGAACTTGCCACCGTCACGTTCGCGGTGATGGTAGTGGCGTTGACGACGTTGGTGCTGCTTACCGTGACCCCGGTGCCGCTGAAAGAAACCGTTGCTCCGCTCTGGTAGTTGGAGCCGGTAATGGTGATGGTCTGGGTCCCCCCCTGTCCGCCGGTGGCGGGGCTGATGGTGCTGATGGTCGGCCCGTTGGGGTTGATGACCGAGAAGAGGTTCGCCCCGGTCGCCACGCCGTTGGCGCCGGTGACGGTGACGGTGCGGTAGCCGTAGGCGGCGGCCGCATCGATGCTGATGTTGGCGGTCGCCTGGGTGGCGCTCACGTAGGTGATGTTGTTGACCGTGATCCCGGCCCCGAAGTTGGCGGTGAGGGTGCCCGAGGAGAGGTTGGTCCCGGTCAGATTGACGCTAAGGTTGCTGGTCCCGGGCGCCGCGCTGGCCGGTGCCGCTGCCGTCAGGGTCGGAGCGGACTTGAGGCTCATCGCCGACATCGAGCGCAGGGCGGTGTTGCTGCTGTTGACCGTGTGCTGGGAAGTCGTGGTGCCTGCGGTCGAATCCGAACCGATCGTGGTGCTCACGGCGTACTGGCTCCCCGAGCTGTTGGAGCCGGAGGCGGTGAAGGTGGAAGCCCAGTTGGTGGCCCAGGTGCCGACGGTCCGCGCGGTGGTGCTGCCGGTCCTGGTGAGGTTCACCACTTCGACCGCCTGGTCCCCGCTGCCGATGGTGAGCGCGGTGGCAAACGGGCCGATGGCCGAGGACGACGTTGCGCCGCCGTTGTAGTTCTGCGAGTTGGTAATCGGAGAGGCGGACTGGTCCACGCCGGTATAGACCGCCGCCATCACGTGGTTGTAGGCGGAGGTGCCGCCGGTGACGGTGGCGATCAGCGTGGTACCGGTCGCCGCGGCGATGTTGGCGTCGTTGAGATAGAAGAGATAGGTGTGCTGCTGCGCGCTGGTCGTCCCGTCGCCGACGGCCTGGGTCAAGGACTTGCCGCCGTAGGTGACCGTGCAGGTCTGGGTTGCGGCGGCGGTGATGGTCGAAGAAACGGCAACCACCAGCATCCGGTTGCTGTTTGCCGCCGGGGTGATGGCGTAGGTGTACCCGCCGGCGACCGGGAACGACGTCCCGCCGTAGACGGTCGACCACCCCTGGGTGGCGACCGGCGTCGCGTCACCCTGTCCGGGGTGGTAGAGCCCCTGGTACATGAAGATGCTGGTCAGCAGGGTACAGACCAGAATCAGGGTGACTTTGGCCTGCCACCCCATCCCCTTGATTTTGCTTCTGATTGCTTTTCCCATAATTCTCTGCCCTCTTGTATGTCAGCGGTGAATTTTGATCGTATCGGGTGGCCGGCCGGGGTTACCCGGCCGGCTCCATCCTACAGGGTCGAGTGGCAATCCACGCAGGTGAGCTTGGCGTTCCAGTTCGGGCTCTTGCCGTTGTGGCAGGCGACGTTGGAACAGTTCTTCCCGGTGGCATCGAAGCTCGCCGAGCTGAGCGGCTGCTTGCTGAAGTCGTAGGAGCCCGCCCCGGCCTTGTAGGTGGTCCGGGTCCAGATCGAGGAGTACTGCCCGAAGCTGAGCGGCCGGACCTGCGCCTTGCTCACCATGTTGATCCCCTTGAAGGCGACTTCCAGGGTCCCGTTCAGGTGGTGGGTCTTGTCGACGGTCGGGGTTCCTTTGGGTCCGGTCGCGGGGTTGCCGGCTACGTGGCAGGAACCGCAGGTGGCATTGTTGTCGTTGTTGAAGTTGGTCACCGTGACACTGTGGCAGAGGTCGCAGTTGATCGTGGTCGACTGGGTCTCGTCGCCGTGGCCCAGGATCAGGTTACCGCTGGCGTCGGTGATCTGGTTGTAGTGGATCCCGACCGCGTGGGCGGCGTGGGCACCGGTTGCCGGGGCGTTGCCGTGGCACATGGCGCACCTGTCACCGGTGTAGGCGGCGGCGTTGTACCAGTCGGGGGAGGTGGCGTAGGCGAGCGGGCCGCCGACCCGGCCGTTGGAGTGGCAGTAGGCGGCGGAGCAGGTGACGCTCACCCCGGAGGTCCCGGCGATGCCGGAGCCGCTCTGGCCGACACCGGAGATGATCGCGGTCGGGGAGTTCTTGGCGCGCAACGATCCGGCCGCCGGATCGGCTACCAGGGTCACGTCCACTTTCCCGTTTTGGTGGCTGGCCGGATCGGTCGGGTGGCAGTTGGCGCAGCCGAACTGGTAGGCGGCCGCGGTCGAGTTGTTGGAGGTGTAGCCGTAGAAGCCGACCGAGTCGAGCAGGCTGCCGATGTGGGCCTGGTGCGCCCCGGTGAGGTTCGGGTGGCACGACTTGCAGGTGAGCTTGGCGCCCCAGACCACGTCCCCGTAGTGTCCCATCCCGTCCGAGTGGCAGGAAACGTTGGAACAGGTCTTGGTAACCGATGCGTAGCTTCCGATCGGCTCGTAGGCGAAGACGACATCCTTCACGCCGTTGGCGTGCTTTTGGGTGCCCGGGATCAACGCGGTGTTGCTGGCCGCCGTGGCGCTGTGGCAGGTCACGCAGCCGATCGACTTGGTGACGATGTGCGTCGTGTGGCTCCCCGAGGTGTTGGCGTGGCAGCTCGTGCAGCTTGCGCCACCCTTGGCGTAGTCGGTGACGCTGTCGACGGTGGCCTGGTCGATGAGCCCCTGGTTGAAAAGATCGGTGACCGCGTCGTTGATCTGGCCGGTGACCGAACCGTTATGGTAGACGGCGTCGATGGAATCCACCAAAAGCTTTCTCGCGTAAGCGCCGTTGTGGGCGTAGGCGCCCGGCTCGGCGAGGAGCAGCTTGTAGTTGAAGGCGGCACCCATGTTGTTCGCGCCGGCCTGTCCGCTCCCCCAGTTGGTGTTGGCGAAATAGGGGTAGTTATCGGTGTAGGCGTACCCTTTCTGTCCGAGCACGAGCTTCAGGATGTTGAGGGTGTTGGCGTAGCCGGTCTTGCTCCCGTTCAGGAATCCGGTGGTCAGGGTGGCGCCGTGGCAGTTGCCGCAGACCGCGCTCGTCGGTACCGAGGTGACGGTTCCGTTGGCATCCTTGGCAACCGCCTGGTAGTAGTGGTTCTTCACGCCGTTTTCAACCGGCATGTGGCAGGCGACGCACTGACCGTCGTTGCCGGTGTTGTTGAAGTTCGCCATCCCGATGGTCCGGTGGCTGTTGGTCGAGTAGAAGGAGTAGGTCTGGCCGAAGCTGTAACCGGTTTTCCCGTTGAGGGTCCCCCCGGCGGAAAGATAGTGCGGCGCGAGGTACGCCAGGTTGGTGAAGTCGGCGCTGCCGACCTTCGCCTGGATGCCGTTGCCGGTGTTGCGCCCGCTGTGGCAGTCAAAGCAGAGGTTCGAGGCACCCGCTTCCCGGTTGGTCCAGGCAAGGTCGCTGTAGGGACTCACCGGCTGCACCACGCGGGCGGTGCCGTTACTGATGTCGCTGTGGCAGGCGCGGCAAGTGATGACTTCCTTGGTCTTGTCGGAAGCGTCGCCCCATGCGGCAGTCACCTTACCGGTGGAGTAGGCAACGAAACCGGTAGTCGTGTGGCATTGGACGCAGCCGCTTCTGGTCTTGAAGTCGTACTCGGTGAAGGGAGCGTCGGTGACCGCGGCATGTGCCGAGGAATACCACTGGTGGCGGACCGTCTGGTTGGTGGTTCCGGAACGGTGGCAGTCGGCGCAGCTGGCACGCGAAGTGACGTACGAAGCCGGGTACTTGGCGCCGGTCATGTTGTTGTAGTGCACCGACGGCATCGCGGTCCCCGCGGCCGAGAGGTTGTGCGGATTGTGGCAGGTGGTGCAGGCGGTGGTGCCGATGTCCAGGAGGTGGTTGGGAACGGAGCCGCCGTTGTCGTAGTGGCAGCCTCCGCAGACCGAGGCAGCGACGGCCGGGTTATGCGGACCGCTCACGTGGCACGAGGCGCAGGCCACACCGTTTGCCTTGTGGGCCGAGGTGGCGTAGCCGGCCGGAATCGTGGCGCTGTGGCAGTTCACGCAGAAGTTGGCTCCGCTGGCGTTATAGGTGAAGGTGGTAGCACTGACGCTTGCCGGAGTAACCGATCCGGGGTGTCCCCCGGTGCCGGCCCCGGCATGGCATCCGGCGCAGGTGACGCTGGAAGCCTTGTGGGCGGAGGCGGACCAGTTGCTGAAGAGCTGGGTCCCGCCGATCCCGTTGGCGGTATGGCAGAACTGGCACTGGTTCTTCGCCGCACTGATCCCGGAAGCGACGACGTTCACCGTCGCCAGGCTCACCATGGCGGGGTTGTTGTCCGATTTGACCTGCACGGTGAACTTGTACTGTCCCGGAACCGACGGCGCGACGAAGGAGGGGGCGGCGCTGGTAGCGCCGCTCAGGGTGAGCGCGGGTCCCGGAGTGACGACGGTCTGGATCTTCCCGTTCACCGTCTGGTACGAGACCGTGTTGGCCGGGCCGGAAACGTAGGTCCAGCTGTAGCTCACCCCGGTCATGTTGGTCGTGGAGACATTGAGGCTGACCGGTGCGCCGACGATCGCGTTCTGGGGCATTACCTGGTTGATGAAAGGAGTATTGTTTACCGCCGTCGCCTGCAGGTCGATGTCCTGCGAGAAGACATAGCCGGCCGGAAAGGTTACCTTGACCGCCTTTCCCGCCCCGGGGGCGAGGTTGGTGTGGGTGATCGTCGGGTCGTTGGGAAGCCCGGGAATCCCGGTGATCTGGTACCCGCTGGTCGGCGTGTAGGTGAAAGTGATCGGGGAGGAGAGTTTGTACCCTACCGTGACCCCGCCCACCGAAGAAGGAGTAACGTGGTAGCCGACCACGCTGGAAGCGCAATTCCCGCTTTGGTCAATGGGGCAGATTTTGAGGGCGGACGCGATGAAGGATGCGGTTACCGTCTGGTCGGTGCCTCCGGTGAGGTAAATGGTCGGCCAGGATGAAACGGTGCCTTCCTCGGCCGGGCTCAGCAGCGGAGTGGAGTTCACCACGATGTTGCGGATCTTGTAGCCGCCATCCGGCACGACCGAGACCGCGAACTGGCCCGAAGAGGTGTACGAGCGGTAGATGGCGCCATCTCCGACCCGCTGACCGGACTTGTTGGCCGAGGTCATGGAGCCCCCGCCACTGCGGACCTGGGTCTGGAAAAACCAGGAATCGGCATTGGCCTGGACCGGCAACAGGCAGCCCAGCATGATGACAAGAATCTTCCTCAACATAATTCCCCCTAAAAAATTTCCTTTGAATCGGACCGAAAAATCGCTCAATGCATCGATATCGTGTTGCCGGCTCAGCGGCAGCTGTTTCGTCGTATCACCGGATGGCGCCGCCGGTTTCCCGGTGGTGGCCTCCGTGGCGGAGGCAGGTGGTCGCCCAGGTAAGGCAAAATTTGTGCCGCCTGCACGACGTGCGCAGGGGGGATCTTCGCCGCGAAATGGCCCGGAAACGCCCCGGGCGGTCGGAAAAGCGCCCCCCCTACCGGTGGGGTCGGCACCGGCAGCCGAACGTTTCGTCAGGCCCCTCCCTACAAAAACTTCCTGTCATGTCGAATTGTTAACCGAGTTAACGATGGGCGGGACCTATGGGATGTATCGGTCCTAAAGATGGAGTGAGGAAAGCGCGGCCACCGCTGCTGAGCAGCGAAAAAAAGATGGCGGTGGTGAAAGAACCGACCGCCGCGAAACCTGCGCGGTCGTATCGGTAACCGTCCGGTAAAACCGATCTAAGTCATTTCCAACGCAAATATTACCGAAAAGGTGAGGTGGGCCGGGAGCCGGAAAAGGAGGAGACGCGATTTGCCGTAACGCTGGCAACGGAAAGGCACGGCAAAGGTAACGAATTGGCAAGCGAGGGATTATAGCCTGGGGTTTACCTGCTGGGGGAAAGAGAGGGTGACGGTGGTACCGCGCCCGTAGATGCTTTCGATGGCGATGTCGCCGCCGTGGAGGTTCATGATCGCCTTTACGATGGCCAGGCCGAGCCCGGAGCCGTGCGGCTTGTTGACCTCGTCGGGACGGTAGAAACGGTCGAAGATCCGCGGGAGGTGCTGAGGAGGGATGCCGGTGCCGGTGTCCTTGACGGCGATGTTCACCGTCCCGTTGGGCAAAACCCAGGTTCCGACCGTGATGCTCCCGCCGGAACCGGTATACGCGAGGGCGTTGCGTAAAAGGTTGCTGAGTGCGCTGCGGAAAAGATCGGGATCGGCGTGTACCGTCGCCATGCCCCGGACCGCCAGGTCGACCCCCGCCTCCCCCGCCTCCTCGGCATAGTAGTCGAAGAGGTTTTCCAGCTCCTCGGTTACGTCCAAAGGCTGCAGGATCAGGTCGTACTGCTGGATGTCGGCCCGCGCCAGAAACAGCATCCGGTCGATGAGCCGGGACAGCCGGCCGCACTCCTCCAGGCTCGAGGCGATCACCGCCCGGTAATCGTCGGCCTGGCGCTCCTTGGAAAGGGCGATCTCGGCAGTGATCATCAGCGTGTTGATCGGGGTGCGCAGCTCGTGGGCCAAATTGGACGAGTAGTGGGAGAGCTTGTCGAAGGACTCTTCCAGCCGCGCCATCATCGAATTGAAGGAGTGGGCGAGGGAGACCAGCTCGGTGGGGAGGGGCGCATCGTCGATGCGGGTGTCCAACTGGCGCTTGGTGATGCTGCGCGCGGTGCGGGAGATGTCCTCGAGCGGCTGCAGTCCCAGGCGGACCACGAAATAGGCGCAGGCGAAGGCGAAGATGGTCCCGGAACCGACGAAGAAGAAGAGCGCGTAGCGGAGCTGGGTCCCGAACATCTGCTCTTCGCGGGCGCTCAGCGCGACCTGGAGGGTGCCTCCCCGGCCGGAAAGCGGGTTTTCCGGCGCCGGCACGCTGGCTAAAAGGTAGTAATCCCCCGCCTCGTTGCGCCAAGGCATCCCCTTGACCAGCGAGGCCTTGGTTGTGAAGACCCCGACGGGAAGCACCCGGCTCATCCCCGGGCTTTCCCGCACCACGGTCCCCTGGGCGTCGATGATGCGCAAAAACGGCCGCATCGTGTCGGGCTCGAAGATCTGGGTGTTGAGCTCCTGGTCGATCAGCTCCCGGCCGTCCGGCTGGCGCAGCATCGCCTGAACCCCGGCCACCTCGTCCATCAGTTCGGCGACGTCGTGCTTGCGCTGCTGGCTCACCCGGCGCAGGTAGAAAAGCGACCCGAAGAGCGCGTAGCTTATGAAGACGGCGGCAATGTGCAGAAGGGCCAGACGCCTGGCGATCGACCAGCGTCTACTCCCCCGCCAGCTCCCGGTCTTCCAGAACATAGCCTACTCCCCGAACCGTGTGGATCAGCTTCTTTTCGTGGGGGCCGTCCACCTTGGCCCGCAGGTTCCCGATCTTCACGTCCACGATCTTCATGTTGCTGTCGAAGCCCAGGTTCCAGATCCGCTCCGCGATGCGGGCCCGGGAGAGGACCTCCCCCTGGCGCCGGATCATGAGGGACAAAAGCGAGAACTCCTTGGGGGTCAGATCGAGGTGCTTGCCGGCGCGGGTGGCGCGGTGGGCGAAGAAGTTGACCACGAGGTCGGCGACCCTGAGCTCGTCGTGCTGCAACGCCTGACCGCGGCGCAAGAGCGCCTGGATCCTCGCGATCAGCTCGGCGAAGGAGAACGGCTTCACCAGGTAATCGTCGGCGCCGCTGCGCAGCCCGGTCACCCGGTCGGTCACCGAATCGCGGGCGGTAAGGACGATGACCGGGGTGGCCACCCCCGCGGCGCGGATCCTTTTCAGCACCTCGAACCCGTCGATGCCGGGCAGCATGAGGTCGAGAATGATGAGGTCGTACTCCTTTTTGAGCGCAAGGGCAACGGCGTCCAGGCCGTTGCTGCAGACATCGGAAACGACGCTCACCTCGGAGAGCCCTTTTTGGAGCTGGGCCGCGGCCCGCTCTTCGTCCTCAACCACCAGAAAATACATCCAAACCTCCTGACCTTGGCACCACCGCCCCGCCAAACCCTGTCGCGATAGTAGCAGCAGAGCAACGAATTGTGCAACTTACTTAGCCGTAAGTTGGCGCTTACGCGGCATCCGCCAGAGCAAACCGGCGTTTTGACTGGTTCTGGCCAACCCACGTGGCAGAGCGGACGGCACTTTAATGAGAATGATGAGCTTCCCAGCAAAAAGCGGGCCATTGTCATCGGGTATTCCCCACAGGCATGGTCCTCCCGGAAGCCCGAGCCGCCCTAAGTTCTTCTCCGGCTCTGGCCCGTCGGCGGAGGCCGGAAGTTTGCCCCTGCATGCCGCAGTGAGGCCGACCCGGATTCTCCTTAAGAGGAGCGCCTCGGCTGATATTGGCGTCCTCACCAAAGGCGACACTCACTTTAGCGGCCCGGCAACCATCTAGTTTATGCTTACTCCTCTGCTCGAAAAGGCCCGACACTCTGCGGAGGAAATGCGTAACAAGAAGAAGGTAATCCTCCTGAACGGTTCTCGGCAATTCCTGAACCAGTGATACTACTTTTCTCGATTTGACAATTTTAACGAAAACCGTCATAACATCTCCTGACAGAATCCACTCAGAAACGAGGCAATAACATGCGAAACGATGTCCTCGTAGTTGTCGCAAACGATGCCGATGATGAGGCTCTTTTTCTCAAGACAGTGAAGAGCATCGTTCCTTTTCCGGTAGTATTCGCCCATGACGGGGCCGAAGCACTCGACCTGCTGCTCGGAACCGGCGCATACGCGGGAAGGGAGTTCGTCTCCCCACTGATGGTGTTGCTGGACCTGAACGTCCCGAGAGTCTGCGGACTCGATGTGCTTCGCCGGTTGAAAAGTGATCGCCGCACCAAGGAAATACCGGTCGTCGTTTGGACCGCTCTGAACAATGAGAGCGTCATCGACGAGAGCTACCACCTCGGTGCCAACAGCTTCGTAACCAAAGACATCAACCGGGAAACGAATCTGGACAAGCTGAAAATGACCCTGGAATACTGGATGAAGATCAACCTCCTCCCCCCGGCGGGCCTGCGTCGCGCCGCTTTCAGCTGAACCAGCCGGCCATCCGGAGAAAGCCGACGGCGTTTCCCCGGTCCCTCCCCCCATCGGCACGCGTTCCGTTGACTCCCCTGGCGTAACCTCCGAGCCCGAGCCCAAAGCGGCACCCGGTAAAGGAGCTGCCCCCCTCAGCCAAACGGGCGGGGGCAGGTATCCCTCCTGCACCATGCTTTTCTTGCCTGGATTCATCCCCTCCCCGAAAGTCAACCGAGGTTTTGGATGAGTCGCGCGCCTGCCGCGCCGTGGTCTGCTTCAGGAATGGGAGAAAAGGTGCCGGGAAGCCCAAAGCGATGCTTCCAGCCGCGTCGACAGGTGCAGCTTCTTGAAGATCCGATGCAGGTGCGTGCGCACCGTCTCGGGGCTGATGAACAAGTGCTTGGCAATTCCTTTGTTGGAGCACCCCTCCGAGAGCAGATACAGGATCTCGGCTTCGCGCTTGGTCAGCCCGTTGGGAAACTGGGGAAGGGTCCGGTGTGGCATCAGGCCTCGGCTGCAATCGATGAGGCTTTCCGCCAGCGTCTTGCGCGATGCCCAAAGCTCCCCGTGGAAAATCGCCGAGATCCCCTTGATCAGCACCTCCGGGGTGTCGTCCTCGTAAAAAATCCCCTTGATCCCGTACCTGATGGCGCTGCGCTCCACGTCGCTGCTCCGTTCCAGGTTGAACAGGGCGACCGCCCAGTCGACCGGCATCCGCTCCAGTTCCGCGGCAAGCGCGGCCTCGAAGACCTTTCCCTGCAAGGAAACGGCATCGTGGAGCACGAAGATCCCGTTCGGCTCCTCCTTCTCGACCTGCTCGGCCAATTCCACTTTTTCAATCGGAATGCAGTGCCAATCGGTGTGGTCTTCGATGTAGGAAGCCAGCACCGCGTTCTGGAGCATTTTCGGGCCGATGATCAGGATATGGTGGTGAAAATCTCTCATAGCTTCCACCTCGAAAGGAGCACACCATTCTCGCACTCATTTTAAACTGAGAATACAACAACTGTCGTATATGCAATAACAGTTCGGGTGCTATTCTATTGCAGGCTTAACTATAAATCATTCAGGAGGTTACCCATGAAACTCGTAATCGGTACGTATCTCAGGATGCAGGAAGCCAGGGAAAAGATGAAGTCCATGCTGAAAGAAGAGAAAGGGGCGACGATGGTTGAGTATGCTCTGATGGTTGCACTGATCGCGGTAATCGCGATGGCCGGAGCCAAGCTTCTGGGCCAGGACATAAACTCTCAATTCAACACGGTCGCCGGCAAGGTCGCATCTCCCTAGAAAGACTCAAACCATCAGGTGCACGCAGCCCAAGGGGCGCAACAACAAGAGGAAAGGATCACCTTTCCTCTTGTTCGTTTTTCGGCTCTTTGGTGCCGGTGCAGATGGCCTGTTTGCCTAAGCAACTGCCGCGACAAGATGCGGAAGAAACCGCTAGAACTTGTTGGTGTCCCGGAAGACGTGAGCCGGCAGCATCAGGCGGAACCCCAGGGTCCCCACAAAGGCCATCGGGCGGTAGGTACCTACCTTGCCGTTGGGCCCGGTAACGTCCCCGTCAAAAGGAAAAATCCCCCGGGCTTCGCCGGTGAATGCAATTCCGGGAGTGAGGAAGTAGTCGAATCCCAGGTTGACGTGCCCCCCTTCGGTCCATTCCAGGTCGTAATCCGCACCCGAGACGTGCTTCAGCTCGCCGGTGATGAAGTCCACGCCGCCTCCGACGTAAGGAACCAAATGCTCTGCCGGCAGGAAGCGGTACTGCACCCCGAGCGAGACGTCAGTGAGCCTGGCCTCGTATGCCTTGGCACCGCTGATCTCCACATCCAGTCCCGGTACGTGGGTCACGTCGATCTCGCCGGCGAAATTGCGGCCCAGGCCGAAGATGATTCCCCCGCCGGCGGCGACGCCGGGATTGGAATGGGTGGTGCTGCTGACGAAGTCGTCTTTCAACGGGACCAAAGCCCCGGCCTTTGCGGTGATGCCGAGCCTGCCATCCAGGCTCTCGGCCGTCGCGGGTTTCGCTGCAGCAAGCAGGACCAGAAGAAGCAGTAACGACTGGCGGCGCATATTCCCTCCTCATGGCATCATTTCGGGACGAATGGTCGGTTGCGAGAGGTAACTACTGCTTGTTGTTGGTGATCATGGCGACATAGCCGCCGTAGCTGAAGAGGTCGGTCGCGATTTGCGCATACGGGTCCGGCGTCGTGGCGCTGTACACCACCGAGCAGCTGTCGCTGGCACCGATGGGGGGGGTACTCATCATGATTTCCGCGCTGAAGATGCCGAGACCGGTATCGTCGGTGAAGACCGTCTGGGTCGTTCCTCCCGGAACCCCCAGGGATACGGCACAGTCGTTGCCCATGACACCCACGACTTGCAGGGTCACCGGCACATGGGTCCGCTTTACCCCGTTTTTATCGAGCACATCCACGGTCACCAGTTGCAGGATCCCATAGTGGGGCATGAGAACGGGATCGACCGCGGTCAGTTGAATCTGGAGCGGATTCATGCTTCCGTCCGGATCGCTTGCCTCTTTCGTGGTGATGAATTCTACGTAGTTGCCCGTGCTGCGCACTACCGTGAACATGCTGATGCCGCTCACGTTTTGGCCGTTGATGGTGGTCGATGCCTTGAGAATGACGCCCTTGTTCGCCGTGGTGCTGTTGGCGGTGAGGATCGAGATCGCCTTTCCATCCGAGGCAGTGGTGACCACCGGCACCGGAATGGTTACCGACGGGGTATCGGCTGCCGTCGGGAGGACCTCCTCGAACTGCACCGGCTGGCCCGCAACCGGATTGCCGCTGCTGTCGGTAAGGGTGGCGGTGGCGATGACGGTGCCGTTGGCTCCAACCGTCGTCCCGCCGGTGCTGCCGACGGCATTCAAGGACATGGAGTAGTTTAAAAGCGTCCCGTTGATGGTGAAGATCCGGACCGAGTTGACGTCCTGGCCATCAATCGAAGTGGACGCTCTCAGGATGACGTCCTTTCGGACCGTGGTGCTGTTGGCGGTGAGGAGGGCGATGGCCTTTCCTTCGGATGTGGTGGTGACTACCGGGGACGGAATCGTTACCGATGGAGAGTCGGCAGGATTTAGGAGGACCTCCTGGAACTGCACCGGCTGGCCCGCCACCGGATTGCCATTGCTGTCGGTGAGGGTGGCGGTGGCGATGACGGTGCCGTTGGAACCTACGGTCGTCCCCCCGGTGCTGCCGGCGGCGCTCAGCGACATGGCGTAGTTGAGGACGGTCCCGTTGCCGGTGCTTACCGGCTGATTTTGGGCGAAAGGGTCACTCACCCCCCCCGGGTCGCCGCCCGAGCCGCCACAACCGCCTACCGGCAACAGCGCGAGCATCAAAGTGATGACCAACCGATATCTCGATGCCATCTTGACTCCCTCCTTTTTGCCGACGGTATCCCCGATCCCTGCCCGGGACTCACGGCTTGTATTCCTTCCACACCAGCCCCGTTTCCCCATTGTATTTGGTCACGCTCTCGGAATCCTCGATGCTGCCGGTGAACGGGCCGTCCTCGTCCCAGAGCACGCCTTCGGGCATGAGGACCTTCACCAGCGAGTTGTCTCCGCCGATCGCCCGGGTCCCCACCGGTTTCACCTTCTTGCCGCCGCGACCGGTGATCGTCAGGGTACAGGCCCCCTCGCCGGCGGGCTCCGCTCCGGCCCGGAAATCGTAAACGCCGTCGGCGGCGGTATCGACGACAACCTGCAGTTGGTCGTTATCCAGCGCGACCGACCGGGGCCGAAGCTTGGTCTTGCGGCTCGCCTCTGCTGCGGTCATCCCGCGGTTGTGCCGGCTTTTCGGATAATCGCGAAAGATGACGTAGGGTTTCACCTCCCGGCCGGCGATCCCCTTGCTGCGGATTTTCAACACCAGGTCTCCGTCCAGGGCGACCGCCGGAAACGCCCGGAGCTGATTCGGCGGTGCGGTTCCCGGACCCGCCGCAGCCTCGGCCGACCGGACCGGATCAACGTGGACCGGCTTGGGTAGCGGCGCAGCAGCGGCTGCCGGTGCGGGCAAGGCCGCCGGCCCCTTGGGCGAGGCGGTGACCTGGCGGGTGGCTCCCGACTCCGCTGCCGGCACAACCTGGACCGGTGGCGGGACGGGGAGTTGGCGCGGCCCCAACTTCTTCTCTCCCGATGCCGGGGGGGCCTTTCCTCCGGGTGATTCTTCCCGGCGGGTAGCCGGCACAACCGGTGCGAGAGCGGCGACCGGCCTGGGAGGCGGCACCCGGCGCTCCGGAGGCGAATCAGGGGCCGCCGCTTGAGGCGCCGTTACCGTCAGGGGCTTTCCCCGTGCCGGCCGCGGCGGCGGCACCGGAGCGGTCGCAGTGGTCGCCACGGCCGCAACGGTCGCCACGGGCACAACGGTCGCAACGGTCGCAACGGGCGCAACGGGCGCAACGGGCGACGCCTTCGATTCGACCGGTGCCTGGTGGCGCACCAGCCGCGCAGAACTCTGCGCCGAGAAGATGGCCCGCGACTGGGGGGGCGCCGGTCGCGGCGTCTGCTGGAGGGCCGCCCGACGTGCCGGCGCTGCAGGTGCTTCGGTCACCGCAGCGGGCGGGCCCTCCGGCGCCGGACTCAGCGGAGCCATCATCTCATCCGGGTCGCCTCCCGGATCGGTGGTCTCAGCGGCGGCGACCGCCCCATTCTCCCCGACACGCGGCATGGCTTCGCTGGCCACGGCCGGTGCCGCAGTCTCGGCAGTCACCGTCTCCGGCGGCGGTTCGACCGCCTGGAGTGCCAACCCGGGGTCCAGCCAGATCACCCCTTGCTGGCGGGACCAGTCGTCCAGCAGCAGAGCCAAAAGCAGCAGGTGCACCAACGAAGACCAAAGCCCCGGCCAAAAAAAATCGTGGATCGAACAACGGCCCTGGGTGCAGTGCATGGGTGGCCTTTCGCAAAGCCGCGGCAGCCCGAGCGGGCCGGTGCCCGCCCTGGGTCACGGCTTGAAAATCTTGGCAATCTGGAATACCGCCGGCGTCAACATCACGATGAGCAGGGCCGGAAAGATGCAGAAGGTCAACGGGAACAGCATCTTAACGGCCGTTTTGGAAGCCCTTTCCTCGGCGAACTGCTTTCTCCTCAGCCGCAGCGAATCGGAGAAGGTCCGCAAGGTCTTGCCCAGGCTGGTACCGAATTTTTCCGTCTGGATCAGCATGGTGACCAGCGACCTTACGTCGTCGACCATGGTTCTCTCGGCCAATCCCTTGAGGGCCTCCGGCCTCGGCTTGCCGGCCCTTATTTCCAGGATGGTGAGGATGATCTCCTTGCACAGCGGGTTTTTCGCCTGGTAGAAGCTGTCTGCGGTCCGCAGCAACGCCGCATCCAGCCCAAGGCCCGCTTCGACGCAAACCGTCAACAGATCCAGGACGTCCGGGAGGGTGTGGAAGATCTCTTCTTTGCGGGCCTTTCCCCGGCGGCCGATCCAGAAGGTCGGCAGCAGAAAACCGCCAATGGCACACCCCGTAGCGATGGTGACCGCGTCAGAGCCGAGGGGCCGCCCTTGGGGCAGAACGAAGAGGAGCAGGTAGATGCCCGGTAACACCATTGCCAGCAGCAGCTTCATCCCCAGGAAGATGTACACCGCCTGCGGTCGGAAACCGGCAGCCATCATCATGCCGCGGTAACTGCGCAGGTCCGAAGGCTTTACCCGCAGCCGCTCCCCCATTTCCGCGAGGTAGAGCTGCCAGATGTTCTGCGTCGCGACCAGTGCCGGGGTTTCCTTCTCCTCGGGCATGAGCCCTGCCACCCGCCGGTTCAGGGTCGCGTGTCTCCCGAGGTAGCGGTAAGCCCCCGTGCCGGCCAGGACGGCGATGCTCAGAAATGTGGCACAGCAGATCAGGGTAAGCACGGCTTCCCCTCCTAGATGCGGATGTCGATGACCTTTCTGATCAGGAACAGCCCGACGCACTGCGCGACTGCCGCAAAGACAAGTGCGATCTGGCAGAAGCGTTCGGTAAAGAAGAGTCCCATGTAGGCCGGGTTCATGATGTAGAAGACGGCAAAGAGCAGGATCGGCATCGCGATCAGGACGTAGCCGGACAGCCGCCCTTCGGCAGTCACCACCTGCACCTGTTGCCGTACCTGCAGGCGGGATCGGATGGTTTCGGCGAGTTTGTCCAGGATCTCGGCGAGGTTTCCCCCCGTTTCGCTGCTGATCCGGATGATGGTGACGAAAAACTGCAGATCCAGGCTCTCGATCCTTTCCGGCAGCGTCGCCAGGGCATCGACGATCCGAACCCCGAATTTCTGCTGCTCATAGGCAATCCTGAAGATCCCGGCGGCGGGTTCCGGCAGTTCCTCGCTCAAGAGCTCGATGGCAGCGGTCAGGGAATGTCCGGCCCGCAACGAGCGGGAGATCATGGTGAGTGCATCCGGCAGTTGCTCGGTGAAGCGACGTTCCCGGCTCCTTTTTTTCCAGGCGAGAGCGAACTTGGCCCCCCATACGGTTGCCACCCCGCCCCCTGCCGCCAAAAGCAGGTTTCCCCGGGCCGCATAGAGAGCGAGTGCCGTTGCTGCTGAGGCAGCGGCGGTCGCCAGTACCACTATGGGCGGCGCGATCGGGATGCCGGACCGTTCCACGAGCGTCGTCACCCGCTTCATCAGGGGCAGCTTGATGAAGAACCGGTGCCCCCAGTTCTCCCGGCGCACCAGCTCCGGGTCCGGCTGAGGTTCCGGCTCCCCTTGCCCCATCCGCCGCAGGCGCCCTTTGAGGATGGCGGCGGGGGACCGCCGGGCCTCGGCCAGTGCCAGGCAGCCGGCATAAGCCGCCGCAAAGACTGCGGCAAAGACCAGAATCGCTGCCGCCGTCATGACTAGCTCCTCCTGTCGAAGATCCCGGGGGGGAGATCAAAGCCGTACACCTTGAAGCGGTCGGCGAAGCCGGGCCTGAGGCCGGCGGCCCGGTACTCGCCGACCACCCGCCCCTCCGCGTCAACGCCCTTCTGGTCGAACAGGAAGATGTCCTGCATGACGATGGTGTGGGATTCCATCCCGGTGATTTCCGCGATCTTCACGATCTTTCTCGAGCCGTCCGGGAACCGGACCAGATGGATCACCATGTCGATCGCCGAGGCGATCTGTTCCCGGATCGCCCGCTCCGGCAGGTCCAGCCCGGTCATCATGACCATCGTCTCCATCCGGGACATCGCGTCGCGGACCGTGTTGGCGTGGATGGTGGATATGGAGCCTTCGTGACCGGTGTTCATCGCCTGAAGCATGTCGAGCGCCTCGCCGCCGCGCACCTCGCCGAGGATGATCCGGTTCGGCCGCATGCGCAGGGCGTTTCGCACCAGGTCGCGCTGGGTAACCTCCCCGGCGCCCTCGATGTTGGCGGGACGCGTCTCCAGCCGCACCACGTGGTCCTGCTTGAGCTGCAACTCCGCCGAGTCCTCGATGGTGACGATCCGCTCGTCCTCGGGGATGAACTCGGAGATCATGTTCAAAAGGGTGGTCTTGCCGGTGCCGGTCCCGCCGCAGATGAGGATGTTGAGGCGTGTTTTCACCGCCCCCTCGATCACCCGCGCCATCCGCTCGTCCAGAGAGCCCAGCGCCAGCATGTCCTTGAGCTTCATCCGGAACAGCCCGAAGCGACGGATCGACAGGGCCGGCCCGTCCAGGGCCAGGGGTGGAATGATGGCGTTGACGCGGGAGCCGTCGGGGAGGCGGGCGTCCACGAAGGGGCTCGATTCGTCGATCCGGCGTCCGATGCGGTGGACGATGCGTTCGATGATCTGCAGCAGGTGGCTGTTGTCCCGAAAGACGACGTCGGTCTTTTCCAGCCGCCCGCCCCGCTCCACGTAGGTGTTGTGGCAGTTGTTGACCAGGATGTCCGAGATCTCCGGGGAAGCGAGGAGGGGCTCGATCGGCCCCAGGCCGAAGGTCTCGTGCTGCACCTCGACGACGAGCCGCTCCTTTTCCGGTCGGCTGAGCGGCACCCCCGCCTCGGAGATCAGCATCTCGATGACGCGTCCGATTTCGCCGGCCAGTTCGTCACTGCGCAGCAGCTCCAGCTTGGTGAGATCCACCCGCTCGATGAGCATGCGGTGAATGCGGCATTTCAGATCCTGGAAGGAAGGGCCGCCGGCTTCGGTCGCCGCGGTCGGCTGCTCGTTGAAGATCATAGGAATCTCCTGAGGGTTTTCGTTTCGGCCGGCGCGGCAGTGCCGGTCAGCTTCCGGACCAGTTCCTCCAGGGATCTGGCCACCGGTGATCTCGGGTTGTCGATTACCAGCGGCACCCCCTTGTTGATGGAGGCAGTGACGTCGGCGGCGCCGTTGGGGATCGTCTGGAAGACTTTTACGCTGAGGACCTTTTCTCCGTCAGCTACCTTGATCCCCTCCCTCGGATCGTGGCGGTTCACCAAAAGCTTGATCCGCTCTTCCGCCCCTGCGGCCCGGGCCAGGGCGGCCAGGTAGCGCTGGGCGTTTCTCAGCGCGGGAAGGTGCAGGACGGTGTTGAACAGGATTCGGTCCGAAGCCTGGAATACCGCCAGGTTGCACCCCGCGGCCGGTCCGCCGGTGTCGATGATGGTGTACTCGTAGTGGGTCTGGAAATACCGGATCACCTCGTGTACCAACTCCGGCGCCACGAGGTCGGCTTCTTCGAGCTCGTCCGGAGCATTGAGGACGTCGACCCCGCAGCCATGGGATACGGTGATGCTCCTGAGAAAATCGGCGTCCAGGGCACCGAGCTTCGGGGTCGCGCTGGCCAGGGTATAGCGCGGGGTGAGGTCGAGAAAGGCGGCGACGTCCCCCGCATGAAGGTTGAGGTCGAGGAGCGCGGTCCGCTTCCCCTGGGCCGCGAGCAATGCCGCCAGGTTTACCGCCACCGTGGTCGTCCCCATCCCCCCGGACGGGTTGTACACCGAAATGACCGATCCCTTGGTCTCCCGGGTCCCGGCCGCCGCGGCCCATACCAGGGACACCTTTTCGACGGCCTGCGCCAATTCGGCCGCCGCCACCGGTTTGGTGAGGTACTCCCGGGCACCGGCCCGGATCAGGGTGAGGATCCAGTCCGGGTTTTTCTCTGCCGCGGTCACGAAGACGGCGGTGCGGGGAAACCGCGTGGCAAGGTACCTCGTTTCCTTCTCCCCCTGGTCGACGTTTTTGAGGTCGAGGATGACGATGTTGGGGGAGTTGGTCTGCATGATGCGCATGCCCTGCTGCAGGTCATCTACGGCAGCGAGAAGGCGCACGTTGGCGCCGGAGCTCTTGAGCGCACTCTCGATGCTGTGCTGTACCTGCGGATCGTTGCCGATCAGGATGGCCGACAGTTCAGTAGTCATGTGATAGTCCATTTCTTGGCGGCTCATCGGGCTATTGGGCCATTACCGGCTTGTAGAGCGTGACGTTGGATGGCGAGCCCCCGGTCCCGAAGGTGGAAGGCGCGGTGGTGATACTCGTGAAATAGCCTTTGACGTAAGGTGCCGAGCCGGAGGCTACATCCGTGATATGGAAATAGGCGAATCCCACGATGGGTTGAAATCCCTTCTGGGTCAGATCGGTTGCATCGACAATCGGCAGGTACACATCCTGGTTCAGCCACGCACTCCTCGCAGTCTGGAAGACCGAGTTTTCTTCTCCCGGCTGGAGATAGATCTGATTTCCTACTGACAGTGAGCTGTCGTTTCCGTTTTGGATCAGCTTTTTCTCGCCACTGGCACTGTTGTCGATCTGGGTAAGCGAGGTCCACTGGCCGGCCGGATTGCACGTGGTACTTCCCACCGAGTACGCCGAAGTGATGGTGATTTCGCCGGTCGGAAGCGTGGCACTTGGCGTAAAGATGGAATCGGTCATCGGCTTGCAGATCGCAAACGGGAAAACCGTATGGGGAGGCACCGAACCGGCGTAGAACTTCTGCAGCACCGCCACCGCCGGTCTCGACTTCACCGGCGCGCTGTTCACGTTGAAGATCTTCATGAAGGTCGTGCTCACCGGCCCCTGGTTCTCCGTTCCGGTCCTGCTGACGGTGACCTTGACCGCCGGGACGAATTCCGCACTCAATCCGGTGCTGGTAGTAGGTAATAGCGGGGTATTGTCGGAAGGCTTCCAATTCTTGTTCCAATAACCGTACTCCACGTTCGCGGAGTCCAGCTTGGTGTCGTCGGAACGGTTCTGGCTGACGAAGTCCGCCGCCTTACTTTTGGCGATATCCCACTGCGGTTGCGATGCCGCGGTTATCGGCTGTTGGTACAGGTTCGCCGCGCCTGCCAGAGCCGAAGCGTCGGCGGCATTTTGCAACTCGCCCCGCACGACGTGGGTGTGCCCCAGATCGATAACCATTCCAGCCATCCCCACCAGCACCACGAGGGTGACCGAGACGTAGACGATCATCATTCCCCGTGCATTGCGGACCGGCTTTATTTTCCCAGTGGCATCCATTGCAGTTCCCTCTCTTGTTCCGGTGTCAGCGGTCTGTCGGTCGGCAGCGGCACCTTCGTTCCGGGGACGCTCGGCGACACCAACCTCGGCGTAATGAAGAAGACCAGCTCCTTCTCCTGCAGGTCGTTTTGCGTGGAGCGGAAAAGGGCTCCCAGGACCGGGATGTCACCCAGTATCGGGATCTTGGACATGGTTTTCACCTGCTGCTCCTGGAGCAGACCGGCGAGTACCAGGCTCTCTCCGTCCTTGAGCTGCACCCGGGTGCGGACCTCGCGGGTGTCGATGATCGGGTAGCCGTTCACCGCCAGGGTGCCGGAGATGCCGCTCACCTCGGCGGGGTCGATCTTCAATGAGATGAGGCCGTTGTCCAGCAACTCCGGCCTGAAGTTCAGTTTCACCCCGACGTCGATGAACTGGATCGAGGTGGCGGAGAGGGCGCCGACGCCGGAGACATAGGAAAAGGGGATCTTGCTGCCGGCAAGGAACTTGCCGACCTGCCCGCTGCGGACCAGAAGATTCGGCTCCGCGAGTACCTTGGCAAGGCTCTTCGTCGAAAGCGCCTTCAGGATCGCACCGATGCCGGGTTTGAACACCGAGACCCCCGCCTGGAAGGCGTCCAGTCCTGCGTCCTTGACACCGTTCAAGGCGCCGATGCCGGGGGCGTTGCCGGCGATACCCTGGTTCCCGTTCAAAGGGTTCAACGAACCGTTGGGGAAGGGGGCCGCGCCTGCCAGGTTGATGAATCCCTCCCCTCCCGCCCCCTTCACCAGCGCGCTGATGCCGAGCGAGGCGAGCGCGCTCTTGTCGACCTGGGCCACCTTGACCTCCAGGAGCACCTGCTGCGGGTCCATTACCTGGATCAGGTTGATGACCATCGGACTATCCTTGCCATTGCCTGGAAGCTTTGGCGAAAGGTCCTCTCTTTCCGTATTGGGGGCGACCGCCTGGTAGGAGGCCTGGCTGTTATCCAGCGGCTTTTCCGGTTCCGGTTCTTCTCCGCCGCCCCCCTCGTTTTTCGCTGCATAGGCCTGGGCCAGCTTGAGCGCCTTTTTCGCCGTGTAGTCGTGGCGCACCTGCCCGGAGATGACGATGGTGTCGTTGGCGTAGTCGACCGTGACGGCGTCGTTGGGGCACAGGACACCGTTGATCTGGTCCTGAAGCAGCATGACGTCCCCTTTGACCCTCAGGTCGAAAAAGGTCGTCTTCCCCCCCTTCTCCCAGACGATCAGGGTCGTCGTGCCGATTTTTTTGCCGTTCACCTGCAACTGGGTGGGAGAGATGACCACCAGTTGCGCGATGTCCGGGGCGGCGACGGAGACCCGCTCCGTCGGCCTTTGGAGGTTGAGCAGCACGCTTTTGTGGACCACCACCTCCGTGGGCACTCCGGCCAGGGCCGATACCGGCCCGCAGCACAGGAGCCAGAGGACGAGCCCCCCCCAGATCCCTCCTTTAGTCAGGCACTGTTTCATCCTGTCACCTCTCATTTCATAGTGATCGGAAATGCGGAGCTATTCGTGGGCGAATTCCCGCTTGGACTTACTCCCTCCGTTGATCACCTCCACCGTGAAGAGCTGGGGGGGGGCGGCCACCTTGACGACTGGAGGAGGCGCCGGTCGGGCAACCACCTCACGCACCCGCTTCACCACCACCGGCTTGACGACAACCGGAGCCTCAGTGACCCCGAGCGCCTTGGCCACGCTGGCCCCCTGGGTCGGCACCGCGGCGACATCCACCATGTTTCTCAATAAAAGCTGGAGCGATCCCTTCTTGGCACCTACGATCAACCTTTCCGCCTCGTCCGGGACCAGGTCCAGGGTAACCGTGGGAACGACCGTCGGCTTGCCGTCTTTTTGTTCGGTCACCTGCCCGCAGGCAAGGACGGGGATGTTCTGCAGGATGATCTTACTCAACTGATCTTCCTTGTCCGGCTTGCCCGGGCGCGGGGTGGTAAGGACCACGTCAACCCTGCTGTTGGGGGTGATGAATCCGGCCACGCCGGCCACCTCGTTCACCGAAACCGTTACCGCGCGGTGCCCTTCCGGGACCATGTAGGTCATGATGCCGGTACCGGCACCCTTGAGCGGCATCAGCTTCGTCTCGGTGATGACGTCCCCCGGGGCGATCTGCCGCACCGCCACCCGCCCCAGCAACCGCTTAGGATCGGTGCAATAACCCGACGGAAGGGCCTCTTTAGGCCAGGTCGCCAGTTTCACCGACCCGGGTTCAAGACGGGCGCCGACCGGCACGTCGGCAGCCGCGGTGACGATGGAGACGCCGGAAAAGGCGCCGGAACTGTGCTTTTTCAGGTAATCCCGAACTTGCCAGGTCGCGGCTCCGCCCAGGATCAGGGCAACGACGGTTGCGATGGTTGCTGCACCGGGTCGATTCATCCTTGCCTCCGAACTTAATTCTCCCAGCGCATGGTTGCCTGGGTAGTGAGGTTGATGTTGTTCAGCTGGGGGATGAGCTGCGGGACCACCGTATTGAACGGACAGGTGACCTGAACGGTAACCGTGCAGTCCGTACCGGGAGGGCAGGCCGTAGTGATCCCCCCGGTGCTCGTGGAGGTTGTTGCCTGGACATTGGCGAACGGAGCAAGCTGGGTTACCCGGGCCTGGATCTTGGCCTCGTCGATCGGGGCCGGGGTCACCGAAGCCAGCCGCGCCCCTTCCCGCGCTGCGAGGTTCAGCGTGTTTCTCATGTACATGACCCGGCCGAACTCGATCGTCCCGAACAGGATGAGGAGCAGCAGCGTGATTGAGATGGCCATCTCTACCAAAGCGGAACCTTTTTCGCCTCGAGCAGTCATTGACTTCTACCTCTCCAGTCTCTCATTAGTTGAACGGTGGCGATTCGGGTCATTAGTTTATATTAACGATCAATGCCGTCAACCGATGCCGGCAGCTACTTCTTCCCGGGCCAAGGGTATCTCTCAACTGATCCATCGCGGCGTCTCTCCGATACAGTGGGGAGCGCCACCGGAAAGGCACAAAGAGATCAGGGACAATGCGAATGAGGTTGAGGCCGAACGGCCAAAGCGCGTTGTACCATCAGCTGATCCAGTACCGGGAAAATCAGGGCTACCCATAAGGGGAAAACCGAGGACATCACCAGGTAAGGATGAGGATGCTCAGCGCAAACGGCACTTCCGGTCCGTTAACGTCTCGACAATACGGGACTCCCTCGATATCGCAGGGGCGGGGCCGCCGCGCCCCTGCCGCCCGGCTGGCGCCCAGCCGGTCGGATCCGCCGGCGCGCTCCCTGGAGAAAAGGAGGTCCTCCTTTGGCACGGCCATCGTGGCCGGAAAGACTGATCGTTCGCGGGGAAATTGATGAAGGTCCTGGGAGTTTCTACTCAGAGAGGTCGTGGCTTGGGCGGGGGCAAAGTCAGGGATTTTACTCTAATGACAAACGCGCCGGTTTGAAATAGCTTTATTGGCAATTGTTAATCAGGTCAATTTTGGACCCGCCTCTCCTTGGAAGCTCATTGCCTCCGGTCCAGACAGTCGCGTTCCCCAACAGCTTGGACGAAGTGCAGGAGGTCGGCATGGCACTGGGACAAAACGGTTTCCTTCTGCAGCGCGGGGACTTGGTAAAGGTGGTCGGCTGGGACGACGGCGGGATTCCGCTGGGCACCGTGGCGCCGGTGCGGGAGGTTTTGGATGAGGGCCGCTGCCTGTTGCTGGGTGGCCGGCTCGAAAGGTACGTCCACCGGTCCCGGGTCGAGGTCCTTTCCTATGCGAGGTAGGGGATTTGCTTTGGTCAAAGGGGAACGGTCATGTCCCATTTCCATTCTCGGTGCGACATCTACCGTTTTTGCATCAGGATGCAGGGGAAAAGCCTGGAAAGTGTTTGCAGCTCGATCCGCTACGAAATAGCCACGCTCCGGGGCGACCTCTCCGGCTGCCGGCTTGCCAGCGAGGTGCGGCGCACAGCGACGCGCTACCTGCAGGAACTCGAAGTCCTGCTGGATGTCCTGTTACGGGGCATGCTCCCGCTGCGCTGCACACCGCAGTTTCTCAACAGCGTCGGCCCTCTGCTTAATCAGTTCCCGATCCGCATCAGCGAGGAGCGCGCCGTGCAGGTAATCCCGGTTGCGGGTCCGGCGGAAGGAGGGATCGACAAGGCAATGGGGTTTCTCAAGGAACTGGCCGGTTCCACTGTTACCGCCAGGTATTTTTTCCAACGCATCGACCTTAAGCTGCCGGCACCGCTTTCGACCGCGGATCAACCGGTGCCCCTGTCGAAAGTGGCCACGCTCACCAAAGGCCTGGACCGCCGATTTCCCTTCTGGCTCTTTTTCGTGACCCAACAAAACGGAACCTTGAGGCAGCTTTTGCAGTTCATTGCCCGGATCGATTCGGTCAAAGGTGCTCACGGCAGCGACCGCCTGATGGAGCTGCTGCAGGAGAAGTGGCTGCCGGCCCTGAACTGCATGTGCCGCTTCGCAGGCTTTGCCGAAACCGACATCGCGCATCTCCTTCGCCAGTGCATCGAGTACCTCTTTCCGCCCCGCCCTGCTCTGCGCGCATCGAACCGGCCGAATCGGTTCCTGGCCAAGTGATGCGGAAGGCGTTTTTGCGGAGGTGCCTCGGTTGGAACCGCAAACGAGGAGTCGTCCATGGAAACCACCGTCCCCACTCCCACGTCGGGTGAAACAACACTGCTGTATGTGGATGACGACGAAGACACCAGGAGAATGATCGGCACCATCTTGCACCGCCGCTACAAAACGGTGCAGATACTTTTCGCCGGTGACGGCATCGACGCATTGTTGAAGGTGGTCGAGCGTTCCCCGGACATCATCCTGCTCGACATTTTTTTGCCCTGTCTCGACGGGTTTACCCTGGCCAAGAAGATCCTCACCGACAACCGGGAAAGCAAGGTCGTCGTGGTGTCGGGATGCAGTGACCCCGTCGTCGTCGACGGATGTCTGGCTCTCGGAATCGCCGGCTACGTCAGCAAGCCGATCTACTTCCCGGATTTCTTCCAGCTGCTGGACGAGTTGATCGGGATGGAGGAGGTGGGCCCCTGAAAGGTCAGGAGGGGATCGGCAGGCTTAGTTCGGCAGTCGTCAAACCGGGGCGGGAGGTGATCTTGAACCATCCCTCCGCCAGCGAAATCCTCTGCTTGATGTTGGCCAGGCCGAACCCCTTCTTGGCGTCGGGGTGGAAACCGACCCCGTCATCGGTGACCAGCAGGTGGGCAAAGGGACCCCGCTTCCTCATCCGGACCGTTACCGTTTTCGCCTGGGCGTGCTTGACGATGTTGTTCAGCAGCTCCCGCACGCTCTGGTACAGAAGGATCCTCGTCTCCGCAGGGAGGTCATTGGGAAGGGTCCCGTTTATGGTGAAGGTAAAGCGGTGTTCGCTGGAAAGGCGTCCTCCCAGGCTCGCCAGTGCCTCGGCCAGCCCCACCTCGTACAACAACGGAGGGCTGAGATCGTAGCAGATATCCCGGATCTCGGTGATCGCACTTTCCAGGATCTGGTCGAAGGAGGCGATCAGTTCTTCCGCGGTCGCGCTCCGATCCTGCATGTTGATTTTGAGCTGAGCCAGGGCCAGGTTCTGCACCACGTTGTCGTGCAGTTCCGTCGAGATCCGGCGCCGTTCCTTCTCTTCGGTGTAGTTCATCTCCTCAACGAGATTTTTCAGGCGTCGGCAGCTCGCTTCGAGTTCTTTTTCCAGCTGTTCCCGCTCCGCGAGCACGTTCATGAGCTCCTGGTTCATCGAGCTCAGATGGTTGTTGATATCGGCAATGAAATAGGCACGCTCCGCGAGCCGGGACTCCAGTTCCCTGTTTTTCTCGAGGATGCTGCGTTCCCGCTTTTTCGACTCGCTCAGGTCGCAGATGATTCCGGCCAAGCCGACGGTGCTCCCGGAGTGGTCCCGTAACGGAGTGCAGCTGATCGAGACCTCCTTTCCGGAACCGCCGTCCTCGGGAAGTACGGCCTCGTAGCGAAACGGTGCTCCGTCCGCCAGGAGGCTGGATTCGGCGTCCGCCGGGGGGTGGCTGAGCCCCTTCGGCCAGCGGGGCGCTGCCGCGGAGACGACCGAGGGGTCAAGGTCCCTCGCCAGCCGGTCAAAAGCGGCATTTCCTCCCAGAAACCGCCCGGTGGCATCCTTGCCAAAGATCGGGCAAGGAAGTGCGTTGAGGAGGCTGGAGAGAAACCCGGGAAGAGCCCTCGCGCCCCCGAATTGGCGGCAGGCCGCGGCATCGAGACTGCCGCGGGGTGAACGCGATGGAGCACAGGTTTCAGCTCCGGAGGTGGGTGAGGTCGGCAAGTTTTTCGAATTCTCTTGGAAGCGGGTCTTCGTTGTCATAGGCGATCCCCGGGATTCTCAAAGGTCGTTGCGGACTGTTTCCGTTTTTCTTTCAACCAGGATGTTGGCTGCCACGGTATAGCACGGATTAAATTAAAAATCTATTAACAAATTCAGGCAATGACCGCCAATGGTCCGATGTAACGGCATTTTGTATCGGCAAATACGATCTCTGCGACGTGGTATTACCAATAGATTAATTCTTATTGAAAATTTATTTTTTATATTGTAATTACTGAGAGTACTTTATCCGGTTAACGGGCGCTCTGTCACACATCTGCGACACCGGCTCGTTTTGCTCTTCGGAAATGGTTCATCCCAACAAAAACTGCTGTGGTCTGGACGACGTGAGACTGCGGAGGGAGGCGTTATGCGTGTTCTACTTGCCGACGATCACTGTATGATTCGCGAAGGTCTGCGGTTGCTGCTGGAAAAAGAGCCGGACATCTCGGTAGTTGCCGAGGCCGATGACGGGACCTCGGCAGTGGCGGCGACCATGGAAGTCCTTCCCGACGTGGCGATACTCGACTTGAGCATGCCCACCATGACCGGAACTGAGGCGGCGCGGGCGATCCGGGAAAAAGCGCCCCAAGTGGAGGTGGTACTGGTCAGCATGCACAGCGACCGATATTACGTCCTCGATGCCTTCAAGGCCGGGATCCGGTCCTACATCCTCAAAAACGGCGCCTCGAACGAACTGGTGGCGGCGGTACGCGCGGCCGCCAACCACGAGTCCTACATCAGCCCCAAGATAAGCGACTTGATCATCTCCGGGTTGATCGGCGGGGAGGGCCGCAAAAGAAGCGACGAGTTGCTGACCCCGCGCGAGTACGAAGCGTACCGGCTGCTGGCGTCCGGAAAGAGCTGCAAGGAAATCGGGTTTGACCTGGGCATCAGCCACAAGACCGTGGAAACCTACCGCCAGAACGTGATGAAAAAGCTGAACCTTACCAACATCGTCCAGCTGGCTACCCATGCCCGGGAGGAAGGGCTCCTCGCCACCCCCTGATCCGAAACAACAGTCATCGATCCAAAGCCGGCCCGCATGTTGCGGGGCCGGCTTTTTTTTTGGGGAAAATCCCCCGAGCGGGGTCCCGGGCGGGAAGGCCAGCCTCCCGTTTCGGAGGAGCCGCCTCCAGCTATCTTCCCACCCCCGGATCCAGGTTTTGCTGGTGTTGGCTCCGGTGACGCTGCGAAATGACTGCGGAATTGTATTCGATGACATTTTTCTAATATTTGAAATAATGGGTCCCCGGCCGGTTGTCGCGTCGGTCACCCATCGCCTTGAGCCGGCTAAGGCAGGCGTGCCGCGTGCAGTCATCGGCGGTCCTGCTTTCCCTGCTCCGTTCTCCCACACCGCCGTCTCCCGGAGCAAACCCGAGGTGATCCATGCCAGGCTCCCCCCCGTCACCCTTAAGCAACTATTGTTTGTCATGCGTCATCGCCGGCCAGCCTTTCGCCGCCCGTCTCTCCCTGGTTTTGCAGGTTCTGATCCGGCCCAACCTGATCGAGCTGGAGTCACCTCCCGAGGGTGTCGTCGGGCTGACCACCTGGCGCGGCCAGGTAATCCCGGTCCTCAAGACTGCGCAGAAGCTGCTCGTGCCGGCACCGGCTCGACAGGAGGCCCGACTGGTGCTGGTAGTGAAGCAGGGATCGGACGTGGCCGGTATCGCCGTCGACGAGGTCAGGGGACTGTTCCGGGTAGGGGGAGTCCCGTTGCGGCCACCGAGCCTGGAGGAAGGGGTCGCGGTGAACCTGACGGGGCTGGGCGGCCTGGTGACTCCGGTCGGTGGGCAGCAGAGCTTGTGGGAGCTGAATCTCGACGCGCTCTGCACGTTCACCACCCCGTTTGCTACCGCTTACGAGGCCATGCGGGTCTCCGAAACGGCGGAGGCACCCGAACCGCAGAACGATCTGTTCGTCACCTTCGAGGTGGAAAACGTCGAGTACGCGTTGCGCCTGGCCTCCCTGCGTCGGCTCATCTCGATCAGCAGAATCAGCAACGGCAGCGATCCTGCCGGGGAAAGAATCGAGACGATAACCGACGGCCCGGGGGCCATCCCGCTTCTCGACCTGCGTGCTCTCTCTTCAGCCTTCCCCTCCCACCAGCCCATGGATGATCCCCTGCCGGCCGACGTCGCCGAAGGAGACGCAGCATCCGGTGGGGCCGGAAACCTGCCGGGGCTCGTCGGTGCCGTGTGGTCGCAGCTGCGCAAAAGCGCCCGCGAGTTGCTGCACCCCCACGCACACGATACCAACGCGGCCGGTCCCGGTGCCGTTCCGGAGGGCGCGCCCGGTGGGGCGGAGGCCGAGCCGCAGGAGCAGGATGCCGGCAGGATCGGAACGGTCCTGGTGCTGGAAAAGGAGTTGAAGGTAGTCGGCATAGCAGTTGAGCGGCTGACGGGTCTGATCCGTGGGGCCAATGGGGGCCCGGGGATGAGGAAAAACGGGGTACTCCTCGTCAAAAGCAGCCAAAGTGGCAAGCCGATCCGGATGCTCGACGATTCCTGCCTCATCGACAGGGAACTGCCGGTAACTCGCACCGGCAAGGGGCCGTACGCTGACGGCAGAGAAGAACGCCACTGAAGGAAGCGGAGGCGCGGATGTCATTCTCCCCGATCTTAGCTTTGTTGCTCCTGGTTTTGATGTCGGCGCCGGCTTTAGCGGATGAAAGCGCGGGGTTGCCGCAAGAGCTGCGTGAGCTGCAAAGTGGCGCCGAGCAGGGGGACGCGGCAGCACAGCGAGTGCTGGGCAACCTCCTGCTTCAGGGCCAAGCGCTGCCGCGCGATCCGGCACGGGCGGCGTATTGGCTGGAAAGGGCCGCCAACGCCGGCGATCCGGTTGCGCAATACAATCTGGCAGTCATGTACGAGCGTGGGGACGGCATCATGCCGGACGTGGACCAAGCGCTGCGCTGGTACCGGCAGGCAGCCCGGCGGGGTAACGCGGGAGCGCAGCGGAACCTGGGCCATCTCTACCTACGCGGAGAAGGGGTTGCCGTGGACGTGGGCGAAGCGGGGCGGTGGTACTCCCAGGCCGCGGCGCAAGGGGACGCGATCTCCCAGTACAACCTTGGGCTCATGCACGAGCACGGTTTTGGCGTGGCCCAGGACTTAACCGCCGCGTTGGCCTGGTACCTGCGCGCCGCTGAGCAGGGGCATCCCCTGGCCCAGTGCAACCTGGGGAGCATGTACGCCCGGGGCGATGGAACGGGCCAGGACCTCGGCAAAGCCCGGTACTGGTACTCCCGCGCAGCAGAGCAGGGAGATGCCAAAGCGCAGAAGAACCTCCGCGTCCTTTCACAAGCCGCTGCCGGCTCAAAAGCCACTCTCACGAGATAACGCCCCCCCACCAATCGCCCCGGCCCGGTAGCTTGCGGACGCGGGCCGAATTTCGGACTGGTGGCGAAGGGGAGGCTGTTGGACTTAAGCATCCATGGAGGTCATCGGAAAGACGCAGGAAACTCAGTAAACCACGTTTGGAATCCGGGTAGACCCAACTGACCAGCCACCAAGCATGCCACTCAGAAGGAGGGAACGACCATGAAAGCAGGAAGTTTGTCATTGTCGGGCGTTGTCGGGCTGCTGTTTCTCTGCGGCGGCGCATGGGCCGCCCAGCCGGATAAACCACCGTGCGGGACCAGCGGCCCACTGAAAGGGACCGATCTCTCACCAGCGGCCTACAGCTATTCCGAGAGCAGCGCCGGCAATCAGACGGCTACCTTCACGGTCTCGTCGCCGCCGGTAGATTCCACCGGTGCCTGTGACGGATCACTTCCCCCGGTCTACGGTAACGGGGACAGTGGCTCTGAGATTTGGGTGGACGTCAAGGCAACGGAGGTTTACCCCTCCGGCGATTTGGTTCTGACCCCTGCCCAGCAGGCCTCGTTGCTGGCAGCTTTCTCCTTCGAACCGCCGTCATTTTTGCTGAACCAGCCGGGCCTCGGTAACCAGACGGTCGTCGTGAAGTTCACCAACATCGATCTCCCTCCCGGGCAGTACGACGTAAACATCCAGGCCAAAATGGTGATCCCGGTCCCGGAGAAGGGAATCGGGGTGGGACCAGTCAACAAGACGTTTACCGTTACGGTGCTGCCGCCGCAGCAGACGGCCCTGGATACTCTACCTCCCGAGGTCCAGATAATCGCCCCTTCCAGCGGAAAGTTCCTCCTCAACGCCCCCCTGCATCTGGAGTTCACTGCCTACGCCCCCTTGGAAAGCGGGGCAGGAACCGGGGTATGGGCAGCGCGGGCTTACAGTACCAGCTGTGCCGTAGCGAACCAGGTCAAACAGGACCTGAGCAAGGAGTTAACGGTTTACCCAACGCTCCCGGTCAATGCAGGCGTCACGGTCACTGCCACCGACGACACAAACGTCGGGGCAATCGGCACCTTCATGCTCTATGCTGAAGCTGACGATAACGCAACTCCCCAGTATCATACCGGAACCGAGATGACGTCCTTTACCGTCGGGGTCGGAATGACACTGTTGCCGCCGGTAAGTGTCGTTGGCCGCCAGTTCCCCACCGGCAGTACCGTTCCCATCAAGTGGGCCCTCACCGATGCAAACAGCGCCAACCTCTCTCCGTTTTCCAGCATCATCGTGACGGTGACCCCGCCATCGCCAGGCGTTCCGACCGAATACCTGGCCGGAGACGGAGCCGGCGCGATTAGATGGGAGGTCGACTCCAACGGGAAAGCCACTCAGTACCTGGTGAACTACCCGATTCCCAAGGATTTGTCGGGAACCTATACCGTCGCGATCTATGTTGAAGATATCTGCGGCGAGCCGGCAAAACAGGGAGAATTCCGGTTCACCGCCGTGAACAAGGGGAAGTAGCCGGGTAGGCGAGAAACAGGGGGGCCGCGACAAGCGGCCCTTTTTTTTGGGGAAATGTCTCTCAAAAGAGATCCGGCCTGATCCCCCCTTGATAATGAGGGATGGGGGATTTGCCCTTCTGATGGTGGCTCCCCCCCTCGACCGTGGCATGCTCGCATCTCGCCCGCCCCCCTTGAACAAGGGGGGCAGCGTCTTACCGACGAGCTCCGATCAGCTATGTGTGGTGCGGCTTTGCCGATCAACTTCTCCCCGGGATTTTTTCTTTGAGGTAGAGGCAAAGTAGGCTAAGATGTTGCGACTTCGGCGATCCTCCCGGATCGGCACTGATAATCATTACTACCGCACCAGCAAGGAGATACCGTATATGGCCAGTTTGAACAAAGTGATGCTCATCGGAAATCTGGGCAAGGACCCCGAAGTCCGCTACACCGCCGGCGGGACCGCCGTCGCCTCCTTTTCCGTCGCCACCTCGGAGAAGTTCAAGAACAAGAACGGCGAGTGGGAAGAAAAGACCGAGTGGCACAACGTGACCCTCTGGGCGCGGCTGGCCGAGATCGCCGGGGAATACCTTTCCAAAGGTAAGACCGTCTACATCGAGGGAAGGCTGCAGACCCGCAAATGGCAGGACAAGGACGGCAAGGACCGCTACACCACCGAGATCGTGGGCGAGAAGATGCAGATGCTCTCCGGCAAGGGTGAAGGCGGCCAGGGAGGCGGAGGCGGTGGCCGCCCCGCGGCACGCCCCAGCTCCCAGGGCCAGGGTTACGGCGGCGCCCCCCAGTACGAGGAGCCGACCTTCAACCCCGACGACGAGATCCCGTTCTAACGATACAAGAGAGACCGAACAACAAAGACGGCAGCCGAAACGGCTGCCGTTTTTGCGTTTTAACCACCTTCGTTGTCAACTGCGTAGGCCTGCCCCCGCCCGCACCACTTCATCGGCGATCAGGAGCGGCAGGCAGCTGCCTGTCTTTAAAGCGGTGTCGTCCGGTTCACTCGTCCTCGCAAGTGCACGGGGTCCCCCTGCAGATGCTCGGGGACCTGTTGCCGATGCACGTGGTCCACCTGCAAGTACAAAGGGACCATCGGCAAGAATTTGGGGACCATCTGCGGGAACAACGAGACCACCTGCAAGTGCACGGGGTCCCTCTGCGGATGCTCGGGGACCTGTTGCCGATGCACGTGGTCCACCTGCAAGTACTGAGGGACCATCGGCAAGAATTCGGGGACCATCTGCGGGAACAACGAGACCACCTGCAAGTGCACGGGGTCCCTCTGCGGATGCTCAGGGACCTGTTGCCGATGCACGTGGTCCACCTGCAAGTACTGAGGGACCATCGGCAAGAATTCGGGGACCATCTGCGAAAACAACGAGACCACCTGCAAGTGCACGGGGTCCCTCTGCGGATGCTCGGGGACCTGTTGCCGATGCACGTGGTCCACCTGCAAGTACTGAGGGACCATCGGCAAGAATTCGGGGACCATCGGCAAGAACTTGGAGACCATCCGCGAACGCAACGAGCCCCTCTGCAAACGCAAGAGGTACCGCTACGGCTGCCGAAATGAGGATGGTGGTCGAAGCATTTTAATTTCGTCGGTATTGAATCGAGGTTTTGTTGGGGTATCTTATCAGGCATCGTCATCATTAACCTACGCCAATGGAGGATCGCAATGACAGATGTTCTTGATTTTCTCGACCTGAACTTTTCCCGCTTTGCCCACGACAATCTGCACATGCGCGGAGGGAGCATCGCCGACCTTTTGATGGTTCACCCGGTGTTCCTAGAGCAATTACCTGAGGTCGTGGTCCCTCCGCAAGAGATCAAGCAGTTGGCCATCAAGTTCAGGGACCTGGTGAACGCGGCCGCCAAAGGGGGCAGCGACCGGATCGTCGAACGCAACCAGGCGCGGGAGGAGCTGATCATTGCCCTCACGATAGCCGGACATTACCTCGAGATGGTGGCGGTAAAAAGAAACGACCTGACCCTCCTGGAAAACAGCGGTTTCCGCATGAAGAGCAGGTACGGTGCCCGGACGATCAGCACCGACCGGGAGCCCGAACACGTCCCGGTCATCACCAAGGTGAAGCGGGGCAAGAAATCCGGTTCCTTTGTGGTCCAGGCGAAGAGGCACCCGGGGCGGGTCGTGTACGTTTTGTCCGTCTCTACCGGGGACCCGGTCGATGAATCGTCCTACCGCGAATTGGGGCACTTCCTCCAGTGTCAAAACGAGTTCAACGGTTACGAGGCAGCGACCAAGCTGAATTTGCGGCTGCAGTACGACATCAATGGCAACCGCAGTGACTGGTCGGCCCCGGTCACCTATATCGTGACCTGAACCCTCGATGTCGGCCCCTCCGGCAACTCCGGAGGACCAAAGAGAGTGCCAAAGGGATCAAGTCTCTACGATTGGCGTTTTGGTGACGAAAAGCGAGAGGACAACAAAAGACGGCAGCCGAAAGGTCTGCCGTCTTTTTTGTTCGGGCCGCCGCTCTTTTGCGCTCGGCGGCGAGCGCCAAATGGGGTATGGTGTCTCTACTTTCCCCACTTCATAGTCCAGGAGTACCCATGGGCATCGCGCCCGTCGCTTCGAAAATAACCCTCCCTGAGCGGGAAAGACCCTATCCGTCCCTGCTCGAATTCCTGCGGGAGCGGTTTCCCCGGGTTCCGGGGGAGATCTGGGACCGGCGCCTGGCGGAAGGAAAGCTGCTCGACGAAGATGGCCGTCCCGTCGGCCCCGGCTTCAGCTACCAGCCCCAACGGACCATCTACTATTTCCGCGAGGTGGCGGAGGAGCGGGTTATCCCGTTCTCCGAGGAGATCATTTACCGGGACGAGCATCTTCTGGTCTGCTGCAAACCGCATTTTCTCCCGATGACCCCGACCGGGAGGTTCGCGGAGCAGTGCCTGCTCTCCCGGCTCCAAAGACGGACCGGCCTGGCGCACCTGGCGCCGCTGCACCGGCTCGACCGGGCTACCGCCGGTGTCGTCATGTTCTCCACCGACCCGACAACCGCCAAGCTCTACAGCAGGCTGTTTTTCCATGGAAAGATCCGCAAGCAGTACCATGCGGTCGCGCCGGCCCCGAAGCAGGACGGGGAGAGTTCCTGGCGGGTCGAAAACCGGATCGAACCCGGGGAGCCGTGGTTTAGGATGCGTGTGGTGCCGGGAGCGCCCAACTCCGTCTCCCGCATCGAGGTCGTGGAACGACAGGGCGATCTGGCGCTTTTCCGGTTGAGCCCGCTGACCGGTAAGACGCATCAACTCCGCCTGCACATGAGCGGGCTCGGGTTTCCCATCCTGAACGACCGGCTCTACCCCGACCTTTTGCCGCAACAGGAGGACGACTTCGAGCGCCCCCTGCAGCTGCTGGCCCATACCCTTTCCTTTGAGGACCCGTTATCGGGGGTGGAGCGGGAGTTCGTTTCGACCCGCCGGCTTTGCGCCGCAATCCCGACGAGCCGCAGTCATCCCCTTTGAAGAGCCGCAAGTTCAAAGGTTGGAGCTGACGTCCGTGCCTTGCCATATCTTGCACAGCAATGACATCTACCCGCTGTTCCCCCCTCCGCTGCTTAGCATCCCATCCTCGATGGTTCTGTATTCACCAGCGATGCCACCTTCCACCAGCGCGGCCGGAGAACCGGAGGCGGCACATCCTCGCCCCACACTCAAAGAAAAAATTTAACTTTTTTCCGGAGCTGCCGAAAGACACTTATGCAGGGAAACGATACTCAAGGAGAAGATCGTGAACAACAGAAAACACGAGCGGACTGACTGCCAAACGGAAGCGACGATTCACTACCAGGGTGAAGACATAAAAGGTGTCGTGGAAAACTTGAGCCTGAAGGGGCTGTTCGTCAAAACGGACCAGAAGATCAACGTGGACGAGCAGGTTGGTATTTCGGTCCACTTCTACGGTGCCGACGCCGATCTCTCCTTCAATCTCCAGGCTACCGTCGTCCGGGCCGCCGAAAACGGTCTCGGTTTCGGGTTCCAGAAGATCGACATCGATTCCCTCGCTCTCCAGAAAAAAGAACCGGCCCTGCAAGCACCGGCCTGACCTCCTTTTCAGTCTTACCAGATGTGCTCGCAAAAGACGGGAGTCGAAAGACTCCCGTCTTTTTTGTTTCGGAATTTCCCCCTGAAAGGGTGCCACTGCACGAAGGGTTGCGGCTGCCCGAGCAACATTCCTGTCGCGATCGTTCCTCTCGGAACGAATTAGGTAGCAGCCATACCCTGTGGGAGCGCCTTTCCAGGCGCGAACCGCCGAAGGCGGTGACAACGGCTGCCGGCACTTCGCACCTGGAAAAGACGCTCCCACCGTAAAATCGCGCTGAGACCCGTCCTTAATCCACTCGCTACCCCCCCCCTGGCGGCTTCGCCAAGGGTTTTCTCTTCCCTGACCTCCGGAAGGACTCCTGCAGACCAGCAAACCACGGCCGGCACCGGCTCTCTCAGCAACCGGGCCTGACCTCGGTGCCCCCCCTACTGCATGGAAACATCCACATAGTAGTTGGCGCGATTCCAGCTCTGGTTCGGGAAGCAGCTCGCGGTCCCGTAGCAGTAGACGCTACCGAGATTGGTGTCTCCGTCCACCGGAACGTGGAGCGGCGGAGCATCGACCGCTTTGGTGAAATACTGCTCGTCGGCACTGTAGTGCCCCACCTCGGTATGGTAGGAAATCACGTAGGTCTGGTTCGCGTTGATCTGGATCGCCGGCATGAAATAGACCTGCTGCCACCCGTACGCCGTTTCATCGGTGAAGGTCGCGGTAGCCAGGAGGTTCCCGCTGCTGTCCCAAAGGTTGCCGAAGTGGGTCCCGGTGTTGCCAAGGGCCTTGTAGAAACGAACCCCCGTGACTGTGCTGTTGAAGTCGCTTTTGAAGCGCACCCCCAGCTCAACCGGGCTGTCCCATCCCGAATCCGGCACCGCCGGAACCACCGAGGCGGACCAGATGGTGTTGGGTATGGTCATCGGCATGAAGGCGACGTCGACCCAGTAGTTGGTGCTGTTCCAGCTACGGTCCGGGAAGGTTCCGGCGGGGCCGTAGGCATAGACGCTGCCGAAACTGGCCATGCCGTCGGCAAGCGGATGCAGCGGCGGAATCTCCTGCCGCTCCGTGTCGAAGTAGTGGAGGTCGGCACTGTAGTGGCCTACCTCGGTATGATAGGAGGCAACGTAGGTGACGTTGGCCTGGATCTGGACCGGATAGCGGAAATCCACCTGCTGCCATCCCGTCGCGCTTTCGTTGGTGAAGGTTGCGGTGGCCAAAAGCTTCCCGCTGCTGTCCCACAGATTGCCCACGTGGGTTCCGGTGTTGCCGGCTCCCTTGTAAAAGCGGATCCCGGTAATGGTACCGTTCCAGTCGGAGCGGAATTTCACCCCGAGTTCCACCGCGCGGTCCGGTCCGGAGTCGGCCACCACCGGAGCAGTATCCGCCGACCAGATGCTGAACGGCTGGTTCACCTGGGTGACCACCGTGGCATCGGTCGCGGCGTCGTTAGCCGTGTTGACTTCACCGCCTCCCGACACGGAAACCGTGTTGATGACGGTAACCGGGGCATCTTTTGCCACGTTGACCCTGATGGTCACCGGGGGATAGCTCTGACCAGGGGAAAGCGGGTCGCTTCGGGTGCAGGATGCGGCGCTGTAGTTGCAGGTCCAACCGTCACCGTTGATCGCGGTAAGGCAGAGGCCGACCGGAAGCACATCGGCGATTTGAACCCGCTCGGTGGTCGGCGCGTTCCCCCGGTTGGTCACGGTAAGGGTATAGGCCAAACCGAGCTGCCCTTGCATGAAGTCCCCGATGTGGCTGCTGGTTACCGTCAAATCCGGGACTTCCATGGCCCGAACGGTCAAACTGCCCAACGAGCCGATAACCGACGGAGTCAAGGCGTCGGCTACCGTGATCGACTGAGTACCAGCGGTCAGGAAAATGACCGAAAAGGATCCTCTCCCGTTGGTAAGTACCACATCGGAAGGAAGGGTCGCCTGCGGATCGCTGCTGGTAAGGTGAATGGAGCCGTTATATCCCAATGCCACGGTGCCGGCATCGGTAAAGGCCGTCACCGCGAAGGTCGCTGCGGTTCCGGCCGTTATCTCGGCAAGACCGGATATCCCAAAGCCCGTTACCCCAAACCCCACAAAACTCTCGATTCTGTGGTTACCGTTATCGACGACGTAGATCTTGCTGCCGGCCGGGGTAACCGTCACCCCTACGGCTGCCAACATTTGCCCGTCGCCGCTTCCCGCCGAGCCCAAGGCTCCCACGAAATTGCCCACGGTATCGAATACCTGGACCGTTTGGCCGCCGGAGACGTACACGTTGCCGCACAGGTCAACGGCAACACCTTCCGGATGCGGTGAACTCCACTCGGCAAGAAAGTTCCCGTTTTGGTCCAGCTTCTGGATCTTGTTGTTTCCGGTGTCGGCTACGTAAAGATTCCCACGGTAATCGGTCCCTACGCCAACCGGGGATCTGAATTTCCCGGTGCCGGTGCCGGTGCCGCCCAGCGTGGCCAGGAGCCGCCCAGTGGGATCCAGTTCTTTAATCTGGCTGGGAGAGGTATCAACCACGTAGAGATTACCGTTGGGAGCCACGACGAGACCTGCGGCAGTCAACAAGTTGGCGTTCCATCTGGTCGCTAAGGTACCGTCGCTGCGATACTGGTAAATAAAACTGGCGTCGTTATCGGAGACGTAGATTTCACCACTGTGGCCGACCCCGATTCCCGTTGGAAAGATGAGGGTCCCGAACTGCTGCAGGAAACGGCCGGCGCTATCCAGCTTCTGGACCCAACCATACCAGCTGTCGGTGACATAGAGATTGCCGCTGAGATCCAAGGCGATGTCGATAGGGTTGCGGAAATACCCTGCGCCATAAAGGAAGCTGTCCCACTCGGCAAGAAAATCACCGCCGGCGGTGAAGAACTGGATCCTGTCGTTACCGGTGTCGGCGACCACGACCTTCCCCGTGCTGTCAATGGCAATTCCACGGGCCGCATTGAACTGCCCGGGCATCAAGCCGCCAGGCCTCCCCGAGCCGAACGTCCCCCACGAGCGCAGGTAGGTGCCGGAGCTACTGAATACGGTGACCCACGTAGCGACGACATAGACATCACCCTGCCGGTCGATGGCGAGCGCCTGCGGGTTGCTGCTGAACTGATCCGCAGCGGACCCCTGGCTTCCCCACTGACCAAGGTAGTTCCCGCTCGAATCGAAATACTGGATACGGTAGTTCCCGGTGTCGACGACGTAGACCTTACCGCTGGCATCGATCGCTACATCGGCGGGAAACCTGAATTGCCCGTTCCCGGTGCCGAAGGTCCCCCACTGGCTGAGAAAGGTCCCTGCATTGGTGAACTTCTGAATCCTCGCGTTCCTGCTGTCCGCGACATAGACATCACCTGCCGAATCGATAGCGATCCCTTCGGGTTGGTTGAATTGGCCGCTGTCGCTGCCTGGGCCCCCCCACTGGATCAGGAACCTGCCATTGGCGTCGAATTTCTGAACCCGGTGGTTGAATTCGTCGGTCACGTAGAGATACCCCGCAGGATCGACCGCGATATGGCACGGACTGGCAAACGCTCCGCTCCCCGAGCCGGGGCTTCCCCACTGCAGCAGCAGTTTGCCGGTGCTGTCATACTTTTGGATGCGGTTGTTCTGGGAGTCGACCACATAGTAGTTGCCGTCGCTATCGACCGCTACGCCGGAAGGACCGAACAAGTACCCTCCGTTGGGCGTTGCGAAGAGAAAGTCTCCCGGTGCGGCTTGCGTCTTGCCGGCAGCCAGAATGATGCAGGCCGCCAGGGCGAGAAGTAGCCCAACCATCCATCGGCACAAAACATGGACCAAAGCTGAGGTGACCCGTGATGGAACTGTCTGTCTGAGCATGAAGGACCTCCTTTTCACGATTGTGTTCCCCCAGATGATGGGGGTGGCGAGAAGAGAGTGCGGAGAAGATCGACAGGGCGCGGTGCGCCGAAAGAGGAGATGACAGGTGATACTGCAGAGGGCGGTGCCCGTACTGTAGTAGGGTTACCGATTTGACACCATGCCGCACTCACGTTCTGGACACAAAGGCCGGGTCCGCCACGCGATTTGATCATGGGCAGCCCGGCCTCCTTTGTACTTACGCCAAAGCTTCCTGTTACTCAATGCAACCCAGCGACTATGTCGCATGAAGCAACTTGTCCGGAATCGAAAATTGAATTAAGTAAATTGTAATTAGAGAATTCACGATGTCAAAAACTACGATGGAGGGCGCCACAGACTGTTCCCGCACCGGGGATACCGTGGCGCCCCCCGCATCCGTCATCGTTACTGCGGCACGATTTCGATTGCCGCGAAGTTCCATCGGTCGCTGGAGGGCGCGGTGCAGGAGAGGGTAACGGACTCACCGGCCGAAGCCGTCGGCGCGCTGCGGTACTGAACCCAGAAGGTATCCCCCACCGGCGCCAGGTACTCGGTCAGCTCCACTTGGCCTGCCGCGACCGTCCGCGCAACGGCATGATCCCAGTCATCGCCCACGGCCCAGACGATCGAGCCCGCTCGGGTGCTGGCCAGGGTGATCGTCGGTGCACCGCTGGCGGCGCTGGCGCTGGCCGCCGCACCATTGACGGTCGAGCTTGCCCCCCGGAACGCAGCCACGGTGATCATGCCGCACGCGGCCGACGTCTGCCGTCGTGCGGTAACGGTGACGTTGGTGAGCGCCGTTGTCGCCCGTGCCGTCCAGATCTCGGCGGTTCCCGCCTGGCCATTGGCCCGGGCCTGCAGGGTCCAGGTGAGGCTGCCGCCGGAGACGGAGGATATCAGCTGGCTCCCCGCACGATTGGGACCATCGGAGGCGATGAAGGCGACCAGGAACTCGTTCGGCTGAGCGGTGGAGAACCGGGGCGAAGTGATGGTGGTGGTTCTGTTGGACTGTTTGGTCGTGACGGCGACGTCGAGTACCGGAGCCGACGACGCCGCTGGGGTGGTGACGGTGGCCGATGTGGAATCGGCCGACACGTTGCCCGTCGCATCATAGGCCCGGACCGTGTAGCTGTAAGCGGTAGCCGGTGCCGCGGTCGCGTCGACATAGCTTGTGGTTGCACTGGTACCGATCTGGACACCGCCGCGCAGGATGCGGTAACCGGCAACCCCGATGACGTCGGTCGATGCGGTCCAGGCGAGGTTGACCACGGTCGCCGAGGCCGCGCTGGCGGTCAGTCCGGTCGGCACGGTAGGCGGCGTCAGGTCCACGATGACGGAAGCGCTGCGCGAGGCCGAGACGTTACCGGCGGCATCGGTCGCCCAGGCGTACAGGGTTTTCCTTCCTTCCGAGGCAAAGCTATACGCTGTCGGCGCGGTTATGCTCCAGGCAGCGCCTGGTGCGGGGCGGGTCGCCGACTCGGTGACGAGGTAGCCGGTGACGCCGATGTTGTCGGTCGCGGTGAACGAAGAGATCGCGACGGTGTACGAGCCGGAGGTGCCCGGGACGGTGAAGGCGGTGACGGTCGGCGCCGTCGTATCGGGAACGCTCACTACGACCTGCCCGGAAAGCGGCTGCGACACGTTACCCACCGTGTCTTTGGCCCAGGCGTAGAGGGTCTTGTTTCCCGCCGAAGCGAAGGTAAAGGAGGCCGGAGCCGCGGCACTCCATCCGGCCGCGTTCGCCGCCGGCGGGGTGGCCGATTCGGTGACCAGGTAGCCGGAGATCCCGATGTTGTCGGCGGCGGTGAAGGTGGTGATCGGCACCGTCAGGGAGGTGGCACTGGCCGGGAGGGTGAACGCGGTGACCGTCGGCACGGTGGCATCGACGAGCACGGTGGCGCTGCGGCCGGCCGAGACGTTTCCGGCGGCGTCCTTGGCCCAGGCGTAAAGAGTCTGGCTCCCCTGGGTGGTGAAGGTATAGGAGGTGGGCGCGCTGAGACTCCACCCGGCCGCGTCGGGCGACGGGACAGCGGCCGAGCCGGTAACCAGGAAGCCGGTTACCCCGACGTTGTCGGTCGCCGCAATGGATAGGGCAACGGTCAGCGAGGTCGAACTGGCCGGCAGCGTGAATGCCGTCACGGTCGGCGCCGTGGTATCGGCCGGGGGAACGGCCGAGTAGACCACGTCGACCCAGTAGTTGGCGCTGCGCCAGCTCTGGCTCGGGTAGCTGCTGTTGGTCCCGTAGGCATAGACGCCGTCCCCCCCGGCACTCCCGTCGGCCAGCGCATGCAGCGGCGGAGCATCCACCCCCTTGCCGGAAAAGAAGTACTGGTCGCAGCTGTAGTAACCGGCATTGGTATGGTAGGAGGCGACGTAGACGGTGCCGCCGGTTACCGGCACGGGGGTCGCGAAATTCACCTGCTGCCAACCGGAGGCGCCTTCACCGGTAAAGGTCGCGGTCGCCATCCGCGTACCGTTGGTGCTCCAGAGATTGGCCACGTGGGTGCCGGTGTTGCGGGCCGCCTTGTAATAGCGGATCCCCAGGACGTAGCCACTGGAGTCGGAGCGAAACTTCACCCCCAGTTCCACCGGGCTGTCCGGACCACTGTCCACGACCCCCGGGACGGCGCCGGCGGGCCAGATGGTCGAAAGCCCCGCCACGGCAATGCCGAACCCCTTCCGCGCCGTCTGCGCCGGGGTGCTCGCATCGGCGGCCTCTATGGTGAACGTGAAGCTCCCGGCGGCGGCAGGGGTGCCGGATAAGGTCCCTCTGCTCCGATCGAGGCTGAGCCCCGGGGGGAGCACTCCATCGGCCACCGACCAGGCGTACGGCAAAATCCCCCCGGTCGCGGCGAGGGTCGTCGCATAAGGCACGCCGAGTGTAGCTCCCGGCAGTACCGTCGTCGTAATGGCCAGCGGCTCGGCCTGGACCGTCAAGCTCGCCGTGCCGGTCACTCCCCCGAGGCTCGCCGTGATAGTGGCGGTCCCCGGCGCCACCCCGGTCACCAGGCCGGAAGCGTTGACGGTCGCGACCGCGTTGTCGGAAGAGGACCAGGCCGCCAGCGCGGTGACGTCGATGGGACCGTCATCGGGGAAGGTTCCCGTGGCTTGCAGTTGCAGCTTGGCGCCGGTGCTGAGGGCCTGGCCGGTCGGGGTAACGGCGATCGAGGCGACGGCCTGGGTAATCGCCACCGTTGTCCCGGCATCGTGGCGGATCCGCAGCACCTTCAGCGCCGGGTCGAAGGTCCAGCCCGCCGCGGTCAGGTCGGAGCGCTGCGGCAAAGAAACGCCGTCGGCGCTCACCGAAACGGGCATGGATATGGTGCGCAGCACCTCGGTCGAGGCGGGATCCGCGGTGGTGTAGGTGATCGACAGCGGCGCGTAAGTCACACTTTTCACGACGGAAGTTGAGCGCAACAGGTGGTTGACGCCGGCCGGCGCCCATTCGGGAACCGCCCCCATCGCGGTCAGGAAATGGCGGACGTAATCGCCGTACCCGTCGGTGAACCACTGGGTGTTCACCTCCGGCCCGTCGATGACGACGCCGCTGGGGCGCGCCATGTAGGTGGCCCAGTTCAGGGCGCGGTATCCCTTTTCCCGGGCCGCCGGATCGGCGGTCTTTTCATAGAGAAGCGCATTGACCGAGGCATAGCGGGAGGTGTGGCTTCCCATCGGGTGCCAGAACAGGGCCTGCTCGGAAATGGTCGTCGCCCCGTAGGCGGGGACGCCGAAGGTGGTCTCGACCCAGGAGATAATGCCCCTTACCTTGGTTTCCCAGGACGAATCGAACTCGGGATGCTCCAGGAGATAGCGGGCGGTCATCAGCGCGTTGTAGTTGTTCACATTGGTGGTGTCGGAGCGGAGCGCCATGTCCTCGAAATAGTTCGCCCAGACGTTGTTCTGCATCGGGTAGGTCATCAGCCAGGTCCAGGCGGTCTGCCGGGCCGTTGCGTAAGCCGCGGTGTTTCCCAACCCCAGGCCGATCAGTCCGTCGAAGAGGGCGATCGGGCCGATGACGTCGGCGCAGTACTCCTCGCGTACCGTCCCGCTTTGGGCATAGACGCGGAAAGGCCACGGGGACTGGGTGGCGTTTCCGGCCCGTACGTGCGCCGCCAGGGCATCGGCCGCCGCGACGGCAGCGTCGCGAAACCTCGTGTTGCCGTCGAAACGATACAGCTGCAGCCAGGCCGCCCCCATCTCCCCGAGCTTGTCCGGTTCGATGGCGCCGGTGCCGTCCCCGATCCCGCTCGTGTCACCGTAGGAGGCCCCACGATAGGTGAGCGAGCCCGAGTCGCCGCTGGCATAGGGGACGTTGGCCCAGGCCCAGCCGGCGGTGGTCATGCCATGGTCCAGAAGTGCCGTCGCCACGTTTTCGGCAAGCTGCACCGGCCCCAGATCCCCCGAGTACGCGTAGTACTTCAGGGCCGACTCGACCAGCATGGCGTACATCCCCGCCGGGTTGCTGGGCCAGTTGATCGCCTGCTGGGTATCCGGGTAGAGATCGCTGCGGCTGTAGTACATCGGCATGCCGGTGGCCGGATCGTTGGGAACGCTGTGCACCAGGTAGTTCCAGGCAAGCCGGGTGACCTCGTCGTAGCCCAGGGCCGGATCGGTGCTCCAGGGGACGATCGCCCCGCTGCCGTCCAGTACCACGTTGTGCCCGTTCAGGACATCGCCCCGGGCGGGGAGCGCGCTGAGCGCTCCTGTCAGCAGCGCGAAGATGATCCCCAGCAAAAATAACGTTCTGACCGTCATGTCACACCCCCTCATCGGGCACCGAAAGTGCCCGATGATTGTCCTGTTGCAGGTACACTGCTGCCGGAGCGGCCCATGCCACCCGGGCGGGGCAGTCGGCACCGTGAAAACGTGCAAAGGCAGCGCTTCGCAATCTGGGGCTTTGGGTCCCCGGTGCGGAGCGGGCCTTCCCGCCGGGCTAGGCGCCTGCGCAATGGGAAGGAAAGTCGGAATACAGAGAGCTTGCTTTCGGGATAGGCCAATCGTGATACGGCAGAACTGCAGCGGGTTCGCGGAGCCAGGTACGGAGGTGGGAATCAGAGGTGTTGCTGGCGGGAAACGTGATTAGTGCGAGGTCAGGTATTGAAAGAATTTGTCCTGACCAAATGGCCGATCTCTTACGGGAAATTGTACCTCGCTTCGCGGGTGCCACAGGTTTCCCGGCCGATCGAACCGGCGATGCCGCACGTGGCGCGATCACCGCGGTCCGGCGGCCGAGAATTGTGCAAGAAACGTGAAAAAACGGTTCTCCCCCGGGCGCCGTAACGCGAACGCCCCAGTCTGTCGTGATATTTCGTTCCGCTACCGGCCTGAGCGGACAGGGATTTCTTGACACCGGCACCCGCAACGGGGTAAAAGCTTGATGCTACGTCGTATAGCGGGATAGCAATATATCTATACTTGGAGTTAAGCACGTGAAGAAGTATGTAATCATCGGCGGGGTCGCCGCGGGCATGTCGGCGGCGGCACGGCTGAGACGGCTGGACGAACAGGCCGAGATCGTCGTCCTGGAACGGGGCGACTACGTTTCCTACGCCAACTGCGGCCTTCCTTATTATATTGGCGACGTCATCACCGAGCGGAGCGCCCTGCTCCTGCAGACCCCGGCGTCCTTTCACCAGCGCTTCAACGTGGACGTGCGGACCGGTTCCGAGGCGATCGCCGTCGATCCCACGAAACGCACGGTCAAGGTGCGGGAGCTCAAAAGCGGCCGGGAGTACGACCTTTCCTACGACAACCTGCTGCTCGCCCCGGGCGGCTCCCCGGTCAAGCCCGCCATTGCCGGAGCGGACCACCCTGCCATCCACACCCTCTGGACCATCCCCGACACCGACCGGCTGCGTCAGATGGTGGACGACGGCGCCGTCAAGCGCGCCCTGGTGGTCGGCGCCGGCTTCATCGGCCTGGAGATGGCTGAAAACCTCCACGCCCGTGGGATCGAGGTCACCGTCGTGGAGATGGCCGAGCAGGCGCTTTCCGTGATCGACTACGAGATGGCGGCCGTGGTGCACCGCGAACTGCTCATGAAGAAGGTCCCCTTCCACCTCAAGGATGCGGTCGCCTCCTTCGCGGCCAACCCCGAGGGGGGAGTCACCGCCACCCTGGCCAGCGGCAAGGCGGTTGCCGCGGACCTGGTGCTCCTTTCCATCGGGGTGCGCCCCAACACCGACTTTTTGAAGGGATCGGGGATCAAGCTCGGGGAGCGGGGGCACATCATCGTCGACGATACGCTCCGCACCGGCAGCGCAGGGATCTACGCCGCCGGCGACGCCATCGAGGTGGTCAATCCCCTGACCGGGAAACAGACCGCGATCCCGCTGGCCGGACCGGCCAACAAGCAGGGGCGCATCGCCGCGGACAACATGCACGGCAACCGCCCGAGAAGCTACGGCGGCACCATGGGGACCGCCATCGCCAAGGTCTTCGACCTCGACGTCGGGGTCACCGGCCTCACCGAAAAACTCTGCCGCGCCGAAGGGATCGCCTGCCAGTCGGTCATCGTCCATCCCAACGATCACGCCGGCTACTATCCCGGCGCCGCCCCGCTCACCTTCAAGCTGATCTTCTCCCCCAAGGACCGCCGGGTGCTCGGCGCCCAGTGCGTCGGCTACGGCGGGGTGGACAAGCGGATCGACGTCATCGCCGCTGCCATCAAGGGGAAGATGACCGTCGACGACCTGACCGAGATCGAGCACGCCTACGCCCCGCCGTACTCCTCCGCCAAGGATCCGGTCAACATGGCCGGCTTCGCGGCGCAGAACATCCTGGACGGCCTGCTGCAGGTGATCGGCTGGCGCGCGCTGCAGCAGATCGACCGCACCAAGGTCACCCTCCTCGACGTCCGGACCGTCGAGGAGTTCAAAGGGGGAAGCATCGCCGGGGCGATCAACATCCCGCTCGACGAGCTGCGCGCCCGGATCGGGGAGCTGCCGCCTCAAAAACCGGTGATCGTCTTCTGCAAGGTCGGGCTGCGCGGCTATCTTGCCTGCCGGATCCTCTCCGCGGCCGGCATCACCGACTGCTGCAATCTCTCCGGGGGATACGACACCTGGTGCCTGGCGACCACCTCGAGCGACGAGCTCGATACGGTTTGCCCGGTTGCCTCGATAAAGGATAGAAAAGCCATGGAAGCATCGTCAGTACCGGCCCGCCGGGTCGTCGAAGTCAACGCCTGCGGGCTGCAGTGCCCCGGGCCGATCATGCGCCTGAAAAAGGAGATCGACGCCATCTCCCCCGGCGAGGCGGTCGCGATCAGCGCCAGCGACGCCGGCTTTTACAAGGACGCCGAGTCCTGGGCCAACTCGACCGGGAACATCCTCGCCGAGATCACCGCGGAAAAGGGGATCATCCGGGCGGTCATCGTGAAGGGTAACGGCCTCCCCGCACCGCTCCCCGGACGCGGCAACGACAAGACCATCGTCGTCTTCTCGGGGGACCTGGACAAGGCGCTGGCGAGCTTCGTCATCGCCAACGGCGCCCTCGCCATGGGGCGCAAGGTAACCATGTTCTTCACCTTCTGGGGCCTGAACGTGTTGCGCCGGCACGAGCCGGTCGCGCTCGCCACGGGCAAGAACCTGATCGAGAAGGCGTTCGAGCTGATGATGCCGCGCGGCAGCCGGAAGCTGTCGCTCTCCCGGATGAGCATGGGAGGGATGGGGGACGCCCTGATCAAGGGGATCATGAAGAACAAGAACGTTCCGGCGCTGGAGGAGATGATAGAGCTGGCGCTGGCCGGTGGGGCACGGCTGGTGGCGTGCCAGATGTCGATGGACCTGATGGGGATCCGCCACGAGGAACTGATCGACGGGGTGGAACTGGGGGGGGTGGCCGCCTACCTGGAGGCCTCGGAAAAGGCGGACGCAAACCTGTTCATCTGAGGGGACGTGCTTTAAGGGATGGGACCTGGAAAAAGCGTGCTACCTGGTGGCACGCTTTTCTCTGGTCTAGAAGCCATTCAACAGGAAGTCGATAGCAGCAAAGAGCTCAGACCTCCGATCCTCCAAGTTGATTATCGGCATGCCCAGCTCTTGAACCGGAAACGACGTCAGCTCCGGAACCGATGCAAAGACGCTCTGGCCATCGATGAGGAAGGTTGGACAAAGGGTGGCCAGGATGGCGCTTTGGGCGCTCGTACGAACCAGGGGGATCACGATGCGCGTGCGTAATTGCAGGTGAAGGGAATGCTGTACGTCCAGGATGAAAGGGACATCACGCTTTGTGGCTTCATCGGGATTAAGGTAGACGTCGAGTTGGGCCATCAGAACCTCCGGTACTTGGCTCCAAAGACACCGTTCCCATCGATGCGCTCGTTGTATGCCGTAATTCCCGGCTGGTTTTCCTCCAGCCATTGTGCTTCCTTTTTTCTCCTGCAGTAATCGATTAACGCGCTCTCCAGCAAATTTGACAGGTTCAGGCCGTCCTGTCGGGCGATCCCGAGCAGGTCTTCACGAATGGACAGGTTGGTAGCCTTTTTCTTTACTTTTCCTTCTTCAGGAGCACGTTCCATATGACCTCCTCCGTTCCGACCGGCAACAATGCGCATCACCAATGCGCATCAACAATCTACACCGCCCCCTCTTCCCTGTCAATCGAGCCGCGGTGGACGTTCACAGTTCACGAAGGGCTGTTTCCCATGGCTGCACCACACACAAAATACCTTTGAGAAAACAGACAGATGTAGAATCAAGCGAGGGTAGGGGCTCGAGCTGCCACGGCAATTCTCACCAGCTTGGCCCGTGCCGCTAAGGAGAGTTCAATGCGTTCCAAGACGATAGCGATGGTTTTCCTGGGGCTCGCCGTTCTTACCGGCTGCTCGGCGGTGCCGCACCGGGTCGATCTCATGTACCAGCCCCAGACGCGGGCCGCCAAGGGGAGCAGCGGCAGGATCTATCTGGCCACCCCGAAGGTCTTTTGCAACGCGGACAATCCCCCCCCGGTGCGGTGGGTCATCGGACGGGTTCGGGAAAAGGAGGGGGGGCAGCTCGACGAAATCACCTCGGCGATCTCGCCGCGGGATCAGGTAAACGATGCCTTGATGCAGGAGCTGCAGCAGGCCGGGTACCAGCTCTCCACCGGGGAACTCCCCCCCGAATCGGTGACCGAACTCTACCTGCGGCTGCATGACGTTACCATCGACGTCGACGAGGAAACGACCTGGTATGCCGTCACCACCAAGGCGAAGGTGTCGATGCAGGTCGAGCTGTGGCAGGGGGGACAACTGGCGAAGCGGACCGAATATCATGCCGGGTACCAGGAGAGCTACCCGAGAGACCGCAGCGAGGAGTTGCCGGTCGTCTTGCAGAAGGCGTTGGAAGGGGCTGTCGGCCAGGCGGTCCCGGATATCGTGAGCTTGGCCAAGGTCGCGGCCGGGAAACCGTGAAGGAAGGGAATGGTCGAGGGGGCGGGGCTACGCGGCCTCCCCCTACCGGCTCGGCCGGCAGGACAGCGCTGATCCTGGAGAAAGATTGCGGCGGCATCCGCCTTGTCGTTGTGCGGCAAGAGGTGCCGCGGCGAACCGGCAATGGGCCAGGGAGGTGGCGGACCGCTCCCCGCACCAGGTACGATCGATCAGTTTTGCGTTGGAAAAGTCCTGCGGCACGCTGCTGAATTCGGATCCGAATTCCCCGTTTTTCATGTGCATTCCCCCCTGGCCACTCAGTACAACCGGCACCTCAATGTGGTAGCGCCATTCGCGCTGCAGCCATCACCATCGCGCCTGGAAAGGCGCTTCCACACATTTCACCTTCCCACATCCCCCGCAACCCAACCCATCCCGTCAGGGAAACGTTATGCGTGCCGTTGCTGATTGGCAGACCGCCTGCAGGTCCGGCGACGGAGTCCCGATGTAGTACCCCTGCGCGTAGTCGATCTCCATCTCCTCCAGCGCCGCCAGGATCTCGCGGCTTTCCACGTACTCCGCGATGGTCGAGATCCCGAACTCCCGCGCCAGGATGGCGAGCGTCTTGACGAAGGCGAGGTCCTTGGCATTGCTCAGCATGTTCTGGACGAAGACCCCTTCGATCTTCACGAAGTCGATCGGGAAGCGGCGGATGTACTGGAACGAGGAGTATCCCGAGCCGAAGTCGTCGATGGCGAACTTGAACCCCTGGAACTTCAGCTCCCGGACGAACTGTTCCAAAAGGGAGATGTTCTTCACCGTCTCGCGCTCGGTGAGCTCGAAGACGATCTTCTCGTGCGGTATGCCGTACCGGCGGGCCATGGTGATGATGGCCGGGATGAACTCCTGCAGGATGATGCATTTGGGCGAGAGGTTCACGAACAGATAGCCGCGGTAATCCACCCGGACCACCTCGGCAAACGCCTTTTCCAGCACGATCAGGTCGAGCTTCGATACCACGCCGAGGTTCTCCGCGATCTCGATGAACTCTCCTGCCGGAATCACCTCGCCATTCCGCTCGATCCGGCACAAGACCTCGCACGCCTCTTCCTTCTCGGGGCCGATCGGCGCAATGGGCTGGAAGTACGGGGTAAACAGCCCCTCCTCGATCGCGTCCATGACCAGCCGCGCGTTCTCCCCCGCCTTCTGGAAGACCTCCAGCACGTCCTCCTCCCGCGGCACCAAAACCCGGTTTTTCCCCTGGTCCTTCGCCTTGTAGGCCATGTTGTCGGCAAACAGGAACAGGTCCTTCTCGTTTTGGGCGTGGGTCGGATAGACCGCCATCCCGATGGAGACGGTCGCCTTCGGCTTCGCCCCGTCCGGCGCCTCGATGTAGAGCTCTTCCACCGCCTCCCGGACCCGGTTCGCCACCATGTAGGCCTGCTCCTGGTCCGCCTCGGGGAGGATGACCACGAATTCGTCCCCGCCGTAACGCGAGAAGCTGTCCCCTTTGCGCAAAACGTCGTGCACCTTGTTGGCGAACGCGGTCAGGTACTGGTCGCCGACCGTGTGCCCCCAGGTGTCGTTGATGTTCTTGAAGTTGTCCAGGTCGATCACCAGCAGGGCCAGACGGTAGTCGTGCCGGTCGGCGCGGTTGAGTTCGTAATGGAGGAATTCCCAGAAGGCGCGCTGGTTGTAGAGGTTGGTCAGCGGGTCGCGGGTCGCGTAGTACTCCAGGTCGTGGGTGTACTTGTAGATCGCCTTGATCGACCCCACGACGTTGAGCAGGGTGGTCAGGATCGAATCGATCACCAGCGACCGGATGTCGTCGCGCACCAGCTCCGACTGGACCCCGATCCCCACCACGCCGCCGATCTGCGGGGTCTCCAGGATGAGGGACTTGGTCTGCAGCTCGAACGCGGCACAGTCGAGGTCGGGGCAGGTCCCCTCCCGCTTGGCGACGGTATGCTCCACGTGCACCAGCTTGTCGCCGGCGTCCCCCGCCGCTTTCACCTTCTGCATGAGGAGCCCTTCGACCGCAAGCCGGGTCGACTCGGTCGGCTTGCAGCGCCAGAAGACCTCCACATCCAGGCGCTCCTCGGTGTGGAAGATGCAGAAGATGGTGCAGACGTCCAGGACCTTGTTGATCTCCAGCAGGAGCTTGCAGATGTGCTCCTTCCAGTCCCGGACCATTTCCGAGGTGATGATGAACTTCTCCAGGATCTGGATCTCGAACTCGAGGATGTCCTTGTCGACGGAGATGCTCTGGATCTTGTCGGCGAGTTTGCCGACCTCCTGGAAGATCTGCTCCAGCTCCACGAAACCCGGGGTGAAGTCGAGGTGCTGCAGCCGGCTCAGGTCGTCGACGCTGTTGACCTTGATCACCTGGCTGTGCAAGTGGTTGATGGCGTTGGTAACCCTGCGGTTCATGAAACGGGAGAGCATGAAGGTCATCCCGAAGGGGAGCGGGGAGAGAACGAGGAAGATGCCGAGCAGGTTGCGCTTCGCTTCCTGCATCATCGGCTCGATGTTGTGCCGGATCGAGACGGCGCCCAGCACGTCTCCGGTGTGGGCGCGGGGATGACAGCCGACGCAGACCTCCCCGGCACGCAGCGGGTAGTAGGTCTCCAGGCTGCAGTCGTCCTGGCGCTGCTGCATCCGGCCGCTTTGAAACACCGCACGAGCCAACTGGTCGTTGCAGCGTTCAAAGGCGCGCCCGTCCTGGCGACCGACGTCGTTGAGGTAAAGCTTCACCGAATAGACGGGAGCGTTACTGCCCTGGTACGGGGGATTGAAGAGCTTGTTGAACTCCCCGCGCCGCCAGCCGCGCTGCATCAGGGGAGGGATCGACTGGTAGATCTGGGCCGACAGGGTCTGCGCGGTCCGGGTGGCGTTGTTTTCCACCACCTGGAGAAAGACGAAGGAAGTCACGGCGAGCACCGTGGCGAAACTTACGAAGGAGATCAGGAGGGCGGAAAAGAAGATGAAGAACTGAAGGCGAACCGGCTTAGCCTTCAGGAAAATGGAGAGTCCCATACGTGTACCCCAGCTTGCTGAAACGACTCAAACGACAAATAGGACTTGTTTGATCCTGTTTGGTTGCCTCTTATGTCACGAAAACTAAAAAAGATCAAGTTAAAAAGTACGGATTTGACGCTACAACAGGCACTTATCTGCAGAGCTGGACTGGACCCGGAAACGGGGCGCTGCCGCAGCGACAACCGAGAGAACGGTTGACAAATCCCAGGAGCGTATGCGAGAGTCCCCCTCCGAAGGTGGATCGGGTTCCTCTCAAAACGGTGCTGGGTACCCTGTGGGAGCGCCGTTCCAGGCGCGATCCGCCGCAGGCGGTAACCCTGAGGGTGGTCCTGTCCCCCGCGTCACCACGCATGTTAACCGGCTGGCGACACACGGCGGCGTACTGTGGGAGCGCCTTTCCAGGCGCGATCCGCCGCAGGCGGTAACGAATAAGATGGGTGCCACCGGCTCCCCCGACCTCCACCTGACCACGGCGTGCCGGCCAAAACGGCGGATGGAGCGGACTTCCGCTGGGATTGTCGCGTTTCGTGCCTCAACGCGACCTACTATGATCGGCAGGAGCGACATTCTTGATTCTGGTCGCGATTTACACTTAGCCTCAACTGCTTGAACGGAAGGGAACACTGCAAATGGCAATGATCGAATGGTCCGATGCCTTGGCTCTTGGATTGCCGGAGATTGACCGTCATCACGAGCAACTGGTCCGGCTGACCAACACTACCTGTGAGGAAATCAAGAAGGGAACCAGCCGCGAGCGGATCGGCGAGGTCCTCGATGAACTGCTCCGTTACGCAAAGTACCACTTTGACTGCGAAGAGCGCTGGTTCGAGGAAATATCCTATAGCGATTCCGCGCTGCACGAGGCGGAGCACCTGAACTTCATCCGGCGGGTCGCCGAAATCCAGGCAACCTTCCGCAGTGGCGGCACGGGCGTTTCCTTTGACATTCTTGCCTTCTTGATGAACTGGATCTCCAACCACATCTTCATCACCGACACCGAGTACGCCATCGCCCTCTCCGACACCCGCGCCGCCACCTGCTGACCGGCACCTCCTTACGCCCCGATTTTGATTGATGGTTCTTCCCCGAATTCCGGGGAACTATCGTTAATTTCCACGTGGCGCTGCACGACCCACGCGTCCACCCCTTTGCGAACCTTCCGTTTACGTCAACTCGCTATTCCCAGCCGGCGGCTAATGTGGTAGTAATAACTCCCTGCCGTATACACGAAACTGGAAGAAGCACGACACCCGCTTTCAAGGAGGTTTCGCATGAAAATCAAGAAGAAGATCCTCGACTACGAGTACGAAGAGGCGATCCCGCTCAAGTATCGCGAGTTGATCCGTGTCGGCTGCGCGGTTGCGGTCGGCTGTCCCGACTGACTCAAGAAACACTTCGCGGTCGCGAAGGAAGCGGGAGCAACCGAAGCGGAACTCAGAGAAGCGGTGGCCTATGGCATCATCGCACCTTCCGGCAGGGCCAAGAATTTCGTTCTGGGGCAGCTCGACGCCCTGGGGCTGGATCAGGAACCTAAAGACTGACCACAACTCCACCGCCAACTCCCCCCTTTGACGAAAGAATGGCCCTCGTTCCCAAGGTTCACCTTGGGAACGCAAACAGGTTCAAAGCTCCAGCTTTGTAAAGATGGCCTTTGCGAAGCTGGAGCTTCCCCAAAGATTGACCTTTCCAAGCTGGAGCTTGCGCACAAGATGTGGCAAGGCCCCTTTGCCAAAGGGGGACTTTAACCCCTGCCTTAATACACCGGAACCAGGAAATACCTTTGAAAAGACGCATCTTCACCATCAGCGGGAACCGGCAGAAGCGGGTCTCCATCCGCCGCAACGTAGCGAACCTCTCCATGCCGGTTCTCCTCTCCTCTCTCTTCCAAAGGCTGGTATCCATCGTCGACATCTTCATGGTCGGCGGACTCGGCGCCGCCGCGATCGCGGCAACCGGTCTGGGTCAGCTCCTGATCTTCGTCGTCATGACGGTCTTCTGGGGGCTCGCGACCGGAACCACCGTGGTCATCGCACATCTCTGGGGAGCGGGAGCGCACCTTGCCGCCCGGCGGGCCGCGTTTGCCGCCTGCCTGGCCTGCGCTGCGATGGCGATCGTCGCCACCGTGGCCGGCATGCAGTTCGGCACCGAGATCGCCCGTCTCATCGGCGCCCAGACCGACGTTCTTACCTATGCCTCGCAATACATCAAGCTCGTCTTTCTCTATTTCATCTTCACCGCCGGGCTCAACATCCTCTCCGCGATCATGCAGGGGACCGGTAACACCCGGACCCCGATGGAAGGGGTGATCCTGGTCAACATCCTCCATGTCGTCATCGCCTATCCGCTCATCTACGGGCACTTCGGCTTCCCCCGGATGGGCGTTGCCGGCGCGGCCTACGCCATCAACATCTCCGAGATGGTGGGTTTCCTCTACCTGCTGGTGCAGGCGATCCGGATGAAGTACCTGAAGTTCGGCAAGCCCGACCTGCAGCTATTCCGCAAGATCTGGCGGGTAGGGTATCCGGTCGCCCTGGAGCGGGTGGCCCAGCAGTCGGGCCAGCTCTTCTATTCCAAGTTCATCATCGGCTACGGCACCTCCGCCTATGCCGCACACCAGATCGGGCTTTCCATCGAGTCCCTTTCCTTCATGCCCGGCGCGGGGATGGGGATTGCCGCGGCGACCCTGATGGGACAGGCCCTGGGGGCCCGTAAGATCAACCGGGCCCGGATCAGCCACACCGAGGCGCTGCGCCTGGCCATCCTGGTCATGGGGCTCATGGCACTTTTGTTCCTGTTCCTGCCGCACCAGTTGATCTCGCTTTTCACCCAGGACCCGGACGTCATCGAGAAGGGGAGCATGTTCCTGCGGCTGGTCGCCTTCGCCCAGGTGCCGCTGGCCCTTTCCTTCGTCTACGCCGGCAGCCTGCGCGGCACCGGCGATACCCACTTTGTCTTCCTGGTCACGCTGGCGGCGATGTGGGGAATCCGGGTCCTTCTCTCCTACATCGCCGCGGTCCCGCTGCATCTCTCCCTCTACATGGTATGGGGCGCCTTCGTCGTGGACTGGTTCTTCCGCGCCTTCGTTTTCGGCTGGCGCTACCGCCGCCTCGATCTCAACAACGTGAGCATCTAACGTGCGGCTCTCTTTCGCTCCCACCTTTGATGCCGCAGTCGTGCAGGAGCGACTGGACCAGTTGCTCGTCCCGGAATCGATTCTCGGCCCGTGGATCGGGCGCAGACTTGATCGCCTGGACCAGGATTTCCGCAGCTACGCGGCGAGTTATCCCCTGCCGCTGTGGGCCCCGGGGCTGGTTCTGACCCACGAGATGCGTTCCCTTACCGAAGCCACCTTCCCCTATGAATCGGTGCGCAGGGTCGTGATGCAGTTGCTACGCCTCAGCTGCCGGTTTCCCCTTGCGGTTCCCCCCTGCGTTCTGGATGGGGCCGCCACTTGGCTCGACCTGCTGGTCCGGGCCGAACCGCTCTTTCCCGCCGCGAACCCGGTGGAGGTGCTGCGGGAGGCAGCCCTGGATTTTGGGTCTCGGGCCCGGTTGATCTTCTCCCTTTACCTCCCCCGGCATTACGGCGGCGGTTTCGACCGATACCCGCGGCAGTATGGGTGGATCCGCGAGTGGCTCTCCTCCCGCAAACGGCGGGCGGGGCGGGTCCAGGTGCTCGACGCCGCCTGCGGCAGCGGGGAGGGAACCTACGGCCTGGGCGAGCTGTTGGTACGGCAAGGATACGATGGTGCCAGCGCCGTGCACGGCTCAACGCTGGAGCCGTTCGAACTCTTCGCCGCCGCCCACGCCTATTTCCCCCACGACCCATGCCGCCAGAACGGCTACCGGGAGCGGGTCGCCCCCCTTCTGGAGGCCGGGAAGCCGGAGCTTCAGTTCTACCTGGACGATCTGTCGATGGGAAAGGGAGGGGGCGGGTACGACCTTATCGTTTGCAACGGACTTTTGGGCGGCCCCATGCTGCACCGTCCCGAGCAGTTGCGGGAAGCGGTCTCCGTTTTGGCCGGGCGTCTCACCCCCTGCGGCATCCTCCTGGCCGCCGACCGCTTTCACGAAGGGTGGAAACAGGCGGTACCGCCCGAAGCATTGCAGGCCATCTTCAAAGACAACGCCCTGACGCCGTTTGCGGTTCCGGAGGGAGTGGCGGGGGCAATGAGGAATGAGCACTGAGCAGCAAACCCTTGCCCTCCCCCCTTTTCGAAGGGGGGACTTCACACCCCGCATTAGCCGCCGATGAACGCTGATGAACGCAGATACCGTCCGACACTCCTCCCTTTACGAAGGGTGGCCGGGGGGGATTTGCCTCTGGTAATGGGTGGAATGGACTCCTCTGCTGCCGGTAGTGGCTATTCCTCGACCAGCCTAACCCAATCATCGATCCCCGAGCACCCGATGAAGGCGGCGTCGCGTCCCTTGTAGGAGCGACATTCCTGTCGCGATCAAACCCATGAACAAGCACGGCAGCTGCCGACCCTGTGGGAGCGCCTTTCCAGGCGCGAATAATATCAACCGTTGCACCGCCACCGGCGGATCTCGCCAGGGATGGCGCTCCCACAGAAACCGAGAGGGTGGGCCGCCGAGCTCCGTTGGCGACCCAAACACAAAAAGGGGCGAAGAACCCATGGTTCTTCGCCCCTTTTGCATTACTGACAGTGATTCACTGGCAACTGATCGCCAGCCCCTTTTTTTTAAAACTGGATCAGCGCGCCGCCCCAGGAGAGGCCGCCGCCGAAGCCCATGAGGAGCACCAGCTGGCCGTCTTTGATCTTGCCGTTGCGACGGTTCTCGTCGAGAGCCAGGCCGACCGAAGCCGCGGCGGTGTTGCCGTAGCGGTCCAGGTTGAGCAGGAACTTCTCCTTGGGGATCCCGGTCTTCTTGGAGATGAAGTCGATGATCCGGACGTTCGCCTGGTGCGGGATGATGTGGTCGATCTGGTCCAGGGTCACCTTCCCCTTGGTGGAGAGGTCCTCGATGATGCTCGGGATCACGTTGGTCGCGAAGGAGAAAACGCTCTTGCCGGCCATCTTGAAGGTGTTCTCCTTCTTGGCGATGGTTTCGGCGGTCACCGGGCAGCGCGAACCGGAAGAGGGGACCTGGATCAGCTCCCACCCCTTGCCGTCGCTCTTCATCACGGTCTGCAGGATGCCGCGGCCGCTTTCGGTCGCCCCGAAGATCACCGCGCCCGCGCCATCGCCGAACAGGGGAGCCGTCCCCTTGTCGTCAAAGTCGAGCACCTTGGAATAGGTGTCGGCGCCGATCAGCAGAACCCGGCGGTATTTGCCGGAACGGATCAGGTTGTCGCAGAGTTCCAGACCGTAGATGAAGCTGGAGCAGACGGCGTTCATGTCGAAAGCAAAGGCGTTCTCCGCCCCGATGTTCTTCTGGACCATGCACGCGGTAGCCGGAAGGATCATGTCCGGGGTCGACGTGGCTACGATGAGGCAGTCGATCTCCGCCGGGCTCATCTTCGCACTTTCCAGCGCCAGCAGCGCCGCCTGGGTGGCGAGATCCGAGGTGGACTGTTCCGGCTCGGCGAAGCGACGCTCCTTGATGCCAGTACGGGAGTGGATCCAGGAGTCGGCGTCCTCCTCGACCAAGTAATTAAAGAAGGCATTCGGGACCACTTTCGCCGGTACGAAACCGCCGGTTCCCAAGATTTCAGCATGCAGCATGTTCAACTCCTTTCCACTGACCTGATGTCACCAAAAGCATTCCGGTGCCGCAGTTCGCGGCCCGACTGATCTTCCAAGAACAGGACTGGCTCTGCAGGAGCTCGGTCCCCCTCCGGCGTCTCCTGGGACCGCTTCCGAACGGTGGTTCGCGGACCTAGTATATCCGGCGGTTTAGGGGCAAAATCCTGTCACTTATCGCACGAGATAACGGCGTTTGTCAAAGCAATACTGCAAATCAATACTTCAATGCGTATTTACCGTTTCCTTGTCCAGGACGGCGTCGACGATCCCGTAAAGCCAGACCACGATGAACCCCGCCAAAAGCCAGCGCGCGGCAGGCGAATCCTGCTGGATCGCCTGCAGGATCTTCTCCGGATCCGGGGCGCTGCTGCGGCCGGCAAGCATCAGTTTCCCCATGGCCCGGAGCGCCACGAAAAGGGCGCCCAGGATGAAGATGTTGTCCAGCAGGATCATGATCCCGCCCTTCACCTTACGCCCGAGGACCAGTTGTCCCAGTCCCGGCAGGACGAAGGCCGACAACACGATTGCTTTAACTTTCCGGTTCATTGCTACTCCTCGAAGCGGCGGGTCAAACTCGCGCATCTTCCGGCAAAACGGCGCGAAAAGCAAGCGAAAAGACCCTCCAGGATGTAAGAAGGCCGGCTGTTGCAGGGAAAGTTCGACCACACCAAAAAGTAACCCGCTCCAGTTCCGCAAGACGTAACAGCAGGGGTCGGGGGTCGGGGGCAACACCTTAAACTCCCCCCTTTGCGAAGGGGGGCTGGGGGCGATTTGCCTCTAGTGATGCATTGAGTAATGCGCAAGGTGCGTACCCCTCTGCCCACCGACCGACCACCATCGGTTCCGCGTGGGCACGGGGTGGCCATCCAACTTACTGCTACAGCGGGGTCGACGAACCAGGTTCCGGGGGTCCGGACCATGCCTGAAACTCTCATAGCGGAATCAGGTGTCAGGAATCAGGTGTCAGGTGTCCGGGCAACACCTTAAACTCCCCCCTTTGCGAAGGGGGGCAGGGGGGGATTTGCCTCTAGTGATGCATTGAGTAATGCAGTAATGCGCAAGGTGGGCAGCCCTCTGCCCACCGACCGACCACCATCGGTTCCGCGTGGGCACGCGGTGGCCATCCAACTTACTGCTACAGCGGGGTCGGCGAACCAGGTTCCGGGGGTCCGGACCATGCCTAAAACTCTCATAGCGGAATCAGGTGTCAGGTGTCCGGGCAACACCTTAAACTCCCCCCTTTGCGAAGGGGGGCAGGGGGGGATTTGCCTCTGAGTGATGCATTGAGTAATGAAGTAATGCGGCAAGGTGCGCACCCCTTTACCACGCAGTTTCAAGGATCTTCGTTCATTGCCCATCCCTCTTTGCCTGCTCTCTCCCACTTCCCCGTAGTTATTGACAATATCGGTGTAATGGTACTACTATCCGGGATACGCTCCGTTTACTGTATACGGCTGCCGCAAGGGGAATATGGCGAAGGTAAAGACGAAAACGGGGCACGTCTGTACGGACTGCGGGGCGGTTTACCCGAAATGGCAGGGACACTGCACCGCCTGCGGCGCCTGGAGCACCATCAAGGAGGTCCGGCTCGGCCCGGCCGGCCGCAGCGACGCGGCTGCCGGCTTCTCCGGCGCCACCTCGGCGGTGATGCTCCTCTCCGAGGTCTCCTGCGCCGATGAACCGCGCTTCACCAGCGGCTCGATCGAGCTGGACCGGGTTCTGGGGGGCGGCTTCGTCCCCGGGTCGGTGATCCTCATCGGCGGCGATCCTGGCGCCGGCAAGAGCACCATCTTGCTCCAGACCATGTGCCACGCCGCCCGCGAACGGGAAGTTCTCTACGTCTCCGGCGAGGAGTCGCTGCAGCAGATCGCGGCGCGGGCCAAAAGGCTCGGGCTTGCCACCGACCGGGTCAAGATGCTCGCCGAGTGCTCGGTGGAGCGGGTCCTCGACGTGGCGGGGAGCGAGCGTCCCCAGGTGCTGGTGATCGATTCGATCCAGGTCATGCAGACCGAATCGGTCGACTCCGCCCCGGGCGGGGTCTCCCAGGTGCGCGAAAGCGCCGCGACTCTCACCCGGTACGCCAAAACCAACGGCGTGGTCCTGATCATGGTCGGCCACGTCACCAAGGATTCGTCCCTCGCCGGTCCGATGACCCTGTCCCACATGGTGGACACGCAGATCATGCTCTCCTCCACCGAGGACGCCCGGTACCGCCTGATGCGGACCACCAAAAACCGCTTCGGGGCGGTGAACGAACTCGGGGTCTTCGCCATGACCGAGCAGGGGCTGCGCGAGGTGCGCAACCCATCGGCGATCTTTCTCTCCCGCTCCGAAAGCATCGCCCCGGGAAGCCTGATCAGTGTCCTTTGGGAGGGGACCCGGCCGCTGCTGGTCGAGATACAGTCGCTGGTGGTGGAGGCGCAGTACGGCACGCCGCGCCGGCTCGGCATCGGGCTCGACAACAACCGGATCGCGATGATCCTCGCCGTCCTCACCAAGCACGGCGGTCTGGTGGTCTCGGACCAGGACGTCTTCGTGAACGTGGTCGGCGGGATCCGGGTGCTGGAGACGAGCGCCGACCTGGCGGTGACCCTGGCCATCGCCTCGAGTCTGCGCAACCGCGCCCTGTCGCACGAGCTGCTGGTGTTCGGGGAGGTGGGACTGTCCGGCGAAATCCGGCCGGTATCAAACGGTGAGGCCCGACTGAAGGAAGGGGCGAAGCATGGATTCACCCGCGCCATCGTCCCCAAAGGAAACGTACCGAAGCGGGGTGTGGAAGGGGTGGAGATCGTCGGAGTCAGCGATCTCAATGAGGCTTTGCAGGCGATTCTCGGCTGACTTCAGAAGACCGTAACGAAAATTTTTCTTTACTAATCCTGCAAAATCCTCTCTAATAAGGAATTGTTTTTTTAAGCAAGAGGAAGGGTCTCATGAACGCAGAAAAGCTCGAGTATTTCAGAGGTATCCTGCTGGAGGAAAAACGGTCGCTGCTTGAAGAGGCCGGAAAGACCGTCACCGAGATGAACTCCGACGTGACGAACTTCCCCGACCCGACCGACCGGGCCACCCAGGAGTCGGACCGCACCTTCGAACTGCGCATCCGCGATCGGGAGCGCAAGCTGATCAACAAGATCCAGGAGGCGCTGGCACGCATCGACGCCGGGACCTTCGGCATCTGCGAAGTCTGCGAGGAGGACATCAGCGAAGCGCGGCTCAAGGCTCGGCCGGTCACCACCCTCTGCATCGACTGCAAGATGGAACAGGAGAAGAAGGAAAGGATGCCCTGACCCTTTTCCTCTCTTGCAACTAACACTCCGCGGGAGTCTTCATGGCTGGCCGGAAAGGACAAAACCTTCTGGAGGGCGCGTTGCGCCTCGCAAACGCCCCCGGCCGCTCCCATCCCGCACGTCTTGGCGCTGTGCTCAAGCACATGGCGCACGCCCTCGGCTTTTCCTCAGCTACCCTTTTTCTCACCGATTCGGACCGCACCCACCTCAACCGTTTCTTCACCGCTGACAATCCCGGGGCCACCACCCCCTGCCTGATTCCCTTCGGCTCAGGCTGCGCCGGTCGCTGTGCCTCCACCCGGAGCGCCCTGCGCGGCACGTCCGCCGAGCTCCACCCGGAAGAACCGCGCCGGGAAGGGGAAAACGAATTCCTCGTACTGCCGCTTCTGGAAGGGGCGCGCCTGATCGGCACCCTCAGTGTCGCTTCGGTCTCCGGCACCATCGCTCCCGCCGTCAATCGGAAGGTGAAGGGGTATCTCCCGATCCTGGGACTGATCCTTGAGGGGATGCGCCTGCAGGACCAGGCAACCCGGAGCCGGCGCAGTGTTCCGGTCATCGCCGAACTCGGCAAGCTCCTCAACCCGCCGCTGCCGCCGACCCAGCTCTTGCCGCGCCTGATCCGCGCCTGCACCAGTTCCGGTCTCGCCGCGTGCGCCGTGGTCCGGCTGAACGAAGGGGGCGCGGGAGGGACCCGCATCTTCAAGGGATGCCGCAGCGAGCTGCGCCCCCACCTGCCCCGGCTGCTGCAAGCCGAAGAGCTCGTGGCCCAGGCCGCGCTGCAGAGCGGGCTTCCCCAGGACGACCAGACCGCGCCGGACGATGCGGTTTTCCACGTGCTGGCGCTTCCTCTGAGCTTCGACGGCAACATCATGGGGACCTTCACCTTCTTCGGCGGCCCCGAGCTTGCCGGGTCGGAAGAGCGGACCATTGCCGAATCCCTGGTGAAGGTGCTCTCCAGCGCCTTTGCCGAGGCGATCAGTTCGGGCCGCATCTCCAGCTTCTTCACCGAAAAGGACAAGAAGCTGAAGGAGCTCTCCCTCCTCTACCGGATGAGCAACACCATGCTCTCCACCATCAAGCTCAACAAGCTGATCCACCTCACCCTGACCGCGCTCACTTCCGGGCCGACCCATTTCTTCGACCGTGCCATGCTCTTTCTCACCAACGAGCGCTCCGGGGTCCTGCTCGGAATGCTCGGGGTGTGCAACGATTCCACCCTGTCATTGGGCTCCGCTGCCGGCCGGCGCGGCGACCTTCTGGCCAGCCACTGGGACATCACCGAGGAAGAGATGGCGGCGCAGCGCGACTGCGAGTTCAGCCGCCAGGTGCGCAGCATCCGGCTCGACCTGGGGGACACCGCCAACGTCGGCGCCCGCGCCGTACTGGAAAAGCGACTGATCTTCGTCCCCGAACCCCAAAGCGACCTGTTGGCCCAAATAGATCCACCGCTTTCCGCCTTCGCGGTTTCTCCGCTCATCGCCCACGGGCAAGTGGTCGGGGTGGTCGTGGTGGACAACGCCCTGTCCGGCACCCACATCGGCGCCGAAGACCTCCGCTTCCTGCAGCTTTTCACCAACCAGGCGGGGATGGCGATCGAGAACTCGATGCTCTACAACAAGATCGAGGACACCAACCGCCAGCTTTTCGAGACCCAGCAGCACCTTTTGCAGAAAGAGCGTCTGGCGGCGATCGGCGAGGTCGCGACCGGCATCGCCCACGAGCTCAAGGGGCCGCTGGTCTCCATCGGCGGTTTCGCCAGTCGGCTGAAGAAGAAGCTCCCCAAGGGTTCCGGCGAGTGGGAGAACGCCGACCTCATCGTGCGCGAGGTGATCCGGCTGGAAAACGTCCTTTCCGAGATCCTCCTCTTCGCCAAGAAGGCGACCATCTGCTACGCCCCCTGCAACGTCACCGAGATCGTGAAGGAGTCGCTGGCCGTGGTCACCCCATCGCTTGAGGAACACCGGATCCAGGTATCGAGCCATTTCAACAACAGCGAGCGCCCGGTCCTGATGGGAGACGGCCAGCAGTTGATGCAGGTGTTCATCAACCTCTTCTTGAACGCGGTCGACGTGATGCAGGAGGGAGGGAAGCTGACGGTAATCAGCGAGGCCGCCAAGCTTGAGGGAGCCAGTGCGGTCTGCGTAAAGGTAAAGGACACCGGCGGCGGGATTCCGCTCGAATCGTTGAACAACATCTTCACGCCGTTTTACACGACCAAGGAGCGCGGGACCGGGTTAGGGCTTCCCATTGCGAACCGGATCATCACCAACCACGGCGGCAAGATCCTGGTAAACAACCAGCCCGGCGACGGCGTAGAGTTCAAGATCATCCTCCCGCTGGGCAGCTAGGCTAGGCGAGGCTACTTGCGTTCCCCCCTTTGCGAAGGGTGTATAGACTGGGGAGGGGGATTTGCTCTTTGTGAGCCACAATCCTTCCCCCCGCTCCCTCAACCATTGCCGTTGACACGTTAAATTTTCCTTTCCAACCCGAAGCCATTGAGGTATAAGGGAATCCTTCAGAAAAGCGAATAAATGGGGATGTAGCTCAGCTGGGAGAGCGATGCGTTCGCAACGCATAGGTCGACGGTTCGATCCCGTTCATCTCCACCAGCCTTCGCCAAGGCTTCGGCTGGCACGCCAAGTGCCGGTCGAAGCCTTTGTTTTATCTGCCGCAGTTGCTTACGTTAGCAGCGGTCAACCAAGGCGGATTTCGCGCACAGGCTGTCCCTTCGCACGTTCTTCGTCTTCACGAAAAGAAAGAGGGGGACAGACGCAAGCGCCACCCCCCCTTTCTTTCCTCGCTCAGTTTGTCAAATGTGTAGGCCGGGCCCTCCGCCCGTACTCTAAAGTCCTCCCTAAAAAGTTAAGATCTTAACAACGTCCCTTGGAGCCTCCTGTGTGGATAGTATCCAGCTATCAGACCTCAATCCTGAATTCTGCACCATCCCCTGTGTTGCGCACGGTAAGCCTTCCGCCCATGTTTTTCTCTATGATGGTTTTCGCCATGTATAATCCGATGCCGGTTCCTTTATCGGGGTCCTTGGTGGTGAAATACGGATCGAAAATCTTGTGAATAATATTGTCGGGAATGCCTCCTGCATTGTCGGCAATGGTTACCACTGACCTGCCGTGATCGGTGAATATCGTGATTGCGATGACCCGCGCCCTGTCTCTTGGACCCACCTCAAAGGCATCCCGACAATTGAGCAGGATATTGAGCAGCACCTGTGAGTATTCATTTGCGTATCCGCTAATTTCGGCATCAGCTTTTTCAATCACATCCATCGTTATTTCAAGGCGTTTCAAACTCGGCTCGACAAGAGACAAGGTCTTGGCGACAGCTTGGTTGACATTGAACAGAATCTTTTCCTTGTCCGGCTTGAAGTAGTTTCGGAAGTCTTCGATGGTTTTAGACATATGCGATATCAGCCCCATGGCTTTCTCTACATTGGCCTTAAGGATTTCCTTGCTGAATTCTTCACGGCCATAGGTTATCAGCAATTCCTGCACGATCAGCCCCAGCGTGTTGAGCGGCTGGCGCCATTGGTGGGCGATATTGCCGATCATCTCCCCCATGGCGGCTTGACGACCTTGCAGCATCAAGATCCGGTCCTTTTCACGCAAATCCGACACCGCATCTGCAATACGCCGCTCCAGGTTCAGGTTGAGTTCTTCCAGCAGACGCTGTTTTTCAGTCAGAGCCTCTTCGGCGCGCTTGCGCATGGAGATGTCTTCCACGACGCAGGTAAAATAGTCCGGTGCTCCGGCACAGTCCCGAACCAACCCCACGGTGAGGTTAATCCAGACGACGCTATCATCTTTACGGATATAGCGCTTCTCCATCGAGAAGGTATCGAGGTTCCCAGCCAGCATTTCCCGCATATTGCCGAGAACGGAATCAAGTTCATCGGGATACGTTATATCCTGAAGGCGTAGGCCTAGTAGCTCATCCCGTGAGTAGCCGACGACATCACAAAGCCGTTGATTAACCAGCAACCAGCGCCCGTCAGGTGCCATTCGGGCCATGCCGACCGCAGCCTGTTCGAAGGTCGCGCGAAAAGCGCTTTCACTTTCGGCGAGAGCCTTCTCGGCCTGCTTGCGCTCAGTGATGTCCTGCCCGGTGCCGGCCATATGGAGTCCAGTCTGAAGGTCATGGACCAGTTCGCCCCGACCACTGATAAAACGGATCGTACCGTCTGGCCAGATTATGCGGAACACCAATTCACCCGGATTTTCATCTGCCGAGCAGGCTTGCATCCAGGTTTCCATTGCAGCTCGGTCGTCAGGATGAATCAGGTTGAGGAATGACCCGATCGTCGGGATAAAGGTTTCCGGCGAAACCCCGTAAATCCGGTACAGCTCGTCGGACCACCAAATTTCGTCTGCCATGGCATACGTCCAACTGCCAATTTTTGCGATCTCCTGCGCCCTTCTCAAATCCGCCTCTCTGCGCATCAGCGCCTGTTCGGCCTGCTTGCGGTAGGAGATGTCCTGGTTGATGATGACAGCGCCCGTGATCCGCTGGCCGGCATCGCGCAGGGGGACGGCGGAATGGAGAATCGTCTTACGCGCGCCGTCGAAGCATTCAATGTCGATCTCTTCATTGAGCGAAGTGTCGCCCCGAGTTACGGCACGGGCGGCACCCCACTTCTCCGGCTCGATGCGCACTCCGGTATTACTCCACCATCCCTTGTATTTGTCGTACTGCTCAACACCGACATATTGGGCACCGGACCAAATTCTTTGGCCGGCCTGATTGCCAAAAACGATGACTCCCTCGGCATCGACGATCCAGACTCCAACGGGGAGCGTCTCCAGGACCATGCGCAACCTCCCCTCCTGCTCCCGAAGTTCCCGTTCGGCCTGCTCGCGCTCGGCGATGCGCTGTTCAAGTGCCTCGTTGAGTTCCCGGAAGCGCTGTTCGCTTTTCCGGAGCTCCGCCTCAACCCTCTTTCGCTCCGTGATATCGCGGTTGCTGGCACGCTGCCCGAGAGGCACCCCATCTGTGCCAACCACCGGCCGGCAGACATGTGCAATCCAACGTTCCTGACCGTCACGGGTGATGATACGAAAATCAATCGGCTCAGGCAGGCCGTTTTCCCGAATATTGTGGGTGTGGCTTCGGTAGCGAGGTAAATCTTCAGGATGGATTATCTCTGACATTAGTTGAGGGGAGCGATAAAAGTCCTCCGGTGTGTAACCAGATAATTCCTCGCAGGAAGGGGAAATGTACTTGAAGGTATGATCGGGGGCCAGCCAGAATTCCCAGTCAGAGGTAAAGTCCGCAACTGTCCGATAACGTATTTCATTCTCAACCAGTTCCTGGTGAATTTTAGCCAATTCGTTCTGCTCATGGTTTATTCTGGAAAAAAGAGGGCCGATCATCGAGATGCCACAGAGTAAGAGCAGAGATATCAGCAAAGCTAAAATTTCAGCAGGCATGTCGCCCCGTGATAGACCCTCCCCAATATGGGTAATTGTAACAGCACGGCGCATTCCCATAACGAGAAAGCCGACTGCCAGAAATACCCAGGCGACAAGCCGACCACTGACGCGGATCAGACGTATAGCCATGAACGCGGCAATAAACTGAAAGATTGCAGATAGCGCAACGACTATTAGGACCAGAGATTTCATGATTCACACCTAGCCGCGGCGGGATTTTAATATACCCCTTCATTGCTATCCAGGCCGTGGTGCAGGATTGACTTGGAATGCGCTGTTGGGCGTTGCAGCGCATTCGTGAGCCTGCATAAAGTACCGACTGCACCTCCGCACGAGGATACACCCACGCCGCGACAGCCCCCCTCAACAGCGGCCGCCTTATACTTTACCGCGGGAGCCTCGACGTGTATATCGGTCCGGAAGATGGCCGGGAATACGCCGGGGAGGGCACGGGGCCATGAGAGGAGGCGGAGAAAGCAGCCCCGAGGGGACGTTGTTAAGAAATTAAGATGCGCATCTCGTACCGACGATCAACCTACGCAGTTCCTCGATAAGTGAACGGCCGACAGGATACAAATCTTGTCGGCGGTCTTTCTTTGAACGATGCTCGATCTGCATCCGAATCACCATTCCGACCGACCTCTGCATGAAGTTAACATCTTAACAACGTCCCCCTCCGCAGATGCGAACCTTGCCTCGGTAACCGGGTTTCACCCCTGTTTCCCTCCCCGCTGTCCTCTCTTTACCAAATCATTACGGTTCAATTATTTCTTCTTGATCTCGGCATGGTACCTCCTGGTTCGGGTTACCAACGATACCGAGCACCAAGGAGAATCACCATGAGCAAAGTCCTGTTTGTCACGGCACCATATTTTTGTTGGGGGGTACAGGTCATCGGCACCTGGCCGCCACTGCTGATGGCGTATCTCGCCGGCGTCACATTGGAAACGGGAAACCAGGCTGTCATCTACGACGCCATGAACAAAAAACACTCCTTTGACGACGTAAAGAAGGAAATTGCCCGGCACCAGCCCGACATCGTGGTAACCCTCGATTATCTTCCGGTCACCGGTGCCATAAGCACCGCTACCGTTCCCGCCGCCCTCCAGGTCCTGGCTTTGGCCAAGGAGGTGAACCCGTCCATCGTCACGCTGCTTGGCGGGCCCCACCCCACCTTCATGTATGAGGAGATCCTGCAGGACGAGAATAACCCGGTCGATTTCATCTTCTGTGGAGAGCCGGAGCTCATCCTCAAGGAGCTGCTCCAGGCACTGCCGCAAGGGAAGGGGAAGGCGGTGAAAGGGGTGGCCTACCGCGAGGGCGCTTCTGTTATCGCCAACCAAAGGCAACCGCATATTCTTGAGCTGGACAGGCTCCAGCCGGCGTGGCACCTCCTGGACTGGAACGACTACGTCTACCAGGTCGAACCGCAGGGGACCATGGCCTCCATCCTCACCTCCCGCGGCTGCGACATGGGTTGCGCCTTCTGCAGTCAGCGGCTTTTTTGGCGCGACGACTGGCGTTGCCGCAAACCGGAAAAGGTGGTCGAAGAGATGGAGCACCTCATCGAAAACTACGGCGTCAGCTACTTCACCCTGATCGATCCCTATCCCACCAAGCATCGGGACCGGTGGGAGGCATACCTCGATCTTCTCATCGAGAGGAATCTGGGGGTAAGGCTTCTCATCGAAACCCGCGTCGAAGACATCATCAGGGACGCCGACATCCTGGACAAGTACCGCGCCGCGGGGATCTTCCACATCTACCTCGGAGCCGAAAGCGGCGACGACCAGGTGCTCGATGCCTTGAACAAGGGGACCGATTTCGCCATGAACAAGCGGGCGGTGGACCTGCTTCGGGAGGCGGGGATCATGACCGAAGCCTCTTTCATGATCGGACTGCCGCAGGAGAGTTGGGATTCCATCGAAAAGACCATCGAGGCTGCTGTTGAGCTGAATCCCGACATCGCCGTTTTTCCCGTATTCACGCCGTTCCCCTTTACCCCGATCTACCAGGAAGTGCAGGAACGGATTCGGGTGTACGACTACGCCAAGTACAACCTCGTCACCCCGATCATCGAACCCGACCGGATGAGCATGCCCGAGATAACCGACGCGCTGGGACTCTGCTACATGCGGTTTTACGGCAAGAAGGTGCAAGAGGTCTTGCAGTGGGAAGAGGGGCCGATGAAATCCTACATGCTGAGTGCCTTTCGCCTGATGATGCGGGACTACGGGGAACAGTTCGACTTCGCCGGTTCGGAAGCTCCCCCGGGACATCCGAGCATCGCGGCAACCGGCTCTAGCTATTGACGGCTCTTCTCCTCCTGGGTTAGGGTGGGACAAGTCAGACTAGAAATACCAAGGGCGGGCTTTTATGGGCATTGGAGACAAGGGCACCGTGCTGATCGTCGAGGACGATTGCAATACCACGGCACTGGTTGCGGCATACCTGGAAAAGGAAGGATTCTCCACCGTAGTCGTCCACGACGGCGCTTTGGCCCTGGACGCAGCTGCCGATGCCGACCCGCTTCTGATCATCCTCGACATCATGCTTCCCGGCTTGGACGGCTGGGAAATCTGTCGCACCCTGCGCAAGAGCTCCGATGTCCCGATCCTGATGCTTACCGCACGGGAAGAGGAAGCGGACCGGGTCGCCGGCCTCGCCATCGGTGCCGACGATTACGTTGTCAAACCCTTCAGCCCGCGTGAACTCGTGGAACGGGTGAAGGCGATCCTGCGCCGCAGCAATCCGCGTCCCACCCGCACCCTGCTTTCTTGCCAAGGGCTCGAGCTCGACCCGGACAAGCGCAAAGTAACCCTGAACCGGGAATCGGTCTCCCTCACCGGTTCGGAATACAAGCTTCTCCTGGCCCTGATGAGCGCACCGGGCCGGGCCTTTTCCCGCGAACAATTGCTGAACCACTTTTACAGCAATGGAGAAGCGGTCATCGACCGGGTGATCGACGTGCACATCGGAAAGCTTCGGCAAAAGATCGAGCAGGACCCGGGACATCCCAGGTTCATCATCACCGTGCGCGGATACGGTTACCGTTTCTGCGACGAGGCGGAAGCAGGGGCCGGAACATGAGACAGCGGCTGCTCTGGCAACTTTTGATCAGCCATCTCCTCCTGGTTCTCTTGCTCATGTTCTTGGGGCTCTGGAGTACCATTCGAGACGCGAGCGAACAGTACACCAAGGCAGTCGCCATCGCGCCGGACCTCGCCGCCGACGCCCATGCCCTCTTCCTCGAACAGATCAGGACCTATGTGATTCGGACCGCCCTGCTCGGCGCTGTCGTCTCCGCGATCCTCAGCTATCTCCTGATCCGGTGGGCGCTGCGCCCTCTCTCGCAGATGGCGACGGTAACCAGGCAACTTGCCGAGGGGAACTTCTCCGAAAGGGTCGACGTCGTCTCGCGCTACGAGGCAGGAAGGCTGGCGACCGAATTCAACAGGATGGCGGACAACCTGGAAAAGGTGGAGCGGTTGCGCAAGAACATGGTGGCCGACATCGCCCACGAGTTGCGCACCCCGCTCACCAACTTGCGCGGCTACCTGGAGGGGCTCAGCGATTCCGTGATCCAGCCGACGGAGAAAACCTTCCGAATGCTCGAACAGGAGGTGCTGAGGCTGGTACACCTCGTCGAGGACCTTCAACAACTGGCCCGTGCCGATGCGGCGCGGGCTTTCCTCGCGCTGCGGGAAGTATCACTGCATCAGTTGCTCAGGCAGATCATGGATCTCTACCGGCCCAACTTCGAGCAGAAGGGGATGCGCGTCGACTGGCGGCTGGAACCCGGTACCGAACTGGTATCGGCAGACCAGGACAAACTGATGCAGGCGATCCGCAACCTCGTTGACAACGCGTGGAAATATTCTCCCGAAGAAGGAACCGTCACCATCATCACCGCGCCCTGCGACGACGGGGTAAAAACCACCTTCATAAACCGTGGGGGAGCCATTTCCCAGGAGGATATCCCTTTCGTATTCGAACGTTTCTTCCGCGGTGACCGATCCCGTTCCCGGGATGCCGGCGGTGCCGGGATCGGGCTGGCAATTGTGAAGGAATTGATCGAGGCTCATGGCGGTTCCGTCGGCGCCTCAAGCAACGGGGACGGCACGAGGGTCTGGTTCGTCCTCCCACGGTAACCCCGAGTACCCTATCCTGCGTTGCCAGGATCCCGCCAGGTCCTTCCGATGTTGGAAAGAGCCTTGCTTCTCCGCCTTCGTCCCCACGCTCGGCGTGAAGCAGGGGGGCAGGGATGAAAAAGGGGAGAGACTACTTTTCTACCTAAAGTAGCCTCTCCCCTTTTCCTTTACCGGTCCTCGGGTTTTTCCCTAAGGGCCCTACGAGTTTTTTTGACCGCGACGGTTGCAAAGGCGGAAAACGACGGCTACACTCCTTCTCGTTAAAAAACTCCAATTGATGGGGGTTCTCGTATGGACATCCGACTTCGTGTCTCTTTCCCGAAAACAAGCACCACCAAGAAAATTGCCCGCTTGAAGTACCTGCTGGCACAAATTCAGGGGAGCCCCTTCATCCAGGAGCCTTTTCCTCCTGGGTACGCCTCCACTGCGGAGCTCGCGGACGGGATCGCTGCTTTGGAAAAGGCCGACATCGAAGCAAAAACCATGGACCGCGTGAAGATCGCCTACCGGAACAAGCTCGACGATCAGATCACCAACAAATTCAAGAAGCTTGCCCGCCATTTCGAAGTCGTTGCCGATGGCAACCTCGAGGCGCTCCAAAGCACCGGCTTTCCGCTTGCCAAGGCGCCCGGCCGGAGAAACACGAAGATCGGTCTCATGGATCCCCCTCCCCTTTCGCTGAAGAAAGGGAGCTCCGCCGCCTCTCTTCTGCTGGCCTGGAAGAAGATCGCCGGAGCATGTCTTGAGGCACACTCCACCAGCGGGGATCCGACGGTGGAAGAGAACTGGGGGAGCCACGGACTTTTCTCGGGGCCGCGAGCGGAATTGACCGGCTTCACCCTCGGTCAATTCTACTTCCTGCGGGTCCGTATCGTGAATGAGGCCGGGGCCGGGGTGTGGTCCGCTCCCTACCAGTTCCTCGCGACGTGACCTGAAGCGGCCAGGCCTTTCCAGCAGCAAAAAGCCCCCTGCACCATCGTGCAGGGGGCTTTTGTATTTGGTGGGCACCCAGGCTCAACCCGGAAAGCGCTGTCATCCGCGGCAAAACGCCCCGGATGTTCGTCCTTTTCCCGATTCGCCAATCAGTGGTTACCGTCCGTGGTAATCACCCTTACCGACCGTGGTAATTATCGTTACCGAGGCCGGTAACGACATTGACCGCGTCGAGGCGGAGAAATGCGCCACGAAAACGAAGACGTGCGTCCGCCCGGAAAATCGTTGCGACGGCAGTGGTAATTACCATTACCGACCCCGCTCCGCTAAAAAGACGATAACCGCAAGGGGGACAGCCTTGCCCTGTCCCCTGCTCAGTGCCTTGGATATTCACCGATACCGGAGAAAAACCGGCTTGAACTGCCGGTCTCCATGGAGCTGCCCTGGAGGTCTCCTCTCTCAGATCGGGTCCGTTCGCGCAAACTACCGCCCCCACCTTTGCCTTGGGAGGGGGAGGTCCGGATCATTTGCCTTTGCAGTCCGGTTTGCGCAGGCCGAACTCCTTATCGCTGGGGCCTCGGTTAAGCAGAAACAACGCAGCAACAAATAACCCGCCCATAATGCCGATTTCCAATACAATGCTCATGGTATTCCCTCCGTTTGGGTGGCCATCCTCGCCAACCTGATGATGGTAAACGTCCATCCCTCTGCCCGTCTCGTTTCTAATGCACCCATCGTCTTACGACATCGCCCTTCTCAGCAAGAGCTCGCGTGCCGTCCGCGTCTCTGGATGTTTCCCTCAACACCCAGTCCCTCGTCCAGGAATCCCGGTCATCGTGTAGTTGCGGCGGAGTCGCACCGCGGTCGGTCAGCCAGCCAATCTGCTGTTCCAGGGTCATTCGGTACCACTTTTGCGCCGTCATTTGGTCGGTCATCTATGCCACCTCGAGTCGGTACTCCTCAAATTTCACGCAGCGGTGAGGCTCCATCGTCACGTTACGCTCAATCCGGGGGATTAGATACGTAAAACGAAGATCGGCTGGATATCCCTTGGCGAAGCGATGAAGGGGCTGAGGACCAAAAGGAACTGAGGGTGTCCTGGTGGCAAACAAGGGGGACGGGCAACTTCCTCGAAGCGACCGGTCCCCTTTTGGTTTGGTGGCCACCGCCCCCCCTCCGGCTCCGCGGGGTAACTTTTGAAATTACATGAAAATACTGCCACAATGACACAGGTAAGGCATTTCTCATTTACCGTTGGCGTCCCCACGGCGAATGTTGCCCAGAGGCAGGTAGGTCTGATGCCAGATTCAAAAAGAGGAAAAAGAGACCGGGTAAAGGCCCGCGTCCATGGCGGTGCCCCGCCCAAACCGGAAGGAATCAACGCGGAACTGGTTGAGAGCGAGGGGCGCTACCGGGCCCTTTACCGTGACAACCCGACCATGATCCTTACCGTGGACCGTGCGCTGAGGATCCGTTCGGCCAACCCCGCCTGCCTGCTTCACCTGGGGTACTCGGGTGAAGAATTGGCAGGTTATCCGGTGCTGATGCTCTTCTTCGAGGAAGACCGCGCCGCAGTGCGGGAACAGTTGGAGAGCAGCCTGCAGCATCCGGATGTGGTCTACCGTTGGGAGTTCCGCAAAATCCGCAAAGACGGGACCGTGCTGTGGGTCGAGGAGACCGTGCAGGGCATCAAGTCGCCGGAAGGCGAGCTGAGCCTGTTGGTCGTGTGCCAGAACATCACCGCCCGCAAGCGGGCCGAGGAGAAGCTGAGGGCCAGTGAGGAGCGGTTCCACGCCATCTTCAACCTGGCTGCGGTCGGCATCGCCCAGGTCGACCTGGAGGGGCGCTGGCTTCTCATAAATCAGAAACTCTGCGATATCCTGGGCTACCCAATGGACGAGCTGGGCCACATGAACATCATCCAGGTGACGCACCCGGATGACCTGGAACCCCACCTGGAGCTGATCCAGCGCGTCCTGGCCGGGGAACTCTCCGACTACACCTTCATAAAACGGGTGCTGCGCAAGGACGGGGCCGTCGTATGGGTGAGCCTGAGCGTAACCTTGGTGCGGGACCAGTACCAGCGTCCGGATTACTTCATTGCCGTCATGGTGGACATCAACGAGCGCAAAAACGCCGAGGAGCAACTGCTCGCCTCGGAGGACAAATTCGCCAGGGTGTTCAACCTGGCCCCGGTCGGGATGACCATCAGCACCCTGGCAGACGGGGTTTTTGTGGAAATAAACGAGGCCGCCGAACGGATGAGCGGCTACTCCCGGCGGGAAGTCATTGGAGTGAGACACGACCAGTTCGGCATCTGGAAGGATGCCGCTCAGCGCGCCGCGGTCATCGACGAGCTGATGAAAACGGGAGAGGTGCGCGATATCGAAATGACCATGAAAGACAAGGATGGGAAAGATTTCCTGGCCCTCTATTCCGCGGTGGTGATCGATATCCAGGGGAAGAAGCATCTGCTCAGCCTGGTAACCGACCTTTCCGAGCGCAAGCGGGCCGAAGATGCGTTACGGGAAAGCGAGCAGCGTTTCCGGCTCATGGCCGACCACGCCCCGGTGATGATCTGGGAATCGGATCCGGACATCAGGGTGATCTTCGTGAACAAGGCGTGGTTGGACTACGGCGGGCGAACCCTGGAGGATGAGTTGGGGGACGGTTGGCAACGGTCGGTGCACCCGGAAGATCTGGAGCGGTGTCTGGAGACCTTCCGGTTTGCCCGAAAGGCGTGCCAGCGTTTTTCGCTCGAATTCCGACTGCGGCGCCGGGACGGGGGCTATGGCTGGGTCGCGGTCTCCGGTGCACCACGGCTCGCCTCGGACGGGGAGCTCCTGGGCTACATCGGCTCCGGGTTCGACGTTACCGAACGCAACGCGGCCCGACAGGCACTCCAGTCCACCAATGAGTCGCTGACCGAAAAGGTTGCCGAAAGAACCGCCGGGTTGAGAAAGATCATCGAGAAGCTGCGGAGTGAGATCGACGAACGGCGGCGCATGGAGCAAAAACTCAACGAGGAAACCACCGAACGACTCACGGCCCAGGCGGAGCTGCGCCAAAAAGAGCTGATGATGTTGCACCAGGGGCGTCTGGCGGCAATGGGCGAGATGATCGGCAACATAGCCCACCAGTGGCGGCAACCGCTCAACATGCTGGGACTTTTGGCCCAGGAACTTAGGTTCTCCCACCAGAAAGGGGTCTTTACCGGTGGACAGCTGGAGACCAACGTCGGCAAGATGCTGGAAACGATCCAGTACATGTCCAAGACCATCGACGACTTCCGAAACTATTTCAAGCTGGACAAGGAAAAAACGGAGTTCTGCATCCTGGAAACGATCGAGAAGGCGACCTCCCTGCTCGGCGAGAGCCTGAAGACGCAACAGATACGGTTCGAGGTCACCTCGGACACAGCCGGTGACCCGACCTTGTATGGATACCCCAACGAATTTCTGCAGGTCATTTTGAATTTACTGGTCAACGCCAGGGACGCCCTGGTGGAACGGGCCGTTCCGGACCCGTGCATCAGGGTCAACGTCACGGCGGAAGGGGCGCAAACGGTCATCACCGTTACCGATAACGCCGGCGGCATTCCGGAGGAGATCGTGGACCGGATTTTCGAGCCGTACTTCACCACCAAGGGGCCCGACAAGGGGACGGGAGTCGGCCTCTTCATGTCGAAAACCATCATCGAGAAGAACATGGGGGGCTCCCTGACGGCATGCAACATAACCGGCGGCGCCGAGTTCCGCATCGTCATATTCAAAGATCAAGGTGAAACCGCCCCGCAGTAGCCTTCCCGTCCCCCCCGACCTCCAGCAGCATCCCCGCAGCCATCCCCTGAGAAGTTAACAACTTAGCAACGCCACCCTGGCGCCGTCCCTTCCAGAAAATGAATCCCACCTTTGCGGCAAAAGCTGACGCCCCTCCACCAAATAATTCGCGGCACCTTACCGCAAAGGGGTCAAACGCACCGGCGTTTGACCCCTTTCTGTTTCAGCTTTCGTCCTTGAACCAGGCGTCACCCTCAGCCTTTGTCTGGGGATCGCCGAGCCGCCACCATCTCTGAGCTAGTACCGCTCAAACTTTTCGTCCATTTGCAGTGCGACCCCTTCGGGGCTGACCGTCGGTGCACTCCGCTTCGCAACTATTGCCGTTCTCGTCTGGGTGGGCCGGATCCGTGCCGGCGGCAGTTTGCCGGAGAGGTTGACCTCACTCCCGGCATCCGCCTTGAAGATGGTCATCGCGTCTTGCATCTGGACTGCCTGAGCAGCCAGTTCCTCGGCCGTGGAGGACATCTCCTCGGCCGCGCTGGCATTTTGCTGAATGATCTGGTCCAACTGCTGGATCGCCTTGTTGATCTGCTCGGCGCCGGTGTCCTGCTCCCGGCTGGAGATGCTTATCTCCTGGACCAGTTCGGCCGTCTTCTGGATGTCGGGCACCATCCGGCTGAGGAGTTCACCCGCCTTTATGGCAACGTCGACGCTGTTGGAGGAAAGTTCCGAGATCTCGCCCGCCGCACGCTGGCTTCTCTCCGCGAGCTTTCTCACCTCGCTGGCCACCACCGCAAACCCCTTGCCGTGCTCGCCGGCGCGGGCCGCCTCGATCGCGGCATTGAGGGCCAAAAGGTTGGTCTGCCGGGCGATTTCCTCGATGATGTTGATCTTGGAGGCGATCTCCTTCATGGCGCCGACCGTCGCCTCCACCGCTTTCCCCCCTTCCTTGGCAGCCTCGGCCGATTTGATCGCGATTTTTTCGGTCTGGGCGGCGTTGTCGGCGTTCTGGCGGATGTTGGAAGACATCTGTTCCATGCTGGAAGAGGCCTCCTCCGCGGCTGCCGCCTGCTCAGTGGCGCCCTGGGACATGATCTGGGCGCTGGAGGAAAGCTCCTGGCTCCCGGCGGTGAGCTGGGAAGAGATTTCGGCCAAGGTGGTGACCGGTTTCATGATGCTCCGGATGAGCAGGAAGGCGGCCAGGGTCGAAATGGCGATCACCAGGAAGCCGATCACCGTGAGCGCGGTGCGCGCCTCCCCGAGGGCACCGATAATGTCGTTTTTGATCCGACCGGCTACCGCGTCCTGCTGGGACTTCAAAAGCCCCAAGGAGGTCTCGTTGACTCGAACCAGAGCCGGCATCGCCGCCTTGAGGGCCCGCACCGTGTTCTCCTGGTGTCCGGAGGACGCCGCTTCTATCACGTTGTTGTTGAGCGCAGAGCACTCCTTGATGGCATCCTTGAAGGCGGACAGCTGCTCCTTGTACTTCTTGCCGGCCGGCGTGTCGGCTACCGGCGTATCCTCCAGTTTTTTCATCGCGTCGCGATAAATCGTCCGCTCGACTTCGATGGCTTCCCGGGTGGCCTTGCGGACATCCGGATCCTGAATGGCGGCAAACAGGGCCACATTGCGCGTGATGTTTTGAATCGCGTTGGCGGCATTGGTTATCAGGGTGATCTTCGGCAGGTTGGCATCCGAAATGTGCATACCGCTTTTTTGGATCTTGCTGAACTCCGACGAGGTGTACACAATACTTGCCACAAACAGTGCGATTATGACCGCGAATGCGCCAGTCAACCGCTTGCCAATAGTCCAATTATTCACCTTGTTCCTCCTGTCTGTTTATGCGCGGCCCATGTTTCTGTTATTGTCATTTCGGAGGAAAGTGTTATGACTTTAGCCGCCGGCCATGATGTATACGGTATTTTACCGTCCGGCCGTAAAACCTATTTGCTAACGAAGTTTTGTCAGTTGTTAAGAATGGACGCAGAATGAAGTAAAGAACTCTGGATGGTGAACTAGTACCGGAGAGAACTGGGAATGACATTACGTTTTAGGGATTGGGTCTCAGGGAAAAACTAGGTGCGACAGGCGCCGACACTTTAAGCAAAAAATAATTATTTCGAGATACCGAAAGAGTCCCAATCCAGTCGCAGATCGCAAACCTGCCTGTCGCCGAGCTTCCCTTGCCCACGGTTCACCTATTTTTAGACTCGGCAGCGTCCGCGTAGGTCCGTTTGGTTGATCCCCCCCCTCGCGCCATGGTAATATTTAGCTTCCATTATTTCCCGGCCTTTCCAACTGCATCGGTCCAGGATTGCCCGACCCGGCAACCTGGTCTTAGGAGAAAACCATGGCAATACCCGGCCTACGCCCGGAACAAGCAGACCCAAGGGAAGACAACAAATTCCGGCCACACGTTGAACGACTGAGACATTTCGCGATTTACACGCTTGATATATCCGGACACGTCCAGAGTTGGAATACGGGAGCTGAGATCCTGGAAGGATATCGGGTCGAGGAGATCATCGGCAAACATTTCTCCTGTTTTTATACCGACGAAGACATACGCGCCGGCAAGCCCGAGGAACAGCTCAAGATTGCCACCACCCAGGGGCAGACGACGGACCAGGGGTGGCGGGTCCGCAAGGATGGGGGGAGGTTCTGGGCCGAAGTGATAATTGCCGCACTACACGATGCAGAAGGGAACCTGCAGGGATTCTCCAACGTGACACGCGACATCGCCGGACCCAAGGAAACAGAAGATGTTTCACGCGCCAGCGACGATTACTATCGCACCTTGTTTGCTAACAACCCAAGCATGCTGTTTACCCTCAATGCCGAGTTGGCTATGCTTCAAGTCAGCCCGATGGGTGCCCAATTTCTGGGCTATATCCCAGCCGAACTGGAGGGCAAGTCGGTGCTGGTTCTGGTCCACAAAGATGACTCCCCCTCAGTGGCCGAGCAGTTGCGGTGGTGTCTCAAGAACCCCAATCAGGTGCACCGGTTACAGTTCCAGATAGTCCGGAAAAATGGCTCCCGGGTGTGGGTGCTAGAAATAGCACAGGCGGTTTACGACGCACACGGTTCGCTCAATATTTTGGTAGTGTGCCAGGATATCTCTGATCTCAAGCAGGCAGAGGAGGAGATTCAGAGACTGAACGCCGTCCTTGCGGTGCGAGCTGCCGAGTTGGAGGTCAGCAACAAGGAACTGGAGTCGTTTAATTTCACCGTTGCCCACGATCTGCGCCAACCGTTGAACATTCTCAGCTTGATCTGCCAGAAAATTATATTGAAGTATGACCAGGATCGCGTAGGGGAATCCAAGGCTGACATCGAGAGTATCCAAAAGGTCACTTTGCGGATGGACAAACTCATTGGTGCGCTGCTCGATTTCTCACGTATTGGGTACGTCGAACCGCTCCGAGTCGAGGTTGACCTTAGCAAGATGGCCCATGAGGCGGTTGCGGAGCTTGTACAGACTGAGCCCGAGCGACCGATGGACTTCCGGATCGCCGATGGCCTCAAGGTCTATGCGGATGCGAGCCTGCTGCGCTTGGTCCTGGATAACCTCCTCGGCAATGCCTGGAAGTACACCAGAGAGCAAGAGAAGGCAGTCATTGAGTTCGGGGTAGCCGATATCGACGGGGTGCCTGCTTATTTCGTCCGGGACAATGGCAGTGGTTTTGTAAAGGAGGGCGCGGATCGACTCTTTGTCCCGTTCCAACGTCTCCCTGGCGCCGAGAAAGTCATCGGTTTCGGGATAGGTCTTGCCACGGTGGAACGGATCATCCGTCGCCACGGAGGGCGGGTGTGGGCCGAAAGCGAGCTGGGCAATGGGGCGACCGTTTACTTCACCATTTCAGCAACGGACGCTACCTTGTAACCTTTTTCTACCTAAAGTAGCTGGTCCCCTTTTCCTTCGCCAGGATCGTGTTCGCCTCGGGGGGAGACCGGCAAAGAGTCGGCTCCCGTGGACCTCCTTCCGTTCCCTTCTTATCCCGCCGTTCTCGCCCCCCTTCGTCATTTCGGCAACGTTTCCGGGATACGGCCTGGGGGGACGTATTTCGGTATCAACCGGTGAGCCCGATGACGGCTTGCTTGACACGCGGCGGCGGTCCGTGCCTAATGGCACATGTGAACCTTTCCGCACTGCAAACGCTCCTTCGGGCCCTGCGCGGCCGAAACTACCGGCTCTACTGCGCCGGCCAGGGCATCTCTTTGGTCGGCACCTGGATGCAACAGGTCGCCATGAGCTGGCTGGTCTACCGCATGACGGGTTCGGCCTACCTCCTCGGCGTGGTCGGTTTTGCCAGCCGGGCTCCCACCTTTCTGCTCGCCCCCTTTGCCGGGGTGCTCGCCGACCGTTGGAACCGACACCATCTGCTGATGCTCACCCAGGCGCTCGCCATGCTCCAGGCGGCGCTCCTTGCCGCCGCCGTCCTTTACGGGGTGATCCAGGTCTGGCACATCGTCGTGCTGTGCCTGCTGCTGGGCGCCATCACCGCCTTGGAAATTCCGGCCCGGCAGACCCTGGTCGTGGAACTGGTCGACCGGGAACACCTGGGCAACGCCATCGCCCTGAACTCGTCCATGGTTCACATTTCCCAACTCATCGGCCCGGCGGTGGCCGGAATGCTGGTCGCCTCGGTCGGCGAAGGGGTCTGCTTCATCTTAAACGGCGCGAGCTACCTGGCGGTTTTGTTGGCGCTCGCCGCCATGCGCCTCCCCCCGAGCCCCCATCTGAAGTCGCCGCGCCGGCGGGTACTGCAAGAGCTTCGTGACGGCGTCACCTATTCATTCGGTTTCCGTCCCATCCGCAACCTCCTGTTGCTGATCGCCTTGCTGAGCCTGGTGGGAACCCCCTACTCGGTGCTGTTGCCGGTCTTCGCCAAGGAGCTTTTGCACGGCGACGCTCATACCTTCGGATTCATGATGACCGCGGGTGCCGGCGGGGCGCTGGCCGGCACCGCCTACCTCGCCTCCCGAAAGAGCGTGCTCGGCCATCCCGGCCTGATCGTGGTTTCCGGGGTCTCTTTTGCCTTGGGGATCGGTGCCTTCGCCCTTTCCACCAACATCGTCCTCTCCCTGGCCTCCCTCACCCTGGCCGGATTCGGCATCATGACCCTGGCGGCCACCAGCAACACGGTGCTCCAGACGATCCTCGAGGAAGACAAACGGGGACGGGTGATGAGCCTCTATGCCACGGCGTGGATGGTGTTTCCGTTCGGAAGCTACCTGGTGGGGGTGCTGGCGGACCTCATCGGTCCCCGTTGGACCATCTTGCTCGGCGCCGCCTGCTGCCTGGTCGGCACGTTCCTGTTCGGCAGATACCTGCCCCGGATGAGAGCGCAGGTACACACCATCTACCTCAAGATGGGGATCATCAAGGACCCGGCCTGATCCGTTTCCCCACCTCCCCGGCCACGACGAGGGCGCCCGCCCTCCCCTTTTTCTTGCTTTCGCCGGTTCTCCCGTGCTTTACTTCACCCGCCCGGGGAGACGATCTCCCCCGAGCCGGCGCCCCAAGACGCCGGCCCCCGCGGTTGGCGCCGTCAGACGGAAGCGGGATTCGGGCCCGGATCTAGGGTCAGTTCAGAAATTGGCGGAAGGGGGAGGGGATGTCACGGTTAAGGAAGCTTATTAACATCCTGCTTTTGGATATCCACAGAAGCTTGAAACAGAAGATACTGCTCACCTGGTTGAGGGTTTTTCTCTTCAAGATGTATGACCGATCGAACCTTTCCGCGGAAATTGCCGGATTCCGGATGAAGTTCCTCGACTTTGCGACCTTTTCCTTCCTTTACAACGAAATATTCATCAACGACGAATACCGCTTCAAGGCCGAAACGGACCATCCTTTCATCATCGACTGCGGCAGCAATATCGGGATGTCGGTGCTCTATTTCAAAACGCTCTATCCCGGTTCCCGAATAGTTGCTTTCGAGCCGGGTAAGGAGACCTTCGCCTGCCTGGAACAAAACATCATCAAGAACAACCTGTCCGATTCCGTCCAGATTCACGAGCTCGCGGTGATGGATCAAGAGGGGAGTGTGGAATTTTTTCACGATCCGGAAAACCCGGGTTCCCTGCTTATGAGCACGAAAAAGGACCGGCTGCCGATGCAGAAAAGGACGGTGAATGGCACCGTCCTCTCGAAACATATCGATCAGGAAATCGATTTTCTGAAGATGGACATCGAGGGGGCCGAGACCGAGGTCATTGCCGAGCTCGCGAGATCGGGAAAACTGGCCCTGATAAAACAGATGGCGATCGAATACCACCATCACTTGGTCAAAGACGCCGATGCTCTTTCGAAGATGCTGCAATTGCTTGAAGACGCCGGATTCGGCTACCAGATCCGGGGCGACGTCGATCGCCCCTTCGAGCCGGAGCAGTTTCAAGACATCGTCATCTATGCATATCGAAAAAGGAGGTAACCCGGCACGCCACGTCTTGAAGACCAGAGCGTCGGCCGCATCCGGCTTGGTCCGGATCGAGGTCGGGGGTTCGGGGCTATCGGGTGAGCCTGGTATGTCTTCAGGGAACCTTTACTTGACGGGAAAACCGCTCCGGCAACCTCTTACTCGAACAGATTGTTGTCAAACCGCAGACCGACTCCGGTGGGGGTCGTTCGGACCACCTTGGCGGTTTCACGGATGGAGGTACTTTCAACGGTGAGGATGACCTCCTCGTTCAACTCCAAATTCCGCACCGACCTGACGAACGCACCCAGCGCGCTCAGGTTTTCCATTACCCCCTCATGGCTGTGCCCCCCCGCCTGCACCTTGGCGTTCAACCGGGTGGCTACCCGGTAATGCTCGCGCCTTTCCTGTCGCATATCGCCTCTCCTTGGGAGCATGCTGCACTTTGGATAACTTCATGGCAGACAGTTTTTACCGTGGGAGCGCCATGGGCGGGATGCGCCGGAGGCGGCGACCAGGTCCTGCCGGTTAAACAGCGCCGGCAAAGGCGCTCCCACCGGGCAGGGAGCCACCTGGCCCGTTCCGATAGACTCCATCGCGACCCGAGACGTCGCTCCTGCCGGGTTGGCACCGACGCTTTTCGGCGGGCGGCACCTCGTGGGTCGTTATCCCCGTTCCCGAAATTAAGGACAGACTCCGGCGCAGGCTTGGGGAAAGTCGCCGGCCGTCGCATTTTTCGGCTGGCCCTTCTACCACTCCACAGAGTCGTACCATCTGCGCCCTGGGCCGGAATAAGGCTGGTGTCCCCTACGGACCGAATCCCTGCCTAAAATGACCCATCCATTTCCCCGGCAAAAAGCAAATATTTCCCTGCGCTGGATCAGCAGGTCAACCTCAGGGGGAGCAGCCAGTTCTATTTTCCCATTGTATCGGGCAACCATGACTTGCATAGCGGCCTCCGGTGAGAAAAAAGTTCCATGCCCCACTACTGATACAATACTATTAAACCTTGCTATAACAACTGGCATTGACGTAAAACTTGGTAAAATATCATCTTCTGACTGCGCTTATGAGAGAGCAGCGCTATCTGTGTCACACCCGGATGGAATCGGTGCCGGCTTCGCGATGAAGCCGGCCTGCCGACCTGCCGGTCCTACGGTGGCACCGCGAGGTGCCGGGAAGATGAGGGAGAGCCTTATGTACGACGAGAAACGAGCGTGCCCCCGGGTGGTGTTTCATGCGGAGGCGAGACTGGCCGGCGCCGATCAATTTTTTGACGGGTCAATGGAAGATCTCAGCAGGAGGGGGATCTTCGTCGCAACCGCACAGGAGCTCGCGGTGAACGACGTGGTGCGGATCACGGTATTGAACACCCCGATCCTCGATCTGGAGGCGAAGGTAGTCCGGTGCACCGATCGGGGCATCGGACTGCAGTTCGATGGGGCACTCTACAACTGACCGCGTTCGGCTGAGCGGGCCGCCCTGGGGGGACGCGGTCTCGGGAAGCGGTGGATTGGCATGTTATGTTCCGGTAGGGAGAGGCAATGACTTGGCCTAAATCATTTCGTGCGGGACGCACCCTGGCCGTGCTCCCCATCCTTGTGTTGCCGCTGCTGATGGCGGTCCTGCAGTTCGGCTTCCCCGCGACCACCTTTTTCGATCCCCCCTGGCTGATCATGATCGCCAACACCCTGTTCGTCGGGTGCGTCAGCTTCATCCTGGCCGGCATCGTGTGGCGGAACTACCTTTTGACCGGCCGGATCCAGGTACTTCTCCTGGGGTGCGCCATGCTCCTTTTCGGCATGGGCGGGGTGATTGCCGCCTTCGTGCGCGGCCTTCCCGGGGGCGTCAACCTCAACGTCACCATATACAACTGCGGTGCGCTGATGGGGGGCGTGCTGCACTTTCTGGCCGGGCTCATTCTGTCCGCCGGCCACGACCCGGAAGCCGCGCCCAAGCGGAGGACCTGGTGGCTCTGCCTCGGCTACCTGGGCACCTTGCTCTTCATGGGAGCGGTCACGCTGGCCACCTTCCGGGGGGCAATCCCGCTTTTCTTCCGGCAGGGGGCGGGGCCGACCCTTTTGCGCCAGGAGGTACTGGGCAGCTCCATCCTGCTGTTCCTCTTTTCCTGCCTGGTCTTTCTGACGACCTACCTGCGCCGCCGGGAGCCCTTTCTCCTCTGGTATGCGGGCGCCCTGGCGCTGACCGCGATCAGCCTGACCGGCTTTTTCATCCAGCACTCGGTGGGGAGTCCGGTCGGCTGGGTGGGGCGCATCTCGCAATACCTCGGCGGGGTCTACTTCCTGGCCGCCCTGGTCGTGCTCGTACGGAGCGCGCAGAGCCGCGGGATGTCGCTGGACGATGCCCTCGTGGCATCGCTCACCGGCGCCGAGGAGAAGTTCCGCAGCGCCTTTGCCCACGCGGCGATCGGCTTCGCCATGACCACCCCGGACGGGCGTTTCGTCGATGCCAACCCCGCTTATTGCGCGGCGACCGGTTACCACCTGTCGGAGTTGAGGAAGCTGGATTTCGCCCAGCTGATCCATCCCGAGGACCGCGAAGCCAATCTGGTGCAGATCCGGAGCATGCTGGCCGGGGAGATTCCGGCCTTTACCGTGGAAAACCGGTACCTACGCAAAGAGGGCGAGCCGATCTGGGTGCGCAAGAGCGTGTCACTGGTGCGCGACGCCGGGGGGGCACCCCGGTGGATCGTGGCGCTGATCGAGAACGTGACCGAGCGCAAGCAGATCGAACAGCAGCAGGCGCAGGACCTGGGCGCGATGACCCTTTTGCACCACCTCGGTACGCTCCTCGTGTCCGGCGGAAACGGAGACCTGCAACCGGTTCTCGAAGAGATTCTCGTTGCGGCAATCCAGATTACCGGGGCGGATTTCGGCAACATCCAGCTTCTGGACCACGCCACGGGGGACTTGCACATTGCGGTGCAGCGCGGCTTCCCCCGATGGTGGCTGGAGTACTGGGATGCGGTCACCCAGGGCCAAGGGGCCTGCGGGACGGCGCTGGAGCGCCGGGAGCGGGTCATCATCGAGGATGTGGAAGCAAGTCCGGTCTTTGCCGGCACACCGGCGCTGGAAATCCAGCTCCGGGCCGGCGTGCGAGCGGTACAGTCCACCCCGATGCTCAAGCGTTCGGGAGATCCGGTCGGGATGATTTCCACCCACTACAAAACCCCGCGCCGCCCCGACGACCACGCCTTGCGCCTGCTCGACCTCCTCTGCCGGCAGGCCGCCGACCTCATCGCACGGCTGCAGACCGACGAGGCGCTGCGCGCCCAGGCGGAACAACTGAGGCAGTCCCGGGAGGAGGCACTGGTCCTCGCGCAGGAAGCGACCGCCGCCCGCACCGTGGCCGAGCGGACCGCCACCGTACTGCGCAGTATCAACCTCGTCCTGGAGCAGGGGCTGGCCAACCAAACCGAGGCGGAGATGTGCGGGGCGATCCTGGGGATACTGGAGGGGGCGACCGAAAGCCGGATCAGTTTCATCGCTGAGATGCAGCAAGATCGGCGGCTGTGTGCCCTGGCGATCAGCAATCCCGGCTGGGAGGCCTGTCAGATGTACGATGCGGCCGGTCCAAAGGAAGCGCCAACCTTCCCCCTGCACGGGATCTACGGAAAGGTGCTGCAGGACGGGAAAAGCCTGATCGTCAACGCCCCCGCGGCCCACCCGGACCGGGTCGGGCTGCCGGAAAACCATCCCCCCCTGGAATCCTTTCTGGGGGTACCGCTTTTTCGGGATGGGAATCTCATCGGGATGATAGCGGTCGGCAATCGCGAGGGGGGATACCGCCTCGATGATCAACAGGCGCTGGAGGCGATGGCACCGGTCGTCGTGGAGACCCTTTTCCGCAAGCGGACCGAGGCGAAGCTCTTTGCCGCCCACCACCGGCTGACCACCTTGATGAACGCGCTGCCGGTCGGCGTCAGTTTCTCCGACGACGAGACCTGCCGGAACATCACCGGGAACCCTACCGTGTTGCGGCAGTTCGAGGTGTCGCCCACCGACAATCTCTCAGCGTCGGCGCCGGAAGGGACGGCTCCGGGGCGCCAGGTGAAGTTTTTCCTGGACGGGCGGGAAATAAGCGATGCCGAACTTCCCCTGCAGCGGGCGGTGGCCGAGGGCCGGGATATTCCGCCCCTGGAGCTCAGGGTAGAACTCCCCAGCGGCAGGAGGTGGTTTGCCTCAGCCTCGGGTGCCCCGCTGCACGATCAAAACGGCCGGGTCATCGGCGGCGTCGCGGTGACCATGGACATCACCGAGCGCAAGATCGCGGAGACCACCCTCCAGGAACTGAACCGGGAACTGGAACTGCGGGTTCACGAACGGACCGCGGAACTGAGGGAAAAGGACCGGTTGATGCTGCTACAAGGGCGCCAGGCCGCCATGGGGGAGATGATCGGCAACATCGCCCACCAGTGGCGTCAGCCGCTCAACAACCTCGGGCTCACCATCCAGCGGCTCCCCCTGATGTACAACCTGGGCAAGCTGACCCAGGAAACCCTGGAAGAGACCATCGACAATTCGATGAAGCTGCTCCAGCACATGTCGCAGACCATCGACGATTTCCGCAACTTCTTCAAGCCGGACAAGGAGAAGGCGGAGTTCCAAGTAGGCGATGCCATCGCAGCGGCGGTGACTCTGACCGAGGACCGGTGCCGTTATCACAATATTGCCGTCAAGGTCAGCGCCGAGGCCGCACCGTCGATCCTGGGGTACAAAAACGAGTATTCCCAGGTCCTCCTCAACATCATGAACAACGCGATGGACGTCCTTACCGAGCGCGAGGTCCCCGATCCGGCCATCACCATCACGCTGCGCGCCGAAGGGGGCCGGTCGGTGGTGACCGTCAGGGACAACGCCGGTGGGGTCCCCAACGACATCATCGGCAAGATCTTCGATCCCTACTTTTCCACCAAGGGACCGCAGCACGGGACCGGGCTCGGACTTTTCATGGCCAAGACGATCATCGAGAAGAACATGGAAGGAAAACTGAGCGTGAGCAACGTGGCCGAGGGGGCCGAATTCCGGATCGAACTGTGAACCTTGAAGGCGCGTTCGTTTTCTGCCTTCTGAAGCCCCTCACCCCGACCCTCTCCCGGAGGGCGAGGGAGACACGGTCCTGACGCATTAACCTGGCCGGACCATGCGGCCCGGTTCCCCCTGCGCAAAGGGGCACGCCGGTTCTCGTGCGGTGCTTTCGTCGCAATACCGGGTAGATTTCTCGGAACTCCCGACCGGGTTGGATTCTCGAACGTCCGGAAAAACTAAAAAAGGGGCCCCTGCTGCCGACCGGCGCAGCTGGGTCCCCTTTTTCCTGCCCTCCCAGTCTTTTTTACCAAGTACTGCACCCCTCCCCTCGAAGGGGACGGGGATGACCTGCCCCCCACCACTTCCGTTTCCGTTACTTAACCCCCAAAAGCGCGAGCAGGATGCCTCCCGAGATGGCCGTGCCGAAGACACCGGCCAGGTTGGGCCCCATGGCGTGCATGATGAGGTAGACCTGGGGATTTTCGCGGATCGCCACCATGTGGGAAACCCGGGCGGCGATCGGGACCGAGGCGATCCCGGCCGATCCGACCAACGGGTTGACCTTGCCGCCGGTGATCACGTTCATCACCTTGGCGGCCACCACGCCGGAGGCGGTGCCGAAGATGAAGGCGACCAGCCCCAGGGCGACGATCTCCAGCGTCTTCACGGTGAGAAACTGCTCGGCGTTCATGGTGGAGCCGATGGCCACGGTCAGGATGATGGTGATGATGTTCATCACCTCGTTGGCCGCCGTCTGCGCCAGCCGGTCGACCAGCAGGCACTCCCGGAACAGGTTTCCCAGCATCAACATGGTGATGAGCGGCGCGATGGGGGGAAAGAACAGGTTCACGATGACCGCGATGAGCACCGGGAAGGCGATCTTCTCCAGCCGGCTGACCTGGCGCGGCTTCTCCATGATGATCTGGCGTTCCTGCTTGGTGGTGAGGAGCTTCATGACCGGGGGCTGGATCAAGGGCATCAACGCCATGTAGGAATAGGCCGCCACGGAAATCTGGGGGAGCAGGTGCGGCGCCAGCTTCATGGTGACGAAGATGGCCATCGGGCCGTCGGCGCCGCCGATGATGCCGATCGCACCGGCCTCGGCCAGGCTGAAGCCAAGGAGCTTGGCGCCGATCAGCGCCACGAAGATCCCCAGGTGTGCCGCGGCCCCCAGGATGACCAGCCATGGGCTCGCGATCATCGGGCCAAAATCGGTCATCGCCCCGACCCCGAGGAAGATCAGCGGCGGCACGATGAGAAGCGCCACCCCCTGGTAGGCGTAATGAAACAGCCCGCCGGGCTGGGTGAGTCCGGAACCGGGGACGTTGGCGACGACACAGGCGAACCCGATCCCGACCAGGAGAAAGGGCTCGTACTTCTTGGCCAGGGCAAGGTAGATCATGATCACCCCGACCCCGATCATGACCACGTTCCCCCAGGTCATCTGCGCCAGGCCGGTCTGGTCCTTCAATACGTTCAGCAAACCCAGGAATTGGGCAAACATACGGGCTCCTCGGTACCGACGGGCGGGTCAGTGGGATTTCTTGAGGGTTTCGTCGTCGACCTTGCCCAGCCGGTTCAGCAGGGGGAACAGGGCCAGCACCACCCCGATCCCTCCAATGATGACGAAGCTCAGGACGAAGTCGATCGCGCTGATGAGCAGGGCGCCGTTCAGGTTGTCTTGGATAGGCATGAGATGTCCTCTTTGCAACGGCGGTCGCCGCCTCCGGCGGTTCGCGCCAGGAATGGCGCTCCCACCGGGTGATGGTGCGTTCTGCTTTAGGGGCAACCGTTGCCGGGCCTCGTCCATACACCCTTCGCAAGGGGAGGTTTCCGAGGCCGCTAGGTTTCCTCGATCTGGACCAGGGGGTGGCCTTCCTCGACCGCGTCCCCTTCGCGGGCCAGTACGTCCCGGACGGTGCCGGCGTACGGCGATACCACCGGGGTCTCCATCTTCATCGCGTCGAGGACCACGACTACCTGGTTGACCGCCACCGCGTCGCCGCGCTTGACCAGGCACTTGAACACGTGCCCCGGCATCGGACTGGTCACCACCTTTCCCCCCGGCTCGACCGGTACGGCCCGGGCCGTAGCGGGGCGCGGGACCGCCGCGAGCACCGGCGCGGCCGCGGCCTGCGGCACCGCCCCCGGCTGGGCTTCCGGCGCCGACTGACTCAGTACCTCCACCCCCACGTCATAGCTTCGTCCTTCCAAGGTGATCCTCAGCATTTTCATAAAGTACGGTTCCTTTCATCTCAGGCGATGGGTTTGCAGATCGGCCCGCCCCTGGGCGACCCAGCTCAGGTTCTTTGGGGGGTGCGCCCGGAAGGTCTCGATCCGTACCTGCGCGTCCAGGGCCTCACTGGCGGCAACGGTCAAAAGCACCACCAGTTCCTCGTCGCTCAGGCCTGGGTGGATGGTCGTTTGCGCCGGGGCCTCGGTCTCTTCCGGCAGCTCCGGCTTGGGCTCGGCGCCGGGATGGCGCAGGGCCTCGACCGCGCGGGTAAGCGCGGAAATGAGCTTGGACATGCGTCGTCTCCTTACAGGGGGATCAGGCCGTGCTTCTTGGGCGGACGCGATACCCGCTTGGTCAGCGCGATCCGCAGGGAGAGAGCGACCCGGGCCCGGGTCTCGGAAGGCTCGATCACGTCGGTCACCATGCCGCGGGAGGCCGCCTGGTAGGGGGTGGCAAATTTTTCCCGGTACAGCTGCACCAGCTCGGCTTCCCGGCTTGCATGGTCCTCCGCCGCCTCGATCTCTTTTTTGTAGATGATGCGGGCCGCGCTTTCCGCCCCCATCACCGCGATCTCGGCGCAGGGCCAGGCGAAGATGAAATCGGCGCCCATGTCCTTGGAACACATGGCGAGGTACGCCCCGCCGTAGGCCTTGCGCAGGATGACGGTGATCTTGGGGACGGTGGAGGCGGCGTAGGCAAAGAGCATCTTGGCCCCGTGGCGGATGATGCCGCCCCGCTCCTGGGCCAGCCCCGGCATGAAGCCCGGCACGTCCACCAGGCTCACGAGCGGCACGTTGAAGGCGTTGCAGAAGCGGATGAAACGGGCCGCCTTGTCGGAGCTGTCGATATCCAGGCAGCCGGCCTTGTAGGCGGGCTGGTTGGCGACGATCCCCACCACCATGCCGTGGATGCGGCCGAAACCGACCACGATGTTGCGGGCGAAGCTCGCCTGCACTTCGAGCCATTGGCCCGGGTCCAAAAGGCGCGCGAGCACTCCGTAGATGTCGAAGCCCACCCTCGGGTCGTCGGGAACGAGCTCGTTCATCCCCTGGTCCGGGACGATGGGAATCTCCTCGGGGATCAGGTGGGGGGGGTCCTGCATGTTGTTGGGGGGAAGGAAGCTGAGCAGCTGTTGGGCGATGCTCAAGGCATGCCGGTCGTCGTCGGCGACGAAATGGATGTTGCCGCTGACCGAGGCGTGCGCCTCGGCGGAGCCGAACTCCTCGATGGGGGCGACCTGACCGGTGGCGGCCTTGATCACTTCCGGTCCGCAGATGAACATGCTGGAGTGGGTACGGGTCTGGATGAGGAAGTCCATCAGGGCGGGGCTGTAGGCAGCGCCCCCGGCACAGGGTCCGGCGATGATGGCGATCTGGGGGACGACGCCGGAGGCGGCGACGTTGCGGAAAAAGACCTGGCCGTACCCGGAGAGGCTGTGGATCCCCTCCTGGATCCGGGCGCCGCCGGAGTCGTTGATGCCGACGATGGGGATCCCGGTTTCGCAGGCGATGTTCATGATGTCGCAGATCTTGCCGGCATGCATGTGTCCCAGGGCTCCGCCGCCCACCGTGAAATCCTGACTGAAGACGGCGACCGGCCGGCCATCGACGTTGCCGGTGCCGGTTACCACCGCATCGCCGGGCAGGTACTTGGAGGCGAATCCCGGCATGTGGCAGGCGTGGTTCACGTGCATCCCGAGTTCGCTGAAGGAGCCGGGATCAAAGAGAAGCTCCACCCGTTCCCGGGCACCCAGCCTTCCCTGGGCATGTCTTTTTTCTATCTTTTCCTTGCCGCCGCCAGCCAAAGCCGCCGCACGACGCCGGTGCAGTTCCTCAATCAGCTCTTCCCTGATTGCCATGCGGGCTCCTTGCTATGACAAAAGATTTTTTTCCCTGGCACAACGGGACATGCTTTTCTGATTCGAGTAACTATATAACAATAATTCTGACTAACAAGTCATGAACTGAAAGCAATGAACATTTGCTTTGATTGCCTCTGAGAGCTGAGTGGGGATTTCCTTTGTCTGTGCGGGGAAAGTCTGATGCAATGAAAGGGGGGGCAATGCCAGTGTTGGCGGGAGGCCGGTGGGCACGGGTGCCCACCCTGCGATCTGCATCTGCCCCTTGCCAAAGGGGGATCCCAGGACGGACCTTCTTTTGGGCGATATTGCGCAGCAAAAAAGGGGCGCAGCATGCTGCGCCCCCGGCTCCGTTTTTTACCCGTGCCGCCTTGGTGGGCGGCTTTTCCAGCGGTGGGACGGCTCTCACCCTTCAGCTGCCGCCACCTTGCGTGTCGTCCGGGACACTGGCGCGGGCGAAGGATCGGCACCTTTTGACGATGTCCGACCACCGGCGCCCCACCCCGGAATAGGGGACCTGCGTGGTGCGGATGGCATCCTTGCCGATGACGACCCACCCCTCGGCACGACAAAAGGCGGTGATCTCCCCTTCCTGGATCAAGAGGTCGATTTCCCGGGCAGGTGCCAGCTCGATTTTCCCATCGGTTCGGACAATTCGGACGAACATGCTATCCCCTCATCTCATTGCCGGAAAGCCTCTGTCAGAAAGTTACCATTAATTCTGTCAATGACAACCGCTGTTACGGCAATACGCTTTTTCAGAGGGAGCAGTGCCAGTCCCTTCCGCTCCTTGTTTCAGTAACCGGGAACGCCGAGACAGTCTTCGGCGCCCGCTCATTCACGGATGGCGACGGCGAGCCGCAGCAGGTGGGAGCTCAGCTTGATGTCGGCCCGGCGCGCCGCCTTCATGTTGATCTCGAAGGCGAGCCGGCCGTCCTTGGGCACCAGGCCGATCATCCCTCCCGCATCGGTAAAGTCCTTGATGTCGCTCACCGTCAGCACGGCTTCCGATTTGAGGCTGTTCAGGATCCGGGAGAGTTGCCCCTTCTCCGAAGCACAGATGAAGAGGATGTGGGAATCGCCGAGCTCCTCGATCCGGGAGATGAACCGGACCTGGGCCCGCCTCTTGTGGACGGTCCGGTCGGTCAAGGCGTCAAAGGCGCTCAGGTAACTGCTTTTACCCAGCACCGAGATGACCAGGGGGGTGCCGGCATCGGGGAAGGAGGCATGGGGCCACTCGGCGTACTGGGCGAAGTTCAAGAGGTAGGCGGACTTGACCTGCCCCTCAGTCAGCTTGGCCGGTGCCGCCGGGACGGAAACGGCGAGGCTGAAAAGGCACGCGAGCACCATGAAGGCGATCCGGGCCAATCGCCGCGGAATTACCGCTTTTCTCCCCGGTACCGCCGGCCGGCGACACGTTGAGGCGGGCGCCTCCGTGCGCCGGTTTTTTCCCCGGATGGGGCTGATCCACTTCATGCTCGCCCCATCAGAACTTCCAGGTCACTTTTCCGTAGACGCTGCGCTGGACGTCGGTCGGGAGGGTATTGATGAACTCGGGATTGAACTCCTGGTGGCGCCGCTGCAGCAGGTTCTGCCCCACCACGGAGAGTTCCAGCTTCGGGGTCGGCTTCCAGGCCAGGCGGGCGTCCATGGTCAGGTACCCGGAGATGACCGAGCCGTCGATGTAGGGGAGCTCGTCGACCCCGCGCAGCCAAAGATCCAGCTCCACGTTCTTGCCGAGGTCAAGCCCGGAGCGGAGCGAGAACTGGTGCCGCGGGCTGTCCCCTTCCGCGTCCCTTTTGTTGACGAGGTCGGTGCTCGGGGCATCCAGGAACATCTTGATCTTGAGGTAGCTGTACGAGGCATGCAGCCGCCACCAGGCAAACGGGGCCCATTCCGCAGCCACTTCCGCCCCGTAGGCGAAGCCATGCATGAGGTTGTCGAGGAGGTAGCGCTGGACCAGGTCGTTGTTGGCCGGCTCGAAAACGGGGAGCGCGGTCTCCGCCCTTAGCACGCGGAGCCGGTCGTAGACGTTGTAAAAAACGGTGCTGTCCAAGGTGAGATGCTGGCGCGGCTGGGTCCGGTACCCGAGCTCATAGGCGACCAGCGTCTCGGCGCGAAAATCCTTGTTCCCGTCGATCTCGGCCCGTAACGGGAACGGCGTCGTTCCAAAGACGGCGGGATCGTAGGTGTGGTAGCGGTAGACGATGTCGCTGTCACCGCGGGCTGGAGTTCGCACCGCCCGGGAAACGGCGGCCCAGACCGAGTCGGTCGGGGTCGGGGTCCACAGGAGGCGCCCGTTGGGCTGGAGCTCGAATCCGCTGTAGCTGTTGTGCTCGAAGCGGGTGCCGAGGATGACCGAGAACTTCTCGGGGACGATCTTGATCTCGTCGTGGATAAAGCCGCTGAAGAGGTTGGTGTCGCGGCTGGGGGGATCGAAGGAGATGGTGGCGGTTGCGCCGAGACGATCGCCGGCATAGCGGTACTCACCGCCCCAGATCAAATCCTGGCGCCCCGGCAGGGCGACCCGGTCCTGGAATTCCACATCGACGATCTCCTGGCGGTGCCCCAGGATGATCATGTTCCGTTCCGAATGGTCGTAGTAGAGCTGCAGGGAGAAGCCGTCGGTTTCGCCCAGGCTCCGGTTCCAGCGGAGCAGGAGGTCTCCCCCGCTCATTTGCGACTCGACGTTCGCGATCGTAGAGAGCGACGGGTCGGCGAGGGTCGGCAGCCGGTACAGCGTGTAGCGCTCGTTGGTGGTCCCGTTGTAATAGTCGCCGGAAACGGTGAAGGAATCGCGGGCGTTGGGCTGGGAATCGAGCCGGAAGCCGCCGCGGCTCGTCTGCCAGGAGTCGTGCGCCCGCGTTCCGTCCGAATAGACGGAGTCCGCGGTGTCCTGGTGCTTGGCGAACAGTCTGAGATGGGTGGTATCGCTGAGCGCGAAACCGTAGCGCGCGGTCACGAAATCGCGGGCCTCGGTGCCGCCGCCGGTGCTGACCATCCCGCCGTTGGTGTGTTCGGCGGACCTGGTGATGATGTTGATGACGCCGTTCACCGCATTGGCGCCCCAAAGGGCCGCTCCGGGGCCGCGGATCACCTCGATCCGGTCGATGTCCTCCAGCACCGTGTCCTGCATCTCCCAGTAGACCCCGGCAAAAAGCGGCGAATAAAGGCTGCGACCATCCATGAGTACCAGAAGCTTGTTGGCGAAACGGCCGTTCAATCCGCGGATGGAGATCGCCCACTTGTTGGCATCGATCCGCGCCACCTGGACCCCCGGGGCCATGCGCAGGACCTCGGCGATGCTGGTCGCGCCGGAGCGCCGGATGTCCTCGTGGGTGATGACGAAGACTGCGGCAGCGGCATCGGCGAGCGGCTGGGATTTCTTGGATACCGAGGTGATCTCGATCTTCATCAGATCCTCGAGCCCCAGGGAGAGGTAATCGGTCTGGTCTTCGGCCGGCACGGTCTCGGCGCGCGCCGCTTCCGGCAGGGCGGAAAGCCCCAGGAGGAACAGGGTGCAGGCCGCGACGCCCCGGACCGCGGCGAGAAGACGGCACGACGTGGCTGACGCCAAACTATTTGCCATGGGAGACTCCGCACTCATAACGTCATATGTTGCTGCCTTTTTTGCTTATCGACGCAATACTGCACAACATGAGGGCGCTTTTAAAAAATTTTCTTCCTCTCATCCTCCGGTACGGTGATTTCCCGTCCTGCCTACTCTCACAGCGCGTAGATCGAAACAGCTCTATCTCCAGCCGGTCCGTTTTTCCAAGGCAAAGACGTCCTTTGACGGAAACTCTGGTACATTAAGGTAATCTGGTGTATTACTGAGCGTTCCCCCCGGTACTCCGGAGATGAGGGAGAACACCACCGAAGTGAGGCAAATTGAGGTTCGGGTCGCTGTATCTCATGGTTTCTGTCGAGGCGGCATTGCTTGTCACATCCGTGGTCCAGTCAGAAAAGGAACAGTTATGAGCAAGCAAAGCCCGGCGTCCATTTCTTTTGATGCCATCCCGGTCCCGACCTTCATCGTTGACGATGACGTCCGCATCGCTTCCATGAACCAGGCAGCCCGCACATTTCTTGGGGGGCACGAAGAGCCGTTCCGCGACCGCCGCGGCGGCGAGGTCCTCAACTGCATCCGCGCCAAGCAGACGCCGGAGGGGTGCGGCAGCGCCACCTCCTGCGAATCCTGCTTGATCCGCGCTTCGGTGCGCAAAACCGTCGGCGGCGCCTCGGTCACCCGATCGAGGACCGTGGTCCAGGTAACCGAAGGGGATTCGGTGGCCGAGATGGAGCTTTTGATCACCACCAGCCCCTATTCCGAGGGGCAAGTGGTCCTGATGATCGAGGACATCACCGAGGTGGCGGCGCTCCGGGCGCTGGTACCGATCTGCATGGACTGCAAAAAGATCCGCAAGGACGACAACTTCTGGGACAGCATCGAGGAATACCTGGCGCAAAAGATCGGGGTGGACCTCTCGCACGGACTCTGTCCCACCTGTTTCGAGAAACGAGTACATGAAGCCAACGACACCGAAACTTAGAGCCCGCAAAAAGGCCCACGCCTGTTCGGGCACGGAGGTGAGCAAGCACCTCAAGTCGGGACTGCCGCTGTTCTATCTGAAGGCGGGAGAGCTGATTTTTTCCCGGGATGCGGCGCTGGTCTCCACCGTTCTCGGGTCATGCCTGTCCCTGATCATCTACTCGAACGAACCCCGTCTTTGGTCCATCTGCCACGTCCTGCTCCCCACCGGAAAGCTCGAGGAAGGGTTCAAGTACGTCGATTCCACCTTCGATTACATGGTCCGAACCGTCGAGGAATACGGCATCAGACTCTCCTCCTGCGAGGTCAAGCTTTTCGGGGGCGCAAACTCCCTGATGACGTCCGGTTCCGGCAGCGCGAAGTCGGTGGGGGAGAAAAACATCGCCCTCGCGCTGGAGAAACTGAAATCCTACGGGGTAAAGCCCGCCGCAATCGACGTCGGGGGCCCCTCCGGCCGCAAATTGTTCTTCAACACCCGAAACGGCGAGGTCTTCGTGCGCAAGATCGGCACGGCCAACTACCGCCCTCCCACCCCCTGAAGCACCGGCTCCGGTCCGGCCGCCCCCCGTACCCGGCACCTTCTCCCCAGCGGCGCATCTTTTGTCCGCACCAGCTCGATCCCAGAAATAGTTAAGGGCGCAGCATGCTGCGCCCCTACGGATGCCGAGGTCTTCCCCCCGGGATGCGGCGGTTCTCCTTCCGCCCAGCCGCGCCTAGCTCACCTTGAACTGGCGGACAATGCTTTGCAACTGCTCGGACATCGAGGACAGGCTGCGCGCCGCCTGGAAGGTCTCGCCCGCCCCCTGCGCCGTCTTTTGCACCACGACGGTGATGCTCTGCATGTTGGAGCTGATCTCCCCGGTCGTTGCCGTCTGCTCTTCCGCGGCGGTGGCGATCTGGTTCGCCTGCATGGTCACCGCATTGATCTGTTCCAGGATCTCCGCCAGTGCCCGCCCCGAACGCGCCGCTTCCCCGGTGCCCCGCTCGACCTCCCGGTTCCCCTCTTCCATGACCGACACCGCGTTTTGGGTCTCGCTCTGGATGGAGCGGATCATCTCCGAAATCTCCTTGGTGGCCCGGGTGGTCCGTTCCGCCAGGGCCCGCACCTCGTCGGCCACCACGGCGAAGCCGCGCCCCTGCTCACCGGCCCGGGCAGCTTCGATGGCGGCGTTCAGCGCGAGGAGGTTGGTCTGGTCCGCGATGTCCTCGATGGTCCCCACGATGGCACCGATCTGGTCCGACCGGGAGCCGAGCGACTCGACCGCCTGGGCGGCGCTGCGGACCCTGTCCGCGACCGACTCCATGACCGCGATGGTGGATTGGACCACGCCGGAACCCTCCTGCGCCGAGGCGTTGGCCCTGGCGGCCCCGTCGGCGGCGAGGTGGCAGTTGTTGGCGATGTCCGAGGAAGTGGCCGCCATCTCCTCGCCGGCGGTAGCCACGGTGCTCGCCTGGGCCACCACCTCTTCGGAGCCCTCGGCCATCTGTTGCGCGGTGGCCATGAGCTGCACCGAGGCGGAGGCGACCCGTTCGGCATCGTTGTTGAGTTCGAGCATGATCCGCTGCAGCTTCTCGGCAAAGCCATTGAAGTGAGCGCTGAGCTGCCCGAGTTCATCGGCGCCCCGGTATTCCACCCGGCGGCAGAGGTTTCCCTCCGTCATGTCGATGATCGAGGCGACGATCTCATCGAGCGGTTTTTTCACCGAGCCGGTGATGACCAGGGCAGTCGCGATGCTCAGTGCCAAAGCGGCGCAGCCAAAAACCGCCATCACCAGCATGGCGGTTCGCCCCACCCCTCGGGCGCTTTCCACCCGCAGGTGCGCCCGTTTTTCGTAGTAGGTGAGGAGGTCGTCGGCGCTTTTGGTGTATGCCGCGATGCAGCTCTCCCCTGATCCGCTCATGATCTCCCGGTACCGGGCGGCGTCGCCGGCCGCTGCCGCCTCGATAAGTTGCCGGTTCAGCTCGGTGCCGGCATCCAGACTGCTCTTGAGTGCTTGCACCAGCTTCTTTCCGTCCGGGGTGATGGTCTTCTTTTCGATGAACTCCAGGTTCTTCCGATATCCCTCCCGGTACTCCTCGATCCGGCCCTGCAGCTTGGCGCGCCCGGCGGGGTCGCCTTCCAGCATCAACGCCTTGATCGAATCGTCGATCTTTTTCAGGTTCAGCAGGAGGTTCGCGGCGTTGCCGCTGAGAACCCCGATCCGGTCAACGTTTTCGAGTTGCCCGCCGGAGTTGTAGATGCTGAAGATGCCGGTACCGATCACCGCCACCAGCAGCAGCGAAATCAGTCCGAACCCGATCATGAGCCGGGTCCCGATGGTGAAATTTTTCATTGCTCCCTCCAACATTTCGATTGTTTGCCGTGGTTGACTGCCCCGTCGAGCCAGGAAACGCAGGCGCTGAATCCACCAGCAAAGGCCAATTGGCTCCGGCATGGGCAACTGGTAAGACCACATCTGGAATCATCGGCGTATACCCGGGTAAGTTGAGCGATTTTTGCCTCATACGCTGCTTTTCTCCGCGAACGCACAAAGAATCGCCACCGCGCTCAAAGATTCCGGGAGGTTAAATAGTAACCCGGTCTACGACAATCGCTACGGTATTTACTCGACATTCGGCGCGAATTTCTGACATTGTCACCCACCGTCATGTCACAGCATATTTAATTATAAACTATCAATCAACTTCAATAACATTCTTCAGTAATAATCTAATGTAGTTATCTAATTCAGCGACTCATAGTCGCCTGCCTGACAGTAAGTCACGACGCTAAATTATTTTTATTTTATGTTTACTGCCTAAAGTATCGCGTTCCCATGCCGAATAATCCCTACGTATTGTCTCACGACCCATGCGGTTTTCTGGGGCGGCCTCCCCCTTACTCCAATGCCCCAGCCGGCCGGACCTAAAAATCGTCTGCAGGTTGAACATCAGGAAGGTCAAGAGGAGGATGTATGCGTTGGTTCAAAGACATGAGGATTGGTGGCAAGATCTTTTTCGTGGTGCTGGTGGTGCTTGGCCTGACCGCCATTCTCGGGGTCTTCTCCATCTACCAGCTCGGGCGGGTGAACGCCTCCACGGTCGACATTGCCACTAACTGGCTCCCCAGTGTCAAGACGCTGGGGCGGATGGAAGCCAACATGGGAGAAATCCGGCGCTCGGAACTGCAGTTCGTGCTTTCCGATTCGAAGGAGAACCTTGAGAAATATGCCAAGCGGCTGGAAACCCAGTTCGAGAGCATGAAGAAGACCCAGGCGGAGTACGAGAAGCTGATTTCCTCGCCGGAGGAGAAAAAGCTCTACGAGGAGTTCCTGGCCACCTGGAACAGCTACCTGGAAGTGAACAAGAAGATCATGCCCTTGGGCTGGCAGAACAAGGACCGGGAGTGCAAGGAGCTGATCCGAGGCGACTCCTCCAAGTTTTTCAACACCGCGGTCGAGGTGATCCACAAAGACATCGCCCTCAACGACAAGGGTTCGGACGATGCGTGCAAAAAGGCGGCGGTCATCTTCAGCAGTTCCCGCACCCTGATCATCTCGGTCCTCGTCTGTGCCATGCTCGCCGGTGCGCTTTTGGCCTTCTTCGTGGGACGCATCATCAACCACGCGTTGAACAACGGAGTAAATGCCGCCCGGCGCCTGGCCCAGGGGGACCTGTCGGTGGTCATCGAGGAGGCCGGCAAGGACGAGGCCGGGCAGCTCCTGACGGCGATGCAGACCATGATCGAAAGCATCAAGGCGCTCGTGGCCGACACGGTCTATCTTTCCAACGCGGCCATTGATGGGAGGCTGGAGGTCCGGGCCGATAGCGCAAAGCACCAGGGTGCCTACCGGGAAGTGATCCAGGGGATCAACGGGACGCTGGACGCGGTGATCGGCCCCCTCAAGGTCGCCGCCCGGTACGTGGAGCAGATCTCGAAGGGGGACATGCCCCCGCTCATCCAGGAGGAATACCGCGGCGATTTCAACGAGATCAAGACCAACCTCAACCTTTTGATCCGGTCGACCAACGACATCACCGCGGCGGCCACGGAGGTCGCTTCGGGCAACCTGACCGTCCAGCTCAAGGAGCGCTCGCCAAACGACGAGATGATGCGTTCGCTGTCGCAGATGGTGGCCAAGCTCTCCAGCGTGGTGCGCGAAGTCAAGGTTGCCGCGGACAACGTCGCGGCCGGCAGCCAGCAGATGTCCTCGGGGGCCGAGGAGCTCTCGCAGGGGTCGACCGAGCAGGCCTCGGCAGCGGAGGAGGCCTCCTCGGCCATGGAGGAGATGTCCGCCAATATCCGCCAAAATGCCGACAACGCGCACCAGACCGAGAAAATCGCGGTCAAGGCCGCGGCCGATGCCCAGGATGGGGGTAAATCGGTAACCCAGACCGTTGCCGCCATGAAGGAGATCGCCGGGAAAATCTCGATCATCGAAGAGATCGCCCGGCAGACCAACCTCCTCGCCCTCAACGCCGCCATCGAAGCGGCCCGCGCCGGGGAACACGGCAAAGGGTTCGCCGTGGTGGCCAGCGAAGTGCGCAAGCTTGCCGAGCGTTCCCAGCGAGCCGCCGCGGAAATCTCCGAACTCTCCTCCTCGAGCGTCGAGGTGGCCGAGACGGCGGGGGCTATGCTCAACAGGATGCTCCCGGATATCCAAAGGACCGCGGAGCTCGTGCAGGAGATCTCAGCGGCGAGCCGGGAACAAGATGCCGGAGCGGAACAGATCAACAAGGCGATCCAGCAGCTGGACCAGGTGATCCAGCAGAATGCCTCGGCAGCGGAGGAGATGTCTTCCACTGCGGAAGAGCTGGCCTCGCAGGCAGAACTGCTGCAGGCGACGATCGGGTTCTTCAATACCGGCGAGGCCACCAGGACTGAGTACCGCAAAGAGCACAAGATGCGTCAATCCCGGCCCAAGCTGCCGGGCCAGGGGAGACCGAAATCTTCGGCAGAGCCCGCGTCTCCCGAAACCGGAACCGAGATCACCATGAATCAGGACGAGCTGTTCGAGCGGTTCTGAATGAAGCCGGGGATATGTCGACGGTCGGCATATCCCCGGATCCGCACCGCGAAGTGCACCGTGGCCGGTAACGCCCCACCCTTTGAGCTTCCCGCCGCACTAAACCCCGCCGGTCTCACGCAAGCCTCCAGCCCAGGGGGAAGATCCCGGCCCGACCACCCCTTTTTCCCTGTTCCCGCTCTTTCATCACTTCCCCGCAGCATTCAAAACACCATTCCAGAAACGTAAAGATTTTTTTGAGCCTTAAGGTTCGCCTAAGCTTCATCGTTTATCTTCCACGCCACCGGATTCTCAGCACCCGGAATCAGGCCCTATAACACGGTTATGTTTCTTTGGTTTCACGGACGTTCAACTCACTCGAGACAAGGTGCCGTGGCGCCGGCCGCTGTTTTAACCGTCCCCAGGTGGGGGCTTGCTACCTGCAGCTGGAAAGATTGCGCTGCCGGAATCACTCCGAGCCGGCAGACCAGAGGTCCGACGGCCAAAAGTCCGCAGCAAAAGGGGGGGCCAAGTACAACGTCGTTTAGTAGCGCCAGATCAGCTGTTCAATTCAACCGATCATCAGGGAGGGAACACACACAATGAAGAAAGCGTTAGGTTTTATCGCCGCATCACTTTGCGTGGCCGCGCCGGCCATGGCCGACAGTACGCAGCCCAACACCGACTTCAACCCGTCCGGGGACGTCTCCCCGGGGGTGTACGGAAAGATGTCCTACCCGGTCACCAGCAAATTCAAGCTCTCCATCGGCGGTTACGTCAAGCTCGACTACGCCTACAACACCGAGAACTTCGGTGCCACCGGCATCATCTCCCCGGGCTCCGGCGCCGCTCCTTCCGCGAAACTCGGCAACAACGTCACCGACCAGTCCGTGTTCGGCGTCAACCAGTCCCGTATCTGGTTCAAGGCCGACGGTCCCACCCTCCTCGGGGCGAAGACCACTGGCTACCTCGAAGGGGATTTCTACGGCGGGAGCGCGGCTGCCACCGAGAGCCCCATTTTCAGGATGCGTCATGCCTACGGTGCCGCGGACTGGACCAACACCCAGGTCCTCTTCGGTCAGTACTGGGATATGTTCGCCCCGATGATCGCCAACACCCAGGACTTCCGTTGCGGTTCCCCCTACGGCGCACCGAACTCCCCGCGCATCCCGCAGATCAGGATGACCCAGAGGTATAACCTCGACTCCGATCAGCAGGTGAAACTGGTGGTCGGCATCCAGGATCCGGCGCAGACCGGTGACAACAACACCGCTACCGGCGGCTACGGCCCCAACGCCAACTACGCGCTCCAGGCCTTCTACAGCAACAAGACCCTGGGTACCGCCCCGGGCTACTTCGGCCAGGCCATGAACCCGCTGACCGTCGGCCTCTTCGGCCTCTACGGCTCGGAGAAATCCCCGGGCGACAACGGCAAGGCCCTCGATACCTACGGCTACGGCGCCTACGCCTTCGTACCGGTCATCGGCTCCAAAAACGGGATCAACGGCCGCGCCATGACCATGTCCCTGGAGGCGCAGACCTACATCGCCGCCAACCAGGCCTTCAACGGCTCGACCGAGGCCAACGTGCTCGGCAAACCGGCCGGAACGATCGGTTCCAACGGCCCCCTGGGCACCGCCACCACCGAGACCCAGACCCCGGCGAAGAACTGGGCGGCCACCGCTCAGATCATCTTCTACCCGACCCAGAACCTCGGCCTGACCGGCGGCTGGGGCCGCCGTAGCGCCCTGAGCCAGGACGACTACAAGGCAAACGGCGCGGTTTACCAGCGCTACACCCAGGAGGCGTACGCCAACGCCGCCTACGACTTCAACGCCGCAATCCGGGTCGCCGCCGAGTACCAGAACTTCCACACCGTGTACGGCAACGCCGCAACCGCTACCAAGCGCGCCGAGGGGACCGACAACACCTACCGCCTCGCCGCTTACTACTTCTTCTAAGCTCGAAATACCACGACTGCGACCAACAGTAAGTTGGATCTTGTGATTTGGGGGGAGGGGTCCCCCCTTTTTTTTTGTGCGCGCGCCGGCGCCGGAGACGATCCGGCATCCTCCCGGCAGCGGCCCGCGAATTTTTTTCCGGCCTTAAGGTTCAATTAATTCTGGTGCGGTATCTCTGGCTCACGTTAAAGAGCGGCGATGGAACGAACCGGGTATCCGGCGCTCCACGATTCCATTCGGGTCGCAACGACCCACCACCAAGGAAAAGAGGGACCCACCATGAAAAAGACCATCCTGACACTGGTTGTTTCGGCAGCGCTTGTCGCCTCCGCAGTCACCGCGTTTGCCGCGGACCAAGGTAAGGACGCCTGCCTGCTCAACTCGGAAAACTGCTCCTCCCGGAGCCTGAGCATCACCGAGATCATCGCCCGCCTGAAGACGGAGATCGGCAAGGGGAGCTCGGTCTATACGGCCGACGAGCTCAGGGTCCTGAACGGCAAACTGTCCGAGTACCAGAACTTCCTGGAAAAGATGCAGGAAAGCTAGAAGATCGCGCAGCCGCGCCCCCGGCGCAGTCAACACATGAAAAGGAGCACCCCATGAAGAAGAAAGCCGTCGTCATCGCCGTATTTGCCCTTGCCCTCGCCGCCCCGCTGGCCGCCTTTGCCGCCGAAGACAGCGGCAAGGACCTCTGCCTGCTCAACTCGGACAACTGCCCCAACCGTCAGATGGACATCCTCCAGATCATCGCCAAGCTGAAGTCGGAGATCGGGAAAGGGACCCGGATCTACACTCCGGACGAGCTCAACATCCTGAACGGCAAGCTGGCAAGCTACGAGTACGACCTCGACCAGCTGCAGAAGAACTAGGGCAGCGGGAACCGGCACCGGCGCCCTGGCATCGGCCATCGGCGGTGCAACGGCAGAACCTTCCTCTTAAACAAAAACGTATTTCCCGAAGCCTCCCTGCCGGTCCGAGCCGACGGGGGGGCTTCTCAGTGAGGGCTCGCGGCACAACGCTCCGGCAAAGACCGGTGCGGCCGACCGCGCCCCTCGATCCCCTTGCCAACCAAAGGCAAAGGTGGAATCATGTCGGTCTTCTACCGTTTCCGGGCCGAAGCTGCAGCAGGCCCGGCCATCCCTTCCCCCGCCAACGGGGGTGCCGCCAGAGCGTCACAACGGGCCGCTACGGCAGCGGAGGAAATAAGTGCGGTTACTACTTGTCGAAGACGACCGGATGTTCGGGGAAGCGTTGCAGCAGAACCTGCGTCTGGACGGATTCACCGTGGACTGGGTACAGACGGCGGAAGACGCCGAAGTCGCCCTGTCCACCGCAGAATACGCCGTCATGCTCCTCGACCTGGGGCTTCCCGCCAAAAGCGGATTCGATCTTCTGAGCGAGATCCGGGCCCAGAACAACCCCCAGCCGATCATCGTCATCACGGCCCGGGACGCGCGCCGGGACCGGATCCGCGGGCTCGACTACGGGGCGGACGACTACCAGGTGAAGCCCTTTGACTCCGACGAGCTCGCGGCGCGCATCCGGGCGGTCGCCCGCCGCAGCGTGGGGAGGTTCTCCTCCCTGCTCGCCCACGGGCCGGTCACCATGCGGCACGACACCCACGAGGTGACCTGCCACGGCAAGCCGGTCACCCTCACCGCCAAAGAGTTCGCCATCCTGGCGGCACTCATGGAAAAACCGGGGGCGATCCTTTCCCAGGCATCCCTGGAAGACCGGCTCTACGGCTGGGGGGACGAGGTGGCCTCCAACGCGGTCGAGGTGCACATCCACAACCTGAGGAAGAAACTGGGGAAGGAATTCATCCGCACCGTGCGGGGGATCGGATACAAGATCGGAGACAACCTATGAAATCGATTCGAGGCCTGCTTTTCACGGCGCTTCTGACCGGGCTCATCGCCGCGGTCGCTCTTACCGGCATGAGCGTCTACCTCCGGGTCCTCCACGAGCTGGACGTGGTGTTCGACTACCAGCTGAAAGAGGTCGCCTACGCGGCCACCATGGCCCACCCGGACCAGCTCTTGCTCCCGCTTCCCTCCGACTCGGCCAGCTACGAGCGGGAGGCGCGCCTGGCGGTGCAGATCTGGAAGGGGGACCAGCTGGTCTACGCCTCGAATCCGAAACGCCCGATCCCCAAGCAGAGACAGGGGTTGACGACCCTGTACCTCGACGACCGGCAGCCGGTGATGGGGTGGCGGGTCTACACCCTTTATTCCAAAGACAAGATGATCCAGGTTTCCCAGCCGCTGGAGGCCCGCCGCGAGGTGGGGATCGGCATGGCGTGGCGGTCGGTCCGTCCCCTGATCGTGGCGGCCGGATTCCTGGTGGTCCTGGTGCTGGTCTCGGTCAGCTACGGCCTGCGGGGCCTCAAACGGGTCGCCTCCGACATCTCCTCCCGCTCCGCCACCTCGCTCGACCCGATCGAGGAGGCCGGACTCCCCCGCGAGGTCGTCCCCCTGGTGCACCGGATCAACGACCTCCTGAACCACCTGGGGCACGCCTTCGACGCCCAACACCGTTTCATCGCCGATGCCGCCCACGAGCTGCGCACCCCGCTCGCGGTAATCCAGCTGCAGGCGCAGTTTCTGGAGCGGAACACCGACGAGAAGGAGCGCGCCGAGGCCCACCGGCAGCTCAAAGGCGGGGTCCGCAGGGCCTCGCACATGGTCGGGCAGCTCCTCGCCCTGGCCCGTCTGGAGCCCGAGATGGGGGGGAGCGCCGATGAGCACCTCTCCCTGGACGACGAGGCGGGGGAAGTGGTCTTCGACCTGAAACCGCTTGCCGAGGCGAACGGGGTGAATCTCGCGCTCGACACCGACACCGCCTGGATGATCGGCGATCCGGAGGCGCTGCGGGCCCTCATCTACAACCTGGTCGACAACGCCATCCGCTACACCCCCGCCGGAGGCACGGTTGCCGTCACCGTGCGCCCCTCCGGAGTGAACGCCCTGCTCCAGGTAACCGATACCGGCCCCGGCATCCCCCCCGCAGAACGGGAGCGGGTCTTCGAACGCTTCTACCGCCTCCCCGGCACCTCCGCCGGCGGCAGCGGCCTGGGGCTGGCCATCGTCAAGTCCGCCCTGGACAAATTGAACGGAACCATCGCTCTCTCCGCCGGCGAACACGGAAACGGGCTCAAGGTGACGGTTTCCCTCCCCCGCGCCGGGGAGGAACCCACCGAAGCGCCGGAATCCGGCTGATCCCACGCACCGGCCGATGCCTCCCGCATCGGCCGGCACTCTCCAACCAGACAACCCACACAGAACCAAGTCGGAGTGACAAAGCATGTTTTTGGACCGGAAAAAACTCCTCGGGCCGAAGTGCGTCCTGACCACCGGTGCCGCGGCACTGATCGCCGGAGCGCTCCTGTTCGCCCTGAAGTCGGGGAAACCGGCCGCCCAGCGGCCAGGCGCCGACAACCAGGCGGTATCGGTAGCCGTCGCCAAGGTCGACGTGGAAGACCTCAACGACGAAGTGAACCTGACCGCGGACCTCAAGCCCAACCAGGAAGTGGAAGTGATGGCCAAGGTGGCGGGCTACGTGAAGGCGATCTACGTCGACATCGGCAGCCAGGTCCACAAGGGGCAGCTTCTGGCCGAGCTGGAAGTCCCCGAGCTCGCCGACGACCTGACCCGCGCCAAGGCGGCGCTCAAGCGGACCGAAGCCGAGGCCGAGCGCGCCAAAAGCGAGCTGAACCGGGCCCAGTCCGCCTACAACATCGCGCGGCTCTCCTATTCGCGCCTCTCCAATGTGGCGTCCCAGCGGCCGGGGCTCGTGGCACAGCAGGAACTGGACGACGTGAAGAGCAGGGAACTTGCCGCCGAGGCCCAGGTCGCCTCGGCGCAGTCGAGCCTCGCGGCGGCCCACGAGCAGATCCAGGAAAACCAGGCGGCGCTCGCCAAGATCCGGACCATCATCGACTATTCCCGGGTGACCGCCCCGTTCGACGGCGTGGTCACCAAGCGCTACGCCGATACCGGTTCCATGATCCAGGCCGGCACCGCCTCGCAGACCCAGGCGATGCCGGTGGTCCGGCTCTCCCAGCTCAACCTGCTCCGGATCACGGTGCCGGTCCCGGAACCGGACGTCCCGGTGGTCCGCGTCGGCGGGGACGTCCAGGTGAACGTCCCGACCGTGAAGCGGCTCTTCCCTGGCAAGGTGGCCCGATTTGCCGACAAGGTAAACGAAAGCACCCGCACCATGAACACCGAGATCGACGTCCCCAACGACGGCCACCTCCTGGTCCCCGGCATGTTCGCCGAGGTGAAGCTGAGCCTGGGGCGGCGCCGCGGGGTGCTTACCGTGCCGGTGGCGGCGGTGGATGTGGCCAAGGAGAAGGATGCGGCCGGCGGCGCCGGGAACGGGTCCGCCGCCGAGCGGGTCGGCACCGTGCTGGTGGTCTCCCCCGACAACCACCTCCGGCTGCAGCAGGTGCGGATCGGTCTGGAGACCGCCACCCGGGTGGAGATCCTCTCGGGGCTCAACCAGGGTGAGTTGGTGGTGGTCGGAGGGCGCTCGTCGCTGCAACCGGGCCAGGCGGTGCTCCCCAAGCTGACCGCTCTCGGCGCCGGCAAGGCCTGAGGGAGGATTACCGACCATGTCCCGCTTCGCGATCCGTAATCCCTATTTCATCGTCGTCGTCTGTCTCATCGTGCTCGTGGTGGGGGCGAACAGCCTCAACCGGATGCCGGTGGACATGTTCCCCTCCATGAACATCCCGGTGGTCGTGGTGGCCACCTTCTACTCCGGCATGGCGCCGGAGCAGATCGAAACCGACATCACCAGCAGCTTCGAGCGCTTCTTCACCCTGGCGAGCGGGGTGGAGCACATCGAGTCCCGCTCGCTGGCCGGCGTCAGCGTCATCAAGGTCTACTTCCAGCCCGGATCGAACCCGGACTCGGCGGTCACCTCGATCTCGAACCTCGCCATGGCGCAGCTGCGCCGCCTCCCGCCGGGGACCCTCCCCCCGGTCGTGCTGAAGTTCGACGCCTCCAGCCTCCCGGTCTGCCTGGTCACCCTCAAGGGGGAGGGGCTCAACGAGACCGCGCTGCGCGACCTGGCCCAGTTCCAGGTGCGTAACCAGATCGCCGGGGTCCCCGGTGCGAGCGTCCCGCCGCCGTTTGGCGGCAAGTACCGGCAGATCATGGTCTACACCGACCCGCACCAGCTCGAGGCCCACCAGCTAAGCCCGATGGACGTGGTCCGCTCCATCAACGAGTCCAACCTGATCCTCCCCTCGGGTGACGCCCAGATCGGCCCGCTCGATTACAACATCTACGCGAACAGCCAGCTCGACACCATGGACCAGATCCAGAACCTCCCGATCAAGATGGTCGGGCAGGCGCCGGTGCGGGTCGGCGACGTCGCCCGGGTGGAGGACGGCCACCAGATCCAGACCAACGTGGTCCGGGTGGACGGGCAGCGCTCGGTCTACCTCCCGGTCATGAAGCAGGGGGGGGACACCAACACCATCGCCGTGGTCGACGGGATCAAGTCGGCGCTCACCCGCCTCTTCGACGTCCCCAGAAACCTGGTCAGCAAGGTAGTCTTCGACCAGTCGGAGTTCGTGAAGACCGCCATCGAAACCCTGATCCACGAGGGGACCCTCGGCCTCATCCTCACCTCGGTGATGATCCTGGTCTTTCTGGGGAGCATGCGCGCCACCGTGGCGGTCTTCTTCTCCATTCCGCTGTCCGCCCTGGCCACCTTCATCGCCCTGCAGATGGGGGGAGGCTCCATCAACTCCATGGTGCTCGGCGGGCTCGCGCTGGTCTTTTCCCGGCTGATCGACAACTCGGTCGTCGTGCTGGAGAACATCTACCGGCACCTGGAGGAGGGTGAGAGCCCGGAAGAGGCCGCGGAAAACGGCGGCCGGGAGGTGGCCCTGCCGGTCCTCGCCGCGACGCTCACCACCGCGGTGGTCTTCTTCCCGGTCACCTTCCTCTACGGGGTGAGCAAGTTCCTCTTCTCGGCCCTGGCGCTCGCCGTCGTCCTCGCCCTGGTCGCCTCCTACGTGGTGGCGCTCACCGTGGTGCCGCTTTTCTGCGCCCGCTTCATCAAGGCCCCCTCCCACCACGGCACCCCCTCTACCGAGATCCCGGTCATGGTGGAGGTGAAGGAACAGCACGAAACCTGGGGCGAGCGGTTCAACATCTGGTTCAACGACCGGTTCGAGAGCTTCCTCAAGGGGTACGACCGGATGGTGGGGGTCGCCCTGCGCCGTCCCTGGGCCGTGCTGGGGGGCTTCGCCGCGCTGTTCGCCCTCTCCCTGGCGCTCTTCCCGCTGATGGGGCTCTCCTTTTTCCCCCGCACCGACGCCGGCCAGTTCGTGATCAACCTCAAGGCCCCCTCCGGCACCCGGCTCACCCTGACCGAGGAGGAGGTCGCCAAGGTGGAGGCGCTGATCCGCAAGGAGGTCGCCCCCGAAGAGCTGGGGATGATCGTCTCCAACATCGGGGCCGCCGCCGACTTCTCCGCGATCTACACCCCCAACTCCACGGTCCACACCGCCTTCGTGCAGGTGAGCCTGAAACCGGAACACAAGACCAGCAGTTTCGAGTACATGGACCGGATCAAGAAGAAGATCGGGACCGAGCTCCCCGAACTCACGAGCTACTTCCAGTCGGGGAGCCTCACCGACGCGGTGCTGAACATGGGGATGCCCGCGCCGATCGACGTGCAGGTGGCCGGCTCCAACCAGGCCGACGCCTTCAAGACCGCACAGCAGCTCGCCGCCAAGATCCGGCAGCTCCCCAACGTAGCCGACGTCTACGTCCCGCAGGACCTCGACTATCCCGCCCTCAGGATGGACGTGGACCGGACCCGGGCGAGCCAGCTCGGTCTGAACCAGCGGGAGGTGGTGGATAACGTCATCACCGCGCTCACCTCCAACTCCATGATCAGCCCGAGCTTCTGGATGGACCCCAAGACCGGCAACGACTACATGCTCACGGTGCAGTACCCGGAAAACGAGATCAAGTCGATCGCCGACCTCTCGGCCATTCCGCTCAAGGCCCCCGGGAGCGCCGAGTCGACCCGGCTCGACATGATCAGCTCCCTCACCCGGACCACCTCCCCCACCGAGGTGGACCACTACCAGCTGCGCCGCACCATCGACATCTACGTCCGGACCCAGCACGAGGACCTGGGCCGGGTCGCCGGCGCCATCGACGGGATCATCGCCCAGACCAGGATCCCCCACGGGCTGAACGTGGCTTTGCGCGGCAGCGTGCAGGGGATGCGGGCCTCGTTCCAGAGCTTTGCCGGGGGCCTCGCGCTGGCGCTGCTTTTGGTCTACCTCATCCTGGTGGCGCAGTTCCGCTCGTTCGTCGACCCGTTCATCATCCTGATCGCGGTCCCACCCGCCGTTACCGGGGTCATCGCCACCCTGCTTTTGAGCGGGACCACCCTGAACGTCATGTCGCTCATGGGGGTGGTCATGCTGGTGGGGATCGCCGTCTCCAACTCGATCCTGATCGTCGAGTTCATCCGGCACCTGCGCGAGCAGGGGACCGAACTCGGCGAGGCGGTGGTGGTCGCCTGCCGGGTCCGGCTCCGGCCGGTCCTGATGACCTCGCTGGCGACCATCATCGGGCTTTTGCCGATGGCCCTGAAACTGGGGGCGGGGAGCGAGGCCTACGCGCCGCTGGCCCGCGCCATCCTCGGGGGGCTGACCGCCTCGGTCGCGCTCACCGTCTTTTTGGTCCCGGTCGCCTACCTGGTCATTCACCGCCCGCGCACCGCAACCGTTGCGGCGCCGGAGCCGGAGGTTTCCCAACATGCTTAAACGCTTCATAGTGCTGGCGGCAGCGCTGCTCCCCCTTTTGCATACCACGCCCCTTAGGGCCGAGCCGAAACTCTCCCTGAACCTCGCCAAAACCAAGGAGATGGCGCTGCAGAACAACCCGGTCCTGAGCGCCGCGCTTTTGAACGTGGCCGCCGCACTGCAGGTCCCGACCGAGTACCGGGCCGCCTACCTCCCCACCGTCCAGGGGAACGTGACCGGCGTCCTGGCCGACTCCGGGAGCCGTCTCGCCGCCGGCGGGCTCAACAACCCGGTCCTCTACGACCGCGTGGCCGCCGGGCTCTCGGTGAACCAGCTGGTTACCGACTTCGGGCGGACCCGTGAGCTCATCGACATGGCGAAACTGCGCGCCGACGCCCAGAAGGCCTCGGCAGAACAGACCCGGGCCGACGTCCTTCTGGTGGCCGGGCAGGCCTATTTCGACGTGCTCCGGGCCCAGGCCGTACTCCGGGTGGCCCGAAAGACCGTGGCCGCCCGCCAGTACCTGGTGGACCAGGTCACCGCCCTGGCGGAGAACAAGCTGAAGACCGACCTGGACGTGAGCTTCGCCAACGTGAACCTGGGAGACGCCAACGTGCTCCTGGTGCAGGCGGAGAACGGGTTCAAGGCGGCCCAGGCCCAGCTCGCCGCGGTCCTCGGACTTCCCGGCGACACCGCCTTCACCCTCGCCGAGGAGCCGATGCCCCCCCCCTCGACCGACCAGACCGACGCGCTCATCCGCCGGGCCCTGGAGCACCGTCCCGAGTTGAAGCGCCTGCGGCTGGAGGTGGCGGCGGACGAAAAGTTCGTAGACGCGGAACATGCCCTCAAGTACCCGACGCTGGGGATCGCCGGCGCCGCCGGGGTGGTCCCCTTCGGGCAATCGCAGGTCCAGGACCGCTACGGCGCGATCGGATTCAACCTGAACGTCCCCATCTTCAACGGCGGGCTCTTCAAGGCCCGGGAGGAAAAGGCGCGCCTGGAGGCCCAGGCGTCGCAGCAGCACCTCGACGAGGAGGCGATCAAACTCGCCCGGGACGTCCGGCTCGCTTGGCTGGACGAAAAGACCGCCTACGATAGGGTCGCCCTGAGCGAAAAGATCCTGAAGCAGGCCCAGATCGCCTTCGATCTTGCCCTGAGCCGGTACAACCTGGGGTTGAGCTCCATCGTGGAACTCAGCCAGTCCCAACTGAACCTCACCACCGCCCAGATCGCCTTTGCCAGCGCCAAGTACGACTTCCAGATCAAGCGGCTGAACGTGGCATACCAGACCGGGGAGCTCGGCTGAGCCACCCGTGGGGCACCCCGGTCGCTCCCGGCCCAAGAGGCGGCGCCGGATCTTGCGGGGGCTGCCCCTCAAAAAACAAAAAGGGCCACCGCTCCGCGCGATGGCCCTTTTTCCTTTTCCCCCTGAACGCCCCGTCTCTCAATCCCCCCCGGTCTGCCGGGGGGGCGGGACGACCTGGATCTTCGTGCCGTAGCGGTCCAATTCCGGGCCGGAAAGGCTCTCGTGCCACCTCTGGTACTCCTGGTACTGCTTTTCGGCGCATTCGGGGCAGATGCCGTGGCTGATCAGGGCGTCGGAGTGCTCGGTCAGGTAGGTCTCCAGCCGTTCCCACGCCTGCTCCTCGCTGCGCATTTTCTTGCAGAACGAGCAGATGGAGATGATCCCCTCCAGCCGTTTCACCCGGGCCAGCGCCGCCGCCAGTTCCTCGTTTTGCCGCTGCATCGCATCGGCGGAGCGTTTGGTCTCATCGTGCAGCATCGTCTCGACGCGGCTTCGGTAGATGGAGCGTGCCGATACCGCGCTGATCAGGGTAAAGGCCCCCAAAAAGAGCCCCGCGACGGCGATTTCCTTGCGCAAGGGAGCCAGGTAGTCGGCAGGGGAGACCGTGGCGAAGACGTACAACGGATACTTGGCCGTCCTGCGGAAGGTTACCGTCCGCTCCTTGTTATCGCGCGCAAAAACCGTGTGGTAGGTCGCGGTGACCGGATGGGTACCGATCATCTCCTTGGTTTTCCGGGAGATCACGTTGGAGCCGATCTGGCTGGCCGGTTCCTTCCCCTTGGGGTGCAGGGCGATCAGGCGGTTATCCAGGTCGCGGATGCCGATCGCGCCGTGCCTGCCGACTTCCAGCCGGGACAGGATCGTGTCGAAATAGCCGATCTCGAAGACCCCGAAGACGATTCCGGCAAACGCCCCTTCGCGATCGTTGATGCGCTGGGCGAGGGTGATGTTCCAGCGCCCGGTCCGTCGCCCCTGGAGGAGCGCCGACATGACGTGATGTCGCTCCGGGTGGTCGCGGAGCTGGCGGAAGTAGTCCCGGTCGGCGATGTTCAGATGCTCGCCGGGGTGGACGTCCTTTCCGTAGCGGAGGTTTCCCGCCGCATCGGCGACGATGATGCCGAAGAGCTCCGGGAACTGGGCGGCCTGCTGCTGGATATAGGGATCGAGGCTCCCGCTCCCGGTGGTTCCCCGGGTAAGCTCCCTTTCCGTTTCCCGGGCAACCGCGTTCAGGCCGATGTTGATCTTGTCGAAGATGCCATCGAGGCTGGTCTCCATCAGCTTCGCCATGTTCTGGGTGGTGATCTCCGCGAGTCTCTCGTAATGCTGCCGGCTGTTGTGGAGTGAGTAGCCGGCGATCGTATAGACAAAGAGATTGATCAGTATGGTCCCGACGACGAGCTTTATGGCAACGTCATCTCCCTGCAGCGGTCCACCCCTTTGTTTGGCCACGGCGTTCTCCAGATAGCAGCAGGATTGACTACCGGCTCTAAGAGTATAGCCTTCGCTGCATCATAAACAACGGATACTGCGCAAGTATTTGGCGCCAGGCTCTGTCGGTTGGCCGGTTTTTCTGACTGTTTACTTTCCCCGAGACGCCGGCCTCCTCCAGCGCCTCTGTCATCCAGGCCATTTCCTATGACAGCTTTGGTGCCACGCAGACACCGGCTGATCGCGCCCGGAAGGGCGCTCCCACAGAGTGCGTGGTTTCTCACCATATAAAAAGGGCTTCCTCGTCGGGAAGCCCTCTTGTTGTTTTGCCCTGAAGCGCAGATGTTCCGGCAAATACCCCCGTTTTCGGTCCCTTACCGCCGAAAACAGCCGTTTTTCACTCCGACCCGGCACAAAAGCGCGATCACCGCCACCGCAAACCACACCAGGACCGTAACCGCCACCACGAATTTCATATCCACCTCCACCCAGCCCGCAACGCCTCGGTTTCCCCCGGCCCGACCTGCGGTAGCTTACTTTTTCTCCTCCAAGGGACCGCGCAACTCGTAAGGCCAGGCCAAAATCCCCCCGTCCAGGAACTTCGCCTTCTCGTAACCGGCAGAGGAGAGGATCCGCTGGGCCTCGTAGCCGCGCAGGCTGATCTTGCAGAAGGCGATGATCTCCTTGTCGCGCGGGAGCTCCCCGAGCCGGTCGCGCAGAGCCCCCAGCGGAACGAGCTTCGCCCCCACGATCCCCACCTCGTTATGCTCGGCGGGGGAGCGGACGTCGAGGAGGATGAAGTCTTCCTCCTCCTCGAATTTCCGTTTCACCTCCTGCGGGGTTATCCCCCGCGCCTCACCGGCGAGCTTGTTCTTGAGGATGTCGGCGGCCACGATGAGATTGTCCATGGCCGGGGCGTAGGGGGGCGCGTAGGCAAGATCCAGCTGGGCCATCTGTTCCGCGGTGGCACCGAAGCTGATCGCGACAGCGGCCGCATCCAGGCGCTTGTCGACCGCCCCTTCGCCGGCGGCCTGCACCCCCAGGATCCTCCCGCTCCCTTTTTCGGCGACCAGCTTGAGCAGGATCGGTTTGGCTCCGGGAAAGAAATGGGCCCGGTCCGGCGCCGGCGAGAGCACCGTCTCGACGTCAAATCCGGCCCGGCGCGCTTCGGCCTCGGTGAGGCCGGCCTTGCCGACGTTGAGGTTGAAGACCTTGACAATGGTGGTGCCGATGACACCGCCGAAGGTTGCCGCCCCGCCGGCGGCGTTGATCCCGGCCACCCGTCCCTGCTTGTTGGCGGTGCTCCCCAGCGGAAGGTATACCTTCTGACCGGTCACCAGGTGGGTCGTCTCGCAGCAGTCGCCGCAGGCAAAGACGTCGGGATCATTGGTGCAAAGCCTGGCGTCGACCGCCACCGCGCCGGTCGGTCCGATCCCGATGCCGGCCTCGCACGCGAGCGCCACGTTCGGCGTCACCCCCGGCGCCAATACCACCAGGTCGGCCGGAAGCTCGCGGGGCCCCATGACGACCCGTTCGACCCGCTGCGCGCCGGCAAACCCGGTCACCGCCGTACCGGTCCGCACCTCCACCCCCTGCTGACGGAGCTGCTTTTGCACCAGGTTCGCCACCTCTGGATCGAGCACCCCCGGCAAAAGCTGATCCCGCATCTCGACCAGGGTCACCCGCATCCCGCGTTGCCGCAGGGCTTCCGCCGTTTCCAGCCCGATCAGGCCGCCCCCCACGATGCAGGCCGCCCCTCCCGGCACCGCCCGCTCCTTGAGGAGCTCGGCATCCTCGATCTTCTTGACGGTCAGGATTCCGGGGAGGTCGACGTTCTCCAGCCGCGGCACCAGCGGCGTGCTCCCCGTGGCGAGGATCAGCTTGTCGTAGGGGAGCTCGGAGAGCTCGCCGCTGGCAAGGTTGCGCAGCCCGAGGCGCTTGGCGCCCCGGTCGATCCGGATCACTTCGGTCCCGGTAAGGACCGCGACCCCCTTGACCTTCTGGAAAAAACCATGGTCCCGGACGACACCGGCCATGGTGCTCATCAGCTCCTTCACCCCTCCCACCGCGTCGGAGACGAAGTAGGGGATGCCGCATGCCCCGTAGGAAATGAAACGGCCCCGGTCGATCATCGTGATCTCCGCCTGCGCGTTGAGGCGTTTTGCCTTCGAGGCCGCCTTGGCGCCCGCGGCATTGGCACCGATGACCACAATCCGCATCTTCATGTCGCCTCCTTTTCGGTGCGGGGCGTACGCCGGCTCCGGCAACACGCCCCGCGGCTGTCAGTTCTTGGGATCTCCGCCTTTTTCCGGGTCGGGCGCGCCATCGGCTTGGTCCGCACCCTCCTGCCGGTGCCGCTCGCGCAGGCAGCGCGCCGCCTTTTGCGCCTGCTTCGCGTCGCTTAGGTAGAGAAAGGGAGGGATGTCGTCGCGGCCGAACTTCTTGTAAATCCGGTACCTGCTGCAAGATTGAAAGTCGCCGTGGCAGAGCCGGTTCTTGATGAACTCGGCCGATTTGGGCAAATCCTTCATGTGATCGTCGAAAAACTGGCAACATTCGAGCAGTTCGCAGTCCATGAGCCCTCCGTGCCTTAGCCGACGATCTCGCGCAGAGTCGCCTGGATCTGGGCCGCGCTGACCGAGGTCCCAAAGCAGCCGGCACCGGCGTAGGGATCGTAGTCGGCGATCTCCGCGATGAGCCGCTCCACCAGGTCGGTTTGCGCGGCATGGCGCTGCGGATCGTCGGCAACGGCGAGGATGTCCGCCAAAAGCCAGGATGGGAATTCACCGGTAAGGCTCTGCTCCAGGGCGGCGTCCCTCAGTCTGCTAAAGACTCCATCGCGCCCCTCTCGTTTTACGTCCGGGCCGAAGAGCCGTTCCCGGATCACGGGGAGGATGTCGTCCGGGGTTGGGAGACGTCGCCTTTCGAGCCGCGAGAAGATCAGCTCGTGGTCGACAAAGACGGCGAATTCCCCGAGCGGGGCCTCCTTGTCGAATTCGACCACCACGTCCCAACCGGTCTGCTGGATCGAGCGGGCCAGACCGGCCGCAATCGACACCATGCTTCAGGTGGGGCAATAGACGATGCGTGCTTTCATGGAATTTCCTTTCTGAGCTTGAAAATGCGCCGGCGGGAACCTCATTAGGCCGCAAGGGCAGGGACCAGCATAACATTCAAAAATATGAATGTCAAAATATAGTAGCCGCGCCGGCGGCCGGGGCGGGGAACCGGCGCCAAATCCGGCCGTATACCTAGACGGGTCACATTATAAAAACCTGATATTTCTATTGTGCTCCCGGTATCGGTTGTGCTAATAGTGCCGGTTACGCCGCACCCAGTTTTCCCCACAAGACGGGCGGCTCAGGACCATTCCCGGCGCACCTGCCCCGGGCATGAAGTCGAAAGCAGTCCCAACCTCCCGGAGCGGCGGTACGAGCTCCGCGGCAGCAAACGCGCTTTCTGGTTTTACGATCGAGACTTCCGGAGGGTGACATGACGGCAACTGTCGCAAACGATTCATCCCTTTCCCTTTTGGTCGTCGAAGACGACGACGGAGAGCGCTCCCTCCTCGCCGACGCGCTCGCCCTCAGATTCCCGGAGCTCACCATTCTCCAGGCCGCCGACGGCAACGCCGGGTGGCAGCTTTGTCGCGAGCATGCCCCGGAGATCGTCCTTGCCGACATCTGCATGCCGGTTCTGGACGGCATCAGCATGTCCCGCCGGATCCTGGCCGAATTCCCCAACACCCATATCGCCATCATCTCCGGTAACAGCGACACCACCCACCTTTTGGAGGCGATCCGGCTGGGTATCCGCCAGTACCTGCTCAAGCCGCTCAACTACGACTCCGTTTTCCAGGGAATCGCGGAATGGCTGGAGCGGCTGCACCTGGAGCGCCAGGTAACCCGGCAAAACGAGCAGATCCGGAAGCTTTGGCGGGGGATCGAGCAGAGCCCCGCGGTCATCCTCACCACCGATGTGGCCGGCAACGTCGAATGCGTCAACCGGCGCTTTGCCGAGCTTACCGGCCGGTCGGAGACGGAGGTCCTGGGGAGGCATCTGGAAGCCCTTTTCGACTCCCTCCCCGAGGGGCTGGCACGGCTGGTGGAAATGACCGGGCCCCGACCGGCGCAACCGGCCGAGCACGCGGTCGCCGCCTTTTACGAGTGCGCGGTGCGCCGCCGGCAGGGGGAGTCGATCCCCTGCCTGGTGAGCGCCGCCCCGGCCTTCGATCCCGACGGCTCCTTCCGGGGGACGAGCGTTGTCTTCACCGACATCAGCAGCCGCAAGAAGCTTTTGGACGAGACGGTCCGGGCCCAGAAGCTCGAGTCGCTGAGCGTCCTGGCCGGCGGAATCGCCCACGATTTCAACAACGTCCTCACCGGCATCCTGGGGAACATATCCTGCGCCCAGGCCCTGGCGCCCCCCCACCATCCGATCCGCAGCCCCCTCTTCGACGCCGAAGAGGCTTCCCAGCGCGCCGCACAGCTGGCCCGCCAGCTGCTCGCCTTCGCCCGAGGCGGCAAACCGGTGAAGAAGCGGGTGCTGCTGCGCAACCTCCTGGAGGAGTCGGTGACTTCCGCCCTGAGCGGCTCGGGAATCGGCGCCGTCGTCAAGGCGGGCGACAACATCGGCCTGGAGGTGGACGACCGGCTGGTGCAGCAGGCCTTTGCCAACATCCTCACCAATGCCGCCCAGGCGATGCCGGCGGGAGGGACCGTCACCGTCGAGGCGACCGGGGTCCACCTCGGTGCGGACAACCTGATCGGAGTCTCCCCCGGCCACTACGTCCGGATCACCTTCAGCGACGCGGGGTGCGGCATCCCGCAGGAGGTGCTGGACAAGATCTTCGACCCGTATTTCAGCACCAAGCCGGGTTGTCCCGGGCTCGGTCTCTCCTCGGCCTACTCCATCGTGGTCAACCATGGCGGGCACATCGGCGCCCGCTCCTGGGTGGGGAAGGGGACCGCCGTCGTCTGCCATCTTCCGGCCGGCGCCTCGGGACCGGTGCCCCAGCCGGCCCCCGCACCCCGCCCGCTTCCCGCCGCGCCGACCGGCGCACCGGTTTTGATCATGGACGACGAGAAGATCGTGCGGAAGGTGGCCGGAAAAATGCTGGAATCGCTGGGGTACCAGGTCACCACCTGTACCTGCGGGGAGCAGGCGGTCGAGCTGTACCGGGAGGCGAAGCTCGCCGGGGCACCGTTTTTGACCGTGCTGATGGATCTCACCATACCGGGTGGCATGGGAGGCAAGGAAGCGGCGCGGGAAATCCTCGCCCTCGATCCGCAGGCGCGCCTGGTGGTTTCCAGTGGTTACTTCGACGACCCGGTGATGTCGGATTTCAAGGAGTACGGCTTTTGGGCGGTGATGCCCAAGCCCTACAAGCTCTCCGACGTCGAGGACCTCATGGAGCGCCTCGCCGAGCCGGACGGGGTCTCGGCCGGCTCGGGGCTGGAGGCGTGTGCATGAGCCCAGGTCCCGGCGCCCCCGCCGTGCCCGCGCCGGAGGAGGATGACCCCCGGTTAGCGGAGGCGTTGCGGGAAAACCAGGCGGCGCTGCAGGGGTTCTTCGACAGCTCGCCTTTCATGATGGGGATCGCCGAACTGGAGGGGGACCGTCCGGTGGTCGTCTCGGCGAACCGGGCGGTTGCCGAATTCATCGCCACCCGCCCCGAGCTTTTGACCGGGCTCACCTGCACCGAGCTGGGCAACCCCGCCGAACTGCAGCGGATCTGGGTGGAGGCCTACCGGCGCTGCCTGCGCGAGGGGGCACCGGTCCACGTCGAATACCAACTCTTGCGCCCCCAGGGTATGGCATGGTTCCGGGGCACCGCCTCCCACATCGGGACCGGCCCCCAGGGGACCCCGCGCTTCAGCTTCTTGATCGAGAACATCACCGAACGCAAACGGGACGAGGAAAAGATCCGGCGCCAGAACAGGGTCCTGGAGGGGTTCGGGCGGATCTTCAGCGCGGCCCTCAGTTGCGATACCGAGGAGGAGCTGGGGCAGGTCTGCCTGACGGTGGCGGAGGAGGTGACCGAAAGCGGGTTCGGGTTCATCGGCGGGCTCGGCCCCGAAGGCATGCTCCACACCATCGGGATCAGCACCCCGGGCTGGGACGCCGCGGCGCACCCCGCAGCGGAAAGCTCGGATCCGGGCGCAGCCGCCGTGCCGGGGCTCTGCGGCAGCGTCCTTCGCGACGGCACCCCCCGCTTCACCAACAGCCGCACCGCCCCGGAAGTCAGCGGGATTCCCCAGGATCACCCGCCGCTCGCCTCCTTTCTCGGGGTTCCCCTGCTCTGCGAAGGAAAGCAGATCGGGATCATCGCGGTCGGCGACCGGGAAGGGGGATACAACGAGGAGGTTGCGGCGTCGCTCACCCAGCTTTCCACCGCCGTGGTCCAGGCCTTCCAGCGCAAGCGGTCCGCCGATGAGCTGCGCCAGACCCGGGACGAGCTGGAGGCGCGGGTGGTGGAGCGGACCGCCGACCTCGCCCTCACCCTGGCCCAGCTGGAGGCGGAATTCACCGAGCGGATGGCGACCCTGGAGGAGCTGCACGAGAAGGACCAGCTGCTCCTGCAGCAGAGCCGGCTGGCGGCCATGGGGGAGATGATCAACAATATCGCCCACCAGTGGCGCCAGCCGCTCAATGCTCTCGGGATGCGGCTGCAGAACCTGCTCCTCTTCTACGACGCGGGGCGCTTCGACCGCGACTTCGTGCAGCGGACCCGCGACGAGGGGATGAAACTCGTGCACCACATGTCGCAAACCATCGAGGATTTCCGCAACTTCTTCCGACCCAACAAGGAGATGTGCCTGTTCCGGGTCCGGGAAGCGCTGGAGAAGACCATATCGCTCACCGGCGACGGATTTTTCAGCAGGAACGTGACGCTACGGTCCTCGATCCGGGGAGAGCCACAGGTGTACGGCTACTTCAACGAGTTCTGCCAGGTGCTCCTCAACATCCTGCAGAATTCCCGCGACGCTTTCCGGGAGCGGGGGATCGAAACCGGAGCGGTCAGCATCGTCGCCGCCGAGCAAAACGGCCGGAGCGTGATCACCATTGCCGACACGGCAGGTGGGATTCCCGAGGAGCACCTGCCCCGGGTCTTCGAACCGTACTTCAGCACCAAGGGGGTGCAGGGGACCGGGGTCGGCCTCTACATGTCGAAGAACATCATCGAGACCAGCATGGGGGGGAGGATCTCCGCGGCGAACACCGCAGACGGGGCGATCTTCACCATCGAGCTGTAGGGCCGGAGGGCAGGGGGGAGCGTTGCGGGGTGGTCCCGATGGGATGCCCGACCATCAGACCTTAAAAAAGGGCCTCACCCGTCGGGATGAGGCCCTTTGCTGTTGGTTCTGCCCCCCAGGGATACGGGGTGGATCTGCGGCGGACCAGGGTTCCTAGATCCGGAACTCGCCGACCAGGCCGTGCAGCTGCTCGGAAAGACGGGAGAGCTGGTCGGCGGCGGCAACGGTCTCCTGGGCGCCGGCTGCGGTCTGCTGCACCACCATGGAGATCTGGTTGATGTTGTTGGTGATTTCGGTGGTGGTCGCGGTCTGCTCCTCCGCGGCGGTGGCGATCTGGCTCACCTGCAGGGCGACGTTGTTGATCTGGCTTAGGATCTGGCGCAGCGCCTCTCCCGATTTTCCCGCCTCGACGGTGCCGTTTTCGACCTCGAGCACCCCTTCCTCCATGGCACGGACCGCGCCCCGGGTGTCGTTCTGGATCGCCTTGATCATCTCTCCTATCTCGCGGGTGGCCCGGGTGGTCCGCTCGGCCAGGGCCCGGACCTCGTCAGCGACGACCGCAAAGCCGCGCCCCTGCTCGCCGGCGCGGGCCGCCTCGATGGCCGCGTTCAAGGCCAGGAGGTTGGTCTGGTCCGCGATGTCTTCGATGGTCCCGATGATCTCGCCAATCTGGTCGGAGCGCGCGCCGAGGGCGCTGATGGTGGTTGCGGTCCCCTGGACCCGCTGGGCGATCCGCTCCATGATGGCGACGGTCTTCTCCACGACGAGCGCCCCTTCGCTGGCGGCGCTGTTGGCGTTGCCGGAGTCGTCGGCGGCGTGGTGGCAGTTGTTGGCGATGTCGCAGGAGGTGGCGGACATCTCCTCGCTGGCGGTGGCGACGGTCCCGGTCTGCGCGGCAACCTCCTCGGCACCGGTCGCGATCTGCGCGGCGGTCGCGTGGAGCTGGGCCGCGGCGGCGGCCACCTGCTCGCTGTTCTGGGTCACCGAGCGCATCGCGGCGCAGAGCCGTTCCGCCATCTGGTTCACCTCGCCGCTCAAGACCCCCAGCTCGTCACGGGAGCGGATGTCGGTCCGCACGGTCAAGTCGCCGGCGGCAACTTTCAGCATGGCATCCATCACCGCCTGGAGCGGGCGGTTGATCGAGCCGGCGATGAAGCCCCCGCCGACGATCGCCCCCAAGGTGACCAGGACCAGCATGACCCCCAGGAGGATCGCGAAGTTGCGCATCTGGCTTGAGTCCGCCGTGAACTGGGTGTCGGCGTCCTTGAGGTTGTACTGGACCAGGTCGTTGATCGCGGCAGCCGGCTTGGCGTACAGCGGCGCCACCTCGGTGACGGCGTACTGGACCACGTCGCTGCGGTCGGTGCGCCCCTGCTCGGCCGCCTGCACCGCCATATCGGAAAGCTTCTGCCCCTTTTCCAGGTAGGCCTGGAAGCCCGAGGCGAAGGAATCGGCCAGCTCCTTCTCCTTGGCGTTGAACTTCAGGGCGCGGTTCTTCTCGATCCCCGCCTGAATCGATTCGGTCTTCTTCTTGTAGTCGGCGATCCGTTCCGCGATCTTGTCCTTGTCGGTCAGCGAAAGGAGATAGACCAGGTCCAGCCGCATGGCAAGAAAGTCGGCCTTCATCTCCTCCAGCATGGATATGTGATGCATGTTTTCCTTCAAGTCGCCCAGCGACTCGTGGGAATGCCGCATGCCGTACAGCCCCATGCCGGCGACTACGGCCATCCCGATGCAGCCGCAAACGATCAGGACCATGATTTTGGAACGCACCTTCAGATCTGCCCACCAACCCATACTTCCTCCCTCGTGAACCGTAACAGCACCTGCCTCTGCCACGTTGCTTTGTGTGCGACCGCCGGGTCCCCACTTGCCGGTCCGAGCCGGCTGCGCCGCCGTTGCCGGCAACTTGCGCACCTGGTCGGGACCGGGCGAAGGGTATACCACCGCCGATCATCCGCAACATATCGGCGCAGCGAAGAAAAAACTTTAGCGTTACGTGGGGAGGAATTAGCAGGCGCCCGGTCCGCGGCACCGGCCATAGAAAAAGGCGGCGCATCGGCACCGCCTTTCTCCATTCACGAGATCCAGCAAATGGCCCGAAATGCCTGCTACCCGGCATCCCTGCCGGTCCGGAAGAAGGAAACCACCTCGCGCAACTCCTCCGCCATCTGTGCCACCTGAGCGGCGGCGCTGGAGGATTCCCTCACGTCACGAACGGTGTGCCCCATGACGTCGGTGATCTGCTGGATGTTGGTGCTGATCTCGCTGGTGGTCGCCGTCTGCTCTTCAGCGGCCACCGAGATCTGGCGGATCTGGCCGGTCACCTGGTCGATCTGGGCCAGGATCTCCTTGAGAGCCGCACCGGATTTCGCCGCCTCGGCAGTCCCCTTCTCCACCTCGGCCACCCCTTGCTTCATCGAGGTCACCGCCCCCCGGGTCTCCTGCTGGATCTTCTTGATCATGGTGCCGATCTGCTTGGTGGCGAGGGTGGTCCGCTCGGCGAGGGCACGCACCTCATCGGCCACGACGGCGAAGCCGCGCCCCTGTTCCCCGGCCCGGGCCGCCTCGATCGCCGCGTTCAGGGCGAGGAGATTGGTCTGGTCCGCGATGTCCTCGATGGTCACGATGATGTCGCCGATCGCGTCCGAGCTTTCCCCGAGGGTCGCCACGGTGGCGGCGGTGGCGTTGACCCGCTGGGCGATCCGGCTCATCTCCTGGACCGTCTCCTCGACCACCGCCACCCCTGAGGCGGCATGGCTGCTGGCAACGCCCGCCGAGTCGACGACGGCGCTGCAGCTTTGGGCGATCTCGGCGGAGGTGGCCGCCATCTCCTCGCTCGCGGTGGCGACCGAATGGGTCTGGCTGGCGACGCTTTCCGTGCCGGTCGCGAGGCTCTTCGAGGTCATGTGGAATTCGTTGGCGGCGGTAGAGAGCTGGTAGGATTCCCGCGCCAGCTTGCCGATGATCTCCTGGAGCCGGTCCACGATGCCGTTGAACGATTCCCCCATGCGGGAAAGCTCGTCACGCCCGCGGACCTCGACCCGCCGGGTCAGGTCTCCCGCCGCCAAGGCCTCGAGCACCGACTGCATGGTCCCGATCGGGCGGGTGAGGCTCGCCGAGAGCAAGGCGCAGGCGAGGCTCGAGAACAGCACCGCGCCGATGGAGAAGAGCACGATCAGGAGCTGGATCCGGTGGGCGATCGCGGCCACGGCGCCCCGCTCCTCCTGCATCGTCTTCTGCCAGCGCGCCACCGCCTCCTCGGTGGTCTTGTTCACCTCGTTCATGGCGTCCCGGGCCTTGCCGAGCGCGGCGTCGGCCTCCGCGGCCCCGGTGAGCTCGCCGCTGCCGATCCGGGCCTGGACCGCCTGGAACCCCGCCACGTACGAGGCGACCCCGGTCCGGATCTGAGCCAGCATCTGGCGGTCCTTTTCCGTGGTCACCGCCTGCTCCAGGGCGGCCAGCCGCTTTTGCAGGCGCTCCACGCAGCGCTGCCAGCGCGGGTAATCCTTCTTGGCCCGCTCGTCGGTGGAGCCGATCCGGATGAAGATGTTCTTCTCGTAGCGGCGCAGGTCGAGGGCGACGGCACGGACGTCGCCCAGATCGTCCGCGATGCGGGCGTCCTGCACCAGGGCCTTTTCGGTCCGGCCGGCCAGGGAGGTGACCCCCTGGAAGCCGACGATCCCCACCAGGGCCATGACCAGGATGATCAGGGCGAATACTGCGGACAGTCGCTTGCCGATTGTCAGGTTCCTTCCGAACATGGCAGTCGCTCCTCGATACTGTATTTGACCCCTTCGACGCTTATGGCATAGAGCATGATGCTTTTCTTACTGGCCCGGCTGGTAACAGTCACCGGTTGTGGCAAACTCTCCTTTACGTCCTCTAACATAGTAAACGGCTCTCCAGGTAATGCAAATGGCAGGCGATTTACCCCTGGAGCCGGTTTTCCCTGTGAGTACCGGACACGTCCCTCTGCCAGTCCTCCGCTTCGTCTATGTGTACCGGCAACTCCGGTTCAGCCTCCCCCCTCTCTCCGGTAGGTTCTTTTTCATGATATTGGGGCGTATGCGCACAATCTTCTCAAGTTAGCCGCAGACCATTCCGAATAGTTGTCACGTAACTGCCGCATATTTCTTACCGGCTGCAGCCTTCCGGTCCCGATCCCGCCCGGGCCCCGGAGGGTCCCGTTAATGGTGCTTCCCGGCCCGCCGTGCCCGAGAAGCTATTCGTCCCAGGTAACCAAGGAGAGGAACATGAACATCGCACGCTTTAGAGATTGGAGCATCGCCTGGAAAGTGATGGCCGTGTCGCTGATCGCCGTAGTCCTGATCACCGTAGTGAACTTCCTCTACCTGCTCCCCAACTTCCAACACAAGGTGTATGCAGAACGCGAAGCGGCCCTGAAGTCGATGGTCGACCTTCCCGTCGCCTTGATTGCCGAATACGAGCAACGGGCCCAGAAGGGTGAATTTTCCGTCCCGGAAGCGCAGAAACGCGCCCAGGCCCGGATCAGAGCGCTGCGCTACGGCGACAAGGGATACTTCTGGATCAACGATCTGAAGGGTAACCTGCTGATGCACCCGACCAACCCGGAGCTGGAGGGGAAGGATCCAGCGGCCATGAAGGACCCGGAAGGCAAGGCGATCTTCGTGGAATTCGGAAACATCGCCAAGACCCGGGGGGAGGGGAGCCTGCGTTATGTATGGCACAAGCCCGGGTCGACGCAGCCGGTCGCGAAGACATCCTACGTGAAGGCGGCTACCTGGGGATGGGTGATCGGTACGGGGATGTACCTGGACGACATGCAGCAGGCCATCAGCGCCCTCCGGCTGACCATGGCACTCGCGACCCTGGTGATCGTAGTCCTGGTCTTGGGCCTGGCCTACCTCATCGCCTCCCGGATCGGCCGCAATATCGGGCATCTGATCGAGGCGGCCGACGAGCTGGCCCAGGGGAGCGTCTCGGTCCAGATCGTCTCCACCAGCCGGGACGAGACCGGCAAGCTCGCCGACTCCTTCCGCGAAATGGTGGCGAACTTCACCCGCATCGCCCAGACCTCGGAGAAGATGGCCGCGGGGGACCTGGACATCGACACCACGCACTGCTCCGACAAGAACGTCCTCTTGAAAAACCTGAACCGCACCGCGGAGGCGGTTAAGGCGGTGATCAACGAGGTGGACCTCCTCACCAAGGCGGGGATCGAAGGGAAGCTCTCCCAGCGCGCCGACGCCTCCCGCCACCAGGGGCAGTTCCGCAGCTCCATCGAGGGGGTGAACCGCCTGATGGATCGGCTGGTCGGGCTGGTGGACAACATGCCGACCCCCGCGATGCTCATCGACCGCGACTTCACCGTCACCTACATGAACGAACTCGGTGCCAAGGTCGGCGGCCGGACCCCGGCCCAGGTAATCGGGATGAAATGCTACGACCACTTCAGGACCAGCGACTGCAAAACGGAAAACTGCGCCTGCGGCCGGGCGATGCAAAGCGGCTTCCCGAGCAACAGCGAGACCGACGCCCATCCCGCCCCGGGGGTCGATCTCGACATCTCCTACGGTGCCATTCCGCTGCGTAACGACGACGGCGTGGTGATCGGCGCCTTCGAGGTGGTCTCGGACCAGACGGCACTGAAACGGGCGGCGCGGGTGGCGCAAAAGGTCGCCGACTACCAGGAGAACGAGACCCGCAAGCTGGTGGACGGGCTGGGCAAGCTGGCCAAGGGGGAGGTCGACTTCTCCATCGCCACCGACCCGGCCGATGCCGACACCCAGGCGACCAGCGATACCTTCGGGTCGATCGCCTCGGCGCTCAACACCTGCATCAAGGTGGTGGGGACGCTCAATGCGGACGCCGCCGCGCTCTCGGTTGCCGCCATGGAAGGGCGGCTCACCGTGCGGGCCGACGCCGAACAGCACCAGGGGGCCTACCGGGAGATCGTGCAGGGGGTCAACAATACCATCGACCGTCTGGTCAGCCTGCTGGACAAGATGCCGAGCCCGGCGATGATCATCGACCGCGACTTCACCGTCACCTACATGAACGACCTCGGGGCCAAGGTGGGGGGCAAGACGCCGGCCCAGGTGGTCGGGAGCAAATGCTACGACCACTTCAAGACCGCCGACTGCAAGACCGATAACTGCGCCTGCTACCGCGCCATGACCACCGCCCAGGAAGCGACCCACGAAACCGATGCCCATCCGCAGGCCGGCCTGGATCTCGACATCGCCTACACCGGCGTACCGATCAAGGACGACAGCGGCAAGGTGCTCGGTGCCTTCGAAGTGGTCACCGACCTCACCGCCATCAAGCAGGCGGCCCGCAAGGCGCAGAAAATCGCCGATTACCAGGATGCCGAAACGAAGAAGCTGGTCGGCGGGCTGGACAAGCTCGCCAAAGGGGAGGTGGACTTCACCTTGGCGACCGCCCCGGGCGATGACGACACCCGGGAGGTGAAGGAGACCTTCGACACCATTGCCGCCGCGGTCAACAGCTCGGTCGACGCGAGCCGCAAGATCGCCCAGGCGGCCCAGCAGGTGGCGCAGGGGGATCTCACCGTCTCCATCAAGGAGCGCTCCGCAGGCGACGAGCTGATGATCGCCCTGCATGCCATGGTGGAGAAACTGCGCGAGGTGGTAGCCGAGGTGAAGACGGCCGCCGACAACGTCGCCGGTGGGAGCCAGGAACTCTCCGCCAGCTCGGAGACCATGTCCCAGGGGGCGAGCGAGCAGGCGGCGGCGGCAGAAGAAGCATCCTCCTCGATGGAAGAGATGTCCTCCAACATCCGGCAAAACGCCGACAACGCCATCGAAACCGAGAAGATCGCCTCCAAGTCGGCGGTCGAAGCGGCCGAGGGGGGCAAAGCGGTCGCCCATACCGTCACCGCGATGAAGGACATCGCCAGCAAGATCTCGATCATCGAGGAGATCTCCCGCCAGACCAACCTGCTCGCGCTGAACGCGGCCATCGAGGCGGCCCGCGCCGGCGAGCACGGCAAGGGGTTCGCGGTGGTGGCAAGCGAAGTGCGCAAGCTCGCCGAGCGGAGCCAGAAGGCGGCCGCGGAAATCTCCAGCCTCTCCTCGACCAGCGTTGAGGTCGCCGAGCAGGCGGGCGAGATGCTGAACAAGCTGGTGCCCAACATCCAGAAGACCGCGGAGCTGGTCCAGGAGATCAGCGCGGCCTGCCGCGAGCAGGACACCGGGGCGGAACAGATCAACAAGGCGATCCAGCAACTGGACACGGTCATCCAGCAAAACGCCTCGGCGGCGGAAGAGATGTCGTCGACCGCGGAAGAGCTCTCCAGCCAGGCGAGCCAGCTGCAGGATACGGTCGGTTTCTTCAACATCGGGGCCAGCTTCGCCCCCCCGAAACGTGTCCCGGCCCAGCCGGCCCCGCGCAAGAAAGCGGCAAAGCAGCCGGCGGCACCGCGCCGGGTGATCGGCCACGACATCGACATGCGGACCGAGGCCTATTCGGTGGAGGACGAGTTCGAGAAGTACTGAGCGCCGAAGTGCAGTTGGCAGTAAGGAAAGGCGGCCGTTTTCGGCCGCCTTTTTTGTGTGGTTTTCCTGGTAGGAGCAACATTTCTGTCGGGCTCGGATCTCTTTGAACCAGCGAGGCAGCCGACTTACGCGGTGGGAGCGCCTTTCCGGGCGCGATTCGTTAGAGCGGTTACCCCCTTCGGCGGTTCGCGCCTGGAAAGGCGCTCCCACAGTACCAGGAAAAAGGTCGCTTTACCCGCCAGGGGGCAGGGTCCTCCGGGCATCGGCGGCACCTTGAACCGAGCCGGAGCAAAGCGCATACTGGACCCATGGAACTATCCCAAAACGCGTTGAAAGTGCTCGAAGCGCGCTACCTGCTGCGCGACGAAGAGGGCCGGGTCATCGAGACGCCGGAGCAGATGTTCGCCCGCCTGGCCCGGGTGGTCGCCGCCACGGAAGCCGCCTACGGCGGGGAGGTCCCGCTCTGGGAACGGCGCTTTCACGAACTGCTCGGCTCGCTGAAGTTTCTCCCCAACTCCCCGGCGATCATGAACGCCGGCAAGGCAGAAGGGCAGCTCGCTGCCTGTTTCGTCCTCCCGGTGGAGGACTCGATGCAGAGCATCTTCGACACCCTGAAAAACGCGGCGCTGATCCTGCAAAGCGGCGGCGGGACCGGCTTTTCTTTTTCGCAGCTCCGCCCCAAGGCGGACCCGGTCCGCTCCACCGGAGGAATCGCCAGCGGCCCGGTCTCCTTCATGAAGATCTACAACACGGCCACCGACGTGATCAAGCAGGGGGGGGCCCGGCGCGGCGCCAACATGGGGATCCTCCGGGTGGACCACCCCGACATCCTCGAGTTCATCCGGGTCAAGCGCGACGCGGTGGAACTGGCCAACTTCAACATCTCCGTGGCGGTGACCGACGCCTTCATGGAAGCGCTCCGGACCGGGGGGGATTACCCCCTGGTCAACCCACGCTCTCACAAGACCGTCGGCAGCATAGCTGCGGCCGAGGTCTTTGCCGAGATCGTGGCCAGCGCCTGGTCGACCGGCGACCCGGGGCTCATCTTCATCGACCGGATCAACCGCGCCAACCCGACCCCGCTGCTCGGCAGCTTCGAAAGCACCAACCCCTGCGGCGAACAGCCGCTGCTCCCCTACGAGGCGTGCGTGCTCGGCTCGCTCAACCTCTCCCGCTATGCGCTCCCTCCCGGGCTCGACTGGGCCGCGCTGGGGCGGGATGTCGCCACTGCGGTCCGCTTCCTCGACGACACCATCGACGCCAACCACTACCCACTCCCCGCCATCGAGGCGATGCACAAGGGGAACCGCAAGATCGGCCTCGGCGTGATGGGGTGGGCGGACCTCCTGATCCTGCTCGGCCTCCCCTATAACGATCCCCGCTCCTTTGCCCTGGCGCGCCAGACGATGCGGTTCGTCAGGGACCGGGCCCGGGCGGCATCGGTCGGGCTCGCCGAGAAACGGGGAGTCTTCCCCAATTTCATCGGGTCGATCTACGACGCCGAGGGGATGCCGCGGGTACGCAACGCCACGACCACCACCATCGCCCCGACCGGGACCCTGGCCACCATCGCCGACTGCAGCAGCGGCATCGAGCCGCTCTTCTCGCTGGCCTACCAGCGGCGCGTGCTCGAGATGGAATTCACCGAGATCAACCGGCACTTCCTCGACAGCGCCCGAAAGGGCGGGTTCTACAGCGAGCGGCTGATGGCGCAGGTCCTGCGGCGGGGGACGCTCGCCGGCATTCCGGGGGTCCCCCCGGATGCGGTGCGCCTGTTCCAGACGGCACTGGAGATCCCGGTCGAGGGGCACCTGGAGATGCAGGCGGCGTTCCAGGAATACACCGACAATGCGGTCTCCAAGACGGTCAACCTGCCGGAAAGCGCGACCGAGGCGGACGTGGCGCGGACCTACCTGCTCGCGTATGAAAAAGGGGTGAAGGGGGTGACCGTGTTCCGGTACGGCGCCAAGAAGGGGACCTTGCTCCGTTTCGAGGATATCGACTGAACCTTAATAATAGTCGGATGACTTAAACTTTAATTTGTTATGGTATGCCTTTGAATTAATACTATCTCCCTTATTTTTTAACCCTTTTATTTATTGACACAATTTCTGCGCCGGGCGTAATATGAAATCAGAACTCATGACAAACAAAGGTCTTTGAAATCAACTTCAGTCATTGCGTTAGATAGGTAAGTGAAGTGGAGGTGTGGTTCAGACCAAAGCCGCTTGTCACACGAGTTACGACTCCCTGACAACAGCTCTCACGATGCCGCTAACGCAAGCTGGAGTTGGTAATTAGCGTTCAAACCGGTTGCACTTCTCATTTTCCGCAATGGGTGGAAAATAGGGGGCACGGGCCACAAGTTCAATCGCAGTAGGAGACTGAACCTCTCTCGCCCGTCAGATGTCTCGCAACCCGCACGTTGAACGCTAATTATTTATCGGGAAAGGTCCGGTGAGTCCTCACCGGGCCTTTTTCATCTCCACTCATTGAGCATCCTGAGGAGGTGAAACAGATGAGAGAGTCCACGAAAGAGCGTGTCGAGGGGAAATACCACGAAGCGAAAGGCAAAGTAAAAGAATATACCGGTGAAGCGATCGGCAAGCCCGACGTAGCGCTGAAAGGGCGGATCGAAAAAACTGCCGGCAAAGCGGAAAGCGCCCTCGGCAAAGCAGAGAAAAACTTCGACGACCGGAACCGGAAGGGACGCTAATCAGGCGTTCCGTAGCCTGGGTAACCAATAACCGGAAAGAAAAAAGGCCCGGCAGCAACCTGCCGGGCTTTTTTTATACCGTCCTCCCGTCGCTGCCGCGAGCCGCGCGCCAACCTGCGCCCCGCAACCACGGCTCAGCTCCTCCCCTCGCCGGGAGCACCCTGGGGGAAACCCCACCCCCGGTTCTTTTTCCCGCACTTTGGTCAAGTTCTCCCCACAAAACTCCGATAAGTCTCACGAAGATCATTTTCCGTGGAGTCGCCGATGAAGGTTCGCGTGCTCGAGGCTACCGGGATCAAATGCCCCCAGCCGATCATGAAACTCACCGTTATATCGCCCCAGCTGAAACCGGGGGAAATCCTGGAAATCGTCGGTGACTGCCCCACTTTTGAAAGCGACGTCCGCGCCTGGTGTTCCCGACTGAAAAAGACCCTGCTGTTCGTCCAGCAGGAGGCCGGCTACCGCAAACGCATCAGGATCCGGTTCTAAACGACCATCCAAAGGGTGACGCCAATGACCCACGGGAAACCGATCCACTGCTGGGAATACTTTTTCTGCACCAACGCCGAATGCCCCGCCTATCTTGATACCCGCCAAGCCTGCTGGCTCCTGGAAAATTGCCAGTGCTACCACCACGCCGGCATCGAACCGGAAGACCGTGGTCTGGTCTGCCTCAATTGCCCCGTCTTCGAACTCAGCGACGACATCGAATCAGTGCGGGCCTTCATCCGCAAGCGGTACTCCACCATGGTCGCGCGGGAACATATGGCCGAGCAGCGGATCCGCGGGCTCTCCGAGTCGTTCGAGCGGATCACCGAGGCGATCGAGAAACTGTGCCTGGGGGATCCCTCGGTGGTGCTGGAAATCTCCAGCGACAACCTCCTCGTGCGCCGGCTGGAAGCCGGGATCAACAAGCTCGCCGAGACCATCGCGGCCAACGTCGCCGACAGTCACGAGATCGCCATGGGGATCTGCGAACACTACGACGCCCTGGCCCGTATCGCCGCCGGGGATTTGAGCGTTACCGCCAGCGAGGATTCCAGCAGCGAGATCATCGCCCAGCTAGGGGTGCTGATCAACCGCTGCACGTCGTCGCTCGTCTCCACGATCCGGCAGCTCAAAGAGGCCGACGAGCAGCTGAGCTTCACCTTCCAGCAGATGCGCGACATCATCGACTTTCTTCCCGACGCGATGTTCGTGATCGACCAGCGGGGCGAGATCATCGCCTGGAACAACGCCATGGAGACGGTCACCGGCAAGCCCAAGTCCGAAATGCTGCACCAGTCCAACATCGCCTCCTCGCTCTCCATCTACGGCAAGGTCCGCCCGCTGCTCCTCAACTTCCTGGACCGCGACCTCGACGAGATCCGTCCGTACTACTCCTACGTGGAGCGCATCGGAGACAAGCTTTTTGCCGAGGCGCACGTGGAGGCGCGTGAGGGGAGGCCCGAGTTTTTCCTCTGGGTCACCGCCGCCCCGCTCATCGACCAGTCCGGCAACCGGGTCGGCGCGGTCGAGTCGATTCGGGACGTCACCGATTTCCGCAAAGCCGAGGCCGCCCGTGCCGACCTGGAGCACCAGCTCCGCCAGTCCCAGAAGATCGAGGCGATCGGCCTGCTGGCCGGCGGGGTCGCCCATGACTTCAACAACCTGCTCACCGCCGTCATCGGCTACACCACCCTGATCCAGGGACAGCTCGACCCCCACTCGCCGCTGCAGGGATATCTGAAGCAGGTCGCCTTCTGCACCGACCGGGCGACCAAGCTCGTCCAGGACCTGCTTACCTTCGGCCGCAAGCGGCTCATCCAGCCGCAGGTGCTCGACGTAAACGACGTGATCGCAAACCTCGAAGGGCTGCTGCTGAAGCTTCTGACCGAGGACATTGCGCTGGTCCTGCACCCGGAGGACGCGCCGCTTCTGGTCCTGATCGACAAGGGGATGATGGAGCAGGTGCTGGTGAACCTGGTGGCCAACGCCCGCGATTCCATGCCCGCCGGCGGGACCGTCACGATCCGCACCTCCCGCGAAGAGACTCCGCTGCCGCCGGCCCCCGGGCTGAAGGGGCACACCGATTACGCCGTCGTCTCGGTGATCGACACCGGGCTCGGGATGGAAGAGGAGCTCTTGGACAAGATCTTCGAGCCCTTCTTCACCACCAAGGAACTGGGCAAGGGGTCCGGTCTCGGCCTCTCCATCGTCTACGGCATCGTCTCTCAGCACGGGGGGACCATCACGGTGCAGAGCAAACTGGGGCAGGGGTCCGCCTTCCGGCTTTTCCTCCCCCTTTTGGACCAGGAGCAGGCCGTTTTGACCGGGCCGGAGCAGGCTGCCCAGCCGCCGGAACTGGTGCGCGGATCGGAAACGGTGCTTCTGGTCGAAGACGACGTGGCGGCACGCAGTGTCAACGAGGAGGTGCTCCGCATCGCCGGCTACCAGGTCCTCACCGCCGAGAACGGCCAGGAGGCGGTGCTGATCTACGGCCGGGAAGGGAGTCGGATCGACCTCGTCGTGATGGACGTCATCATGCCGGTAATGAACGGCCGCGACGCCTACGAAGCGATCCGCCGTATCGATCCCGGGGTCCGCTGTCTTTTCGTGAGCGGCTACACTGCCGACATCATCCACCAGAAGGGAAGGATCGACACCACCTTCGACTTCCTCGCCAAACCCGCCCCGCCCCATGAGTTTCTCAGGAGGGTCCGGACCATCCTGGACCGCCGGTAAACTTATCGGCCTGCCGCTCCCTGCCGCACCGCCCCGGGGAGGCCGCCCCCCCCTCGGCCGCCGGATTTCGTATACCCGCTTGATCATTGCGCCGTGAAACTGGTATCCTGTGAAGGTTGAAAACAGCCTAAAATTAATACCATACAACGGGTGCCCTAATGTTTAACGTCATCAGCAACGAACTTCTTGCCGAGAACCTGCACAAGATGGTGATCTCGGCTCCGCGCGTCGCCCGGGCCCGAAAGCCCGGCCAGTTCGTCATCGTCCGGCTCGCCCCGGGGGAGGAGCGGATTCCCCTTACCATCGGCGACGCCGACGCGCAGGCCGGGACGATCACCCTCTTCATCCAGGCGATCGGCGCCTCGACGCAAAAAATCGTGGCCACCCCCGCCGGGGGGGCGCTGCGTGACGTCGCCGGGCCCCTGGGCAAGGAAACCCACATCGCCAACTGGGGACGGGTCGCCTGTGTCGGCGGCGGAGTCGGCACCGCGGTGCTCTTTCCGCTGGTCAAAGCCCTGGCGGGAGCCGGCAACCGGATCACCACCATCATCGGCGGCCGTTCCAGCCGCTACATCATCCTGGCCGACGAGCTCGCCCCCCTTTCCGAACGCCTTTTGGTCACCACCGAGGACGGCACGCTCGGCAGCACCGGGTTCGTCACCGGCCCCTTGCAGGAGATGCTGGCCGATCCGGAGCGGGCGCCCCAGGCGGTCTTCGCGGTCGGCCCGGTGCCGATGATGAAGGCGGTCGCGGAGCTGACCCGCCCCCACGGCATCGAGACCGTGGTGAGCCTGAACCCGATCATGATCGACGGGACCGGGATGTGCGGCGGCTGCCGGGTCCAGATCGGCGGGGCGACCAAGTTCGCCTGCGTGGACGGGCCTGAGTTCGACGCCCACCTGGTGGACTTCGACGGCCTGAGCGACCGGCTCTCCAGCTACCGGAAAGAGGAAGCCGCCCGGCACGCCGCGACCGGCTGCCGGCTCAAGGAGGAACGCAGGTGAACAAATTGACGCCCAAAGAGCGTATGGCGATAGAGCGGGTGGTCATGCCGGAGCTTCCGGCGGACGAGCGGAGCCGCAACTTCGAGGAAGTGAACCTGGGGCTGAGCGAAAACCAGGCCTTCGAGGAGGCGCGCCGCTGCCTCCAGTGTAAAAACCGCGCCTGCGTTGCCGGCTGCCCGGTCGGGGTCTCCATTCCCGAATTCATCGACGCCCTGGCGAGCGACGATCTCCCCCGGGCCGCCAACATCCTGCGCGGCGACAACGCCCTCCCCGCGGTCTGCGGCCGGGTCTGCCCGCAGGAGACCCAATGCGAGGCCCGCTGCGTGCGGGGGGTGAAGGGGGAATCGGTGGCGATCGGCTTTCTGGAGCGCTACGTCGCCGACTGGGCGATGCACCACCCGGACCGGCTGCTGCGCGCCGAGCTCCCCCCCGCGACCGGCAAGAAGGTGGCGGTGGTGGGGTGCGGGCCCGCGGGACTCACCGCGGCGGGCGAGCTGGTCCGGATGGGGCACGGGGTGACCATCTTCGAGGCGCTGCACGACACCGGCGGGGTCTTGCGCTACGGGATCCCCGAATTCCGGCTCCCCAAGGAGATCATCGACCAGGAAGTGGCCCAGCTCACCGAACTGGGCGTGGTCATCGAATGCAACGTCATCATCGGCAAGACCCTCACCGTCGCGGAACTGCGCGAGGAGTACGACGCGGTCTTCGTCGCCAACGGCGCGGGGCTCCCGATCATGCTCAACATCCCCGGCGAGAACCTGAAGGGGGTGTACGCCGCCAACGAATTTCTGACCCGGGTGAACCTGATGGAAGCGGGGCGGCGCCCCGAGTCGGCCACGCCGATCATCAGGAGCCGGGAGGTCGCCGTCATCGGCGGCGGCAACACCGCCATGGACTGCGTGCGGACCGCGCGCCGGCTCGGCGCCGAGCGGGCCATGATCGTGTACCGCAGAAGCGAGGCGGAGATGCCGGCCCGGGTCGAGGAGATCAAGCACGCCAAGGAGGAAGGGGTCGAGTTCGTCATGCTGACCGCGCCGCTTGCCGTCACCGCCACCGAGGACGGCTGGGTAGCGGGGCTGCGCTGCCAGATGATGGAGCTCGGTCCCCCCGACGCCTCGGGGCGGCGCAAGCCGATCCCGATTCCCGGCAGCGAGTTCGACCTCCCCGCCGGGGTGGTCGTCAACGCGGTCGGAACCAACGCGAATCCGCTTTTGACCGCCACCGCGCCGGACCTGACGCTCAACAAGTGGGGGAACATCGTCGCCGACGAGAACGGGATGACCAGTATCCCCGGGGTCTTCGCCGGCGGCGACATCGTGCGCGGCGGGGCGACCGTGATCCTCGCCATGGGGGACGGCAAGCGGGCCGCCGCGGCGATCCAGGAGTATCTCAAGGGGAAATAGCAGGTTGCCGCCGGGTCCGATCACGCCAGCGAGAAATGCCGAACGCAAAAAAAGGGAGAGCCCGCTGTTACGGGCCCTCCCTTTTTTGCTGCTTTTCGGCGACGGCTAGGCCGCGGTGGCGGCCATCCGCTCTCCCTTCAGGCGCTTGTTCAAGGTCTGCCGTCCCATCCCCAAAAGCTTGCCGGCGATCCCCTGGTTTCCCTTGGCCAGCTTCAGTGCCTCCCGGATCATGTACTCTTCCACCTCGTCGATGGTCGGGAAGTGCCCGAACATCGCCACCAGCGGGTTGTCCTCCGCGTTGGCCGCGGGCCCCTGGGCCGGCGCGGAAAGGCGCTCGTCCCCGATGACCGCCCGGAAGCTCTCCATGGAAAGGATGCCGGAGGTATGCCGTACCACCGCGTCGAAGACCAGGGCCTCCAGCTCGCGGATGTTGCCGGGGAAGGAATACACCGACAAAAGCACCGCCAGCTCCGGCGGCGGGGTCGGCTTCTTCTTGTTGAGCGATGCCGCGGCGCTACCCAGAAAATGGTCCAAGAGGAGCGGGATGTCGTCGATCCGCTCGCGCAGCGCCGGGATGTGTATCCGGTGGGCGCAGAGCCGGTAGTAAAGGTCGTTGCGGAATTTCCCCTGGGCGATCAGCTGCTGCAGATCGCGGTTGGTCGCCAGCACGATCCGTGCGTTGCTTTTCTTGATGAAGTCGGAGCCGACCGGGTAGTATTCCCCCTCCTGGAGCAGGCGCAAAAGCTTGATCTGGGAGAATTCGTTCAGGTCCCCGATCTCGTCCAGGAACAGCGTCCCCCCGGCGGCCCGGGTGATGAGACCTTCCCGCGCCTGGTCCGCGCCGGTGAAGGCCCCCTTCTTGTGGCCGAAGAGGGTGTCGGAAAACATGTTGTCATCGAGCCCGGCGACGTTCAGGGCCACGAACTCGCCGGAACAGCCGCTCAGGTCGTGGATCGCCCGCGCGATCAGCTCCTTGCCCGCCCCGGTCTCACCGGTAACCATGATCGGCTGGCGGGTCCCCGCCACCACCTCGATGTACTGGAAGATCCCGCGCATGGTCTTGTTCTGGGTCACGATGGAGGCAAAGGCGTCCGGGTTCTTCAGCTTGTCGGTGAGGAGGCACTCCTTCAGGGCGGTGAGCTCGCTGGACATGCTGCGCATCTCCAGCGCCTTGCGCACACAGGAGACCAGGCGCCCCGACTCGACCGGCTTGACCAGGTAATCAAAGGCCCCCATTTTGACGCATTCCACGACGGTCTCGATGTCGTCGTCGGCGGTCACCAGGATCACCGGGATGTGCGGGAAGTCCCGGACGATCTTCGGCAAGAGCTCCAGGCCGGAAGGGGACGGCATGTGGAGATCCAGGACCACGACGGAGACCTGCTCGCTGGCGAGCAGGGGGAGTAGCCGGCTGCTGTCGGAAAAGGTGGTGATGTCTTCGAGGCCGGCGCTGACCAGGTAGAGTTTGGACGTGGCAAGGATATGCTCCTCGTCGTCGACCAGCACCACGTGCTTTTTGCTAATCATGCTCAGGCTCCTCCGCTTCCCCGCCCAACTACGGCCGGGTGCATTGAAATGTCGTGAATTCTATAGGGGTGCAAAATATATTACAAGGTTAATCTTTCCAATTGGCTTTATATTCCGCACCTTTGCAAAAAACCAGCAGTGCTTCCGCCCCTCACCGGTTCTCATCCTGCGACACCCCTGCCGCGACCGCCCTGGGCGCAAAACCCGCTATCGGCGCGGCTTCACCGCCGCATGGCTGTTGGCACGGATGTCGCTACCGGCGGGATGCGGGCCATACCGGGCCTGCCGCAGCACATCAAACCCACCCGGAGGGTGCGCATGGAACAACCGGCTATCTTCTCGGCCACGCTCGGTCTATCCTATCCCTGGCATGTCACCGCGGTGGCCATCGACCCGGACGGAAACCGGCTGGACATCACCGTCGACTGCTACCACGGCAACTGTTTCATCTGTCCGTCCTGCGGCTCGGTCCGCCCCCCGAGCCTCCTGCTGCCGGAAACCTGGTTACACCGCGACTTTTTCCACTACACCACGTTCCTCCATGCCCGGGTCCCGCACGCCAACTGCTGTGGCGAAAATCTCTCCCTGGAGCGCCCCTGGGCGCGGCACGGTTCGCGGTTCCGGCCGGTCCACGAGTAAGCCCCGGTAAGGCCTCCTCCGACTCACCCCGCCAACCTTTTAACCGGCAACGCCGGCTCGTCTTCCGGCGGCTCCGGTTCCGGCCCCCCCGCTCCGGCCCCCGAAACCGCGGCGAGCCGGACCACGAAGGTGGCCCCTTCCCCCGGCCGCGAAGAGAACTCGAGCTCCCCGCGGTGCTCCTTCACGATGGAGCGGCAGATGGATAGCCCCAGGCCGGTCCCCCCGGCGTCGAGCCGGGTCGTGAAAAACGGCTCCATCATCCGGGCCGCCACTTCACTGGTGATCCCGCACCCCTCGTCCTTTACCGTGATGGTTACCTCCCGGCGCTCCGCGTCATAGCCGGTACTGAGCCAGATCGCGCTCTCCCTCCCGGGCAGCGCCTGGCAGGCGTTCATCAACAGGTTGACCACGACCTGGCCCAACTGCTGGGCGTTGCCCCGGCAGCGGGGGAGGCTTTCCGCCAGCTCCAGGTGGAAGTTCTCGGTATGCCGTACCAGGACATGCCGGAGCAGCATGACCGCCGAGTTGGCGACCTTGTTGAGGTCCACCTCGGTCGCCTCGGTCGACTGCTCACGGGCGAACCCCTTGAGGGTGTTGATGGTGTCGTTGATGCGCCGCGCCCCGTCCAGCACCCCGGCGAAGAGCACCTTGCTGCACTGTTCGAACTCGGAGCAGGGGATGCCGCCGATCAGGAAGTCGCCGTTTTCCTCCCGGTAGGCGCGCAGGATCTTCAAAACGTCGTCCCAGCCGCGGGCCAGGAACTGGGTGTTGGCGACGATGATGCCGTTGGGGTTGTTGATGTTGTGCGCCACCCCGGAAACCAGGAGCCCCAGCGAGGTCATCTTGTTCGCCTGGATCAGCCCCGCCTGGATGTTGCGCGCCTCCTGCTCCAGACGGACCTGCTCGGTGATATCCCGCAGGGTGCACCAGACCACTTCCGTCCCCTGCAGTTCGAGGACCCTGCGGTGCACCGTTACCACCAGCTCGCGGCCGTCCCGGCGCCGGTTGGTCACCGTCTCGAGCTGAGAAATCCGCTGGGCGTCGATGCCGCAGATCACCCCGTGCATCAGCTCCAGGTTCTTCCCTTCCGCGACCAGCTCCAGCCCTCCCCGGGCCAGCTCCTCCCGGGTATAGCCGTACATCTCCTCCGCAGTGGCGTTGACGTCGATGATGCGGCAGGAGTCCCGGTCGAGAAAGATGATGGCGTCCTCGGAATGCTCGAAAATCAGCCGGAAGCGGGCCTCGCTCATTCTGAGCTCCTGCTCCATCACCCGCCGCTCGCTCATGTCCCGCAGCACGAGGAGGTATTCCACCCCTTCGTCGGTAACCACCCGGCTGATGGTGACATCCAGGTTGATCGCGGTCTGATCCCTGCGCCTGCCGCAGATTTCGTGCAGCTGGGGGCCCGCCCCCTTCCCCCCCGCGACCGCGTTCCCCTCCATGGCTTCGATGACGCTTCCCGCCTCGGGAAAAAGGAAGGAGAGATGGGTGTCGACCAGTTCGTCCCGCTGGTAGCCGAAGATCCGCTCGGCGGCCGGGTTGCAGTGCCGGATGGCGCCGTCGGTCCCGATGCTGATGATCCCCTCGTTCACCTGTTCCAGGACCACCGTGGCCCGCACGCAGTCGGCGCGCCCCTTCCGCAGCAAGGGGCGGATCACGAACAGCCAGAGCAGCGGCGAGATCACGGTGGTGGTCAGGAACGCGTCGATGAGCCGTGCCGACAAGGAGGGAAGATCGGCGAAGCGGTGGGCCATGGTGAGTTCCTGCAACAGGTCGGCCAGGAAGATCATCACCAGGAGCAGAACGAACAGGGTGAGCGGTACCTGCAGCAGATCGGGCAGAAAGCGGCCCCGTTCCAGCTTTCTTCTCCGGGTGAAGAGCCACCAAAGCGAAGGGGCGCTCAACAGCGTGGTGAGGCAGGCATCGGCAACGTCGGCGATTTCCGTGGTGGCCTTGGGCATGACTGCCGCGGTCACCAGCATGGAAATCCCCTCGGCCAGATACACCCCGGAGAGCCCCTGGAGCAGCAGCACCAGGGTACGGTGGAACAGCTGGCGATCCTGACGCACCGGGTAGAGCAACAGGAAGGAAAGCGGAATGGCGATGGTCAGGGTGAGCGCCCCGGCATCGATCACCATTCCCGGAATCGGGTGCAGACGGAAGGCGTTGTCGAAGGCCCGGCTCACGGCCAGCTCCGTAAAAAACACCATCACCAGCATCAGAATCAGGGTTTGTACCGAGTTTTTCAGATGCGTCGGGCGTTGCGGCATGTCAAATGACTCCGAGGTACTGTCAGAGCGGTCCGGATCGTGACAGACGATATTTTGCGTACGGTACAATTTCGCAGATATTCCTCTTTATGCAAGGAAGAAATTGATTATAAGTATCCAAAAACATAGGTTTTGGCGGCGAAGCTTACGGTGATGTCAGTTAGCAGGGTTCCTTGTCGGTGGATTTGGTAGCGGAAGGGGTTTTTCAGCCAATCCCCCGGCATCTTCTTCCCGGGCGCGTTGGTTGCCGCCGGAGGAGGGACGAGATTCCCCTGCCGCGCAGCGGAGGGTGCTTCTTCGATTGAACCGGGGCGCGCCTTGCCCTTAGAATGAAGGAAAGGGAGCTGCAGCATTCTTTTGGAACGGTGCGGCCAAGGAGATCGGAGATGACGGGACCGAAGCGGAAACTGCAGGAGCGCCTGCACCTGGCGGGACTGGTGGTGCTGGTGGCCGGAGTGGCGGGAGGGCTGCTCATCTACTTCACCGCGACGGAGGTTCCGGATGCGGTCGACCTGGAGGAGTCCAAGGTGTACCTCCGCAACCTGGAGCTCTACGGCGGCAAGGCGAACATCCTCGCCACCGACCTGAGCAACTGGTTTTACGGGTTGTGGCAGGGAAAGAGCCTGGGGGTCACCGTTGCCGTTATCGGGACCTTCATCGGGCTGTTGCTCCTTTTCGTGGCCAAGCAGGTAGCGGATGACGAGCGGTGAGTAGGTTGGGACTTCGAGTCTGCGGTGGGAGCGCCATTTCTGGCATGAATAACGGACGGTTCGCGCCTGGAGAGGCGCTCCCACCGGGTTTGGTACCGGCCATACCGGGATTCCCCCATTTCTCTCTGAGCCACCGTCCCTGCTGTCATAATTAATAGCGATTTACTATCAAGGGCGGGGGGTGCTAGACTGAAAGTAGACGAAGGAAGTCGTCTGACAGAGGAGGTACGCCATGGAATTCTTCATTGCGGTCGGTATCTTCGCTGCGGTCGCATCCGTTGCCCTGCTTAGCTACCAGGTGTCTCAGTATTATCGAACGCACCGTCGTCAGGATGAGCCGCGTTAGTACTACCACTGCCTTTCTTCACAAAGAGCAGGTCGCGAATCCAAGCGACCCGCTGCCCAAAAACAGCAAGGGCGGCCCAATGGCCGCCCTTGCTGTTTTCCTATGCTCAGTTTCGAATCGCTACTTCTGCGACAGGCGGTGCACGCACTCGACCATGAAGATCGCGTTCTCGGGGGGGACGGTCGGGAGGATGCCATGCCCCAGGTTGAAGATGAGACCGGGACGGCCGGCGTTCTCGTCGAGGACCCGCTTAACCTCGCGCTCGATGATCTCCTTCGGAGCGAAGAGGACGGTCGGGTCGAGGTTCCCCTGGACGGCCATGTCGCCGAGGATGTCACGCGCCTTGCCGAGGTTGATGTGCCAGTCGAGACCCATGACGTCGCCGCCCGCCTGCTTGACGATCTCGAGCATGGTGCCGGCGCCCTTGACGAAGTGGATGACCGGGACGTTGGTACGGTCGAGACCGTTGATGAGGCGCTGGGTGTAGGGGAGGACGTAGCGCTCGTAATCGGCAGGGGAGAGCATCCCGCCCCAAGTGTCGAAGATCTGGATCGCCTGGGCACCCGCCTTGATCTGCGCGTTTAGGTACTCCATGTCCATGGTGGTGATCTTTTCCATGAGCGCCGCGTAGACCTCGGGCTCGCCGTACATCATCTTCTTGAGCGCAGCGAAGTCCTTGGAACCCTTGCCTTCCACCATGTAGCAGGCCAGGGTGAAGGGGGCGCCGCCGAAACCGATCAGGGGGACCTTGGTGGCGAGTTCCTTGCGGAGGAGCTTCAGGGTGTCGAGGACGTAGGGGACGTCGGTCTCCATCTTCGGGATCTTGAGCGCCTCGACGTCGGCCATGGTGCGGATCGGCTTTTCGAAGACCGGGCCGGGGGTGAAGTCGAGCTTCATGCCCATCGGCTCGATCGGGGTAAGGATGTCGGAGAAGAGGATCGCTGCGTCGACCTTGAGGATGTCGACCGGCTGGATGGTCACTTCGGCCGCGAGTTCCGGGGTCTTGCAGAGCTCGAGAAAGGTGCACTTGGAACGGACCCGCATGTAATCGGGGAGATAGCGCCCCGCCTGGCGCATAAGCCAGACCGGCACCGTATCAACCGGCTTTCCCCAACATGCTTCCAGAAAACGTGTATTCATCTGATTCCCTCCTAATCCTAAACGTAGTGTCCCATCGACATAACAGCAATGAGGGGGACTGGCAGCTCAAGGAGCCAGTCCCCTGATAACAATCACCTGCTGACTTCTTCGGCTATTTCTTCTGCAGCTTGAGCGGGATGTAGTTGCAGAACGGTTCCTCTTCCATGTAGTCGCCGTAGACCGCATCGGCACGCGCGCGGCAGCCGCCGCAGACGTTGAGGTACTCGCACTGGCCGCACTTGCCCTTGTAGCTCTTGAAATCCCGGAGCTTTTGGAAGATCTCCGAGTTCTCCCACAGCTCGCGGAACGGGGTCTCTTTCACGTTGCCGGCGGTCTTGTGGAAGTAGGAGCAGGGTTTCAGGTTGCCGAAGCAGTCGATCAGGCAGATGGTCTGCGCGGCGATGCACCCCTTCCCCCCGCCGGTCGAGAAGGTGAGCGAGCGGCGCTCGAACTTCTCCCCTTCCGCCTTCGCCTTCTGCGGCACGATGCGGTAGTAGTGCGGGGCGCAGGTCGGACGCATCAGGATCTCGTCTTCCTGCTTCTCCTGGTGGTAGTGCCAGTCCAGGATCTCCTCGTAGTCCTCTTTGGAGATCAGCTCGTTCATGATCTCTTCGCCGCGGCCGGTCGGGACGATCATGAACATGTACCAGGCGGTCGCGCCCAGCGACTTGGCGAGCTTGAAGGTGTTGGCGATGTCGGTTTGGTTGCGCTTGGTGAAGGAGGAGTTGATCAGGAACTTCTGGCCGTGCTTGCGGAACAGCTTGGCGGCGTTCAGGACCCCTTCGAAGGCGCCCGGGCAACTACGGAAGTCGTCGTGCACCGCGGCGGTGGAGCCGTCCAGGGAAAGCGACACCATCTTGATGTCGGCCTTCTTCATCTTCTCGCAGACCTCGTCGGTCACCAGGGCACCGTTCGAGGCCATGCACATGCGCAGGCCGAGCGAAGTCCCGTATTCGGCGAGTTCAAAAATGTCCGGGCGCATCAGCGGTTCGCCGCCGGAGAGGACGACGACCGGTTTGGAGAAGTCGGCGATTTCCTTGAGGAGGTTCTTCCCTTCCTCGGTGGTGAAATCCCCCTCGGAAGAGGTGAGGTCGGAGGAGCAGCGGCAGTGGACGCATTTCAGATTGCAGCGCTGGGTGGTTTCCCAGGCAATCCATTTCGGAATAAACTCTTCAGCCATGGTGACTCCCTACGTAAGACTTCGAAACTCACTCCCGGGGAAACGACTGGATCTTGCGGCGCCGTCCGTGTCACAAGCGCCCCGCTGGTTCATGCCCAAGGGGGCGCTAAATGGGCCGCGGTCCGGGAAACGTCGGAAAAATGTACTATGAAAGGCGTGAGAAACTCAAGAAGAATCGGTTACTGCGACTTTTTCGGCTATTCGGACATCTTTCGATCGAAGGTGAAAACGGCAATGAGGAAGGTGACCGTGGCGCTGACCATGAGGTTCACCAGGTAAAGGGGAGGAATCTTCCCGGTGAGCAGGGCATCGCGCGCCCCCTCGAACACCGCCGTGGTCGGCAAGAGCTGGATGAAAGGAAGGATGGCCGCGGGATAGGAGGAGAGGGGAAAGAAGATCCCGGCCATGAAGATGAGGGGCACGATGACCACCGACTGCACCCGGCCGATGTTCTCCGGCTTGTCGATGACCGTACCGCAGATGGTGCCCAGGCAGGAGAAGATCATGGAAGACAGGGCGATGCAGAGGAGATAGGCCGGCAGGTGGGAATAGTCGATCCGGAAGGGGGTGAGGAGAAGGATGACCAGGAAGACGACGGCTCCCTTGATGGCGCCCTGGGAGAAACCGGAGAGGATCTTGCCGATCACGATGTCGTAGACGGTGATCGGGGTGACCCGGTATTCCTCGATGGTCCGCTGCACGCGGCGGTGGAACCACATGCTCCAGGAGCTTTCGTCGAAGGCGGCGTTGACCGCGGTCATGGAGATGAGCCCCGGCGCGATGAAGAGAGGGTAGGGGATGCCGCCGACGTTGTTGATGTACCCCTTGAGGCCGAAGCCGAAGGCGAGGTAGAGGGTCAGGGGATAGGCGATCACGGCGAGCAGCTCGGAGAAGATGCTCCTTTTCAAGACCAGAAAGTCCCTACCCCAGATGGAAAACGCGCCGCGAAACATAAGGACCTCGATTCAAAGCCCACCGCAGAGGTCGCGGAGGGGCGCAGAGGGTTTTTTCTTCCCGCCTTCATTCTTGCTCTGCTTCAGCTCTTCCGTAAAGGGCGGTGTCGCGAGCCTTGGCCGCCGGAAGTTGGAACTACTGTGGGAGCGCCTTTGCAGGCGCGAACAAGGTCGGATCTTCGCGCCAGGAATGGCGCTCCCACCGGGTTGGCAGCCTTGGTCCAATAATTCAGCCTCCAACCTTCGTGTCTGCCATCCCGGATACTCGAAGAAAAACAGACGGTTTTCCTCTGCGCCCCTCCGCGTCCTCTGCGGTGCGCTTTGCTTTGGTGCGCTTTAGTTTCACGCGTTTCGCACCTTCTTCCCGGTCAGCGCGATGAAGACGTCCTCCAGCGAGGGCTCCTTGAGCGAGATCCGCTTCAGGTCCGCCCCGGCGATCACGTCCATCAGCGGCTTCAACGATTTCTCCCCGTTCAGGGTCAGCCGCAAACAGTTCTCGCTCCGCTCGATGGAGGTGATGAACGGCTGCTCCTCCAGGATCTTTTGGTACGCCGCACCGTCGCCGCAAAGCTCCACCTCGTAGACGTGGGCATGGGAGAGCGCTTCCTTCAAGGCCGCCGCACTCCCGTCGGCCAGGGAGACCCCGTTGTCCATGATGACGATCCGGTCGCACAGGGTGTCCGCCTCGTCCATGTAATGGGTGGTGAGAAAGACGGTCATGCTGTGGCGCAGCTGGCGGATGTAATCCCAGAGCGCGCGGCGCGACTGCGGATCGAGCCCGGTGGTCGGCTCGTCGAGAAAGAGAACCAGGGGGTTGTGGACCAGGGAACGGGCCACCACCAGGCGGCGCTGCATCCCTCCGGAGAAGGTGTCGGGAAAATCGTGCTGCCGGGAGGTCAGCCCGGTCATCTCCAAAAGCTCGTCGATGCGGGGGTTGTACCGGGCGGCGGACATGCCGTGGAGTTTGCCGTGCAGGACCAGGTTTTCCCGCGCGGTGAGGTAGCGGTCCAGGTTGTTTTCCTGGGGGACGACGCCGATTACCTCACGAACCTTCTTGGCGGCGGTGAGGATGCTGTGCCCTTCCACGACGGCATCGCCGGAGGTCGGGCGCATCAGGGTGGTGAGGATCTTGATCAGGGTGGTCTTGCCGGCCCCGTTGGGACCTAAAAGGCCGAAGACGGTGCCGCGCTCGACCTCCAGGGAAAAACGGTCTACCGCGGTGAAGGTGCCGTAAACCTTGGTAATTTCGCGGAGCGTAATGGCGCTGGACATGGTGGCTCCAAGGAGGTGGGCTGGCGCAGGGACCTAAGGGACACCAGGGACACCAGGGACACCAAAAAAACCTAAGGTCATTAAACGACCAAGCGGGGCGGTTAGTCCAGCGGAAACAGCAGCGAGAAGACGCTGCCCCCCTCGTCGGTCACCCAGACCGCTCCTTCGTGGACGTCCATGATACCGCGGACGATGGAGAGCCCCAGGCCGCTCCCCTTGGACATGAAGGCGGTGTCGCCGGAACTGTGGTGCCCGATGTCCCCCACCCCGTAGAACTTGTCGAAGATCCGCACCCGCTCCTCGGGGGGGATGCCGATCCCGGTGTCCTTCACCTGCAGCAGGTAGTACCGTTTGGCGGTCGCGATGCCGTGGGGGAACTCGTGGTAAAAGGGGCGCACCGTCTCGGTGAAGGGCTTCAGTTCGGCCCGCTTGAGCACCCGCCCGCCCAGGTGCACCTCGCCGCCGTCCGGGGTGAACTTGATCGCGTTCTCCATCAGGTTTTTCACCGCCAGCATGGCAAAGCTCTCGTCGACCGGCACCTGGGTATCGTCCTGGTCGATGGCGACGGTGATGTGACGCTCGGAAAGGGGGAGATGGAACATGTCGTGGACGTCGCGGCAAAGCCGCATCAGGTTGACCGGCCTTTTCTGGGGGAGGGTCCCCTGGGCCTCGATGCGCGAGATGGAAAGGAGATCCTCCACCAGGCGGCGCAGCTGCACGATCCCCTCGTAGACCGACTCGAAGATGTTGCGCTGCTCCGGGGTCATCTGGATGTCGCTGTACTTGAGCAGGAATTCCGCGCCCCCCATGATGGAGGTGATCGGGGTCTTCAGCTCGTGCGAGGCGATGCCGATGAAGTTGTTCTTCACCGTGTTGAGCCGCCCCAGCTCCTGGTTCGCCCGCTCCACCCGGTGCAGGTTCGCCTTGAGCTCTTCCTTGCTCCGGTAGAGCTCCTGGGCCTTTTCCTTCATCCGGTCGTAGAGCTGGTAGTTCTCCACCAAGACGGCAAGCTGGGAGCCGATCGAGGAGAGGAGGAAAATGTCGCGGTCGCTGTAGCGCCATTCCGGTGAGGCGATCGCCACCATCATGGTCCCCATCACCTCCTGCCCGATCCGCAAAGGAATCGCGCACCAGCAGTGAAGCCCCATCTCCCGCGCGGCGTCCTGCGCCTTGCCCGGGAACCGGACGTCCGGTCCGTCGGCCCCGAACGGCTTGCCGGCGGTGGCAAGCTCGCACCACTGGCTCTTTTTGGGAATGTTGGCCAGCGCCTGGTCGAAGGCCCGGGTGGTGCCGAGGCTCGCCTTGAGCTTGAGCCCGCCGCCCCGGTTCCAGAGATGGATGCAGGAAAAATCGACCTGCAGCATGTTATGGAGCTGGAAGAGAAGATCCCCCATCACCTTTTCCATCCCCTGGGTGACCTGGAGCCGGAAGGCGACCGCGTAGAGGGTCAAAAGCTCGCGCTCGCTGGCCCGCTTCTCGTCCTCCATCTGCTTGCGCTTGGTGACGTCCTTGATGATGAAGACGGTGGCGGCTCGCTCGTTGCCGTCCAGGCGCATCGGGTAGCTGGCAACGTTGAACCACCCCTTGAGGCGGGGGAAGGTGAAGTCTTCTTCTGGCTCGCAGCACTGCTGTCCCATAGACTCTAAAGTAGCGCCAGCTGTGGATTTGGCGTATTTTTGGGTGGTCGAAATAGGTGCTCG
>NZ_JAEMHM010000011.1 GCF_016458275.1 Geomesophilobacter sediminis
TCAATCATTTACGAGGGAAGAATGCCCGTTATGTAGCCGATGGGGCATTTACACAAAATCCTTTACACGCCCTTATCACCAAACGACCAGTCCTAGGGCTGCGCTGATGATAGCCCTGGCTGGTCCGACGAAGGCCATTGCTTACTCAGTTAAGGCAAGGTTTGAGTAAAACATGGCCTTGATCTACTCAATGATGGTCATCATTGGCCCAAAGAAACCCATCCCCTAACCGGGAATTCGCGTGTTTCCGCTGACGATGCTCATCTTTTGTGAAAACATACCGACCAGTGGAATAAGGATGGGGGCAGTAGCGCGAATGATGCCCTGCTCGGCCGCGTTGCCCCCGTAGTTTTTGCCCAACAGGTGCACCGCTTTGTTCAGAATTGAGTATCGGTGAGTAAAAGAGGGCCATCATTGAGTAAAACATGGCCGTGTTTGATCTGGTGATGACCATCTCCACATCAAAGATGGATGCCTTCAGATGAAAGCGGCGGTACGCGCTGCCATGCAAAGAACGCATCCAACAGAAATGCCCGTGTCGTTGGAACGAACACGGGCATCTTTTTTTGAAAGGTGCGTACCGATCGATTGAGTAAAGGGAGGACTCCGCGCGCAACGGACACCTTCAGGTGAAGCACGGATCTCACCGGCGCCATCCGGATCTTCCTTCCCCGATGCGCACCGATCTCGCGGCCGGAATGCCGTCCCTACACCTCAGGCACGCGCCTTCTGCGGAAATGAGGTCCTCGGCAACCCGGTTTACGCAAATCGGACCTTGGCGAAGCGACGCTTGCCTACCTGAATCACGTATTCACCGGTGCAGGCAATCTCCTGGTTCTCGTCGGATATCTTCTCGCCGTTCACCTTGACGCCGCCCCCCTGGATCGAACGACGTCCTTCACTGTTCGATTTGACCAGGCCGGCTTCCGCCAGCACTTTGCAAAGGAGCACCTTCACCCCTTCCGGGACCAGCGTAACTTCGGGCATCTCGTCCGGGGTCTGGTTGTCACGGAAACGCTTGATGAAATTCTCGTCGGCAAGTTCCGCCGCCGTCGGCCCGTGGTACCGGGAAACCAGCTCGCGGGCGAGCTGTTTTTTCGCTGCCATCGGGTGCACCGCGCCGGATTTGAGTTCGGCTTTGAGCTGATCGAACTCCGCCGTGGTGAGATCGCTCAGCAGTTCGTAGTAACGGAGCATGAGCTCGTCGGAGATCGACATCACCTTCCCATAGATCTCATCGGCCGGCTCGTTGATCCCGATGTAGTTCCCGAGCGACTTGCTCATCTTGTTAACGCCGTCCAGACCTTCCAGAAGCGGCATGGTGATGACCGTCTGCGGGGTCTGCCCCCACTCGCGCTGCAGTTCGCGGCCGACCAGCAGGTTGAATTTCTGATCGGTCCCCCCCAGTTCCACGTCCGCCTTCAGGGCAACCGAGTCATACCCCTGAACCAGCGGGTACATGAACTCGTGGATGCTGATCGGCATCTGCGTGTTGAAGCGCTTGCTGAAGTCGTCGCGCTCCAGCATCCGGGCCACCGTGTACTTCGCGGCGAGGCCGATCATGTCGGAGGCGGTGAGCTTGCCCAGCCAGTCGGAGTTGAAGACGACCTTGGTGAGGTTGGGATCGAGGATCTTGAAGACCTGCTCTTTGTAAGTCTCCGCGTTTTTCAAAACGTCCTCGCGGGTGAGCGCTTTTCTGGTCTCGGACTTGCCGGTGGGGTCGCCGATCATCCCGGTGAAGTCGCCGATGAGGAAGTAGACCTCGTGGCCGAGCTTCTGGAACTGGCGCATCTTCTGAAGCAGCACGGTGTGACCGACATGCAGGTCGGGCGCGGTGGGATCGAAGCCCGCCTTTATCTTGAGCGGCACGCCGGTCTTGGCCGACTTCTCGAGCTTTTCGACGAGTTCCTTTTCCACCAGGATCTCGACGGCGCCCCGCTTGATGATCTCCAGCTGCTCAGCAACAGTCATGACTACACCCTCCGATTCTATGGACATTTTCTTCGGGGTCCGCCGAGCCAAAAGGCGTCGGGACCCCATCCTCACCCTGTTCCTCTCCTTGAAGGAGAGGGGACATGACTTAAGCCTTCATCGTCGGGTGCGGGGCATTTTCTGATTGGTTAGCGCTCGTGCGGCGGTTATCCTGCTAGCCGCAGGCGAGGTTGATCCGCTCGATCGTTACGGCGCGGCCGGTAGTCTCGTCGACCCCGATCACCACGGCGTTGATGCGGATGTCCTTCTTGGCCACCTCGAACTTGGACGGGCGCTGGGTGATGAAACGCTCCATCGCCTCTTCCTTTTTCATCCCGATGATGGAATCGAAGGCGCCGGTCATGCCGGCGTCGGTGATATACGCGGTCCCCTGGTTGAGAATCCGCTCGTCGGCGGTCTGGACGTGGGTGTGCGTGCCGACCACCGCCGAGACCCTCCCGTCGAGATACCACCCCATCGCCATCTTTTCCGAGGTCGCCTCGGCGTGGAAGTCCACGAAGATGATCGGCGTCTCTTCCTTGAGCTTCTCGATCTCCTTGTCGGCGCAGCGGAACGGGTCATCGAGGTTGTTCATGAAGACCCGTCCTTCGAGATTGAGGATGCCCACTTTCACCCCGCCGGGAGTGCTGACGATGGCGCTCCCCTTGCCCGGGGTCCCTTCCGGGTAGTTCGCCGGGCGGACCAAGCGAGCCTCACGTTTTACATACTCGAGCGCTTCTTTCTTGTCCCAGATGTGGTTCCCGGAAGTGAGCATCTGGACCCCGCACTTGAAGAGGTCCTGGGCGGTTTCGGCGGTGAGGCCGAAACCGCCGGCGGCATTTTCCCCGTTGGCGATCACCAGGTCGACATAGTGCCGGTCCACGATGCGGTGCAGTTCGCGGGAGAGCGCCTCGCGCCCCGGCTTGCCGATGATGTCGCCGATAAACAGCAGCTTAACGGGCATATTCGGTTGCCCTGGTTTCCCTGATCACGTTGACCTTGATCTGCCCGGGATAGGTCATCTCGGTTTCGATCTTCTTGGCGATGTCTTTGGCCAGGAAGACGGCGCGGTCGTCGGAGACCAGTTCGCTCGACACCATGACGCGGATCTCGCGGCCGGCCTGGATGGCGAAGGAGGTCTGGACGCCGTCGAACGAGGTGGCGATCCGCTCCAGGTCGTCGAGGCGCTTGACGTAGGTCTCCATCATCTCGCGGCGGGCACCGGGACGGGCGCCGGACAGGGCGTCGGCCGCCTGGACCAGGACCGCGAGCACCGTCGAGGGCTTCTCGTCCTCGTGGTGGGCCATGATGGCGTGAATGATCTTGGGGGACTCGCCGTACTTCTTGGCGATGTCGGCGCCGATGACCGCGTGGGAACCTTCGATCTCGTGGTCGACCGCCTTGCCCAGGTCGTGCAAGAGACCGGCACGCTTGGCCTGCTTGACGTTGAGCCCGAGCTCCGCCGCCATGATGCCGCAGAGAAACGCGACTTCCAGCGAGTGCTGGTAGACGTTCTGGCTGTAGGAGGTGCGGTACTTGAGCCGGCCGATCAGCTTGAGGATCTCCGGGTGGATGCCGTGCACGCCGAGGTCGAAGGCGGCCTGGTCGCCGGCCTCCTTCATCGCCTGCTCGATTTCCTCCTGGGATTTGGCGACCACCTCTTCGATGCGCCCCGGGTGGATACGGCCGTCGGCGATGAGTTTCTGCAGCGAAAGCTTCGCGACTTCGCGCCGGACCGGATTGAAGCCGGAGAGGATGACCGCCTCCGGAGTGTCGTCGATGATGAGGTCGATGCCGGTGGCGGCTTCCAGCGCGCGGATATTACGACCTTCGCGGCCGATGATGCGCCCTTTCATCTCGTCGGAGGGGAGCGCAACCACCGAGACGCTCCGCTCGGCGACGTACTCGCCGGCGTACCGCTGCATGGCCAGCGCCAGGATCTCCTTGGACTTCTTGTCCGCGGTTTCCCGGGCCTCTTCCTCCATCGCCTTGATGCGCTTGGCGGCGTCGAGTTTCGCCTCGTCCTCCATGGTATCCATGAGGACCTTTTTCGCCTCGGCGGAGGTCATCCCGGAGATGTGCTCCAGGCGCTCGCGCTGCTCGACGATGAGCGCGTCGACCTTCTCTTCCTTCTGGCCGATCGCCTGCTCGCGTGAGCTGATTCCCTGCTCGCGGCTGGCGAGCCCGCTTTCCCGTTTCAGGAACTCGGCGTCGCGCTGGTCGAACAGGCTCGCCTTCTTGTCGAGGTTTTCTTCCTTCTGCTGGAGCCTCTTCTCCATCGCCTGGAGATCGCGGCGCTTTTCCATCGTCTCGCGCTCGAATTCCTCCTTGGCCTGATATACCGCGTCTTTGGCCTGAACTGCGGCCTCCATCGCCATGACCTCGGTCTGGCGCTTGGCATCTTCAATCATCTTTGCGGCAAGACCTTCAGCATTGGCGACGAGAGAGTCGGAAAGCCTTTTGCGGAGCAGGTTGCCGATCACATATCCGATGCCGCAAGCCACAAGCACCAGTATGATCACAAGTTCAAATCTCACAGTTGCGTACCCCCTATATTGTTATGAACACGAACCACCCGTTCTTCCGTGATGATCAAATCCATCACCACATCGTGCGGCTCGCCGAGAATCTCCGACAGAAGCTGAAAGCCGTAGCAAAACGCCACCAGCCTCCCGGCCCCCTCCATCCGGTGGAGGGCTTTGTCGTAAAAGCCTTTCCCGTATCCGATGCGCCGGCCGTAGCTGTCGAAACAGATCCCCGGCACGACGATCAGGTCGAAAAAGGTAGGATCAAGGGACGCCCCTTGCGGCTCCAGGATCCCGAAACGCCCCGGATGCAACTCGGAGAGATCCCGGACCTCGCGAAAGCTCAGATGTTCCCCGACGGCAGCCGGGAAACAGACCCGCTTCCCCAGATCCAACGCCTGCCGTGCGACGAGCACGGTCTCGACCTCGTTGTGGATCGGCGAGTAAAGGGCAATGGACCGGGCCGTCTGAAACTCAGGCAACGCCAAGAAGCGCTCCTGGATACTCAGGCTCATCGCATCGACCTGCTCGGCGGCAAGCCCCTTGCGCGTTGCGAGGGTCTTGCTTCTCAGGATCGTTTTGGGCATACGGTGCAGCTTTCCGTGCTACGGCATAGCGAGGAGACGGACGCAAAGGTCCAAAACGGCAGGTACTCGAGGAGAGATGGGTGCGGACTGGAACTACCGAGGCAGAGCGTTGACAGGAATCGTAGGATGGGCCGCGTTCAAATGAAGCGCCTTGAACTTATGTTAATGCAGCCCTACACCTCAGGGTTGCCGGTGATCGGCCCCTTCAGGCTACCTATCGACACGGGTGAGGCAAAGGACGCCTTCCCGGATGAGTCTGACAAAACTACCGCTACTTCCAATGCGCTATATAGAACAATCTCTCGCAAGAGACCTGGGAAAACCTATGGTGCGGCTACTTCGATCCGCGACAGCAGCGTCTGGATACGTGAGTGCAGGGTGCGCTGCTGCTCCTCGACCTGGTTGCGAGCCTTGAGGCAAGCCTCCGCGAGGTTCATCATGGCGAGAATGACCACCAGCTGGGTGTCCGCGCCGGACAGGGCGATACCCGCCTCGTCCAGGGTGGAATTCACCAGGGCTTCCACCTCGGCGACCTCTTCCGGGGTGGCGTCACTTTTTACCTGGAGCTCTCGCCCCAGCACCTTGATGGTATGTGTGACCAACGGGTCAGACCCCTTCCAGCTTGCTAAGAATGGAATCGATTCGGGTGCGGACACCCTTTTTCTCTTCCTTCAGCCGTCGGTTTTCTTCCCTCAAAAGGTCATTCTCCCCCTTCAGCTGGCTTAAAGCCTCGAGAAGAGCGACGACACGACCTTCCAGTTCGTCGAAAGAATCAACGCTCATTGGGCACCTTTTTCCTCGCCGAGGATATGAAAATCGTAAGGAAAAGTCAAGGAATATCCTGTATCGATAAGGGTTTTGCGCCGGGCGTTACTCGAACAGCGCATCGACGAACTGGGCGGGATCGAACTCCCGGAGATCCTCCACGGTCTCGCCGACGCCGATGAAGCGAATCGGGAGGGTGTACTCATGGCTCACCGCAACCACGATTCCACCCTTAGCCGAGCCGTCGAGCTTGGTGAGAACGACGCCGGAAACCTGGGCCGCCTCCTTGAAAAGCTGCGCCTGGGAGAGGGCATTCTGGCCGGTAGCGGCGTCGAGAACCAGCAGCGTCTCGTGCGGCGCCTCGGGGATTTCCCGGGTCAGGACGCGGCGGATCTTCTTCATCTCCTCCATCAGGTTGACCTTGGTATGCATACGTCCGGCGGTATCGATGATGAGGACGTCGGAGGAACGGGCCAGGGCGGCTTTGCAGGCATCGAAGACAACCGCGGAAGGGTCGGCTCCTTCCTTGTGACGGACGATCTCGGCCCCGACCCGGTTGGCCCAAAGCTCGAGCTGTTCGGCAGCTGCGGCGCGGAAGGTATCGCCCGCAGCGAGAAGAACCTTCTTCCCTTCGGCGCGGTACTTGGCGGCAAGTTTACCGATGGTGGTGGTCTTACCTACCCCGTTGACCCCGATCACCAGGATCACGAAGGGATTTTTGCCGGAGACGTCGAGTCTGGAGTGCTGGGCGAGGAGCCGCTGCAGGATTTCCTCTTTCAGGGCGCGCTTTACCGCCTCGCCGTCCTGGAGCTCGTTTCTTTTCAACCGCTGCTCCAGGGTGCGGATCAGGTCGACGGTGGTCTTCACCCCGATATCGGAGGTGATCAGGATCTCCTCCAGCTCGTCGAGGGTGTCGGCGTCGATCTGTTTTTTGCCGAGGAGCAGCGTATCCACCCGGCCGATGATGGTCTCGTGCGTCTTGCTCAGACCGCGCTTGAGGCGCTCGAAGAAGCTGAGCTTCCCTTCGGTGGGTTTGTCGGCCGGCATCTCGAGCCCCCGGGGGGGCTCGACGGCGGGGAGTTCCGCCGCGGGGGGCTCGATCGCCGGTGCGGCCAGCGGGGGCGGGGTGACCGATGCCGGCCGGGCGACGGGGATCTCCTCGCTCAAAACAACCGACTCGGCGCCGCTGGGAGCGGCGGTCTCTTCGGGATGGGAGGGAACGACCGCGCCGGGAAGCCCGGTCTCGGGAGGGATCTCCTGGCTCGCGGGCGGCTGCGGGCGCTCCTCTTCCGGCGAGGTCTCCTGGAAACCGAGTTTTCTGAAGAGTCCTTTGAAAAAGCCTTTATTGTTTTCCTCAGCCATGAGTCGAGATCTCCTTGGTGGATGACATTCGCCCCTCCGGACGGGGAGGGAGGATTTTTAAGCTGCCGGGAAGGCACGCTCTGCCCACGCAGGCTTTGATGGTGGGCCTAGGGGGAGCCCACCCTGCCTTGGCATGGGGTGATCGGCCCTCAGCAGTTCAGGCGGACCGAGACCAGCTTGGACACGCCGGGCTCTTCCATGGTCACGCCGTAGAGGGTGTCGGCGACGGCCATCGTGGAACGGTTGTGGGTGATGATGATGAACTGCGAGTTGGCACTCATCTCCCGCACCATTTCGTTGAATCTCCCGATGTTAGCATCGTCGAGCGGCGCGTCCACCTCGTCGAGCAGGCAAAACGGCGACGGCTTGATCAGGAAGATGGAGAAGATCAGCGCCACCGCGGTGAGCGCCTTCTCGCCACCGGAAAGCAGGGAGACGTTCTGGAGCTTCTTGCCCGGGGGCTGGACCACGATCTCCAGTCCCGTGGTAAGGAGGTCTTCCTCGTCGGTCAGCCGGAGCTCGGCGTGACCGCCGCAGAAAAGGCGCGGGAAGATCTGCTGGAATTTCTCGTTGACCAGTTGGAAGGTCTCCAGGAAGCGCTTGCGCGTGGTGCGGTTGATCTTCTGGATCGCCTTCTGCAGGGAGTTCATCGACTCTTCCAGATCGACCTTCTGGGCGGAAAGGAAATCGTAACGCTCCTCCATCGCCTTGAACTCGTCGATCGCCATGAGGTTTACTTCCCCCATCTCGTCGATCACCTTCTGCAGCTCGGCCCGGCGGCTCCCCCGCTCGGTCTCGTCCCACTCCTGGCGGCCGTAACGATCCAGGACTTCGCCCACCTGCATGCGGTACTTCTCGGACAGGGTCTCTTCCAGGTGGCTTACCTGCATGGCCAGCTCGGAGAGGCGCAGCTGTCCGGCATTGATGCCGTCGCGCAAGGCAATGGCTTCGCTGTTGCCGCCTTTGAGCCTGGTTTCTTCTTCGCGCAGCGCGGTGGAATCGGCCTCGAACCGCTCGCGCACCGCTACCAGCGCCTGCTCCGCTTTCTCGAGATTCTTGAGCGTGGCGGCGATGGCGGACTCCCCTTCCTGAATCGCCTTTTCCAGGCGCCCCCGCTCACCGCCGGCCCCCTCGAGATCCTTGGAACGGGTGGTGATGCGCGCGGTCAAGTCGGCGGTAAGCCCCTCCACGCGCTTGCGGCCGCGCTGGACCGATTCCCCCTTCTCTTTCAGCGCGGCGACGCGCACCTTGAGGGAAGTGACCAGCTCGCGGGCTTCCTCGATCTCGAACCGGGAACCTTGGAGGCGCTGCATCAAGGCCTCCACGTTCTGTTCGAGCTGGACCTTGCGCTCCTCGGCGGCAGCCTTCCGAGCTGCGACCTCGGCGAGTTCCTTGGTTACCGACTCGCGCTCCTCGGTGAGCTGGTCTTCCTCCATCTCGCGGATCGAGGCGTTCTCTTCGAGCCGCGCCTGCTCAGCCAGACGGCTTTGCCGGTCCTTGCCGGTGTTCACGATCTGGATTTCCAGCCGGTGCAGAGCCTGGCGCAGTTCCCCCCGCTCGGCCTCGACCTCCTTGATCTCCTCGCGCCGCTTTTCACGCGCGGCGGCCAACGCTTCGACTTCCTCGCCAAGCTCCGTGACCCTGGTGGTCAGTTCCCGGATCTCGCGCTTTTTATGGATGATGCCCGGGCCCGCCGCTTCCGGCGAGCCGCCGTTCAGGATGCCGCCGGCATGGACGGTATCGCCATCGGGAGTGACAAAGCAACAACCCGGATAGCTCTCCCCTTTTTTCAGGGCGTCCTGGAGATCGGCGGCGAGGTAGGCGCCGGCCAAAAGCGGCTCGATATAGGGGGCAAGATCGCGTTTCACCTTTACCTTGGCCAGCAGCGGCTCGCACTGCGGTGCCGCCGCCGGGGCGCCAAAGTGGACCGGAGGGGCGGTGACAAAGCTGGCCCGGCCGCCATTTCCCTTCAAGTGGTTCAACGCATCGAGGGCATGGTTGCTGGAAGTGCACAAAAGGTACTGGAGACGCTCGCCCAGAACGGATTCGACCGGCACTTCGTAGGCCTCCTCCACCTCTATGGCATCGGCGAGAAGCGTAAAGGGAATCCCCTTGAAACGGTCGGCCAAAAGGACGCTGCGAACCCCCTGCCCGTAGCCGGCAAGCTGCTCTTCCAACTCCTTCAGGGATTTGAGCCGGGAGCTGAGGCCGGAAAGCTCTTCGCGCTTGTGAGCGAGCTCCTTCTCGCAGGCTTCCTGGGCCTTGCGCAGCTCGACCTCGCGGGAGTTCAGCAGCAGGAGCTCTTCTTCGGATTCCGTCTTGCGGCGGTTGAGGGTGTCCAGTTCGCCGGTCAGCTGGCTCGCATGGTCCGACGCCTCCGCGAGTCGTTCACCGAGAAGGACGCGCTCACGCTGGTTTGCGGCGATCCGGTCGGAGAGGCCGGCCAGGCGCTTTTCACCGGCGACGATCTGGTTTCCGGCCTGGGTCGACTCGGAAATGGCCGTGAAAACGGCGCGCCGCGCCTCGTCGAGTTCCCGGGTTACCGAGCTCTCGGCGAGGGTCATTTCCTCCAGGAGCGCCTCGCGGTTCTCCAGCTCTTCGGCTTCCCGGGCCAGGTCCGTCTGCAGGGAGCGCTCCTGGTCGGACAGGGCAACCAACTCGGCCTGCGCCGCAGCGAGCTGACTCTTGAGTCCTTCGAGTTCCTCGCGAAACCGCTCCCCCTGTTTCTCCAGGTTGGCGAGCTCCCGGCGCTGGAACTCAAGGCGGTTCTCGCCGCCCTGGAGCTCACCTTTGAGACGAAAGATCTCTTCCTGAGCCGCGGCAAGCTGCCGCTCGGTTTCGGCCAGGAGGAACTTCCGCTTTTCGATCTCCATCTCGGCGGAGGAAAGGGACGCGCTCAGCGCGGCGAAAGCCTCCTGGTGCTTCGCGACCTCCTGCTCCAGGGTTTTCCGCTCTTCCTGGAGCTTGCGGTGCCCTTTCGCGGCAAAGCCAAGTTCGATCTCACGCAGCTCCTGGCGCACCTCGCGAAACCGCTCCGCCCTTTTTGCCTGGCGCTGCAGACCGTTCATCTGGCGCTTGATTTCGGTGACGATGTCCCCGATGCGCAAGAGATTCTGCCGGGTCGACTCGATCTTCTTGAGAGCTACGACCTTGCGCGCCTTGAACTTGGTGACCCCGGCCGCCTCTTCGATGAGGAAGCGGCGTTCCTCCGGCTTGGCATGGAGGATCATCCCGATCTTCCCCTGCTCGATGATCGAGTAGGCGCGGGCGCCGATACCGGTGTCCATGAACAGTTCGGCGACGTCGAGCAGGCGGCACGGGATCTTGTTGATGAGGTAGTCGCTCTCGCCGTCCCGGTAGAGGCGGCGGGTTACCTGGATTTCGGTGAAGTTGAGGTATTTGGCGGGAACGCGTCCGTCCTCGGTGGAGAAGACCAGGGAGACCTCGGCCATCCCCAGCGGCTTCCGGTACTCGGTGCCGTTGAAGATGATGTCTTCCATCGCCTTGCCGCGCAGGTTCTTGGCGGACTGCTCCCCCATCACCCAGCGGATGGCATCCACGACGTTGGACTTGCCGCAGCCGTTGGGACCGACGATGGAGGTGATGGCCTGGTTGAATTCGAGGGAGACCTTGTCCTGGAAGGATTTGAAGCCGAGGATTTCGAGACGCTTTATCTTCATGGGGCCGTCATAGTAACAGAGAGGAAGATTTTGTGTAAAGAATTTCTGGGGGTCGGGGATCCGGGGTCGGGGGGCGGGGCGAGGCTGTGGCACCCATCCCCACCCTGCCCCTCTGCTTCAAGGAAAGGGGACGTTACCGGCGACGGCGCCGACCAGGAGCCGCTTTTTTGCAGGTGACGGATATCTTGGGCAGATACGCAAAAAAAGGCACGGTTGCCCGTGCCTTTTTCCATTTCTGCTATGTGCCGGGGATTACTCCTCGGTTTTTTCCTCAGCCGGTGCTTCGACCGGTGCCGCTTCGGCGGCCGGAGCGGCTTCGACGACAACCGGCTCAGGAGCAGCCGGTGCGGCCGGTGCAGCTTTGACGGCTTTTTTCGCCGGCTTGGCAGCAGCCTTCTTCGGCTTCATCTCTTCTTCCACCAGTTCGATGATGGAAACCGGAGCGGTGTCGCCCGGGCGGATGCCGAGCTTGATGATCCGGGTGTAGCCGCCGGGACGGTCAGCATACTTCGGCGCGATGGTCGTGAAAAGCTTGGTCACGACCTTCTTGTCGCGGATGTAGGCGGCCGCCTGACGAGTGGCGTGCAGATCGCCCTTCTTACCCAGGGTGATCATCTTTTCCGCGATGGAACGGAGTTCCTTCGCTTTGGCATCGGTGGTGGTAATGCGACCGTGCTCCAGAAAGGAGGTAACCATGTTCCTGAACATGGCGATCCTGTGGCTCGTGGTCCTTCCTAATCTTCTACCCGCGTTTCCGTGACGCATATCTTTTCACTTCCTTTCTAGTGTAAATGAGTAATGGTACTACTCTTCCTTCTGCTCGCCCCGCAGCCGGCGCATGATCTCCGGATCCGGGAAGTTCTCGAGCTTCATGCCCAGGGTAAGCCCCATGTCGACCAGGATGTCCTTGATCTCGTTCAGGGACTTGCGGCCGAAGTTCTGGGTCTTGAGCATCTCGGCTTCGGTCCGGGAGACCAGTTCGCCGATCAGCTTGATGCCGGCGTTCTTGAGGCAGTTGGCGGAACGGACCGACAGCTCGAGTTCGTCGACCGAACGGTAGAGGTTCTCGTTGAACCGCTCGCGCTCCTCTTCCGGCTCGGCCTCCTCCTGGGGCTCCACATCCTCGTCAAAGTTGATGAAGATATTGAGCTGATCCTTGAGGATCTTGGATGCGTAAGCCACGGCGTCCTGGGGCTTGACCGAACCGTCGGACCAGACCTCGATGGTGAGGCGGTCGTAGTCGGTGATCTGCCCGACGCGGGCGTTGGTGACGGTGAAGTTCACCTTGTGGATGGGGGAGAAGATTGCGTCGATCGGAATGGTCCCGACCGGGGCTTTCTCGTCGCGGTTGCGGTCGGCCGGGACGTACCCTTTGCCGAGCTTCACCATCATGTCCATCTCAAGGTTCGCGTCCTTGGAGCAGGTCGCGATGTGGTGCTCAGGGTTGAGGATCTCGACGTTCTGGTCGGTAAGGATGTCCTTCGCCTTGACGACCCCTTCCCCCTTCTGCACGATCCGGATCATCCGCGGCTCGTTACCGTGCAGCTTGAGCCGGACCCCTTTCAGGTTCAGGATGATGTCGGTCATGTCCTCGGTGACACCGGGAACCGCGGAGAACTCGTGCAGCACCCCCTTGGCCCGGACGGAGACGATAGCCGCCCCCTGGAGCGAGGAGATGAGAACCCGACGCAGGCCGGTACCGAGGGTGGTACCGAAGCCGCGCTCAAAAGGCTCCGCGAAGAATTTTCCGTATGTATTCGTAAGCGTCTCTGTTTCAACCTGAAGTTTCTTCGGTCTAATCAGGTCGCGCCAGTTTTTATACATTTAGATCCCCCTGTACAGGTGTTGTGCGCCCTTTACTTGGAGTAGAGTTCGACGATGAGCTGCTCCTGGATCGGCATGGTGATGTCTTCGCGGACCGGAAGCATCTTCATCGTCCCCTTGGCGGCGTCTTTGTCCAGCTCAAGCCACTGCGGGATACCCCGGCGGACGACAGCTTCGAGGGATTCGTTGATCGCGGTGATTTTGCGGCTCTTCTCGCGCAGCTGCAGCACCTCGCCCGGCTTGACCTGGATGGACGGAATGTTCACCTTGCGGCCGTTGAGGGTGAAGTGGCCGTGACGCACCAGCTGGCGCGCCTCGGTGCGGGAAGTAGCGAAGCCGAGACGGTAGACGACGTTGTCGAGCCTTCTCTCCAGGAGGAATAGAAGGTTTTCGCCGGTGACGCCCTTCATCCGGTCAGCGGTTTCGAAGTAGCCACGGAACTGTTTTTCGAGGATCCCGTAGATGCGGCGGACCTTCTGCTTTTCGCGCAGCTGAACGCCGTAGTCGGAAACTTTTACGCGGCCCTGACCGTGCTGCCCCGGGGGATAGCTCCGTCTCTTAATGGCACATTTATCGGTGAAGCAGCGCTCGCCCTTAAGAAACAGCTCAGCCCCTTCCCTTCTGCACAGCCTGCATACAGGCCCTGAATACCTAGCCAATTGATGACCTCCTTGATCCTATCCTTACCTGGCCGCCTGCGGCGGCCAGGGATTTCGTTACCTTAGACCCTTCTTCTCTTCGGCGGACGGCACCCGTTGTGCGGAATCGGGGTTACGTCGCGGATGAAGCTCACCTGGAAGCCGGCAGCCTGCAGGGCGCGCAGCGCGCTCTCACGGCCGGAACCGGGGCCCTTCACATAGACTTCCAGGGAGCGCATGCCGTGCTCCTGAGCCTTGCGAGCGGCATCTTCCGCGGCAACCTGGGCAGCAAACGGAGTGCTCTTACGCGACCCCTTGAAGCCCTTGGCGCCGGAGGTGCACCAGGCGACCACGTTACCGACCGGGTCGGTGATGGTGATCATGGTATTGTTGAACGTCGCCTGAATGTGGGCCACGCCGTTGGGAATGTTCTTTTTCTCTTTCTTCTTCTTAACGACCTTCTTAGCCGGGCTCGCCATTATCCCTCCAGTTTCCTATTTCTTCTTGCCGGCGACAGTACGAGCCGGTCCCTTCCGAGTGCGAGCATTGGTCTTGGTTCTCTGTCCGCGGACGGGGAGACCTTTGCGGTGACGCAGGCCACGGTAGCACCCGAGGTCCATGAGCCGCTTGATGCTCATCGAGATGTCACGGCGCAGGTCGCCTTCCACCTTGACGTTCTTGTCGATATAGTCCCTGATCTTGGAAACCTCAGCCTCGGTGAGGTTGTCGCAGCGGGTATTCGTGTCAATACCGGTTGCCGCGAGGATCTCCTGGGACAACGATCTGCCGATCCCGTAAATGTAGGTCAGCGCGATCTCGATTCTCTTATTTTTGGGTAGGTCTACCCCTGCGATACGTGCCAATGCCCGCTCCTCCTATGGATTACTCTTAGCCCTGTCTCTGGGAATGCTTGGGAATCTCGCAAATAACACGCACGATGCCCTTACGCTTTACAATCTTGCATTTGACGCAGATTTTCTTAACCGATGCCCGAACCTTCATAGTTTTCCTTCCCCTTAAAAAGACAATTGCACTTTTAAAGTGTCGTCAGTATCTGCGGTCCCCGCTCGGTGACGGCTACCGTATGCTCGAAATGGGCGGAGAGCCCTCCGTCGCAGGTGACGGCGGTCCAGCCGTCCTTGAGCACCCGCACGTCGAAGCCCTTCTCGTTGATCATCGGCTCGATGGCGAGCACCATGCCGGCGCGGAGCTTGGGGCCCTTGCCGGGAGCGCCGAAGTTCGGGATCTGCGGCCCCTCGTGGAGCTCCTTCCCGATGCCATGGCCCACGAAATCGCGGACAACGGAAAAACCGCGGGCCTCGACGTAGGACTGGACCGCGTGCGAGATGTCGGAAAGTCTGTTTCCGACGATCGCCGCCGCAATTGCAGCATCGAGGGATTCGCGGGTCGCCGCCAAAAGCCGCGTGGCGGTTTCGGAGATCTTCCCGACCGGCAGTGTCACCGCGGCGTCGCCGTAAAAGCCGCCGTAGATGACCCCGTAGTCGAGGCTCACAATGTCGCCCGTGACGAGCACGCGCTCGGACGGCATTCCGTGTACCACCTGCTCGTTGACCGAGCAACAAAGCGAATAGGGGTACCCGCTGTACCCCTTGAACGCCGGAACTGCCTTTCGCTTCCGGGTCTCGCGCTCGGCGAACTGGTCCAGTTCGATGAGCGACACCCCCGGTTTGACTATCTCTTGCAGCCCGGCGAGGATCTCGGCGACCATCCTGCCGGGAAGACGCATCTTGTCGATCTCGGCCGGTGACTTGAGGACGATCACCGCTAACCCTGAATCTGGGCCAGGATCTCCGCCTGGACCCCGTCGACGGTGCCGAGCCCGTTTACGCTGCGGAGCAGGCTGGCGTCGCGGTAGTAGGAGATCAGCGGGGCGGTCTGCTCTTCGTAGACCGTGAGCCGCTTCATGATCGTCTCTTCCTTGTCGTCTTCACGCTGGAAAAGAGCGCCGCCGCAGGCGTCGCAGATCCCTTCCAGTTTGGCCGGAGCGAACTTCACGTGGTAGACCGCGCCGCATTTAGCACAGGCGCGCCGCCCGGTAAGCCTGGTGAGAAGCTCCTGGGAGTCGACCGACAGGGAGATCACGTGGTCGATGCCGCGCTTGAGGCCGGCGAGCACCCCTTTCAGGGCGTCGGCCTGGGCCACGGTGCGGGGAAAGCCATCCAGGATGAAGCCGGGAGCGCAGTCCGCCTGGGCGAGCCGCTCCTCCACGATACCGATCACGACGGAATCCGGAACCAGGGCGCCGGAATCCATGTAACGTTTGGCCTCGACCCCCATCGGGGTCTGCTCTTTAACGGCAGCCCGCAGTATATCGCCGGTGGATATCTGCGGGATCCCGAACTTCTCGATTAGCAGTTTTGCCTGCGTGCCTTTGCCAACCCCCGGAGGGCCCAGGAGAATCAGATTCATGAAGTCGCCTCTATTTCCGGCCCTGGATCCGGACGCCCTTCATGAACCCTTCGTAGCTGCGGGTGATGAGGTGCGCCTCGATCTGCGCCAAGGTATCCATGCCAACCCCTACCGCGATGAGCAGCGCCGTGCCGCCGAAGTAGAAGGGGAGGTTGAACTTCCCGATCAGGATCGAAGGGAGGACGCAGACCGCCGAGATGTAGATGGCGCCGGCAAACGTAAGCTTGGTAAGTACCGAGTCGAGGAAGTCGGAGGTTTCCTTGCCGGGACGGACCCCGGGAATGTAACCGCCCTGTTTCTTTACGTTATCCGCGACATCGATCGGGTTGAAAGTCACAGCCGTATAGAAATAGCAGAAAAATACGATGAAGACAACATAAAAAACTTCGTAAAGCCAGTTCCCGGGGGTCAGGCTCTTCGAGGCCCGCTGTACCCAGGGGACGTTGATGAAGTTGCCGACGGTGGCCGGGAACATGATGATCGAAGAAGCGAAGATCGGCGGGATGACCCCGGCCATGTTCACCTTGAGCGGCAGGTGCGAGCTCTGCGCCCCGAAGGTCTTCAGCCCCACCACCCGCTTGGCGTAGTGGATCGGGATGCGGCGCTGGCCGCGCTCCATGAAGACGACCGCCGCGATCACCGCGAACATGACCAGCGCGACGATGAGCAGGACGAAGATGGAAAGCTCCCCGGTCTTGATGAGCCGCGCCGAGTTCATCAGCGCGGTCGGGATCCGGGCCACGATGCCGGCGAAGATGATCAGCGAGATGCCGTTGCCGATCCCCTTCTCGGACATCTGCTCGCCGAGCCACATGATGAAGGCGGTGCCGGCGGTCAGGGTCATCACGGTGAGGAGCCGGAAGCCCCATCCCGGATTGGGAACGACCAGCTCGCCGGCCGGTCCGCGCATCGCTTCCAGGCCGATCGAGATGCCGAAGGCCTGGACCACGGAGAGGACGACCGTCCCGTAGCGGGTGTACTGGATGATCTTCTTGCGCCCCGCCTCCCCTTCCTTGGCCAGCTTCTCCACCGACGGAACGACGACCTGGAGGAGCTGGAAGATGATGGAGGAGGAGATGTACGGCATGATGCCGAGGGCGAAGACGGTCAGCTTTTCCAAAGCCCCACCGGAGAACATGTCGAACATCCCGAGCAGGGTCCCCTGGGCCGCCTTGAAGAAGTGGGCCAGGGCCTGTGCGTCGATCCCGGGGGTCGGGATGTGACACCCAACCCGGTAGACCGCCAGCATGCCAAGAGAGAAAAGGACTTTCTTTTTAAGCTCGGGAATCTTGAAAATGTTCTGGAAGGCTTCTATCAAAACTAGATCTCCTCGACAGAACCACCTGCAGCCTGGATTTTTTCGCGTGCGGTAGCGCTGAACTTGTGGGCCTTGATGGTAAGCGCCTTGGTGAGCTCACCGTCGGCGAGGACCTTCACGCCGTCTTTGACGCCGGAGATGAAGCCGCCCTTGATGAGCGCATCGATATCGACCACGCTCCCCGCCTCGAAGGCGTCGAGCTGCCCGATGTTGACCAGGGCGTACTCTTTCTTGGTGAGCGGGGTGAAGCCGCGCTTGGGAAGCCTTCTGTGCATCGGCATCTGGCCGCCCTCGAACCCGGGCTTGACCGAGCCGCCGGAGCGGGCCTTCTGGCCCTTGTGGCCTTTGGTTGCGGTCTTGCCGTGGCCGGAGCCCGTGCCCCGCCCGATGCGCTTCCTGTTTTTCGTCGAACCGGCTGCCGGTTTAATAGTATTTAATTGCATGATCTCACCTTTAGATTCAGTTCGAAGTTCAGGGTTCACGGTTCCGAGTTATCGCCTTTGGTTTCCAACTCCGAACTTTGAACGTAGAACGTTGAACCTCGCTCTTTACTCTTCGACCTTGACGAGGTGGGCCACTTTGCGGATCATCCCGCGGATCTCCGGGGTGTCCTGAAGCACCACGCTCTTCTCGCGCTTCTTGAGCCCCAGCCCGAGGAGCGTACCCTTCATGCTCTCCGGTTGCCCGATGTGGCTACGTACCAGGGTTACCTTGAGTTCTGCTGCCATTTCATAAGCTCCTTAAAGGGTATTCCCTACTGCTCGGCGAGACCGCGACGCGCCATGAGCTCCTCGGCGGTCTTCAGTCGGGCCAGGCCCGCGAAAGCAGCCTTCACCACGTTGTGCGGGTTGTTGGACCCGAGGCACTTGGCGAGGATGTTGTGGAGACCTGCGCTCTCGAAGACGGCGCGGGCGGCGCCGCCGGCGATCACCCCGGTACCGGGGGATGCAGGCATCATGAGGACCTTGCCGGCCCCGAAGCGCCCTTCGATGTCGAACGGGATGGTCTGACCGGCCACGATGGGAACCTTGATCAGGTTCTTCTTCGCCTGCTCGACCCCCTTGCGGATCGCCTCGGGAACCTCGTTGGCCTTGCCCAGGCCGTAGCCTACGTAGCCGTTGCCGTCACCGACCACGACCAGCGCGGAGAAGCTGAAGCGGCGGCCGCCCTTGACGACCTTCGCAACGCGGCTGATATGGACGACGCGGTCCGTAAGATTCAATTCACTGGCATTTATCTTAAGCAAAGCATTCCTCCTTACCTGTCCTAGAAGGACAGACCGTTTTCGCGTGCGGCCTCGGCCAGCGCCTTGATCCTGCCGTGATAAAGGAAACCGTTGCGGTCGAAGACGACCTGGCTGATTTCCTTCTCGAGGGCCTTCTTGGCGATGGCGGCACCTACTTTAGCGGCCGCATCCACGTTCCCGGTGTAGGAAAGCTCAGAGGCTACCCCGTCCTGGACGGTCGAGGCAGCGACCAGGCAGGCGCCGGTCGTGTCGTCGATCAGCTGCGCGTAGATGTGACGCGCGCTTTTGAAGACGTTCAGTCTGGGGCGGGCCGGCGTACCGGTAACCTTCTTCCGGACCCGGGTCTGACGCTTCAGACGGGATTCCTTCTTTTTCTGTGCGAGAGAACTCACGGCACTTCTCCTTAGCGTTGCGTGCTATTTTTTACCGGTCTTGCCGGCTTTTCTCAGTATGGTCTCGTCCGCGTACTTGACGCCCTTCCCTTTGTAGGGCTCCGGGGCGCGGAAGCTGCGGATCTTGGCGGCGGTCTGGCCGACCACCTCCTTGTCGATCCCCATCACCTTCACCTTGGTCATCTTCTCCACCTCAACGGTGATCCCTTTGGGGAGCTGGAAGTTGATCGGGTGGGAGTAGCCCAGGGCGAGGTTGAGTACGTCGCCCTTGACCTCGGCGCGGTAACCGACGCCGTTGATCTCGAGCAGGGACTCGAACCCCTTCGAGACCCCGACCACCATGTTGTTGATCAGGGTACGGACCAATCCGTGGGCGGAGCGGGATTTGATGGAATCATCCACGCGGGTGACGACGACCTGGCCGTCGGCGACCTCGACGTTGACGCCGTCGGTCAGGCTCCGGGAGAGGGAACCTTTCGGTCCCTGCACCTGGATCTCCGGGGCGTTGTATATGACCTTCACCCCCGCGGGAAGCGCGATGGGGAGTTTTCCGATTCTTGACATGCGAAGCTCCTTAAAGCGTTTTTGGCTACCAGACCGTGCAGAGGACCTCTCCGCCGATGTTGAGCTCGCGGGCGGTCTTGTCGGTGATCAGACCCTTGGAGGTGGAAAGCACCGCGATCCCGAGCCCGTTCTTCACCTTCTTGATCTTGTCGGCGTTCACGTAGACCCTGCCGCCGGGCTTGCTCACCCGCTTGATCTCGTTGATGACCGGGTCCTTCTCGTCGATGAACTTGAGGTAGACCCGCAGGATTCCCTGCTTGTTGTCCTGGATCACCTTGAAGTTCTTGATGAACCCCTCGGCCCGCAGGACGGTGGCGAGGCTCACCTTCATGTTCGAGGAAGGAATATCCACTTTCTGGTGTTTAGCCATGCCAGCATTCCGGATACGGGTAAGCATGTCGGCTATGGGATCTGTCATGCACATACAAACAACTCCTTAATCAAAATCGGTCTGTTTACCAACTGGACTTGATCACGCCCGGAATCTGGCCGCTGTTGGCCAGCTTGCGCAGGCAGATACGGCACATGTCGAACTTCCGGTAGTAGGCTCTGGGGCGGCCGCACAGGGGGCAGCGATTACGGTCGCGCACCTTGAACTTGTTGCCTCTCTGTGCCTTTATGATCATCGATGTCTTTGCCACGGGTGTTCCTCCAAACGGTGATTAGTTGCGAAACGGCAGCCCCATGAGCTTCAGGAGCGATTTGCCTTCGGCGTCGGTCTTGGCCGTGGTCACGATGGTGATGTTGAGCCCCTTGACCTTGTCGACCTTATCGTAGTCGATCTCCGGAAAGATGATCTGCTCCTTGACGCCCAGGGAGTAGTTCCCCATGCCGTCGAAGGCCTTGCCCGAGATCCCCTTGAAGTCACGCACGCGCGGCAGGGAAACGCTCACCAGCCGGTCGAGGAACTCGAACATCCGGTCGCGGCGCAGCGTCACGGCGCAGCCGATCGGCATCCCCTGGCGCAGCTTGAAGCCCGCGATGGATTTCTTCGCCTTGGTGATCACCGGCTTCTGGCCGGCGATGGCACCGAGTTCCTCGGCCGCGGAGTCGAGGATCTTGACGTTCTGGATCGCTTCCCCAAGGCCCATGTTGATGACCACCTTGACCAGTTTGGGGACTTCCATCACGTTCTTGTAGCTGTATTCCTTCATCAGCTGCGGAATTATTTCTTTATGGTAAAGCTCGCTCAGCCGTGCCATGAACCAATCCTCCTATTTATCAAAGGACTCGCCGCATTTAACACAGCAGCGCGCCTTCTTGCCGTCTTCGAGCACCGTGGTTTTGGTCCTGACCGGCTTGTTGCATTTAGGGCACAGGAGAGCCACGTTGGAGATGTGCACCGGCGCCTCCTTCTCCAGGATCCCCCCCTGCTCGGAACCGCGCGCCTTGGTATGACGCTTCACGATGTTGATCCCCTCGACAATCACCCCGTCCTTCTTCGGGACGATGGTAAGGACCTTGCCGCTTTTGGACTTGTCCTTACCGGTGGTGACCACTACGGTATCGTTCTTCTTTACATGTAGCTTTTTGCCCAGCATGGCTTATCTCCAGAATGTATTAAAGTACCTCGGGGGCGAGGGAGATGATCTTCATGAACTTCTTGGCGCGCAGCTCCCTGGCGACCGGTCCGAAGATACGGGTACCCACCGGCTCCATAGCGTTGTTGATCACGACGCCGGAGTTGTTATCGAAGCGGATGTAGGAACCGTCCGGACGGCCGACGGCCTTGGCGGTGCGGACCACGACGGCTTTCACCACGTCACCCTTTTTCACCTTGGCGTTCGGGATGGCTTCCTTGACGGAGGCGACGATGATGTCCCCGATCCCCGCATAGCGGCGCTTGGACCCCCCGAGCACCTTGATGCAAAAGAGCTTCTTGGCTCCGGAGTTGTCGGCCACATCCAAAATAGTCTGCATCTGAATCATTGTTAGCTCCCAGCAAAGCCGTTACTTAGGCTTTGGACTCGATGATCTGTCTGACCTTCCAACGCTTGTCCTTGGAGAGGGGGCGACACTCGACGATGAGTACGCGGTCCCCGATCTTGCAGGCGTTTTCCGTGTCGTGCGCTTTGTACTTGGCGCTGCGCTTGATGTACTTATTGTAAACGGGGTGCTTGACCAGGCGGTCCACCTTGACGACGGCGGTCTTGTCCATCTTGTCGCTCACCACGATACCGGTTTGGGTTTTCCTGTTGCCTCTTTCGCTCATGACTTCTCTACCCTCTCTTCTCGCGGAGTATGGTTTTCACCCGGGCGATATCCTTGCGCAGCTGGGACAGCTTCGCGGTGTTCTCCAGGCGCCCCGTGTGGAGCTGGAAGCGCACGTTGAAGAGCTCTTTTTTGAGCTCGGCGTCCTTGGCCGCGAGTTCGGCGGCGGTCGCATTGTTGAGTTCTCTAGCCTTCATTGTCTTCCTTCCTCGAGGTGAATTTCGTCGCCAGCGGAAGCTTGTGAGCGGCAAGACGGAACGCCTCGCGTGCCACTTCCTCGGTCACCCCTTCCATTTCGTAGAGCATGCGGCCCGGCTTGATGACGCAGACCCAGCTGTCCGGCGAGCCTTTGCCCTTGCCCATACGGGTTTCGGCCGGCTTCGCGGTGAGCGGCTTGTCCGGGAAGATACGGATCCAGATCTTGCCGCCCCTCTTGATGTAACGGGTCATCGCGATACGGGCGGCCTCGATCTGGCGGGAGTCGATCCAGCCGCACTCGGTGGCCTGCAGACCGTATTCGCCGAAGGCAAGCGCGGTCCCGCGCTGCGGCGTCCCGGTCATGCGCCCTTTCATCTGCTTTCTATGCTTAACTCTCTTGGGCATTAACATCGCAAAATACTCCTGTTTCTATTTTTTGGTCGCGAGGACTTCACCCTTGAAGAGAAGCACCTTGACGCCGATGATGCCGTAGGTCGTCTTGGCTTCGGCGAAGCCGTAGTCGATGTCGGCACGCAGGGTGTGCAGCGGCACCCGCCCTTCGCGGTACCATTCGGTACGGGACATCTCGGCACCACCCAGACGCCCGGAGCAGGTGATCCGGATCCCCTTGGCGCCGAACTTGAGGGTGGAGGTCACGCTCTTCTTCATCGCGCGGCGGAAGGCGATGCGGCGCTCCAGCTGCAGGGCCACGTTTTCCGCGACCAGCTGCGCGTCGAGCTCCGGCTTGCGCACTTCCTGGATGTTGAGGTAGACCTCTTTGTCGGTGAGCTTGGCCAGCTCCTTCTTCAGGGTCTCGACCTCGGAGCCTTTCTTACCGATGATCAGCCCCGGACGCGCGGTGTAGATGTTGATCTTGGCCTTGCCCGCCGCACGCTCGATTTCTATCTTGGAAACGCCCGAGTGGTAGAGACGCTTCTTGAGGAAGGCACGAAGCTTCAGATCCTCATGAAGCAGGCTCGCGTACTCCTTCTCCGAGTACCACTTGGAATCCCAGGTCTTGATAACTCCAAGCCTGAACCCTATAGGATTAACTTTCTGACCCAAAACCTCACCTCCAAACCGGTTAGCTTATTTCTTTTCCGCAAGAACCACGGTGATGTGGCTTGTCGGTTTTCTGATTTTGCTGGCACGCCCCATGGCGCGCGGCACGAAACGCTTCAAAACGGCGCCGCCGTCGACGAAGATGGTCTTGACGTAGAGGTTGTCCACGTCGGAGACACCTTTCTGCTCGGCGTTGGCAACCGCCGAGCTGAGCAGCTTGGCGACCAGCTTGGCAGAAGGCTGCGGCGAAAAGCGGAGCGTGTTGAGCGCCGTCTGAATCCCTTTACCTCTGACCATGTCGACCACGAGACGCGTCTTGCGCGGGGAGAGACGGACAGAGGACAATTTAGCGGTTGATTCCATTTCCTTACTCCTTTGGGACCTTACTTCTTCTTCAGCTTGCTCTTTTTGTCAGCGGCGTGACCATGGAAGGTACGGGTCGGGGAGAACTCACCCATCTTGTGCCCGACCATGTTCTCAGTCACGAACACGGGGATGAACTTCTTCCCGTTGTGTACCGCAAAGGTGAGGCCGATGAAATCCGGGGTGATCGTCGACCGGCGCGACCAGGTCTTGATCACTTTTTTCGCACCGGCCTGCTCGGCAGCAGCCTTCGCTTCAAGGTGCGCGTCAACGAAAGGTCCCTTCTTGATAGATCTTGCCATCTCTTAAATCCTCTGTCCGGATGAATTATTTACTGCGTCTCTTGACGATGAAGCGGGTCGAGGTCTTGTTGGTCCTCGTCTTGTAACCCTTGGTCGGGATACCCCACGGAGTCACCGGGTGGCGACCGCCGGAAGTCCTGCCCTCACCACCACCGTGCGGGTGGTCGACCGGGTTCATGGCGACGCCGCGGACGTGGGGACGGATCCCCAGCCAGCGGGAGCGCCCCGCCTTGCCGATGGAAACGTTCTCGTGATCGATGTTGCCTACCTGGCCGATGGTCGCCTTGCAATCCATGAGGATCATGCGGACCTCGGAGGAGGGAAGCTTCACCTGGGCGTACTTCCCTTCCTTGGCCATGAGCTGGGCGAAGGTCCCGGCGGAACGTGCCAGCTGAGCCCCCTTACCGATCTTGAGCTCGATGTTGTGAATGATGGTACCCAGCGGGATGTTCCGGATCGGCAGCGTGTTGCCCGGCTTGATGTCGGCGCTGGCGCTGGAGACGACCGTATCGCCAACCTTGAGGTTGAGCGGAGCCAGGATGTAGCGCTTCTCGCCGTCCACGTAGGACAAAAGGGCGATGCGCGCGGAGCGGTTCGGGTCGTACTCGATGGCAACGACCTTGGCCGGGATGTCGATCTTGTCCCGACGGAAGTCGATGATCCGGTACTTCTGCTTGTGCCCGCCGCCGACGTTTCTCGAAGTCACGCGCCCGTTGGAGTTCCTGCCGCCACTCTTGTTGAGGGACTCGAGGAGGCTCTTCTCAGGCTTGGATTTGGTAATCTCGTCAAAAGCGGAGCAGGTCTGGGCCCGTCTCCCCGGAGAAGTAGGTTTGTACGTTTTGATGGCCATTATTCTTAAACCCCGTCAGTCTTTTTTTAAGCTTCGAAGAAGTCGACGTTGCTTCCCTCTTTGAGGGTCACATACGCCTTTTTCCAGTTGGAACGCTTGCCAACCCCGTGAACGGTGCGCTTGGACTTGCCGGCAACGTTGACGGTGCGGACCGAGTCGACCTGCGCATTGGCAAAGAGCTGCTCAACGGCGGTCTTGATCTCAATCTTGTTAGCCGCGGCGTTCACCACGAACGAGATCACGTTCTTGTCGTCCTTCTCCACCGTAGTCTTCTCGGTGATGAGCGGCTTTTTTATGACGTCATAGATGTTCATGACTGTAATACTCCTTCGACCCTGCGGACGGCAGCTTCAGTGAAAATGACGCTCTGGTACTTCATGATGTCGAAGATGTTCAGTCCTTCCGGACCGGTCACCTTGACATTCTTCACATTGCGGGCCGAAAGCTCGAGCGCAAGATTCGCAGTATCTGTTATTACGAGCGTCTTGTCAAGGTTAAACGCATCCAAGACGGCCACGAAGTTCTTCGTTTTGATCTCGGGAAGCTCAAAGCTGTTGAGCACAGTGATTTTCTCGTTCTTGAAGAGAAGGGAAAGTGCGGAACAAAGCGCCGCTCTTCTTGCCTTCTTGTTCATGGCGAGACTGTAGGTCTTCGGACGGGGTCCGAAGGCAACGCCGCCGCCCGGGTACTGCGGAGCGCGTTTGCACCCCTGGCGGGCCTGGCCGGTACCCTTCTGCTTGAAGGGTTTCTTGCCGGAGCCGGAAACCAGGGCGCGGTTCTTGACGGCCACGGTCCCCTGCCGACGGTTGGCGAGCTGAATCTTAACGGCCTCGTGGATCAGGTATTCGCGGACGTCGCCGTTGAAGACGGCGTCGGCTACCTCGATCTCGCCGACCTTGCTTTTCTTGATGTCGAAAACGTCTAACTTAGCCATATCTTTCTCCAGCCCTTCGGTTATTTCTTGCTCTTCACGCTGTCTTTGAGGAGAACAAGACCGTTGGCGGAGCCGGGAACTGCCCCACCCAGAAGAATCAGGTTATCGGCGGCATCAACACGCACCACCTTGAGCCCCTGAACGGTCACTTTCTCGTTCCCCAGGTGACCCGGCATCTTCTTGTTCTTGAAGACGCGGGAGGGGGTTGCAGAGCAGCCGATGGAGCCGGGTGCCCGGTGGAAGCGGGAACCGTGGGAAGCACGGCCGCCCTTGAAGCCCCAGCGCTTCACGACGCCCTGGAAGCCCTTGCCGATCGAGGTGCCGGTGACGTCGACGACGTCGCCCGCCTCGAAGACGGAAGCTTCGATGACGTCGCCCACGTTGTAGGCGTCGGTGTTCTCCATGCGGAGTTCACGGTAGAAGGTGAAGACGCCGGCGCCGGCGGCCTTGCAGTGGCCGACCAGGGCGGAAGTGGTTTTGGCAGCGTCTTTGGGGCCGAAGCCGACCTGGAGGGCGGTGTAACCGTCCTTCTCGACGCTCTTTTTCTGAAGCACAACACAGGGGCCGGCCTCTACCACTGTGACGGGAATACGACGCCCGTCCTCGGCAAATATCTGGGTCATCCCCAGCTTTTTCCCAATCAATCCCTTATTCATGGCTGACTTCCCTATCCTTAAGTATTAAAGCTTGATCTCGACGTCCACACCGGCGGAGAGGTCGAGTTTCATCAGCGCGTCCACGGTCTGCTGGGTCGGCTCGAGGATGTCGATCAGTCGCTTGTGGGTCCTGATCTCGAACTGCTCGCGCGACTTTTTGTCCACGTGCGGTCCCCGGAGTACGCAGTACTTGTTGATCACGGTGGGGAGCGGGATCGGGCCGGCCACGCGGGCGCCGGTCCGCTTCGCGGTATCGACGATCTCGCCGACGGAGGTGTCGAGCAGCTTGTGATCGTAGGCTTTCAGACGGATTCTAATTTTCTGACTAGGCATCTCTTCCTCGTTAAGGGCAATTTTCCGCCGCTTCGCAGCGCGCCGCGCGGCCGGGCCCTTTCGGCCCGACCGCTGACGAGAGCGACTTGATTTGGGTGAAACTATGTATGGTTGGTTGCAGCTGGTTCAGCTATCCCAATTTTTTAGGCGGGGCGGGGAGCCCCGCGCCATAGGGACAAAGGCAACTTCTCAAATTCAGGCTTACTGCTTTTCAGGCTACTGCTTGGCGTACTCGATCGGGGGGATTATTCGATGATCGAGGCAACGACGCCGGCGCCGACGGTGCGGCCACCTTCGCGGATCGCGAAGCGGAGACCTTCGTCCATTGCGATCGGGGTGATCAAGTTGACGGTGACGGAGACGTTGTCGCCCGGCATGACCATCTCGGTGCCCGGCTCGAGATCCACCACACCGGTAACGTCGGTGGTGCGGAAGTAGAACTGCGGACGGTAGCCGTTGAAGAACGGGGTGTGGCGGCCACCCTCTTCTTTGGAGAGGATGTAGGCCTCGGCTTTGAACTTGGTGTGCGGGGTGATGGAGCCGGGCTTGGCCAGAACCTGGCCGCGCTCGATCTCTTCACGCTTCACGCCGCGGAGCAGGGCCCCGATGTTGTCGCCGGCACGCCCTTCGTCGAGGAGCTTGCGGAACATCTCGACGCCGGTAACGGTGGTCTTGGTGGTGGCCTTGATGCCGACGATCTCGACCTCTTCGCCAACCTTGACGATCCCGCGCTCGACACGACCGGTAGCAACGGTACCGCGGCCGGAGATGGAGAAAACGTCCTCGACCGGCATCAGGAACGGCTTGTCGATGGCGCGCTGCGGCTCCGGAATGTAGGCGTCGACGGCGTCCATGAGTGCCATGATGGCCTGCTCACCAAGCTCGCCCTTGTCGCCTTCGAGCCCTTTCAGAGCGGAACCCTTGATGATGGGGATATCGTCGCCCGGGAAGTCGTAGGAGGAGAGGAGTTCGCGAACTTCGAGTTCGACGAGCTCGAGGAGCTCCTCGTCGTCCACCATGTCGGCCTTGTTCAGGAACACGACGATGTAGGGGACGCCGACCTGGCGCGCGAGCAGGATGTGCTCACGGGTCTGGGGCATCGGGCCGTCAGCGGCGGAAACGACCAGGATCGCGCCGTCCATCTGAGCAGCACCGGTGATCATGTTCTTGACGTAGTCGGCATGGCCCGGGCAGTCAACGTGAGCATAGTGACGCTTGTCGGTCTCGTACTCGACGTGGGCGGTGGCGATGGTAATACCACGCTCGCGCTCTTCCGGTGCGTTGTCGATCTGGTCGAAGGCCTTGAACTCAGCCTGGCCTTTGCCGGCGAGCACCTTGGTGATCGCTGCGGTCAGGGTGGTCTTGCCGTGGTCGACGTGGCCGATGGTCCCTATGTTTACGTGCGGTTTAGTTCTTTCGAATTTTGCCTTTGCCATGCGGAGTCCTCCTCGAGGGATTAAATGTTAACCCTTAATCTTTGCAACGATTTCCTCTGCCACCGACTTCGGAACCGGCTCGTAGTGGTCAAAGGTCATGGTGTAGGTGGCGCGCCCCTGGGTAGCGGACCGCAGGTCGGTGGAGTAACCGAACATCTGGGCCAGCGGGACCATCGAGGCGACAACCTGGGCGCCGGCGCGGCCTTCCATCCCCATGATGCGGCCACGGCGGGAGTTCAGGTCGCCGATGACGTCGCCCATGTACTCTTCCGGAACCACGACTTCGACCGACATGATCGGCTCGAGGAGGCTCGGGGAGGCCTTGGTGCAACCTTCTTTGAAACCCATGGAGCCGGCGATCTTGAACGCCATCTCCGAGGAGTCGACTTCGTGGTAGGAACCGTCGACCAGGGTGACCTTGACGTCGACCACCGGGTAGCCGGCCATGACGCCGGTATCGCAGGCTTCGCGGATACCCTTGTCGACCGCCGGGATGTACTCGCGGGGAACGACGCCGCCCTTGATGGCGTCGACGAACTCGTAACCCTTGCCCGGCTCCTGCGGCTCGATCTCGAGCCAGACGTGACCGAACTGACCGCGACCACCGGACTGGCGGACGAACTTCCCTTCCACCTTGACCTTCTTGGTGATGGTCTCGCGGTAGGCGACCTGCGGCTTGCCGACGTTCGCCTCGACCTTGAACTCACGCATGAGGCGGTCGACGATGATCTCGAGGTGCAGCTCGCCCATGCCGGAGATGATGGTCTGGCCGGTTTCCTCGTCGGTCTTGACGCGGAAGGACGGGTCCTCGGAAGCGAGCTTGCCCAGGGAGATACCCAGTTTCTCCTGGTCGGCCTTGGTTTTCGGCTCGATCGCGATGGAGATTACCGGCTCCGGGAACTCGATGGACTCGAGAATGACCGGATTGTCTTCCAGGCAGAGGGTGTCGCCGGTGGTGGTGTACTTCAGACCGACCGCGGCGGCGATGTCGCCGGCGTAAACCTCTTTGATCTCCTCACGCTTGTTGGCGTGCATCTTGAGGATACGGCCGACACGCTCGCGCTTGCCTTTGGTCGAGTTGTAAACATAGGAACCGGAGTTCATGACCCCCGAGTAGACGCGGAAGAAGCAGAGCTGCCCCACGAACGGGTCGGTCATGATCTTGAAAGCCAGGGCGGCAAACGGCGCGGTATCGGAAGCCGGACGCTCGATCTCGGCTTCGGTGTTCGCGTCGATACCCTTGATCGCCGGGATGTCGGTCGGCGCCGGGAGGTAATCGAGAACCGCGTCGAGCAGGTTCTGGACCCCTTTGTTCTTGAAGGCGGAACCGCAGATGACCGGGCAGATCTTGATGTCGATGGTCGCCTGACGGATGGCTTTTTTCAGCTCTTCGTTGGAGATCTCTTCCCCGCCGAGGTATTTCTCCATGAGCACGTCGTCGTGGGAGGAAACCTCCTCGATGAGCGCCTCACGGTACTCGTTGGCCTGGTCGACCAGGTCGGCCGGGATCTCGATCTCGTCGTACTGGGCACCCATGGTCTCGTCGTTCCAGACGATCCCTTTCATGGTGATCAGGTCGACGATCCCCTTGTAGTTCTCCTCGCTCCCGATCGGGATCTGCAGGGGAACCGGGTTCGCCTTGAGGCGATCCTTGATCATGTTCACGCCGCGGAAGAAATCGGCACCGATGCGGTCCATCTTGTTGATGAACGCGATACGGGGGACGCCGTACTTGTCGGCCTGACGCCAGACGGTCTCGGACTGGGGCTCAACGCCGCCCACCGAGCAGAAGACCGCAACGGCACCGTCGAGCACGCGCAGGGAACGCTCGACTTCGATGGTGAAGTCGACGTGGCCCGGGGTGTCGATGATGTTGATCCGGTGGTCTCGCCAGTGGCAGGTGGTTGCCGCGGAGGTGATGGTGATCCCGCGCTCCTGCTCCTGCTCCATCCAGTCCATGGTGGCGGCCCCTTCGTGGACCTCACCAATCTTATGAGTAACACCGGTGTAGAAAAGAATACGCTCGGTGGTAGTCGTCTTACCTGCGTCGATATGAGCCATGATCCCGATATTTCGGGTCATCTCTAAAGAAACCTGACGTGCCACTTCCTTAAACCTCCAAGGTCAAACGGGCAGAGCCCGTCCTACCAACGATAATGGGCAAAGGCGCGGTTCGCCTCGGCCATCTTGTGGGTGTCCTCACGCTTCTTGACCGCAGAACCGCGGTTGTTGTAAGCATCGAGGATCTCGCCGGCGAGCTTGTCGGTCACCGTCTTCTCGGAACGAGCGTTGGAATACTTCACCAGCCAGCGCATCGCCAGAGACATACGGCGCTCCGGGCGAACCTCGACCGGAACCTGGTAGGTGGAACCGCCGACGCGGCGGGACTTGACTTCAAGCATCGGCTTGATGTTGTCCAGGCAGCGCTTGAGCACTTTCACCGGCTCATCGCCAGCCTTGCCGGCCGCTACTTCAAGAGCACCGTAGAGGGCGCGCTCAGCAGTGGACTTCTTGCCGTCCAGCATGATTATGTTGATGAGTTTGGCGACCACGCGATCCCCGTACTTCGGATCGGGGAGGATCACCCTCTTGGCAACTTCTCTTCTTCTGGGCATCGTAAACCTCTCGCTCTAATTACTTGGGTCTTTTTGCGCCGTACTTGGAACGGCTCTTCATCCGCCCCTTGACCCCAACGGAGTCCAGGGTGCCGCGGACGATGTGGTAACGGACACCCGGAAGGTCCTTCACCCTGCCGCCGCGGATCAGGACCACGGAGTGTTCCTGCAGGTTGTGACCGACACCCGGGATGTACGAGGTAACCTCGACACCGTTGGTCAGACGAACCCTGGCAACCTTACGAAGCGCGGAGTTCGGCTTCTTCGGGGTGGTGGTGTACACCCTGGTGCAGACGCCCCGCTTTTGGGGGCAGCATTTAAGTGCCGGAGCAGTAGACTTTTCAGCCTTGGACTCACGGCCATGACGGATGAGCTGATTAATAGTAGGCATACAGACCCTCTCGCGCGAAACTATCCACAGAGGGCACTCCCCTGCGGAAGCGCCGAACATATCAGGATAGACCGCGCATGTCAAGAATTATTTCAACGACAGGGGCTAGAAACCGCATCGGCTTCCAGCCCCTGATTATTACTGACGCTGCTGCTTATGCTTCGTCGGCGTCGTCGATGTCGTCAAACACTTCGACGACCTCAACCGGCTCCGGAATCACTACCGGCTCTTCTGCGGTCAGTTTGAGATTGCGGTAGAGAGCCAGGCCGGTACCGGCCGGAATCAGTCTACCCATGATGACATTCTCTTTGAGACCGCGAAGACTGTCAACTTTACCTTCAATGGAAGCTTGTGTCAACACTTTTGTTGTCTCCTGGAAGGAGGCAGCCGAAATGAATGACTCGGTGGAAAGAGATGCCTTGGTAATACCGAGGAGCAGCGACTCAGCGGTTGCCGGGCGCCCCCCCTTCTCCAGTGACTTCTCGTTTTCTTCCTCGAAGACCCAGCGCTCGATCTGATCGTCAATGAGCAGATTGGTGTCGCCGACGTCCTTGATACGTACCCGGCGCAGCATCTGACGGACGATGGTCTCGATGTGCTTGTCGTTGATCTTGACCCCCTGGAGTCGGTAGACCTCCTGGACCTCGTCGACCAGGTATTTGGCCAGTTCTTTCTGGCCGAGGACCCGGAGGATGTCGTGCGGGTTCGAGGAGCCGTCCATGAGCGCCTCGCCGGCGCGGACGTGGTCCCCTTCATGGACCGAGATGTGCTTGCCCTTGGGAATGAGGTATTCCTTCGGCTCGCCCAGGTCCGGGGTGACGATGACCTTGCGCTTGCCCTTGGCGTCCTTGCCGAAGGCGACCACGCCGTCGATCTCGGTGATGACCGCGAAGTCCTTGGGCTTTCTCGCCTCGAAGAGCTCGGCAACCCTCGGAAGACCACCGGTGATGTCCTTGGTCTTGGTGGTTTCGCGCGGGATCTTGGCGATCACGTCACCGGCGTTGACCATGGTCTCTTCCATGACGTTGATGTTGGCGCCGACCGGCAGGTAGTAGCGGGCCAGCAGGCTCTCGCCGATCTTGGCGGTGCGCCCCGTCTCGTCCTTGATGGTGATGCGGGGACGTTTGTCGGCGTCGCGGGTCTCGATGACGACCTTGCGGGAGAGGCCGGTGACTTCGTCGACCTGCTCCTCCATGGTGACCCCTTCGAGGACGTCGCCGAACTTGACCTTGCCGGAGACCTCGGTGAGGATCGGCATGGTGTACGGGTCCCACTCGGCCAGGGACTGCCCCTGGGTTACCTTCTCCCCTTCGGAGACCTTGATCTTGGCGCCGTAGACGACCGCGTACTTCTCGCGCTCGCGGCCGGTCTCGTCGACGACGGCCAGTTCGCCGTTACGGTTCATGACGATGTGGTGGCCTTCGGTGTTGGTGACGAAGTTGATGTTGATGAACTTCGCCCGACCTTCGTTTCTGGCCTCCAAAGAGGTCTGCTCGGCGCGACGGGATGCGGTACCACCGATGTGGAAGGTACGCATGGTCAGCTGGGTACCCGGCTCGCCGATCGACTGGGCGGCGATGACGCCGACCGCCTCGCCGCGGTTTACCAGGTGGCCGCGGGCGAGGTCACGCCCGTAGCACTTGGCGCAGATGCCGCGGCGGGACTCGCAGGTGAGCACCGAGCGGATCTTGACCTTCTCCAGGCCGGCCGCCTCGATCTTGGCGACCAGGTTCTCGTCGATCTCCTCGTTGGCCGGGACCAGCACGTCGCCGGTGACCGGGTCGAGGATGTCGTCCAGGGCGACGCGCCCCAGGATACGGTCCCCGATGTGCTCGATGATCTCGCCCCCCTCGGTGAGCGAGGAGACGGTGAGGCCGTCGATGGTCCCGCAATCGACCTCGGTGATGATGGCGTCCTGGGCGACATCGACCAGACGGCGGGTGAGGTAACCGGAGTTCGCCGTCTTGAGCGCGGTATCGGCCAGACCTTTACGGGCACCGTGGGTCGAGATGAAGTACTGGAGCACGGTGAGACCTTCGCGGAAGTTCGCGGTGATCGGGGTCTCGATGATCTCGCCGGACGGCTTCGCCATGAGACCGCGCATCCCGGCCAGCTGGCGGATCTGCTGGGCGGAACCCCTGGAACCGGAGTCGGCCATCATGTGGATCGCGTTGAAGGAGGGCACCTTGACCTCGTTGCCCTGCGGGTCCTTGATGGTGTCGCGGGAGAGGTTGTCGAGCATCTCTTTCGCGATTTCCTCGGTGGCTTTCGCCCAGATGTCGATGACCTTGTTGTAACGCTCGCCGTCGGTGATCAGACCCTCGGTGTACTGGTTCTGGATCTCCTGCACCTCTTCGGTGGCGCGGTCGATGATCGCCGGCTTACCTTCCGGGATGACCATGTCGTTGATCGAGATGGAGATACCGGCCTTGGCCGCGTAGCGGAAACCGATCGCCTTCAGCTTGTCGGCGAGGATGACGGTTTCCTTGTTGCCGGCCAGACGGTAGCAGACGTCGACCAGGTTGGAGAGCTCCTTCTTGGTCATCACCTTGTTGATCGCCGAGAACGGCACCGCCTCGGGGAGGATGTCGCGCAAAAGCACGCGGCCGGTGGTGGTCTCGATCAGGGTCGGACGCTCGTCGGAGTCGAGGTTCTTCATCCGGACCTTGATGCGGGCCTGGAGGTTGATCTCGCCGGCATCCCAGGCGATCGCGACCTCTTCGGGGGAGGCGAAGATCTTCCCTTCGCCCTGCGCGAAGTACTTGTCGCGGGTCATGTAGTAGATCCCGAGGACCATGTCCTGCGACGGCACGATGATCGGCTTGCCGTGGGCCGGAGAGAGGATGTTGTTGGTCGACATCATCAGGACCCGGGTCTCGACCTGGCTCTCCACGGAGAGCGGCAGGTGGACCGCCATCTGGTCACCGTCGAAGTCCGCGTTGAACGCGGTACAAACCAGCGGGTGGAGCTGGATCGCCTTTCCTTCGATGAGGACCGGCTCGAAGGCCTGGATGCCGAGACGGTGCAGGGTCGGAGCACGGTTCAGCATGACCGGGTGCTCCTTGATCACCTCTTCGAGCACGTCCCAGACTTCCGGCTTCTCTTTCTCCACCATCTTCTTGGCGCTCTTGATGGTGGTGACGAAGCCGCGCTCCTCGAGCTTGTTGTAGATGAACGGCTTGAAGAGCTCGAGAGCCATCTTCTTGGGGAGGCCGCACTGGTGCAGGCGCAGTTCCGGGCCGACGACGATGACGGAACGGCCGGAGTAGTCGACACGCTTACCGAGGAGGTTCTGACGGAAGCGGCCCGACTTGCCCTTGAGCATGTCGGAGAGCGACTTGAGCGGGCGCTTGTTCGGGCCGGCGATGGCGCGGCCGCGGCGGCCGTTGTCGAACAGGGCGTCCACCGCCTCCTGCAGCATCCGCTTCTCGTTTCTGATGATGACCTCGGGAGCCTGCAGCTCCATGAGGCGTTTCAGACGGTTGTTGCGGTTGATGACGCGGCGGTACAGGTCGTTCAGGTCCGAGGTGGCGAAGCGGCCGCCGTCCAGCGGGACCAGCGGGCGCAGCTCCGGCGGGAGCACCGGGATGCATTCGAGGATCATCCACTCCGGCTTGTTGCCCGAGTTTTTGAAGGCCTCGATGACCTTCAGACGCTTGGCGGTCTTCTTGCGCTTGGCCTCGGAGGTCGCCTCCTGCATCTCGATCCTGAGGCTCTCGGAGAGCTGGTCGAGGTCCATGGAGGTGAGGCAGGTGCGGATCGCGGCGGCGCCCATGCCGGCCTCGAAACCGGTGTAACCGAACTCTTCGATCGCCTTCTGGTACTGGTCTTCGGAGAGGACCTGGCCGAAGGGGTACCCGGTGTTCTTGGGATCGGTAACGACGTAGGCCTCGAAGTAGAGGACCTTCTCCAGGTCTTTCAGGGTGATGTCCATCAGGTTCCCGATGCGCGACGGCAGCGATTTGAGGAACCAGATGTGGGCCACCGGGGTGGCGAGGTCGATGTGCCCTAAGCGCTCGCGGCGGACCTTCGAGGGGATGACCTCGACGCCGCATTTCTCGCAGACGATGCCGCGGTGCTTCATCCTCTTGTACTTACCGCAGTTGCACTCGTAGTCCTTGGTCGGGCCGAAGATCTTGGCGCAGAAAAGACCGTCGCGCTCCGGCTTGAAGGTGCGGTAGTTGATGGTCTCCGGCTTCTTTACTTCGCCGAAGGAACGCTCGCGGATCTTTTCCGGCGAGGAGATGGAGATCTTGATGGAGGAGAAGTGCAGCGGATCCTTGGGCTTTTCGAAAAAGTTGAATATGTCTTCCAAAGTATTGCCTCCTTGATGTTAGGAGTAACTTAAGTCACGTTCAGAGTTCCGAGTTCCGGGTTCAGAGTTAAAAGCGGGTGCCTGGAAGGAGTTTGCTCCTCCCAGACCACCCTGAACTCTGAACGTGGAACTTAGAACTGGTTCTAGTCCTCTTCCGTCTCCAGAAGTTCGACATCGAGCCCCAGGGACTGGAGTTCCTTGATGAGGACGTTGAAGGACTCGGGGAGACCCGGCTCCAGGGTGTGCTTCCCTTTGACGATGGCCTCGTACATCCTGGTGCGGCCGGCGACGTCGTCGGACTTGACGGTGAGGAACTCCTGCAGCGCGTATGCGGCGCCGTAGGCCTCCATCGCCCAGACCTCCATCTCCCCGAGCCGCTGGCCGCCGAACTGCGCCTTGCCCCCCAGCGGCTGCTGGGTAACCAGGGAGTAGGGACCGATGGACCGGGCGTGGATCTTGTCGTCGACCAAGTGGTGCAGTTTCAGGACGTACATGATGCCGACGGTGACCTTGTGCATGAACGCATCACCGCTTTTGCCGTCGAAGAGGGTTACCTGGCCGGTGGTCTCGAAGCCGGCGTGCTTCATCATCGCCTGGATCGAGTCCTCGCTCGCCCCTTCGAAGACCGGGGAAGCCATCGGGATGCCGCGCTTCAAGCGCTTGGCCACGTTGATCAGCTCCTCGCCTTCCAGCTTGTCGAGGAAGCGATCCATCTCCGGGTTGCCGTAGGCACCCTTCAGGAAGCGCTTGATCTCGTCGTGCGGGGCGTTTTTCTCGAGGAACTCCTCGATCTTCCACCCCAGACCGCGGGCGGCCCACCCGAGGTGGGTCTCCAGGATCTGTCCCACGTTCATACGGGACGGAACGCCGAGCGGGTTGAGCACGATCTCGACCGGACGACCGTCCTCGAGATACGGCATATCCTCTTCCGGAAGGATCCGGGAGACGACACCCTTGTTGCCGTGACGGCCGGCCATCTTGTCGCCGACCTGGAGCTTACGCTTGATGGCGATGTAGACCTTGACCATCTTGATGACCCCCGGCGGGAGGTCGTCGCCGCGGCGCAGCTTCTGGACCTTGTCGTCGAAGACGTACTTGATGATGTCGATCTGCTGGTTGAGGGTGGCCAGGGTCTGCGCCACTTTCTCGTCGATGGTGTCGTCGTCGGCGATGGAGATCTCGTCCCAGCGGTCCATGGAGAAGGACTTGAGCATCTCCTCGGTGATGGCCGCCCCTTTCGGGATGAGCACCTTGCCGTCGGTACCTTCGATCTTGACCGCCGCGGTCTTGCCGATCAGAAGCTTCTTCAGCTTGCCGATCGCGGAGTCGCGGATGATGCGGATCTCGTCCTGCTCGTCCTTGCGCAGGCGCTGCTCCTCGGCCTTCTCGATGATCTCGGTACGGGCGTCCTTGTCGGCCCCTTTACGGGAGAAGATCTTGGCGCCGATGACGGTACCTTCGACCCCCGGCGGCACGCGCAGCGAGGTGTCGCGGACGTCGCCCGCTTTCTCGCCGAAGATGGCGCGCAGAAGTTTCTCCTCCGGGGAGAGCTGGGTCTCGCCCTTCGGAGTGATCTTGCCGACCAGGATGTCGCCCGGGCGGACTTCGGCGCCGATCCGGATGATGCCGGACTCGTCGAGGTCCTTCAGGGTCTCCTCGCCCAGGTTCGGGATGTCGGAGGTGATCTCTTCCTTGCCGAGCTTGGTGTCGCGGGCGACGCACTCGAACTCCTCGATGTGGATCGAGGTGTAGCGGTCGTCCTTGACCAGGCGCTCCGAGATGAGGATGGAGTCCTCGTAGTTGTAACCGCCCCACGGCATGAAGGCGACCAGGACGTTCTGCCCCAGAGCCAGCTCGCCCATGTCGGTGGAAGGACCGTCGGCGATGATGTCGCCGGCCTTCACGTGGTCACCGACCTTTACCACCGGGCGCTGGTTGATGCAGGTGTTCTGGTTGGAACGGGCGAACTTGATCAGGTTGTAGATGTCGACGCCGGTGCCGGTCGCATCGTACTGGTCCTCGTCGATCTTCACGACGATGCGGGAAGCGTCGACCGACTCGACGATGCCGTTGTGGCGGGCGACCGAGGAAACCCCGGAATCGCGGGCCACGACGCGCTCCATGCCGGTACCGACCAGGGGGGAATCGGCACGCAGCAGCGGCACTGCCTGACGCTGCATGTTGGAACCCATGAGCGCACGGTTCGCGTCGTCGTTTTCCAGGAACGGAATGAGCGAAGCCGCGACGGAGACGAGCTGCATCGGGGCGACGTCCATGAGTTCCAGCTCGTCGCGACCGACCAGGACGAACTCGCCGCTCTTACGGGCGGAGATGTAGTCCGCCTTGAAGCGGCCGGACTCGTCGACCTCGGCGTTGGCCTGGGCGATGGCGTGCCCTTCCTCCTCCAGTGCGGAGAAGAAGCGGACCTCGTCGGTGATCTTGCCGTCGGCCACCACGCGGTACGGGGTTTCCACGAAGCCGTGCTCGTTGATCCGGGCGTAGGTGGAAAGCGACGCGATGAGACCGATGTTCGGACCCTCCGGGGTCTCGATCGGACAGACGCGGCCGTAGTGGGTCGGATGAACGTCGCGGACTTCGAAGCCGGCGCGCTCGCGGGTCAGACCGCCCGGTCCCAGTGCCGAAAGACGGCGCTTGTGGGTGACCTCGGAAAGCGGGTTGGTCTGGTCCATGAACTGGGAGAGCTGGGAGGAGCCGAAGAACTCCTTCACCACCGCGGAGACCGGCTTGGAGTTGATGAGGTCGTGCGGCATGAGGTTTTCGACCTCCTGCAGGCTCATCCTTTCCTTGATGGCGCGCTCCATGCGCACCAGGCCGATCCGGTACTGGTTTTCCAGCAGCTCGCCGACGGCGCGCACCCGGCGGTTGCCGAGGTGGTCGATGTCGTCGATGTTGCCTTTGCCGTTTTTCAGCTCGATCAGGTAGCGCACCACCTCGAGGATGTCCTCTTTGGTGAGGGTCATGCAGTCCAGCGGCACGTCCACGCCGAGCTTGTAGTTGAGCTTCAGACGGCCGACCGCGGAGAGGTCGTAACGCTCGGCGTTGAAGAACAGGTTGTCGAAGAGCGCGAGCGCCGACTTAAGGGTCGGGGGATCGCCCGGACGCAGCCGGCGGTAGATCTCGATGAGCGCCTCGTCGGTGGAGCCGATCTTGTCGATCAAGATGGTGTCGCGCAGGCTCGAGGTCACGTGCAGGTTGTCGATGAAAAGGACCTTGAAGGAGGTAAGCCCCTTGGTCACGATCTCCTCGAGTTTCGCCGCGGTGAGCTCCTCGTTGCACTCGACGATGATCTCGCCGGTGGCCGGGTCGAAGATGTCGTGGGAGGCGACCTTGCCGACCACTTCCTCTTCGGTGATCGGGATCTCCTTGATCCCGTGCTCGCCCATCTTGCGGATCGCGGCCTTGGTGAACTTGCGGTTCGCCTTGAGGATCACCTCGCCGGTCGCCGGGTTCACGATGTCGATGGCCGCCTTCTGGTTGGTCAAAAGCTCGGGGTCGGCGACCTTGGCAAGCGCGCCCCCCTTGATCATGACCTCCTCCGACTTGTAGAAGTAGTTGAGAAGATCGTCGTTGGAGTAGCCGAGCCCCTTGAGGAGCACGGTGGCCGGCATCTTGCGGCGCCGGTCTATGCGAACATAAAGGATGTCTTTATGGTCGAATTCAAAGTCAAGCCACGAGCCGCGGTAGGGAATCACGCGGGCCGAGTAGAGGACCTTCCCCGAGGAGTGGGTCTTACCCTTGTCGTGGTCGTAGAAAACGCCGGGCGAGCGGTGCAGCTGGCTGACGATGACGCGCTCGGTGCCGTTTATGATGAAGGTACCGTTGTCGGTCATCAGCGGGATCTCGCCGAAATAGACCTCCTGCTCCTTGATGTCACGGATGGAGCGGGTACCGGGATCTTTGGTTACGTCCCAAACGACCAGGCGCACCTTCACCTTCATGGGTGCGGCAAAGGTCATCCCGCGCTGGTGGCATTCCTCGACGTCGTACTTCGGGGCGCCCAGCGAGTAGGAAACGTACTCAAGCGATGCGGTGTCGGAAAAATCTTTTATGGGAAAGACGCTGCGGAATACGGCTTCCAGACCGGAGTTTTTCCGCGCGTCCACAGGCGTATCGAGCTGCAGGAACCTCTTGTAGGAATTCTTCTGGATGTCGATGAGGTTCGGTATATCGATGATCTTGTGGATCTTGGCGAAGTTTTTGCGCAACAGGGGATTATTCGCAATTGAATAAGCCATCTCTTCTCCTTTGGTGAAAGCCCGAAAGACCTCCACCCCCTTGAAATTCCTGCTGTTTTGGCTCGTTCGGGCGCAGGGGTGAAGCGGCCTCAAACTAAAATAGAGAAGCCAAGGCCGCAAAAGTGCGACCTTGGCTAGGATGAAGATCGGTTTTGGAAGGGTTACTTAACTTCCACTTCTGCGCCGGACTCCACGAGCTGCTTCTGAGCGTCGGCAGCGTCTTCTTTGGAGATACCGGTTTTGACCGGCTGCGGAGCGCCGTCGACGAGGTCTTTGGCTTCCTTGAGGCCCAGGCCGGTGAGGGCGCGGACGACTTTGATGACGGCGATTTTGTTGGCGCCGGCGCTTTTGAGGATGACGTCGAATTCGGTCTTCTCCTCAGCAGCTTCAGCCGGGCCAGCAGCCGGGCCGGCAGCAGCAACGGCAACCGGAGCAGCGGCGGAAACGCCGAATTTCTCTTCGAGCTCTTTCACGAGCCCGGCGAGTTCGAGAACGGACATGTTTTCAATGAAGCTGACAACTTCTTCCTTGGTGATAGCCATTGGTAATCCTCCGAAAGATTATCTTAGATAACTGGTTAATTTGTAAAGGGAAATTGGTTAAGCTGCCTTCTGGGCACGGATCTGGTCCAGCGCGCGTACGAAGCCGCCGGGGACCGCTGCCAGGACGCGTACGAAGTTGCTGGCCGGGGCCTGCATCGAACCGAGCATCTTGGCGATGAGCACTTCGCGGCTCGGCAGATCGGCCAGGGCCTGGATGTCGGCCACGTTCAGCGGTTTGCCGGTCAAAATGCCGGCTTTGAGCGAGAACGGGACGGTGGCATCCTTCGCGTACTTGGACAGCACTTTGGCTGCCGCGACGGGATCGTCATAGCTCAGGGCAATCGCGGTCGGACCGGAGAGGTACTGGGTCATCCCGGTCTTGTCGGTCCCTTCGGACGCGATCTCGAGCAGCGTGTTCTTGAAAACTTTGAATTCCACGTTGGCTTTGCGGAGCTCATTTCTGAGCTCGGTGGCCTGACCGACGTTCATCCCGCGGAAATCCGCGAGGAACACTGCCTGGGCCCGCTGCAGCTTCTCGTGCATCTCGGTAACAAGTTGCTGTTTGTTTTCCTTGTTCAAGCGCCTTCCTCCTTTCTTTTGGGTTCAGGGCACGAAGCCCCGCCAAAGTCAGGAAGTCACACGAAAAAATCCTGAAATTTAATCGCTAACTGTTCCCAAGTCTCGCCAGGCCACATACGCGTTTAAGCCCCCACGGAAAACGGTTCGCGTTCAACGTTCAAGGTTCAAGGATATAACGTCGAACGTTGAACCTTGAACCTTGAACGGTTTTTCCTAGGGCGCGCCTGGTGTCTTTGACTTTGGCATTTCGAGTCGAAGCTTTATTTTAAGCTCGCCGTAACCTCGGCGAGATCGAGGGTGACGCCCGGGCCCATGGTGGAAGACACGGAGATCTTCTTCATGTAGGTACCTTTGGCGGCAGCCGGCTTCGCCTTCTGCAGGGCCTCGACCAGGGCGAGGATGTTCTGCTTCAGGGTCTCAGCCGGGAAGGAGACCTTCCCTACCGGTGCGTGGATGATGCCGGCCTTTTCGACGCGGAATTCAACCTTACCGGATTTGGACTCCTTGATGGCGCGAGCCAGGTCGAAGGTGACGGTGCCGACTTTGGGGTTCGGCATCAGACCACGGGGACCGAGGAGCTTACCGATCTTACCGACCACACCCATCATGTCCGGGGTAGCGATCGCGGTATCAAAGTCGAACCAACCACCCTGGATCTTGGCCACCAGGTCGTCGGCGCCAACGTAGTCGGCACCTGCGTCGCGTGCTTCCTTCTCTTTCTCCCCCTTGGCGAAGACCAAGACGCGGACATCTTTACCCAGGCCGTTCGGAAGGACGACGGCGCCACGGACCATCTGGTCCGCGTGGCGCGGGTCGACGCCGAGCTTCACGACCAGGTCGACGGTCTCGTCGAACTTGGCGAATGCGGCGCCCTTGACCAGCTCGAGGCCGTCGTTGACGGAGTAGTTCTTGCTCCGGTCCACCTTGGCAAGGGCGGCTTTAAGCTTTTTTGACGTTGCCATTCTATAACCCTCTCTTTGACTTAAGCTATTTCAACGCCCATGCTGCGCGCGGTACCTTCGATGGTCTTCATGGCGGCCTCGATGCTGGCGGCGTTGAGGTCCGGCATCTTCTTGGTGGCGATCTCGCGCACCTGGTCCTTGGTCAGCTTGCCGACCTTGGTCTTGTTGGGGACCGCGGAACCGCTCTCGATGCCCAGCGCCTTCTTGATCAGGACCGGGGCCGGCGGAGTCTTGGTGATGAAGGTGAAGGAGCGGTCGGCGTAGACGGTGATGACGACCGGGGTGATGGTCCCTTCGTCGCCCTGCGTCTTCGCGTTGAACGCCTTGCAGAACTCCATGATGTTGACACCGTGCTGACCCAGGGCCGGGCCGATCGGGGGAGACGGGTTCGCCTTCCCGGCGGGAACCTGCAGCTTTATGTAACCGGTAATCTTTTTCGCCATGATCCTACTCCTTTTTCCTTAAAAGCAGTTCAAGGTTCAACGTTCAACGTTCAAAGTTAAACCCATGGTAAGTGACCTGGTGGTTTTAACGCTGAACGTTGAACGTTGAACGTCGAACCTTCTTACTGTTTTTCTACCTGCATGAACTCAAGCTCGACGGGAGTGGCCCTGCCAAAGATGCTGACCATGACCCGGAGCTTCCCTTTGTCCGGCTTGACGTCCTCGACCACACCCGAGAAATTGAGGAAAGGACCGTCGATGACCCGGACCGTCTCGCCAACCTCGAAGAGGACCTTCGGACGGGGCTTTTCGGCACCCTCTTCCATCCGCTTGGTGATCTTGTTGACCTCCTCGTCGGGGATGGGGAAAGGGTTGTTCCCGCCGACGAACCCGGTGACCTTCGCGGTCTCCTTGACTACGTGCCAGGTGTCGTCGTTAAGTTCCATCTGAACCAGGATGTACCCCGGGAAGAACTTGCGGGAAGAAGTCCGCTTCTCGCCCTTTTTCAATTCGACGACGGTTTCACACGGGATCAGGATCTCGCCGAAGAGCTCCTCCATGCCGACGTTCTTGATACGCTCGGCAAGGGTGAGACGCACCTTGTTCTCGAAACCCGAGTAGGTGTGAACGCCGTACCATTTAAGTGCCATGTATTATTGTCCTCGGAGTATCCACTTGATGAAGGAGTTAAGGACCGAGTCGCAGACGCCAAGATAAAGCGAGATGAGAACAATGATGACGACAACTACCTGGGCAGTGGAGATAGTTTCCTTGCGGGTCGGCCAGGTTACCTTGGCCAGCTCCTCACGTACTTCCTCAAAAAAATTCTTGGCTTTTGCCAGCACGGGTCACACTCCCCTTGTTCGAGAGATGGGTAAAAAAATGGCAGGCCAGGAGGGATTCGAACCCCCAACACCCGGTTTTGGAGACCGGTGCTCTAGCCGTTAGAGCTACTGGCCTGCACTGAGCCTCGCCCTCAAGAGCGAGTCCCGTATCTTGAACTATTTGGTTTCTTTGTGCGGAGTATGCTTGCGGCAGAAGCGGCAGTACTTGTTGAACTCCAGCTTCTGGGGAGTGTTCTTCTTGTTCTTGGTCGTGGTGTAGTTGCGCTGTTTGCACTCGCTGCAGGCCAGCGTGATGATGTCTCTAGGCATGACTTAATCCTTATCAAACAGGTTTGCGGAAAACACTCACTTCCGCTTATTACTTCTTCTCCGCCGCGGCAAACTGCGCCGCCGAAAAAGACTCCTCCCTCACCGAACCGGAGAGGGAGGAGTTGTCGTTTCGTTACTCGATGATGGAGGCAACCACGCCGGCGCCAACGGTACGGCCACCTTCACGGATCGCGAAACGGAGACCTTCGTCCATTGCGATCGGGGTGATCAGGTTGACGGTGACGGAGACGTTGTCGCCCGGCATGACCATCTCGGTGCCCGCTTCGAGGTCCACGACGCCGGTGACGTCGGTGGTACGGAAGTAGAACTGCGGACGGTAGCCGTTGAAGAACGGGGTGTGGCGGCCACCCTCTTCTTTGGAGAGGATGTAGGCCTCGGCTTTGAACTTGGTGTGCGGGGTGATGGAGCCCGGCTTGGCCAGAACCTGGCCGCGCTCGATCTCTTCACGCTTCACGCCGCGGAGCAGGGCCCCGATGTTGTCGCCGGCACGCCCTTCGTCGAGGAGCTTGCGGAACATCTCGACGCCGGTAACGGTGGTCTTGGTGGTGGCCTTGATGCCGACGATCTCGACCTCTTCGCCGACCTTGACGATCCCGCGCTCGACACGACCGGTAGCAACGGTACCGCGGCCGGAGATGGAGAAAACGTCCTCGACCGGCATCAGGAACGGCTTGTCGATGGCGCGCTGCGGCTCCGGAATGTAGGCGTCGACGGCGTCCATGAGTGCCATGATGGCCTGCTCACCGAGCTCGCCCTTGTCGCCTTCGAGGCCTTTCAGAGCGGAACCCTTGATGATGGGGATATCGTCGCCCGGGAAGTCGTAGGAGGAGAGGAGTTCGCGAACTTCGAGTTCGACGAGCTCGAGGAGCTCCTCGTCGTCCACCATGTCGGCCTTGTTCAGGAACACGACGATGTAGGGGACGCCGACCTGGCGCGCGAGCAGGATGTGCTCACGGGTCTGGGGCATCGGGCCGTCAGCGGCGGAAACGACCAGGATCGCGCCGTCCATCTGAGCAGCACCGGTGATCATGTTCTTGACGTAGTCGGCATGGCCCGGGCAGTCAACGTGAGCATAGTGACGCTTGTCGGTCTCGTACTCGACGTGGGCGGTGGCGATGGTGATACCACGCTCGCGCTCTTCCGGAGCGTTGTCGATCTGGTCGAATGCCTTGAACTCAGCCTGGCCTTTGCCGGCGAGGACCTTGGTGATCGCTGCGGTCAGCGTGGTCTTGCCGTGGTCGACGTGGCCGATGGTGCCGATATTAACGTGCGGTTTAGTTCTTTCGAATTTTGCCTTAGCCATTACAGGAATCCTCCCTATATTTGCGAACCAGCTTTTCCAGGATGAATAAACGAGAAATGGAGCCCACAACCGGATTCGAACCGGTGACCTCTTCCTTACCAAGGAAGTGCTCTACCTACTGAGCTATGTGGGCTTATGCGGATTTTTGGAGCGGGAAACGGGACTCGAACCCGCGACCCTCAGCTTGGAAGGCTGATGCTCTAGCCAACTGAGCTATTCCCGCCCTATGTCTTACGGCGAAGCGAAGTTTTTTGACGCTTTGAGCTTCACCCCTCCAGTTCGAACGACCAAAGGCCTCCTGGTAAGGCAGCTGCACTCATTGCATCTGAAGTTTTAGTGGTGGAGGGAGGAGGATTCGAACCTCCGAAGTCGATGACGACAGATTTACAGTCTGTTCCCTTTGGCCGCTCGGGAATCCCTCCAGACAGATGGTGTTGCCAGTGTTGGAGCTGGCGATGGGACTCGAACCCGCAACCTGCTGATTACAAGTCAGCTGCTCTACCAATTGAGCTACGCCAGCCATCTCTAGCTCCGGCGCCTCCGAGCGGTTTCGCCCGGCAAAAGCGAATCCCACTTATACGGGAGTCGCCCTTCCGTGTCAACTTATTTTTTCCCGGTGGTCTATTTTTTTGTCAGAGAGCATCCCACCATCATAGATAAGTATGCGGTCTAGTGTCAAAGAGATGCTCGGAAAAGAGAGTCACTTTCTTACCCAAAACGGTCGCGAAGAGAATGCCGCGCCCACCTCGGGAGTCTCGCAGGGCGAGCATACCGTGCCCTGGCGGACCACAGCGGCGGGGAGGGTTGCCCCCTAGCCCCATCCGATGCGAACCTACCTTCTCCGCCCCTTCCCCTGCGGCCCCTGCTGCGGCCGCTCGGTTTTACCGGGACGGTTCCCCGGCACGTGAACCGGTCCCCGCACCGGCACCTTTCCCGGCGTCCTCCCCGCAAACAGCTCCTCCGCCGCGTCTTCCCTGCCGCACTCCCTGAGCGCGAGCAGGCAGTTCTTCCGCTCCTCGGGGACATGATAGAGGAGCAGCGACTTCTGCAGCCCTTTCTCGCGGTCGGTCTTGGGAACGTACACCTTCTCTCCGGTGAACGGATCCACCCCCGTGTAGTACATGCAGGTTGAAAGCGTCCCCGGGGTCGGGGTGAAATCCTGCACCTGCTCCACCCGCATCCCCATCCGCTTGAGCGACAACGCCAGCTCGACCATGTCCTCCAGCCGGCAGCCGGGATGCCCGGAGATGAAATAGGGAACAAGGTACTGCCGCTTCCCGATCCGCTCGCTCTCTTTCAGAAAGGAGATCCGGAACCGCTCGAAGCTCGCCTTGCCGGGCTTGCGCATCACCTTGGTTACCCGGTCGGTCAGGTGCTCCGGCGCCACCTTCAAAAGTCCGCTGACGTGATGCCCAACCAACTCGCGCAGGTAGTTGGGCTGGCGCTCCAAAAGGTCATAGCGCACCCCCGAACTCACCGCGATGTGTTTCACGCCGGAAACCCGCCGCGCCCGGGCCAGAAGACGCGCCGAACGGGTGTCGTCGGTAATAAGGTTGGGACAGGGGGCCGGATACAGACAACTTCCCCGCACACATTTGGCACCCGCCTCGTCATTGCCGCAACGCAGCCCGTACATGTTGGCGGTCGGTCCCCCCAGGTCGCTCACGCTCCCCTTGAACCAGGTCAGCCCGGAGAGTTCTTCCAGCTCCTTCAGGATGCTCCCCTCGCTGCGCGACTGGATCGTCTTTCCCTGGTGATGCACGATGGCACAGAAGGCACAGCCGCCAAAGCAGCCCCGGTGCGTGGTGACGGAGTTCCGGATCTGTTCGTAGGCCGGGATCGGCTCGGTGTAACTTGGGTGCGGTGCCTTTACAAAGGGAAGCGCATAAAGGGCGTCGAGTTCCTTTTCGGAGACCGGAAAGGAGGGCGGGTTGCAGACGAGGTAGCGCTCTGCATGGCGCTGGGCCACAACCTTGGCACTGTGCGGGTTCTGCTCGACCGAAATCATCCGGAAGGCCCGCCCGAACGCCTCCCGGCTGGAAACCGCCTCTTCGTAGGAGGGAAGCTCGCTGAGCTCCCCTTCCGGCAACGCACCCGCGGCATAAGCGGTCCCGCGAATATCCCGGATGGCGGCAAAGGCTTCCCCCCTCGCAAGGCGGTCCGCCAGCTCCAGGAGCGGCGTTTCTCCCATCCCATAGACGAGCAGATCGGCCTTGGCATCGAGCAGCGCGGAACGGCGCACCTTGTCTTCCCAGTAGTCGTAGTGGGCAAAGCGGCGCAGGCTCGCCTCGATGCCGCCGATCACCACCGGCACGTCGCGATAGGCCTCTTTGAGCCGGGAGGTATAGACGATGGTGGCGCGGTTGGGGCGTGCCCCGTGGCGGTTGCCCGGGGTGTAGGCATCGTCGCGGCGGATTTTTCGGGCAGGGGTGTAATGAGCGACCATGGAATCCATCGCCCCGGCGGCAACCGCAAAGAACAGACGCGGGCGCCCCAGGGCCTGGAACGGCTCTTTGCTGCGCCAGTCCGGCTGGGCGATGATGCCGACTTTGAAGCCTTTGGATTCGAGGAAGCGGGCGAGCAGCGGGACGCCGAAGGCGGGATGGTCGACATAGGCGTCGCCGGTGACGAAGACGATGTCGAGCTCCTCCCAACCGCGCACCCGGGCCTCTGCCATGTTGGTAGGGATGAACCGTGGCGACTGCTGAGGTTTGCGAACTGCGTTTTTCATGGAAAACCTTGCTTCAATCCCTCTCCCGGTGGGAGAGGATGCCCGGAGGGCGGGTGAGGGCTGAGCTGTCTTTGAGAGCTTTCCCGCCAAAGTTCGGCGGCCCTCACCCCACCCCTCTCCCAAAGGGAGAGGGAGTACCGTCAATCAGGGAAATACCGGCAAGATCTCCAGGCCCAGGGTCTCCGGAAGGCCGCACATGAGGTTCATGTTCTGCACCGCTTGGCCGGAAGCGCCCTTGACGAGGTTGTCGATGGCGGAGATGACGACAATCCGCCCGGTCCGCTCGTCGACGGTAACGCCGATGTCGCAGAAATTGGAACCCCGCACGAAGGTGGTCGAAGGAAGCTTCCCTTCCGGGAGCACCCGCACGAACGGCTCGCCGTCATAGAAGGCCTCGTACAGGGTAATGAGTTCCGCAGCGGTGACCTTGCCGTTGGGCGCCGAGTAGATGGTGGAGAGAATCCCCCGGTCCATCGGCACCAGGTGCGGCGTGAAGGAGATCACCATCTCGGTCTCGGCAAGAAGCGACAGTTCCTGCTCGATTTCCGGGATGTGCCGATGGGTCCCACCCACGGCGTAGGCCTTGAACCCTTCGTTGACCTCGCAGTAGAGATTGTCCACCTTCGCCCCGCGACCGGCCCCGGAGACGCCCGACTTGGCATCCACGATCACGCTCTTCGGGTCGATCACCTTCCCCTTCAGAAGCGGCGCGAGCCCGAGGATGACGCTGGTCGGGTAGCAGCCGGGGTTGGCGATGAGGGAGGCTTCCCTGATTTCGGCCCGCCGGATTTCCGGAATACCGTACACCGCCTGATCCAACAGGTCCGGGTTGAGGTGGGTGTCGTACCACTTCCCGTAGACCTGCGGATCGTGAATCCGGTAGTCGGCGGAGAGGTCGATGACCTGTTTGCCCATCTTCACGAAGGTCGGCACCACTTCCATGGCGGCCTTATGCGGCAGCGCCGTGAAGACGACGTCCACCTTCTCGGAGATTCCGACCGGCTCGAGGTTTTCCAGCGGCAGATCGATCCGCCCCCGCAGGGTCGGGAAGACGTCGCTCACCGGGCGGCCGGCGCTCTGCTCCGACGTGACGCAGGTCACGGCGACTTCGGGGTGGTTGTAAAGCAGTCTCAGCAGTTCAACGCCGGTGTATCCACTGGCACCGACAACGGCAACCTTGAGCATGGAGAAACCTCCTTAAGGTAGTTCGAAGAATACAGATCGGTTGCTCCCTCTCCCGGGGAGAGGGCCTGATTAACCCAATCGTCGCCAGACTGAGCGCGCCGGAAAGGCGCCTCCACAGCACCGAGCACTATCAGGACATAATATGTGACAGAGCACGTTCAAAGAAAGAGAAAACACTCTGTGTCAACGGTGGTTTCGTGACCGCCTTTCGCTGTGTTCAGCGCAGCTGACAGCACAACGGCAAAAAGGAGGAACCCTTTCGGATTCCCCCTTTTTGTATAACCGCGTATTTCGTATCCGAAATTAACGCTTGGAGAACTGGAAGCTGGCGCGTGCTGCCTTCTTGCCGTACTTCTTACGCTCTTTGATGCGCGAATCGCGGGTAATGAAGCCGGCTTTCTTCAGCGTGCCACGGAGGTCGGCATCGGCCTCGAGAAGCGCCTTGGTAATGCCGTGCTTGATCGCGCCGGCCTGACCGGAGTCACCGCCGCCTTTGACGGTCACGAAGATGTCGAACTTGCCGACGTTCTCGGTGAGCTCGAGCGGCTGCTTGACGACCATCTTCGAGGTCTCGCGACCGAAGTACTCGTCGAGGGTCTTGCTGTTGACCGTGATGGCGCCGGTACCGGGTTTGAGCCAAACCCTGGCGATGGACGATTTCCTTTTGCCTGTTCCGTAGTAGCTCGCTGCTGCCATTTGTATATCTCCTGATCGATTAAATATTCAGAGTCTTGGGCTGCTGCGCCGCATGCGGGTGAGCAGAGCCGCTGTAGATCTTGAGCTTCTTGAGCATGTGACGAGCGAGCTTGTTCTTCGGAAGCATGCCCTTCACGGCTTTCTTCAGGATGTCCTCCGGCTTCTTCTCGAGAAGTTTGCCGGCGGTGATTTCCTTCAGCCCGCCGGGGAACCCGGAGTGGCTGTAGTACATCTTGTCAGCGAACTTGTTGCCGGTGAGGGCGATCTTCTCAGCATTCACGACAATGACGAAGTCACCGGTATCAACGCTCGGGGTGAAGGTCGGCTTGTTCTTGCCACGCAGAACGTTGGCAATCTCGGTAGCAACACGGCCAAGGACCTTATTATCCACGTCAACCAGGTACCAGTCCCTGGTCACATCTTCTTTTTTAGCAACTTGCGTCTTCATCGAAACCTCACAACTATATGGGAATGAGCACTTTGGCCAACGGAAAGTTGGAAATTTAGTCTATTTCATCAACAGTGTCAAGAGAAATCTCACCAGGGCCAAAAACGGTCGTCACCGGGTTTCCGCCCAAGCATCCGGTTCTTCCGGGAGAGGCATTCGATTCCCGATGTCTGGCGATAAATCGCGACACGAAGGTCGCTCCTACCCGGGCATCCAATGGGGCATCAGGTCCCCTCCCCTTCAAGGTCGCGCGCGCGGCGCGGCTTGCGACGGGCAGGGTGAGGATCGGGTTCGGCGCCCACTTCCGGATAGAACACCTCCATCAAGCAAAGCCCCTGCGGCGGAGCCGTCTGTCCGGAGGCCCTGCGGTCGCCCCCTTCCAGCAACTGCCGGATGTCCTCGGGAGTCCGCTTCCCCTGCCCCACCTCGACCAGCGTCCCGGCGATCACCCGGATCATATTCTTGAGAAAACCACTCCCCCGCACATCCAGATACAGAAAACGGCCATCCTGGGTCAGATCCATCGAGTAGATTTCGCGCACCGTGGTCTTGGCGGCGCAGTTGGAGGCGCGAAACGCGGCGAAGTCGTGCTCGCCGACGAACTCGGCGCAGGCGCGGCGCGCCGCCTCGACGTCGAGCTTCCCCTTCAGGCGCCAGGCGGTGTGGCGGGTGAGCGGGGAACGGATGTCGTCGAGCAGGAAGGTGTAGCGGTAATGCTTGCCTTGGGCGTGGAAGCGCGGGTTAAAATCCAGCGGCATCTCCCGCGCCTCACGCACGGCGATGTCCCGGGGAAGAAGCGTGTTCAGCCCCTCGCGGAAGGCACGCAGCGGCATGGTCTTGTCCGTCTGGAAGCAGGCGGCCATCCCGAGGGCATGAACCCCGGCGTCGGTCCGTCCCGACGCATGCAGCCGCACCGGTTCGCCGAGCATCTGGGCGAGGGCTCCCTCCATGATCTCCTGGACCGAAGTCGCATTCGGCTGGGTCTGCCAGCCGCAGTAATTGGTCCCGTCGTACTCGACGGTGAGCATGATGTTGCGCATAGTCTCTTTCAATTCCGTCCGCAGATGAAGGCAGATGAACGCGGATGGCACTTGTGAACTAAAGCCTTGAACTCCCCCCTTTGGAAAAGGGGGGCTGGGGGGGATTTGCCTTTCCCGTAAAACCTTTCCTGGCTCCCAAGCTCCAGCTTGGGAACCCAACCATCGTGCGAAGCTCCAGCTTCGCCAACATTACCAAGCAGGAGCTTTGAGATCTGGTGCGTTCCCAAGGCGGACCTTGGGAACGAGATCGAACTACTGCTACTGCAGGTACTTCTCGACCAGAAGTTCGGCGATCTGCACTGCGTTGGTGGCGGCGCCTTTGCGGAGGTTGTCCGACACCACCCAGAGGTTCAGGCCGTTGGCGATGGACTTGTCCTCGCGGATGCGCCCGACAAACACCTCGTCCTGGCCGGCGGCATCCATACACATCGGGTACTCACTTTCCGCCGGGTCGTCCACCAGCACCACCCCCGCAGCCCCCTTCAAAAGCTCGCGCGCCTTTTCCGGGGTCAGCTTCTTGCCGGTCTCGATGTTGACCGACGCGGAGTGCGCGTAGAATACCGGCACCCGGATGCAGGTCGCGGTGGTCTTGATCGTCGCCGCCATCACTTTCGCGGTCTCGTCGATGACCTTCTGCTCTTCGCGGGTGTAGCCGTCGTCGTTGAAGGCGTCGACCTGCGGCAGGCAGTTGAAGGCGATCCGGTGCGGATAGACGTCAACCTTGGCGGGGCGCCCATTCAGGAGCTCCCCGGTCTGGACCCGCAATTCGTCGATGGCGCGGTTGCCGGTGGAAGAAACCGCTTCGTAGGTCGAGACCACCATCCTCTTGATGCCGGCGAAATCGTGCAGCGGCTTGAGCGCCACCGCCAGCTGGACCACGGACGCGGTCGGGCTGGAGACGATCCCCTTCTTGCGATACCCAGCCAAAGCGTCCGGGTTCACCTCGGGGATGATCAGCGGCACGTCGGCATCCATCCGCCACGCGCTGGAACAGTCGATACAGACCGTCCCGGCGCCGGCGGCAACCGGTGCAAGCTGCGAGGCGATCGCCGGACCGGCGGCAAAAAGGGCGATATCGACCCCTTCGAAGGAGTCCTGCTTCACCTCCTCCACGGTCACCGGTTGGCCGTGGAACTCCAGGATGTCCCCCGCATTGGAGGCGGTGGCCAGGAGCTTGATCTCCTGCACCGGGAAGTTCCGCCCCTCAAGGCACTCGAGGATCTGGGTGCCGACCGCGCCGGTGGCGCCGACGACGGCAACGGTAAATTTCTTGCTCATAACTGGTTTCTCCTTTGATCGGACCGATCAGCCGGATCCGACGTCCGATAATGCAAAGGGCAAAAATGGGGACAGGCACCGGAAGCCAGTCCTCGAGGGGCAGGTAACACAAAAAGGAGCGCGCCCCGACCTTGCCGGGACGCGCTCCGTGCCTGCCGCTAAGTTACGTGGGTCGGGCCTAGCGCTCCTTGAGGATCTGCAGCATGCGGCGCAGCGGCTCGGCGGCGCCCCACAGAAGCTGATCGCCGCAGGTGAAGGCGGAGAGGTACTCCGGCCCCATCTTCATCTTGCGCACCCGCCCGACCGGAACGGTGAGCGAACCGGAAACGGCGGCCGGGGTGAGCCCTTCGAGGCTCGCGGCCTTGGTGTTCGGAACCAGCTTGGCCCACTGGTTGTCGTTGGCGATGATCTGCTCGATGTCGGCAATCGGGACGTCCTTCACCAGCTTGATGGTGAGGGCCTGGCTGTGGCAGCGCATGGCACCGACGCGGACGCAGATGCCGTCGACCGGGATCGGGCTCTTGGTCCCGAGGATCTTGTTGGTTTCGGCGTACCCTTTCCACTCCTCACGGCTCTGCCCGTCCTCGACCTCGCGGTCGATCCAGGGAAGAACGTTGCCGGCGAGCGGGAAGCCGAACTCCTTGGTCGGCAGCACGTCGCTTCTGAGGGTCGCGGTGACCTTGCGGTCGATCTCGAGGATCGCCGAAGAAGGCTGGGCCAAGAGGTCGGCGACCGAGTTCTGCAGCACGCCCATCTGGGAAAGGAGCTCGCGCATGTTGGGAGCGCCCGCCCCGGAAGCCGCCTGGTAGGTCATGGAGGAGACCCACTCGACCAGACCGGAGCGGAAGAGCCCGCCCAGGCCCATCAGCATGAGGCTCACGGTGCAGTTGCCGCCGATGTAGTCCTTGATCCCCTTGTCGAGGGCCGCGTCGATGACGTTGCGGTTGACCGGGTCGAGGATGATTACCGCGTCGTTCTCCATGCGGAGGGTGCTCGCGGCATCGATCCAGTACCCTTTCCAGCCGGCCTGGGCCAGCTGCGGGCGGACCGCCTTGGTGTAGTCGCCACCCTGACAGGTGATGATCACGTCGAGTTTCTTCAGTTCCGAGATATCGGAGGCGTCCTTGAGGGTCCCGGCGTTCATCGGGGCCGGCTGGCCGGCCTGCGAAGTGGTGAAGAATACCGGTTCGATACCCGCAAAATCATTCTCCTCCTGCATGCGCTGGAGAAGAACCGAGCCTACCATGCCGCGCCATCCGACCAGTCCGACTTTCATAGTCTCTACCTCTTTATATGTGTTGGTATGGTTAAACGCTTGGGAGTCACCGCCCCCGGCGGGGCGGGAAGGGCGCAGCATGCTGCGCCCCTGCCTGTGGTTGTTATCGCAAACGACTTAGAGAGCCGCGATGATGGCGTCGCCGATCTCGCGGGTGTTGACCAGTTTCTCGCCTTCCTTGTTCTGGTAGATGTCGCGAGTGCGGTAGCCGCCGTCGAGCACCTTGGCAACCGCCTTGTCGATGGCGTCGGCCGCCTCGACCATCCCGAAGGAGTAGCGAAGCATCATGCCCGCGGAAAGGATCTGGGCGATCGGGTTCGCGATCCCCTGGCCCGCGATGTCCGGGGCGCTGCCGCCGGAGGGCTCGTACATGCCGAAGGTCCCTTCCGCCAGCGAAGCGGAGGGGAGCATCCCCAGCGAGCCGGTCAGCATGGCGGCCTCGTCGGAGAGGATGTCGCCGAACATGTTCTCGCAGAGGATGACGTCAAATTGTTTCGGCCATCTTACCAGTTGCATGGCCGCGTTGTCCACGTACATGTGGGAGAGCTCGACGTCCGGGTACTGCTTGGCGACCCCGATCACGATCTCGCGCCACAAGACCGAGGTGGAAAGGACGTTCGCCTTGTCGATGGAGCAGACCTTGCGGCCGCGCTTCTGCGCCGCCTGGAAGGCGACGTGGGCGATCCGCTCGATCTCCGGGACGCTGTAGCGCATGGTGTCGACGCCGATCCGGTCCCGCCCTTCCCCTTCGATCCCTTTGGGCTGGGAGAAGTAGATGCCGCCGGTCAGCTCGCGGATGACCAGGATGTCGAAGCCGCCCGAGATCACCTCTTCCTTGAGCGAGGAGGCGCTGGTGAGCGACGGGAAGATGATCGCCGGGCGGAGGTTGGCGTAGAGCCCGAAGATCTTGCGCAGCGGCAGCAGCGCGCCGCGCTCCGGTTGCTCGTCCGGCGGGAGGGTTTCCCATTTCGGCCCGCCGACCGAACCGAAGAGGATCGCGTCGGAGCTCTTGCAGATGTTAACGGTAGTTTCCGGGAGGGCGCGGCCTTCCAGGTCGATGCCGGCCCCGCCAACATTCGCGTGAGTTCGCTCGAAGGTAACGTCGTAACGTTTCTCGATCGCGTCGAGTACCTTCAGCGCCTCTGCCATAACCTCGGGGCCGATGCCGTCACCCGGCAAAACTGCCACTTTATAAGCCTTACCCATTTTGGAAACCTCCAGGTTTGTAATTAAATGTGGGATTTTATTTGCGACGCCGCACCATTGTCAACATAAAAAGGCCGTCAAACCGGAGTTTGGCGGCCTCAATTTCCATATTGGGTACCGGGCAGGGTGGGCGCCGTCCCCACGCGGACGGATGGTGGGGAGAGGGCTCTCCTTCCTGCGAGTATCGATGAATCACTTGACGATCAGGTTGTTCTTCACCTCGGACACACCTTCGACGCGCGATGCCGCGTCTTCGGCACGGCTTCTGGTGTCGCGCGAATCGACGAAGCCGGAGAGCTGGACGATGCCCCGGTAGGTGTTGACCTTGATGTCCTGCGCCTTCAACCCGGTATCGTCATAAAGGGCGGCCTTCACCTTGGCGGTGACGACGGAGTCATCGACGTACTGGCCGGTCGTTTCGCGCGTCTCGGTAGAGGCGCAGCCGACCAACCCCGCAAGGGCCGCGCCCAGGCACAGCATCTTAAAAGTACGCAATAGCGTGATCATGGCGTTCTCCTTTTCACAGGCAAAAACGGACACTGCTACTTGATTAGCATTTTCAAATGCACCTTCAGTATCCGTCGAAGGGAAGGCCGGTGTCAAGGTGCAGGGACTGGTGCCGTCGTTGAATTCTCCGCAGCCGACAGTATACTCTTGTTCATTGTTTCTAATGTTTGTTAACGACGACAGGGAAACATAATCATGAAAAAGGCGATCACCTTGATGTTCATTTTCGCGGCCCTCGGGTCCCGCCCCGCCACTGCGGTCGACCAGTCCATCTGCAACGAAGGATCCGAAATCTTTTCCTACCCGACGGGACAGCTCCAGTCCTGCATCCTCAGGGACTACTACTACGCCGGTTCGGTCCCCTGCAATCAATACTCCCCGATCACCTTCTATGAAAACGGCTCCCTCAAGCGGTGCGTCCTGAGCGACTTCTATTACCACGGCGACCTCGTCTGCAACCAGCTCGGAGCGATCCAGTTCTTCCGCTCCGGCAAGCTCGAGGAATGCCAGCTCAGGGATGCTCTCACCGTGGACGGGACAAGCTGTGACCAGTTTCAGTCGATCACGTTCTACGAGAACGGGAAGCTGAAGGCCTGCGGCACCCCCCACTAAGACCAGAATCCGGTAAGGCCGGCCGTCCTCTTCGCCAGGGCGCCTCCTCGAGGGGGGGACCGCGGGAACCGGCAAGCTATTCCCTGCGGTTGTCGGTCGGGTTCAATTAACAAGAAAGCGGGAACGGTTATGAAAATTCTCCTGGTTTACCCGAGGAACCCCGACACCTTTTGGACCTTCCGCCACGCCCTCAAATTCATCGGCAGGAAAGCAAGTTTCCCCCCGCTGGGCCTGCTCACCGTTGCCGCCATGCTCCCCGCCGAATGGGAGCTGCGGCTTGCCGACCTCAACGTCCGCCCCTTGCGCGACGAGGAGATCGCCTGGGCGGATTATGTCTTCATCAGCGCCATGACCATCCAGCGCGATTCGGCCCGGCAGGTCATCGAACGCTGCCGTTGCCAGGGGGTGAAGACCGTGGCCGGCGGCCCGCTTTTCAAGGCGGAACCGGAAGAGTTCGCCGACGTCGACCACCTGGTCCTCGGCGAGGCGGAAGTCATTTTGCCCAAGTTCTTGGAGGACCTGGGTAAAGGATGCGCCGCGCACCTGTACCAGGCGGAGGGTTGGGCGGACCTGACCCAGACACCGATTCCGCTCTGGGGGCTGATCGACGTGCGCCACTATGCGGCGCTCAACATCCAGTACTGCCGCGGCTGCCCCTTCGATTGCGAGTTCTGCGACATCACCGCGCTGTTCGGGAAGAAACCGCGCAGCAAGAGCGTAGAGCAGGTGATCGCCGAACTGGAAGAGCTGTACCGGCGCAAATGGCGCGGGGCTATCTTCTTCGTCGACGACAACTTCATCGGCGACAAACCGAAACTCAAACGGGTGATACTGCCCCGGATCATCGACTGGATGGCGGAACGGGGCTACCCCTTCTACTTCTATACCGAGGCCTCCATCAACCTCGCCGACGACCCGGAGCTCATGAAACTCATGGTGCGCGCGGGATTCCAGGAGGTCTTCATCGGGATCGAGACCCCGCACGCGGGCGGACTCGCCGAGACCGGGAAGGTGCAAAACGGCAACCGGGACCTTTTGGAATCGGTGCACCGGATCCAACAAGCCGGGCTGCAGGTGCACGGCGGCTTCATCGTGGGATTCGACAGCGATCCACCGGGCATCTTCGACATGCAGATCGGTTTCATCCAGCAAAGCGGGATCGCAACCGCAATGGTCGGAACGCTCTCGGCGCTCAGGGGGACCAAGCTGTACCAGCGGCTCTCCCGCGAAGGACGGCTCCTCGGCGACACCTCCGGCAACAACACCGCCATCGACTTGAACTTCGTGCCGCGCATGGACCCCGACACCCTCATCGCGGGCTATCTCAATATCCTGCGCACGGTGTACGCCCCGCGCAATTACTACCAGCGGGTGACGAGCCTTCTGAAGGAATACCGTCCCCTGCAGCTCGGGAGATACCGTTTCCAGCGCGGCTATTGGGGCGCTCTCGTCAAGTCGATGTTCATTCTAGGTATCCTGGGCAAGGAACGCTTCCAGTACTGGCGGCTCTTTGCCTGGTCGCTGCTTCGCCGCCCCCGCCTCTTCCCGCTGGCCATCACCTATGCCATCTACGGCTTCCATTTCCGCAAGGTCGCGGAGAAGATGAGCGTCAGCGTCGAGGGGGAGCAATGCTCCTCGGCCCACTAGACCTTACACTTACTAGACCTCACCCCCGCGGCACCATTCCCGGCGGGCTCAAAACCTGCTCCCGCCGGGAATGGCCCAGGGCCCTGAGGGGCTCGAAGGCCCCCGGGGACCCATCTGAAGAAAAGTTCCCTCCCGCCAAATCCTTTTCTCCTTAAGATAACTTTTTAGTTTATTTTCATGAAAGTTTATGCTAGAACCTCCTCATCCCTTGTGATTCGACACTCCCCGTAGCAACCAGTTGCATCCAGGATTCCCCGCAGTCAGCTACAGATTCAGCACCCAATCCGGTCCGGGAAGTAAAAACTGCAAAGAAACCGCCTCCTTCGCTTGACGGTCATATCCTGTCGCGATAGCATTTAGAGCCCGCGCGAACCGGATCGAACCCAGTGGAAGCGGACCGGGGAAAAGCCCAGGGAAGACCTGGGGCGCTGTTGGTCGCACTGCAGGGCCGGGGCAGAACCTACCCGGTCGAAGGTGAGTACCTGACGTCTAGCCGCAAAAATTCCAAAACTGCGAGGTGGCATGATGAACGAGCAGGGACACGCACCGGTGCATCCGGGCAAGGTATTGTTAGCCAAGTTTCTGGAACCGAAGGGGATCAGCCAGTATCGGCTGGCCAAGGAAATAGGCGTGACGCCGCGCCGGGTGAACGAGATCGTGCGCGGCAGGCGCACCATCACCGCCGACACGGCACTGCGCCTGGGCCGCTTCTTTGAGATCGAGCCGCAGTTCTGGCTCAGCCTGCAGGCGCATTACGATATGGCCCGCGCCGAGGACGTGCTCCAGGGGCGGCTGGAGCAGGAGATTCGAACCATTTCCATGCTCGTCGGGCAATGAGGCAGCAGAGAGGGTTCCCCTCCCGCAATGGGGGTGGGAGGTAGCGGCAGGATGGGATGAAACCGTAACTAAGCACATGCTATGTGTGATTTTTTGGCAAACGATGATCGAGGGAGGCTGCCATGTATGCAATGAGTAACCTGGGGAAAAACACCATAGCAATGGTCCTGGCGGGCGGAAAGGGAGAGCGGCTGAGCCCGCTCACGATCCGCCGGGCCAAGCCGAGCGTCATGTTCGGCGGGAAGTACAAGATCATCGACTTCGTCCTGAGCAACCTCTTCAACTCCGGTATCAAGAAGGTCTACATCCTGACCCAGTACCGCGCCTACTCGCTGAGCAAGCACATCCGCGAGTCGTGGGGGAAATGGACCGGTCTCGGCGAGTTCTTCGTCGCGATCTCCCCGGAGACGAACAGCGAGTGCGAGGAGTGGTTCAAGGGAACGGCCGATGCGATCCTGCAGTACCTGAGGTTCGTGGAGTCCACCGATGCCGATTACGTGGCCATCTTCGGCGGCGACCACATTTATAAGATGGACATCAGCCAGATGATTGAGGTCCACCGCAGGAACCGGGCCGACATCACCATTGCCGCGCTCGAAGTTCCCGTGCAGGAAGCCAAACGCTTCGGCGTCTTCACCGTCGACGACGACAGCCGGGTCATCGGCTTCACCGAAAAACCGGCCAATCCGGAACCGATTCCGGGGCGCAGCACCTGCTTCGCCTCCATGGGGAACTACATCTTCTCCACGAAGAAACTCATCGAGGTGCTGCAAAACGGGAAAAAGAAACACGAGGACCTGGACTTCGGCAAGCACGTCATCCCGATGATGCTGGAAAGCGGGGACAAGGTCGTCGCCTACAACTTCAACGACAACATCATCCCCGGGATGAAGGCCGAAGAGCGCGGCTACTGGAAAGACGTCGGGACCATCGACTCCTACTACGCGGCCAACATGGACCTGATCCACGTCTCCCCGCAGTTGGATCTTTACAATTACAAGTGGCCGATCCTCACCAACCAGGGGAACCTGCCGCCGGCAAAGACGGTCTTTGACGAAGACGACCGCCGGGGCCAGAACATCGACTCCTACGTTTGTGCCGGTTGCATCACCAGCGGCGGCACGGTGCGGCGTTCCATCCTTGGCCCGCGCTGCAAGGTGAACAGCTACAGCCTGGTTGAGGACTGCATCCTCTTCGAAAACGTGAACGTGGGCCGGCACGCCAAGCTCAAAAAGGTCATCGTGGACAAGAACATCGTGATCCCGGAAGGCACCGAGATCGGCTACGACCACGACGAGGACCGCCGCCGCGGCTTTCGGGTCACCGAGTCCGGGATCGTGGTCGTGTCGGCGCAGACGCGCTATGAGATGTAAGGCAATGGACAATTGACAAGCTGGTTAGAATCAAACCCTCATATCCCCCTCTCACTCTGGTGGAGGGTGCCCGGAGGGCAGGTGAGGGAAGGCTCTTCGTGGCGAATTCCCTCACCCCGCCCCTCTCCCGGAGGGAGAGGGAGATTACCTTCGTCTGGTATGAAGATTGACGCTCATACAAAGGACAACGAAAAGCTTCCTTTGTTGGGATAACTCTGTGGGAGCGCGTTTCGAAGAGCACCAAGGCAAAAGGCCCCGCCGAGATAATCGACGGGGCCTTTCCTTATGGGGAAAACCGGCACCACACACTGTAGGGACGCAGCATGCTGCGCCCGTCCGACCTTCGGGGTTTTAACTACTTCCCCTTCCAAAGTGCCTTGAGCTGTCCGTCTCTGCCGCAGGCGCGGTGGTAATTTTCGTAGCGGAGCTGGTTCTTGATATAGAACTGGCGGTGGTAGTCCTCGGCGACGTAAAACTCCGAGGCGGGACGGATCTCGGTTCGGATCGGTTTCGGCACGACGCGACCTTCCTCCAGCTCCTTCCTGGACTCCTCGGCGACCCGCTTCTGCTCCTCATTGGTATAGAAGACGGCGGTCTGGTACTGGGTACCGTAGTCGCAGAACTGGCGGTTGATGACGGTGGGATCGATGTTGCGCCAGAAGATGTCGATCAGCTGCCGATACGTTACCTTCGACGGATCGAACTCGATCCGGACCGCCTCGACATGTCCGGTGTCCCCCTCGCAGACCTCCTCGTAGGTCGGGTCCTTCACGTGACCACCGGTGTAACCGGGCATCACCGAGGCGACGCCGTCGAGTTTGTCGAAGACCGGCTCCATGCACCAGAAGCACCCGCCGGCGAAGATCGCAGTTTCCAGGTTTTCTTTGGTCATAGTAGTTGCGCCTCCTTCAGCCATTCTAACTGATCCCTCTCGTGACTGTCATGAGCAATGAGGTTCCTGCTCTCTGCTTTCTGCTCACTGCTCTATGCTCTATGCTCTTTGCTCTTTGCCCCGTCATCCCGTGACCGCGACGACCTCTTCGTAGGTCGTGACCCCCTCCAGCATCTTGCGCACGGCGAGCTCCCGCAGGGGGATCAGGCCGTCCCGCCGTGCCGCCGCCTGCAGGTCGGTCAGCACCAGGTGGTCGCTCACGATCTCCTTCACGGAATCGTTGAGGTCGAGCACTTCGAAGATCCCGGTCCGCCCCTTGTACCCGGTCCCCCGGCATTCGGCGCACCCCTCTCCAAACCAGACCCGCTCTTTCTTGGTGAGCTGCAGGTATTCGGCCTCCTCGTGCGAGAGGTGCCGCTCCTTCTTACAGGCGGGACAGATCTTGCGCAAAAGCCGCTGCGCCATGATCCCGATCACCGTGGAGGAGATGAGAAACGAAGGAACCCCCAGGTCGAGCAGTCGGGTGACCGAAGAAGGGGCGTCGTTGGTGTGCAGCGTGGAAAGGACCAGGTGCCCGGTGAGGGCGGCCTGCACCGCGTTCTCCGCGGTCTCCCGATCACGGATCTCGCCGATCATGATGATGTCCGGGTCCTGGCGCAGGATGTTGCGCAGCACCTTGTCGAAGGTGACTCCGATCTGGCTTTGCACCCCGACCTGGTTGAACTCCTCCATCACCATCTCGATCGGATCCTCGACCGTTACTATGTTCACCTCCGGCGAGGAGAGGGTGCGCAGCGAGGAGTAGAGGGTCGTCGTCTTGCCGCTGCCGGTCGGCCCGGTGACCAGGATGATCCCGTTCGGGCGATGGATGAAGGACTGGTAGAGCTGGTACTCGCGCGGGTAGAACCCGATCTGGTCGAGCTCCTGCATGAGGACGTCGGGGTCGAAGATCCTGATCACCACCTTCTCGCCAAAGGCGACCGGAAGGGTCGAGACGCGCAGCTCGATCTCCTTGTTCTTGTGGCTCGTCTTGATCCGGCCGTCCTGGGGACGCCGTTTCTCGGCGAGATCCATCCGCGAGAGCATCTTGATCCGGGAGACGATCGGGGCGTGCAGCGGCTTGGGCACGTCGTGCACGTTGTGCAGCACCCCGTCGACCCGCAGGCGCACCAGGGTTTTCTCCCGCTTGGGCTCGATATGGATATCGCTCGCCCGCTGGTCGAAGGCGTACTGCAGCAGGAATTCCACGGCGGAAACGATGTGTCGGTCGCTCCCGTCGATCTCCTGCCCCAGCTTCAGCCGGACGAACTGCTCCAGGTTGCCGAGATCGACGCTCTCCCTCACTTCGTCCTGTGCCGCCTGCACCGAGGCGCGGAAGCCGAAGAACTCCCGCAGGATCTTCAGGATGTCGTTACGCGAGGCGAGGACGCGGTTGAATTCCTGCCGCTTGAGCTGCCGGAGCTCGTCCACCACCTCCTGGTTGAAGGGGTCGGCCACGGCAAGGGTTACCACGCCGTTGGTCACCGAAATCGGCACGATCAGGTGCTTGAGGGCGAACGGGCGCGGGATGTGCGCGGTGACCACGTCGAGGTTGAGCTTCATCGGGTCGATCTTCAGGTACGGCATCCCCAAAACGGACGCGATCACCTCGGTGATGGCATCCTCGGTAAGCAGGCGACCGCTGCCGGCAGCCTCCAGGTTCAACGAGGCGATCACCTCGGCCGGCGAGACCTTCTCCGGGATCTGGTGCAGCCGCCGCGAATACCCGGCCTGCTGCGCTTGCTGCAGCCGGGCCGCCTGGTGCTCCCCCTGCTCCAGGATCACCCGGAACTGGGCCTCGTCGATCACCTGACGCTGCAGGAGGATCTGCCCGACGTTCTTTATGGTAAGGGTCTGTTTTTTCATTATTAAGGCTCCTTGCAAGAAAACATCTCGGAGTATCTGTGAGAACCCCAATAAAGTCAAGGACGTGGCGAGTTGACATTAAAGACCAAAAGGCTACATTTAATTAGCCGTTCGGGCACCAATGAAAGGGAGTTCAGCTCCCCAAGGAGGCCGTGATGATCGAGATACTGGAAAAAGCCGTGCTCACCGCACTGGGGGCCGCATCGCTGACCCAGAAAAAGGCGGAGGAAATGGTCGAGGAACTGAAGGCCCGCTACAAAATGAGCGAAGAGGAAGGCAGGGCCTTCATGGAACGGATCCAGGAGATGGCCCGCGCCGGCAAGGAGCGGAGCACCGATTTCGCCGAGACCGAGGTGAAACGGGTCCTGGACCGGATCGGGGTGATCACCCGCGAGGAGTTCGACCTGCTGAAGCGGCGCGTCGACGGGCTTGAGGCGCGGCAGCGCCCGGTGGATGACGAGCCGGGACCGGAATGCTGAGCCTTTTCCGCTTCAACCGCAACATCAGGAGCATCAAGCGGTACCGTCAGATCATCGCCGTATTGGCCAGCTACGGTCTGTTCCAGCTGCTGGACTACCTGAACCTGGCCCAGTTCGTCAAACGGCGCGGCATCTTCGCCCGCGGCGGAATTGCCGACCTCTCCACCGAGGAAAGGGTGAGGCTCGCCCTCGAGGAGCTGGGGCCGACGTTCATCAAGCTCGGGCAGTTGCTCTCGACCCGCGCCGACATCATTCCCCCCTCCTACATCAAGGAACTCTCCCAGCTCCAGGACCGGGTCCCGTCGATCCCCTACGAGGAGATCCACGCCCAGATCGAGCGCGAGCTCGGGGTCCTGGTGGAACTCAGGTTTGCCGAGCTGAACCGGGAGGCGATCGCGGCGGCATCGATTGCGCAGGTGCACCGGGCGCGGCTCCACTCGGGAGAAGAGGTCGTGGTGAAGGTGCGCCGCCCCGACGTGGAGAAGCTCGTCGAGACCGACATCGACATCATGCTCGGGATGGCGATGCTCCTGGAACGCCACATCCCCCGTTCGGACATCTACGATCCGGTCGGGGTGGTGCGGGAGTTTGCCCACACCATCCGAAGGGAGCTGGACCTCTCGCGCGAAGGGCATACCATCGAGAAGATCCGGGACAACTTCCAGGGCGATGCGACGCTGTACTTTCCGAAGGTCTACTGGGAGGCGACCGCCCGCGGCGTGCTCACCATCGAGTATGTCGCGGGGATCAAGGTGAACGACAACGCCGCGCTCGACGCCGCCGGCCTGAACCGGCGCGAGATCGCGCGGCGCGGGGCCCACGCCTTCTTGAAGATGGTGCTCAACCACGGCTTCTTCCATGGCGACCCCCATCCCGGCAACGTCCTGATCCTCCCCCAAAACGTCATCTGTCTCCTCGATTTCGGCATGGTGGGAAGGCTCACCAGCAGCCTCAAGGCCTATCTCACCGACGTCCTCGGCGCCGTCATCAACCGCGACGTGGAAGAGCTGGTCCACACCATCCTCACCGCCGGCGACAACACCGACAACGTCGACGTCAACGGCCTCAAACGGGCCCTCGCCGACTTCATCGACAGCTACTACGAAATCCCGCTCCGCGAGATCGAAGTCGGCCGGATGCTCATGGAGTTCATCGACATCATCTCCACCTACCGGATCAAGATCGATCCGGACCTGACCATGCTGGTGAAGGTCCTCGTGGTCATCGAGGGTATGGGGCGCCAGCTCGACCCGGAGTTCGACATGGTGGAGCACCTCCGCCCCTTCCTGACCCAGGCCTTCCATGAAAAGCATTCGCCGGGACGCGTGGTCCGGGAAATGGGGGGCGCCATCGACGCCTACCTCTCGTTGGCCAAGAACCTGCCCCGCGACTTCCGGGAGATCCTCAACAAGATCAACCGGAACAAGTTTCGCATCGACCTGGAGCACCGCGGCCTGGACCGCTTCTCCCGGGAACTGGACCGCTCGGCGAACCGGCTCTCCCTGTCGATGATCATCGCGGCGCTCATCATCGGCTCCTCGATCGCCATGCACACCACCCGCGGCCCGGCGATCATGGGTGTTCCCGCCTTCGCCTTCCTCGGCTATCTCATCGCGGCGCTCATCGGGCTATGGTGGATCGTCGCCATCCTCCGCTCGGGAAGACTGTAGCGCGCCGACCGCGACTGTGTCGAAAACGCAACACCCTCCGTTGCTTTTGCACCACACTCAACCCCTCAGAAACACAGAAATCCACATCCCTTTTCCCGGTATACACGCTCTGGTGCGGCAAATTCTCATTGGCCCGGTTCTTGCTGAATAGTAGGTACACTGACTAATTCGGAGAGAACCATGATTTTCCAAAAAACGATCAGGAACAAGACGACCTTCAGTGGGATCGGGCTGCACACCGGCAAAACCATCACCATGACCGTGCGCCCCGCCGATGCTGGAACCGGCATCGTCTTTCACCGTGTAGACCTCTCTCCGGCGGTTTCCATCGAGGCAAAAGCAACCAACGTCGTCGACACCCGGCTTTCCACCACGGTCGGCAACGCGGGCGGCACCGTCTCGACCATCGAGCACCTGATGGCGGCGCTTTTCGCCGCGGAGATCGACAACGCCCACATCGACATCGACGGGCCCGAAGTTCCGGTCATGGACGGCAGCGCCCGCATCTTCGCCGAACAGTTCGCCCAGGTCGGGGTCCAGGGACTCTCCAAGGCGCGTCGCTTTCTGGTGATCAAAAAGTCCGTGACCCTTACCGAGGGGGACAAGAAGATCTCCATCCACCCGGCCCGCCGCTACCAGATCTCCTTCGACCTGCAGTACGACCACCCGGTGGTGGGGCACCAGTTCCACACCTTCCAGTTCGACCCGAAGCATTTCGGGGCCGAGATCGCGCCGGCCCGCACCTTCGGGTTCGAGAAGGAATTCGAGCTCCTCAAGAGCCACGGGCTGGGCCGCGGCGCCTCCCTCGAGAACGCGGTCGGCATCAGCGACGAAGGGATCCTCAACCCGGAAGGCCTGCGCTTCTCCGACGAGTTCGTGCGCCACAAGATCCTGGATGCGCTCGGCGACCTCTCCCTGGCCGGATTCCCGCTCATCGGTCACGTGAAAGCGCTCAAGAGCGGTCACGACATGAACAACAAGCTGCTGCGCGAGGTTCTCAATCGCCCCGACTGCTACGAGATCACCGAACTCGTCCGTCCGGCGGCCAACACCCAGTTCATCCCCGAACTGGCCTGGCTGGAGGCGTAAGCGACCATCAATACGGCCGTCAGCGACGCTCGACGCAGACAATGGAAAAGGCAGTCCCGAAACGGGCTGCCTTTTTTGTTTTTCCCAGGTCTGCCCTCGCCCTCCGGGTGAGGGCGGCCGCAGGCCGGGAGAGGGTCGGTGATCCCCACAGGGCCGCGGCCCTCACCCCGGCCCTCTCCCGGCGGGAGAGGGAGGTATCGGAGTTACGGCTCCACCACCCTCCCGATAAAGAGCACGCTCCCGGTCTGGTGGTCCCGGATCAGGAAGAGGAAGGGGTGATCCGCCCGGAAGGTCACCGTCCGCGACGGCGCCACGGCGGCCATCCGTAACGCTCCGGCGGTTGCCGCGGCCGCCTCGGTCCCCTCCTCGTTCACCTCGACGAAAGCCTTGTGGTACAGCTCGCTCACGTAGAGGTCCCTCCGGCCGTTCATGCCCGAAAGATCCGCTCCCCCGGTAAAAAGAAGCCGCAGCCCCAGGCTCTCCAACGGCCGGCGCAGATCCTGCGTCCCCCATACCATCTGGAACTTCGGCAGGTAGACGTCGACCCGCTGCTCCATCATGTTGCCCAGCCACAGGTCCAGGTTCTTCCGGGTCAGCTGGCTCTCGGCGGCGGCAAATTCCTCAGGATCGTTGGGCAGGATCACGATCATGGAAAGGTCGTTTCCCTGGTACGGCAACTCCAGGAGCTTGCCGCCAGCAAACTCCCGGTACCGGTAGCGCCCGGTCCGGTTCATCAACATCACGCTCTTTTTCCCGCCGTCCAGCAAGGCAAATGGTGCCGGGCGGGTATGTTTCGGGTCGAACTGGCGAGCCCACTTCCCTTTGAAGTAGATGGCGTTCACCACGACCATGACCGTCGCGGCATCCAGGTCCGGGGGGACGATCCGGTCGATCTTCCCTTCCGTTTTCTGGCTGACCCAGCTGTTGATCCGGTGCGGCGCGTCCGGACCGCCGTACTTCACCGGGAACAGGGCGGCCTGGTAGTCACGCTTGGCGAGGGCAAGGTAGTCGGGGAGCAAAGCATACCCCTGCCGGGGCCAGAGCGAGTTCGCGGTACGCAGTTGCACGTTCCCCTTGCGCTGGAGCTGATCGAGATGGGAGTTGAGCTCGGCAAAGGCGGGGTGGGTCCTTTGCGGGCCGAGGTCGAAGTGCAGGGTCCGGGCGATTTCCTGGGCGGTGCTGCCGCGCGCACCGCCGTAGAGAAGCGCCATGACGGAGGAGATGCTGTAGGGAGAAAAGAAGAGGTTTCCCTTGCGGGGTTTCAGTGCAGCGTAGAGATCAAGGGCAAAGGCCGTGTTGCCGGCTGCCATCTCGGCGACGGCAGCACCGTTTTTCGCCGCGGCCTGGGGAGCCGTGCCGGAATTACCGTTGCCCGGGTTGCGGGCGAAGGCAGCCGGAACCGTCCCCCCGGCAAGGAGCGTCATTACGACGAGGATTCCCAGAAATCGCGTGGCCATACCATCCTCCCCTGCTCGTTCAGATGCGGTTGATGGTGCCGAAACGACAGCTTCGGAACCGCCGAAGGCGGTCAGTACTTTTCGATGCGGTAGCCCCTCTTCCTGAGGGTCTCGATGATCCCGTCCGGGCCGACCAGGTGTCCCGCCCCGACCAGGTAGAAGCGGACCTGCGGGTTTTTGGCGTCAATCTCGGGGAGCCAGTTGTTGTTGCGGTCGGTGATGAGTTTCTGGTACAGCTTCGGTTGTCCCGTCTTCATGTCCCGGTTGATCAGCTCGTCGAGCTTGGCCGCGTCCCCCTTGCGCCAGGCCCTTTCCAGATCGTCGAACGAGGCGGTCGCGGTCTTGAGGTCCTTGAGCGAATAGGTGACGAAGTCGTCCTCGTCGCCGTCGGCCATGGTCACCAGGTAATCGATCTGCTGATCGACCGTTTCCAGCCCCAGCACCTTCTTGTTGTCCTTCTTGGCCTGCCGGTAGTAGTAATCGTCCACCCCGTGCCGGGTCACCCCGAATTTCGTCAGCTCCATCATGGTCAGGGCGGTCATCACCAGGGACGGCTTGTAACGGCTGAGCGCCTGCAGCGGAATACCGTTCGCCGCACAGTATTCCTTCAAGGCCCGATAGGCGGCCGGCGACAGATGCTGGTCGATGGTGCCGCCATTGGGATAGACGGCCTTTTCCATGATGGCCCGCTGGGCGGCCGGGTCCTGCAGTTGGCCGATGTCGGTCTCGAACACCACCACCTGGGCCGCCCGGTACGCCTTCTCGTACTCCGGCGGCAGGGGGAAGTCGGAATCGCGCAGGATATGGAAGGTCCCCCCCAGGTAGACGACGGAGTTTCCCTTCTGGGCCTTCCAGACCAGCGCATCGGCCAGGGCGGAAGTGGCGAGGAGCAAAACGAGCGCGATGCTCGCGAGCAGTCGTTTCATGGGATCCTCTTCGGAAGATGTGGCATTGGTTCCGGGCGCTGCCGGATGCAGATGATAATACGAGGCGGGAGAGGGGAATTCAACACCTGATTCGCCCTGGCTGCCGTGCGTGAGGTTCGGTGAAAGATCGTGGAGAGGTCCCATGCCGAAAGGCTCAACAGCATCCGACGCTGGAACGCCGTATGAAGCCCCGATGCCCTTGTATTCCCCGCCCCTTTCGTATAAAGTGGGTCGATTTCCAAAACCTCGGTAAATTCGGCAAAAGGGCCCGGATGCTGCAGAAAGAAACCATCGAGCTCCCCCCCGCGGAGCTGAAGAAAAGAAAGCGCGAAGGCTTCATCGTCGCCTTGTCGCTGGTCTTCATCCTGCTTTTGATGGCAGGCGAGATCCACCTCTCCCGCTTGAGCTCCGAAGTCCCCATGGGGAGCAACATCCTCATCTTCGGGATCATCGACATCATCATCCTCCTGATCATCCTGCTGGTCTACCTGGTATTCCGCAACCTCGCGAAACTCCTCCTGGAACGGAAGAAAAACGCCCCCGGCGCCAAGTTACGCACCAAGCTCGTCGCCGCCTTCGTTTCGCTCTCGCTGGTCCCGACCATGCTCCTTTTCTTCGTCTCGGCCGGCTTCATCTCGAACAGCATCCAGAACTGGTTCAACAAACAGGTCGAGAATTCGCTCAACGAGTCGATGGAGGTCGCCCAGACCTATTACAAGAGTTCGGCCGCGAACGCCTTGTACTACGGGCAGCAGATCGCCGACCTGATCCGGGACCAGAAGCTTTTGAACGACCAGAAGCTTCCCGACCTGAAGGAACTGGTCCGGCTCAAGCAGAAGGAATACAACCTCGGAGTGGTGGAGGTGTTCTCGGCGCAGCGCGAGGAGTTGATCCGCGCCAGCAATCCGAAGGTCCCCCAGGGGGATTTCACCAACCCCTCCTCGGAGGACATCAACGTCGGGCTCGCCGGCGAGAAACTGACCCGGATCAACTCCGTGGGCAAGGCGGACCTGATCCGGGGCATCGTCCCGGTCCGGTCCACCTGGAACAACAAGGACGTCGTCGGGGTCGTCGTCGTCAACTACTACGTCCCCTACTCTCTGGTCTCCAAGATGAAGGAGATCTCCTCGTCCTACCACGACTTCCGGCAGCTCAAGATCATGAAGAACCCGATCCGGACCGGGTACATCCTCACCCTGTTCCTGATCACCATGGTCATCATCTTCCTCGCGGTCTGGTTCGGGGTCTACCTCGCCCGCAGCCTCACCATCCCGATCCAGGAGCTCGCCGAAGCGACCCGGCAGGTCGCCGAGGGGAACCTGGAGGTCCATCTCGGGGAGAGCAGCCACGACGAGATCGGGATGCTGATCACCTCCTTCAACCGGATGACCCAGGACCTGAAGGAAAACCAGCTCGCCCTGCAGCGGACCAACGAGGAGCTGAAGAAAAGCAACCTGGAGCTCGAGCAGCGCCGCCTCTACATGGAAACGGTGCTCGCCAACGTGAGCGCGGGGATCATCTCGGTCGACAAGGACGGCGTCCTGACCACGGTGAACAAGTCCGCCGAGAAGCTCCTCCTGATCAACACCGAACGGGTCGCCGGCCGGAATTTCCGCGAGGTGCTGCAGCCGGCCCACCTCGACATCGTGAAGGGCCTTTTGCGCGACATGGTCCTCACCAAGAAGGATTCCATCACCAAGCAGGTGAGCATCCCGATGCGGGAGGGGGAGCTCACCCTGCTCACCAACCTGACCGTTTTGAAGGACGACCGGGACGCCTTCCTCGGCATGGTGGTCGTGCTCGACGACCTGACCAACCTGATCAAGGCGCAACGGATGGCAGCCTGGCGCGAGGTGGCGCGGCGCATCGCCCATGAGATCAAGAACCCGCTCACCCCGATCCGGCTCTCCGCGCAACGCCTGCGCAAACGGTTCCTGGACCGGTTTGCCGAGGACGACCGGGTCTTCGACGACTGCACCGCAATGATCATCAAGTCGGTCGACGAATTGAAGACGCTGGTGGACGAGTTCTCCAACTTTGCGCGGATGCCGGCGGCGCACCCCAAGCCGTGCGACCTGAACGCCCTGCTCAAGGAAGCGCTCACCCTCTACGTCGAGGCGCACCGCGACATCAACTTCGCGCTGAAGACCGACGATACCCTGCCGCTCATCCCGCTGGACCGCGACCAGATCAAACGGGTGCTGATCAACCTTCTGGACAACGCCGTCGCGGCCATCGAGGAGCAGGGCGAGATCGTGCTTACCAGCGCCTACAACGCGGAGCTCAAGATGGCGACCTTCGTCGTCTCGGACAACGGGCACGGCATCGCCCCCGAGGATCGGCCGCGGCTTTTCGAGCCGTACTTTTCGCGCAAGAAAAGCGGGACCGGCCTGGGGCTCGCCATCGTCAACACGATCATCGCCGACCACCACGGGTTCATCCGGGCCAAGGAGAACATGCCCAAGGGGAGCCGCTTCATCATCGAGCTTCCCGCCGAGCAGAGCTAAGGGTATGAAGTCCCCCTTTGAAAAAGGGGGATTGATGGGGGGGTGCCGTTGAGGTTTTCCTCCCTTACCCCGAGAAAAAAACCTTAAAATCAAATCCCCCCCAGCCCCCCTTTGCCAAAGGGGGGGACTCAAGGACTGCCCCTTTGCCAAAGGGGGGGACTCAAGGACTGCCCCTTTGGCAAAGGGGGGGAACTCAAGATTGCCCCTTTGGCAAAGGGGGGGAACTCAAGATTGCCCTTTTGGCAAGGGGGGGAGTTCAGAGATTGCCCCTGCGTCAATGGGGTAGTTTTTCGGATACGGAAGATAAGTTATGGCCTTCAAGCGGCTACGCGCCTGGATATTGCCCGTCATCATGCTCACCGTCTCGCTCGCGGTCATCGGGGTGAGCCTGGGCATCAAGCTCCTGGATCTCGACACCTACAAGGAGCAGATCATCGCCGGGGTGCGTGCCTCCCTGAACCGGGAGCTGCGCTACGAAAGCGGCGAGTTCTCGCTGCGCCCCGGCCCCGGGTTCACCTTCACCGGGGTCCGGATCAAGGAAAAGGACGGCGTCGGCGAATTTGTCCGGGCCGACCGCCTCACCATCGGCGTCGCCCTCTGGCCGCTGCTGCAGAAAAGGATCGTCCTGAACTACGTCGAGCTGGACCACCCGGTTCTCAACCTTTCCCGCGACGAGCACGGCGTGCTGAACGTCAATGACCTGCTGGAGCAAAAAGGGGGCGAGACCCGGATCGAAGGGATCAAGCTGAAACAGGCGACGGTGAATTTCACCGACCGGGCCGTCGCGCAAACTCCCGTCATTACCGGACTTACCGGCACCGATCTCGCCATGACCGAGTTTCAGCGCGGCAAGGAGTGCCACCTCAACCTCAAGGGCACCCTCAACGCCGGAGGGCGCCAGGCCCCCGTCTCGATCGGCACCACGTTCAAGATCGCGCCCCGGGGGGTCAAGTTCACCGAAAGCTTCTTCAACGGCAAGGTCCAGACCGGCGCGGTGAACGCCACCCACTTCCTTCCTTACTACGGGAAGTACCTCCCCTTCCGCTACTTCGGCGGCGACGTCGCGACCGACTTCGTTTTCCGGGGCAAGCTCAACGACTTCAAAAGCAAAGGGTCCTTCCAGGTCACCCGGCTCTATCTCGACTATCCGAAGGTGTTCCACGCCGTACTCGCCCCGCGCCTGGTCAAGGGGTCGTGCGAACTGGAACTCACCCCGCGCCAGCTCAACATCTCCAACATCAAGGCGAACGTCGACGGGCTCGGCGTCGCCGGCACCTGCCGGCTGGTCGATCTCTACAGCAGGGATATCCGGATCGTTGCCCGGGCCTCCACCACCAGCTTCAACCTCCAGGAGTTCCGGCAGTACATCCCGTACGGCATCATCGTCAAGGACACCGCCGACTTCATCGAGCAGAAGCTGCGCGGCGGCATCTACAAGCTTGACGACGCCCGCCTCGACGGGAGGGTGAGCCAGATCCTCCACATGGAGCGGGGCCGGAACTACAACGTCCTTACCGCCCTGGCCCACGTGCAGGACGGTCTCATCACCTACGGCGGCGGAATCCCCACCTTCAACGCGATCAAGGGTGAGCTGGAGCTGGCCGGAAAGGACTTCAACCTGAAGGGGATGAGCGGCCGTTTCGGCAGTTCGCCCTTCACCCTGAACGGGAGCCTCGCCGACTTCCCCCTCGACACGCCGACCCTCTATCCCTTCGTGATGAACATCCATCCCCGCCAGCCGGAACTCGCCTGGCTTTTGGGAGCCGGCAAGGGGGAGAGACTCGCCATCACCGACAACTCCCAGCTCAAACTGACCGGCAGCGGCAGCACCCGGCTCTTCAACCTCAAGGGGGATTGGGACCTCACCCCCGCCGCCTACCAGTTCCGCGGCGCGCTGGCCAAGCCCGCCGGCCGCGCCAACAGCGCCACCTTCCAGATGAGCTTCTCCGCGAAGGAGTTCATCCTGAACGCGCTGAACTTCCGACTGGCCCCCTTGGACCTCGCCGCCTCGGCCCGCTACCGCTACGGCGGCGGCCTGGCTCTGGAGATCAGGACCAACAACTTTGCCGTCGGGGAAGTCGCGCCGCTGGCCCCGCAACTGGCCAAGTACCACCCGGCCGGGAAGGTTCAGGCGACCCTGCACGGCAGGGGGAAAGGCCTCGATACCCTGGGGTGGGACGGCGAGCTGGCCCTGGCCGGGGTTTCCCTCAAGCCGAGCGAGAAGATGAAGCCCTTGACCGCCCTCACCGGGAACCTCCGGTTCGGACCCGATTCGGCGGAGAGCTCCCAGCTTTCCGGACGGATCGGAAACTCCACCTTCCACGGCAAGGGCAGCGTCACCGGATTCAAGGCACCGGCGCTGGCACTCAACTTCACCTCGCCGTCGATCGACCTCTCCGACCTCGGGATGGGAAATCCCCAGCAGCCGGTCCGGGCCGAACGGGTCTCCGGAAACGTGACCTACCGGGACAACAACCTGCAGATCGCCTACCTGGGGTGCCAGCTCGGGCATTCCCTGCTCGCGCTGAAGGGATCGGTCCAGGACCTGGACCACCCGCGTCTCGACCTCCAGGTCAACGCACCGCACCTGGAACTGGAAGACCTGAGCGCGCTGAACCGGATCTCTTCCGGCAAAGGGGGGGCGCCCATCGTCCTCAAGGCGAGCGTCGCGGCCGTCGAGGGGAAGGGGCACGACATCCCGTTCAAACGGCTGCGCTGCACCGTGCTCCAGGAGGACGGCATCCTCTACCTGCAGGGGGTGGAAGCGGGCACGCTGGACGGGGAGCTGACCGGCAAGGTCCGCCTCGATCCCGGCCCCGCCGGCCAGGCGCGCTACCAGGTCTCCTTTGCCCTGCAGCGAGCTTCGGCAGAGAAGCTGCTCCATGCGCTCGGGGTGAAAAAGCAGGAGCTGACCGGCAAGGTCTCGGTAAGCGGCGAACTGACCGCGAAAGGGGAAAGCTCGGCGGAGCTGCGCAAAACCGCCCTGGGATCGATTTCGATCCGGGCCGAGCACGGCACGATGCGGCGCTTCTCGGTCCTGTCCAAGGTCTTTTCCATCCTCAACGTGTCGCAGCTTTTGAAGTTTCACCTCCCGGACATGGTCTCCGGCGGGATGCCCTACAAGAAGATCACCGGCGACATTGCCATCCGCGACGGCGTCGCCTCGACCACCAACCTCTTCGTCGACTCCGAAGCGATCAACATCTCCACCGTCGGCAAGATCGACCTGGTGCGCAACGAGCTCGACCTGACCATCGGGGTGCAGCCGCTGCAGACCGTGGACAAGGTGGTGAGCAAGATCCCGATCGTGGGATGGATCCTCACCGGGAAGGACAAGTCGCTGGTGACCACCTATTTCGAGGCGAAGGGGCCGGTGGAAGATCCCAAGGTCACCGCCGTGCCGGTAAAGTCGCTGGCGAAGGGGGTCTTCAACATCTTCAAACGGGTGTTCGAGCTCCCGGCCCGACTGATCACCGACACGGGCGAGGTAGTGATCGGCAAATGAGGAAAGTTAGGAATTTTTTTTGTTGTGCTGTTATCGACGATTGTGCTATTTTGCCGACTGTTGTTCGGAATTCACCTAACTGGAGGAATACTGTGAAGAAAGTACTGGTAATGTTGGCAATTGTTGCTGTGGCAGCTGCCGGCTGCAAGAAGAAGGAAGAAGCACCCAAGGCTGCAGCTCCGGAGGCGGCACCCGCCGCAGGGCAGATGCCTGCAGCTGCACCTGGTGGTGGGGATCCCCATGCTGGCCTGAAAGCCCAGGAAATCAAACCGGGCAGCGGCCACAAAGGCAAAGTCCTCGAGACCATGGATTCCGCCGGTTACACCTACGTGCTGGTTGACGAAAACGGGCAGAAAGTCTGGGTTGCCGTCATGCAGACCAAGGTCAAGCAGGGCGACACCGTCGAGTTCCCGGACTCCCCGCCGATGATCAACTTCCAGAGCAAGACCCTGAAGCGTACCTTCGACAAGATCATCTTCGCTCCGGGCCTCGCAGTGAACAAATAAGCAGCACTCCGGTATAACGACAAAGAGGGGAGCAGCCAGCGGCGGCTCCCCTCTTTGCTTTTCTCCCCTACGTTCTCCGCCCCCGCGGCGGGCCACTGCCCGGCCCGAGCGCCGCGAGTCCTTCCTGCGCCGCCGCATCGGCGGGATCAAGTTCCAGCGCCTTCTCGTAGGAGCTGCGCGCCCCGGCGCGGTCCCCGCTCATCAGGGCCAACTCCCCCAGGGCGAGCCAGGCGGGCAGATGCTGCGGCACCAGCCGCGCGAGTTCCAGGTATGCCTTCTTCGCCTGGCCCACCATCCCAAGCCGCGCCGCGAGCCCCGCATACAACAGGTGCCCCCAGGGGTGGTCCGGCTCCCGCCGCATCATCTCCCGGTACACCTTGAGCGCCTCCTCGTATGCCTCCTCGCCCTCCAGGGTCTCGCCCCAGAGCATCTCGGTCACCGGGGCATAGCCGACCAGGGCCCGCTGGCGCTGGAAATCCTCCCGGGTGTAGCGCCCCCGTTCCCCGGCGCGGCGCAGCCCGGCCAACAGGGACTTGCGCGCCTTTTCCACGAAGGGATCGTGACGGACCAGGAAACCTTCCCCATCGGCACGGGCGAAAAGGGACGCATCCACCTCACCCCGGCCGGCAGCATCGGCGAACAGCCTGGTCCCGGGATAGTAGACGAGCGGCGAAACCTGGCCGTCGTGGGCCCGCATCTTTTCCACCAGGGCAAGCGTCTCCTTGAGCTGCGGCTCCCCTTCCCCCTCGATCCCGGTGATCAGGTAGACCGAGAGATTGATCCCCACCCGCCGCACCGCGGCGGCGGCCTTTTCCACCTGGGGGACCGTGATCCGCTTGCCGAGCGCCTTCAGCAGCTCCGGCGAGCCGGATTCGACGCCGAACTGGATGCATTCGCACCCCGCGCGCTTCATGGCGATGAGCATCTCCTCGTCGACCGCGTTGACCCGGGACTGGCAGTTCCAGAAGATGCCGACCCGCTCTTCACCGAGGAGCCGGCAGAACTCCAGCACCCGCTCGCGGTTGGCGGTAAAGGTATCGTCCCGGAACGAGAAGTAGACCAGGCCGTAGCGCTCCCGCAGGTAACGGATCTCGTCCACGATGGCCCGGGGCGACCGGAAACGGAGGCTCCTCCCCCAGAACAGCGGGGACGAGCAGAAATGACAGGAGGCCGGGCAGCCGCGCGAGGTGATCACGAATTCGAGCTGGCGCCGGGGATCGACGTTGAAGCTCCGCTCAAGGTGCCGTGCCGGCATCGGAAGGAGGTCGAGTTTGGGAATGGGGAGGCGGTGGGCGGTAGCCACGATCTTGCCCCGGGAGCGGTAGGCGATCCCGGCGATGCCGGAGAGGTCGCCGCCTGAGACCAGGGGTTTCAGCAGTTCCGCGAAGGTCTCCTCCCCCTCGCCGAGCACGATGGCATCGACGAACGGGGCCCCCGCGAGGGTCTCCTTGCAGGTGTGGGTGGCATGGGGGCCGCCCAGGACCACGCGACAGCCGGCATCGAGCTCCTTGGCGACCCGGGCCAGCTCCAGCGAATCGGCGCGGTTGTGGGTGAACTGGGAGATCCCGAGGACCTGGGGGCGCAGTTCCTTGAGGAGGGTGCGGACCCGCTTCCAGGGGACGCCGGAGAGGTTCGCCAGGGTGACCCGATGACCGAGGTTCGCAAGCACCGCGTTCAGGTAGAGAAGCCCCACCGGCAAAAGCGAGGTGAAGGGATCGCGCGCCCCTTCCGGGTGCGATCGGTAGGCCAATAGTATGTTCATGGCAGTTATGAACCCCATCCTCAACTTCCCCTCTCCTGGAAGGAGAAGGACGTTGAGGTCAAACGGTACGGGACGCAAACCCTCCGCGTTGGCTCGCGGTCACCGGCCGTTCGAGCACACAAAAAAATCCGGCCCCTGGTTGGGGCCGGATCGGTTGGTTCGGTACCTTAAAGCGGATCAGTTGCTCGTCAACCCGAGGGTGTCGTTGGCGAAGGTGTCGTCGGCAAGCTCCTCGTCGACGCCGATGATCAGGTCGTCGAGCTTGAAGACTTCAGGGTTCACCTTGGTGATCCGTTTCGCCCCCAGGTAGCGGGAGCGGTAGTAGGCAGTGTTCATCGGCGAAATCACCACGCGGTGGTCGCGGGACGAGGCGTGGATCATCTTGTTGTTGCCGAGGTAGATCCCGACGTGGGAAGCGTACGATGCGTAGGTGCTGAAGAAGATCAGGTCCCCCTTCTGCAGGTCACCCGGCGCTACGCTCCGCCCCACTTCGAACTGCTCGCGCGCGGTCCGCGGCAGGGAAACTTCCAGTTCGCGGAATACCTTCTGGACGAAGCCGGAGCAGTCGATGCCGCCGCTCTTGGAGGTGCCACCGAAGCGGTAGCGGGTTCCCAGGAAACCGTAGGCCGATTTCTTGAGCTCCTTGATGCCGTCGACTTTGAGCTCGCCGCTCTTTTTCAGGTCGACATTCTGCTGGGGCTCGTTCTCGGTGAGCTCCTGCAGGCTCTGCTCGTAATCCTTCTCGTTGTAAAGATCGCCATGACGCAGCTGCAGTTTCGCCTTGGCGTAACGCGGCTTCGCCTCCTCGGCGGGAGCTTGTTTCTCTTCCCTGAGTGCCAGGACCTTCCCTGCCTTCACCTTACCCGAATGCAGCCCGTTCAGCCTCTTGAGTTCTGCGATGGACACGCCGGTCTTCTTCGCGATCTTCGCCAGCGACTCGGTTTTCTTCACCTTGTAGACCGATGCATTGGCGGCGCTGGAGCCGGCAGCAACGGTACGGGGCGGGATAACGAGAACGTCTTTGGGCTTGATCTTGTCCCCGACGAGGTTGTTTGCTGATTTCAGCTCCTCCGGGGTGACGTGGTACTTCTTGGCGAGGCTATAAAGAGTTTCGTTCTTTTTGACGCGATGGGTCTTAGCTGCGTGGGCAAGAGAAGGGACGATCAAGATGAATACGCATAATGTGAACAGCCTTAGGCGTTTTACCATGAGCCCTCCTATGTTTTAGAAAAAAACGAGGTTGTTTTATATAACAGATTCCTCGTTTCGTCAACCCAAATGCCGGAATATCGACACCGGGGAGACCGGATCGGCTGCGTTTGGCGCCTGGTGGGGAGGGGAAAGGGGGGCGGTTTTAGTCTTGATCTCCCCCGACAGCAGAAGTGAAACAAGCCACCGGTGCGCCGGCACAACCACGCAGGATCATTAGCAAATCAACATCACTCCTGCGCCGAAAAATCTGCCGAAAAGTCTCATGAGAGACGTTAAGTTGTATACAATAGCAGCTTATCGGCAGATTTTTCAAGTACTTGAGAAAAAACTTACCGCCCAGCCGGTCCGGGTGTTTTACGCGCCTTGCGTTCCGCCACCACCCGGACCGTCCAATGGTCCATCCCGGCCACCACGACCCCCGGCGGAAGCCGGACGTCTTCCTTGCGGATGGCCACACTGTTGGCCCCCTCGTGGATCTTGGAAAGGTCGAGATCGACCAGCACGTCGAGGTCTTTGGGAGACGAGACCAGGTTCGAGTAGGTCTTGAGCTGCAGATCGATCTCGTCGGGTGAACTCCGGGTGAGCAGGAGGCTGTCCGGGAGGTTGTGGAACCTGATCGGCGCGGTCACGGTCAGGATCTCGCCCTGACGCAGCGTCACCAACAGCCAGCAGGCGACCACCAGGACGAAGACCACCAATTTGGGCCAGAAGTTACTGAGCAGACGGGAGGTGAGGCTCGGCCGGTTGGCCTCCCGCTCCAGCGGAGCCAGCAGGGCGTTGAGCTTTTCGTGCAGCTCCGCCGGGGAACCGACCCTTTCCAGCTCGCCTCCGACCGAAAGCGAGACCTCGCCCCGCTCCTCGGAAACGATGACCACCGCGGCGTCGGAACGCTCGGTGAGCCCCAGGCCGGCACGGTGCCGGGTGCCGAACTGCTGCGGCACATCCGGGTTCACCGAGAGGGGGAGATGCCCCGAGGCGAGGGAGACGCGCCCGTCCCGGATCAGGACCGCCCCGTCGTGCAGCGGCGAATTGACGTGGAAGATCGACTTGAGCAGTTCCCCGCTCACCACCGCATCGACCGGGACGCCGTGCAGCACGTATTCGTCGAGCACCTCCTCGCGCTGAAAGGCAACCAGGGCACCGGTGCGGGTTGAGGCCAGGGAGAAGATGGTCGAGGAGAATTCGAGGAGGTCGACGCGCACCCCTCCGTCCTCGCGGTCGAAGAAGTTGCGCAGAAGGCTCAGCCGGTAGAGGGCTTGGCGGATCTCGGTCTGGAATACCACGATGAGCAGGACCAGGAGCACGGTCCCGAGTTCCTGCAGGATCCAGCTGGTCATGAAAAGACCGAGGTTTTTGGTGACGATATAGACAAGCCCCAGGAGGAGCAGCCCCATCATGACCTGCAGCGCCCTGGTGTTTTTGAACCAGATGTAGAGCTGGTAGACCAGGACGGTCATGATCAGGATGTCCGCTATGTCCTGAGGCCGAAAATGCGGTAACAACGGGAATCCCTCCTGAATCCCGATCCCGTGGGTACAGCTTCCGAGTTTTTACTGGCACAACTGCCGGCTTTTATGCTAAAAGTCAACCTTTGCGCCCCCGGGCTCCCGGGAAAGGGTTAAATTTTATAGCATTTCGGGCAGGAAAAAGGTAGGGAAAAAATGTACGCACTTTCGGAAAAAGGCGAACGCATCCGCGCCATGTTCGGGAGCATCGCCCCCCGTTACGATCTTTTGAACCGGCTGCTCTCCCTCGGCATCGACCAGCGTTGGCGCCGTTTTGCGGTGGCCAAAATCGGGGTGACCGGCGCAACCGGCCGGGTTCTCGACGTGGCGACCGGCACCGGCGACGTCGCCCTGGAAATCGCGGCGCAGACCAAGGACGGCGTCACCATCGTCGGCGCCGATTTCTGCCCCGAGATGGTGGAACTGGGCAAGGTGAAGGTGGAAAACTCCCGTTTCCGCGGGCGGATCAGCTTTCAGGTGGCCCCCTGCGAGGAGATGCCGTTCGAAACCGGCACCTTCGATGCCGCGACCATCGCCTTCGGCATCCGCAACGTGGTGGACCGGGCCAAGGGACTCGCGGAGATGCGGCGGGTACTCAGGGACGGCGGCAAGGTGGTGATCCTGGAGTTCTCGACGCCGACCCTGCCGATCTTCCGCAACATCTATCATTTCTATTTCCTGAAGGTGCTGCCGAAAATCGGGGGGATGTTCTCCCGTTTCAGCGCCTACCAGTATCTCCCCGACTCCGTCCTCGAATTCCCGAGCCGCGATACCTTCAAAGGGATGATGCGCGAGGTGGGGTTTAAGGACGTGCAGCATTTCGACCTGACCGGCGGCATTGCCACCGTGTATGTGGGGACGAAGTAGCCCCAGGGCCTTGGGGTTAGTAAAAACCGATAAAGACAGAGGGCCGGAGAATTCAGTTTTTCCGGCCCTTTTTTCTTCATCGGCTCTGAATTTATTTGTAGGAGCGACATTCCTGTCGCGACTGGCATCGCTGATCGCGACAAGAATGTCGCTCCTACCGAACACTTGGTGGTTGCCTTCCCCTACCCCCTGCCTTTCCGAAAGATCCCCCGCGCCACCGGCATCAGCTCGTTCGGCAGCTCCTCGATCATCAGGATCTCCCCCGCGAAGCCGGAGAAAATCCGGCGCAACTCTCCGGGCTGGAGCAGGAACTCCTTCTTGTGCTGCCCGTCCAGATTGGGGCCGTCCATGATCGTCTCCAGAATCAGCACGCCCCCCGGCGTCAGCGCCGCGATCTCCTGGTCGATGAGCTGCCGCAGCAGGAAATTGAAGTTCACGATCAGATCGTAGGGTCCGGACAACTGGTAATGGTCCAGGTCCGCCTCGATGAAATCAATCGTCACCCCTTCCCGCTGGGCCCGTTCGATCCCGCGCGCCAGCCCTGCCCCGGAGATGTCGATGCCGGTCACGGCAAAACCTTCCTGGGCCAAGTAGATGCTGTTGCGCCCCTCGCCGCAGGCAATATCCAACGCCCGCAGTCCGGGCAGCAGCGGCCGCACCTGTTTCAGACTGTCGCTGAGAAACCTCGAAGGGGCGAGCGAGAAGAAATAGCGTTCCCCCTGGTACTTCTGATCCCACTTGATCCGGTCTTCGTCCATCGCCCCCCCACTCTTCATCGTCAGGTCACAGCACGGAGCATTATGGCAGATTAGCGGCCGCCCCGCCAGGGTCCGTGTTCCTTCCTCTTATCCCCAAGATGTATCCGTTATAGGTTCTCGAAGCAGAACCTATCGCTGCGAACGATCAGGACCGCGATCTACGCCGGAGTTGTCAGAGTTTCCCTACAAAAGGGCTGCAGAAAAATCGAATTAAGATAATAAAATTTGCTTTTATACCAGTAACTCTCCCTCCACTGCTTGTAGCATCGCGTTTTTCATCTATATTTTCTCCCGCTCTGTCATCAAAAGCGATGACCATCACATGACAAAAGAAGGAGATCTGAGTATGTCCATGCTTTGCAACCAGTGCGAACAGACCGCTAACGGTGTCGGTTGTAACATCTCCGGGGTCTGCGGTAAAAAGCCTGACGTCGCCGCCCTCCAGGACCTCCTCCTTTACGCACTGAAAGGGATGTCCCTCTATGCTGCCAAAGCCCGCGAGTGCGGCGCCAGCGATCCGGAACTCGATCTGATGCTGCTCGAAGGGCTCTTCACCACCGTTACCAACGTCGACTTCGATCCGGCCCGGATGGAGAAGGAAATCCGCAGGACGGCACTCATGAAGGAAAAGGCCAAGGCGCTCTATGAATCGGCGTTCCAGAAGGCAAAAGGTGCGCAGGCCCCCCCGATTGCCGTGGCGCCGGCGCAGTGGACCCCGGCGGCGGACCTTGCCGGTCTGGTCGCCCAGGGAGAGGCGCAGGGGATCAACACCCAGCACGTCAACGAGGACATCCGTTCCGCGGTCGAGATCCTCATCTACGGGCTGAAAGGTATGGCGGCCTACGCCGATCACGCCCACATCGTCGGCAAGACCGACGAAACCATCTTCGAGTTCATGCACCGCGCTCTTGCCGCGACGACCGACCCGACCCTCGGCCTGATGGATTTCGTCGGTCTCTGCATGGAATGCGGCAAGGTCAACATGAGGACCATGGAGATCCTCAACGAAGGGCACGTCGAGCTCTACGGCGCCCCCGTCCCGACCCCGGTCCAGCTCGGCACCAAGGCGGGCAAGGCGATCCTGGTCTCCGGTCACGACCTGAGGATGCTGGAAGAGCTACTCAAGCAGACCGAAGGGAAAGGGATCAACATCTACACCCACGGCGAGATGATCCCGGCCCACGCCTACCCCGGCCTGAAGAAGTACCACCACCTCGCCGGCAACTTCGGCGGCGCCTGGCAGGACCAGGCCAAGGAGTTCGTCAACTTCCCCGGCGCCATCATCTTCAACACCAACTGCATCCAGCGCCCCGCCGACAATTACAAGGACCGCCTCTTCACCTGGGGGCTGGTGGCCTGGCCGGACGTCAAGCACATCGACGGGTGGGACTTCTCCGCGGTGATCGCCAAGGCACAGGAGCTCCCCGGCTTCCCAGAGAACCCGGGGCAGGAGATCCTGGTCGGTTTCGGCCATCACGCGGTGCTCGGCGTCGCCGACAAGGTGATCGATGCGGTCAAGCAGGGGGCGATCCGCCACTTCTTCCTGATCGGCGGCTGCGACGGCGCGAAGTCGGGGCGCAACTACTACACCGAATTCGCCGAGAAGGCCCCGGCCGACACCGTGATCCTGACCCTGGCCTGCGGCAAGTACCGGTTCAACAAGCTGGAGTTCGGTGACATCGGCGGCATCCCCCGGCTCCTCGACGTCGGCCAGTGCAACGACGCCTATTCCGCGATCCGGATCGCCGTTGCCCTGGCGGAGGCGTTCAACTGCTCGGTCAACGATCTCCCCCTCTCCCTGATCCTTTCCTGGTACGAGCAAAAGGCGGTGGTCATCCTGCTCACCCTGCTGCACCTGGGGATCAAGAACATCAAGCTCGGGCCGAGCCTGCCGGCGTTCATCTCGCCGAACGTGCTCAACTTCCTGGTGGAGAACTTCAACATCGGGCCGATCGGCAACGTGGACGAGGACCTGAAACAGTGCCTGACCCGGTAAACGGCGGGGCAGCTCGCATCTGGTGAAGCCGCCATCCCTGTGGGAGCGCCCTTCCGGGCGCGATCGGCCACGAAATCGCGCCCGGAAGGGCGCTCCCACGAAAACCAAGAAAAGAGGGCGCGACACCGATGGGTGCCGCGCCCTCTTTTTCGTCCCACCCAGGAAACAGTGCGGTAACTTTTAGGTTAACCTTTTCATTAAGGTAGAGTTCTATGCTGTTTACATGATATATAAGGAAAATAACCTTAAGCTGCAGGAGGAGCTCCCGTGCCGACCATCGACTCGCTGTTCGACGCCCGTTTCCAGACTTTTGCCGGAACTGCGCTGCGCCAAAAGGTCGGCGGAGCCTGGCAGGAGCTCAGCTATCGCGAACTTTGGGAGAAATCGGGCTGCATCGCCGCGGGTCTCGTCGCGCGCAAGCTCGCTCCCGGCGAGCGGGTCGCCCTCCTCGCCCCCTCTTCCATGCGCTGGGTTGCCACCTTCTTCGGCATCGTCCGCGCCGGCTGCGTCGTCGTTCCCATCGACAAGGACCTGAAAGCCGCGGAGCTGCGCCATATCCTCGCCGATTGCGGAGCCCGGGTCATCTTTACCGCCGGCTCGTCCCTGGATACCCTGCTCGACTGCCTGGAAAGCCTCACCGACCTGGATTCGGTCGTCCTGCTGGAGGAGCCGGAAGAATCCTCCCCGCTCGGCATGCTCTGGGCCAGCTTGCGCGAGGAGTGGGACCGCGTTCTCCACAACGGGACCGTGCCCCCGGCTGAAGCGGAGCGGATCGAAGGGCTGGAAACCCAATTCCAGGAAGCCCTGCTCCAAGACGAGTTGGGGAAGGCATCCGAGGCAACCCCGGCCCATCCCTTCCTCGCCAGCGGTGGTTTCAACGAGAAGCTCGCCAAGGAGGGGAAGCTCCTTCCGCTCCGGTCGCTTTTGCGCAACACGCCCGTCACCACCGCCCCCCGTACCGACAGCGACACCGCGGTTATTCTTTACACCTCCGGCACCACCGGCCGCTCCAAGGGAGCGATGCTTTCCCACGGCAACATCATTTCCAACATCGAGGCGGTTTCGGCCCATTTCGGCCTGGACCAGACCATCCACACCCTCTCCTACCTTCCGATCAACCATGTCTTCGAGCTGGTAGCCGGGGTGCTCCTGCCGCTCTACATGGGGGGCCGGGTCTCCTTTGCCGAATCGATCAAGAAGCTGGGCGACAACCTGGCCGAGGTGCAGCCAACCTTCCTGCTGGGGGTCCCGGCGGTCTACAAGATGATCCTGGAGCGGATCCGGAAAAACGTTCAGGCAAAGGCGGTTTCCCGGCTCATGTTCGCGGTTCCCCTCGGCAGAAGGCTGGTAAAGCGCAAGGTGCAGCAGGCCTTTGGCGCCGGCACCATCTTCGTCAGCGGAGGCGCCGCCCTGGATCCGGCGATTGCCGCCGGGCTCATGGAATTCGGCATTCCCATCTACCAGGGATACGGCATCACCGAGACCTCCCCGGTCATCTCGGCGGAACAGCCGGGGAGAATGCGGCTGGGCACGGTAGGACGGGTGATCTCCGAGGTTGAGGTAAAGATCGACGCCCCCAATGAAGAAGAGATCGGCGAGATCCTGGTCCGGGGACCGAACGTGATGCTCGGCTACTTCAACAACCGGGATGCGACTAACGACGTGCTCCGCGACGGCTGGTACCACACCGGCGACCTGGGCGCGATCGATGCCGACGGCTACCTGCGCATTTGCGGCCGGGTGAAGAACCTCATCGTCACCCCCAACGGAAAGAACGTCTATCCCGAGGAAGTGGAGAACGAACTGCTCAAGAGCCCGTTCATCGCCGAGGTCATGGTCTACGGCCACAAGATCGAGCCGATGGCCGAGGAGGTGCGCGCCGAGATCTTCCCGAACCAGGACGAGTTGGACGCCTACGCCCAGAAGCACGGCAAAGGGCGGCTGACCTTGAAGGACGTCGAGGAGCTTTTGAAAGGCGAGGTGCAGACGGCCGGGAAGGGGCTCGCCGACTACAAGCGGGTGAAGCGGTTTACCATCCGCGAGGAGGAGTTCCCCAAGACCGCCACCCGCAAGATCAAGCGCTACATCGTCAACGCCGGCATCGCCACGAACCATTGATCAAAGCCGCATCCCCCGCAGCACGACCTCATTCCCTTCCTGCAAGTCCCACTTCCCCGACGCGAACGACCTTTTTCTGTGGGAGCGCCATTCCTGGCGCGAACCGCCGCAGGCGGTGATTTCCCGTGCGGTATTCTCGCCTGGGAAGGCGCTCCCACCGCAGTGGCACCGGAGCCTAACACGTTCACGGGCTGCATTTCCCACCGGAGAATAGCTGCGGTCTTTGATCGCGACAAGAATGTCGCTCCTACAGGGGACCCCGCCTTAAGTCCCACCGCTCATTACTCATTGCCATCGCCCTCGCTTGACACCATTCTGCCCCCGGATAATATTTCGCAATGCCGCTGAGCATGTACTTTTAATGTGAAACGAGGGCAAGGAGTCTCCGATGAGAGCGCTGGTGCTGATGACAATGGTCGTGACTGGAATGCTGGGGGTGGCATCCTCCTCCTTCGGCGCGGGTTTCAAGGTTAGCGAGCAGAGTGCCAAGGCGATGGCGATGGGGAACGCCTTCGCGGCCCAGGCCGACGATCCTTCTGCCCTCTATTACAACCCTGCCGGCATCGCCTTTTTGAAAGGAACCCAGGTCAGCGTGGGAGCGATCGGAATCCTGGTCCCCCAGACCGAGTTCAGCGGTACGACACCGCTGAGCGGCACAGCGCCGTTCGGCACCGGGGTATCGAGCTCGACCGAAAAGGCGAAACAAGACATCTTCGTCGCCCCGACCGTGTACGCCACCTACAGCATGGAAAACCTTCCCCTCTCCTTTGGCCTCGGCGTCAATGCCATTTTCCCGCTGGCCAAAAGCTGGGACGACAGCAGCGTCTTCCGAAACCAGGTCCAAAACGTCGCCATCAAGCCGATCAACTTCCAGCCGACCATCGCCGGACGCATCGATGCGCTGAAGCTCGCGGTCGCCGCAGGTCTGGACGTGACCTATGCCCAGGTAACGCTGCAGAAGATGGCCTACAGTCCGGTCGCCGACCCGCTCAATCCCGCCCCCCCTTTCGGGGCCTACGAACTCGGCTCGCTGGGTCTGGACGGCACGGCAACCGGCTTTGGATACAACTTCGGGGTGAAGTGGCAGCCCCGCGACGACTTCTCTTTCGGGGTCGCCTACCGGAGCAGCATCCGTCTCGACGTCTCGGGCGATGCCAACTTCCTGGCCACGACACCGACCGGTTTCGGAGCCATCGGGCTCACCGGCACGGCGCCGTTTCCCTATTCCCGCGCCCGGGCCACCAGTTCCGCTTCCACCAACATAACGCTTCCCGACACCCTCGACCTCGCCGTGGCGGTGCGCCCCACCGACAAGCTGACCCTGGAATTCGACGCGACCCGGACCGGGTGGAGTTCCTTTGACAAGCTGGAGATCCATTTCGATTCGCCCCAGTTCGCGGCGTTCAACAACCAGCCCAGCCCCAGGAACTGGCGCGACGTGTGGGGATACAAGTTCGGCGGGCAATACTCGGTGAACGAACACCTCGATCTCAGGCTCGGGTACTTCTACGACCAGACGCCGGTCCCCGATGGAACCCTCGACCCGCTCCTCCCCGACGCCGACCGGCACAGCTTCTCCTTCGGCACCGGCATTCACCAAGGGAACATGTCGCTGGACCTTGCTTACATGTGGGTTCACTTCGTAAACCGGACCGTGAACACCCAGGACATGACGACCTTGATCGGAGAGAACGGGACCTTCAAGAGCGACGCCTATCTCCTCGCCGCCAACGCGACGATCAGGTTCTAAAAGGCAGGGGTCTGGGGTCTGGGGTCTGGGGTCGGGGGTCGGGGGTCGGGGAAAAGATCTGGCAGCCTCCCCCCCCCTGGCGGGTGTATGGAGACCGGTTTTCGTGGTCCAGTGTCAATTGTCCATTGTCCATTGATTGCCTCAGGAGGCTCATGATGAACAACTTCCTTCTGCGAATTCTCATAGGTGTTTCGCTGGCATTAGCCGCCGGATGCAGCACGAGCACCGGGGTGAACGACACGGCCAGCCCTAATGCGGTTCTCTTCGCCCCCACGACGGGCACCGTGCCGCTCCCCAACATTTTGCTGACCGCCAACGCAGCGAACCCCTTCCTCAACTTTTCCGGTCTGGTTCAGCTCCGCCCGGCGGGGCGACCAATGAACCCGCAGGAGGCGATGGCGTATGTAAACCAGCGGGAGGTCGGCGGGACCAATGCGGTATCCGGCCTCAACGCACCCATCTACATCCGGTTCAGCCGGGCCGTCCTTCCCTCCACGGTGAACAGCTCGACGGTGAAGGTGTTCCGCATCACCCCCGGGGCCGGCGGCCTGGAGACCGCGCCCCTTTCCTTCACCGACGTCTCCGCTGCCTTCGATTACAGCTACACCGCCGGAAGCACCGACCTCCAGCTCTTCCCCAAATTCCCGCTCGAGCCGGCGACCCGCTACGTCTACGTCGTCACCGAGCGCGTCAAAGACGCGGCAACCGGCGGCAACGTCATCGGCAGCGTTTATTTCGAGGCGCTGAAGTCGACCCTCCCGCTGGGAGGCGCCTTCGCCGCGCTGGAACCGATCCGCGCCAACGTCTACAGCGACGCCACCCACACCCAGGTCGCGCTCTCCGGCTACGCAAAGACCATGGACGACCTGATTGCCGCTGCCTCGGTCACCACCGTCACCAGCCGCAACGACATCGCCCTCATCGGGCGCTTCATCACCACCGCCGCGGGATTCATCCCGACCGACGCCTCCGATACCTCCACCGCCATCCCCGTCGAAAGCGCGCTCCGCTCCTTTGCCGCGGGTGCCAGTCTCGGCGGGCTCCCCGGCAAGACCTGGACCAACGCCGTCACCGGTGTCGCCCACCCCACCCCCGACGCTTACTACTCGGCGGTTTTGGGAACCGCAACGACGGCACCGGCCAGCATCACATCGGTCACCACCGGTAATATCGAAAGTGCCGATCTTTCGATGGATCCGGTAATCGTCAACGCGAATCCCGGCTCGATGGATCTCACCGGCATCACCGGCGCGGACAATCCGGAAGCCGGAGTACTGCAACCGTTTCGTACCGGAACGCAGCTGACCGGCTTTTACCATGTGCCGCGCAACATTCCCTTCGTCTACCTTGCGCCGACCACACCTAACGGCAGCGTGGTCATCTTCGAGCACGGCATCACCCGGCAGAAAGAGGACGTCGTCGCCGTCGCCGGCGCCCTTACCGCAGCGGGATTCGGGGTCGTCGCCATCGACCTGCCGCTGCATGGTGCCCTGGCCATCCACACCTCCTCCGACCAGTGGGGGGTCGACTTCGCCGCCCCGGGGGCACCGCTCGCCACCCGAACCAACGTCCAGCAGGCGGCCTTCAACCTGGACCGACTGGAATTCACCATCCGCACCGGCGGCTTCGCGGCCTTCGCCGGAGCCCCGCCCAGCCAGAACAGCCAGTTCAAGTACGTCGGGGTCAGCCTGGGAAGCATCGTCGGGGCCTACTACCTGGCCGGGAACACCACCATCGGGAGCAGCCCCCTCTATTCCCAAACCACCCTTAACGCGGACATGAAAGGGCTCCTGAGCGTGCCGGGGGGACGGCTGGCCTACCTGTTCAAGGACAGCCCCTCCTTCGGGGCGAGCCTCAACGCGGGCTTGGCGCAGCGCGGCATCATCGCGGGGACGCCAACCTATCTGCAGTTCTTCCTGCTTACCCAGTCGGTGATCGATCCGGTCGATCCGGCGACGATGACCACGCCGCTTGCATTCGGGCTCCCTTCACGGCTGTCCGGGCGGCTCCTGATGCAGGAGGCCACCACGACCAGTTTCAGCAGCTCCGGCACCGCCTTGAACGGCGACCAGGTCATCCCCAATTTCTACACGCGCTACTTCGGCAACGCCCTTGGCGGGCGCGGCGTGCTCGGTGCAGGTTTCGACGTGGCGCCCGGTTTTGCCCAGGTTACCTATGCCAACGGAAGCCTCCCGGTGCTTTTCATGCTCAACACGAACGGTACGCCGAAAACCGCCGCCCCGGCTATAAGTGCGGCGGCGACCGGGCCGACCGAGGGCTATTTCCAGTTCAACCAGTCCGATGTCACCCACAGCTTCCTGATCGATGCGGTGCACTCGCCGGTGAGCATCCAGTTGGGACAGAGACAGATGATCTACTTCTTGACGACGGGGTTGGTGATCGACCCGACGGTCGTCTCACAGACCTTGCCGAAGACGACGGTTGCCCTGCCGAAGGAGGCAATCGGTGCGGTCCGGGTGCCGCGGACGATGAAGATCCTGGGAGGTCGGTGACGGGCGGTCGGAGGGGAGGGAGAGAACCATGCAGCGCTATACGGAAGATTTCCCAGAACTCTTGCATGGGCTCAAGCTGGAAACCCTGGAGAAGGAACCCAATGCCGTCTTCGGGCTTTCCCGTGAGCTCAGGTTCAACTATTTCAACCCCGGCTGGTTTGCCTTTGCCGGTGAGAACGGCGGGGAGCCCGGCCTCAGCCAGCGCTTCCCGTTGGGCAGCCCGATCGGCAATGCCATGGCAGGGAAGGCGCAGGAATATTACCTGGACGTGTATGGCACCCTGCTGCGCACCGGGCTCGTGTGGCACCACGACTACGAGTGCTCCAGCGCACAGCGGCTGAGAATCTTCCACCAATCGGTCTATCCGCTGCATGACCGTCAGGGACTCATCGTCGTCAACAGCCTTGTTGAAGAGCATCCCCACGACCCGGTGTTCCGCGATGCCAACCTTCCAGAGGGGACGCTGTACACCGGGGAAAACGGGTACATATCCCAGTGCAGCAACTGCCGCCGGGTGCAGCGGGTGCAGCATCCCGAAATATGGGATTGGGTCCCGGCCTGGGTGGAGAAGATGCCGGGGAATACCAGCCATACCTTCTGCGACATCTGCTTCGACTATTATTTGCGGCAGCGGCCGGTCGAGGTGGATTGACCGCTTTGCCGCGCGTACTGGCCCGGCGGCGCCCCGAGCGCCTGCCGGAACATCTCGATGAACGCGCTCAGGCTCTGGTAGCCAAGATCGAAGGCGACCGTGGTGACCGATTCGCCGCGATCGAGCCGGTCGAGCGCCGTCTGCAGCAAGAGCCTTTTCCTCCAGGCCCCGTAACTCAGTCCCGTCTCCCGTTGGAACAGGCGGGAGAGCGTCCGCACGCTCGCCCCGGCCACCGCCGCCCACGCCTCGATTTCCCGCCGATCCCCCGGCTCCCGCAACAGGGCCTCCATCACCCGCAGCAACCGCTCGTCGCGCCCCATCGGCAGATGCAGCGGCGTCTTCTCGGCGCAAGCCAGCTCATCCAGGACCACCATCATAAGCCGCCACGGCGGCGTCTCCGGTCGGTAATCGTCGCCAACCTCGACCGCCCGCACGATGAGTTCGCGCAGCAGCGGTGAGACCTTGAGCACCGCGCACTCCACAGGCAAGGCCGCGGTCCGCGAGGGATCGACGAAGAGGTTGCGCAGGGAGACGTCGCCGGGGAAATAGACCTCATGATCGACCTCGGGAGGCACCCACACCCCCTGCGAGGGGGGGACCACCCAGACGTCACGGCGGCAGACGACCCGCATCACTCCGGAGCTCGCGTAGATGAACTGTCCCCGCGGATGAGCGTGGGGGGCGGCGCAGCCGGCGCGGCTGACCTCCATGGCAAACGGGATGATGGGCAAGGCCGGGTCGACCCGGTAGCCGATCTCGATCGGCGCCAACTTTGGCAGGTTATCGACAGTCATTGGCCATATATAGCAAGACGGCCACCCCCCTGACAAGGTATATTCGCGGCACTTAGACAACGGCAAGTGAGCTGACACCGAGACGACCGGACTTTTCACGGTGGGAGTGCCTTCCCGGCGCGAATAAGAACCGATGACGCCGCCTTCGGCGGTTCGCGCCTGAAAAGGCCCTCACACAGGATCGGATGGGCGGATCCTATGAAATCCCCGGAAGCGGTTCCCAATTACCTTGGAGGAAACATGACCAACAGCGCACATCAAGACCTGATCATCGACCAATTTTCCCGGCAGGCGATTCCGTTTGCCAAGATCCCCGGGCACCACGACTCGGTGCAGCTCTTGATCGAAATGGTCGGCGCGGGTCCCGACGACACGGTGCTCGATGTCGCCTGCGGACCCGGCATCGTGGCCAGCGAATTCGCCCGCCGGAGCAAGGCGGTCACCGGCATCGACCTCACCCCGGCGATGATCGAACAGGCCAAACGGCACCAGCAGGAGCAGGGGCTGACGAATCTCGCATGGGAGTTGGGCGACATCGGGCGGCTCCCCTTTGCCGACGACTCCTTTTCCATCGTGGTGACCCGCTACAGTTTCCATCACCTCTTGCACCCCGCGCAGGCGCTTGCCGAAATGATCCGGGTCTGTCGCCCCGGCGGGCGAGTGTTGGTTGCCGACGTGGCGCTCCCCCCGGAGAAGGCTGCGGCCTACGACCGCTTGGAGATCCTGCGCGACCCGTCGCATACCCACGCCCTTACCGTTCCGGAATTCGAGGCCCTCTTTGCCGGCTCTGGCCTCGTCGACTGCCGCCAAGCCGCCTACGGTGTTGAACTCAAACTGGAGGCGACCTTGAAGGCATCGTTTCCCAAGGAAGGGGACGAGGAAAAGGTCCGGGAACTGGTGAGCTTTGACATCGGCACGGACGCCCTCGGCATCGCCGCCCGGCGCGAGGAGGGAGAGGTCGTCTACACCGTGCCGATTGCGGTCTTGGCCGGGGACAAAGCCAGGTGAGGTCCGTCTATGTAGGAGCGACATTCTTGTCGCGATCACTCTCTTTAGAATCGGCACGGTAGCTGCCTACCCTGTGGGAGCGCCTTTCCAGGCGCGAAAAACCGCAATCGCTGTCACCGCCTGCGGCGGATCGCGCCAGAAATGGCGCTCCCACAGTACAGCGATTTATCTACCCTCTGCATCAGACCTGAGCCTTTTTACATCCCCCGTGAAGGGCTCTCCCCGCTTCCCTTTTCCAAACAACCTCCCGAACTTAGCTCTCGACAAAATGAAGTTTTTAAAATATATTCCCGGATACTGTATACAATCTCCCGCCGGATTCGGGCCCCCGTCGTAACAGGTCGTAACCATGGGACTTGTTGCTGCGAACCGGGATCGGTCCGGAGGTTCAGAGTTAGTAACAACTAAACCAGCAAAGGAGAACAGAACCGATGGCTACCCCTGAATTCAAGTACCAGGAGACTTATCCCTTAGGGCCGGACAGCACCAAGTACCGCCTCGTCCCGGACTCCCAGAAGTACGTCAGCGTGGTCCAGTTCGAAGGTCAGGAAGTGCTCAAGGTGGATCCCGAGGCGCTGACCGTTGCCGCCAACCAGGCGATGAGGGACCTCTCCTTCATGCTGCGCCCGGAGCACAACGAAATGGTCGCCAAGATCCTCTCCGACCCGGAAGCCTCCCAGAACGACAAAGGGGTCGCTCTCGCGTTTTTACGCAACGCCGAGGTCGCTGCGAAGTTCGAGCTCCCGATCTGCCAGGACACCGGCACCGCCATCGTGATGGGCAAAAAGGGCCAGGCAGTCTGGACCGGCGCCAATGACGAGGAGTTCCTTTCCAAAGGGGTCTACCGGACCTACACCGAGGAGAACCTCCGCTACTCCCAGACCATCGCGCTGGACATGTACAAAGAAGCCAACACCGGCACCAACCTCCCGGCGCAGATCGACCTCTACGCCACCAAGGGGGCCGAGTACAAGTTCCTCTTCATGGCCAAAGGGGGCGGCTCCGCCAACAAGACCTATCTCTACCAGGAGACCAAGGCGCTCCTCAACCCGGACAGCCTGGTGAAGTTCCTGGTTGCCAAGATGAAGACGCTGGGGACCGCGGCCTGCCCGCCGTATCACCTGGCCTTCGCCATCGGCGGCACCAGCGCCGAGACCTGCCTCAAGACCGTCAAGCTCGCCAGCGCCAAGTACTACGACAACCTGCCGACCACCGGCAACGAAGGCGGCCAGGCGTTCCGTGACGTCGAGCTCGAGCAGAAGCTCCTCAAGGCAGCCCAGGAAAGCGGGATCGGCGCCCAGTTCGGCGGCAAGTACTTCGCCCACGACGTCCGCATCGTCCGTCTCCCCCGCCACGGCGCTTCCTGCCCGGTCGGCATGGGCGTTTCCTGCTCCGCGGACCGCAACATCAAGGCCAAGATCAACAAGGAAGGGATCTGGATCGAGCAGCTCGACGAAAACCCGGGCCGCCTGATCCCCGAGAAGTTCCGCGGCAAGCACGAGCACGGCGTGAAGATCGACCTCAACAAGCCGATGACCGAGATCCTCGCCGAGCTGACCAAGTACCCGGTCGCCACCCCGCTGCTCCTCACCGGGACCATCGTGGTCGGCCGCGACATCGCTCACGCGAAGTTCAAGGAGCTCCTCGACGCCGGCAAGCCGCTCCCCGACTACCTCAAGAACCACCCGATCTACTACGCGGGCCCGGCCAAGACCCCGAAAGGGAAGCCGTCCGGCTCCTTCGGTCCGACCACGGCCGGCCGCATGGACTCCTACGTCGACCTGCTCCAGGCCGCCGGCGGCTCCATGGTCATGATCGCCAAGGGTAACCGCAGCCAGCAGGTCACCGACGCCTGCGCCAAGCACAAAGGCTTCTACCTCGGCTCCATCGGCGGCCCGGCCGCCATCCTTGCCGAGGAGAACATCAAGAAGGTCGAGTGCATCGACTACCCCGAACTCGGCATGGAAGCCGTCTGGAAAATCGAAGTCGAGAACTTCCCCGCCTTCATCCTGGTTGACGACAAAGGCAACGACTTCTTCAAACAGCTCGGCATCTAATCAACCGAGCCTGGTAGAATGACAAAAGCCCCCGGCCGCTTCGGCAGCCGGGGGCTTTTTTTGTTTCCACGGTGATTCCCTCCTAATCGACCCACGCCGTCAGCCCTGCTCCTCGCAGAAAGAGAGCGTTCACCCTGTGGGAGCGCCTTTCCAGGCGCGATCCGCCGAAGGCGGTGACAGCATTTGCGGTGCCTCACACCAAGAAAGGTGCTCCCACATTAGGTTTCGCCCCATGGCTTCTGTCTGAGATTCACTTGAGAATGTTGGGAAGCAACGAGGCCGCCAGGACGTTCAGCACGCCGACCAGGACCATGACCAGTCCGGCAATGGCGCCCACCTCGCGGTCGATCTGATAGGCCTTGGCAGTGCCGGCACCATGGGCCCCCATGCCGAGCAGGGCGCCACGCGCCAGGGAGGACCGAAGCGGCAGGATGGTCAGGACCATCTCGCCGATGATTGCCCCAAAGACACCGGTGATCACCACGAATACCGCAGTGAGGGCCGGAGTGCCGCCGATGTCTCCGGAAACGATCATGGCAAAAGGGGTGCTCAGGGAGCGGGGGAGCAAACTCAGGCGCACGCTGTCGTCCAGGCCGAACAGCGTTGCCAGTCCCCAGGAAGAAAGCATCGAGGTGGCGCTTCCCACCAGCATGCCGACCACCAGCAGCAACCAGTAGCGGCGGATCAACGGCCACTGCTCGAAGATCGGCACGGCGAATGACACCGTGGCGGGCGCAAGCAGGGCAACCAGCCAGTGCGTTCCCCGGATGTACTCCCCGTAGGTCACCCGAAAAGCGAGTGCCACCACGACGAGCAGCAGCGGCGCCAATAATAAAGGAGAGGACCACCAACGCGGAAAGCGGCGGTGGACCATCTTCCCTGCGAAATAGAGGGCTATGGTAACCGCCGACCAGGCCAGGGCCGGCAGCACAACATCAATCGATGGCAGGTACATGATCTTCCCCGGAAACTTTGATTCGATAGAAGGCGTCGATGACGCCTGCGGTGACGATCATCACCAGGCAGGTGCTGGTAAGGATCACGAGCAGGATCTTCACCCCCTGCAGGCCGAAAAGCTCCGGATGGTCCAGCACCGCCATCACCGCGGGAACGAAGAAAAGGAGCATCTCGGCCAAAAACCAGGAGGCGCCGCGGCGCACCGAGCAGACGCTGAGCCGCTTGGTCCCCAGCAGGGCCAGCAGGATGAAGAGCCCGGCGATGGCACCGGGAAGGGGCAGCCGGGTCAAGCGCACGACCAGCTCTCCCACCTGCCACAACGCCAGCAACAGCAAGATCTGCAGCACGGCGCTTGCGCGAAAATGGCGTCGCCAGGTGGCGACGGTACGGTACCGGTTCATTGGCTTGTTCCCCCTGCTTAACAAATGTATTTGAAGTATAGGGCCGCGACGTGCTATTCGTAAAATGAATTTTTCGACTTCATCTAATTCCAAAAAGGAATATTTCATGGAAATACGGGCATTACGCGCGTTCGTCGAGGTGGTGCGCCAGGGAGGATTCTCGCGAGCCGCCGAAGCCGTTTTTGCCACCCAGTCCACGGTGAGTAAAGCGGTGAAGCAGCTCGAGGAGGAACTGGGATTCCAGTTGCTGGAGCGGGCCGGGCACCGGAGCAGGCTGACTGAGGCGGGGGAGGTCGTTTTCCGGCGGGCGACCGCGATCCTGGCCCAGGGGGACGACCTGAAGTCGGAATTGGAGGAGATGCGGGGACTGCGGGGAGGTACGTTGCGTCTGGGCCTGCCCATGCTCGGCAGCAACACCCTTTTCGCGCACTGGTTCGCCGCCTATCGCAGCAGGTACCCGGACGTGACGTTGCAGCTCGTGGAGCATGGCAGCAAGCGCCTGGAGGAACTGGTGCTCGCCGGAGATGTGGACCTGGCCGCCTCGCTGTTGCCGGTGGGAAAAGAGTTCGAGTGGCAGGAACTCCGGCGGGAGCCGATCGACGCGCTCCTTCCCGTCGACCATCCCCTGGCCCAGAGTGATTCCATTCCCTTCAAGGCCCTGGCCGACCTGCCCTTCATCCTTTACGGCGAAGGCTTCGCGCTGAACCCGATCATCCTGGCGGCCTGCCGGGAAAACGGCTTCACCCCGAAGGTGGCGACCCAGTCGATCCAGGTCGATTTCATCATCGAATTGGTCGCGGCCAAGCTCGGCATCGCACTGGTACCACGGCTGATCGCCGAACAGCGTCCTCACCCGTTGACCAGGCGGATCCCGGTGGACCAGCCCGCGATCTTCTGGCACATGGCCCTGGTCTGGCGCCGGGGCAGCTACCTCTCCCACGCCGCCCAGGCTTGGCTGGCCCTGGCGAGCGAAGTATGAGTTCTGGCGCCATTCCCCTAGACACCCCCCTTTGACCTTTCTTATGGAGTATCCCCCCCCCATCCTCACCCTGTCCCTCCCCTTGAAGGGGAGGGGACGTTGGCCGCGAGATCAACCTTCTATCGAGGGGATCCACAACGAAAAGCCTCCGGCTTACGACGCCGGAGGCTTTTTGGTTATACCCGCATGATGGATATACGTGATTCAGGGAGGCTATTCTCTTGACGTCCGAAGCAGTTCCCGGGCCTTGCGGTTCCCCTGCCGGGCGGCCCTTTTCAGGTCATTCATGGCCTCGTTATTTTTGCCCAGCTGGCTGTAGGCCTGGGCGCGCAGGAAGCAGGCCCGGCCGCGGTCTCTCGGCGCGAGGTCGATCGCCCGGGTCAGAAACGAGACCGCCTCCCCCGGCATCTTGTTCTTGATCAGGATGCCGCCGACGTTGGTGTTGAGGCTCACATCGTTGGGCGCCGAGTCGGCGACCTGGCTCAGCTCCGCCAGCCCCTCGTCTTTGCGGCCGGCCTTCAAAAGAACGACGCCGTGGATGGCGACCACGGTCATGTCCGCGGGATTCAGCTCGACGGCGCGATCCAGATCCTTCAGGGCTCTCCCGGTGTCGTTCACCAGGACGAACGTCGCTCCACGCGTTGCATAGGGGCGCGACCAGGTGGGGGCCACCTCGATCGCCTTGCCGAAGGCGGTGAGCGCCTCGCGGTAGCTCCCCGATTTCCTCAGCCGGATTCCCTGCTCCAGGTACTCCTTGGCCGAAAGCCGTGCCACGGCGCGGTTGTAATCGCTTTGCGCCGACGCCACCTTGGCCGGGTCTTCCGCCCCACCCGTCGCCTTGGCAACGGCGAGGTCCTTGCGCAGCCGGTCGATCTCCTTGAGCGACTCGTTTGCCTGGGCTCGCAGCTGTTCCAGCTCCGCAGCCTTCTCGCGGTCTTCATGAAGGGCGGCCACGGACTTCGCCACGTCGGCGGCATCGGCGGTGATCTTCGCCTTCATGTAGTACTCTTCGCCGTTCCAGCGCTCTTCGATGACCACGGTAGCCACCGCCCCCGCCGTGTAGGTGACGATCTCGTCCTTGGTAAGGGTGGCCTCCCTGATCTCGGTCTGGGCCTCCAGGTAACTCCCCAGCTCCTCCAGGAGCAGGCGCTTTACCTGTTCCAAGGCGATCGTCCGGCAGGTCAGCTTGCTGTCGGCGTCACCGGCGCGGTAGGTGTATTCCCGGACAACGGTGACGGGGTCGGCGCAGGCAGCCTGTGCGATCCCCATCACCAGCGCGATGAGAACCAGGAGAAGGCAGCGGTACTTGCTGTAGCGCCGGCTGTTGGCCACCAGTGGTGCTTTTTTTGGTACCTCCCTGTCCTGCATCACGAGCCCTGCCCTCTTTCTAACGGTAACTGTCATCGGCGGGACCATCCTCTTCAGCGGCCGGCGGCGGAGGTGCGGCCGAGTCCTCGGCAAAGGCGGAATCCATCAGTTGCCGTTCGGCCTGGTCCGCCTCGGTTTCCTGGGTTCTGAGCATCGCCAGGACGTTTTCGTTGGAGGGAGGCAGAGAAGCCGCCTCGCTTGGCTGCGGCGCCGACATGGCATCGACCGGCGCGGGAGGCAAGGACGCATAGTCATCCTGCGGCCGGTGCAACTGGTCCAGTCCGGCGTACATCCGCACCCGCATCGCGTTGTTCATTTCCTGCAGGTCGTTCAGACCGATGGTGACGGTGGAATGGACGGCACAGTCGCCGATCCGGCGGCTCATCACGCGCAATTCGGCGGTTCCGCTTCCGTCGATCGGTGCCGATACCTTCAGCACGTCTCCTGCGGACAAGCTGCAGGTCTCGCCGTAATCGTTGTTGACGTCCAAAGGCGTCGACACCACGAAGATCCGGTCCGGATCACGAAGAGCCCAGGGAAGGCCCGAGGCGCCGTAGCCGCCGTACCGTGCCGCCTCTCTCTCTTCGGCCAGCTGCCGCGCGACCTCGCGAACCAGCATCCCCTTCACCGCCGGGGTGATCGGGTAATCCTCGTCATTGCCGTAAAAGTCCGGATCGACCGGAGGTTGCCCGCCTTGATCGTAATAGGCGCTGCGCAGGGTCTCGGCGAGGATATAGTCGGTGAGCCAGGCCGAGGCAGAGGGATACACGGTGGCCGGGCGATAGTAGCCGCCGTAGTAGCCATACCAGGGATCACGAACCCAGCCCCAGGAATAGCGGACCGGCCTTCCCCAAGGGTCGACCGCCCAGCCGTAGTAAGCCGGCGGATAGTAGGCGCGCGGCAGGAAGACCTGGATTTCCACCCCGTTGTAGTAACGGGGAGTATAGACCTGGGTGTAGGTGGTTTGGTTGACGACGTAGGTACGGCGGACCAGCGTGACGTTGTGGTAGGCCACCCGCCGCTCGAGATAACCGCGGTGCGGACCGGTGGAAACGAGCACCGCGCGGTCCGGGCGCACCGTCACGATCCTCCGCTCGTCGTGCGCTCCCCGGTTGATGCGCAGGTTTCCCGTCTCGAGGTGCCGAATCCTCCCGTTGGGGCGGAACTCGGCGCTGCGCCCCCGGGCCGAGAAGGAGGCAATGGTACCGTCCGGACGGAGCTGGAATTTCCTCCCCTTCGACGCTTCGACGACCAGTCCGCCATCGCGGCGGGTTGAGACGCGCCCCGCAGGCACCGGCCGTGCGTTGACGCCGCGCAGGTTGGAACGCGCGGAATTGACCTGGCGCAGCACGTTGTCGGCGTGCCCCTTCGGCAGCACCGCGGTGCCGCCCGGAGCGCGTTTGACGTCCGACGGCAGGGTGAAGACCGGCCGGCTGCGCAGCGGCTCCTTGCCCGAAGCAGCCGGGGCCGATGCCGGAGGAGTCCGCTTCTGATCGGGCTCCGGCCTCGACTTATTCCATGTTTTCTGGTTCGTCGGCGGACCCGCCGGAGTGCCCCGGTCGTCCTTCGCTTTCGGGGCGGCGGAGCCTCCCGTCTCAGGAGCCTGATTCCCATACGGACGGCCGGTTCCCCAACCTCTCCGGGTCGGACGTACCTGTTCCGCCGGCGCGCCGGTTTCACCGCCCCGCCCGGGGGCAGGCCGCACCTCTCCCTGATCCTTCAGGTTTTCACGACTGCGGCCGGGGAAAGGTCGCACGTCTTTAGGTTCCGGCGCGCGCTCTTTTGGTTTTCTTTTCTCGGCGCCACCATCTTCTTTTTTCGGGTGCTCCTTATGCTCCTTCTGCTCCTTCTCTTTTTGTTCCTGGTTCTCCGCGGCGGTTACCGCAGAGGTTGCGAAAATGAGCGTCATAGACAATGCCAGCACTGACAGAACTCCGGTTTTGCACTTTCCGATCATACCCACTCCAAATCTCTGACCCCTTAGGCATCAGCTCGTATATCGGTGCTTCGGCACCGCGCACTCTTCCTCAAAACGGCAGCAGGAGATTTTTCCCTCTTTTCCCAAAGGGAAAAAAATCTGCAGATATTCTCGTTTTACCCGTTTTGCCATCCTTTTAGAAGCTTTATTACCAGAGCGGGCCGTTCCGAAACCCGAGTGTACCCAACAGCAAAGAAAAAGCCCCCGGATGCCGAAGCGGCCGGGGGCTTTTGTTACCTGAGACAGCGGGACACTACATGTAGACCATGACCCGGAAGCTGACCTTGCCGTCCATGGTGGTAAAGGGGATGGTGACCCCTTTGCACTGCACGCTCATGCTGCTCGCTTCCGCTTTCTCTTCGGGAGGCTCCGGCAGCGGACGGATCCGCCCGGAGACGACCAGCGGGAGCCCGAGAGCCACGCTGCCGTACTGCTCATGGTATTTGCTCTTGAACACCCCGGCGATGTTATTGGTAACCTCGCCCATGGCATCGTTGATGGACTCGTCGTCCGGCTCGTCCAGCATCAGCATGGACTTGGCGATCTCTTCCGCCGATTTGCGCTCCGTGGAGAACAGAATGTACCCGACGCGGTCGCCGGCCACCCCAATGATCCCGACGATATCGCTTGCCACCGGGTTGATCTTCTTCTCCACCTTCCCAGCGAAGATATCCATGTCCATGTAGCTCTTGAAGGTGTCCTGAGTTGCGGACATGATGGTGAACATGATCTCTTCAAACGTTATGCTTGCCAAAGGAAAACCCTCCTTGATATCTGAATCAATTGTTGCCACTACCTTTATAGCATCGTCATCAGCTGCAAAAACTTGAGCTTCAATCAGCAAAGAAGGCCGGAAATCTTCGTTGCGGAAGATCCCCGACCCTCCCTCCGCCTGCTTAAAGCTCTTGAGAACGCCAAGTCTCATCAGATCCCGGTCAACTCCTGAAGCTTGAGTTCCAGGTCGTCGCCATTCAGACGCAGCACTTCGCCTTCCCGCTCGGTACGGACCACCCCTTCATCGACCCAGGTCTTCAGCCGTTCCTGCTCCACACCGAATTTGTTGGCCGCCTCTTCCATGGTGTACCATACCTTCTCCAGTAACATGGCCCCCCCTTTCTCCGGAAAATCCGGCGCAAAAAAATAGGAGCGTTCCGCCGGGGGCGGAATAGCCCCTTGTACCACCGGGAGGGGACCATGTCCCTTTCCCCTGTCCTTTCCAGCAGTTCCGTCATTCGGCGGGCTGCCGCCCCGGCACACCGTTGCATGGTACCGCTGATCACTTCCTTGTCAAGAAAGGATCCCCCGGGGACTTCCCTTCACGCCCCGGTGACATATGGCGATTCCGCGGAAATTTTTCCTAAGCAGAAAGAGAAAGCTGCCGATAAGTCAGCAAGAGAAATTCGTGGGAGGATGGCTGATGCACGATCAGGGCAGGGTCAAGGAAGCGGTGCTTTTTGTGGATGACCAAAAAAGCATCCTCAGCTACACCAGAAGCCTCTTCGAAAACCGCGGACTAGAGATCATGACCGCCTCTTCGGCGAAGGAGGCGCTCAAGCTGATCGACGAGCATGACGTCGCGGTGGTCGTCTCCGACAACCAGATGCCCGGAATGTCGGGAATCGAGCTTCTTACCCTGCTCAAGGAACGCTCCCCGCACACCGTGAAGATCATGATGACCGGGCGCGCCGATCTCGACACCACCCTGGCCGCGATCAACAGCGGCGAGGTCTTCCGTTTCGTGCTCAAGCCGTGGAAGGATACCGAGATGCTGCGGGCGGTGAAAGACGGGATTCGCCGTTATCGCATCCTGCAGTCGATCAAGCGGGAGGACGAGTTCATCCTGCACTCGCTGGCGCAGACCATCGAGCTCAAGGACGCCTGCACCCGGGGGCACTGTGACCGGGTGGCGACCCTGGCCCTGCTGATTGCCGACCGCCTGGGGATCGCCGACGAGGTAAAACAGGAGATCCGGTACGGGAGTTGGCTGCACGACTGCGGGAAGATCGGGGTCCCCGAAGCGATCCTCAACGCGGAGCGGCGTCTCACCGAGGAAGAGTTCGCCATCGTGAAGAAGCACCCGGAGTGGGGGTGCGACGTGGTGCGCAAGGCCAACCTTTCCCGGATCGTGCAGGACATCGTGCTCAGCCACCATGAGCGCTATGATGGCAAGGGATACCCCAACGGCCTGGAGGGGGACCAGATCTCGCTGGAGGCGCAGATCGTCTCGGCCGCCGACATCTGCGACGCCCTTTCCACGGACCGCCCCTACCGCCGCGGGCTCACCCGCGAGGAACTGATCATCACCATGCAGGACCACCGGGGCAAGAACCTCTCCCCACGCATCGCCGATACCCTTTTGGACATCATCATCGCCACGGGGTGGCCCCCGCAGAACTAGGGGAGCCTCCCCCGGAGAGGGCGGTCCTGCCGCTCTACCCGGGACTGCCGCCCGGTGCGAGCCGGTGGCGCCTACTTCTTCTTCACCTTATCCAGGGCATCCTCGAATTTCTTCTCGTTGAACCCCCTCAAGATCACCTCGTCGTCCCCGATTACGATCACCGGAACCGCCTGGCTTTGGTACTTCCCGGTCAGAAGCTGCATCGCCTCGGTATCCACCTCGACATCCCGGTTGATGAACGGGATGTTCTTTTTGGTGAAGTACTCCTTGGCGTGCTTGCAGTGCGGGCACCAGGAGGTCGAGAAGAGAGTGATCTTGGGATAGACGATGGCCGCCTCGGGGGCAGCGTTCAGCGGGCTCTGCGGGAGCTGGTCGGCAAGAGCCGGTGCCACCGGCAGGGCCAGGAAAAGGGCGACGAGAAACGTGGCAAGATAGGACATCTATTCCTCCTTGGTCCGGGCCTTGGTCCGCCCGGCGGGCAACGCAAGTTGGCGGCGGGTAAGGGTGAGGGTGATCGGCTTCGCCACCCCGGCCCGGGTGATTTTCAGCATGACCTTCGTCCCGGCCCGGCCGCGCAGGCGGCGTTGCACCATCTGATTGAAGTCACTGCCGAGGGTCGGTTTACCGTCGATGTGGGTGATGATGTCCCCCACCCGCACCCCCGCGAGCTGCGCCGGTCCACCCAGGACCAGCTGTTTCACCACGATGGTGCCGTCGGCACGCGGAGTGCCGTCAATCCCCACCCCGCCGAAATTGATCTCGGAGTTCCCACCGAAACCGGGGCTGACCGACAGCAGCAGTAGCAACAGGGCCATGCACAACTTCATCATAGTACCGGGACCTCCTTTAATAAACTGCAAAGGTATACGCAGGCATTGGCACTGTCAACTATGCTTTTGAGCTCCTCTTACTATGTGTTAACATAGGGAGATCTCAAAAACGGGGTGCTCACATGACAGGACGAGTGAAGATAAAAGAGGCTCTGGCACAGGGAAAGCCGGGACAGGAACTTCTCCTCAAAGGTTGGGTCCGAAGCGTCAGATCCAGTAAAGGGGTCACCTTCATTGTGCTCAACGACGGCTCGAACCTCTCCGGGATTCAGGTCGTTGCGGAGCCGGACCTGCCGGACTACGAGGAGTTTTCCAGGGTCGGCACCGGGAGCGCGCTGGCGATCAGCGGGGTGCTCCAGGAGTCGCCGGGGGCGGGGCAGGCGCTGGAAATCAAAGCAGGGGGATTCGAGATCGTCGGCGCGGCCGACGAAAGCTACCCGATGCAGAAGAAGCGGCACAGCTTCGAGTACCTGCGCACCATCGCTCACCTGCGTTTGCGCAGCAACACCTTCGGCGCCGTTTTCCGGCTCCGCTCGGCGCTCGCCCAGGAGGTGCACCGGTTCTTTGCCGAGCGCGGATTCGTCTACGTGCACACCCCGATCATCACCGCCAACGACTGCGAGGGTGCGGGGGAACTTTTCCGGGTAACCACGCTGGATCCGGTCCGGCCACCGCTGGTGAACGGATGCGTCGACTACGCCGAGGACTTCTTCGGCAGCGCCACCGGGCTCACCGTGAGCGGACAGTTGGAGGGGGAACTTTTCGCCCAGGCGTTTTCCGACATCTACACCTTCGGCCCCACCTTCCGGGCCGAGAACTCGAATACCGCGCGCCACGCCGCCGAGTTCTGGATGATCGAACCGGAGATGGCCTTTGCCGATCTCGCCGCCGACGCCGACCTTGCCGAAGCCTTCATGAAACGGCTCTGCCGCTTCGTGCTCGACGACTGCGCCGAGGACATGAACTTCTTCAACACCCAGATCGACCAGGAGCTCATCGCGCGGATCGAAGCGGTGGCCAACGCGGAGTTCGCCCGGATGGAGTACACCGAGGCGATCGAGCGGCTCAAGAAGGCGCCGGTGACCTTCCAGTTCCCGGTGGAATGGGGGCTCGACCTGCAGTCCGAGCACGAGCGCTACCTGACCGAACAGGTGGTCGGGGGCCCCGTCTTCATCCTCAATTACCCCAAAGAGATCAAGGCCTTCTACATGCGGCAAAACGACGATGGCAAGACGGTCGCGGCCATGGACCTTCTGGTCCCGAAGGTGGGCGAGATCATCGGCGGCAGCCAGCGCGAGGAACGCCTCGACGTTTTGACCGCGAAGATGGAGCAGAGCGGGATTGATCCTGCCTCGCTCTGGTGGTATCTCGACACCCGCAGATGGGGCTCCACTCCGCACGCCGGTTTCGGCCTGGGGTTCGAGCGGGCGATCATGTACCTTACCGGGATGGAGAACATCCGGGACGTCATCCCCTTCCCCAGGACGCCGCGGCACGCGGAGTTCTAGCGCGCCTGGAACCGGCACCGCGGTTGCCGGTAACATTGGAAGAGAAGTCGGGTTAACGGGCGCAGCATGCTGCGCCCCTGCTGTTCAATCGCCTGGTACTGCCAGAAAAAACGGAGCAAGTGACGTGGAAACGATACTGACCGCCCAAGCGCTGATCGAGCGCTACCGATTGCTGCCGCATCCCGAGGGGGGGTACTACCGGGAGGTACACCGCTCCGAACACAGTCTCGCGACTCCGGCTGGATACCCCGGCGAGCGGGTGGCGCTTACGGCGATCTACTTTCTCTTGGAAGAGGGGGATTTCTCCGCTTTGCATACGGTGCGGAGCGAGGAGGTCTGGGTCCATTTGGCGGGGGCCCCGCTGGAGCTGGTGCTCCTGGGGCCGGAACTGGAGCGGCGCACGCTTTCCGCCCCGGGGGAGGATGGTGAGCCGCTGACGGTAGTGCCCCCCGAGGTACTGCAAGGGGCTCGTTCGCTGGGGGAATACACGCTGGTGAGCTGCCTGGTGGCACCGGGCTTTGACTTCGACGATTTCCGCATCCCGCCGCGGGCCGAACTCATAGCCGGGCGTCCGGAAGCGGAAGAGGTGATTACTCGCTTTACGAGGGGATAACGCAAAGACAGCAGCAGTGAAACAAAAGACTATTTTCCCCTGGCTCGTTGTTTCTTCCCCAACGACTAGTATTGTTTAATTGTCTCAGAGCTTCACTGTTTCAGTGCCGACTGTTCGTTCTGCCAGTACGTGCCGCCGATCAGGGTGGCGGTAATGCTTCCGATCTTCACCTTGCTGGTCATCTTGACCGGAAGTCTCAGAACGTCGTCGGTCACCCAGATATGGATGTCACCGGTCCGGGCGAAAATCCCCGGAGACTTGAGCAGCGGCTTCACCACCACCGTCTTGAAGGTGCCCAGAGGAGTCGTGATCTCCTCGCGCCGCAGCACCTGCACCTCGGTCCTCCAAAGCCGCTTGCAATCGAAGATCTCGATGAAAACGGATTTCCCCGGTATCATCTCGATCCCTCGCATGAAATAGATGGCGGAAAGAGTGTCGTAGGTGTTGTTGCCGATCGGGTCCTCTTTCTCGGATTTCCCCCGGTAGTCTTTGGTGAGCGCGGTCTGCTTCCGGTGATCGAAGAAGACCTGCTTGTCGGTATGGGTTCTCCCCTCGTTCATCCGCTCGCGGTAGATCCGCGGCAGTCCCATCTTCCCTCCGGCCCCGGAGCGCATCACGTACGACTCGATCCGGTCGTCGACCGGAAAGAACACCTTGAGCCACGGCAGGGATTTCGTGGTGGAAACGATGCGGATCTCGTCCCCCACGACCTTCGCCTCCTGAACGGTCCTGCCGGCGGAAATCCCGGTCCAGCTCACGTCGTAGACCAGGCGCTCCGGAAGGCTGACCGCGTATCCGGGGATCGCAAACAAGAGCAGTAATATGGCGGAAAGTATGATTTTTTTCATGGCGACAGATTACCCCTTTTCCCGCACCAATGACAAGACCAAAAAAAAGCTTGTCCGCCGGCCTCGCCTCGGGCACTATGCTTGAATGCTGCCGCACCCGGCCACCGGAACCGAATCATGAGAATTGAAACAAAAGGGAGATTTCAGCACGTTACCCTGGAACCGGGCGAGTTCTACGCCTCCCCGCGCCCGGTGACGATCTCCACCCTGCTCGGCTCCTGCGTCTCCGCCTGCCTCTACGACCCGGTCGAGAAGATCGTCGGGATGAACCATTTCCTTCTCAGTAACCGGCGCTACGCGCGCAACCTCCCCACCATCGCCTCGGAAGCGGGACGCTACGGCGTGCACGCGATGGAGCTTCTGATCAACGAGATGCTCCACTTGGGGGCGCGCCGCAAGCGGCTGATGGCCAAGGTCTTCGGCGGGGCAACCATCCTGAAGCAGACCGGAAACATCGGCAACTTCTTCTGCGTGGGTGAGGTCAACTGCCGGTTCATCGAGGAGTTTCTGGCCGAGGAGCGGATTCCGATCGTGGCCAAGGAATTGGGGGGGGAGAAAGGGCGGGTGATCCATTTCTCAAACGGCGACTTCACCGTCTACGTGCGCAAAGTGGAGCGGGGGTCCAGCGAAAGGCTCGCGCTGCGTGACCGCAACTGCTGGCTCAAGAGCATCGAGGTCCAGGAGCTGGCCCTGCCGTCGCAGGAGCTCTGGCTCGACGAGGGGGAGTACGGCTAGGCCCCTCCCCCGCTTTTGGTGATCAGGCCGACGCCGATTGCCACCAGTACCGTCCCGGCCCAGCGCAGCGGGCTCACCGCCTCGCCGAGGACGTACTGGGCCAAAAAGGCGACCAGGATGTAGTTGATGGCCTGCATCGGCAGCGCCACCGAGAGGTCCTCCCAGGAAAGGACCGCCAGCCACAGGAAGAAGAAGACCGCCAGCAGGCAGGTGCCGAAGATCAGCTTCGGGGAAGAGAGCGCCTGCAGCGCCACCGAGAGAATCCCTTTCAGGTTCATCGTCGAAAGATCCCCCAGTTCCTTCATCCCCCGCGCCAGGAGCACGTCCCCGAAGGTCCCCGCCGTCACCGCGATCAGCATCACCACCACCGTCTTAAGCATATTTCTTTTCCTCTCCGCGGTAGTTTCTCAACCGGATACCGAGCCGGGCCATTTTTTCGCGGACCTTCGGGCTGGTCAGGGCCGCGAGCTCATCGTCGTGCCGGTACTCCGGCATCCAGCGGTCCAGCGTCGCGCAGGGGCGGCAGCCGGGGTGAAAATAGATCTCCGTCATGCCGTCGCGCACCGTGTCCAGCGTCGCCAACAGGTAATCCTCGGTCATCCGCCCCGAGTTGTAGAGTCCCTTCACCTCGTCGCTGTAGGTGATGCCGAGCGTGTCGAGCCGCCCGCGGCAGGCGTCGGCGAGCCGCCCGAAGATGAACGATTCCGCAACCTTCCCGACGACCCGCTGGCGGTCCACCGAGAGGTTCGCCTTCAGGTCCTCGCAGGAGAGGCGAAAGCTCGAGATGCCGTAGCGCGGCATGAGCCGGGAGAGGATGTCGAAGACCACCGGGTGCATGTGGATGTTGAGGTGGCCGTCGACGTGGCTGATGGGAAGACCGGTTTCCCGGACCTTCACGATCTGCGCCTCGATCTCGCGGGCGAGCCTTTTGCGTAAAGGCTTCAGGAAGAAATAACGCATCCCGCAGTGGACCGGGTCGTTGTCGAAATTGCCCGACTCGTCCACCAGGTGCGGAATCCCTTCCCGCGGCAGGACGCCGCGCCCCTGGACCAGGGTAAGATGCAGCCCCACCTGGAGTCCCGGGTTTTCCTTGGCCAGCGCCACCGCCTCATCGAACGCCTCTCCCCCCGGCATCAGCGAGGCGCTGGTGAGGATACCCTCCTGCCAGGCCCTGATGATCCCGCGGTTGGCACCGGAGGAGAGCCCGAAGTCGTCGGCGTTGATGATCAGCTGCTTCATGTAAAACCTCAGGTAGCAAAACAGCAAAGAGCAACGTGGCAATGAGCAGTAACGCCAGAGTCTGCGACGTCACTGCTCATTGTTCATTGCTCATTGCTCATTAACTACTGTCCCTGCTTTCTCTTCTGCATGTACTCCAGGTACTGCTTGCCTTCCTTGAGCAGCTTCTTGCGTTCCTTGGAGTCGACGATCATCTTCCAGATGCTCCGGGCGATGTACTTGGGACGGAAGTAGAACTTCTTGTAGAAGAGCTCGACGGCGGCGAAGATCTCCTTGTTGGAGAGCCCCGGATAGTTGATCACGCACTGCTGGTGGCCGTCCGCGTCCAGGAAGGTGTCGGACGCGATCCACCCTTCCTGCTTGGCCAGGGCGTAAAAGTCGGTACCCGGATACGGCGAGGCGAGCGAGACCTGGATGGACTCGAGGTCGAGGTCGATCGCGTACTTGATGGTCTTCTGGATCGTCTCGTGGGTCTCGCCGGGAAGCCCCATGATAAAGGCGCCGTGGATGGTGATCCCGAGCTTTTTGCAGTTCTTGACGAACTCGATCGCCTGCGCCTTGGTGACCCCCTTCTTGATGTTCTTGAGGATCTGTTCGTCACCGGACTCGAAGCCGACGATCACATGATGCAGGCCAGCCTCGCGCATCTCCTTGAGGGTCTCGTAGTCGCAGTTGGCCCGTGCGTTGATGACCCAGGAGACGTTGAGCGGCTTGATCAGCCGGGAGACGGCAACGGCGTGCTTCTTGTCGGCGGAGAAGGTGTCGTCGTCGAAGGAAATCTCCTTCACCTGCGGGAGGTTCTCCTTGATCCACTTCACCTCTTCATAGACGTTTTCCGGGCTGCGGGTCCGCATGATCCGGCCCGAGTAGGTCTGGGGCCAGAGGCAGAAGGTGCAGCGCGCCGGGCAGCCGCGGCTCGTGTAGATCGAGACGTACGGATGCTTGATGTGCGGGATGATGTACTCCTCGATGGGGAGGTCCCGGGCGTAGATCTGGCTGGAGAACGGGAGGCTGTCCAGGTCGGTCAGCGGCGGACGGTCCTTGGTCTGGTGGAAGACGCCGTCCTTCAAAAAGGCGATCCCGTCGACCTCCTCCCAGGAGCGCCCTTCGCAGATCTCTTTGACCGCGTAGTCGAATTCGCCGCGGCAGACGATGTCGACCGCGCCTTTGGCGAAACGGAGGCTTTCCTCGGGAAGTACGGTGACGTGGGGACCGGTCAACACGGTGATCGTGGCAGGTTTCTGGGCTTTGATCCGGCGGGCGGTTTCGACGTCGATGGCCAGGGTCGGAGTCGAGGTGTACATGACCACCAGGTCGAAATCGAGCGCTATCTTCAGGCAGCCGTCCAGGTCGAGCCGCTGCACCGGGGCATCCACCACGCGGGAGCCTTCGATCATCCCGGCGGGATAGGTGAGCCAGGTCGGGAACCAGAAGGAGGTTACCTCGCGCGAGGCCTGGTAGCGTGCCCCCGCCCCGCCGTCAAAATCCTCGAAGGTGGGGGGGTTGAGAAAGAGCGGTTTCATAGCATTCCTCTTAGGCAAAGGGTTGGAAAAAAAGCAAACCCCGACAATAATGTCGAGCCGGAATTTTGTCAAGAGAAACCGCGGGATGGCGCTTAGCCGTTGCCCGGCACAGGCGGTATCTGGTACAGTGCGGCACTCGGATCGGACCGATCAGATCCGACGGATCGGTCCGATCGGTCCGATGATTACCAGCAAAGGAACCGACATGAAGAACCAAACCATCGGCGTGATCGCCGCGATGCCGGAGGAGATCGCACCGTTTTTGAAAAGGGTCGGAACCTACCGCAAGGAAAGCTGCGGCGGGTGCAAACTCTACCGTTTTTCGCTGGGGGAGACCCGGATCGTCCTCGTCGAGTCGGGCATGGGACCGGCCCGCGCCGCGGCGGCCGCGCGGGTCCTGCTGCAGGAGGCGACGCCCCGGCTGGTGGTGAACTACGGATTGGGAGGCGGGGTACGCCCGGGGATCAGCGTAGGCGACCTGGTGCTGGCCCAGCGGGTCGTGTGGCTGGAGGGGAACGCCTTCCGGCAAGCCGCCGCACCCGACCGGGAAATCTCCGACCGCCTGGCCGGCCATGCCGCGGCGGCGGGCCAGCCGATGGCCCGCGGCACCTTCGTCACCGCCGCGGCGATCACCAGCAAGGAGCGCGTCTCGGCGCTGCTCCCGCCAGCCGAGCCGCATCCGGTCTTGGAAATGGAAACGGCCGCGATCCTTGAGGTCGCGGCCGAGGCCGGGGTGCCGGTAATTGCGCTGCGGGGGATCAGCGATGCCGGGGACGAGGAGCTCGGCTTCTCGCTGGACGAGTTCACCGACGCCGAGTTCAACATCAAGATCTCCCGGGTCCTCGCCACGGTCGCCCAAAGGCCCCGGATCATCCCGCAGCTGATCCGCCTGGCGGGTAACTCGCGCCGTGCCGCGGAAAACCTCGCGCGGCTTCTGGAAACCGCCCTCCCCGCGCTCTAGTCGAAACTCTCCGAAAAGCGCGCCGAAATCTCCGACTTCAGGTACGACTCCACCTCGGCCGCGGTGGCGAAGGTCAGCGCCTTGGCGGCCACCTGGGTGGCCTCCGCCTTGGTGCAGCGGCGCAGGATCTTCTTCACCCGCGGGATCGAGATCGCGTTCATGGAAAGCTCGTCGAAGCCGAGCCCCAGGAGGATCGGTAGGTACATCGGCTCCCCCGCCATCTCCCCGCAGATGCAGGCCTGGATCCCCGCCGCGTGGGCGGCGTTCACCACCATCTTGAGCGACCGCAAGACCGCCGGGTGCAGCGGCTCGTAGAGCGAGACCAGGTGCTCGTTGGTCCGGTCAATCGCCAGCGAGTACTGGATGAGATCGTTGGTCCCGACGCTGAAGAAATCGACCTCGGCGGCCAAAAGATCGGCGATCACCACCGCGGAGGGAATCTCGATCATGATCCCCACCTCCAGGTTCTCGTCGAAGGGGTGCTTTCCGCCCAACTCGAGCTTGGCCTCCTCCAAAAGGGCCTTGGCGGCGCGGACCTCGGCGACGCCGGAAACCATGGGAAAGAAGACCCGCACCTTCCCCAGGGCGCTCGCCCGCAGGATGGCGCGGAGCTGGGCCTTGAACGCCTCCGGGTGGCGCAGCGACAGGCGGATCGCGCGCATCCCCAGGGCGGGGTTCATCTCGTCGTCCAGGTCCAAATCGGGAAGGAACTTGTCGCCGCCGACATCCAGGGTGCGGATGGTGACCGGCTGGGGGGACATGGCGCGGACCGCGGCGGCATAGAGGCGGAACTGCTCCTCTTCGTCGGGGAGCACGGTCCGGTTGAAGAAAAGCATCTCGGTGCGGTACAGGCCGATCCCATCCCCACCGTGGCGGCGGATGGAGTCGATCTCCTCGAGAAATTCGGCGTTCCCCTTGAGGAGGATCCGGTGGCCGTCCGGGGTCTCGGCAGGGAGGTCGCGCAGCTTGAACAGCTCCCGTTCCAGATACTCGAAGCGCTGCTTGCGCTGCAGGTAATCGCGGAACTCCTCCGGCCCCGGGTTCACGATCACCACCCCGGAGGCCCCGTCGATGATCACCATGTCGCCGTTGGCGACCTCCCGGGTGACCCGCTCCATCCCGACCACCGCCGGCACCTCGAGGGCGCGGGCGAGGATCGCCGAGTGCGAGGTTTTCCCCCCCAGGTCGGTGATGAACCCGATCACCTTGCTCTTGTCGATCTGCAGGATGTCGGCCGGGGAGAGCTCGTGGGCGACCACGATCACCTTACCCTCGATCTGGGCGAGCGACTCCTGCTTCTCCCCCACCATGTTGCGCAAAACCCGCTCCACGACGGTTTCGACGTCGCCGGCGCGTTCGCGCAGGTACTCGTCTTCGATCCCGTCGAAGAACGTCTTGATCTTTTCCAGGGTCCTTTTGAGGGCGCCTTCCGCGTTGATCCCGAGGCTGCGGATCGACTCGGCGGTCTCCCCGATCAGCATCGTGTCGTCCAGAAGCATCAGGTGCGCGTCGATCACGCAGAGATGCTCCGGGCCGCGGGTGGTCATGAGCTGGTCGCGCAAAAAGGAGAGCTCCGCCTTGGCCCGCTCCACCGCCTTGGCGAAGCGGGAGACCTCGGCAGGGATCTCCTCGGGGGAAAGCTCGTACTCGGTCACGTTCACCCGGCGCCGGTCCGTGATGCGGACCCGGCCGATGGCGATCCCGGCCGAGGCTCCGACCCCCTGCAGCGTCCTTATTTCACTCCTCTCCGAACCCATTGCGGATCAGATCCCCCACCGCGGCGAAAGCCTCGGCCTCGTCGGCCCCGGCCACCCGCACCATGATGCTGCTCCCCTTGGCGGCGGCGAGCATCATGATCCCCATGATGCTCTTGCCGTTCACCTCGACCCCTTCCCGCTCGATCTTGATCTCGGAAGCGAACCGGCTGGCGGTCTTTACCAGAAGCGCCGAGGCCCGGGCGTGCAGTCCGAGTTTGTTAGGTATGACGAATTCCTGCTCCAGCATGTAGTGTCACGGGTCGGCGACCCGTCCTCCTGTGGCTTACTTCCTGAGGTAGTCTCCGGCCACCGAGATCCCCTCCCGGCCGCTGTCCTTGAGCCGGTAGGCGAGCTCGCTCACCCCGCACTTCTCCCGTTCCTGAGTGAAACGGATCAGCATGGGGAGGTTGACCCCGGTTAAGACCTCCACCTTTCCCTCCTCCAGGAAGGAAAGACTCATGTTGGACGGGGTGCCGCCGAACATGTCGGTCATGATGATCGCGCCGTCGGCGGAGACCCGCTCCACCGCGCCCTTGATGGCGTCCATGACGTCCGTTGCCGAGGTGTCGGGGGTGATCCCGACCGTCTCGGCCAGTTGCACCGGACCGACGATCATTTCCGCGGCCGCCAAAAGCTCGTCCGCCACCTTCGCGTGGGCGACCAAAAGTAGTCCTATCATCCCAGCCCCTTCTCGATGTCCCTGTGGGTAATTTTGATGTTGACGTTCTTAGCCTTGAAATAGCGGTACAGCTCGTCGGCGATGGCAACGGAGCGGTGCTTGCCGCCGGTGCAGCCGATGGAGACGGAAAGGTACGATTTCCCCTCGCGCCGGTAGCCGGGAAGGAGGTACTCCAGCATGTCGCGGAAGCGCTCCAAGAAGACCCGGGTCTCCTCGTGGCGCAGCACGAAATCGCGCACCCCTTCGTTCAGCCCGGTGAACGGGCGGAGCTCCGGCACGAAGTAGGGGTTGGGGAGGAAGCGGACGTCCATCACCAGGTCGCTCTCCAGCGGAATCCCGTAGCGGTAGCCGAAGGACTGCAGGTTCACCTGCATCTCCAGCGCCCCCTCGTTCCCCTTCACGGTGGAGATCACCAGCTCGCGCAGCTGGTGCACGTTCATCTCGGAGGTGTCGATGATGGCGGTCGCGATGCGGCGCAGCCCGGCGAGCTGGTCCCGCTCGAAGCGGATCCCCTCCGGGACCGAGGCCCCCTCCAGCGCGGGATGGCGCCGGCGGGTCTCGGAAAAGCGGCGGATCAGGACCTCGTCGGTCGCGTCGAAGTAGAGGATCTTGACGTTGTGCCCCGCCTTCTCGATGGCGGCGAAGACCTGGTCGTACCCCTTCATGAAATCGCGGCTGCGGATGTCCATGACCAGGGCGACGTCCTTCACGTCCTCGCGGGAGTGCTCGACGAGCTCGATGAAGGTGGTGACCAGGGAGACCGGAAGGTTGTCCAGGCAGAAGAACCCCTCGTCTTCGAGGGCGCGGACCGCGGTCGATTTGCCCGAACCGGAAAGGCCGGTGATGATGACGATGCGCACGCTATTCCACCTCGTTTCCGATGGCGCGGATCTCCATCCGCGCCAGGAGCTTTTCGTGAAATTCCTTGGCCGAATGGTAACCCATACCCTTCAGGAGGAAGTTACGCGCCGCGACCTCGATGATGGAGGTGAGGTTGCGGCCGGGGCGGACCGGGACCTTCAGGTGCGGCAGGTCGACACCCAAGATGGTCTTCACCTCGTCGTCGATCCCGAGCCGGTCGTACTCCTGCTCGGGGTTCCACTCCAAAAGCTCCAGGACCAGGTCGATGATCTTCTTTTCGCGGATCGAGGAGACCCCGTAGAGGTCCTTGATGTTGATGATCCCCAGCCCGCGGATCTCCATGTGGTACTGGATCGTCTCCCCGGCCTGTCCCACCAGCGCCGCCGGCATCTTCTTCTTGATGTGCACGATGTCGTCGGCCACCAGGCGGTGGCCGCGGATCACCAGGTCAAGGGCGCACTCGCTCTTGCCGATGCCGCTTTTGCCCAAAAGGAGCACCCCCACCCCGAGCACGTCCACGAGCACGCCGTGGATGTGGGTGGCGGGGAGCAGGCTCTCCTCGAGAAACTTCGTGATCAGCGAGATGAAGGTGGAGGACTGGTGGTGCGTCACCAAAAGCGGAATGCCCGCGCTCCCCGCGGCGCTTTTGAGAAAGTGCGGGGGATCGAGCCCCTTGGTGACGATGAAGCAGGCGATCGGGAAGGAGCAGAGGGTTTCGATGTGCTTGCGGCCGATCTCTTCCGGGATCTGCCGCAGGTAGGATATCTCGGTGTGCCCCAGGACCTGGACCCGGTCCGGGTGCAGATGCTCGGTGTAGCCGGTCAGAGCCAGGCCGGGTTTTTGAATGCGGGAGCTGTAGAGCCGGTTCACCAGCCCGGCCTCGCCGCCGATGAGCCGCAGGTCGAGGCCGTAAGCCTTGTCCTCCAGAAGGTCCTTGATACTCAGGCTCATGTTCTTCAAATGGGAAACCTCTCCCCCGCCTCCGGACCGGCCGGAAGCGGCGTCGGGGGCTTCAAAGCGAAGCCCCCGACCTTCAATCCCTCGACCCGCTAGACCCTTTCCGGGGCGATCAGGCCGTAGTTGCCGTCCTTACGACGGTAGACCACGTTGATGTTTTCCGTGCTCGACTCGGTGTAGACGAGAAAATCCTTGTGCAGCAGTTCCATCTGCATCACGGCTTCCTCGACCGACATCGGCTTCATGGAAAAGCTCTTGGTCTTGATGATGACCGGGGCGGCGGCGGGAGTCTCGAGCCCCTCAGCCTGAACGATCGACTTCTGCACCTGGCGGGACTTTCCCTCGGCGGCCGGCTTGTGCGCCTTGATCCGCTCTTTGTAGCGGGAGAGCTGACGCTCGATCTTGTCACCGACGGCGTCGAGCGAGGCGTACATGTCGTTGCTCTCCTCGGCGGCCTTGATGGTGATCCCCTTGGCGGTGATGGTCACTTCCGCTTTGTGGCGGATTTTTTCTACGGTAAGGAAGGCCTGGACGACAATGGGCTCGTCGATGTATTTCTTCACCCTCTCCAGCTTCTCTTCGGCGTAGCTCTTCAGGGCTTCGCTCGGCTCCATGTGTCTAAAAGTCGTCGTTATCTGCATACTGGTACCTCCCTTTATTGTAATGCCCGGTCCCTCCCCCCGGTCGCGGCAGGGAAAGGCCGATGGAAACTAGAAATGCTTCTTGCGCTCCGAGGAGGATCCAATCCGAAGCATCTCGCGATACTTCGTAACCGTCCGCCTGGCGATGACGATGTTGTGGGTGGAAAGAAGCTCGGCCAGGCGCTGGTCGCTGTAAGGGCGCTTGGGGTCCTCGGCGTCCACGAGCTCCTTGATCTTGCTCTTCACGCTCTCCGAAGCGATGAAGTCCCCCTCCCCGGTGGAGATGCCGGAGTTGAAGAAGTACTTCAGTTCGAAGAGCCCCTGCGGGGTCTGCATGTACTTGTTGGTGGTGACGCGGCTGATGGTCGACTCGTGCATCCCGATGTCCTCGGCGATGTCGCGCAGGACCAGGGGGCGCAGGTACTCGATGCCGCGGTCCAAAAAGTCGCGCTGAAACTTCACCAGGCTCTTGGCCACCTTGAAGATGGTGCGCTGGCGCTGCTGGATGCTCTTGATGAGCCACATCGCGGAGCGCATCTTGTCGCCGATGTACTCCTCGGCCTGCTTGTCCAGGGAGCGCCCCACCTTCGCCTCGTTGGTGTAGAGCGGGTTGATCCTGAGGTTGGGCATGCCATCGTCGTTCAAGAGGACCACGTAGTCGTCGCCCACCTTGTGCACGAAGATATCGGCGGAGATGTACTGAACGTCCTCCTGGCCGAACATCCGCCCCGGCTTGGGGTCCAGTTCGGCGATGATCTTGGAGGCGGCGAGGATGTCGGCGATCTCGACCCCGAGCACCTTGGCGGCCTGCTTGTACTTGCGGCTCTCCAGGTCCTTGAGGTGGTCGCGCAAAAGCGCCTCGACGATGGTCCCCCCCATTCCCAGGCTCTCCACCTGGAGGAGCAGACACTCGCGCAGGTCGCGGGCCCCGACGCCGACCGGGTCGAACTCCTGGATCCTTTTCAGGACCGGAAGGACCTGGGGCTTGAGCACCTGGTCGGCGAAGCGGTCCGACGCCTCGGTGATCTCGGCGGCCGCGGATTTCTCGGTGAGACCCGCCTCGCCGAGCACCTGGTGGCGAAACGGCTCCACCAGCACGCAGGCGGTGGCGATGTCCTCCACGGTGGCGCGCAGGTAGCCGTCCTCGTCGATGTTGCCGATGATCTCGGCGCCGATGGCCATCTCCCCTTCCGTGAAGCGGACCAGGCTCAGCTGCCAGAGGAGGTGGTCGGCGAGGGTCGACTTCTTGGTCAAAAGGTTCTCGAAGGAGGGGCGCTCCTCGTCGTCGTAGTACTGTTCGCCGGCGCTGTAGTTGTAGCCGTCGATGTAGGAGTCCCAGTCGGTGTCGCGGGTTTCCTCGCCGGCCCGCACCTCCTGGAAGTCGCTTGCCGCCGACTCCGGCTCCGCCTCCTTCTCGGAGAGCTCGATCTGCTCGGGCTCCCGGATCTCTTCCTGCTCAGGGACCTCGTCCAGGATGGGATTTTCCTCGAGCTCCTGACGCACCACATCCTGCAGCTCCAGCCGCGAGAGCTGGAGAAGCTTGATGGCCTGCTGCAACTGGGGGGTCATCACCAGCTGCTGGCTCATTTTCATCTGCTGGCGCATCTCGATAGCCATAACACCTCTTCTAAAAACCGGAGAAGATTCTGCGTACTGCCGGAAGTCGCGTTTACCGCCCCGACGCCGTCGGCGCCGCGGAAGCGGTAAAACTCATGAAAACTGTCGGCGGGCTCGGCTGGGTAAGCTCACGCCGCGTCCCGCGCCGCTTCGCCGCCCCCTCCCCTGCTTTTAATTATAATGCATCTGCGGAAAAATCTCCCGCAGCGGCTGTTCAGAGCCGGAATTTTTCCCCGAGGTAGATCTCGCGCGCCTTCTTGCTCTGGGAGATCTGCACCGGGTCGCCGCATTCGAGCACCTCACCGGAACTCATGATGTAGGCCTTGTCGCACACCCCGAGCGTCTCGCGGACGTTGTGGTCGGAGATGAGCACCCCGAGCCCCTTTCCCTTCAGGGAGGTGATGATGTTCTGGATGTCGATCACCGCGATCGGGTCGATCCCGGCAAACGGCTCGTCGAGCAGGATGAAGGCGGGATCGGTCGCCAGAGCCCGGGCGATCTCGACCCGGCGCCGTTCCCCCCCGGAGAGGGCGAAACCGCGGCTCCCGGCGATGTGCTCGATCCGGAATTCCCCCAGGAGCTCCTCGACCCGCTCGCGACGGCGCGCCGGCGAGATCGGCATGGTCTCCAGGACCGCCAGCAGGTTGTCCCGCACCGTGAGCCGGCGGAAGACCGACGGCTCCTGCGGCAGGTAGCTGATGCCGCGGCGGGCCCGCTGGTACATGGGGAGCCCGGTGATCGCCTCGCCGTTCAGGTAAACCTGCCCGGCGTCGGGACGGGCCAATCCTACCACCATGTAGAAGGTGGTGGTCTTGCCGGCGCCGTTGGGGCCGAGCAGCCCGACCACCTCGCCGGAGGAGACCGTGAGGTCCACCCCCTTCACCACCATGCGCCGGTCGAACCCCTTGGCGAGCCCCTCGGTGTAGAGGGTGCTACGGTTTTTTGCCGGCATCCTTGCCTCCGGGGTGGATTACCGCTTCCACCCGCTCGTTGGGTCCGCCGGTCACCTCGCTCTTTTGCTCGTCGACGTAGTAGGTGATCACCTTTCCGGTGATGACGTCCTCACCCTGGAGCACCTTGGGAGAACCGTCGAGGATGATCTTGCGCGCCTTGTTGTCGTAGGTGGCGTGGGAGCCGAATGCCTGCCGGGTCCCCTGGTGGATCCGGACGTTGCCGAACGCCTCCACCCGGCTCAGTTCATGGCCGTCGGCGCCGTAGCTGATGACCACCCGGTCGGCGAGCAGGGTCATGTCCCCCTGGCGGGCGACCACCTTCCCCTCAAAGACCGCGGTCTTCTTCTCATTATCGGCATGGAGCTCGTTTGATTTAATTTTTAATGGTTCGCTGCTGGTGGAGGCCGCCCCGGCGAGAGAGCTCAGCAAAAGGAGGAGCAGCGCCCCGAAAAGGGTCGATCGCATCATCTTCTCCCTCCGAACTCCGCGGCAACCGCGCTGAGCAGCTGCAATCTTCGTGTTTGCGTCCAAAACTTCATCCCTACACCTTCCACCGTCATCCCCCGGTCGCTGAAGTTCACCTTGTCCCCGGTCTCCAGCCGGGAAGGCGCAGCGAGATAGGTGAGGCTTTCGGTGGCGAAATGCGTCCCCTTGCTGCCGTCCCCCTCCACGTGACCGGTGAGGCGGACGTTCTTGGTGGCATGGTCGTATTCGGCGCGCTCGGCGGTTACCTTGAAATCCCCGGCACTTTTGTCGGTGATGAGAAGCCGCACCTTGAACAGGGAAGTCTTGTTGGTTTCCCGGTTGTATTCGGCACGGTCCGCGGAGAGGTCCCACTTCTTCACCCCTTCCCGGGTCTCGGTGAAGTGGATGCCGCTTAAGGAGACTCCCACCTTGACCGGGAGTCGGGGAACCAGGGCCGGCGCTTTGCCCCCCCGGCTGCGCACGAAAATCGTGACGATCAGGGCGAGGGCGGCAACGACCGCCACGAAGGCGAGTAGACGCTTGATATTATTGGCTTTATCCATGAATGCGTGCTGAAGTATACCATCATCGAAAATTGGTGTAAAGCGTTTTTGCCGGCAAACGAGCCGTTTTGGCACAGAGATTGAAAAAGGACGCAAAAAGCGCGCCCTCTCAATAATTTGCCGCGGTTTCGACCGAGGTTCAGCTCCGATCGGACGGATCAGACCGGTCGGCCCAATCGGTCCACGAAGGGAGACCGGCGCCGAAGGGACCAGCCCCCCGGACCCTAGCCTCTCACCCCGCCCCCCTGGTTTTCCAGGTACCAGGCGTAGGTGGAGTTGAGCCCCTCTTCCAGGGTGATCCGGTGCCGCCAGCCCAACTCGTGAATCCGGCTCACGTCGCTGAGCTTGCGCGGGGTCCCGTCCGGTTTGCTCGCATCGAAGACGAGCCCCCCCTTAAACCCGACCACCGCCGCCACCTGCTCGGCCAGCGCCCGGATGGTCAGCTCCTCCCCGCTGCCGATGTTCACCGGCTCCCATCCTTCGTAGTTTTCCATCAGGAACAGGGACGCCTCGGCGACGTCGTCGACGTGGACGAACTCGCGGTACGGGGTACCGCTCCCCCAGATCACCACGTTTTCAGCTCCCGACGCCTTCGCCTCGTGGAACTTGCGGATGAAGGCAGGGAGCACGTGCGAGGTGGTGAGGTCGAAGTTGTCGTTGGGGCCGTAGAGGTTCGTCGGCATGGCGCAGATGTACCGGGTCCCGTACTGCCGGTTGTAGGACTGGCACATCTTGATCCCGGCGATCTTCGCGATGGCGTACGGCTCGTTGGTCGGCTCCAGCGGGCCGGTCAGGAGCGCGTCCTCGCGGATCGGCTGCGGCGCGAGCTTCGGGTAGATGCAGGTGCTCCCCAAAAGGAGGAGCTTTTGCACCCCGCTCAGATACGACGCGTGGATCACGTTGTTCTGGATCATCAGGTTGTCGTAGATGAACTCAGCGGGGTAGCTGTTGTTGGCGACGATCCCCCCGACCTTGGCCGCGGCGATGAAGACATACTCGGGGCGCTCCTTCTCGAAGAAGGCCCGGGTCGCCCCCTGCTCGCGCAGGTCGAGCTCGGCGCTGGTCCGCGTAATCAGGTTGCGGTACCCGGCGGCCTGGAGGGTCCGGACGATGGCCGAACCGACCAGCCCGCGGTGGCCGGCGACGAAGATGCGCGCCCCCTTATCCATTGGCCCGAAGCTCCCGCTGCGCGAGTTCCAGGTCGGCGTCGGTCATCATCTCCACCAGCTCGCGGTAGGAGGTCTGCGGCGCCCAGCCGAGCTCGCGCTTGGCCTTGGTCGCGTCCCCCAGAAGGAGATCGACCTCGGCGGGGCGGAAGTACTTCGGGTCGATCTCGACGACGATCTTGCCGGTCTTGGAGTCGATTCCCTTCTCGTGCACCCCTTCCCCCTGCCAGATCAGCGGCATGTCGAGCCGCGCGAAGACCAGCTCGGCAAAGGAGCGGACCGTGTAGGTCTCGCCGGTGGCGACCACGTAGTCACCCGCCTCCGAGGCCTGCAGCATGCGCCACATCGCCTCGACGTAGTCGCCGGCGAAACCCCAGTCACGCTTGGCTTCGATGTTTCCCAGGTACAGGCACCTCTGCATCCCGAGCTTGATCCGGGCGGCGGCCCGGGTGATCTTCCGGGTCACGAAGGTCTCGCCGCGGCGCGGGGACTCGTGGTTGAAGAGGATCCCGTTGCAGGCGAACATCCCGTAGCTCTCGCGGTAGTTCTGGGTGATGTAGTAGGCGTAGGCCTTGGCGCAGGCGTAGGGGGAGCGGGGATAGAAGGGAGTGGTCTCCTTCTGGGGGGTTTCCACCACCTTGCCGTACAGCTCCGAAGAGGATGCCTGATAGAAGCGGGTATTGATGCCGGTCTCCCGGATCCCTTCCAGAATGCGCACCGCGCCCAGGGCGTCGACCTCGGCGGTGTATTCGGGGACGTCGAAGGAGACCCGGACGTGGCTTTGGGCACCGAGGTTGTAGATCTCGTCGGGGCGGATCTCGCGCAGGATATGGTTGATCGAGCTCGCGTCGTTGAGGTCGCCGTAGTGAAGCAGGAGGTTCGTGTCGCTTTCGTGGGGATCGCGGTAGATATGGTCGATGCGGCCGGTATTGAACGACGAGGAGCGGCGGATCATCCCGTGAACCTGATATCCCTTGCCGAGCAAGAGTTCGGCGAGGTACGAACCGTCCTGGCCGGTGATGCCCGTTATCAATGCTTTCTTCATGCATCCTCCGAAAAATTTAAATACGCGTAAAATAGCCCGCCCCGCCGCTGCGGGGCAAGGAGAATCTCTACCTGCCTTCGCTCGCGCGGATCCGGTCGATGATGCGGGAGGTGGATCTGCCGTCGACGAACTCCACGAGTTCGACCCTTCCTCCCGAAGCCTCGACCACTTCGCGCCCGACCACGCCGTCCAGGGTGTAGTCGCCCCCCTTCACCAGGACCGCCGGCTTGAGCGCCTCGATCAGGCGCAGCGGGGTGTCCTCCTCGAAGAGGACCACGTAGTCGATGCAGTCCAGGGCCGCCAGGATGTGGGCCCGCTCCGCCTCAACGATCAGCGGCCGGCTTTCTCCCTTGAGCCTTTTCACCGAGGCGTCCGAGTTGAGCCCGACGATCAGGACGTCGCCGAAGCTGCGTGCCTTCTGCAGGTACTTCACATGGCCCACGTGCAAAAGGTCGAAGCAGCCGTTGGTGAAGACCACTTTTTTGCCCCGCTCCCGCTCCATGGCCACCAGATGGCTGAGGACGTCGAGGTTCTTGATCTTGGAGACGCTGTCCTTGTGCCCGTGGCCGACCTCGGCCACGATCTCTTCGGGCGACACCGTGGAGGTCCCCAGTTTGCCGACCGCGATGCCGGCGGCGACATTGGAGATCCAGGCGGCGTCGGCCAGCGGAAGGCCGCAGGCAAGTCCCAGGGAGAGCACCGACAAGACGGTGTCGCCGGCGCCGGTGACGTCGTAGACCTCGCGCGCCACGGTCGGGATGTGGACCGCCCCACCCTCGCGGGGGAAAAGCGACATCCCCGCCTCGCTGCGGGTGATCAAAAGCGCCCCCAGTTCGAGCTCGCCTAAGAGCGCCGCGGCGGCACGGTCCAGGCTCTCGGCGTCGGTGATGGGGATGCCGGAGGCGATTTCGGCCTCCTTGCGGTTCGGGGTGAGCAGCGTGGCCCCGCGGTATTTGCGGTAATCGTTCCCCTTGGGATCGATCACCACCGGTTTGCCCAGGACCCGCCCCGCCTCGCATACGGCGGCAAGGACGTTCGGGGTGAGCACCCCCTTGAGGTAATCGGAAACCAGGATGACGTCGAAGCGGTGCGCCGCGACGGCCAGGTAATCGAGGATCGCCGTCTCGCTCTGCTCGGTGACGGCCGACTTGGTCTCCCGGTCGATCCGGACGATCTGCTGGTTGGCGGCGATGATCCGGGTCTTCTTGCTGGTCCGGCGCCCCGGCTCCACGAAGACCCCGTCCAGCTCCACGTTTTTCCCTTCGAAGGCGCGCCTGAGCAGCGCACCGTTGTCGTCATCGCCGATGACGCCGCAGACCGACACTGCGCATCCCAGGGCGGCGAGGTTGTTCACCACGTTTCCCGCCCCGCCGAGCCGCAGGTCTTCCCGCATCACGTCCACCACCTGGACCGGGGCCTCCGGGGAGATCCGCTCCGCCTTGCCCCAAAGGTACTCGTCCAACATCAGATCCCCGATCACCAGGGCACGTACTTCCGGCGCCCGTTCGAAAAGGGATTCCACTTCTCTTCTTTCCACATTGCCTCCGACCGAGGTGACGCTCTCCTGAGGCGGCGCCGCAACCGGCGCCCCGACAAGACTGCTCACTATACAACAGTTGACGGCAGCTGAACAAGAAGATACGGCACGAAGGCTTGGGCCGCGCCACCCGGGGATTGATTTTGGCAAAAATTCCCGCTTCTTCGGGCAACGGGCAGTTGTATAAGGGACCAAAACAATGCTAGTATCGGCGAGCATTTTGCCGCACCCGTATTTGATACTGACGTCCGAGCAGATTTCTCCGATCTAATCCAGAGCAGCATCAGCATAGGCGCCATGAACAACAGTATCTTCATCGGCTTGGTCAACAACGCGGCCCTCCTGCTCACCCTGGGGATCCTCTACGACACCTTCTCGCCGGAACGGGCGCGCCTGGCGCGCCCCCTGCCGCGCCAGGCGGTGACCGGGGTCATTCTCGGGGCGATGGCGGTACTGCTCATGAAGTGCCCGGTCGTCTTCAGCTCCGGCATCATCTTCGACACCCGCACCATCCTCCTCGGCCTCTCCGGCTTCTTCTTCCCCACCCTTTCCACCATCATCGCCATGGCCCTGGCGACTGCATACCGGCTCCACCTGGGGGGCGGCGGCGCGGCCATGGGGGTCGCCACCATCGTCAGCGCGGGAATGCTCGGCATTCTCTGGAAGCGCCTTCCGTCGGGGCGTCTCGACAAGCTCTCCCTCTCCGGCCTGTACCTCTTCGGGATCGTGGTGCACGCGGCGATGATCGCCTGCATGTTCCTGCTGCCGCGGGAACTCCAGGCCAAGGCGCTGGATCACCTCCCCCTGCCGGTGATCGTCATCTACCCGGTGATCACCGCGCTTTTGGGCCGGGTCCTTTCCGGATGGCGCCAGCGGCACCGGATGGACGAGGAGCTTCGAGAGACCACGGAGCGCTTCAGCCAGCTCGCCCGGCAAAGCCGCACCATCACCTGGGAAACCGATACCACCGGGCTCTACACCCACGTGAGCCCGGTCGCGGAGTCGGTATGGGGCTACCTGAGCGAGGAACTCGTCGGGAAAAGGCGCTTCCACGAGCTGCACGGCGAAGCCGGGGACCGCTACCGGGCCGAGGCGGAGGCCGCCTTTGCCAGGAAAAGCTCCTTCGTCGACCTGGTCACCCCGGTCCGCGCCAAGTCCGGCGAGACCGTCTGGGTCTCCACCAACGCTTTCGCGGTCCTCGACGAGGCCGGCACGATGGTCGGCTTCCGCGGTGCCGACACCGACATCACCGAACGGCTCAGGCTCCAAAACCGGCTCGCCGAAAGCGAACTCATCTACCGCTCCCTCTTCCAACTCAGTTCCTACGGGATCGTGATCATCGACGTGGAGCGCGGCACCCTGATCGACTTCAACGATCAGGCCTGCCGGCAGCTCGGCTATACCCGTGAGGAATTCCGCCGGCTCAAGGTGGAGGAGATCGACATCCTGGAGACCGCCGCCGACGCCCGCGACCGGATCCGCAAGGTGGTAAGCCAGGGGAGCGAGGAGTTCGAGACCCTGCAGCGGACCAAACAGGGGGAACCGAGAAACGTCCTGGTGAAGGCCCAGTACTCCGTGGTGGGCGGCAAGGGGATCTACCACTGCATCTGGCAGGACATCACCAAAAACCGGCGGGAGGAAAAGGTCCTCAAGGCGCGGGTCGACCTGATCCGGTTCGGCCTCTCCCACCCCCTGGACGAGGTCCTGACCCGCGCCCTGGACCAGCTCGAAGTCCTCACCGACAGCAGCATCAGCTTCTGCCACTTTGTCTCCGAGGACCAAAACGCGGTCACCCACTCCGGCTGGTCCACCCGGACCCGCACCCTCTGCGGCACCCGGGAGGGGGCGCTGCACAACCCGTGCACCAGCGGGGTCTGGGCCGACTGTGTCCGGGGCCGCCGCCCCCTGGTCCACAACGATTACGCCGCGCTTCCGGACCGCAAGGGGCTCCCGGACGGGCATCCGGCCGTGGTCCGGGAACTGGCCGTCCCCATTTTCCGCTCGGACCGGGTGGTTGCCGTTTTCGGCGTCGGCAACCGCCCCATCGACTACACCGACGAGGACCTGGACGTGGTGACGCGCTTTGCCGACTTCGCCTGGGACGTCGCCGAACGGCTGCGGGTGGAGGAATCGCTCAGGGAAAGCAACGAGCGTTTCGCCAGCGCCTTCGAACACGCCCCGACCGCCATGGCGATCAGCTCCATCGAAGACAGCAAATGCATCAACATCAACCGGCGCTTCGAGGAGCTCTTCGGCTTCACCAAGGAGGAGGCGGTCGGCAAGCGGTTCGTGGAACTGGGGGTCATCACCGCTGAGGAGCGGAACAAGATCTTCGAGGGGATCCGGGCGGACGGGCAGGTGCAGAACCTGGAACTGACCTACCACACCAAGGGTGGGAAAGCGGTGACCATCAACTACGCGGGGCGGATCATCCCGATCGGTGGCGAGCGGCGCCTGCTCTCCATCTTGACCGACATCACCGACCACCGGCGCATGGAGCAGCAGCTGATCCAGGCCCAGAAGATGGAATCGGTGGGAAGGCTGGCCGGCGGGGTCGCGCACGACTTCAACAACATGCTGGGGATCATCATGGGACGCGCCGAGCTCGCCCTGATGGACCGCAATGTCCCCCCTCACCTGCGCAAGACCCTGGAGGAAATCCTCGACGCCGCCGACCGCTCCGCGGCCATCACCCGGCAGCTTTTGGCATTTGCGCGCAAGCAGGAGGTTCAGCCCCGGGTCATCGACTTAAACGACAACATCTCGGCGACGCTCAAGATGCTCCGGCGCCTGATCGGGGAGGACATCGAGCTCGACTGGCACCCGGCCCAGGAACTGTGGCGGGTGAAGATCGATCCGACCCAGGTGGACCAGATGCTCGCGAACCTCTGCGTCAACGCCCGCGACGCGATCGCCGGGGTCGGCCGCCTGGAGATCCGCACCGAAAACTTCACCATGATGCGCTCCGAGGTCGGGGCCCTCACGGCCATCCCCGCCGGCGACTACGTCCTGTTGTCGGTTACCGACAACGGTAGCGGCATGTCGGCGGAGGTGCTGGAGCACATTTTCGAACCCTTCTTCACCACCAAGGGGCTCGGGCACGGCACCGGCCTCGGGCTGGCCACGGTGTACGGCATCCTGAAGCAAAACGGGGGGCACATCAAGGTTTACAGCGAGCCGGGGGAGGGAACCACCTTCAGCATCTTCCTCCCGGCGGAGAAGGGCGCCGTCCAGCCCCAGCCGGAGAAACCGATGGTGCTGGTCGGGGGGTACGAAACGATCCTGTTCGTCGAGGACGAGGAAGCGATCAAGAACCTCGGGACGGCGATGCTCACCAACCTGGGGTACCACGTGGTGGCGGCGGGTTCCCCCCAGGAGGCCCTGGAGATCGCCGCGCAGATCGGGGAGGTCGACCTTTTGATCACCGACATCATCATGCCCGGGATGAACGGGCGCGATCTGGCGGAGCGGCTTGCCGCGCAGCAGCCGGGGCTGAAATGCCTGTTCATCTCGGGGTACACCGCCGAGATCATGGCGGAGCGGGGCAGGATCGAAACCGGCCAGCATTTCCTGCACAAGCCCTTCCAGATGCAGGCCCTCGCCGAAAAGGTGCGGGAGGTGCTGGAGGCATAAAAACCGTTCGACGTTCGGCGTTCGACGTTCGACGTTCGACGTTCGGCGTTCGGCGTTGAATCTATGCAATTGGAGGTTTTTGCTTTGTTCTTAAGAAACGGATGAATCCGTTCAGGAGGTTGGTCAGCCGGGAGCAATGACTGTCCACCAGCTGAAAGTTCTTCGGATCGAAGTACCCTACGTCGAGGGCCACATAATTCAAACTCTTCACTTCTGACAAAGATGCGCGGGAGATGGTTAAGAAGTTGATAAAGTCGCGGTTGCTGCCTCTTTCAAACCCTTCAGCAATATTGGACATCACCGAGACCGCAGCACGCTGTATTTGGTCTTTGAAGCCAAAGTCCTTGCAGTGCCCCATCCCGCTGTAGATTAATCTCACCAATACCCGGGCCTGTTGCCAACAATCCAAATCCTCGAACTTTTCAATCCTCATGCCGACCTCCGTTCGTGCCAGGGTGTCAAAAGCCAAGCGGAGAGGATAACATACCCGGCATCGAACGTCGGTCCGAAAGACGTCGAACGTCGAACGCCGAACGTCGAACGGGTTCACCGGATTTTATCGAGGATTGCCGCCGCCAAAAGCGGGAGCATGATCTCGTGGTGGCCGGTGACCGTGTAGCCGCGGCTCTCGCCGGAGGTCGGACGCTTCACCACGTTGGTCAGCGGCCGGTAGTGCTGCTGCATGTCGAAGTTGGCGGTGGTGAAATGGTCGACGTGGTAGCCGAGGTTTTGCGCCACGGAAAGCGCCTTCAGGAAAACCTCCGGTAGCAGCACCGCGCTCCCGATGTTGAGATACACGCCGCCGTCGCCCAACTGGGACACCACCGAGGTGAAGAGCCGGAAATCGCGGTAGCTCGCCTCGCCGATCACCGCGCCGTCGGCGGAGGGGTGCTGGTGGGTGATGTCGGTACCCACCGCCACGTGCACCGTCACCGGAATCCCCTTCGCCACGCAGACCGCCTGCAGGCTCTGCTCCCGATAGGGGAGCTCCCGATCCAGGATCGCCCTCCCCACCGACTCGCCGTAGCCCAGCCCCTGCTCGACCCCCTTCCGGATCGCCTCGTTGATGTCGATGCCGGTCTCCCGCGCCATCCCGAAGTTGCCCGCATGCAACACCGCCCCGACGTCCTCGCTGGTCGCACCGATCAGCGCGATCTCGTAGTCGTGGATCGAGCCGGCACCGTTTAAGGCAATCGCCGAGATGACGTCGGCGTCGATGAGCGCCTTCAGCACCGGCTGCAGTCCGCACTTGATCACGTGCCCACCCATGGCGACCATCACCGGCTTCCCTTTTTCCCGCGCCCCGACCACCGCGTCGATGACCCGGTTGAGCGCCTGCGCCCCGAGCTGGTTGGGGAGGGCGGCCAAAAGATCGGTGACCGACATCCCGGCGGTCACCGGACCGGCGAAGTCGTCCTTCACGCTGACCTTGTTGTTGCGCTCGGCGATGGGGTAGGTGGTAATGCCGGAAAAATCGAGCGGCTGGTATTTCATGGGTGGCTCCTTTCCCAAAGGACTTTGCCGGCCTTAGAGCCGGGAGTACTTGTCGTAGAGGTACTGCATGTAGGCCTGGGTGTCCTTGAGCGATTCGGCATCCTGGACCGGCGTGCGGCCGGAACGGCTGCGCTGGATCACCTTTTTCGACTGGTGGCTGAAGACCGTGATCTGCTCCGGGGTCGCCAGGGCAAATCCCTCGGTGGAATTGTAAAAGGCGTAGTCATTGCGCCGTCGGTTGAGCAGGTTGTTGCTCCAGAGAAACTCGTCGTGGGAAAGCCCCAACTGGGCGAGCAACGTGGCGGCGATGTCCGACTGGGAACCGAAGCCGGGGTTCTTCACCCCGCGGTATTGCTTCTTCAGCACCTCACCGTAAAGCAAAAGCGGGATGCGGAACCGCTCGGGCTGATAGGAGTTGCGGTGCAGCGGCAGGGTGTGGCCGTGATCGGCGACGAAGACGAAGAGGGTATTGGGATACCAGCTCTGCTTGCGGGCCCGCTCGAAGAACCCCTTCAGGCTCCGGTCGCTGTAGTGGACCGCGTTTTTGAACAGCGCCACCTCGTCCTTGCCGGGATAAACCGGGGTCATCGGCACCTCGAACGGCTCGTGGCTGCTCAGGGTGAACATGGCGGAGAAAAACGGCTGCCGCTGCTTGTTGAGATCGTCGATCACCCGCTGGAAGAGGACGTGGTCCTGCGCCCCCCACTTCGAGTTCATGTCCTTCTTGTCGAAAGCCTCCCGGTCCACGACCTTGTCGAACCCGGAATGGACGATGAAGGCGATCATGTCGTCGAAACGGTCATCCCCCCCATAGTGAAAGCTCGACGCGTACCCCGCCTTCTTGAGGACGCCCCCCAGGGTCGGCAGCCGCTCCATCTTGAGCGGGTGGTTCAGGACGCTGCCGTCCGGGGTCGAGGGGAAACCGCCCAGCACGGCCGGGATGCCGTAGGAGCTTCGGTACCCGTTGGCGAAGAAGTTGGTGAAGAGCATCCCCTGGGAGACCAGATCTTCGAAGTTGGGGGTGATCCCCTTTTCCGCCCCCAAGGAAGCGACGACGTCGGCGGTCCAGCTCTCCAGGATGAAGACCACGATGTTGGGACGGTTCGTGGTGAGGATGGACTCGGTGTCGTTGGGGAGGCTGGTGCGCATCAGCCGTTCGGTGCGGCTGCGCGCGTCGGCAGGGTCGAGGTAGACGTAGGCATTGCCGTGGTCGCGCAGGTAGTACTTCACGTCGTAGAGGAGGTTCCACTCCGGGTTGATGGCGGCGTGGTTGGCGAACTGGTTGGGGGAGAAGTAGGCGAAGCTCGGGTTCATGGGCGCCTGTCCCACGCTGCCGCGGATCCCCAAAAAGATCAGTCCCCCGAACACCAGGAAGAGCGGGATCCGCACCACGCCCCCGGCTGGCGCCGGCTCAAAAGGAAGCCCCCGACCGATCCGGGCGTAGAGGAAATGTCCCGCCAAAGCAAGGGATAGGGCGAGCAGCACCAGGAGGAGCAGCGGCGAGGAGGAGACCGAGGCGAACGCCTCCTTGGGGTAGCGCAGGTAGGCGATCGCCTGGGCGTTCACCTTGGTGCCCCACTCCTTGTAAACCTGCAGGTCGCCGACCGAGATCACCGCGACCACCACGATGCAGCAGCGGCTGTACCAGGAAACCAGGGAGCGTGCCCCCCGGAAGGGGAGATAGCTTGAAACCATCCACACCAGGAAAGGGAGAATGGTGAGATAGCAGGCGGCGGAAAGGTCGATGTAGGCGCCGTGGGCGAAGATGCCGGCAGAGGTGGCGGCAGAGAGCGAGGCCGCTTTCGTGCCATGGTAGGCGACGAAAGCTATCCGGCAGAGGAAGAAGTACAGGAGCCAGAACGCGAGGTAGCGGGAAGTGAAACCGAAGAAGCGGTTGAATTCACGAGCGAAGGGCGCTGCGGGTGAAGCGGTCATGTGTTACGTTCCTTGAACTATGCTAAAAGGATCACTCTCGCGGGAGTCAGATCGGACCGAGCGGTCCCCGCAACAGAGTGCCACGAGCTACACCCCGTAGTATTCCCGGTACCACGCCACGAATTGTCCCACCCCTTCCTCGATGCTGGTGGCGGGGCGGAAACCGACCTCGGCGGTGAGGTCGTCCACGTCGGCGTAGGTTTCCGGGACGTCCCCCGCCTGCAGCGGCAGGAGGTTCTTCTTCGCTTCCTTGCCGAGCGCCTGCTCCAGCACTTCGATGAAGCGGAGCAGTTCCACCGGTTGGTTGTTGCCGATGTTGTAGATGCGGTACGGGGCGAAGCTCGTTCCGGGATCGGGATCCGCGCCGCTCCAGCCGGGGCTACCCGCCGGCACCCGGCCGATCACCCGGACCACCCCTTCCACGATGTCCCCCACGTAGGTGAAGTCGCGCTTCATCTTGCCGTAGTTGAAAACGTCGATCGGGCGCCCTTCCAGGATCGCCTTGGTGAAGAGGAAAAGGGCCATATCCGGCCGCCCCCACGGTCCGTACACCGTGAAGAAACGCAGCCCCGTCGTGGGGATGCCATAGAGGCTCGAGTAGGTGTGCGCCATGAGCTCGTTGGCCTTTTTGGTCGCCGCGTAGAGGGAAACCGGGTGATCCACGTTGTGGTGCACCGAAAACGGCATCGTCGTGTTGGCGCCGTAGACCGAGCTCGACGATGCGTAGACCAGGTGCCCGACCTTGTTGTGGCGGCACCCCTCCAGGACGTTGAGGAACCCGGCCAGGTTGCTGTCGAGGTAGGCGTAGGGGTTCACGACCGAGTAGCGGACCCCGGCCTGGGCGGCGAGGTTGACCACCGCGTCGACCCCCTCCCGGGCAAAAAGCGCCGCCATGCCGTCCCGGTCGGCGAGGTCGAGCTTGACGAAGGAGAAGCCGTCGCGTCCTTCAAGCCGCTTCAGACGGGCGTTTTTGAGCCCCACGTCGTAGTATTCGTTCAGGTTGTCGATCCCGACCACCCGGTGCCCGTCGTCGAGCAGCCTTTGAGCCAGATGGAAGCCGATGAAGCCCGCGGCGCCGGTTACGAGTATCTTCATTGTCCCCCCTTGACCGAAGCTTCCGGGTTGCCCCCTTAGCCTCGGGCCGTCGGCATGACTGTGGGAGCGCCCTTCCGGGCGCGATCAATGCCGAAAAATCGCGCCCGGAAAGGCGCTCCCACGCTTACTACCTACAATTCCATTGTTTCGCCGCGCCTCAGCCGCGAAGCAGTTCCTGCGCCAGGGCGATGATGGTCTCTTCCTTGAGCTCCCGGATCGAGAAATCGTTCTTGTTCAGCTTCTCTTCGCGCACCACCGAACTCGACTTGAGAATCTTGCACTTGGAGCCGGGATAGATCCGGTGCGCCGGGGTCGGGCCGAAGAGGACCACGCAGGGGATGTTGTTCGCCCAGGCGATATGGGTCGGCCCGGTGTCTCCCCCGATCAGCAGATCCGCCCGGCTGATCGCCGCCTTCAGTTGGTTGATGGAAAGCTTCGGCAGCACCTTTGCGTACTCGCAATGCTCGGCGATGTAGTTGGCGGTTTCAAGCTCCGCCGCCGACCCGTGGCAGATCAGGATGTTTTCCCGCAGTGCGTTGGCGATGGTCACCAGCCGCTCCTTGGGGTAGTTGCGCGATTCCCAGGTGGAGCCGACCACGAAGATGATGTTTTTCCGGTCGCTGCGGAGAAAGGGATCGGAGGCGGCGGCGTCCTGCGGACCGTGAAAGATGAAGGGCTCCTTCTCGCGGAGCTCGTTCTCGTCGAACTCGAACCCCAGCGCCTGGGCGGCAAGGCTCGTGTAGCGGTAGACCGTGTTCATCTCCAGCGGGATCGAGATCTTCTTGTCGTACAAAAACGTCGCCAGCGGCTCCTTCACCACGTCGCGGGCAAACCCGGCAGTCCGGGTCCCGACCTTCCGGGCGATCGCCGCGGCCTTGATCATCCCGTGCATGTCGATCACCATGTCGAACGGTCCGCACTCCGCCACCTGCCGGTACTCCTGGCGCAGCTTGTCGAAAGAAAAGGACTTCTTCAGCCCCTTCAGGTCGACCTTGACCACGCGCTCCAGATCCTTCTGGTAGTCGAGGATGTCGGCGAACTTCCTATCCGCGAACCAGGTGATGGAGCACTCCGGCAGGTGACGGCGAATCACCTGCAGCGAGGCCATGCAGAAGATGATGTCTCCCAGCGAGGAGAGGCGAACGATGGCGATTTTCAACCCAGTAACTCCATGACCTTCCTCGCAAGGAAGGGACGGGGGCATTCCCATCAGCCTTAACAGTCTTGGCTGACTTAAGGCAGTGTTTTGAAATCCCCTTTTGCTAAGGGAGATTTAGGGGATTTGGTTTTGAGCCGCCCATGTCAGGGTGTGAGGTCTTGTCCAAAGAGAAAGTTGCCCCAATGAACCCCATCCTCACCCTGTCCCTCTCCTTGAAGGAGAGGGGACGTCTTGGCTACTTACTCAGAAGGTTTTGCCTCGCTTAAGGTCGGAACAGCTCAAAGGCAAATCCCCCCCGTCTCACCTTTTTCAAAGGGGGGAGTGCAAAGGCTTCGACTTATTCATTGTCCCAGCAATTTCTTCACCGCGGCCAGTACCGGCTCGACCTTCACGCTTTCGCTGCACTGACGGTCCTTGTCGCATTCCTTGCGGCCGCACTTGGCGCAGTGCAAAGGCGACTGCACGGCAACATGGAGCTCGCCGCGCGGCCCGGTCAGTTTTCCGTCGGTGGCCCGGAAGATGGAAACGGTCGGCGTCCCCACGGCGGCGGCGATATGAACCGGTCCGGTGTCGCCGGCAACCACGAGATCGACCTTCTTCAGGATCGCGGTCAACGCCTTGAGCGGGTAACGGTCGATGACGCGGGCGCCGGGGCCGATCTCGCGGGCGATCTCGGTGGCACGATCCCGCTCCGCCTGGTCCCCCCAGGTTAAAAGAATGGACGCCTCCCGGAAGGTATCCAGGATCTCGCGCCCCAGCTCGACCCAACGGGTCTGCGCCCAGAGTTTCGTCCTCCAGGAAGTGCCGCAGTGGAAAAGAAAGACCAGCCCGTCGGAAAGGGTCGCCATCAGCGCCGCCGCGTTGGCGTCCTCCTGGGGTGAGGTGACGATCTCCGAGACAAGTTGCATGGTCCGGAAATCTTTGCCGAACGGGACGCTCACCACCCGCAGGTACTTCTCGGTCACGTGGTAGTCCAGCTTGCGCATCGGAACCCGCCGCGTGGTGAAAAGGAGGTTGAGCGGCTCGCGCACCGTCTCCCGGTCAAAGCCGATCCGCTCGGCGCATCCGGTGAGCCAGCCGATCAGGCCGCTCTTGAAGTTCCCCTGGACGTCGAAGACCATGTCGTAGTCCCGTGCCCTCAGTGCTTCCTTGAGCTCGGCGACCTCGCGCCGCGTCTCGGCCGCCAAGGGGCTCTTGCGCCATGCCTTGGTCCGGACGGTGAAGAGCCGGCTTAGGTGCGGGTTTCCTTCCAGGATCATCCGGAAGGGCTCCTCCACCACCCAGTCGATCTCCACCCCGGGGACCGCCTGTTTCAGGTAGTCGAGCAACGGGAGTGCGTGGATCACGTCTCCCAAAGACGAGGTCTTGACGATCAACACTCTCATAGCGCCTTCCGGTCCTGCGTGCCCGACTGGAGTTCGTTCAGGGTCTGGGCCACGTAGGAATAGCTTTCCCGCTTCCGGTTGATGTGCTCCGAGGGTGCGACGCGCCCGACAAGCTCGTAGAAAAGACGCTTGGCCCCCACCCGCATCAGGTCCTGCAGCATGACGGCACGGGCATGGCCGTCACCGTGGAGCAACCGGACGTAGCGGTATTTCCCGGCGTAGAAAAGCTGGATATGCCGCGGCGAACTGGAACCGCCGCCGTAGTGGATGATGCTCTCCCGCGGCAGCACCTCGCAGCGGTGCCCCGCCTGGTACAAGCGGTGCGCCAGCTCGGTGTCCTCGTAATAGAAGAAGAAGTTCTCGTCGAAGAGCTTGCCGTGGCGGGCGAGCGAGCTGCGGCAGAAGATGAAGGCCCCGGCGATCCCGTCGACCCGCAGCGGGCGCTGCGCCGATGCCACCTTGCGCTTGATCAGCGAGTTGCACAGCTTCTTGTACAGGTCGAGGTACAGGGTCGGGAGCCCGAACTTGAAGAAGAATCCCTGGATGCGGCCGTCGGCGTAGCGGATCACCGGGGAAGCGACTTGAACCTCCCGATGCCGGTCCAGGTGCTCGACCAGGGCGGTGAGCGCCTGCTCGTTGAGCTCCACGTCGGTGTTGATCAGGCAGAGGTAGCGGGCGTGGCTCTGTGCGATCCCACGGTTCATCGCCTTGCCGTAGCCGAGGTTCTCCCCCATTTTCAGGGTCAGTACCTCAGGCACGGTGTCCAGAAACTCCAGCGAGCCGTCGGTGGAACCGTTGTCGACCACGGTCACGCTAAAGGAAAAAGGGAGCCGCGCCTGCCGGAAAAAATTGATCAGCGACTCCAGCAGCTCCCTGGTGTTGTAGTTAACGGTTATGAATGCTACGTCGAGCACGACTTCTACTCCTTCACGATCCCGCAGGGACAGCGGTAGCTCCCGGACTCCAGGCTCTCCTTGAGGAGCCGGTCGTTTTCCTCCAGGCTCGCCCGGCTGTTCTCCGGGTGCCACAGATGGAAAACAATCGCAGAAAACGGTGTCTCCCTCCGGCTTCGCCCCAGCGCGAACAGCCGTCCCACCAGCTCCGAATCCTCCCTCCCCCAGCCAACGATCTGCTCGTTGAATCCGTTGATTTCGAGAAGATCCGCCCGGGCGACGGCGATGTTGCAGCCGCGCAGGCCGCGGATGCCTTTTTTGCCGGGGTTATACCAGGGGAGCCGGACCAGATGATGCCCGCCGGAAAGGCCTCCGGTCAGACAGGAGGCCAGCGCCCCGGCAAAGCCCTTCCAAAGAAACGTCGGCGAAAGATCCTTGCCGACCAGCATCCTCTTCCCGGTGACGAAGCTCCCCGGGCGGAAGGCGCGGGCGTGGTCCGCGACGAAACAGGGATGGGGGACGCAGTCGCCGTCGGTGAAGATGAGGTAATCGCTTTCGGCCCGGGCGATGGCGCGATTGCGGATCTCCGCCAGGCGAAAACCGTTGTCCTCGTGCCAGACGTGACGCACCGGAAACGGTGCCCGGGCGGCGAATTCCTCCACCACCTGCGCGGTCTCCGGACCGGAGCCGTCGTCGGCGACGATAAGCTCGTCCGGATAGCGGCTCTGGAGGCGGTATCCCTCCAGGACCCGTGCCAGGTAGGCCGGGGAGTTGTAGGTGGAGACGATCACCCCGACGGAGAGGTTACCCCTCATAGCTCGCAGTCTCCGTCCCGCTCCAGTCGGATTTCAGCTCGACCCCTTTGGCGTAGCGGTAGAAGGTCCCCTCGAAGTTGGCGAAGGAGATCACGAACCCGGGCCAGCCGTCCAAAAAGCCGAGCTTGAGGAAGTAGATCCTGATGAACGCGGCGAGCCCGGAAAAGAAGGCACGCGCCATGGAGGCATTGCGGCCCCGGTCGGAAAGCTTGATGGCCCCCAGGCTCGAGTAGCGCTCCATCTTGCCGATCAGCTGGGAGAGGTCGCGGTAGGGGAACTGCCAGATGTAGTTCTTCATGTAGCCGATGCTGCCGTGGATCGTGAACCCCTCGTGGACCATCCCCTCGTCAAAGGTCATCTTGTCGCGGCGGAAGAGCTGCGGCTGCCGGAAGTCCGGATAGAAGCCGCAGTGGCGGATCCAGCGGCCCATGAAGACGTTGCGGCGCGGCGTGTAGTAGACGTCTTTCGCGTCCGGCTTCTCGATCAGCTCACGGATCTCGTCACGGGCGGCCTCGGTGCAGCGCTCGTCGGTGTCGAGGCTGAAGACCCACTCGTACTTGGTCGAGTTGATGGCAGCGGTGCGGAGCTTGCCGAACCCCTCGAAGGGGACCTGGACCACCCGCGCCCCGAGCGACTCGGCGATCTCGGCGGAGCGGTCCGTGCTGAAGGAGTCGACGAAGACCACCTCGTCGGCCCAAAGGACGCTCTTCACCGCATCCCCGATGTTGCGCTCCTCGTTATACCCGATGATGTATGCTGATACCTTTGCCATGTTCCACCTATTCCTATGTGCTACCTCGTGCCAGCTATCAGTCGGCCAAGTTCGCCGCAGTTGCGCTGCATGAAGGCAAGTTTCTTTTTGTCCGAGTCGCGCCGAAGGAGAACGGCTTTGGTCCGGTACTTCTGCAGTCCAATCCAGGTCCGCCACCAGACCATGCACAGGATGTTGCGGGTGTGCCGCACCCCGAAATGCTTCATCAGGTACCGGTGCCGGCTGTTCAGGAACACCTGCAGTGAGGAGAGGTTCGAGCTCGACTGACCGCCAAGATGCACGATCTGGTGCTCGGGGAGTACCATGCAGCGGACCCCCCGCGCCTTGAGGCGGTGGGCCAGGTCAGTGTCCTCGTAGTAGAAGATGAAATCCTCGTCGAAGAGACCTTCCTCCCCAATGAGGGAACGGCGCAGGATCATGAATGAGCCCATCACCCCTTGGACCGGGAACGGTTCCCGAGCCTCCACCATCTGGCGGCGCAGCGCGCGAGCCCGCGACCGTGAAACCGTTTCCACGTAATGCTCGAGAAGGCTTTCGTGGAAGATGAAGTTCTGCGGCTTCAAAGTGCCCGGGTCACAGATCAGTGGGCAGGCTAGTCCCGTCTCTGGGTGCGATTCCAAGTACTCCCAGAGCGCCACCAGCGCCGCCCGATTCAAAATGAGGTCCGTGTTCAGGATACAAACGTAGCGGCTGTCGCTGGCCGCGATCCCCTGGTTCATGGCTCTGCCGTAGCCGCAGTTCTCCCGGTTGAGAATGGGAACAACCCCAGGAGCCTGGGCAAGGTATGCTACGGACCCATCTCGGGAGTCGTTATCGACGACCACGAAGGAATAGCTGAATGGAAACTCCGTCCCGGCAAAGAAGGAGACCATCTCTTGCAAGAGCTTTTTCGTGTTGTAGTTCACCGTGACGAACGTGATGTCCATGCTATCTTCCGCTTCGGCCGCCTCGGGCGGCGGCTGTTAAACGCGGGGAAACCGTCGCGCTGAGCGCCTGCACCGGACCGGTCTCACTCTGATTCAGTTGCTGGGCGATCAACCGCACCGCGATGTCAACCCCGGCGGGGCTCCAGTGGGTATCGTCCGGCTGAAAGGGGGCTACCCCCTCCGCCCTTGCCGTCTGGAACGGGCGGAGCGAATCTATCACATCAACACCGCTTTCCGCCACCCTATTAAGCACCTCCTCCAGCACGCGGGGACGCCGTTTCGACGGGAGGTAGTCGTAGTAGACGGTCTCCTTGTTCGGTATCGGGAGGAAGATGAACCGGATGCCACGACGCCGAAAGTAGTCCGAGTATTCCTTTAGACGCCCCACCATTCGGCTGACCTCGCCGGGGGCGGCGGTCATGGTGGCGTTCTCCCCTTGGTAAAAAAAGATGCCGCGGTAGCGCACCCCTATTCGTTCGGACGTAAGCCGCGCCCGGAGGTAGTTCACCGGCTCCTGCTTGATCATCCGGTCCAGAGTCACCGCCAACGGAGCCAAAGCCTGCAGCTTCCCAGCGGAATCCAAGCGCTTAGGAAGTCTAAGGGGGCCCAGTCGGAGCATGTTCCGCTCCAAGTCCTCGAAGATAACCACTTTGGGGGGGTGGACAGCAAAGCGCGCATCGCGCAGAAAGCTGTTAAGGTCCTTCGGGGCGTACGGGTAGACTGAGCGCCCCAGCTGCTGCCGGAGCCGTTCCGCGAAGGTCTCATCCTGGGACAGGCTCGTCCCAACGATGTAGGAATCCCCCACCACCACGATCTCCGGGTTCTCCGATCGTTCCTTCGCCCGGAAGCCGTAACGGTCGGTCTCCCAGATCGCGTTGCGCCTGATGGCGTAGCGGGTCCCGTGCCCAAGGTCCCCCTCTTCGACCATAGCCATACGCCGGGATGGGTAAAAAGGACCGGAGAGAAGTGGATTTCTCCAACGGACCACCAACGCTTCCCACAGCTTGAAGGTAAAGAAGTTGAGCGGCAACAAGGTCGCGGCAGCGCTGACAAGCAGCAGCGGAAGACAGAAGAGTGTGAGTTTCCAGAGCAGTTTTTTCATGAACCCAGAGAATCAGAACCGGAAGTAGATAAAGCTCTCCCCGGCATTACGGAAAAGCATGATACCCAAAGCAAGGGCGTAGTAGGCGCTCCAGCGCACCCATCCCCGCTGCTCAAGCAAAGGGAGACGGCACCGAAACAGCGACACCGCGAACGGGACCAACAGCAGCAGCAAAGTAATAAGCAGATCTCGGGTCGGTTCGATTGTGGTGTGCAGGCCGCTTCCGCGGGCAAAGTCGACGACATGGGTCACGAGGTACCAGGCGTCGGCAACGGAATTGGCCCGGAAGAAGATCCAGGCGAAGCAGACCAAATGGAACGTCACCCCTCTCTGCCACACTGTGAGGAGCGTCCCCTTATCCAGCCCCATGGCACGGTGTAGCCTTTTCTGGTACGGGCCATAGAAGGTAGCGCAGGCGAGGTAGATCCCGTGCAGTCCTCCCCAGATCACGAACCCCCAACTGATCCCATGCCAGAGCCCGGATACGAAGAAGGTCACCAGAAGCGCTGCCGCGGTACCCGCCTTTTTGCCGCCGCGCCACGCAAGCTGCAGGGGTTTGAAGATATAGTCCAGGATCCACCGGGAAAACGAGATGTGCCAGCGGCGCCAGAAATCAGCGATTGAGGTAGCGCGGTAGGGAGCGTTGAAGTTCTGGGTCAGGTCAATGCCAAACAGCTGCGCCGACCCCAGCGCCATTTCCGTATATCCGGAGAAGTCAAAGTAGATCTGCAGCGCGAAAAGATAGGTCGCAGCGAGAAGCGGCCATCCCGAGTAGGCGTGGATGTCGTTGAAGACGGCATCGACATAGCTTCCGAGCCGGTCGGCGATAACGATCTTCTGGAAAAGCCCCCACACCAGCTGCAAGAGGGCACGTCGCAACCGCTCCGGATCGCAGACATATCCCCGTTTCAGCTGCGGTAGCAGATCCCCCGCGCGTTCAATCGGTCCCTGCAGGAGTTTCGGAAAGAACGCCAGATAGAGCGCGTAATAGCCGAGGTGTCGCTCCGGCTCCTCGATCTCCAGATATACGTCGGTCAGATAAGAGATCGCCTGGAAGGCAAAGTAGGAGACCCCGATGGACACCAGCACCTTTCCCGAAGCGAAGAGCGGCGCAACTTTGCAAACGGCCAGAAGTAAGATGCAACTACCGATACCCAACCAGAATGCGAGGCGGCGCCTGCCCTGAGACCGGGAGTTGACTATAGTGAGTCCGCTTGTGTAACTGGCCAGAGTCACCAGAGCAAGAACGCCCAGCAACAGCGGGGCCTTGAATGAGGCGTAAACCCCATAACTGGCTGCTAGCAGAAGAATCCAACGCCAGCGCTCCCTCAGCAGGAAATGGCCCAGGAACAGTAGCGGCAGGAACAAATAGTAAGAAACGCAAGTAAAGGTCATGAATGGCTTTTCTGAGCTGCCCCGACAGCGGGTCCTTCATGAAGATGAGACACGTGAAAGTGCTCTGGCTGCAAGTTGGAACCCTACGAACATCAGGGTGGCCGCTCGTGCCCTCCCTCGGGCCTTATCGGATCTGTAAAGGGCAAGTTAATCCCTTACCCCGGCGCCGCGATACCATTGTGTTATTTGCATCAGGGGGCGTCAGCATCGCGGGTATGAACAAGGGACTCAATTCGATCGTTCAAGACCTCTAGCACCTTCTTCCACTCGAAGTTCTCCTGGAAATGCCGTGCGGCTGTTCTGGACCGCTCGGCAAGTAAGTCCTGGTTCGCCATTAGGGACGTTATCATTTTGGCCCAAGAAGCGGCATCTTCCCCTTCAACCATGAAGCCGACCCGTCCGTCGTCGGTGAGATCAGGAGCGGAGACGATCCCTTGGGACATGACCAGCACGTTGCCGAAAGAGAGCGCTTCCACGCAGACGAGCCCCCAGCTCTCCCAGCGCGACGGAAGACAGAAGATCTTGGCGCGGTTGTAATACTCAAAAAGAACTTTCTTGTCGCTGATACTCCCGGGGAAGTGAACCTTCCCCCGGTACCAGGGGTGGCGCTCCAAAAAGTCTTCCTTGGTCGCGACAAACTCCTCCGTCATCGGTCCCACGAAGTGGACTTCCCAATCGCCGATATCCCGGATCAGCTCCAGCGCACCCAGAACCAGCTCCGAATTCTTCTCCCGCGAGCCGTGACGTCCCACCAGCAGGATGACGTTTTCTTTCGCGCCAAAGGGCTTGGGTACCACCCCGTAGCGTACCGGCAGATCCGGATCGAACCCGTTGGGGATGTGAAGCTTTTTCTGCGGCGGTATCTTTGTGATCTTCCGGTACACCCCGCGGCTCTCCGCGGAAAAGAGGTCCAGGTACCGCAGAAGTCGAGAAAACAGAAAGTTCCTTTTCAGCTGGGTAAAGAAATTCCGGTGTCCCCAGGTTGCATAGAGGATCTCGTCGTCGGAGAGGTCATATTTTACGTAGAGGGTCCCGCGCGGGTTGAGCAACTTGTACAGGATGCCGGCGTAGATCGTCTTCGTTGTGATATGGAACAGCATCAGCACGTCGATGTCTTTTGCCTCGCCCAGGAGATAGCGCAGGGGAGAGGATTTAAGGAACGTCAGGGTCAGCCCCTTCAGGTCCCGGTCGAGGTACTGGTAGTGCGTTTCGTTTTTGCGACAGACGATTTCGCTTCGGTAGCCGTAATGCTTGAAAAGCTGGTAAGGGACCTGGCCGACGTCCTTGTGCAGGTGGACGCTCTGCAGCGGCTCGAAGATGACGACGAACCGTTTTCCGGCTCCGGTCGCTCCCATTACGGCGCGCCGACCGCCAGTTCCACCGGTCCGTCCTGGAACTGCATGTTATAGAGCTTCTGGTATAGCCCTTCCCGTTCGAGGAGCTCCTGATGGCTACCGGACTCGACGATCCGCCCTTTCTCCAGCACCAGGATCCTGTCCGCGTTGAGGATGGTGGAGAGCCGGTGGGCGATGACGAAGACGGTGCGGTTCTGCATAAGGTTGTTGAGCGCGTTCTGCACCATCTGCTCGCTTTCGGTGTCCAGCGCGCTGGTGGCTTCGTCGAGGATCAGGATCGGAGCATCCTTGATGAGGGCCCGGGCAATGCAGAGCCGCTGGCGCTGGCCACCGGAGAGGCGCACCCCGCGGTCACCGATGTTGGTCTGGAAGCCGTCCGGCATCTGCATGATGAAGTCGTAGGCAAAGGCCGCCCGCGCCGCCGCTTCCACCTCGGCATCGGTCGCGTCGGGCTTTCCGTAGCGGATGTTGTTGGCCACCGTCTCGTTGAAAAGGACCGTCTCCTGGTCCACCAGGGCGATCTGGGAGAGGAGGCTCGCCAGGGAGACCGAACGGACGTCGTGCCCATCCACCAGCACCGCCCCCTCGTTCACATCGTAAAAACGCATGATGAGCGAGACGAGCGTAGTCTTGCCGCTACCGGAGGGGCCGACCAGGGCGATGACTTCGCCGCGCTGGGCGGAAAGGGATACATTTTTCAGCACGTCCTCTTCGCCGAAGCGGAACGAGACCCCCTTCAACTCCACTTCCCCCCGCACCCGCCCCAGGGTAACCGCATTGGGAGCGTCCACGATCTCCGGCTCCTCGTCGATGATCTCGAAGACCCGCTCCGCGGCGCCGACGCAGCGCTGGAAATCGTTGTAGGACTGGACCAGGCGTTTCAGGGGGGAATAGACCAGCGCCATCGCGGTGATGAAGGAAAAGAATTCGGCCGCCGACATCTTGCCGGCCATGACCTTGCTCCCGCCGAACCAGACCACGGCGGCGATCCCGACGGAGGTGATGACCTCCATGATCGGCGAGTTGAGGTTGCTGTACTTGATCCACTTCCGCATCCAGACGTAGTACAGCCTGTTGGCCGCGTTGAACCGATCGATCTCGCGGTGCTCCACGCCGAAGGCCTTGATGACCTTGATCCCGGTGAAGGTCTCCTGGAGGTGTCCGGATATCCCGCCGAGCTTCTCCTGGGAGGAGCGGGCGATCGCCTTGAGCTTCTTGCTCAGCAGCTGTGCCGGGATGACCGTGACCGGGATGACCAGGAACGAGATCAGGGCGAGCTGCCAGTTGCGGTAGAAAATGACGCCGAACAGCGCAATGGTGCCGATAAAGTCGCGCAGCGTCGAGGTGATGATGACGGCGACCCCTTCCTGCATCGCCGCCACGTCGTTCAGGACGCGGGACATGAGAGCGCCGGTCTGTTGCCGGTAGAAAAAGCCCAGCCCGAGGAAGATGTTCCGCTTATAAATGTCGTTGCGGACATCCTGCACCGCGAGCTGACCGGCAGTGCGCATGAAGTAGTCGTTGGTATAGCGGCAAAGGCCACGAATGGCGAAGATGGCGATGATCCCCAGGGGAAGGACGGAGAAGATCACCATGTCTTTCGACTTGAAGATTTTTTCCAGGACCGGGGCGACCAGGTAGGCGAAGGCACCGTCCATCGCGCCGTAGGTGCTCGAGGCGACCATGGCGAGGGCGATGCGTTTCCAATAGGGGCGGATGTAATTGAACAGTCTCTTGAATATGTGGGTCATTGCTTTCCTGAAACCTGGCGCCACAGGCGCTGCGCCGCTTCGACCACGTCGGCGGCGGTAACTTCGGTCATGCAGCGGTGGTCGGTCGGGCATTCCCGCAGCATGCAGGGCGCGCAGTCAACCGGCTTGCGGACCATGATGGCATCGGGGGTGTAGGGCGAGGTGGCACTGTTGTCGGTGGGACCGAAAACCGCCACCAGCGGCACCCCGAAAGCCGCCGCAATATGCATCGGCCCGGAGTCGTTGGTGATGAAAAAGTTGCAGCGCTTGATCAGCGCCATGAGACCGCGCACATCAGTCTTGCCGGCCAGGTTGACGGCACCGGGAAGCAGGGCGGCGATCTCGGCGGCCATGGGAGCCTCGGCGGGAGAGCCGGTGATGACCACCTTGGCGCCCCACGCCGCGCCCAGTTCTGCGGCCGCGGCGGCGAACCGGTCCGGATACCATCTCTTCGCCGAGCCGTAGGTCGCACCCGGATTCACCCCCAGGACGAACTCCCCCGGCGCGATGCCGGCGTCGGCCAGAAGTTCGGCGATGGCGGCGTCCTCGGCGGCAGTCGTGGCAAGCTCGAGCTTCCCGCTTCCCCCGGCGATCCCGAACTGCCCCACCCGGCGCAGGTCGTTTTCCACCTGGTGCAGCCGGGTCTCGCGCATCGGGGCATCGTCGTAGGTATGGGTCAGCAGCAGGCCGCGCCCCTGGTGACCGGTCCCCATGCGGCGCCGGACCCCCGCCAGAAGCGGAACCAGGGCCGCATCAACCGAGTTGGGGAAAAGGATGGCGAGGTCGAACGAGCGGGAACAGAGTTCCTGGATCAGTTTCAGCCGGCCACCGATCCCGGCATGGGTCCCCTTCTTGTCGTAGACCAGGACCTCGTCGACGGCGGGGTGGGTGGTGAAAAGCTGTGCCGGAAGCGGCGTTGCCAGGACGGCAATCCGCGCCTTGGGAAAGCTCGCCCGGACGGCCCCCAGAATCGGTGTGGCCATGACGGCGTCGCCGAGCCAGTTGGGGACCCGGACCACGACCCGGCGTATCTTCTCGATATCGATCTTCCTGCCCATTCACTCACCAGACCCCGGCGCCATCGTCAGGCGGCGACAGCGGGCCGGAAACGCGTTAAAAACTGCACTTTATAGCATGGCTGGCCTGCAAATGAAAGCCATTTCGCCAGTTGCGGCGATCGCCGATCATCGGCCTGTGGGAGCGCCTTTCCAGGCACGTGCCCCTACTCACCCCCCCCCTCTCCCGGTGGGAGAGGGGGGCTCGGCTCAGACCGGCTCCGCCTGCTCCACCAGCAGCACCGGGATCCCGTCCTCGACGCGATACCGCACCGCACAGGCCGGACAGACCAGGTGGTCCTCCCGGTCGAGGAGTTTTCCCCGGCACCCGGGACAGGCCAAAACTTCCAGCAATGCTTGGGAAAGTGCCATCGGCTCTTCCTTTCAACCAGTACGATCGGCAGGGTGACCGGGAGGAGAATCTTCCTTCGGCCCACCCTGCCCATCCTTGTCAAAAACAACGTCGGCGCAACGGGGCATTGTGCCACAGAGCCCTTTGTTAATAAAGGATTTTCTCCAGCGAGGCAGCCAGCGGGGATTCGTCGTAGAAGCGGATGGCAAGGTCGGCGGTGAGGCAGGTACCGAGTCGGGAGACAAAGGGGGCGAGTTTCACCGCATCCTTCTCGGTGGTGATGAGGACGGTGGAGCGTGAGGTGACACGGACCCGATTGATTGCGGCAATCTCCTCCTCGCCGTAGCTTGCATGATCGGCGAAGGAGATGGTCGCGGTAAGGCTTACCCCGCCCGTTTCGATGAGATCGAAGAAGGCCTTCGGATCGGCGATCCCCGAGAAGGCGACGATGCGTTTGCCTTGCAGCTCGGCGGGCCCCAGGCGCGTTCCCAGGATGACGTCGTGATAGCCGGTAATGCTATGGGTGGTCCAGCAGGCCGGTTTGCCGGGGAAAAGGTTGGGCTCACCGGCAGCGGCGCAACGGGTGTAGACGACGACGTCGGCACGCTTGGCCGCCGAACGCGGCTCGCGCAGGAAACCGGCCGGAATGACGCGACCGTTGCCGAGCGGATTGCGGGCATCCATCAAAAGGAGGTTCAGGTCTCGCTGGAGCCGGAGATGCTGGTAGCCGTCATCGAGAATGAATACGTCGGGCTGGAGCTTTTCCATGGCGAAGAGGCCGCAGCGGTAGCGGTCCGATCCGACCACCACCATGAGCCCCGGCACCTTGCGCGCCAGAAGCGACGGTTCGTCACCGGAAACCTCCGGGGTCACCAGGATCGCCTTTCCGTCAGAAACCAGGCACGGTCCCTTACCGGCGCTGCCGCCGTAACCGCGCGTCAGTACCACGACCCGTTTCCCGTCCGCGATCAATTGCGCCGCGAGGTGCGCCACCATCGGGGTCTTCCCGGTCCCCCCCATGGTGAGGTTTCCCACCGCGATCACCGGCCGCGGCAGCCGGTGGGAGCGGAAGATCCCCATCCGGTAGGCGAGCGCCCGCTGCCCCATCAGGCAGGCATAGGGATAGGAAGCAAGGCGCAGCGCGCCCAAAAGCAGACGGTCACGGAACCCGGTACGTTTTCCGCTTACCAGTTCCTGGTAGTAAAGGGCGAGGTCAGCCACGCGGCACGGCCCCCCTTTGGAACTCCTGCATCACATCCAGGTGGCGCCTTGTTGCGCCGGCACTCTCTTCCAAAAGCCGCGCCCCCTGGCGCCCCATCTGCTCCCGGCGGGTCGTGTCCCGGTACAGCGCGACCACGTCCGCCGCCAGGCCGGCCGGGTCGGGGACCTGAAGGCCGGCGCCGTAGCCCAGAAAGCCGGTCGCGATCTCCCGGAAGTTCTCCATGTGCGGTCCGAAAAGGGCAGCGACGCCACAGGCGGCGGGTTCCAGCGGGTTATGTCCCCCGGTCGGAACGAGGCTTCCCCCGACGAAAACGAGGTCGGAGGCGCCGTAGAGGCGGGCCAGCTCGCCCACGGTATCGAGCAGCAGCACGGAGCCGGCAGGAAGCGCTGCGGTGACCTCGTCCAGCGTGGAGCGGAGCCGGAAGGGGACCCCCTCTTTGCGCAACAGCTCGGCAACCGCGGCGGCACGCTCGGGATGACGCGGCGCCAGGATCATGAAATGCTCCCCGCCGGCGGCCACCAAAGCGCGGTACGCCTCGACCGCCGCCCCTTCCTCCCCCTCGTGGGTGCTCGCGGCGGTAAAGACGAAAGCCCCGGCCGGGATGCGGTACTTCTCCTTGAGCACGGCCACCGCCTCGGCGGACGGGATCTGCACCGGCAGGTCGTACTTCAGATTCCCGGTGACCCGGACCGTATCCGGGCGGGCACCGATGGCGCCGATCCGCTCGCCGTCGGCGGCGGTCTGCATGCATAACGCGGTGATCTCGCGCAGGACCGGCCCGAAGAACCAGGAGAGCTTCAGGTAGCGCTTGAGCGAGCGGTCCGAGATACGGCCGTTGGCGAGCACCACGGGGATGTTCCGGGCACGCGCCGCACGGATGAAGTTCGGCCAGATCTCGGTCTCCATGATCACGATCAGGTCCGGCCGTACCCGGTCCAGAACCCCGGCCACGGCGAAGTTGAAATCGAAGGGAAAGTAGATGCAGAGATCGGCGAGCTTGCTCTTCAGCGCGACGCTGCGCCCGGTCTCGGTGACGTTGGAGAGGACGATGCGGTGCTCCGGAAAGCGCCCGCGGATCCCCTTGAGAAGCGGGACCGCCGCCATGGTCTCCCCGACGGAAACCGCGTGCACGAAGATGACCGGTTTCCCGGCAACCACCGCCAGCTCATCAGCCGGGATGAACCCGAACCGCTCGGCGAGCGCGCTGCGCCGCCCGCGCGTCACCGACCGGTAGCAATGGTAGGCGAGAATGAACGGGAGCAGCAGAAAAAGGAGCAGGTTGTAGAGGAGTTCGACCATCGATGGCCTTTACGGGAGTGTTTCCAGTTGCGGGTCTGGTTCTTCATCGAGCTTGAGGAGGTGGGTGAGCACAACGCCCACCAGGTAGGTGATGCCTCCCGCCCAGAGGACGTCGCTCGGGAAATGCCCGCCCTGGGACATGCGCGCGATCCCCATGAAGACGCCGTAGATGAGCCCCAGGGCCAGGTAACGACGCGCCTTTTCCGGCGCACGGCGCCGCAGCACGAAATAAGGGGCGAAAAGATAGAAGGCTGCCGCCGCGTGCCCGGAGGGAAACGATTTCCCCTGTCCCGCGACGCCGCGCTCCCAGATCTGGTGGTAGGGCATCCGTTCGGTGCCGCCGAACATCTGCAGGTGGGCCGGACGCGGCCTGCCCCAGTGATCCTTGAAGTAGCTGTTCACCAGCAGCCCGGGGCCAAGCACCAGCAGCAGGACCAGGAAGAGCGCACCTTTCCGGTAACAAAGCGCACGCGGCGTGATGAAGCTGTAGAAGAAGACGACCAGCGCCACCCCTCCCACGATGAACGCGGGATAGAATCCGAAGCGGTAGAGGATGGTCACCGGGAAGAAGTTCTTGCCGACCCAGCCGCCGACCTGGTCGTAGAAGTGGCGTTCCACCAAAAGATCGAAGCCGGTGGCGGCGATCAGCCCCGTTCCGACGAGAAGGACCAGGACCGGAACCAAAAAATCCCGCAACGCCTTGCTATTCTGCATGTTCCGCCACTCCCGGCGCCCCCTGCTGGGGCACCCGTTTCCACCGCTTGTGAATCCAATACCAATCCGCCGGATGCTCGATCACGTACCGCTCGATGCAGTTGGTGAGAATCTGGGTGTCCCGCACACCGTCGGCCAGCTCAGGGAGGATGATCTCGGGATGGAAGGTGATCACCTGGCGCTCTCCGTCCCGATGGATGAAGGCGGGAATCAGCGGCACCTCGACCTTGCGCGCCAGCTGCGCCAGGAAGTTCGTGGTCCAGGCGGGGCGTCCTAGAAAGTTGACCAGAACCCCGTCCTCGGGAGCGACCGCCTGGTCGATCAAAAGCCCCACGATCCCGTTCTTCTTGAAGCTCGAGAACATCGCGCGGAGGGCGCCCTCGCGGTAGATGACGCTGTTACCGTAGCCGCTGCGGATCCTCTCCAGTACCCCATTCAGGTGAGGGTTGTCCTGGCGGCGGGCGACGACGGAGAGGTTATGGTAGCGGGCGCCGAAAGAAAGGGCGAGAAGTTCCCAGTTGCCGCAGTGCCCGGTCACGAAGGCGACCCCCTTGCCGCGCTCCAGGGCCTTTTGCCAGTGTTCGTTGCCGTTAACCTCGACCGCGTCGATGAGCGCTTGACCGCGGCCGTGGTAAATCCGGCAGTCCTCCATGAGCGAGAGCCCCAGATGCTCGAAGCACTGGCGGGCCAGATCCTCCGGGGACCGCTTGGCCCAGCCCGCCTGTTTTTCCAGAAACGGCAGCGAGTCGGCGATGTTGCCGATGGCTACCTCGCGACGCCGTTTCAAAAGCCGGAACATAAGCCGCCCCATCGAGCGTCCGACGGAACGGGAGAGCCCCAGGGGAAGCCGGGCCACGGCGAAGGAGATCGACAGGAACAGGAAGGTCTCCAAATGCCAGCGGATCTCCCTCAGCATGGCACGCCCTCGAAGCAGCAGAAGGCTGGAATATTGGGCGTACCCACCGGATACGTCCCCTCCCCATCAAGGGTCGCGCGCGAGAGCGCACGCTTGCGACGGACACGGTGAGGATGGGGTTCCATCCCCCCCTTCACACAAAGGCAGATCCCCCCCGCCCCCCCTTTTTCAAAGGGGGGAGTAAAAAGGAAGCCATCCCTCACTGCAGCATCTCCGCGGCCACCTTTGCCAGCCGCTCCAGTGCGCCACCGCTCCCCAGGCGCACGCGCACCTCGGCCAGTTCGGCGCGCATCTTGGCGTTGTACACCGGGTCGTTGAGGATCCGCTCGATCTCCGCCACGATCCGCGGCGGCTCCGCCTCGTGCTGGATCAGCTCCTGTACCACCCGCTTTTCCGCCACGATGTTGCAGATCCCGATGTGATCGACGTTGATGACCCGCTTGCCGATCTCGTAGTTCAGCCAGGGCACCTTGTAAATGAGGACCATCGGCACCCCGACCAGGGCCAATTCCATGATGACCGTCCCCGAGACCGAGATCGCGGCGTCGCAGGCGACCATCAGGTCGTAGTTGCGCCCGGAGACCACCTTGATCTCCAACCCGCAGCCGTCGAGGTACGGGGCGAGGTCCGCTTCGCGCAGCGAGGACGCGAGCGGCAGGAGGAACTGCAGACCGGGAAAGCGTCCTTTGAGCTGGCGGGCCGACTCGAGGACGACCGGCAAAAGCCTTTTCAGGACGCTCTTGCGGCTCCCCGGAAAGAGGCCCAGGGTGCGCCGGGACGGGTCCAGCCCGAAGGAGCGGACCGCCTCATCCTTCCCCATGGTCGGGTGCACCATGTCGAGAAGCGGGTGCCCGACGAAGGAGACCGGGATGCCGGCCCGTTCGTAGTACGGGACCTCGAAGGGGAAGAGGACCGCCATCCGGTTGATGGCACGGCCGATACCGTGGATCCGGCCGGGGCGCCAGGCCCAGATGGTAGGGCTGACGAAGTGCAGCACCTTGATGCCGGCGTCCTTGGCGACCTTGCCCAGGCGGAGGTTGAAGTCGGGGTAATCGATGCAGATGACCAAGTCGGGAGGGTCGTTCAGGAGACGCTTCTTGAGGGTGGTGAAACCTTTGGCGATGGTCGGGAGATGGGCGACCACCTCGACAATGCCCATGACGGCCATGACGTTGGCGTCGACCAGCGTGTCGACCCCTTCGCGCCGCATGCAGTCCCCCCCCATACCGAAAAGCTCGACATCGGGGAGGAGCGCCCGAAGTCCGGCGGCAATCCGCGCGCCGTACATCTCGCCGGACGCCTCGCCGGCCACGATCATCACCTTTTTTCTTGCTTGCAACTGGGACCTCGTGAAGCGGGGTCGGTGGTCAGGTTCCGGGGTCGGGGAAACCCGACAGGACCTCGTGCCACCTAACCCGCAACAGTCATACAACGTTCAAGGGCCCGGTGCCAGGGATCAACAATCGGACAGAACAACCTCTGTTCCCCGACCCCAGACCCCAGATCCCAGACCCCCGATTTTACCTGCATACCCCGCGCTGGGTGGAGTTTTCGATGAACGAGATGAATCGATCGACCTCCGGGCAGCTCTCCACGTCGGTCTTCATTTTCTCGACCGCCTCGGTGAGTTTGAGCCCGGAAAGGGAAAGGATCTTGTAGGCGCGCTTGAGCCGGGAAATGGTCTCGTCGGAGAAGCCGCGCCGCTTCAGGCCGATCAGGTTCAGCCCGCGCAGCCGCAGGTCCCGCCCTTCCCCGGTGATGATGGTGTAGGGAGGCACGTCGTTGCCGATCAGGCACCCGCCGCCGACCATGACGCTTTCGCCGATCCGGGCGAACTGGTGCACCGCGCACAGCCCCCCCAGGATCACGTAGTCCTCGATGGTAACGTGGCCCGCGAGGGTAGCCCCGTTCGCCATGACGACATGGCTGCCGATGTGGCAGTCGTGGGCGACGTGGGAGTAAGCCATGAAGAGGTTCCCGTCGCCGACCGTGGTCTCGCCGTCGCCGGTGACGGTGCCGAGGTGCAAGGTGGCGAACTCGCGGATCGTGTTGCCATTGCCGATGCGCAGGTAAGTCTCTTCACCCTTGTACTTCAGGTCCTGCGGGATGGCCCCGACCGAAGCCAGCTGGAAGATGGTGTTTGCTTCCCCGATCTCGGTCCACCCGTCGATGACGGCGTGGGGGCCGACCTTGGTTCCCTTGCCGATCTTGACGTGTTCGCCGATGACGGCGTACGGTCCGATTTCGACGCCGTCGGCGATCTGCGCGCCGGGGTGGATGATTGCGGTGCTGTGGATCATAAAATCTCCCAAAAGTTCGGGGCTGGGGGCTAGGACCTGGGGGCTGGGGAACAATGCCGAGGGAAAGTCCTTGCCCTTCCCTGGCCTCTAGGCCCCAGCCTCTAGCCCCGGTTTTCTGACTACTTGTCTACCAGCGTTGCCTTCAGTTCGGCTTCGGTCACCAAGGTGTCACCGACGTAGGTCTTGCCGGCCACGCTCCAGACGCCGCGCTTGACGAAGATGGTCTCGACCTCGATGCGCAGGGTGTCGCCGGGCTTTACCGGCTTGCGGAAGCGCGCGTTGTCGATCCCCATGAAGTAGCTGACCTTCTTGTCCGCAGTGTCCTTAGCGGTGAGGTATGCCATGATGGCCGCGACCTGGGCCATCGCCTCGATGATGAGGACCCCCGGCATGATCGGGTGACCGGGAAAGTGCCCCTGGAAGAAGGGCTCGTTCATGGTCACGTTCTTGATGGCGACGATCCGTTTCCCCTCCTCCACCTCCAGCACCCGGTCCACCAGGAGGAACGGATAGCGGTGCGGCAAAACGTTCATGATTTCAACGGTATCAAGCATTGCATAAACTCCTTGTGTTCTAAGGCAGGGGCTAGGGATGGGGGGCTAGGGGCTAGTAAAGATAAGCGGGTTGATCACCGCCTTCTTCGTCTTTGCTCCCTAGCTCCTAGCCCCTAGTCCCCAGCCCCGGTTTTTCCTCAGCCCCTAGCCCCGGTTTACCCCTGCCTCCGCCAACAGCCCTTCCAGCTCCGCCACCCTTTTTTCCAGGGCGATCATCGTCTTGCGCATCTCGGGGAGCTTGGCATAGACGCCGGAAGCCTTGAGCCACTCGCGGTGCGGGATGACCGGAATGCCGCTCAGGATCTGATTGGATTCGATGTTGCCGGGGACGCCGGATTTCGCGCCGATCATGACCTTGTCGCCGATCTTGATGTGTCCGGCGACGCCGACCTGGCCGCCCAGGGTGACGTTGTTGCCGACCCGGGTGCTCCCCGAGATCCCGACCTGCGAGCAGATCATGCCGTTTTCGCCGATCACGCAGTTGTGGGCCACCTGGACCAGGTTGTCGATCTTGGTTCCCTTGCCGATCCGGGTCACCTCGAGAGCTGCCCGGTCGACGGTGCTGTTGGCACCGATCTCGACGTCATCCTCGACCACCACGATGCCGATCTGCGGGATCTTGTACCATTGGGGGCCGTCCGGAGCATAGCCGAAGCCGTCGCTGCCGATGACCGCGCCGTTTTGGATGATGACGCGGTTGCCGATACGGCACCCTTCCCGCACGCTCACGTTGGCATGGAGGGTGACGTCATCGCCGACCACCACACCGGGGTACAGCACCACTCCCGGATGCAGGGTGACCCGGTCCCCGAGCACCACCCCGGAAGCGACCGAGGCGCCGGGATAGATCGAAACGTCGGCCCCGATGGTCACCCCTTCGGCGACGAACGCACCGGGCATGATGCCGCAGGGGGGGAGCCGCTTCACCGCGAAGAGGGTCAGGAGCTTGGCGAAGGCGAGGTACGGGTTGGCGCACAGGATCGCGTTGCGGCCGTGGGTCTCCGCCCCGGCGGGGAGGATGACCGCGGCGGCGCGGGTCGTGGCGACCTTGCTGGCGTACTTGGGATTGGCGAGGAAGGTGAGATCGTGCTCCCCGGCGTCATCCAGGGTCCCGAGTCCGGCGACGGTCACGTCCCCGTCGCCGACCACGGTGCCGCCCAGATAGGCCGCAATCTCCTTGAGAGATTTCGTCATCTTTGTCCCCGTTTACTTCTTGGCGCGGGAGGCGTTGAACGCCTTGAGGATCTGCTCGGTCACGTCGGCCTTCTCGTCAAGGTAGACCATCTGCTCGCTCTTGACGAAAATCGCGGTGTAGCCGTTTTGGCGGCCGTAGTTCTGGGTCACCTTCACGATCTCGTCCACGATCTTGCCGGTGTACTCGTCGTTTTTGGACTGGAGGTCTTCCTGGGCATCCTTCAGGAAGCGCTGGTACTCCTTGAGCTGCTGCTGGTAGTCCCGTTCCTTGGCGCTGCGCGCCGAATCGGACAGGATGCTTCCCTGTTTTTCGAGCTCGCCCTTGAGCTTCTTGAGCTCTTCTTCCTTGGAATTCTTGGCCCCTTCATACATGGCGGCCCGCTGGCTGAGCTGCTCCTTGGCATCTTTGCCGGCATCGGACATCAACAGCACCTTCTGCACGTCCACCGAGCCGATCTTGGCCCCGTCGGCGGCAAGCGCCGCAACCGGAAGGGCTGCCATCATAAACAACGCAACGATCAATCTTCTCATGACCTGCTCCTTGTCTGACTATGGTTAGAAGAAATTCCCGATTGAGAATTCAAGACGGCCACCGGGGTGGTCGATGTCTTTACGCGGGTTGACCGGGATGCCGTATTCGAGCCGCAGCGGCCCGATCGGCGAGAACCACCGGATCCCGAAGCCGTAGCTCGCGAGGATCGCCGGCGATGCGGGATTTTGGTCGTAGCTCTGGAAGGTTTTTTCCAGGGTCGGGTACGCGTTGCCGGCGTCGAAGAAGAGGACCCCCTTGAGACCCGCCTCCTTGACCAGGGGCATGGTGTACTCGAGGTTCACGTACGCCTCGGTTTCCCCGCCGAGGTAGACCCGCCCGCCGGTGCTGGTGCCGACGCCGCGGTAGTCAGTGACGACGGTTTCGGTGGATCTGCTGGGAGAAACCGTCCGGTTGCCAAAACCGCGCAGCGTGCCGATGCCGCCGAGATAGAACTTCTCGTCGATCTGCACGTCCTTGCCCATGACCCCCTGGATCATCCCGAACGCGCCGTGGATCGAGGCGACCGACCCCCAACCGACCGGATGGAAGTAGATGCCGTCGGCGATCGACCGGACAAACCGGTTCGAACCGCCCAAACCGGCGAACTCCACCGAGAGCGAGCTGACCGTACCGTTGGAGGGATCGAGGCGGTAGTCGGTGGTGTTGCGGCTGAGGCTGGCAGTGATCGACGACGTGGTGGAGGTTGTCTCAGGAGCGACGATGGTCCCGTTGTGAATCCCCTCCAAAAGCCCCTGCGACTCGTCGAAGATCTCCTTCTCCTCGTAGCGGTAGACCCAGAAGGTGCTCACGTTGTCGGAAAGCGGGTACCCGGCCTTGATGTCGGCGCCGGTCGCCCGACGGGTGTAGTCGATGTACTGGCGCTCGGTCCGGTAGACGTCGCCCCCCAGGGTCCACTTGGTGTCCATGAAGTAGGGGTCGGTGACGCCGAGGTTGTAGGTCTGGGACTTGGTACCGAAGGAAACCGCGGCGGAAAGCTTCAGTCCCAGGCCGAGGAAGTTCGACTGCTGGATCGACCCCTGGCCGATGATGCCGTCCAGCGACGAGTAGCCGGCGCCGACACTGAAGGTGCCGGTCGGCTTCTCCTTCACGTCGACGTTGAGGTCGATCTTGTCGGGGGAGGTCCCCTTCGCGGTATTGATGTTGGCTTCTTCGAAGAAGCCGGTGTTCATCAGGTTCTGCTTGCTCTTTTTGATGGCGGTCGCGTTGTAGAGATCGCCTTCCATCAGTTTCATCTCGCGGCGCACTACCTTGTCGCGGCTCTTGGTGTTGCCGGTGATGTTGATCCGGTCAATGTTGACCTTCGCCCCCTTCTCCATCTCGAAGGTGATGTCGATGGTCTTGTTTTCCGGGTGAATCCTCGTCTGCGGGGAGGCGTTGGCAAAGGCGTACCCCTTGTCCGCATATTCATCGGTGAGGGCGAAAACGTCGGTGCGAAGGTTGGTCCGGCTGAAGAGCTCGCCGCTTTTTTCCTTGAGCTTCTTGGAGAGCTCCTCGGTGCTCTCCAGGAGGTCCCCCTTGAAGCCAAGAGCGCCCAACTTGTACTGATCGCCTTCGGTGATCCCGATGGTGACGGTGAGTCCCTTCTTGTCGGGAAGGAGTTCCACCTTCGGTTCTCCGACCTTCACGTTGACATAGCCGTTGTTGAGGTAGAGATCGGCAATCAGGGCGACGTCGTTTTTCAGGACCTCTTCCTTGTAGGTGCCGCCACCGGTCAGCCAGGAAAGCCACCAGCGCTCGACAGTCTCCATCTGCTTTTTCAGCTTCTTGTCGTTGAAGGCGTGGTTCCCCTCGAACTTGATCTTCTCGATGAGGATCTTGTCCCCTTCCTTGATGTGGACCAGGAGGTTCAGGTCGGTGTCGTTCTTCTTCTCGACTTTCGTCTCCACCTCGGCGAGGTAGTACCCTTCGTCGGAGTAGAGCTTTTTGACCTTTTTGACCCCTTTGGCGACGTCCTTGGGGGAGTAGATCGAGTTGGCCTTGACGTCGAGGGCTTCGCGCACCTTGTCGGTGCTGACTTCCTTGGCACCCTCGATCTTCACTTCGCGGACCACCGGTTTTTCCAGCACCACGTAGGTCAGGGTGATTCCGCCGTCGGTTTTGTCACTCTCCGCACTTACCTCACGGAAATAGCCGAGCTTGAAGATGGCACGGAGGTCGGCGTCGACCTTGTCGAGGTCGACCTCGTCACCCGGACGCACCTTGACCACCTGCATCACGGCGGCGGACTCGATCCGCTTGTTCCCCTTCACCTTGATGGCGACGATCTTGTCCCCTTCAGCAAAGGCAGCTGTGGCGAACAACAGTTGCAGGGCCAGAAGGGCCGAAACAAATATGCGGAGCAAAAGTCCCCCTAGTGACATTAAAAATGCAAAGAATGAACTGCGTTTTGACTCCCCCTTTAACGAAGGGGGCTATCTCCTCCCCCCTTTAACAAAGGGGGGTCGGGGGGGATTTGCTTCCAAGGTTCTGGTTCCAAGCCCTTAAAACGGCAAATCCCCCGAAGTCCCCCTTTTTCAAAGGGGGACTTGGAAGGTTATTCCTCGACGATCCGCCCGTCGGCCAGGCGGATGATCCGTCCCATCCCGGCAGCGAGTTTCTCGTTGTGGGTCACGATCACCAGCGCGATCCCGGTCCGCTCCTGGATGGAATAGAGCAGCGAGTGCACCTCTTCGCTGGTGCGGGTATCCAGGTTGCCGGTCGGCTCGTCGGCGAGCAAAATGCGCGGCGAACGGACCAGGGCCCGCGCGATCGCCACCCGCTGCTGCTCACCGCCGGAAAGTTCGCCGGGGCGGTGGGTGATCCGGTGGGAAAGCCCCACGTCCTGCAAAAGGGGCAGGGCCTTCTCCGCCGCCTCGCTCCGCTTCACCCCGCCGATCAAAAGCGGCATCATCACGTTCTCCAACGCCGTGAACTCCGGCAGGAGGTGATGGAACTGGAAGACAAAGCCGATGGAGCGGTTGCGGAAGGCGGCCAGCGGCTGGTCGCCCAAGCGGAAGATGTCTTCGCCGTCGAAGAGGATCTGCCCGGAGGACGGGCGGTCGATGGTCCCCATGACGTGAAGCAGGGTGCTTTTCCCGGCCCCGGACTTGCCGACCAGCGCCATGGTGTCGCCGGCAGCGACGGTAAGATCGATCCCCTTGAGGACCTCGACCTTGGAAGGACCGCCGCCGTAGGTCTTGTAGAGGTCACGGACCTCGAGCAGGTTACTCATAGCGCAACGCCTCCGCCGGCGGGAGCCGCGAGGCCGCCCAGGATGGATAGAGCGTCGCGGCAAACGAGATGAGCACCGCGGTGACGCTGATCAAAAGCACGTCCGAAGGGATCACCTTGGACGGGAAATGATCGAGATAGTAGATGTCCTTGCTGAAGAGCTCGAAGCCGGTCACCTTCTGGATCACGCCGACGATCGGTTCCAGGTTCAGGGCCACCACGAGCCCCCCCAGAACCCCGATGATCGTCCCGAAGACGCCGATGATGACCCCCTCGAAGACGAAGATCCGCATGATGGAGCGGCTGGTCGCCCCCATCGATTTCAGGATGGCGATGTCGCGGGTCTTCTCCATGACCACCATGAACAGGGTCGAGGCGATCCCGAAGGCCGCCACCAGCACGATCAGGGTGAGGATGATGAACATCACGCTCTTCTCGGTCCGAAGCGCGAACAGGATGTTCTTGTTCATCTGCATCCAGTCCCGCGCGTGGAACGGTACGCCGAGGTCGCGGTTGATCTTCTTGACCAGATCCCCGGTCTTGTAGACGTCGCGCACCTTGAGCTGGATACCGGTCACCACGTCGCCCAGGTCGAGAAACTCCTGGGCCACCGGCAGCGAGACGTACGCCAAGGTGGAGTCGTACTCGAACATCCCGGTGTTGAAGATCCCGACCACGTTGAACCGGCGCATCTTGGGCATCATCCCGAAGGGGGTGATGTTCCCCATCGGAGAGATGACGTCGACGGTGTCACCGAGATTGAGTCCCAGGTTGCGGGCCAGCTCCTTGCCGATCACGACCCCGGGCTCCTTGGTGGCCGTGTCTTCAAGAGAACTGAGCCCCCCCTCCACGATCGACTTGTGCAGGTTGGTGACCTGCGCATCGGTCTTCACGTCGATACCGCGCAGGACGACGCCAGAGACGTTCTTCCCCGAGGAGAGCATCACTTGGTTGTAAATGAAGGGAGTGGCGGCGACCACCCCGTCCATCTGCACCAGCTTCTTCTCGACGGCCTGGTAGTTTTCTACCGACCCCATCGAGTTCAGCACCACGATGTGGGCGTTGGTCCCGAGGATCTTGTCCTTCAGGTCCTCCTCGAATCCCGTCATGACGGCGAGGACGATGATGAGGGCCATGACCCCGAGCGCAACGCCGGCCACCGAGATGAGGGTGATCAGCGATATGAAGGTCGATTTGCGCTTTGCCTTGAGGTAGCGCAACCCGATTAGAAGCTCGAAGGGCATTTTATTTGGACTCTTTCCTCAGTTGCGGGAACAGGATGACGTCGCGGATCGACGGGGAATCGGTGAGGAGCATGACCAGGCGGTCGATGCCGATCCCCTCCCCGGCGGTCGGCGGCAGGCCGTACTCCAGGGCGCGGATGTAGTCCTCGTCCATGTAGTGCGCCTCCTCGTCGCCTTTCGCCTTCGCGGCGACCTGCTGCAGGAAGCGCTCCTTCTGGTCGCGCGGGTCGTTGAGCTCGGAGAAGGCGTTCGCCATCTCGCGCCCGGCGCAGAAGAACTCGAAGCGGTCCACGTACTGCGGGTCGTGGTCGTTCTTGCGGGAAAGCGGCGAAACCTCGGTCGGGTACTCAGTGATGAAGGTCGGCTGGATCAGCTTGGTCTCCGCAACCTCCTCGAAGATCTCGGTGATCAGCTTGCCGTAGCCGATATCCTCGGTGAGCTCCAGCCCGATCTTCTGGCTGTAGGCGTAGGCAAGGTCGCGGTCCTCCAGGGACTTGGCGTCGATGTCGCCGTACTCGACGATGGCCTCTTTCACGGTGAGGCGCTTCCAGGGACGCTGGAAGCTGATCTCATGCCCCTGGTAGGTGAAGTCGAGCGTCCCCAGAAGTTCCTGGGTGACGTGGCAGAGAAGATCCTCGGTGAAGTCCATCAGGTCCTCGAAGGTCGCGTAGGCCTGGTAGAACTCCATCATGGTGAATTCGGGGTTGTGGCGGACCGAGATCCCCTCGTTGCGGAAGTTCCGGTTGATCTCGAAGACCCGGTCCAGACCACCGACCACGAGCCGCTTCAGGTAGAGCTCGGGGGCGATGCGCAGATAGAGGTCCATGTCCAGCGCGTTGTGATGGGTGATGAACGGACGCGCCGTAGCGCCGCCCGGGATCTGCTGCATCATCGGCGTTTCGACCTCGAGGAAGTCCTTGCCGGTCATGTACTCGCGGATCAGGCTGACGATGCGCGAACGCTTGAAGAAGACCTCGCGCACCTCGGGGCTCACGATCAGGTCGACGTAGCGCTGGCGGTAGCGGGTCTCGACGTCGGTCAGGCCGTGGAACTTCTCCGGCAGCGGCAAGAGCGACTTGGTAAGGAGGCGGATCTCGGTGACGTTCAAGGAGAGTTCGCCGGTCTTGGTGCGAAACGGGGTCCCGACGGCGCCGACGATGTCGCCGATGTCGTAGGCTTCAAACTCGGCGAAGAGTGCCTCACCGAGGGTGTCTTTCTTCAAATAGAGCTGTACCCGCCCCTTGCGGTCCTGGAGCTGGACAAAGGCGGCCTTGCCGAAGGAACGGCGGGCGAGGATCCTCCCGGCAACCACGAAGGTCTGCGGGTTCTCCTCGATCTCCATGATCTCGCCGTAGGCGGCCTTGATGTCGGCCGAGGTGTGCTGGGGGCGGAAATCGTTGGGGTACGGGTTGATCCCCGCCTCCCAAAGTGCGTCAACCTTGCGTCTTCTCTGTAAAAGCAGTTCGCTCAACTCTTCCATTGTTGTATCAACCTTTCTGAATGCCGAATCCGGGAAACAATCCGTCAAATTAATCTTTTCACTAAGCCAAGTCAAGGAAAAAGGGGGGACGAAGTCCCCCCTTGTGAGTCCGGGAAAAAGTGCCGCGGTTGCTGGAGTTAGCGGCGATTAGAACTCTTGCGCGCCCGCTACCGGAACGGCGCTCAGGATATACCCGATCGAGGTGGTGGAGATCGGCTGGCCGAGCTGCCCGTGACCGTTATCCCCCCAGCCGTACCAGCCCTTGCCGACGATATGTACCATCGTGCTGTGGCCGAAGGCGGAGATGTCGTCGGCAAGCCACTCTCCATGAGCCAATAAAGAGGCTGCGGAGCTGTAGATGCCGAAGCGGGTCGAGCCGTGGGTTGCGGTGGAGAAATTGGCCCAGGCCGTGGTGCGGTTCGAGAAGGTGGTATTGCCGATAATGGTGACCGGGCGACTGACCACCGTCGCATCACCGAGCTGGCCGTAGGAATTGAACCCGATCGCGTAGACCGTGCCGTTATCCAGCAGAATCACGATATGATCCAGGCCGGCGGAAATCTTTACAATGTTGTGGTTTTGAACGGCGCTGGGAATGAAAAGCGGCATCGGGGTCGCAAGTGACAGCGTCGACACATCAGGATGCCCGATGTTGTTGCCCCAGAAGAACATCGTCTTCATGTCGTTGGCCAGAGCTACGGAGAAGGTCCCCCCGGCAGCTATCTGCGCGATGCCAGGGTTCGACGGAAATACCACCGGTTTGGCATAGCCCACCCTCAGGTTGGCCGGGATGGAATTATCCTGGCCGCACTGGCCATACGTGTTATCCCCCCAGGCAAAAAGAGTACCGTCGATCCTCAAGGCGAGAACGTGGTCTGCGCCCGAAGCGATGGCAGTGATCTTTTCGAGCCGGTCGTTCTGTCCGCCCGGATAGGCCAGAACGGGGACGGGCCAAGGACTGTCGGTGAAGTTGTTGTTCCCCAGTTCGCCATAGCCGTTGTATCCCCAGGTAAATACGGCGCCGTCGCTGCCCCTCAGCGCCACGGAGTGGAACCCTCCCGCTGCCACGGCAGTAACTCCGGTGAGCGGTCCCCCGTTGGGCGTACCGACCGCATCGGTAGTCAGATACGTCTTCGGACCGACACGCAGCGGAATCCGGCTGTAAGCGGCCGAGCCCGTGGTGGGGGTAACGGTGCCGTTGCCCAACTGGCCGTGGTAGTTGGATCCCCAGGCGTATGCGAGGGATTGACCGGTAATGTTGCTGAAAGGCGCAGGTCTTCCGAAGGCAACGGTATGCGCAGCTCCGACCGCAACGCCACCGATTCGTGCCCCCGTGGTGTGATTGGTGAAGGCAACGATATTTTGGGCAATCGGATGGTACACCGTCTGGTCGCTCAGGTTACCGAAATCAAATCCCAACTGGCCAAAACCGTTGTACCCCGCAGTGACCAATGCGGTGTTGTTCCGAAAAACGGCGTTGTGGGCATCGAAGATGGAAACGACGCTGGGAATGATGTTATTGGAGGAGCTGCCACCGCAGCCGTAGATGAGGGCGGAAGCAACGATTCCGGCAGCAAAGAGCAGAGCCTTGCCTTTGGGCATTTGCATTGAGATATTTCCTTTCGGAGGCTTTTGAGATCAGCGGATTTAACTATACCTGCCGGCGAAAGTCAAGGATGGACTCGGGGTGGTTTTATCGCAGTTGACACGGCAACCGCCTTACATGTAAAAGAGCTGAATCTACTCAATAAAACGGGGGTCTACTAACTACATGGCGATCGAACCGAACAAGGTAATTTACTCCATGATCGGGGTAAGCAAGTTTTACGATAAGAAACCGGTACTCAAAGACATCTACCTTTCCTATTTCTACGGCGCCAAGATCGGCGTTCTCGGCCTGAACGGCTCCGGCAAGAGCTCCCTGCTCCGCATCCTCGCCGGCGTGGACAAGGAATACAACGGCAAGGCGGTTCTCTCCGCCGGCTACACCGTCGGCTACCTGGAGCAGGAGCCGCAGCTCGACGACACCAAGACGGTCCGTCAGTGCGTCGAGGAAGGGGTCCAGGAAGTCGTGGACCTGATGAACGAGTTCAACGAGATAAACGCAAAGTTCGGCGAAGAGATGACCGACAAGGAGATGGGAAAGCTCTGCGACCGCCAGGCGGCAGTCCAGGAGAAGCTCGACCACCTCGACGCCTGGGATCTCGACTCCCGCCTGGAGATGGCGATGGACGCCCTTCGCTGCCCCCCGGGTGACACCAACGTCAAGAACCTTTCCGGCGGTGAAAAAAGACGGGTCGCGCTCTGCCGACTGCTGCTGCAGAAGCCGGACATCCTGCTTCTGGACGAGCCGACGAACCACCTCGACGCCGAGTCGGTAGCCTGGCTCGAACAGCACCTGCAACGCTACGAAGGGACGGTCATCGCCGTCACCCACGACCGTTACTTCCTCGACAACGTCGCCGGCTGGATCCTGGAACTCGACCGCGGCCAGGGGATTCCATGGCAGGGGAACTATTCCTCCTGGCTGGACCAGAAACAGCAGCGCCTCGCCCAGGAAGAGAAGTCCGAGAGCGAGCGCCAAAAGACCCTCAAACGCGAGCTGGAGTGGATCAAGATGTCCCCGAAAGGGCGCCACGCCAAGGGGAAGGCCCGCATCACCGCTTACGAGGACATGCTGAACACCGAAAGCGAGAAGCACGCGAAGGATCTGGAAATCTACATTCCGCCGGGGCCGCGTCTGGGCGGGGTCGTCGTCGAGGCAACCGACGTGGCCAAGGCTTACGGCGACAAGCTCCTCATGGAAGGGATGAACTTCCGGCTCCCGCCGGGCGGCATCGTCGGGGTGATCGGCCCGAACGGCGCCGGCAAGACCACCCTTTTCCGTATGATCACCGGCGAAGAGAAGCCGGACTCCGGCACCTTCCGGACCGGCGAAACCGTCAAGCTCGCCTACGTGGACCAGAGCCGCGAGGCGCTCGATCCGGAAAAATCGATCTGGGAGGTCATTTCGGAGGGGCAGGAACAGTTGCAACTCGGCAAGCAGACCGTCAACTCCCGCGCCTACGTGGCCCGCTTCAACTTCTCCGGCGCGGACCAGCAGAAGAAGGTCGGTAGCCTCTCCGGCGGCGAGCGCAACCGGGTGCATCTCGCGAAGATGCTGAAGGACGGCGGCAACGTCATCCTCCTTGACGAGCCGACCAACGACCTGGACGTAAATACCATGCGGGCGCTGGAAGAAGCGCTGGAGAACTTCGCCGGCTGCGCCGTGGTCATCTCCCACGACCGCTGGTTCCTGGACCGCATCGCGACCCACATCCTCGCTTTCGAAGGCGACAGCAAGGTGGTCTGGTTCGAAGGGAACTACTCCGAGTATGAGGAAGACCGTCACGCCCGTCTCGGCACCGCCGCCGACCAGCCGCACCGCATCCACTACCGTCAGCTGACCAGGGTGTAGGAGATCGGAGACATCGGGCTGACCCGGGCAGCACCGGCTAAGACCCGTAGGGGCGCAGCATGCTGCCCCCGTAAAATCCGCTTATAAGATGGAAAGGGCGCTCCCAAACAGGAGCGCCCTTTCTTATTAACTACTGCACCAGATCCAAGCACTCCCCCTTTGTTTGACAAAGGGGGACTTGAAATCCTGGCCTCTGATACAACAAGGGCGCAGCTGCGACGCCCCTACCGTCTCACCATTGCTTCAACCTATGCCGGAAGGACCGTCGCGTTTCGTTTCCTTAACGCGATCTACGTGATTTACCCCCGCCCTAAACCATAGAGCACTTCGTAGCTTGCCGGGATCTGACCATCTTGCCCATACTCCCGCTGATAGGTCTCCATCATCTCCAGCATGACCCGCCGCTGCGACAGTCCTTGCGATCCGCCCGGCGCGGCGTTCCCCGCCCCGATCCGCTTCAGCGACCGCAACAGCTCCGGCACGTCGGGATGCATCTCCACTTCCATTGCGGAGGTCACGCCCGCTCCCGAAAAGCCGGTCCGCTGCAATGCGGCGAGCACCTCTGCCCCGGGATGGAAGGAATGGGTGCGATCCGGAGCACCGTTTAAAACCTTCCGGTACGACTCACGCAGCTCATACAGCGTACGCTCGCCGAAAAGGGCAAAACAAAAAAGCCCCCCGGGCTTCAGAACCCGCCGCACGTCGGCAAAGGCGTTATCCAGCGAGGGTAGCCATTGGTAGGTGGAGGTCGAAACCACGACGTCGAAAACACCGTCGGCAAACGGCAGCCGTTCGGCGTCCGCGTTCACGAGTTGAACAGAGCCCTCAAGTTTCTGCGCCGCCGCCCGGCACATACCCAGCGCCAGATCGGCGCCGATGGCGGTGGCTTCCGGATAGAGCCGGCGCAGTTCCGCCAGCAGGTTCCCGGTCCCGGCACCGATGTCGAGGATTTTTTTCGGTGCCTGGACTTCCTTCCGCAGGATCGCCGTCATCCGCTCCACCACGCGAGCCTGAACCACTGCCTTGCTGTCGTAATCGGCCGCTTGCCGGTGGAAAGCCCCCTGCACCTTGCGCCTGTCTATATTAGCGACCATCTACTTGTATTCCTTGTACTCCCCCCTTTGCGAAGGGGGGCTGGGGGGGGATTTGGTTTCTGGCAAACGGCTTGAAAAGGCAAATCCCCCTAAATCCCCCTTCGCAAAGGGGGACTTTATAGGTGGGCCATGAAATCCCGGACCAGGCGGTTGAACTCATCTGGCCTGGTCATGAACGGCGCGTGGCCGCATCCCTCCATGACCTTAAGCGTCGCATCGGGGAGCCGCTTTGCCATGTAAGCTGACGCCGAGGCGGGTACCACGTTGTCGCCCGCCCCGTGGATCAGCAACACCGGCCGGTCCACCTGAGGCAACCGGTCCCGGAGGTCCACGGTCGACAGGATGGAGAGCGAATTCAGTGCCGACTCCAGCGTGGGGGAGTGGCTGCTGAGCACGATCTCGTGGACGATCCGCTGGTACTGCCGAGAGTCCATCTCCCCTTCCACGAACATCCCGCGGAAGAATTCCCCCATGGTCTTGCGATGATCGCGCCGCAGGCGGACCCCCATCCCCTTCACCTCGACCGGCTCCTTGCCGTGGGGGAAGTCGTCAGCGGTGGTAAACCGCGGCGTCCCGCCCACGAGAACCAGTGCCGCGACCCGTTCGCGCAGTTCGGAAAAGGCCTGAAGCGCAACCTGCACCCCCATGGACCATCCCACCAGGACGGCATTCTGCAGATCAAGCTGCCGGAACAGGGCGACCAGATCCGCCGCGAAATCCTCGACGGTATAGGAACCGGCCACGTCCGACTGCCCGTGTCCGCGCAGGTCCGGGCAGACCAGCCGGCAATCATCGGCCAGCGGAGCCTGGAAATGCCAGACCCGCCCGGACATGGCCCACCCGTGCAGGAAAACAACGGGGCGTCCGGCACCTTCTTCCGCATAGAAAAGGCGGACGCCGGTGGAAAGTTCTATGGAGGGCATATCTTTAATCCTTGATTTCACACGCGAGGCACAAAGGATAGTCAGATTGTACTGGTGCCGGTGATTACCCTGGGAGCACCATTCCTGGCGCGAAGGGCGGCCGGCTATTCGCGCCAGGAATGGCGCTCCCACAGAGCAACGAAAGTTGATCCTAGATAACGTGCAGCGCTTTCCCCACCGAGATGATCTTCTCCGCCGCCTCGGCGATTTCCTCCTCGGTATGCGTCGCCATCAGGGTGCAGCGGAGCCGGCAGCTCCCAGCCGGCACGGTCGGCGGCCGGATCCCCTGAACGAAGATCCCTTCCTCCAAAAGCAGCTGGCTGAATTCCATCGTCGTCTCGGCGGGCCCGACGAAGACCGGGATGATCTGGGTCTGACTCCCCATGGTGTCGAAGCCGGCCTGCTCCAGCCGCGTCTTGAAAAGCACCGCGTTCCGCGCCAATTGATCCCGCAGCCGCGCCCCTTCCGCCGAGTCGACCACCTCAATTGCGGCAAGGGAAGCGGCGAGCACCGCCGGGGGGAGCGAGGTGGAAAAGATAAAGCTGCGGGCCTTGTTGACCAGGTAATCGCAGATCTCGGCAGAGGCGGCCGCATAGGCGCCAAAGCTCCCAAAGCCTTTGCCGAGGGTGCCCATCTGGACGTCGATCCCGCCGGTTACGCCGCAGAGTTCGCCGCTTCCCCGCCCGGTGGCGCCGAGGACGCCGCTGCCGTGGGCGTCGTCGACCATGAGCAGCGCGTCGAAACGCCGGGCCAACCCGACCAGGGCCGCCAGCGGCGCGATATCGCCATCCATGCTGAAGACCCCGTCGGTGACGATGAGGCAGCGACCCTTGCCGCGCTTCTCGCTCAAGAGCTTTTCGAGTGCGGCGGTGTCGCAGTGGGGGTAGCGGACGAAGGTGGCGCGGGAGAGGAGAGCGCCGTCGACGATGCTGGCATGGTTGAGGCGGTCGGAAAAGACGGTGTCGCCGCGCCCGACCAAGGCGGAGATGATCCCGGTATTGGCGGCGTAGCCGGTATTGAAAAGAAGGGCCCGTTCGGTTCCCTTGAACGCGGCCAGCCGTTCCTCAAGTTGCTCGTGGAGCTCCATGTTCCCGGAGACCAGCCGGGCCGCGCCGCTGCCGGTCCCCTGTTCCAGGGCCGCGGCCGAGGCCGCCTTGAGCGCGGGATGGCTCGCCAGGCCAAGGTAATTGTTGGAGCAGAGCAGCAGGACTTCCTTCCCGTCCAGTTGGACCCGGCTCCCCTGCGCTCCGGCGATCAGGCGCATGCGCCGATACAGCCCTTCCGCCGCCAGCGCGTCGAGTTCTTCGGAATATGTCGGCACCGTAAATCCTTCCAACGTTCAAGGGGACTGGCTCCGTAGGTGCCGGTCCCCCTCTTGGTTCAATTCGCTGTCCCCAGATTCCCCGGCAACCTTGGGGCATATCTTATTAGCACAGAGGCTGGCAGTCGTCAACCAAACAGAGCAGCAAGGTTGACGAGACATCCTTTAACCCCATCCTCACTCTGTCCTTCCCCGTGTAGGGGGCGTGATACGGGAGCCGTTGCTCACTGCTCATTGCCCATCACTCTTTGAACAACGTCAATCACCGTCACCTCGGGCGGGGCGAGGACGCGGATCGGAGGCCCCCAGGTGCCGGTACCCCGGCTCACGTAGAGCCAGGATGTTCCGAAGCGGGAGAGCCCCATCTTCGCGGGGTAGGCAAGATGGGTGATCAGGTTGAAGGGAAAAATCTGCCCCTTGTGCACGTGGCCGGAAAGCTGCAGATCGAACTTGCCCTGCGCGCCCGGGTCGATGGCAGGCCGGTGCTTCAGCAAGAGTGTGAAGTGGTCCTGCGGCACCTTCTCCAGCATTTCCTTCTCGCTGACAGCGCTTCCCTTTTCCTTCTGACGGTAACGCACCGCAGGGTCGTCCACCCCGGCCACGGTCAGGTAGCTGTTCACCGCCACGGCCTCGCCGCGCAGCATTCGGTAACCGCCTCGGGTGGTGAAGGCGACCGACGGCCCCACTCCGGCGAAGACCTCGTGGTTACCGAGTACCGCGAAGTTTCCCAGCGGCGCGCGGACCGTCGCCAGCACCGTATCCAGCCCCTTCAACCCGTCCATCTGACCGTCGACGAGGTCCCCGGTGGAGACCAGGAGGTCGGGCTTTAACGCCGCAACCTGCGCCAGGATCTGCTCCAGTCTCGGCCGCCCCACCATCAAGCCAAGATGCACGTCCGAGACCTGCACGATCCGCAGCCTCCCGACGCCGGCCGGAAGCTTGGTACTTTCCAGCACCACCTGCTCCACCTTTACGTGGCGTGCTTCGAACAGACCGTAGATGGAGGCGGCAAGGGCAATGCAAAGCGACGCGGCCACCAAGCCCGGTTCGGAAAAGGAGAGGTCGCGCTGCAGCATCTGCCCTACGGCCTTCAGGATCAGCCCGAACAGATCAAGAGCGAGGGAGGCGCTGAGGAACAGGAAGAAACAACCCATCCACGAGTAGCCGATTTCCGCGATCACCCGCGCCGGCGCTTCCAACTGGATCCGTTCCAGGATCCGCACCAGCATCGGGGCGCCCACCATGAAAAGCCCGAGCATGAGGAAAAACGCCGGAAAAGGCGCACCCAGCTCGAACGCCTTCAGGGTGCGCCGTAGCAGATAGAGATGGGCTCCGCCATAAATAGTGAGATAGACGGCCAGGAAAACGTACATCGCCCCTCCTGTCATTGAAGAAGGTCCCTACTCTACCACAATCGCTTTCATTGCGGGCCAGAGAAAGGTCGCTATACTCTTAATCGTTTTTAATCTTTAAAAAACAACCCTGCACACGGCAATAACGGTGCGATTCCGGCAGCTTAGCTCGGCAGGGGAAATGAAAAAATTTCTTGGTCCCGATACTCATTGAAATCCCTGCTGGATCGGAGAGAGTGAAATGCCACATCCATCGACCCGAAGCAACTACACGAGCCTCATCGAGCGTCTGAACCGGTTCCCGCAAGGCGCCCCCCCGTCGGAACTCCTCTACAAGATCCTCGCCTTGATGGTCAACGAGCATGAAGCGGGGCTGCTGGGCCAGTTGCCGGTGCTTCCCTTTACCGCCGCCAAAGCCTCGCATATCTGGGGGATGCGGGAGGTCGAGGCGGCTCGGATTCTGGAGGGATTTGCCGACCGCGCGCTGCTTCTGGATGTGCTGCAGCACGACGAAAAGCTCTACGTGCTGCCGCCGCCGATGCGTGGCTTCTTCGAGTTCTCGATGATGCGCAGCCGCAGCGACATCGACCAGGAGTCGCTGAGCGAGCTCCTTTTCCAGTATCTCAACCTGGAAGGGGCGTTCATCAAGGAGCTTCACACCGGAGAGACCAAGCTCGGGCGGATCTTCGTGGGGGAGGGAGAAATTCCGACTGCACACGTCACCCAGGTCTACGACTACGAGCGGGCCAGCGAGGTGGTGAAAAACGCGTGGCGGATCGGCATCAGCACCTGCTACTGCCGCCATAAGATGAAACAGCTGAACCGGGCCTGCTCCGCGGACCTGGAAATGTGCATGACCTTCGACCATGCCGCGGACTCCCTCATCCGTCATGGCCACGCCCGCGAAATCGACAGCGTCGAATGCCTGGACCTGCTGCAAAAAGCGCGCGAGCAGAACCTGATCCAGTTCGGGGAAAACGTGCGCGAAGGGGTGAGTTTCATCTGCAACTGCTGCTCCTGCTGCTGCGAATCGCTCATCGCGGCGCGCAAACTCGGAGAAGTTTCCCCGATCCACTCGACGAACTTCTTTCCCCAACTGCAGCAGCAATACTGCAACGGCTGCGGCAGGTGCGTCGACGCCTGCCCGGTCGAAGCGCTGCACCTGATCTCGGCCAACGAGCCGCTGCGCCAGGGGAAGAGAAAGTGCGTGATCGACGTGAAGCGCTGTATCGGGTGCGGGGTCTGCGTCAGGGTTTGCCAGTGCGGCGCCCTGAGCCTCGTGCCCAAACCGGAACGGGTGCCGACGCCGGTCGACACCGCACACCGGATCGTTTTGATGGCCATCGAGAGGGATAAGCTGCAGCACCTGATCTGGGACAACAACGCCCGCACCAGCCATCGGATCATCTCACTGCTCATGGGGCTGATCCTCAAGCTTTCCCCGGTCAAACAATCCCTGGTTAAGAAGCAGCTCGGGTCCCGTTACCTGGACCTGATGATCAAGCGTCGGCGGGAACGGCTGAAGCGGGAGATCCAGTGGCTCTGAGTTCAATGAACAATGGTCAATGATCCATGGACAATAATTTTTTCCAGCACTGGCTAAACACCGCACGTATCTGATCGGTTTTCCGATCATTGTTCATCGTTCATTGATCATTGCCCCGTTGACACACGAGCCCCGGACGGGTTAAAGTACCCCCAGCCTTCCCCTCGAACGCAGGAACTCGCCTCACCTCTTGGCGTGAGTGTCGGATCAACTTCAGCGCCAGTTCCCACTCGACATAAAGGCTTGAACAGGAAAAATCCCTCGGTCTTTCCCGGCGGCGGCTCGGCCGCGCCGGTGCTACGACCGCGACACTACACTTCGGCATAAGGAGTAACTTCGTGAACCTCCGCTTTACCTCCGGGACCTTCCGGCTCCCGCTTTCGCTGCTCGCCCTGCTCGTCCCCCTGTCTCTTGCGGCCTGCAAGGACAAGAACTCGAACGCCCAGCAGGCTGTGCCGGCACCGGTCGCAACGAAGGTTGCCGCTACCACCGCCGTGACCGCGGCAGTACAGCCGCAGCGCTCCAGCGCCGCAACCTTCGACAAGAACAGCAGCGCCTCCCGCCCCGCTCCCGGCGAAAAAGACGCGGGAGCCAAGGGCAAAGGCAAAGGCAAGGACGCCGCGGCAGCTCCGGCCGGCCCTAAGGTGAAGTACCAGGCCGGGGAAGATCCGGAATTCGCCGCGAAGAAAGGGTGGCCGGTAAAAGGTCCGCAGACCCTGCCCGGTTCGATCCTCCCGCAGAAACGTATCGTCGCCTACTATGGCAACCCGCTCTCCAAGCGGATGGGCGCTCTCGGGGAATATCCGAAGGACGAGATGCTGCGCCGCCTCAAGCGTGAGGCTTCCCGCTGGGAAGCTGCCGATCCGGCGCACCCGGTTCAGCCGGCGCTGCACCTGATCGCGGTCGTGGCCCAGGGCGAGCCGGGCAAGGCCGGACTCTACCGCATGGTGATGCCGGACAAGATCATCAACGATGTGTACGGGTGGGCCAAGGAAGCGCACGCCATCATGTTCATCGACATCCAGACCGGGCATGACAACATCCGGAAGATCCTCCCCCGCTTCGAGTGGATCCTGAAAAACCCGGACGTGCACCTGGCCATCGACCCGGAGTTCAACCTGATCAAGAGCGGCAAGCGCCCGGGGAGCAAGATCGGCACCTATGACGCCGCGGACATCAACTACGCCTCGTCCTACCTGCGCGACCTGGTAAAGAAATACAACATCCCGCCGAAGGTCATGATCGTGCACCGGTTCACCCGGAACATGGTCACCAACGCGAAGCAGATCCACCTCCAGCCGGAAGTCCAGATGCTCATGAACATGGACGGCTGGGGCGCCCCCTGGCTCAAGCGCGATTCCTACAAGGACTACATCGTGAGCGAGCCGGTCCAGTACACCGGGTTCAAGCTCTTCTACCACAACGACACCAAGAAAGGGGACGCGCTGCTCACGCCGCAGGAAGTCCTGAAGCTGAACCCGAAGCCGATCTACATCCAGTACCAGTAACGCCGGAACCAAGGCGGGCAAAGAAGAGCAAAGGGCCGGGGGAGACATCTCCTCCGGCCCTTTGCTTTTTCCCCTGCCATTTCCCCCTTCATCGTCGAACTACGGGCGCAGCATGCTGCGCCCGTGCGGATGTCGCGCCGGGTCGTGTAGGAGCGGCATTGCTGCCGCGATCAGCGGAGGTTGATCGCGAAGGGACTGTTGCTCCTGGTATAGCGACGGGAGCACGTTTTCCCTCCGGTGGGAGCGCCACTCCTGGCGCGAACCGCCGCAGGCGGCATTCACATGTTTCGGTTGATCGCCCCTGGAAAGGCGCTCCCACAGGGTTGGCAGCCAGTTGCCGATTCCACCTGGCAGGTCATTCCAGCGGCGCCCCCTTTTCCCGACCCAATTCTCCTCCGGTTGCAAAACCAAAGGGCAGCGGAAATACTTGGAGCTTGTTTTCGCGCTCCCCCCTCCCACCGCAGCGTCAATCAAGGAGGCTACCATGACAAGCCCGGACCCGACGTCCTGCCGCCACCCGCTCCGCCTTTTGCTGCTGGTCCCGCTGCTCCTGCTCGCCCTCGTCAGCGCCTGTTCGGCGGCGGAAATCCAGCTGGACAAGATCCGGCTCCCGCCGGGATTCCACATCGAGCTCTTTGCCGGCGATGTCCCTGGTGCCCGATCCCTCGCCCTGGGGGCGAAGGGGACCGTCTTCGTCGGATCACGCGAGGAGGGGAAGGTTTACGCCCTGATCCCCCGGGCAGGGCAGCGTCCCAAAGTGCGGGTTATCGCCCATGGGTTGATCATGCCCAATGGGGTCGCCTTCCGGGACGGATCGCTCTACGTCGCCGAAATCAGCCGGGTCATCCGCTACGATCAGATCGAGGACCGGCTCACCCATCCCCCCAGGCCGGTGGTGGTGAACGACACCTTCCCCCACGAACGGCATCACGGCTGGAAGTTCATCCGCTTCGGTCCGGACGGAACGCTCTACGTCCCGGTCGGGGCCCCGTGCAACGTCTGCGAAAAAAAGGACCCGCGCTTTGCGAGCATCATGCGCATGAACCCCGACGGGAAGAACCTGGAAATTTTCGCGCGCGGGGTCCGCAACACCGTGGGGTTCGACTGGCACCCCGAAACCCGGGAGCTCTGGTTCACCGACAACGGGCGCGACCTCATGGGAGACAACATCCCTCCGGACGAGCTGAACCGGGCACCGCGCCCGGGGCTCCATTTCGGCTTCCCCTACTGGCACGGGAAGGGGATCAAGGATCCGGAGTTCGGGGACAAGATGGCCAAGAACCGTTTCGTCCCACCGGAGCTGGAACTCCCCGCGCACGTCGCAGCGCTGGGGATGCGCTTTTATACCGGCACGATGTTCCCGGCGGAGTACCGGAACCAGATCCTCATTGCCGAGCACGGCTCCTGGAACCGCACCACCCCGATCGGCTACCGCCTCACGCTGGTCACGCTGCAGAAGGGGCACCCGGCGTATTACCAGCCCTTTGCGGAGGGATGGCTGCAGCACGGCGAGGCGTGGGGGAGGCCGGTCGACCTCCAACAGATGCCGGACGGAAGCCTGCTGGTCTCCGACGACCGTGCCGGGGCCGTCTACCGGATCACCTACCAGTAGGCCGGAGTTCGGGGGACGACTAACCAGGAAAATGCAGGGGCGCAGCATGCTGCGCCCTTTTATTGTCCGCGCATCGACGCTCCGCACCATTTCCGCCCGCCAGATCCCGCCTTTTTCTCCCCCCCCTTTACCGACCTTTACGCTCCCTTACAAAGATTTGCTCCGAACTACCGTCTGTCGTCCAACCGGACACGGAACATTTTTTTCTTTCATTCAGAACTTTTACGTAGATCCCCCGGCCATACCCCGCAAAATTTTTTGCACCCTTCACCAGGCCCGCTCCGTCGCTCCCCTTCCCTAAACACTCATTGGTTTTGGCCACTTACAAAGACAAAATCCGGCTGGCACAGAATCTGATATTGCGAAAATGCGACACAGCGAAAGTGGAAGTCTGTCTTAGCGATTTTTATGACATGAAATGCGGGTTCCCCCTCAGGCTTTCCTCTACTGCAGAACGTCCTTTGAGAGTCGACCACGACGGCTTTCCCAACGAAAGCCCCAGATTAAACAATATCAATACAATCTTCCAATCCCGAACCGGCAGATTCACTGCCGGCACTCTACCTAAAGGAGCTGAACATGTTTCGATCCGCAGTAGCCATGTTGATCCTTGCCTTTGCCATCCCCGCCTTTGCCGCCGATCCCCCGAAAACTGAGGAACAGAAAACGCTGTACGCGATCGGCCAGATCATCGCGCAGCAGCTGTCCGTATTCTCCCTTTCCCCCGCCGAGCTGGAAATGGTCAAGCAGGGGCTGGCCGACGGGACCGGCGGCAAGAAGGCGTTCGACATCAGCGCCTACAGCGCGAAGGTCCAGGACCTGGCCCGGCTCCGCCGCAAGGCGCAGGGCGAAAAGCTCGCGGCGGCAAACCAGAAGTTTCTGGAAACGGCGAGCCGGGAAAAGGGGGCGGTGAAGTCCGACTCCGGCCTGGTCTTCGTTTCGCTTTCCGAAGGCAACGGCAAGAGCCCGGCCGCCGAGGACACGGTCAAGGTGAACTACCGCGGCACGCTGGCCGACGGCACCGAGTTCGACAGCTCCTACAAGCGGGGCAAGCCCCTCGAATTCCCCCTCCAAGGGGTCATCAAGTGCTGGACCGAGGGGCTGCAGAAGATGAAGGAAGGGGGCAAGGCGCGTCTTTTCTGTCCGTCCAGCATCGCTTACGGCGAAAAAGGCGCCGGGGAGCTCATCCTCCCCGGGGCGGCACTCGCCTTCGAGGTGGAACTGCTCGAGGTGAAAAAACCGTAAAGGAAGCACCGGGAGGGCGATGCCATGAAAAAGCTCATTCTGATCGTGATCGTGCTGCTGCCGGGTTTGGTGGGAGCGGCCAGCGACTGCCGGGTGGTCGATTTCCAGGACCACTACGAGGCGGTCTGTGATGGAGAAGCGGCGAGCACTCCGGCGCCTCAACCGGCGACGGTGACCGCGGCACCGGTTCCGGAACTGCCGCCTCCCCCGCCGGTACAGGCATCGACGCCCTCCTTTCCGGAAACCGAAAGAGTAACGGTGCAAACCAGCCGTTCTGCCGGCTCGTACCGGCAAAGAAAGACGTCCCACTAACCCGCAGCACCGAATCAACAAGCAACAGGAGGGGAGCAACCATGAACAGACCGACGTTGTTGTATGCAGGTCGAACCGTGGCGGCGGCAGCGCTTTTGGCGTTGCTGGCTCTGACCGCGGACCTGGCCCGCGCCGCCAATGGCGCGCCACCCACGGCACAGCCACCGGATCCGGGGCAGCCACTCAAATGTGACGGCTCCGCCCGCGGCGGTGACGGCCAAGGGCAGATGCGAGGCACGTCCAACTGCGACCGCAAGGCCGCGGCGGCCCGCACCGCGGCACGGAAGCTGGAGGCAATGAAGAAGGCCGGTTTGGCCCAGCAAGGAGGGAAACCATGAACGAGCGTTTCCGTACCCTATGGGGAGGGCTGCTGACTGCCGTCGCGCTCCTTCTGGGAGCCGGCGGGGGCGCGCTTGCCTATACGCCCCCCGCGACCTCGGTGCCGATCTGCACCACCCCCAATCCGGTCCCCGGGACCTGCACCGACCTCTTCGGTTTCCCGAACTACGCCAACAGTCCGCTTCCGTCCGGGACCATCACCTCGATCGTGGTCACCGGCGGCGGGAGCGGCTACACCGCGGCACCGGCCGTCACCATCACCGACCCCGACCCGGCCTGCGCGGCGACGGCAACGGCGACCCTGACCGGGACCTCGGTGACCGCCATCGCCCTCGCGGGGGGCGGGACCAGTTGCAAGGCCCCGGTGGTAACCATCGCCCCGCCGACCACCGGAACCGCCGCCACCGCAACCGCGACCATCGGCGCCCCCTTCGTCGCCGGTACCGGTATCCGCAAGTTCGTGGACCAGCTCCCTGGACTCTGCCCGGTCTCCGGCCAGACGCCGGGCACCAAGCAGTGCATCCCGCTCGCGCAGCCGGACACCACCACCTTCCCCGGCAGCGACTACTACAGCATTTCGCTCAGCGACTACACCCAGAAGATGCATACCGACCTCCCGGCCACCAAACTTCGGGGCTACCAGCAGGTCGATGCCAACGGCAACCCCATCACCCTCACCGGCGCGGCGGGGCCGCACCAGTACCTCGGCCCGTTCATCCTGGCGACCAAGAACCGCCCGGTACGGGTGAAGTTCACCAACAACCTCGGCGTCGGCAACGCCGGCGACCTCTTTCTCCCGGTCGACACCACCTACATGGGGGCGGGGATGGGCCCGGACGGGACCTACTACACCCAAAACCGCGCCACGCTTCACCTCCACGGCGGCAAGTCCCCCTGGATCAGCGACGGTACCCCGCACCAGTGGACCACCCCGGTGGGGGAAAACACGACCTCGCTCCTCAAGGGTTTGAGCTTCCAGAACGTACCGGACATGGTAGGTCCGGGGAGCAAGATCGGCATGGCCAACCCGACCCCGGGGGACGGCCAGGAGACCTTCTACTGGACCAACCAGCAAAGCGGCCGGCTCATGTTCTACCACGACCACGCCTACGGCCTGACCCGACTCAACGTCTACGCGGGTGAAGCGGCGGGATACCTGATCGTCGACCCGGCCGAGGAGGGCGCCCTCGCCGCGGCGACCGTTCCGGGCACCGTCGTCACCGATCCCACCACCGGCGCGATCGTGAGCCAGGACCTCGCGCACCTGATCCCGCTGGTGATCCAGGACAAGACCTTCGTTCCTTCGGCCGGCGAACTCGCCGCCGAGGACCCGACCTGGAACAGCACCCTCTACGGCGGCATGGGCAACCTCTGGTTCCCGCACGTCTACACCCCCAACCAGAACCCGGCCGACCCGGCGGGGGTCAACGGCTTTGGCCGCTGGGACTACGGCGCCTGGTTCTGGCCGAACCAGACCAGCCTCACCGCCGCCAACCCGCCCTCGGCGGTCACCGTTCCCTGCACCTCGAGCGCCTTTCCGGGACAGACCATCGAGTGCCCGATCATTCCGAACCCGTCGGGGACCCCGGAAGCATTCATGGATACGCCGCTGGTCAACGGCACCGCCTATCCGGTGCTCCACGTCGCGCCGGCCGCCTACCGCTTCCGCATCCTGAACGCAGGCAACGACCGGGCCCAGAACCTCCAGCTCTACTATGCCGCCACACCGCCGGCACCGGGAGCCGCCGCCGGAACCGTCTGCGTCGGGGCCGCCGCCACCTCCGCAAGCTGCACCGAGGTGAACATGGTCCCCTCCAATCCGCCGATCGCGACCTCCACCCTGCAGCCGTGCGCGCAGACCATCCCGATCTCCAATCCGGCCCTGGGCATCGGCCTCGCCACCGGCCTGCTTGACGCCGCCGGCAACCCCCTCAACGGCACCGGTCTTCCGGCCGCCTGCTGGCCTTCCACCTGGCCCACCGACGGCCGCGACGGCGGCGTCCCCGACCCGACCACTGCGGGTCCGGCCATGGTCCAGATCGGCACCGAGGCGGGGCTGCTCCCGGCCCCGGTGGTGATCCCGTCCACCCCGATCGGCTACGAATACATGCGGCGCAGCATCACCGTGCTCAACGTTTCCACCCACGGGCTCTTCCTCGGTCCGGCCGAGCGTGCCGACGTCGTCGTCGACTTCTCCTCGGTTCCCGCGGGCTCCACCCTGATCATGTACAACGACTCACCCGCTCCGGTGCCGGGCTTCGACGCCCGCCTCGACTACTACACCAACGACCTGGACCAAAGTGCCAGCGGCGGCGCCCCGAAGACCCAGCCCGGTTACGGGCCTAATACCCGCACCATCATGCAGATCGTCGTCGACCAGACGGCGCCCAACACCGTGCCGTTCAGCGTTCCCACCCTGCAGGCCGCCTTTGCCTCCACCGCGACCACCCAGGGCCTCTACGCCAAGAGCCAGGAGCCCCCGATCGTTCCGGAGGCCGCCTTGAACAGCGCCTTCAACAGCACCTACACCAGCACCTACTCCCGCATCTACGACACCCAGCTCGGCTATACGCCGACCGGCAACGGGCTCGGGACGATCGCGGTACAAAACGGCGGCTCCGGCTACACCACCCCGCCGGCGGTCACCATCACCGGCACCTCCACCACCCCGGCCACCGCCACCGCCACCATCACCAACGTCGTCGACACCCTCACCCTGACCGGCGGGGGGGTCACCGGCGTCACGGTCACTACCCAAGGTTCCGGCTACACCGCGGCTCCGACCGTCAGTTTCACCGGCGGTGGCGGCGGGACCGGTGCTGCGGCAACGGCGAACATGGTCTCCGGCCTGAGCCTCACCCTGACCAACGGCGGCACCGGCTACACGACCGCACCGACCGTCACCATCACCGGCGGCGGCGGAAGCGGCGCCACGGCGACCACGACGATCTCCCAGGGGGTCAGCGCCATCAACGTCACCACCCGGGGGCGCGGCTACACTACCGCCCCGGCGGTGACCATCACCGGCGGCGGCGGGACCGGCGCGGCCGCAACCGCGAACCTCGTCGGGGGACGGGTGAACTCGATCACCGTCACCAACCCGGGCTCCGGCTACACCAGCGCCCCGACCATCACCATCGCCGCACCTCCGCCGGGCGGCACCCGTGGCACCGCGACGGCAACCGTCACCAGTACCGTATCGACCCTGACCCTGACCAACCCGGGGACCGGTTACCTCACCGCACCGACGGTCAGCTTCGGCGGCGGTGGCGGAACCGGCGCCCAAGCCACGGCAACCGTCTCCAGCCGGGTCGCCTCGGTCACCATCACCGCTCCGGGTAACGGCTACCAGAGCGCGCCGACCGTGGTCTTCACCGGCGGCGGCGGGACCGGCGCCGCAGCGACCGCGACCATCGGCGGCGGCGGGATCGGCTACACCACCGCCCCGACGGTCACCTTCACCGGCGGCAGCGCCACCGCCACGGCTACCCTCACCGCCGGGGTGGTAAGCTCCATCGCCATCACCAACGCGGGGACCGGCTACACCAGCGCCCCCAACGTGACCATCGACGCCCCGCCGGCCGGCGGGACCCAGGCGACCGCAGTCGCCACGGTGAACCTCCTCGGCGTGGTCACCGGGATCTCCGTGGTGAACGGCGGCAGCGGCTACACGAGCGTCCCCAACGTCTACCTCGACGCGAGCCCGGCCGTCACCCAGGCGACCGCCGTCGCCACCATCGGCAGCCCGACCCAGGTCGCCACCGTCGCGGTCACCGCGGCCGGCAGCGGCTACACCACCACCCCGGCAGTCACCATCACCGGCGGCGGCGGGGCCGGCGCCACGGCCACCGCGAACCTCACCAACGGGGTGAGCGCGGTCACCATGACCAACATCGGCTCAGGCTACATCGTCGCCCCGGGCGTCGTCTTCTCGCCCCCGCCGACCTTGACCGGCACCCAGGCCACCGGCACCGCCAACCTCACCATCGGCCTGATCAGCGCCGTCACCGTCACCAACGGCGGCCGCAACTTCACCACGGCACCGACCATCACCATCACCGACGCCCTCGGTAACGGGGCCGGCGCCACGGCGACCGCGACGGTAGCCGGCGGCAGGATCACCGCCATCACCGTCACCAACGGCGGGGCGGGCTACGTCGCCCCGGTAACCGTCGCCATCACCGGCGGCGGCGGAACCGGCGCCGCGGCAACGGCGACCATCGGCAACGGGGTCTCGGTCACCATCACCAACCCGGGCTCCGGCTACACCACGGCACCGGCGGTCCTCTTCACCCCGCCCCCGGCGGGCGGCACCACCGCGACCGGCACCAGCGTGCTCACCGGCATGCTCGGCTCGGTCACGGTGACCAAATCGGGCGCCGGCTACACCAGCACCCCGATCGTCACCATCGATCCCCCCCCCGCCGGCGGCCTCCAGGCGACCGCCACCGCGGCCTTAGGCGCCTCGGTCAACTCCCTGGTCATTACCAGCGGCGGCAGCGGCTATTCGACTCCGCCGGTGGTCACCCTGACCGGCGGCGGCGGAACCGGCGCCACCGCACTCGCCACCATCACCGGGACCGTGAACGGCATCGTCTTGTCCAACGCCGGTAGCGGCTTCACCGGTCCGGTGACGGTGAGCATCGCGCCGCCGACGACCGGCACCGCAGCCACTGCCGCCGCGAGCACCAGCACCGTCATGCCGCAGAAGTCGAAGGCGATCCAGGAGCTCTTCACCACCGACTACGGCCGGATGAACGCCACCTTGGGCGTCGAGCTTCCGTTCACCAACTTCCTGACCCAGACCACAATCCCGCTGGGGTACATCGATCCCCCGACCGAGATCGTGAGCCCGGGTGAGACCCAGATCTGGAAGATCACCCACAACGGGGTGGACACCCATTTCATCCATTTCCACCTCTTCGATGTCCAGGTCATCAACCGGATGGGTTGGGACGGGACGGTGAAACCGCCCGACGAAAATGAGATCGGCTGGAAGGACACGGTCCGGATGAACCCGCTCGAGGACATCACCGTGGCACTGCGGCCGAGCACCCCGGTACTGCCGTTCCAGCTTCCGGAAAGCGTCCGTCCGCTGGACGTGACCATGCCGATCGGGAGCACCGCGGGCTTCACCGGCGTCGATCCGCTCACCAACAACCCGATCACGGTCACCAACCAGCTGACCAACTTCGGCTGGGAGTACGTCTGGCACTGCCACATCCTCGGTCACGAGGAGAACGACATGATGCGCCCGGTGGTCTTCCTGGCACCGTCGATCCCGGCGGCGCCGACGGTCACCGCCGTCGCGGGGAACGCCTCGGCCACGGTAACGGTCACCCCGTCGTCGACCGGGTCCAACCCGATCACCTCGTACAGCATCACCCCGATCACCGGCGGGGTGGCCGGCACGCCGACCGCGAACCTGGTGAGCATCCCGGCGACCATCACCGGGCTGACCAACTGCGCGACGTACACCTTCACCGCGTCGCTCACCAACACCCTCGGCGCCGGGCTCACCTCGGTCCCCTCGAACGCGGTCACCCCGGGGGTACCGCCGGCCGCGCCGACCAACCTCACCGCGACCGGGGCCAGCGGCCAGGCGAGCATCCGCTTCACGCCTCCCACCTCGACCTGCCCGGCCTTCCCGATGAGCTACACCGCGACCTGCACCCCGGTCGGCGGCACCAGCGTCACCGGTACCGGCGCGGCGAGCCCGCTCCTCGTCATCGGGCTCACCAACGGCCTCACCTACTCCTGTACGGTGACCGCCAGCAACCCGGCCGGGACCAGCGCGCCGTCCACCGCCGTATCGGTCACCGCATCGCTGCAGCCGCCGGCCGGCCTCACCGCGACGCTCTCCACGGCGCCGCCGCTGTCGGTGCTCTTGAGCTGGGTCAACAGTAACCCGACCGCGACCGTCACCATCCAGCGGGCGACCAACACCGGCTTCACCCGTGGGCTCACCACCTTCACCGTCGCCGCCGGGGTCTCCAGCTACACCGACACCACGGTCGTTTCCGGCACCACCTACTACTACCGGGTGAATTACGTCTCCGGTGCCGTTACCTCGGTCTGGTCCGCCTTCGTCAGCGTCCAGGCGACCCCGCCCGCCACCCCGACCACTTTCCGGGCGACCGCCTCCCGCACCACCGGGACCACCACCGACCAGGTCGCGCTCAGCTGGGCCGCCGCCGGCACCAACATCGGCGGGTTCACCATCCAGCGGGCCACCAACGCCGGCTTCACCGCGGGGCTTACCAGCTTCAACGTCGCGGCCACCGCCACCACCTTCACCAACACCGGCCTCCCCCGAGGGGTCACCTACTACTACCGGATCCAGGCCACCAACGGCGCCGGTGCCTCGGGATGGTCGACCACCGCCATCGTGACCACACCGTAACCCGTAATTACCGATCGCGGGGAGGGTCCCCCTCCCCGCATCGATAAGGAGACTGATATGGATACTCGGCAAATCAGAGCACTTACGCGGGGGACGCTGCTGGGATCACTGGCGCTTCTCGCCGCGCTGCTCCACCCGGACACATCCTGGGGATGGGGCTACGACGCGAACATAAACACACCGGTCTTCAAGACCATGAGCTCGGTCACGCTGACCATGCCGCAGGTGGTCAGCGACGGGGCCGGCGGGGCGATCGTCGCCGCCGGAGCGAACAGCGGCCCCTCCAGCCACGGCATCTACCTGGACCGGATCGACGCCGGCGGCAACCCGGTGGCCAGCTGGCCCGCCGGAGGCGTGGTCCAGGTGGTCCAGGGACAGAACAACATGCGCAGCATCAGTGACGGCTCCGGCGGCATCATCATGGTCTGGCAGGACTACCGCGGCTCCGCCACCGAGGCCGACCTCTACGCGCAGCACCTGGACAAGGACGGCAAGGTCGTCGCCGGCTGGTCAGTGGACGGGGTGGCGGTCTGCACCGCCACGAGCGACCAGTTGAACCCGCAGCTCGTCTCCGACGGCGCCGGCGGGGCGATCATCGTCTGGCAGGATCTCAGAAACGGCACCAACTTCAACATCTACGCCCAGCACCTGGACGCCAACGGAAGCGTCCACGCCGGGTGGAGCGCAAACGGCGTCGCCGTCTCCACCGCAACCAACAACAAGCTCAACCCGCAGCTGATCGGCGACGGGACCGGGGGCGCCATCATCGCCTGGGAGGATAACCGGACCGGGACCGGCTCCAGCATCTACGCGAGCCGCATCGACGGCAACGGGACCATCCACGCGGGATGGACCGCCGACGGCGTCGCCGTCTCCCAGGCCACCACCGAACTCACCCCGCAGCTCGCCGCCGACGGGGCGGGAGGGGCCTTCATCGCCTGGGAGGACTTCCGCAACGACCCGCTGCACGCCGACATCTACCTGCAGCGCATCGACGGCAGCGGCGCCATCCACGACGGGTGGGGCGCCGGCGGCACCCCGGTCTGCATCGCCACCAACTCCCAGCTCGGAGTGGAAATGGTCGCCGACGGGGCCGGCGGGGTGATCCTCGCCTGGCAGGACCTGAGAAACGGCGCCAACTACGACATCTACGCCCAGCACATGGACGCCAACGGCGCCATGCACGCCGGCTGGACCCTGAACGGCATCCCGGTCTCCCAGGTCACCTCCGCCCAGCTCAACCCGCAGCTGGTCTCGGACGGCGCCGGGGGGGCCATCATCGTCTGGGAGGACTACCGAAGCGGCCTCATCGTCTCGCCGGACGAAAACATGATCGAGGTAAACGCCGACATCTACGCGCAAAGGATCGCCGCAGACGGCCACGCGGTCTGGGACGACAACGGAATCGCCATCTCCACCCCGGAGGACGACCAGATGAACCCGCAGATCGTCGCCGACGGCACGGGAGGCGCCATCATCGTCTGGCAGGACTTCAGAAGCGACACGCACTACGACATCTACGCCCAGCGGGTCTTCGGCAACGGCCTGGTCTCGACCTACACCACCCTGGACGGGATCGTCACCCCCGCCAACGGCAAGAGCGCGCCGGATCTTGCCGACGCGCAGCGGTTGCTCAAGATCGCGACCGGGCAGATCGCCCCGACGGCAAACGACCTCGCCCACGGCGACGTCGCCCCGCTCGGAAGCGACGGCATGCCCAAAGGTGACGGGAAGATCGACATCTACGACGTGATCGGGATTTTGCGGATGACGCTGGGGCTGCAGTAGCAGTCGGGCGCTGCGGCGGTCCGGCAAAACGGCCGCCGCGGCGCCGCTCCCTGAAAAGCGACAACAGCGCGTAGCAACGGAGGATTCCATGAAAAGCATCAAAAGCGCCGGCCTGATCGGCCTGGCCTTATTCGCCCTGGCCCTTTCCGGCTGCGGCAGCGGCGGCGGAAGCGCAGCACAGCCGACGGCCGCGGTACTGAAACTCTCCACTTCCGGCACCCTCCCCAGCGGAACCGCCCTCTCCGGCATCCACGTGGAGGTCGATCTCCCCAGCGGGGTGACGGTGAACACGGACAACAGCGGCGGCGTGGCATCGGGGGTGGTCACCCCCTCCGGGGTCGCCAGCCAGTGCAGCATTGCCGCCGAGACGTTCACCCCCGCCTCCGGCGGAACCCCGGCCAAGCTCTCCTTCTTCGTCTTAAGTTCCGCGCCGGGATTCGGGGCGGGCGAGTTCGCCACCGTGAACTGCAAGATCACCACCGGGACTCCCAAGGCGACCGACTTCAGCCTCCCCGAGGCCGAATTCAACCCGGCGGATCTCAGCAACCAGCCGGTGGCCGCACTGACCCCATCCTTCACCGCGGACATCAGGTAGCTGCCGCGGCGTCAACCTTGGTACCGATCCTCCCCCCGTCCGCCGGGGGGAGGATCAACGGAAGCGGGGCGGCCGACAACAGCTCCTTCCTCCGTCCCCACTGAGGGAATCCTCTTTCCCGATCGGGAAGCGGCTCACGATGCGGGAGTTCCGGGGGCAATCCAGGGAATGCAAGCGTGGCAGCCCGTCACTCCTTACCTGGGAAAGGGCGGCCCACGATTACCTAGGGGACGACGAAAAGCGAACGACACTGGACGCCGACGCGCCGCCGCACCAGGTTCCCATGCGGGGCTTCGGCAACGAACGAAGGGGGCAGAAGATGAACAATTGCAAGGGATACCGACTACTTGTCCTGCTGGGCGCCCTGTTGGTATTGGTCTCGGGCTACGGCTGCTCGGGAGGGGGAAGCTCCGGCACCGCCAACAATAACAACAGCACCAGCGTCGCCGCGCCCACCTTGACGCCGACCGGCGGCACCTTCGGGCAGGATCAGACCGTCGCCCTCCAGAGCAGCACGACCGGGGCGACCATCTACTACACCATGGACGGCAGCACCCCCACCACCTCATCCATGGTCTACAGCGCCCCGATCCCGGTGAGCGGCAACGGGACCAGCCTGACCATCCGGGCGCTGGCGATCAAAAACGGGCTGGCCGACTCCACGGTCAGTTCCGGCAGCTTCGCCATCAGCTACAGCACCGTCGCCACCCCGACCCTCATGCCGGCCGCCGGGACCTACCACAGCGACCAGACGGTGACCCTGCAGACGGCAACCACCGGCGCGAGCATCTACTACACCACGGACGGCAGCACCCCGACGACCTCGTCCACCCTCTACAGCGACGCCGCCCCGATCGCCGTGTCCGGCAACGGGACCAGCATGACCATCAAGGCGATCGCGGTGAAGAGCGGCCTGACCACCTCGGCTGCCGCGTCGGCCACCTATGCGATCAGCTACCTGCCGAGCGTCGCCACCCCGACCTTCACCCCGTCCGGAGGAAGCTACAGCGGCGCCCAGAGTGTGACCATCCAGTGCGCCACCGCCGGCGCCACCATTTACTACACCACCGACGGCACCCTCCCTACCACCGCCTCCACCGTCTACACGGCCCCGGTGGCGATCTCCGGGACCGGCACCACCACGTTCAAGGCATTCGCGGTCCTCTCCGGGGTGAGCTCCACGGTCGCCTCGGCGACCTACTCGATCAACGCCCCGGCGTCGATCTTCAGCTATCCGCTCAACCCGCAGGGGGGACTGATCCAGTCCTCCATGGTCTATCCCAACGGCAGCGACAACGACATGTACGCCTACAAGGACTTCACCCTGGGCTCCGACCAGAGCATCTCCGAGGTGAAGTGGCGCGGCGGCTACCTGCACAACGCCACCTTCGGCAAGGTCCTCTTCTTCACCATCACCTTCTTCGACTCGATCCCCGGCGGGACCCAGCCGCTGGTGACCCGCCCCGACGCCGGAGCCGAGACCTACCTCGCCAAGTACACCACCTCGGGCAACGCCGCGGAGACCGCGGTAGCCGGCTCGTCGATGTACGACTACGACTTCGTGCTCCCCACCCCGTTTGCCGCCACCGCCGGTAAGAAGTACTGGATCAGGATCGAAGGGGAGCAGGGGACCTATTCCGACTGGGCCATCGCGGCGGGCACCGGCGGGGACGGCAGGTACTACCGCTTCGCGACCGGGGCCGCCCAGTTCTCCTTCGGGGTCGGCGACACCTCGTTCACCCTCAAGTAGGGGGACGTCCCCTGCGGCGGGACCGATCGAACCGATCCGCCGGATCAGACCGATCGATCGGATCGGCCCGCCGCAATTCCGCAATTCTCTCTCACCTCGAAAACTCCTGTGCTATACTCAGCGGCGCTTTCCCGCGGGCCGACAGGTTCGGCCCGCGGATCTTACCGCCGAGGTCTTTTCATGCCCTTCGCCATCGACACCGGCACGCTGATCGGCCTGATCGGGCTCGCCCCGCTCATCCTTTACGTGGTCCTGGTTTTCCGCAACGTCGACATCCTCCCCGCCACCGCCATCTGCGTCATGGTCGGGGCGCTTTTGAGCGGGCAGAACCTGATCACCCTGGGCCAGTCCTTCGCCAACGCCATGGGCTCCTTCCTCGCCCTGGTCGGGCTCATCATCATGCTCGGTCGCGGCCTGGGCGAGGTGCTGGAGGCGACCAAGGTCTCCCATACCATCGTGCACCGGATCATCTACGGGATCGGCGTCGACACCGAAAAAAAGGCGATGCTCGGGATCATGGCGGCCTGCCTGGTGATCGTCGGCCTTCTGGGGACGCTGGCCGGCGGCAACGCCATCATCGCCCCGATCGTTCTCCCCATCGCCGCGGCGGTCGGTCTTTCCCGCAGCACCGTCGGGGTGCTCTTCCAGGCGGTCGGGGAAGAGGCACTCATCCTGGGGCCATTCACCCCTCCGGTGATCACCCTGATCGGGCTCACCAAGATCGGCTACGGCACCATGCTCCTTTACGTCTCGGGCCCGGTAGCCCTCATCACCCTGTGCGTCACCTGGGTGATGGTGCAGAGGATCCAGCGCCAGACGCGGGATACCGAGCGCTACGAGCTCCCCGAGGAGATGGAGCGGTTCGTCCCCACCGCGCGGAGCCGGCGCGCCACCGTCGTCTTCACCTTGTGCTTTGTCGCCGCCGTGGTCTACGGCATCCTCGGCCAGGCCCCCACCCCGTTCGTCATCGTCATCATGCTCGGGCTTTCGCTGGTGACCGGACTCACCGGCGGGCTCAGCTTCGAAACCATCCTGAAACTGGTTGTGAAGGGGATGGCGGGAAACGTGGGGCTTTTCTTCCTCTTTCTCCTGCTCGATCCGTTCATCGTTTTCGTGCAGCAGGCCGGAGGGTTCGCGGCGCTCTCCAAGCTGATCCGGCCGCTCATGGAAATCGGCGGCAAGCCGGCGATCGTGATTACCGGCGGATTTCTCGGGGCCTTCGGCATCAGTGGCGCCACCGTCGCCACCATGAAACTTTTGCACGAGATGTTCGGTTCCCTCCTAGCGCGCTACGGGGTCGCCATGATCTCCTGGTCGCTCGCCCTGGTGGTCGCCACCCGCGTCAACAACTTCGTCTTCCCCGGGGCCAACATGATGAGCTCGCTCGGCTTCGCCGCCTCCAAGGACCTCAAATCCATGCTGCGCAACGGCTGGGTGGTCGCCTGCTGCCAGCTCACCTTCCTCATCGTCTACAGCATCTGCTTCGCCTGAACTTTCCCTCCCGCCCTCTTTCGATAACGACTTTCAAATCCGTTACATGCTGCTAATCTTTTAGCAAACCTGACGGCTCCCACTCCTGCTGTCCCTCCCCTGCCCGTTCTCCCGGTTATTTCCAACCATCCACCCATCACTAAGGAGGAACGACATGAACTTCAACGTTCCCGCAAGCAGCATCCGGGCGGTTACCGCCTGTCTCGTCGCCGCCTGCATCTTCCTCGCCGCGCCCCGCCCGGCAGCGGCCAGTTGCGCCGCTCCCGCCAACCCGATCGAAGGAGAGAACTGCCTGGTCGGCACCCCCCAGTCCACCTGGGATCTCCCCACCAAGGACGCCGGCGACCTCACCATCCAGGGGTTTGCCACCGACATCAGCGTCCCGGCCGGGGGGACCGTGTTTTTCAAGCTCAACACGCCGGCCCGCTCCTGGCGGCTGGACATCTACCGCCTGGGCTACTACGGCGGCAACGGCGCCCGCATGATCACCTCGATCACCGGCAGCACGGCACAAAACCAGCCGGCCTGCCTCTCGGATCCCGCGACCGGGCTCGTCGACTGCGGCAACTGGAGCGTGTCCGCATCCTGGAAGGTCCCGGCCAGCGCCGTCTCCGGCATCTACCTCGCCAAGGCCACCCGGACCGACACCGGCGGGGCGAGCCACATCGTCTTCGTGGTGCGCAACGACACCCGCAATTCCGCCATCATCTTCCAAAGCTCCGACACCACCTGGCATGCCTACAACAACTACGGCGGCAACGACTTCTACCAGGGGCCCCTGTGCAACGGTACCTACTGCCGCGCCTACAAGGTCAGTTACAACCGCCCCTTCCTGACCCGAAGCGTCGAGCCGCAGACCTGGCTCTTCAACGCGGAATACCCGATGCTGCGCTGGCTGGAGGCCAACGGTTTCGACGTCAGCTACAGCACCGCCCTGGACAGCGACCGCAACGGGACCCTGCTTTTAAATCACCAGGTCTTCCTCTCCAACGGCCACGACGAGTACTGGTCCGGGAACCAGCGCACCAACGTGGAGGCGGCGCGCGCCGCGGGGGTGAACCTCGCCTTTCTCAGCGGCAACACCATCTACTGGAAGACCCGTTGGGAAAACAGCATCGACGGGACCGCCACCCCGTACCGCACCCTGGTCTGTTACAAGGAGACCTGGGCCAACGCCCCGATCGACCCGGCCGACCCGCCAACCTGGACCGGCACCTGGCGCGACCCGCGCTTCAGCCCCCCCGCCGACGGCGGCCGCCCCGAGAACCTTCTGACCGGAAGTCTCACCCGGTTTGCCGACAGCTACCTGGGGGGGCCGATCACGGTGCCGCAGGCCGACGGGAAGATGCGGTTTTGGCGCAACACCTCCCTTGCCACGCTCGGCTCCGGGCAGACGGCATCGCTGGCGCCGGGAACCCTGGCCGACGAGCTGGACATGGATGAGGACAACGGTTTCCGCCCGGCGGGGTTGATCCGCCTCAGCACCACGCCGGTCTCGACCTCCACCGCCTGCCTCCTGGACTATGGCTCCACGGTGGGTGCCTGCTCCACGACCCACAACGTGACCCTCTATCGGGACGCCAGCGGGGCCCTGGTCTTTTCCACCGGAACCTACGAATGGGCCTGGGGGCTCGACGCCAACCACGACCGGACGAGCCTCGGCTCGACCACCGATGTCCGGATGAAACAGGCGACGGTGAACCTCCTCGCCGACATGGGGGTCCAGCCGGCGACCCTGCAGTCCGGGCTGGTCGCGGCATCCCCGTCCACCGACCTGACCCCGCCCACCTCGGTTATCACCTTTCCCTCCTCCGGCCTCTCTTTCGCCCCCGGCTCCAGCGTGACCGTCACCGGAACCGCAACCGACAGCGGCGGGGTGGTCGGCGGGGTCGAGGTCTCCACCGACGCCGGGCTCACCTGGCACCCGGCTTCCGGGCGGGGAAGCTGGAGCTACGTCTGGACCCCGGCCAGTTCCGGTCCGACCACGATCCTGAGCCGCGCCGTGGACGACAGCGGCAACCTCGAGAGTCCCGGCACCGGTGTAAACGTAACGGTAAGCGGCAGCACCTTCGCCTCCCTGTGGCCTTCAGCGTCCCCGGGGGTGGTCGATTCCGGCCCGGACAGCCCGGTGGAACTCGGGGTCCGCTTCACTTCGGACGTCAACGGGAGCATCGCCGGCATCCGCTTTTACAAGGCAACGGGCAATACCGGCACCCATGTCGGCAACCTCTGGGCCGCCAACGGCACCCTTTTGGCCAGCGTCACCTTCTCCGGAGAGACCGCCTCGGGGTGGCAGCGCGCCACCTTCAGCGCCCCGGTTGCCATCACCGCCAACACCCCGTACATCGCCTCCTACCACACCAGCACCGGGCACTACAGCGACGACCAGTTCTACTTCTCGGGCCGGGGCTTCGATGCCGTGCCGCTGCATGCCCCGGCGGACGGAAGCTTGGGGTTCAACGGTGTTTTCGCCTATGGAACCGGCAGCAGCTTCCCCAACCAGGGATGGAACGCGTCCAACTACTGGGTCGACGTGCTCTTCACGCCAGCTTCGACGACCGCTCCGACCCTCGTCTCCCTCTCGGTGACCCCGGCGGCGCCGACCCTGCTGGTCGGCACCACGCAGCAGTTCACCGCGACGGGAACCTACACCGACGGCAGCACCCAGGATCTCACCAGCCAGGTGACCTGGTCGACCTCCAACGCCGCGGTCGCGACCGTCGCAGCCTCGGGTCTGGCAACGGCCGTCGCCTCCGGCAGCAGCACCATCACCGCCACCAGCGGCACGCTCCGCGGCAGCAGCACGGTCACCGTCGCTGCCCAGATCAGCATCTGGAGCGCCTCGACCACTCCGTCGGTCATCGATTCCGGGCCGGACAGCGCCGTCGAGTTGGGCGTCCGTTTCACCTCCGACGTCTCCGGGTTCATCACCGGAATCCGCTTCTACAAGGCATCGACCAACACCGGCACCCATACCGCACACCTTTGGAGCGGCAGCGGCACCCTCATCGCCAGTGCCACGTTTTCGGGCGAGACGGCGTCGGGATGGCAGCAGGTAAATTTCGCCGCCCCGGTCGCGATCAGCGCCGGCACCGTCTACGTCGCTTCCTACCACACCAACAGCGGCCACTACAGCGACGACCAGACCTACTTCGCCACCAAGGGGGTGGACACCCCGCCACTGCATGCGCTGGCCGACGGCGGCTCCGGCTCCAACGGCGTCTTTGCCTACGGCTCGACCAGCATGTTCCCCGCCAGCGGCTGGAGAAGCTCCAACTACTGGGTCGACGTGGTGTTCCACCCGTAGCAGCTGCCGCCTGAGCACGGCTAAAAAAAGAGCCCGTTTTCCCAACCGGAAACGGGCTCTTTTCGTGTGGGTCTCCCCTCAGCGGGGACCCGCCGGTGCGGTTCAGCGCGGCGGCGGTGGCGGCGGAGCGGGGGTCAGGTTGGCCGGGAGCACCCCCGGGATCTGGTTTCCGTAGGAGTACATGCACTGCTGGTAAGCGATGTCGAACTGGCGTTGGGCTTGGTTGCCGCTGCTCTCGGCGGCCTCGCTCCCGGAGGCGCTGCCGACCAGGAGCCCTCCCCCGGCGCCGAGTGCGGCGCCGGTACCGGGGTGCCCGGTCACCGCCCCAAGGACCGCCCCGACCCCGGCCCCCACGGCGGTGCCGACCGCTGAGCTGCGGGCCATGGCGCGGTTTGCCTTCTCCTGGGGCGAGATCCCCACCTGCTGGGCCGCCCACTGCCGGCAGCGCGCGTCTTCGAGGTTGAACTGGTCGAAACTCTTGCCCGGGGCGGGCAGCACCATGACGCTCGGACCGGTCGGCCGGGAGGCGCATCCGGCCAGCAAAACTGCCGCGAGCAGCGGGACCGCAATGATCTGCATGTTCATCGGTATTCCTCCTCGTCGTCGATTTCCGGGGGCGGGGTCGTCACCGAGGTCCCCCCCCTCGGGGCAGCGCCGCACCCGGGGATAGTACCCTTTCGGGTTGCGGCGGTAGTACCAGCGGCCCTGCGCGTCCGGATTGTCGGGGTGTTCTCATGCCGCACCTCGGCATATGAGAATTTTCTACAGCGCAACAGTGTACTGCCACAAAAAACCGGCGCAAAGACGGCCGATAGTCCGGGACCAACTCCGCCGGCCGGCGCCGGCCAAGGTCGTGCAGCACCCGCCCTGACCGTTTTCGTTGTCTTTTCAAGTCGTTGTGGCATTACAAATTCGCCGGCACGGTTTGACTTTCAACATCACGTCACTAGAATCGTAGAGGGTCAGGCACCTGTTTCACCAATCCAACATCTTCCCCAGCGATAACGGCCGGAAGAGCACCGAGCCGAAGACAACCAAGAGGCTGGGGCAAGAGGGAACCGAGGACGCCATGTCCGAGTTGACAGTTGATGACGATGGTTTCACCTGCGTATGCGGCAACCGGAACGAATATCCACAGTACGTCAAGGAGCACTGGGGGGTGAGGCTGTCATTTTCCTGCACCTGCAGCAGGAAATACATCCTCTTTCACGGCTCCGTCTACCGCAGCGTCGTGGACGCTCCGGAAATCGTCGACAGCGAGGCCTTCGGCGACTGAGCCAACTGCCGCACCCGTTGTTGGGGCGCCCCACCGCCCTGCGGGGGACGGGGAGTTGCGTGCCGCGCTGCCGTCTCCAAGGGAGGATTCATGGCTGACAAACCGAAATTTCCGCCTGCGACGGCGATAACTTCAATCCGCACCTGATGATCCACGGCGTCCCGGAGCAGGCACGTTCCCTGGCACTGGTGCTGGAAATCCTCGATGCGCCGGCGGGGAGCGAATGCCACTGGGTGCTCTGGAACATCCCGCCGCAGACCTCGGAGATCCGGGAGCACGTCCTCCCCTTTCCATACCGAGGTCGGGATCAACAGCCTGAAAAAAACGGGCTACAGCGGTCCGTGTCCTCCTTCCGGAATCCAGCGTTACGTCTTCCGCCTTTACGTCCTGGACCGGAAACTGGAACTTCCCCCGGAGGCGGGGCGTGAAAAGCTCGAAGAAGCGATGCAGACGCATATCATCGCCACCGCCGAGCTCGCCGGGAGCTACGGACGGACCAACGAAGGTCCGGTGTAACGGCCTCGGCTCGGCGCCCGGCGCCGCCGCACCGGGGGTGACCGTGCCGGGGGAAGCGCCGCTTCCCATCCACAACAAAGGGCCCAGCGTGATACGACGCTGGGCCCTTTGTTGTTCCCGGTTGCGGGGGGGTCTCCTCAGTGAAGGACCTCCCTCATCAGAGATCGTTGAGGTTGCTGAACTCGCCCGAGGCGAGGAAGGTACGCGGTTCCTCCACAAAACTGTAGATGTTTTCGATACGGGCCAGATGCTGCCGCTCCTGCTCGGCGATCATCAAAAGTTGCTGCCGCACTACTTCATCTTTGGTCCGGCTGGCCAGATCCTCGTAAAACTTGATGTCCTGCTCCTCCTCGTGGATCGCATGCAGGTAGAAGTCACGGTCGTTCTTCGTCGCAGCCTTAAGACCGCCCGTCCCCCGGAAGGGCCGGAAACCGCAGGCTTCAGCCCCCACCGGTCCCAGATCGCTTTTGCCGTTGGCCCCCATTTCCTTCATTTTCTGCAGGGTCCGCAGGTGCTCCTCCTCAGCGGCGGCCAGGATGGCGAAAAGGTTCTTCAATTCGGGGCTGGCACTCTCCGCCCTCATGTTCTGGTAGAATCTCCGGGCTTCATCCTCGATTTTTATGGCACAGTCAAAAACGTTCATTTAGTTGCCTCCTTGGTACTGCCAATCGCCTCCAACATATCCAATTATACCAGAACAAAATGACGATACGACAAGATGTTATCCCATGAAATAATATATGACCGTGACAGGAGGCGGTCATCGCCAAGACATTGCCCGAGCCGTTGCCGGGACGGATCACCCCGGTTGTCTTTCGTTGATACAGAGGGGTGCAATGCGATGTCAGACCTTGACACAAATTCTGACTATGTTATGACGTTATGCTCGACCCGTCCGTTGGCGCTTGCCAATCTTGTCCTTCTCCGTGACGGTCCCCGGACACCAGATAGGAAAAGTCGACGTCGGCATCAGAAAACGACCACCCGAAACAAGCAGTCAGCGCCGCATCCCGCGGCACCCAACTCATAAAAGGAGCACCAAGCATGTCCAGTATCAAGGGAACGAAGACGGAGCAGAACCTGCTGAAATCCTTTTCCGGGGAGAGCCAGGCGCGCAACCGCTATACCTATTTTGCCGGGGTGGCCCGCAAGGAAGGATACGTCCAGATTGCCGACATCTTCGAGGAGACCGCCAACCAGGAGAAGGAGCACGCCAAGCGCTTCTTCAGTTTCCTGGAGGGGGGCGACCTGGAAATTACCGCCACCTTCCCGGCCGGCCGCATCGGCAGCACCGCGGAAAACCTCCTTTCCGCCGCCAATGGGGAGCACGAGGAATACAGCATGCTCTACCCCGAGTTTGCCCGGGTGGCCCGCGAGGAAGGGTTCGCGATTATCGCCTCGATCTGGGACTTCATCTGCGTCGCCGAAAGGCAGCACGAAAAGCGCTACCGCGACCTGCTGCAAAACCTCGAGCAGGGACGGGTCTTCAGCCGTGACGAAGAGACGACCTGGCGCTGCCGTAACTGCGGCTATCTGCACCACGGCAAGAACGCCCCCGATGCCTGTCCGGCCTGCGCGCACCCCCGTGCCCACTTCGAACTCCTGGGAGAAAACTGGTAGTTTTCGGGTAACAAACCGCCGGCCCCGTCCCTTATTCCAGCGGGCTGCGTTGACACACCGATGTCAACGCCTAAAATAAACCAGCAGCATTTCATCCCACTGATACAGACAGGAGGAAACAATGAAAAAGCTACTTCTGGTTTTTGCACTCATTCTGGTAACGGCAGGCTCAGCATACGCCGACGCTCAACGCAACACGGGGTGCGGTCTGGGCGCCCTCATCTGGCAGGGCAAGGCGGAAGGCTCGATCCTTTTCGAGATCCTGCAGTCGACCACCAACGGGTCGACCGGAACCCAGACCTTCGGCATCAGCTCCGGGACTTCTCAGTGCACCCAGCCCGCGAAGGTGGTTAAAAACGAGAAGCTGAACGAGTTCGTACGGGCCAACATGGACAACCTGGCCAAGGACATCGCCGCCGGCAAAGGGGAAACCCTGTCGACCTTCGACGAGATGCTCGGGATTCCCGCCGAGCGCACCGCCGCCTTCAACTCGAAGCTTCAGGCTAACTTCGACCGGATCTTCACTTCCGACCACGTGGTCATGGCGGAAGTCATCGATAACGCCATCGCCGTTGGCAGCAACTAGCCGCGTGGCGTCTGCAGCAACCAAAAAGGTACACGGAGCGGTCCGTGTACCTTTTTTTCGTCCCTGGTTCCGTGGCGGCCGCGGTGGGCCAGCGCGGCGGTCCCGGTGGCCCGTCTTGCTGCCGATGCTCATGCTGCTGGCCCTGCCGTTGTGGGGCCGCGCCGAAACCTCCCCCCCGGAACCACGCACCGAGAGCGCCTACGCGGAACAGCTGGTCCAGCAGGCGCAAAAGATGGATCTGGATCGCGACCGGACCTGGCATGCCCTGCTCCATTACGCCGGCAGCGGCGAGCGGGTCCGGAGCCGTATCCCCGATCCCCGCTTTTTCCTCGCCCCTGAGGGGCGGACCGACTCCGCCGCGGAACTCGCCCAGACGCTGCGCAGCTTTTTCCTTCCCGGCGGAAAGGACGGCGAGCACGCGCTCTGCCGCTTCCCCGCCAGGTTCCAGTTTCTGCAGGAAAAGCTCCGGATCGACCCCGCCCGGCTCCCCGCCGTCACCTGCACCGAGCGCGACAGCCTGTTCGAGACGGTCGATCCCCAAGCCGCGGTCCTGGTCTTCCCGGTGGGACACATCAACAGCCCCGCCTCCATGTTCGGGCACACCCTCTTGCGCCTGGACGGCACCAGCAAAAGCAGCCTCATCTCCTACGCCGCCAACTACGCCGCAGCCGCCACCGACAGCAACGGCCTGCTCTACGCCTGGAGGGGGATCTTCGGCGGCTATCGTGGCTATTATTCGCTGCTCCCCTACTACCTCAAGGTCAAGGAGTACTCCGACCTCGAGCACCGCGACATGTGGGAGTACCCGCTCAAGCTCTCGCAACCGGAGGTGCGCCGGATGCTCGCCCATCTGTGGGAGCTGCAGAAGATCTACTCCGACTACTATTTCTTCGACGAGAACTGCTCGTACAACCTGCTCTTCCTCATCGACGCCGCCCGGCCCGAACTGAGACTCACCGACAAGACCGGTCTATGGGTGCTCCCCTCCGATACCATCGACCTGGCCCGAGCGGCCGGGGTCCTCGGGCCGGCGCACTACCGTCCGTCCCAGGGGACCAAGATCCGCCGGATCGCCGCGGGGCTCGACGCCCCCACCCGGGAGGCCGCCTACCGAATCGCCCGGGCGGAGCTTTCCCCCCAGGCGGTGCGCAACCTCCCGGTATCCGCCGAGGAGCGGAGACAATCGCTCGATTTGGCCGCGGAATTTCTCCAGTTTCGCTTTGCCCGCGAGGAGATCGGCAAGGAGGCGTATTCGAGGAACTACCTCAAGGTCCTGGCCGAGCGAAGCCGCATGGGAAGCAGCAGCGCCGCCGAAACCGCGGCCGAACCGGATCCGCCCGATCGGGGCCACGGTTCCTTCGCCGTCGGCACCGGGGCCGGAGTCCGTCGCAGCGACCCCTACCTCGAGCTGCGTCTGCAGCCTGCCTACCACTCGCTGCTCGATCCGGACCAGGGGTACCTCCCCGGGGCGCAGCTCAAGTTCATGGAAGCCGCCTTCCTCTACAACTTCGGAACGCACGATGTGGAGGTGAAATCCCTGCACCTTTTGGACATCGTCTCGCTCGCCCCGCGCGACCGTTTCTTCCAACCCCTCTCCTGGAAGGCGCTCATCGGCGCGGACCGGGAGGCGATGCGCGACGGCAGTGATGCGCTCCTGTTCCGGATCAACACCGGGGGCGGTTTCGCCCATGCCTCCCCGTTCGGGGGCATCGCCTATGTCATGGGGGAATTGGACTTCAACGCGGGAGGCAAGATCCGCGGGACGGCGACCATCGGTCCGGCACTTTCGGTGGGGGACCTGGAACAGATCGGCGGGTGGTGGAAGGTGCAGTTTTTCCTGCGCGGGGCGGTCTACGAGCTGGGCGACGATCGCTGGGTGTTGAAAGGAGGGATCAACCAGAGCTTCCGCGTGTCGCAGCAGGACACGGTGACCCTGGAAGTGAGCCAGGAGGCGGTGAACCGGCACGGGGTCTTCGAGGGGGCGTTGTTATGGAATCGGTATTTCTGACAGCAGGGCGATTGCCGGTCCGCTCGCGGGCCTGATCGCGCCAGGAATGGCGCTCCCACAAGGCAGGCACCAGCTCCCTTCGGGCAGAGGCACCCGCTCCCCGCCGGGCAGGCACCAGGTATCGTTACCTGACGACCGGCCCGGGGGGTGAAGAGCCTGCTGAGGCTACGGCTCCTTGGCCACCGCCACCAGCACCACGAGGGAGCGCTCCTTGACGAGGTACCCCTTGTCGGGCACCTCCGGCGCCTCCTGGAAGGGAAGGATATCGTCCGGAGAGACGAGCGAGGTATCGATGAAGCGATGCCAAACGCCGCCGGGGAGTTTCTTCGGGGAAGGGAGCCGGAAGTTGAGCGGTTTCCAGTAGGCGTTCACCATGTAGTGGAAGACGACGTTGCGGGTGCCGCTCCACGCGGTGAGGGCGATCGAGTGGGACTCGTGGCTCCAGTCCGGTGAGCCGAGGCGGACGCCATGCCATTCCAAACGGGCCTGGTGCAACAGTTGGTTCAGGGTAAGCCCGAGATCCTCCATGCTGGTGCCGTGCATCAGCCGGGCGTGGATCAGGTGCTGCACGAAGCGGTGGACGTCGGCGTGACGCTCCAGAAGTCGCCAGTCGAACCAGCCGATCTCGTTGTCCTGGCAATAGGCGTTGTTGTTCCCCTTCTGAGTCCGGCGCACCTCGTCTCCCATGAGGATCATCGGGGTGCCGAGGGCGAGGAGGGTTGCGGCGAGGAAATTTTTCACCTGGCGGTTGCGCAGCGCCTCCACCGCCGGGTCCGGGCTCTCCCCCTCGACACCGCAGTTCCAGCTCACGTTGAAGGTGGCACCATCCCGGTTGTCCTCTCCGTTGGCCTCGTTGTGTTTCCGGTTGTAGGAGACGAGGTCGTTGAGGGTGAACCCGTCGTGGCAGGTGACGAAGTTGATGCTCTGCTCCGGCTCGCGCTCCTGGTGGCCGTAGATGTCGGGGCTGGCCAGCAGCCGCGACGCAAAGCGCGACACCGACCCGTTATCCCCTTTGAAAAAGCTGCGCACGTCGTCGCGAAACTCCCCGTTCCACTCCGTCCAGCTGTCCCCGATGAAGCTCCCCACCTGGTAGAGCCCCCCCGCATCCCACGCCTCGGCGATCAGCTTGATTCCGGCCAGCGCCGGCTCCGACTCGATATCCCAGATGATGGGGGGATTTTTCAGCGGGTGCCCCTCCAAGTCCCGGGAAAGGATCGAGGCGAGGTCGAAGCGGAAGCCGTCCACGTGCATCTCGCGGACCCAGTACAAGAGGCTGTCGATGATCATCCGGCGCACCACGTGGTGGTTGGCGTTGAAGGTGTTGCCGCACCCGGAATAATCCATGTAGTTCCCGTCCGGGGAGAGGGTGTAGTAGACGTCGTTGGCAAAGCCGCGGTAGCAGAAGGTGGGCCCTTTGTGGTCCCCTTCCGAGGTGTGGTTGAAGACGACGTCGAGGATCACTTCGATCCCGGCGCGGTGCAGCGCCTTCACCATGGTGCGGAACTCGTTCAATGCGCCCAAGGGGTTTGGGTCCGAACTGTAACCGGCGTGGGGCGCGAAAAAGGAGACCGGGCTGTACCCCCAGAAGTTGCGCAGCCCCAGCGGGGCGTCGTTGGGATCGAACTGGAATACCGGCAAGAGCTCCACTGCGGTGACGCCGAGCTCCTGGAGATAGGGGATCTTCTCCATCAAGCCGGCATAGGTGCCACGCTTTTCCGGGGCCACCCCGGAGGAGGGGTGCTTGGTGAAGCCGGCAACATGCATCTCGTAGATGACGGTGCGGGAAAAGGGGCGCTTGAGAGGGAGGTCCCCCTCCCAGTCATAGCCTCGAGGGTCGGCAACGACGCTCTTCATCGCCTTGCCGACATTGTCCCCAGGGAGGCAGGCGGCGCCGCGGTCGTACCCTTTGGGAACCACCACCGCCCGTCCGTAGGGATCGAGGAGCAGCTTCTCCGGATCGAAACGGAAGCCGCGCTGGGGGATGAAGGGCCCGGAGACGCGATAGCCGTAAAGCTGGCCGGGACCGATCCCCGGAACGAAGACGTGCCAGTAGTGATAGGTCCGGTTCTTCCTCGGGTCCAAGACGATGACCCGCGAGGGGAGTTGGTCGTCAACGGCGTCGAACAGAAGGAGTTCGATTCCGGTGCAGTCCCGGGCGAAGACGCTGAAATTCACCCCGCCGTCGAAGACGGTAGCCCCCAGCGGAGAGGTATTGCCGCTGCCGAGGAGGGAGAGCTCACCTGCTTTTTCAGGAACCATTGCCATACCGTCGTTCCCCTCCGTCAATGAGATGCTGTGGCCCGGTCCTGCCGCTCGATCGTTCGACAACCGCCCATTGGTGGTATTGTTGAGACTTTTGGCTTTCATTTCATTATACCCTTAAAACCTGCCTTCAAGTTGGCGGGGTGCAGGCATTGCGAGCAGTAAGTACTGTATCGGCTGATATGCCGCTCGACATGAGACTGTATTGGGGATGACGGTGCAAGAACACGGTTTTTATATGGACAGGGATCAGAGCGTAGGCTAACATTAAAACCGCGAGCTGACCGGCTCTGCCTCCGCGTTCTATGAATACTTTCACATGCTTGAGTGAGATCTGGACTGCCTGAAACAGTAACCGGCATCGCCAAGCCAGGAGTTCGGCAACATGAAAAAGCTGTATCTCGCCTCCCCGCTCGGCTTCTCTCCCGAAAACGTCGCCTATCTCAACAAGATCAAGGTCAGGCTCGCCGCTCTGGGCTTCGAGATTTTCGACCCCTGGGATCAAACCCAGTTTAAGGACCGTATCGAGACGGCCCTGCGGCAGACCGACTTCAACGAGCGAGTAGCGCAGCTGCAGGAGGTTTCCCGGCAAATCGGGACGTGCAACGAGGGGGGAATCCGGTGGGCTAACTACGTCCTTGCGGTGCTCGACGGCGCCGAGGTCGACTCGGGCACCGCGGGTGAGGTAGGTTTTGCCTCCGCACTGGGTAAGAAATGCTACGGGCTGCGGACCGACCTTAGGGACAGCGGGGATTTCGTCGGTCTGCCGATCAACCTGCAGTTGATCCACTTCATCGAGCGCAGCGGCGGGAAGATCTTCCGAAGTATCGACGAGATCGTCATTCTCCTCTAGGAACTTGCCGCTTCCGCGCGGCTCGCGACGGCGAGCCCCCCTTCCGTTTACGCCTTTGCGATCGCGGCGCCGCTCCTTCGTCATGACGTGCAGCAACCTTCCTGCGATTTTCCCCAAAAGTACCCGGGCATCCGGGGTAAGCTCCTGTTGCGCATCGCCCGGCTGATAAGCCGCCGGCTGCGCGAGACCAACCGCCTCCTTGCCGAATCCCTGCACCACTGACGCCGCCGATTCATTCATCCCTTGCCCCGGCACGGTTAGCGGTTAAAACGCCCACCAGGCGCTGCGCCGCGTTGAGGTTCACGGCAGCCGCCAGCCCCCAGAGCGCTCCTTCCACCAATCCGCTCCCCAGCCCCACCAGAAGAATCAATACCCTTTCAAAACGCGTGCACCAGCCTATTCCTGTCCGGTACCGAGCCATCGCCGTCCGGCTGCTGCCGGTAGCAGTTGAGCCCCTTGATGAGGCTGGAGGCACAGTCCCCAGGCCGGCCAGCGCAACCTGATTTTGCCGACCGTTTCCGCCTGTCGCTTCGCTGTTCCCGTTATGCCAGTGATCGCCGGATCTTTAGAATGATAAAAATTTGAAATAATTAATATTGAATGTTATAGATCCCAATAAGGTTGTCAAGGAACCGTTCCTCGTGAAAAGCGCCGGCTCAGGAGCTCCTCCGGATGTTCATCCCATTGCATGTAAAAAGCGACTATTCGCTCGGGTACGGCACCGCCTCTATTGAGGAGCTCGTGGAGCGCGCCAGTCGGCTGGGATACCCGGCACTCGCCCTGACCGACATCGAGAATCTCTACGGCCAGGTGAGGTTTCACCGACAATGCAGAGAGTACGGCATCCGTCCCATTACCGGCATCGAGCTGCGGTCGGGGTTCGATCTTCGCCAGGGGGTCGGGAGCCGTCACGGCCGGATGGTCCTTCTGGCCAGAAACGACACGGGATACCGGTCCCTTTGCCATATCGTGGCGCGCCGTCGTGGCGCGGTGGGCGAGAGCAAAGAAAAGGCGGACGATCCGGTGGCGCTGCTCCTGAAACACCGGGAGGGGCTCTTCGCCCTGAGCGACGATCCGGCCGCGCTGGCCCGCCTGGTGGCTGGAGGGTTTCCCCGACCGATGGCGGGATTGCTGATCGTGCGTCCGGGGACCGACGAGGAGCCAGCGCCGCGGGTCGAAGCGGCCCGTCGCCTGGGAATCCGGGCGGTGGCAGATCTGGACTGCCTGCTCCTTGACCCCGCCGACCACCCGCTCCACCTGCTCCAGCTCGCGATCCGGACCGGGACCGCGCTGCGGGAAATGGAGATGGCGGCCGAAGCGGAATCCGTGGATCGGCTACTTATCTCCCCGGAAGCGGCGGACGTCCTGTTCCACGACCTGCCGGCGGCAGTTGCGGCAGCGGAGGAGATCGCCGCCACCTGTTCTTTCGACCTGATCCAGGAGCTTGCTCCCCGGAGCGATCTTTTAAGCGAGGAAGCGAACGCCTTGCAGCTCAGACAGCTTTGCAGCCGAGCCATTTCCCTGCGGGAGGCCCCGGAGCCGGCGTGGCTTCAGGTACACCGGGTGCGCCTGGATCAGGAACTGGCCACGTTCGCGGCCTTGGGCTTTTCCCGTTTCATGCTCCAGGTAGCCGAGATCCTCGGCTACTGCCGCGACAACGGCATCCCCACCGCCGTCCGGGGATCGGCGGTCAGTTCGCTCGTCATCCACCTGCTCGGGGGCTCGCCGGTGGACCCGATCGCGGAAGGACTCCTTTTCGAGCGCTTCCTGCACCCTGGCAAGAGCTCCTGGCCCGATGTCGACCTCGACCTGCCGTGGCACCGGCGGGACGAGGTAATCGATTTCGTCTATCGCCATTTCGGCCACGATCATGTCGCCATGGTCGCCGCACACCACAGCTTCCGCTACCGCTCCGCCCTGCGGGAGGGGTTGAAGGCCTGGGGGGCCCGCCCCGCCCTGATCGAGAGCCTGAGCCGGGCGCTCCCTCCGGAGGAGCTCGAACCGCAGGAGGTCGATTTCCTCGACCTCGCGGCGCAGCTGCCGGAAGAGACGGCCGCGGAGGACCCGCTGCGGCGCTACGAGAAGGCTCCCATGCTCACGGAAATCCTCCCCCTGGTCCGACGCCTGGTTGGCCGGCCGCACCACCTGGCGGTGCACCCGGGGGGCGTGCTCATCGAACGTTTTCCCCTTCGGGACCGGCTCCCCCTGGAACGGGCCCCGAAGGGGGTGGTAATCACCCAGTACGACTCGGTGGCGGTGGCCGAACTGGGCCTGGTAAAGATCGACCTGCTCGGCAACCGCTGCCTGAGCGAACTGGAAGAAACGCTGCGCCTGGCCCAAGCCGAGCCGTGCTCCCTGGCGGCGCTGCCGCGTGAGGACCCGGCCACCCTCGAGCTCATCGACCGGGCGGACACGCTGGGCTGTTTTCAGTTGGAGAGCCCTGCGATGCGCGTCCTGCTGGCCCGGCTCCCCATCCGGAGCAGCAGCGATCTCACCGCCGCCCTCGCCCTGATCCGGCCCGGCGCGGCCTCCGGGGAGGTCAAGCGAAGCTTCGTACGCCGGGCGCGCGGCGAAGAGCGGGCCCTCCCCGTCTTTCCGGCACTGGCCGACCGCACCGCCACGACCCAGGGACTCCTTCTTTACGAGGAGGACGTCATGGAGCTTTTGAGCCGGACCGGAGGCGTCAGCCTCGCCGAGGCCGACGAGCTGCGCCGGGGCATCGTGCGCAGCGGCGGCGATGCCGAGGTGCTCGCCGAGCTGCAGCGCCGCTTCCTGGAACAGCTACCCGAGGAGGCGGGTGAACAGGGACGAGCCCGGGCGCGACGCGCCTGGCTCACCGCCGCCAGGTTTGCCGCCTACTCCTTCAACAAGGCCCATGCGGCAAGCTACGCCCGCCTCGCTTACTACTCCGCCTATTGCAAGGTGCATTATCCCCTTCAGTTCGCCTGCGCGCTCCTCAACCACCATCAGGGACTCTACCCGCTCCGGGTCGAAGCGAACGATCTCCAGCGGATGGGGGTGCGGCTCTCCCTTCCGGAGGTCAACCGGTCGAGCTACTCCTGCGGCCTGGAAATGAGTCAAGGAACGGCGGCCACCGTCCGGATCGGTCTTGCCAAGGTGAAGGGGCTCTCCCGGCGGGCCGCCCTGGAGCTCATCGAGGTACGGGAGGACGGTGGTCCGTTCCTTTCCCTGCGGGACCTCCTGGAACGAGTCCCCCTTATCATACGGGATGTGACCGCGCTGGTTTTCTCCGGAGCCTGCGATCGGCTCCCTCCCCTCACCCGGCAGGGGTACCCGTTTCTGCACGAGACCGTACTAAAGCGGTTCCGGGAGGGTGCACCGCTGGATGATCTCGACCGGCTGCACCTCACCCTCCCCCCGCTGTCCGATGCCGACCGGCAGCGCGTCACCCTGTACCAGTCCCTGACCCGGGTGCGCAACGAGCTGATCCATCTGGAGATGAGCGTGACCGCCCACCCGATGCGGCTTTTGCGCCCCGAGGCGAGACGCTGCCGCTGCCTGACGGTGGCACAAGCTACGGCGCGCCCGGCCGGAGAGCCGGTACGGCTGGCGGCGGTAATGGCGGCAATGCGCCGGGTTCCGATTCGGGAGGGAATCCTTCAGTATGTGACCTTGGAAGACGAAACGGGACTGCTGGAGGGAGTGGTGCTGCCGCAGCGCTACCGGCTCATGGGAGAGCGGGTGACCACGCCGGGGCCGTTTCTGGTGGAGGGGATACTGCAGCGGCAGCAGGAGGTCCCCTTTCTGGAAGTGATCCGGCTGGACCCGTTCCACGAACGGGAGGAGCCGTACGGTACCCGATGAGTCCACCCGGGCACCCCTGGTGGATTTAGATTCCGTTACCCTCTTTGGATCATCCCGAACCCACCACGCTCAGCAGGTGCGGGTCATTTGAGGACTGCCGCGACCCGGCGCAGGTCCGCCACGAATTCATCGAGAGCGTAGTGGCGCTCGTCGTCGGTGGGCGCCCTCAGGATCGCGGAGGGATGGGTGGTCACCATGGCATGGGGGACCCGGTCGGTCGGGAGAAAGCGGCCGTGGTCCCGCTTGACCTGCACCTTGCTCCCGAACAGGGCCTGGGCCGCCGTTGCTCCCATCGCCACCAAGACCAGCGGCTTGATGAGCGCGATTTCGGCATCGAGCCAGGGGAGGCAGGCGCCGATCTCCCGGGAGTTCGGCTTCTGGTGCAGGCGGCGCTTCCCGAGGGCGATCCACTTGAAGTGCTTCACGACGTTGGTAACGTAGGCGTCGCTGCGCACGATGCCGGCCCGCTCCAGGGCCTGATCCAGCACCCGGCCGGCCGGCCCCACGAACGGCTGTCCTTTCCGGTCCTCGATATCCCCCGGCTGTTCCCCGACCAGGATCAGTCGGGCATCAGGCAGCCCCTCGCCGAAGACGGTCTGGGTCCCGCGCTCCCACAACGGGCAGGCGGTGCAGTGGGAGGCGATCTTGCGCAGCTCTTCCAGCCCGGCTCCCGGCGGAATCAGCCCAGCCGCAGTCTCCTCAGGATCGAGTTCCATTGCCGATATCCTCCTCCCGCCACGGCTCAATCACGAAGCCACCCTCCTCCGCCATCCGCACAAACCAAAGCTCCTCGAACCCCTCGGCCAGCGTCGGAAGTTCCAGCCGTCCCGCGATTCCGCACACCCCCGCATCCGGGATCCTTGCCTTTGCTTCGCGCAACCGGTTACGTAACAGCGCATCGGGAAGCTGGGAACTGAAGTAATACCCAATCACACGGTATCCCGCCGCCCCCGCCGCCACGATGAAGCGTTCCCGGACTGCAACGGTGGCGTTCGTGTTATCCGAGACGAACGATATTCCTCCGGCCAGGCAGGCATCCAGGACGAGTTGTTCCCGGCGCCGGCTCTGGAGCTGGTCCAGGCTGATCCTCAGGTGAGTGTCGAAAAAGCGCGCTCGGTAAAAGGTCGTTTTCCCTGCCGCCGGTATGCCGATCAGGATGATGGCGCTCGGTGCTCTCTTCATATCCCCCCCCAATGGAAAAGCCCCCCGTGTGATCGAGAGGCCCTCCATTCTACCAGACTTTTTTGTTTCCCTTCCGGGTGAGCAACGCTCAACCTTTGCCACCTGTCGACGGCGCGGCCAATGCGTTGGCGTGAATCGTTTTAAGAGATTGATATACTTCTCACCTTGCGCAGGCGGGGAACACTCTGGGGATGCAGTAGGCAGGTGAATGACAGAGGAGACTCGATATGGCCAAACTCTTCATCGGGTGCAGCGGGTACAGCTACCATCACTGGCTGGGGAACTTCTATCCGGAACACCTGGCCCAGAAGCACTGGTTTGCCCACTACCGGTCGGTTTTTCCGACCGTCGAGCTCAACGTCACCTTCTACCGGACCCCGAAGCCGGAAACGTTTCGGCACTGGTACGAGGAGACGCCGGCGGACTACGCCTTCGCCATCAAGGGGAGCCGCTACATCACGCATATCAAGAGGCTTTTGGGTTCGGAGGAGAGCCTGCCGCGCTTTTTCGAGCCGGCAATGGAACTGAAGGAGAAGCTGAAGGTGGTTTTGTGGCAGTTTCCGCCGAGCTTCGCCTGCGATCGGGACCGGTTCGCGGGATTCCTCGAACTGCTGCACGCCTACCCGGTACGGCACGTCTTCGAATTTCGGCACCAAAGCTGGATCGGCGATGAGATCGTGGAAATCTGCCGGAAGGAAAAGGTGGGGTTGTGCATGGCCGATGCGCCGCAGTTTTTGCACCGGCTGCCGGTGACCGCCGATTTCGTCTACCTCAGGCGGCACGGCGCATCGGGACAGTACTTCGGGGAATATACCGAGGAACAACTGGCGGAAGACGCCGACCGGATCGAAGGGTATTTGGGAGAGGCCCGGGACGTCTTCATCTATTTCAACAACGATGCGGGCGGAGCAGCGCCGCGAAACGCGGTCCAGTTGACCGCGCTGCTGCAGGGCCGCGGCGTCTTACTCCAGTGATCCGCTCGTTTTCGAGGCCGCAGTCTTCCCGATGGCGCGGTCCATGACCGAGATGTGGTTGATGAGCCAGGTGGAGATGAAGCGGGTCGTGGTGAGGATGAGGTGCGGGGTCGGCCCCTCGCTCTTCAGCCGCTCCTTGAAATCGAGGACCTTGCGGACGAAGTCGTGGTGCTCCATCCGGTGTCGGGGGAGTTCCGTGTGACCCAGCCGTTGCATGACCTCCTCTTCCTCCCGGAAATGGGTCACCGTGTACGCCTCCAGAAACCAGAAAAGCTTCCCGATTTCCTCCGGCCCGCGTTCCGCCTCGACGGCAGCAAGAAAGGCGTTGTATTTCTCGAAAAGGAGCTTGTGCTGGATGTCAATCTCCAGCACCCCCGTGGAAAGGTATTCCTGCCATTCGACCTTCATCTATCCCTCCCTTCGTTATTCCTTGCTGCGCCACCCCCCTGCGGCCCGTGGTTACCGCATCTTTCGGAGCTGCCGCAGATCCGCGTCAGGATTCGGCTGCCGGGCTCGACCACTGGGCCAGTCCCCGCTCCAGGTGCAACTGGTAGGGGCGGATGGTGTAGGACCGATAGCACACGGTTCCGTCAAATTCCAGCAAAACCTGAAGGCGCTGCCGCATCACCGACGAGGCCACCATCTGGGTGGCTTCGGCCTCGGTGAACCAGGCAACTTCGACGCTGTCGCCAGTCGGTGTCAGCGCCCCCTCCAAGTAGCGTCCCTGAAAGGCGAAAATCACCGCCGGAGGGGGCGAGACCATCGACCAGACCGCAGCCAGCGGTCCGAGCTCGATCTCCACTCCCGTCTCTTCGCGCACCTCCCGGTGCACCGCATCGACCAGGTTCTCACCCTCCTCAACCCGCCCCTGGGGTATCTCCCACCCCCGCTGGTGGTGGCGGATCAACAGGACCTTCCCCTCCTCGTTTCTTACCAGGCATCCGACGACCACCGTGTGTCTCGGGCTTTCTTTGGTCATTGTTCCTTCCTTTACCATGTCAGGGGGCGGTCGGAAAAGAAAATTTCCTCCATCGTCCCGAAATTAAGGTGCTCTTCGGCCAGTTGCCGGATCAGGTCGAGCTTTTCCCGATCCTCGGCCACGATTTTGGAAACGTCCCGGCTGATCATCTGGTACAACTCTGCCGAGACCCACTGCTCCGCCCTGATGAACGGGATCTCGCTTTTCTCCAGGATCTGCAGGGTGATGGGGCTGATCGGGGAGGCCCCCGAGATCACCACCCCGACGATGAACGGCCGGTATTCCGGCAGATGGTACAGGTGGGCGAGGGTCACCAGAAGCTCGTTGCGGCTGCTGGTGACGATGATCAGGGAGGGCTCGGTAATCAGCTCCGTGATCCGCTGGGTCGAGGCCGCGCCGACCAGCACCCGGTGGACGATCCGTTGCACCTCGCTGCGGTCTCCCTGCACCGGAAGATCGAGGAGCGTCGCGATCCGCTGCAGGGTCGGGTTGGCCAGCACCGGGTGGTAGTCGAAGCCGCGCAGCACCTGGAACGGCTCGGCACCGAGAGCCCGCCGCAGATATTCCAGGCTTTTCCCGCTTTTCTCCCCGATCAGCTTGTTGACCAGAACCGCCCGAAAGTCGACCTCCTCCTTTTCGAACAGGGCCTGGATCAGGGCCAACCGGTCCACGACGTTGCCCAGGCCGCCGCCGGTCACCAGCAGCACCGGGGTTTGCAGGATCCGCGCGATGCGGGCGTTGGAGATCCCCATGATGGAACCGACCCCGGGATGACCGGAGCCCTCCACGATGACAAGGTCGCAGCGCTGCTCCAGTTCCGCGGCCGCCCCCAGTATCTTTTGCTGCAGTTCCTCCGGGGTGATCCTTCCGTCGATGACGTCACGGGTGGTGCTGGGCGTGAGCACGACCGGCGACATCAGTTCCGGGTCCTCGGCGAGGTCGAAGACTTCGGCCATCAGGGCCACATCCTTGTCGACAAGCTGCCCCCGGAACGTGACCGACTGTCCGCCGAACGGTTTGAGAAACCCGACCCGCTCGTAGCGCTTTCGGGCCAGGTGCATCAAGGCAAGACAGGTGGTCGTCTTGCCACAGTTTTTTTCAATAGCTGCAACGAATAGCTTCTTTGCCATTGTTCGATCCTCGTGTCAATCCATCGCTCCCTCCTGCACAGTTTCCGCCCCCCCCCGCGCCCGGCACCGCAGCGGCTGCGAGCCACCAGGCCGCCGCCCTGCTAGTCGGGTGCGCCGGCACGCCTGGCACCGAAGTGGCAAGACGGCACCGCCTCGGGACTGGCTCCGGCTTCCAATGAAAAATGGACCTCCCGGGTAATCGGGTCCCCCACAGGGGGGAAACTCCGCTCCACGAAGGCCAACTCCCGGTGCTCGTTTACCAGCAGGACCGTGGAGGCACGCGTCCCGTAGGTCGGGCTGACGATAAAGATCGAAGAGAGCAGGCGCTCCCATTCCAGACTCACGCCGGTAGCCGGCAACTCGGCGTCGCAGGGTTTTTCGCGGTCGGCGAGGATGGTGAACAGCCGCTCGGCAGAGACATCCCCTGCGGCAACCGCCCGGGCAAGAAGCTCCTTGCCCCGCGCCACTTTCGGCCAGGGGGTGTCTAGTAAATGGTTACTCACTCCATGGATTCCCGGTTCGATCGGTACGATTTTCCCGGCGCGGTTGGAAAAATAGAGGAGTTGCTCCACATCGCCAACCAGGAGGTTGAACCCGTTGTAGGCAGCCGACTGATCGCCGAGGTTAGCGAGGAAGCCTCCGGCATCCACGGCGGAACAGAGAAATGAAGTGACCAGCTCCCCGCGGGAGCGGGCATCGGGTATCACGTGGCGGGGATCCCGGTAGTTGGTTACCGCACCGAGGCGCCCCTGCCGCGTCACTCCCAGCCAGGTACCGCCGTGCACCAAATCCTTCCCCGCGAGCAGATCCAGCTGTCCCTCCCAGAAACCGGCCGCCGCGGTGGGACGATCGTAGAATTCATCCCGGTTCGCCGCAAGGATGAGGGGGTAGCGCGGATGAACCCGATATGCCATCAAAATCAAACACATAACTTGCACCGATCGAGGCCGTTATGACCTCTGGCTAGAGTAGCCCGAACCGAGCAGGCAGGTCAAGAACGGGATATGGGTCAGCCGTATACGCAAAGAGGCCCACCGTCATTCGCCGGTGGGCCCCGTCTGTTCAAATCGTTACTTTTTACCGAAGCTGCAATGACTCAGTGTACCCGCCTCATGACCCGGTCACCCATGGTTCCCATGGTATCCGCAAAGTTCGTAACATTGTCGGCGATTCCCTTGAGCGTCCTTTCTCCTCTCCGGCTCATGGTTTTGCTGAATTTGGCGATCCTGACGCGGCTTTTCTTGCCCGACTGAGGTGCGAACAGCAGGGCCAAACCGGCCCCGACGACGCCGCCACCGACCAACAAGAGCGTATCCACCATGGCGTTACCGAATTTACGTGCCATCTTCTGCCTCCTTTGTTGCATTGGTTGCGCGCTGCTTGCTTCTAATAATAACGCAGTCGCCCGCAACATGCTATCGGAGTCTGCACGAATCAGCGAAGTCCCAGACGTGAAAGGATGATGCCGAGGTAATGGTTGATCCAGTGGTCCCGGGACAAAAAGGAAAGAACCGGTGGTTTGCGGGAGCCGAGCGCGTTCAACTGGGCGACGAGCTCGGGGCAGGAGGTAACGGTTACCCCCTTGCGCAGCACCTCGATCGCTTCCGCCTTGTGCCCGCAAATCAGGTGGATCCGGGCCAAGTTCTGGTAATGGGCCGGTTCTTCCGGCTCATGGGCCAGCGCCTGGTTGCAAAGCTCCCCCCCCTTGCGGACCTGTCCCCGTTCCTTCGCAATGCAGAACCCCAAATAGGAATACCAGGACTGGTTGTCGTTCAGTTTGAGCGCACGCTCCAGATCGGCGAGCGCCGACTGTGACTTACCCTCGGCCAAGTCATTGACGGCGCGAGCGAACAGTCTTTTGCTCTCAGCTACCGGGTCGAGATCCATCTATTGCACCTGATCAGAAGAAAGGAACGCCAATTGGGAAAAACGAGGACGGTACCCCGCGACGGTCGCCGCACATCTTACGATGTTTGTTAGAAGGATACAACCGTTTACTGCGCAGCAGCGCCGTAAAGCGCCGGCGGCGCAGGCCCTTGACCCGCTCGGTGCCGGCATGCTCGGCTTCGGCGGCGAGACCGCCTGCTTCCAGGCCGGATCCTCCGATGCCGGGCCGTGGGAGTCAAAAGCAAAGGCCCGCCGAAATCGTTCCAGCGGGCCCACCTTGGGTTGTTCCGTCTCACCCTTCTAGAAGGGAACCGTGCAGACCAGGGCGCCCCCCCCAGCCCGGATTTCAGGGGCAAAATTCATCCCCCGGAAGATGGATGGGGGTTCGCTCTCATCTGCCGCCGTAGCCTGCGGCCATGAGTAGTGCAGCAGCCTCGGCAGCACAAAACCGGAAAACAAGCCTATCCCGGCCCCGGCCAGGACGTCGGTTGCGTAATGCCCGTCGGCCATCATCCGTACAAACCCCGTTGCGGTCGCCAAGGTAAGACCGCTGGCACAGGCCAGACGCTCGGCACCGGGACTTGCGTAAAGTCCCTGGTAGTAGTGGTTGGTACAGAGCAGCCCCGCCCCGGTGAAGGCGAAGGCGGTGTGACCACTGGGCATGCTCCGATTCGGCTGGGTCTCCTCGCAGTGGTTGATGTCCTTGCAGTTTCTGACGAACGGTTTTTCCCGGGCGATCAGGTTCTGCATCAGGCTCGACGCCAGCGAAGTAAAGGTAAAGGATTCCAGGTTGATCATCGAAGTCTGCCAGAGGGCATCCCAGTTGCGGTCCCGCATCCCCAGCGTTGCCAGCGAGTCCACCACCGGCGCGGCAATCAAAAGCCCCATCAGCACGTCCCCGGTGGTCCGGGCCGCCTCCCGTGCTCCGGGATGGTCCAGGCGCAGCGCGCTCCGAATCCCCTCGTCGAAGCCGTCATGTCCCCGCCAGCGTGCCGTCACGTGCTGTCCGTTTTCGCTTTCGAAATACAGGGTTCCCGCTGCGGCGACCGGAACGACCACATACTCCGCCAGGCTCGCCCGACGCCATCCCCAGCCGCGCCGCACCGAGGACGGTGCCTGATCGGCTGCTACCGGATCCCCCGCCGATGCGGCCACGGAGGAAGCGGCGCCAACCGGCTCGGAATCGGACGCAGAACGGACCGGGGCGGCAAAGGTGTTGGCGGACCACACCGCGGGAGAAAGCATGGTAATGGGTGACACGGGAGACGGAAAACGCTCAATAAGAATTGCCGTGGAAGGAAATGACTCAGCCGAGGGTGCCTGAGAGGTCGGATGATTCTCAATGAGCCGTGCCGTTGCCGGTGACATCGTCAGAACCAGCAAAAGCACGGCCGTTATGAGTATGTGGGGAAGGGGGTTCGCAGTCATTGCGATATTAAAAACGACTAACCGCAATTTGTCAAAGCCGGGGCGGCAGGAAGAGAAGCGGAGCTACGGTGGGTTCGTTTCGTCAGTCGTTTCTTCTTTTCTTGTAGAGACGCCAATCCCTCCCGGTAATGAGCCGTGCCCCGCGCTTGAAGGTCATGTAGGACCAACCCCACTGGATCACGACCAGGAGTCGATTGGCAAATCCGGTGAGGTAGTAGATGTGGACGAAGAGCCAGGCGATCCAGGCGGTGAACCCGGTGAAGTGCAATTTCTGGAACTGGCCGACCGCCTTGTTCTTGCCGATGGTCGCCAGCATCCCTTTATCCAGGTGATGAAAGAGTTTTCTTTCCTCGCCGGACAAATCGCGCAGGATGTTACGGGCAGCAGCTCGACCTTGCTGCATCGCGACCGGGGCGAGCCCGGGAAGCGGCTGCCCGTCCGGGCCCGGATAATGAGCCAGGTCACCAACGACGAACGCATAGGGGAATTTATCGATGCTCAGGTCCGGCTCAACCAGAACCCGCCCCTGCCGGTCCAGGGGAACCCCCAGCGTTCTCCCCAGTTCCGAGGCGGCGACCCCAGCTGCCCAGAGCACGGTACGGGTGGGAATAAAGAGGTCACCCGCCTGCACTCCGCCGTCATCGATTGAGGTGACCCGGCAGCTCGTCTTGACCTCGACACCGAGTTGTTCCAGACTGCGCATGGCCGAAGCAGAAAGTTCCGGGTCGAACGCGGGAAGGATCCGCGGACCGGCCTCGATCAGGATCACCCGGCTCATGCGCGGGTCCACCCGCCGGAAGTCGCGCGCCAGGGTGAACTGCCCCATCTCGGCGATGGCACCCGCCAGTTCCACACCGGTGGGGCCTGCGCCCACCACGACAAAACTGAGGAGGCGCTCACGGTCCCCGCACTCGCCGCACATTTCGGCGTCCTCGAAGGCGGTCAGGATGCGGCGCCGGATTTCGGTCGCCTGCTCGATTGTCTTGAGTCCCGGGGCGTGCAGTTCCCACTCCTCGTTGCCGAAATAGGAATGGAGGGCGCCGGTGGCAATGATGAGGTAGTCAAAGGGAAGCGAACCGGCACTGCGCAGGTGCACCTGCCGCTGGGGCAGATCAACGGAGACTGCTTCGTCCATCATAACCCGAACGTTCCTATGACGGGAAAGCAGACCGCGGATCGGCGCAGAGATATCAGAAGGATTCAAACCTGCCATGGCCACTTGGTACAGAAGCGGCTGGAACAAGTGATGGTTTCTCGTATCGACAAGCGTCACAGAGACGCCGGAAACACTTCCAAGAACCTTTGCTGCATTCAGACCGGCGAACCCGCCACCGATAATGACAACTTCCTTTACCGTTTGAGACATGACATCTCCAAAAATAATAATAAAGTTCGTGCCCTGAGACACGACCGGTCTATTTTACCGAGAGCTCAGTACTTAACAACTGAAACGTAATAGTTTGAGAAGGAAAAGTTAAAACTGAGAGGAAAAGAGACGGAAGGGGAATTCAAGCCAGGCGCCAATCGATGGGATCGATGCCGTATCGGGAAAGATAGTCATTGGTTTTGGAAAAGTGCCCGCACCCGAAAAAGCCACGGTGCGCAGACAAGGGGGACGGATGGGGCGCCTTGAGGACGAGATGCCGGCGCGAGTCGATGACTTCACCCTTCCGGTGGGCATAGGAGCCCCACAACATGAACACCAGGTGCTCCCGTTCTGCGTTGAGTTTGGCAATGGCGCAGTCGGTAAAGGTTTCCCACCCTTTCCCCTGGTGTGACCCGGCACGTCCCTGTTCAACGGAAAGAACGCTGTTGAGCAGAAGAACGCCCTGTTCGGCCCAATGCTGCAGATAGCCATGGGTGAATTCCTGGGGCGGAAGGCCCAGGTCGCGCTGGATCTCTTTGTAGATGTTGACCAGGGATGGCGGGATATCCACCCCCTGCCGGACCGAGAAGCAGAGCCCGTGCGCCTGGTTCGGGCCGTGGTAGGGATCCTGCCCGAGGATGACCACCTTTACGCGTTCGAACGGTGTCGTGTTGAAGGCGTTGAAGAATTCGTTCCCTTTGGGGTAGATGATCTTTCGGGCGGCCAATTCCCGGCGCAGGAACTCTTTCAGCTCGAGCATGTAGGGCTTTTGGAATTCATCCAGCAGACGTGACTTCCAGGTAGGTTCTATTTTGACCTCAGCCGCTTCAGCCATAAGCGTTGCACACTCCATCCAAGCAGAATCTGTCAGGGCATCCGTTCGGCAAAATAGCATAAAGAGGACGGGTACCGCAAGGTGCCGGTCCCTCTTCGGCCCCCAAAGCAAAAGGCCCACCCGGTATGTAACCAGGTGGGCCTTTCAAATAAATTCCCTGCGGCGACCTACTCTCCCACACAGTTACCCATGCAGTACCATCGGCCCTGAGAGGCTTAACTTCCGTGTTCGGGATGGGAACGGGTGTGACCCTCTCGGCATTGCCACAGAGAAACTCTTGAGCTTGACGCTCGTCTCTCTTATCGAGGTCCCTAAGGTCCTTCTCGTCCCTTAGGTCCCTTTACAATTGCATCGTAGTGATTTGGTAGCTTCTGGCAATGAGTATAATCCGGGGGGTGTTGCCACCCCCCTTCAGTAATTTTTTATGGTCAAGCCTCACGGCCGATTAGTACCGGTAAGCTGAACGCATTGCTGCGCTT
>NZ_JAEMHM010000012.1 GCF_016458275.1 Geomesophilobacter sediminis
TAAATGACCAACTCTGCTGCGGCGCCAGTTGACCCACCGGGCATAGCGGAAGGAGAGGTTTTGGATAATTCGTGAAAAAGGGATGGTATCCACTTGGTAGAGCAGATGGACGTGATTTGTCATGAGACAGAAGGCATGAATGGAGCAGCCATAACGCTCAATCCCTTCCTGCAGGAGGAGATAGAAACGATAACGGTCCTTGTCGCTGAAGAATATATCCTGTTGTGCGTTCCCCCGAAGGATCACATGGTAGTACGCACCAGGGTAATGGAGCCGGTGTTTGCGTGCCATCCCGCAAAGTTATCCCGAGATTGAAACTTTGCAAGCCTGACCCCAGGTTTGGCCCGCCAAGGAAGTGGGCCCCAAGAAGGGGCCGGAAGCTAGTCGTGGTGCACTTCAGAAGTAGAATTCACCCCCCAGGTTGTGCCTGCCGGTTTTTCTTTATTTTTATTTCATTTAGTGCCATCAATAGGAACCCCTAGTTGAAAGGAGCACAACTCCTTTCTGTGGTTGGTGTATAGCCGACCCGTATATATTGTTGGATACTCTATGCACATGTTCGCTGAAGGTCCTTTCATCAAACATGTGCTTCGCAACTCCGAGTAGGGGAACAATTATGACTTGGCACAACCATCCGCAGTATCTCCTTGCCAAAAACAGGTTCATCGAAGATTTTTCTGCATACAAACTAACCAACCTGCACTATTCCCTTCCAAAGATAATTTTCATATGTGGCGGCAAGGATGAAGATTGTCCAAATCGATCAAACCTAGAAAAATATTTTAAAAAACATTTGAATAGGCACCTGATTTTTCGAGCTGAAGATGCTTGGGCTGTAATCAGTAAAGGAACAACTAAAACAAACGCCCTGGACTTGGAGGAAAAGCTTGCAAGCTTTTCTGACATCGTGATCATTCTTGTAGAAAGCTTTGGCACTGTAGCAGAGTTAGGAGCTTTTGCTTCTAGCGAGCCTTTGCGCAGAAAGTTGTTACCAATTCTCAATAAAGACTATGTAGCTGATGAGTCCTTTGTTAATACTGGCCCAGTAACTTGGGTCAATAAAGACTCCAAGTATAAGCCATGTATACATGCCAATTTTTCTTCAATCTTAACCTCCATGACTGAGATAGAAGAGAGGATATCTCGCACAAGCTGGGAAATCACTTTTTCAAACATTGTGCACGGGGATTATAAATTTTCAAACAAGGTCATGCTTTTTTTTCTCATGCATGTTCTAGTTGCACTGGGTCCAATTTCATTAAATGAAACAATTTCAGTGACAGGTCGCATAATTAACTACGGTGATAAAAGCAATATCAATTCAATTTTATCTTTGGGCGTTGCCTTGGGTATTTTCGGTGTAATGTATGAAAACGGAGAACCATACTACTTTTGCAAAGACTTTAAAAAGTTATTTTCAGCTACTTCTACAAAAGCTTTTCTACATAGGATTCAATCCAGCAGAGCACAAGCACTATCGTCTTTGTACAAGATAGAAAATTATAAAAAAGCCGCACTGAAGGTGGTTACCGATGTTGCTTGAATTTATAGCTCAACATCTAATACTTACACCAGAGTATATCCTCACGGTCGCCAATACTGCCTCAAAGCGATACAAGGAATACTACATAGACAAGCGCGATGGGACAAAAAGGTTGATTCACCACCCATCAAAAGAGCTCAAGAGCATCCAACGCTGCATAAACCAGGGAATACTACCACGTCTTCCAGTTCATCATTGTGCGGCCGCCTATAAGCCTGGAGCAAAACTAATTGATCATGTAACAAGGCATAAAAATTCTAAGTATCTACTTCGTCTTGACTTTAAAGACTTTTTTCACAGATTAACTGATATGGATATAATGCTGTGCCTAGATGAATATAAGCACTTTCTTCCTTCGGATTGGAATGTTCTTGACTCAGACCTTTTAATAAAACTTGTTTGCAGATACCATAAATTAACCATTGGCGCTGCCACCTCGCCATCGCTTTCCAACATTTTATGCTTCAAATTAGATACCCAGATTCAGACTTTATGTGACCACCTAGGTGTTGAATATACTAGATATGCTGACGATATGTATTTCTCTACGATAAAGCCCAATATCCTTTATGACGTTCGCAGCTCTGTATATAATATAGTAAACTCGTTAAAGTACCCTTCAAACCTTTTGTTTAACAATAGAAAGACTAAGCATACTTCAAAGAAACATAGAAGAGTTATAACAGGACTTGTAGTTACACCCACTGCTAAAATTTCGATCGGCAGAGACAAGAAGCGTGATATTCGCTCAAAAATATACAACTGGAATGGCTTATCCGTAGCTGAAAAATACTCATTAAAAGGCTATCTTTCTTACTGCAACAGCGTTGAGCCTTCATTTATAAATTCTTTATGTGATAAATATACTGCAGGAACGATAAACTTAATTTTGAAGTATGACGAATCTGCAGAGGCACCAAAACCAAAACTGCTGAGCCCTATTGAAGCAATTGCTGCCTCCGCGTAAAACCTTCTAAGCGTCGTTTCACTTCTAAAGTAAATTGACATATATGATTACAGCATTGAAAGGCCGTACCGCGCTTTGAACCCGGTACGGCCTTTTTATTTAACCTACCAAAATGTGAAACTGGAGACAACGGGTTCCTTAGGGTCAGGTCTGGACATGGACAATGACCTGTCAATGTCCAGACCCTAAGGAACTATGCTAAGGAACTATGTGGACAATGATTTGTCACCCTGACACCCAGGAAGTTTCCCGGGCAGTAATGTGGTAGAAAGCTCCTGGGTACTCGATCCTGAGCGGACGGGCAATAACGAATCCCCTGTGTTGGATTGAAGCACAGGGGAAAATACCAAGGGCTAAGTTTTTGTCAACGGTGTAGGCCTGACCCCCAAGAATTACCTGACCCCTCAGATCGGGCCTTTTACAGCACGAACTTGACGACGTATGCACAGATGATTGCAAATATTCCTGCGGCTACAGCCTTGAAATAATTCTTCAACACGACCGAGTAAAATGCATACAAAAACGCGAAAAGCCCAAGCATATAAACTATGAAACGCACAAATCGACCTCCTTATCCAGTTGAGAAACATTGAATACAGCAAGAGGATTTACAACTACCTCAAAATGGTCTAACACTATTTTGTCTATTATTAACGCCCCCTGTTTAACGGAGGGATTTCCTTTTCAGCGCACCGATTCCACGCGGCGCCTGTGCCTTAAGCTCATGCTCCAACATATTGAGCTTCAAATCCATATGTTTAATAATCTCAGAAATGATTGTTCTTTGATCGTCGGGAAGGAATTTACAGGACTCCTGAAGTGACTCTTTCCAGTTTACTATTGCGCAGATGATATCTTCTAAACTACTCGACACCACTCCTCCAAGACCTGTTGGCATAAGTAAAGATTGAGCTACTCATCGACGTATACCTTCAAAAAAAATACGTAGCATCCTTTTGTATTGAGCCTAGAAAGAAAAAAGCCCTCCTTAAAAAGGAGGGCTTTTTCTTTCTAAAATATTTCCCTAGAACTGCACGGCCTTCTGTGCGAGCTCGAGCACGGTGCCGGGGACTACGCCGAGGACCAGGGTGGTCGCTACGCACAGCAGCAGGCAGACGGCGATGGCCGGGGTCATGCCGACCCAGTCAAAGTCCTCTTCGCTCGGCTTGAAGTACATGTACACCATCACGCGGAGGTAGTAGTACACGGACGCTGCGGAGTTGAGAACCCCGATGATGGCCAGCCAGATGTACCCGCTCTTGATGGCCGCGGAGAAGAGGTAGAACTTCCCGACGAAGCCTGCGGTCGGCGGAATGCCGGCCAGGGAGAACAAGAACACGCAGAGGATGGCGGCAAGCAGCGGACGCTTCTGGCCGAGCCCGGCGAAGTCCTGAACGTTGCCGTTGGCCTCGCCCTTCTTCCCGATCAGCACGATCACGGCGAAGGCGCCGATGTTCATGAAGGTGTAGGAGAGCATGTAGAAGAGGATACCGGCGACCCCTTCCGGGTTGCAGGCGGTGAAGCCCACCAGGGCGTAACCGGCATGCGCGATGGAGGAGTAGGCGAGCATTCTCTTGATGTTGTCCTGGCTGAGGGCGATGATGTTGCCCACGGTCATGGTCAGCACCGCGAGGATCCAGAGCAGGTCGGTCCAGTCATGCTTGAGGGTCGGGAACGCGACGATCATCACCCGGATGAAAGCGGCAAAGGCGGCTGCCTTCGGCCCCGCGGACATGAACGCGGTGATCGGGGTCGGTGCGCCTTCGTAGACGTCCGGGGTCCACATGTGGAACGGTGCGGCGGCGGTCTTGAAGGAGAAGCCGACGGCGATCAGGAGCATCCCCACCACGAAGAGGCTGTTGGTGGCAACCTGCGGGTTGGTGGCCACGAAGCCGGCGATGTTGCCGATCTTGGTGGAGCCGGTCGCGCCGTAGGTCAGCGCCATCCCGTAGAGGAGGAAGCCGGTGGAGAAGGCACCGAGGAGGAAGTACTTGAGACCCGCCTCGTTGGACTTGAGCGACCCGCGGTTGAAGCCGGCCAGCACGTAGAGGCTGATGGAGAGGACCTCGAGACCGAGGAAGATGACCATCAGGTCCATGCCGCAGGCCATCAGCATCATCCCGACCGTGGCGAAGAGGATGAGCGGATAGAGCTCGCCGTGGTTGATCTCCTCGCGGACCACGTACTTGTCCGAGATCAGGATCGCCAGCGCCGCGGAGCAGATGAAGATCAGCTTGAAGAAGACGGCGAAGTTGTCCAGCTGGACCGCACCGCCAAAGGCGGCAACCGGCTGGCCCCAGCCACTCACGACGCTGGCCGCGGTCGCGACGAGACCGACAAGGCTCAGGACGCCGAGGTACCCCTTGCTCTCGCTCGGGACAAAGACGTTGACCAGGAGAAGCAACATGGCGATGCACGAGAGTATTATCTCGGGCATGATCGGCGCCAGGTTAATGGCCGGGATTGCAATTGTTTCCATCTATAATCCTCCGGTTTCTAAAACTTGCGGTTCGATAACTAGTAAGCCGGCGTTGTGTGTGGGTTCCGGGAACCCCATCCTCACCCTGTCCCTCTCCTTGAAGGAGAGGGGACGTTTGGGCGAGTGTTGCGCTGAAGGTTCGTCGTTCTTAGTGCTGGGCAGCGCCTTCGGCAGGAGCGGCGGCCGGCATCTGCATGCCGGCGTGCGGATCGGCCGGGGCGGCCGGTGCGGCTGCGGGCATCTGCATACCGGCGTGCGGGTCGGCGGCCGGGGCGGCACCGGCGGCGGCCGGAATCACCTGGACCGGGGCGGCAGCGGCCGGAGCGATCTGCAGCTGGGCCACTCTGTTCTTCCCTTTGGTCTGCGCGATCATGCGGTCGATCGACGGGCTCATGGAGTCGATGAACGGACGCGGGTAGATGCCCATGAAGAAGATCAGGGCGACCAGCGGAACCATGATGGCGATTTCGCGGGCGTTCAGGTCTTTGAGGACCTGGTTCTTCGGATTGGTCAGCTCGCCGAACATGACGCGCTGGAACATCCAGAGCATGTAGACGGCGGAGAGGATGACGCCGGAGGTGGCGATGATCGCCCAGGGTTTGAGAGCGGACTCGAAGGAACCGAGGAGGACCAGGAACTCGCCGACGAACCCGTTGGTGCCCGGGAGGCCGATCGAGGAGAAGGTTACGATCATGAAGATGGTGGCGAATACCGGCATCTGCTTGGCAAGGCCGCCGAAGTCGGAAATGAGCCTGGTGTGCCGGCGTTCATAAATGAAGCCGACGATAAGGAACAGTGCGCCGGTGGAAACGCCGTGGTTGAGCATCTGGAGCATGCCGCCCGCGATCCCCTGCTGGTTGAGGGCGAAGACGCCGAGCATGACGAAGCCCAGGTGAGCTACCGAGGAGTATGCAACCAGTTTCTTGACGTCCTGCTGCACCATCGCGACCAGCGAGGCGTAGACGATGCCGATCACGGAGAGGGTGGCGATGAGCGGGGTGAAGCGTGCGGTTGCGTCCGGGAAGAGCGGCATCGCGAAGCGGACGAAACCGTAGGTACCCATCTTCAGGAGGACGGCGGCCAGGATGACGGAACCTGCGGTCGGCGCCTCGGTGTGGGCATCCGGCAACCAGGTGTGCAGCGGGAACATCGGGACCTTGATGGCGAAGGCCAGGGCGAAGGCCAGGAACATCCAGGTCTGGGTCGCCGGGTCAAGGCTCACTTCGTAGAAGCGGAGCAGGTTGAAATCGCCGCCACCCGCCTTGAAGTAGAGGGTGATCAGAGCGACCAGCATGAGGAGCGAACCGACCATGGTGTAGATGAAGAACTTGACCGCTGCGTAGATGCGGTTCTTGCCACCCCAGATACCGATGATGAAGTACATCGGGATCAGCATGACCTCCCAGAAGATGTAGAAGAGGAAGAGGTCGATGGAGATGAACGCACCGAGCATGCCGACTTCAAGAAGCAGCAGGCAGATCATGTATTCCTTCACCTTCTCCTCGACCGCCGTGTAGGTGGAGAGGATGGCGATCGGCATGATGAAGGTGGTGAGGATGACGAGCCAGAGGCTGATACCGTCGATACCGACGTGGTAGCTCATCTGGAAGGGACCGGCCGCGATCCACGGGGTCTTCTCCAGGAATTGCATCCCGCCGTTGGCCGTGGCAACCGGGTCGAACCCGGTGATCAGCGGCAGCGAAATGAGGAAGTTCACCACCGAGACCGCCAGGGCGATGGAGCGCAGGGCACCTTTGCTGTCCTTGGGAACCAGCATAAGGATCAGCGCGCCGATCAGCGGTGTGAAGGTTAGTATGCTCAGTAAGTGGCTCATTTACTCTGCTCCTTTTACACAGTGAGTCAGTAAAGATCGAATCGATTCTTAACGGAAGACGTAGACCGCCACGATAACGACGGTGCCGAGCACCATGCCGTAGGCGTAGTTGTGGACATAGCCGGTCTGCGAGTAGCGCAGGATCCCGGAGAAGCCTTTCACGATACCGGCGACCCCGTTCACGATCCCGTCGACCACGACCACGTCGAACCCTTTCCAGAGGAAGCCGCCCAGGGCCTTGCAGGGATTGACGAAGCAGAAGTCGTAGATCTCGTCCACGTACCATTTCTTGTAAACCGCACGGTGCAGCGCCGGGAAGGCCGAGGTGAACTTCTCCGGGATCGTCGGGGAGACGATGTAGAGCGCGTAGGCAAACGCGATGCCGCAGCAGGCGATCAGAACCGAGACGCCCATCAGGCCCCATTCCAGGGCCGGGCTGTGCTCGCCGTGGGCGCCGGGGAGGCTGTGAGCCATGTAGTTGTTGGAGTAGGCGAAGACCGGCTCCAGCCAGTGCTCGAAGTAGTTGGGCATGCCGCCGAGCACCTCGCCGAGGAGCTTCGGCATCCCGATGTAGCCGCCCAGCACCGAGAGGATGGCGAGGCAGATGAGCGGGATGGTGATGACCGCCGGGGACTCGTGCAGGTGGTGGTACGCCTTCTCGGAAAGCTTGGTCTCGCCGAAGAAGGTCATGAAGACCAGGCGGAACATGTAGAACGCGGTCAAGAGGGCGGCAACGGCGCCGAAGGCCCAGAGGACGATGTTCACTTCACCGTGGAGCGGGTTGGAGAATGCCTGCCAGAGGATCTCGTCCTTGGAGAAGAAGCCGGCGAAGCCCGGGATACCTGCGATGGCGATGGTGGCGATCAGGAAGGTGAGGAAGGTGATCGGCATCTTCTTGCGCAGGCCCCCCATGTTTCTCATGTCCTGCGGGTCCGCGTCGGAGTGGACGTGGTGCAGGGCATGGTGCATGGCGTGGATGACGGAGCCGGACCCGAGGAACAGGCAGGCTTTGAAGAAGGCGTGGGTCATCAGGTGGAAGATACCCGCGGTGAAGGCGCCGACCCCCATGGCCAGGAACATGTAGCCGAGCTGGGAGACGGTCGAGTACGCGAGGACCCTCTTGATGTCGTTCTGTGCGGTACCGATGGTGGCCGCGAAGAGCGCGGTGGCGCCGCCGACGCAGGCGACGACGAGGAGCGCGGTCGGGCTCTTGATGTAGACGAAGTTCATGCGGCCGATCATGTAGACACCGGCGGTGACCATGGTGGCCGCGTGGATGAGTGCGGAGACCGGGGTCGGACCTTCCATCGCGTCCGGGAGCCAGGTGTACAGCGGAATCTGTGCCGATTTACCGGTGGCGCCCAGGAAGAAGAAGAGGCCGATCGCGGTGGCGACGCCGCCGGCCGGAATCAGGTCGGCGTGGGAGGCGAGCTCGCGGAAGTTGATGGTCCAGACGTTGTAGTTGTGCCCCAGGAACCACCACATGGTGAAGAGGCCGAGCAGGAAGCCGAAGTCGCCCACGCGGTTCATGACGAATGCTTTCTTACCGGCGTCGCCGGCCGACTTCTTGTGGAAGTAGTAGCCGATCAACAGGTAGGAGCAGAGACCGACCCCTTCCCAGCCCACGAACATGAGGAGCAGGTTGTTGCCGGAAACCAGCAGCAGCATGGAGAAGGTGAAGAGGTTCAGGTAGGTGAAGTACCGGTAGAACCCTTCCTCGCCGTGCATGTAGCCGATGGAGTAGAGGTGGATCAGGGAGCCGACCCCGGTGACCACCATGAGCATCACCGCGGAGAGCGGGTCAACCAGGAAGCCGATGTCGGCCTTGAAGGTGCCGGACTGGATCCAGGTGAAGATGGTCTTCTCGAAGTGACGCTCCTCGCCAGGCATCGAAATGAGCTGGAAGAGAATGCCGCAGGCGACCACGAACGAGCCGACGACCGCCAAGGTGGCGATCCCGCCGATTACCGCTTCGTTCTTTATCTTCTTCCCGAACAGGCCGTTGATGAGCACCCCGATGAGCGGGAACAGGGGTATCAACCATACGTATTCAAGCATTCCAGACTCCTTTATTGCTGTATTTCTTTAGTATCAGAAGGTGTCGTGTTCGAATCAGTCTGAGGGGTGGCTGAGGGGGACAGGCACCTGGCGGAGCCAGTCCCCGGTAGACCCCTATCCGACTACAGCTTCAGCATGTTGACGTCTTCCACGTCGATGGATTCGCGGTTCTTGTAGAACGCGATCATCAGCGCGAGACCCACGGCGGCTTCGGCCGCGGCGACGGTCATGATGAAGAAGACGAAGACCTGTCCGTCGATGGACCCGAGGTAGTGCGAGAAGGAAATCAGGGTCAGGTTGACGGCGTTGAGCATCAGCTCGATGCACATGAAGATGACAATGGCGTTTCTTCTTACCAGCACCCCGATCGTCCCGATGGAGAAGAGGATCGCGGAGAGGATCAAGTAGTTGTTCAGAGCAAGCATGTCAGGCCCCCTTCGGCAGCGTTAGATTTTGCGTTTGGCCAGGATCACCGCACCGACGATGGCCGCCAGGAGCAGGATCGAGGTGATCTCGAACGGAAGGAGGAAGTCGGTGAAGAGCGCCTTCCCGATCAGTTCGATGTGACCAACCTTCACCACTTGGGCGCGGTCCATGGTGCCGGTAGCCCCGCTCAGGGTGCCGCGGCCGAGGAACCAGACGGTCTGGAAAAGGAGGAACAGGCCAATGGCGCCGCCGGCGAAAACGGCGTGACTGCCGCGTTTCACCGCTTCCACCCGGATGTTCAGGAGCATGATCACGAAGACGATCAGGACCATGATTGCGCCGGCGTAGACCATCACCTGGGTGACCGCCATGAACGGAGCGTCCAGGGTGACGTACAGGGTGGCGAGGCAGAAAAAGGTCATCACCAGCGACAGGGCGCTGTTGATCGGGTTCTTGCAGGTGACTACCAGGATGCTGCTCAGGACCGCCACCGCAGCCACGATGAGAAAGAAGATCGATTCCATTGCTGCTCCTTTATTTCTTTTCTAAGAGTCGGTCTTTAGTAAAGGTGAAGTCGGCGCGCTTGTAGTTGGCGAGCTCGAATTCCTCGGTCATCTTCAGCGCGTCGACCGGGCAGGCTTCCACGCAGTAGCCGCAGAAGATGCAGCGCAGCATGTCGATCTCGTACTTGGCGGCGAACTTGTTATGGTTCGCATCCTCCCCGGCCTCGACGGTGATGCACTTCGCCGGGCAGACGGTGGGGCAGAGGTAGCAGGCGACGCACTTGGCATTCTCGTGCGAAACCTTCAGGGCATGCAGCCCGCGGAAACCGGGGGCAATCTGCGGCCGCTCATCCGGATACTGCAGGGTGACCGGCTTCTTGAAGAGGTGGGAGAGGGTTATCTGGAGACCTTTAATCAGCGGCATTATCATTTTTCGGCACCTCGCCTGGATTTCGTTTCTTACTTGACCAGCGTAGCCACGATACCGGTGGCGACGACGTTGAGCAGGGTCAGCGGCAGGAACACCTTCCAGCCGAGACGCATGAGCTGGTCATAGCGGTAACGCGGGTAGGTGGCGCGGATCCACATGCAGAGGAAGATGAGCGCGTAGACCTTGGCGATGAACCACATCCAGCCCGGAAGGAACGGACCGTGCCAGCCGCCCAGGAACAGGGTGGTGGTGACGGCGCATACGGTGACCATGTTGGCGTATTCAGCCATGAAGAACATCGCGTACTTCATGGAGGAGTATTCGGTGCAGAAACCGGAGACCAGCTCCGTCTCGGCCTCGGGAAGGTCGAACGGGGTACGGTTGATCTCGGCGATGGAGCAGATGAAGAAGATCACGCAGGCCAGGGGCTGCTTGAAGGCGTACCAGTTCCAGATCCCGCCCGCCTGGTCGGCGACGATCTTGTGCAGGCTCAGGCTCTCGGAGAGCATGAAGACGCTCACGATGGCGAGGCCGGCGGCAAGTTCGTAGGAGACCATCTGCGCCGCGGAGCGCAGACCCCCCAGCAGCGAGTACTTGGAGTTGGAGGACCAGCCGGCGAGGACGATGCCGTAGACGCCGAGGCCCGCCATGGCCAGGATGTAGAGGACGCCGACGTTGATGTCGAAGATCTGCTGACCGGCCTGGTCGTAGTACGCGGCGATCTGCATCGGGACGGTGTAACCGCCGATGCTCACCGGGGCGCCGAAGGGGATGACGGCGAAAGAGATGAAGGCCGGGATCAACGCGACGAGCGGCGCGACCAGGAAGGCGAACTTGCTCGCCTCGGAGGGGATGATCTCCTCCTTGAAGAACAGTTTCACGCCGTCGGCGATCGGCTGCAGCAGACCGTGCCAACCGGTCCGCATGGGTCCAAGACGAACCTGCATGTGGCCGATAATCTTGCGCTCAGCATAGGTGGCGTAGGCCACCGTAAGGAGCACGAAGACGAAGGCTACGAGCACCTTGGCAACCATGGCTATGTAGTACGCGACTGGCAGTCCTAAGATTAGCGTCTCCATCTGATAGTCTTCCCCTCTTGTGTGAAATTAGCTTTCGTTATGCCGGGTTACGTAGTGATCGTATGCTGTATGCACGGGCCCCATATACCGCAAGGGTAGGGCCCCAGGGGACTGGCTCCGACAGGTGCCGGTCCCCCTCTTAAAGGGGTGGGAGGGGGACTGGCACCTCGCGGAGCCAGTCCCCTTCTTTGCATCCCTTTGTCTTACTTCCCTACGGTGACCAGGGTGACGGCGGCGCCGTCGGTTACCGTGTTGATCGAGGCGTCCGCGAAGTGATACGGTGCGAACACCACGCCGGCCGGAAGACGCTTGCCGACTTTGGCCTTGAGCGAGACGGAGCCGACGTCGGACTTGACGGTGATGGCATCGCCTTCCTCGATCTTGAGCGCCTTGGCGTCAGCCTCGGAAAGCTCGGCGTAGGCATCGCCGCAGACGTACATCGGGCCTTCGCCGAAGCGGGACAGGGTGCCGCTGTGGTAGAGCGCGCTGCCGGTGACCAGGGCGAGCTTGCCGGCGGCAGCCGGTACCGCCGGTGCGGCGACCGCGTTCAGCTTGGCGGCCGGTGCGACCGGGAGGACCGCGCCTTCGTCGCCCAGACCGGAAAGGGTCAGTCCCTGGTAGGCCGGGACGGTGGCGGCGATCTCGCCGAAGACCTCGGCGACGTTGCCGTAGCGCTTGCCGGAGAGGGCGGCGTTCAGGTCGTTGAGGATCTCGAAGTCGCTCTTGGCGAGACCAGCCGGCTTGACCGCCTTGTTGATCTGCTGCACGCGGCGGCCGACCGAGGTGAAGGTACCGTTTTTCTCGGCGAAGGAGACGGCCGGCAGTACCACGTCGGCGAACTGGGCGGTCTCGGTAAGGAAGAGATCGCTCACCACCACGAACTCGGCCTTCTCCAGCGCGGCCTCGACCTTCTTGCGGTTCGGGTAGGATACCACCGGGTTCTCGCCGGCGATGAAGAGCGCCTTGACCTGGCCGTTTGCGGCCCCGTCGATGATGGCAGCGCCCTTGAGGCCGCCGTTTTTCGGGTAGATCCCGAGGTCGGCAGCGCCCTGGCTGTTGTTCTTCTCGCCCATGATCAAAAGGCCGGAGCCTTCCTTGCCGATGCGGCCGGTCAGGATGGCGAGGTTGGCGACCGCCTGGGCGAGCGCCGCGTCGTGGCCCGGGTAACCGAGGCCGATCGGGAGCATGATGAGCGCCTTCTCGGCGGCAGCGTATTCCTTGGCGAGGGCGACGATCTCTTCGGCGGCGACGCCGGTTACCGCAGCAACCTTCTCCGGGGTGTAGTCGGCAAGGGCGGCTTTGAGCTGATCGAGACCGGCGACGCCGGCGACGGCGAGGTTCTCGGCGATGATCACGTTGGCCAGCGCGTTGACGAAGGCGATCTCGGTGCCCGGCTTGTGGACCGAGGTCTTGGCGCCGGGGAGCCGGGAGATCTTCCCTTTCTTGTCGGAAACGATGCGCAGGGAAACCCCTTGGCGCTTGACCCCGAGGTTGATCTCGAAGCCCAGGACCGGGTGGGTCTCGTAGGCGTCGGTCTTGATCACCAGGAGGAGATTCGTTTTCTGGATGTCGGCGATTTCCGACGGGGAGGTGACGGTCCCGAAGGCCTTCTGCGCCCCCTCGGTCAGCGCCGCGTGGGCGTAACCGGCGGAGTGGTCGATGTTGTCCGAGCCCAGGGTGCCGCGGAAAAGCTTCTCGAAGAGGAAGAGCTCTTCGTTGGTGAGGTGCGCGGTGGTCAGCGCGCCGACCGAGCCTTTGGCGGCCCCGAGTTTCTCGGAGACCAGCTTGAGCGCCTCATCCCAGCCGGCTTCGACGAACTTCCCGTTCTTCTTGATGAGCGGGGTGGTCAGGCGGTTGTCGGAGTTGACGAACTGGTAGGCGAAGCGGCCGCGGGTGCAGAGCTGGCCGTTATGGAAGCCCTGGTTCTCGTCGTAGACGGTGGTGAGGACCTTGTTGTCCTTGACCCCCAGGGTCAGCTGGCAGCCAGTCCCGCAGTAGGAGCAGACCGACTTCACCTTGTTCAGTGCCCACCAGCGGGCCTTGAACTTGAAGGGGCGGGAGATCAGGGCGCCGACCGGGCAGACCGAGATGCAGGAGCCGCAGAACTCGCAGGAGAGCGGGCCGTCGAACGGGGTCCCCATCTTCGCTTCGATACCGCGGTTGATGAAGGTGTACGCGCCGTAGGAAACGATCTCGTCGCAGATGCGGGCGCACTTGCCGCAGTGGATGCAGCGGTTCATGTCGCGCTCGATGAGCGGGTTTTCGTAGTCGATGGCGTGGTTGAACTTCTCGTCGGAGAACTGGTTGCAGTTCACCTTGTATTCGTAGGTGAGGTTCTGCAGGTCGCAGTCGCCCGCGGCATCGCAGACCGGGCAGTCCAGCGGGTGCTTGAGAAGCAGGAGCTCGAGAACGAGCTTGCGCGCCTTAACGATCTCGTCGGTGGTGGTCCGGACGATCATCCCCTCGGTCACCGGCGTGGTGCAGGCGGGGATGAGACGACCCTTCATCTGCTCGACCTCGACGAGGCACATGCGGCAGCCCCCGAACGGGTGAAGCTTCTTGTCGTGGCAGAGGATGGGGATCTTGATCCCGACCGATTTCGCGGCGTCGAAGATCGTCGCGTCTTTGGCTACCGTCACCTGAGTGTTATCGATTGTAAGGTTTACCATCTCGACTCTGTCTCCCGGAGTTCAATTCATCGTTCTACGTTCGACGTTCGACGTTCGGCGTGGTTGCCTCGATACGTGAACCGAAGGTAAAACTGGCTTTATTGAGATCTTCGTCGTCGCTGACGTCAATATCTCGGTACTTTCTGCCTTCAACGTCGAACGTCGAACGACGAACGTCGAACGTCGAACCGGTTTATTCAATGGCCATGAAGCGGCAGGCGTCATAACAGGACTTGCACTTGGTGCAGTTTTCCTGGATCAGGTACGCTACCTCGCCCTTCTCCCACTTGATAGCGTTGGAGGGGCAGGCCCGCTTGCAGGCGCCGCACTTGACGCACTTCTCATCGACCACTTTCCAGAGCAGAAGCTCCTTGCAGCAGTTCGACGGGCAGCGCTTGTCGTTGATGTGCGCCTCGTACTCGTGGCGGAAGTACTTGACGGTGGAGAGGACCGGGTTCGGTGCCGTCTGGCCCAGACCGCACAGGGATGCCTTCTTGATGGTGGCGCCCATGTCGAGCAGGGTCTGGATGTCCGAGGTCTTGCCGCGTCCTTCGGTGATCCCCTCGAGGATGTCGAGCATCGCCTTGAGGCCGATCCGGCAGGGTACGCACTTGCCGCAGGACTCCATCTTGGTGAAGGTCAGGAAGAACCGCGCGACGTCCACCATGCAGGTGGTCTCGTCCATGACGACCAGACCGCCGGAGCCCATCATGGCGCCTGCCTTGATGAGGGAGTCGTAGTCGACCGGGGTGTCCAGAACCTCGCCCGGGATACAGCCGCCGGAAGGACCGCCCGCCTGGACCGCCTTGAACTTGCGGTTGTTGGCGATGCCGCCGCAGACGTCGTAGATAACCGAGCGGACCGTCATACCGGCCGGAACCTCGACCAGACCGGTGTGCTTGACCTTACCGGTGACCGCGAAGATCTTGGTCCCCTTGGTGGTATCGGTCCCCAGCGAGGCATACCATTCGGAGCCCTTGTTGATGATGTGGCGGACGTTGGCGAAGGTCTCGACGTTGTTGATGTTGGTCGGGTAGCCCCAAAGGCCCTTGACCGCCGGGAACGGCGGACGGGGACGGGGCATGCCGCGCTCGCCCTCGATGGAGGCCATGAGGGCGGTCTCCTCGCCGCAGACGAACGCGCCGGCGCCCTTCTTGATCCTCAGGTCGAAGTCGACGCCCCAACCCTGGATGTTCTTGCCCAGGTACCCCTTCTCGTAGCAGGTGTCGAGCGCGCGCTGGAGACGCTCGATGGCGAGCGGGTACTCGGCGCGGACGTAGACGTAACCGGCGGTGGCGCCGATCGCGTAGGCCGCGATCATCATCCCCTCGATGACGCAGTACGGGTCACCTTCGAGGATGGAGCGGTCCATGAACGCGCCCGGGTCACCCTCGTCGGCGTTGCAGATCAGATACTTGTGGTGTCCGGGCGATGCGGCGCAGAAGGACCACTTCATGCCGGTCGGGAAGCCCCCGCCCCCACGGCCACGCAGCCCGGACTTCTTCACCTCGTCGGTGACCTCGTTCGGCTTCATGGTCTTGACGCACTTCTCGATCGCCTTGAAACCGTCCTCTTCGAGGTAGGCGCTCAGCTTCTCCGGGTCGATCTGGCCGCAGCCGGTCATGACCACGCGCATCTGCTGGTCGACGAAGGTGTTGTAGTAGGCCTTCGCCTTCTTCTTCTCGATCGGGGTCTGGGCGACGATGTGCTCGTCCAGGATCGCGGCGACGTCGGCCGGAACCACGAAGTCATAGGTGACCCGCCCGAGCTCCGGGGTGATGACGTCGACGAGGACGTCGTTCGCGCAGAGGCCGCGGCAGCCGGTCTTCACGACGTCGCAGCGCTTGCCGACGACCGCGTTGATACCCTTTTCCGCGATCAGCTTGGTAAACTCGGCCTCCACCTGCTTCGCGCCGGCCGAGATGCCGCCGGTACCCTGACAGATAAGTATCTTGATTGCTTCGTTATCGCTCATGAAAGTGGTTCCCCTGCTGGAAGATTTCGCTTCTCGCCTACTTCATCGGCCGCTGGTTGTAGGTTTCGATGATCTCGTCCACCTTCTGGACGGTCATCTTCCCGTAGGTGTCGTCGTTGACCATGGCCAGCGGCGCCATGCCGCAGGCGCCAAGGCAGGCAACCTTCTCGAAGGTGTAGCGCAGGTCCGCGGAGGTCTCGGCGTGGCCGATGTGGAGCCGGTCGAAGAAGGTCTCGGTGATACGCTCGGCACCCTGGACGTGGCAGGCGGTCCCGACGCAGACCCTGATGATGTACTTCCCGCGCGGCTTCAGGTGGAACTGGGCGTAGAAGGTCAAAACCCCGTAGATCTGGCTCGGGTAGACGTTGAGCCGTTCGGCGACCAGGTCGATGGTCGGCTTCGGCACGAAGCCGTAACCGTCCTGGATCCCCTGGAGGACCGGCATCAGGTTCCCCGGCAGGGTCAGGTATTTGTCGATCACCTCGTTCGCTAGGGCGAGGTCGATCTCTTCAGTCGGGAGCTCTTCTGCTGCTGAGGCGTTAGACATGTACCCCATCTCCTTTGTCGTTAGTGTTACCGGTCGATTTCACCCAGAACGATGTCGAGCGTTCCGATGACCGCGACGAGGTCGGCCATCATGGAGCCCTTGGCCATCTTCTCGATGGCGCTCAGGTTCACGAATGAGGGGGGACGGACCCGCATGCGGTACGGCTTGGCGCTCCCGTCGGAAACGAGGTAGTAGCCGAGCTCCCCTTTGGGGTTTTCCACACCGACGTAGACCTCCCCTTCCGGTGCCGGGAACCCTTCGCTGGCGATCTTGAAGTGGTGGATCAGCCCCTCGATGGAGTTGTACACGTCCTCTTTGGGCGGGTAGCAGACCTGCGGCTCGTCGGCGAGGACCGGGCCGGGCTTCAGCTTGCCCAGGGCCTGCTTCAGGATGCTGATCGACTGGCGCATCTCGACGAGGCGGCACTTGTAACGGTCGAAGGTGTCGCCCTTCTCGCCGACCGCCACCTGGAAGTCGTACCCTTCGTAGCCGGAGTACGGCTCGTCGCGGCGCAGGTCGAAGTCGACCCCGGAACCGCGCAGCGGCGGACCGGAAAGGCCGTAGTTGATGGCGTCCTCGGCGCTGATCACGCCGTTGCCGACGGTACGCTGCAGCCAGATGGTGTTCTTGGTGAGGAGCCCCTCGTAGGTGTCGAAGTGACCGATGAAGGTGTCGACGATGTTCTGGACCGCCGGGACGAACCCTTCCGGGACGTCCTTGGAGAGGCCGCCGACGCGGAAGAAGTTGGAGGTCATGCGGGCGCCGGATACCATCTCGTAGATGTCCATGACCAGCTCGCGCTCGCGGAACGCGTAGAGGAACACGGTCATCGCGCCGATGTCCAGCGCGTGGCAGGCGATCCAGACCAGGTGGCTCTTGAGACGGGTCAGCTCCGCCATGATGACGCGGACGGTCTGGGCCCGCTCCGGCACCTCGATGCCCAGGAGCTTCTCAACGGCCAGGACGTACCCCAGGTTGTTGTGCATCGGGGCCAGGTAGTCCATGCGGTCGGTGAGGGGGATGGTCTGGTGATAGGTACGGTGCTCGGAGAGCTTCTCGATACCGCGGTGCAGGTATCCGATATGCGGGGTGATCTTCTCCACAATCTCCCCGTCGAGCTCGACGACGAGCCGCAAAACGCCGTGGGTACTGGGGTGCTGGGGCCCCATGTTGAGAGTCATTATTTCGGTGCTCATTGATCGCCTCTATGTGTTGGAAGATTTAATTCCGTAGTCAACTTACGACAAACGACCCTTGTACGGCTCGCGATCGGGTCCCTGCAGCGGGTAGTCTTTCCGAAGCGGATAGCCGACCCAGTCATCGGGCATCAGGATCCTTCTGAGATCCGGATGGTTGACGAAGTTGATCCCCATGAGGTCGTAGACCTCGCGCTCGAGCCAGTTGGCCGTGTTCCACAGGGCCGTTGCCGAGTCGATGGAGTCGTCCACCGGCGCTTTCACGCGGAGACGGTCCTTGTTGGGGATGGAGTAGAGGTTGTAGACCACCATGAAACGGGGGGACTGCCCGAGGTAGTCAACCGCAGTGACGTCGGTCAGGAAGTTGTAACGGAGATCTTCCTTGAGGGTCTTGAGGATCTCGAGGATCTTCTCCTTCTTGACGGTCACGGTGACTTCGCCGCGAAACTCCTTGCACTCCAGGATGGAATCGGCGAAACGCTCCTTGAGTTTCACTACAGCGCGATGATTTTCAGCCATATGCCTTACCTTTCCCTTTGGTCTTTTGGGTTACGCGGCCGGTTCGAGCTTTTCGCCCAGGCCGATAGTGGAACCGAAGCTGTTGCGCTCCTTGGAGATCTTGTCCTGCAGCTTCATGATCCCGTAGAGCAGCGCTTCCGGACGCGGCGGGCACCCCGGGATGTAGACGTCGACCGGCAGCGCCTCGTCGATCCCCTGAACCACGGAGTAGGTGTCGAAGATACCGCCCGAGCAGGCGCAGGCGCCCATGGCGATGACCCACTTCGGCTCCGGCATCTGCTCGTACACGGTCTGGATGACCGGGAGCATCTTCTTGGTGACGGTGCCGGCGATGATGATGCAGTCCGACTGGCGGGGGGACGCGCGGAAGATGATCCCGAACCGGTCCAGGTCGTGCTTGGCGGCGCCCGTCGCCATCATCTCGATAGCGCAGCAGGCGAGACCAAAGGTCATCGGCCAGATGGAGGACTTGCGTGCCCAGTTGACCAGGCTGTCCAGGGACGTGGTGAGGATGTTTTCACCCAACGGCTGATCTACTCCCATTCCAGTGCTCCTTTTTTCCAGACGTATACGTATCCAACAAAGAGAATGACGATGAAGACCCCCATCTCGATCAGCCCGAAGGTGCCGAGACGCTTGAAGAGGACCGCCCAGGGGTAAAGGAACACGGCCTCGATGTCGAACAGGATGAAGAGCATCGCGATCAGGTAGAACTTGATCGAGAAGCGTTCGCGGGCGGTGCCTACCGGCTCACAGCCGCACTCGTAGGGCTGGAGCTTCACCTTCGACGGCTTTTTCTGGCCGATCAGCGACGAAAAAACCACCGACCCAAGGCCAAAGAGACAGGCTATGACCACCAGTACCAAGATTGGCAGATACGCACCAAGCATCCTATCCTCCCTACTTACCTGTTTGTTGTTTTATCGTTATGGGCGCACAAATATGCGATATACCGCGCACTTCTTCCCTTGCCGCCCTGCTCAAAGCTCTATCTCCGAGTACCGCGCGCTCAAAAAAAAGTATACTGTATACAACATAGCGACGCGAAATTATTTCATTTGGGTTTCTTTGTCAAGGAGAAAATTTTTTAATGTTAGAAAAAACTTCTGCGCCAAGTGCCGATAAAAACTACAACATTGTTTTAAAATCGGCAGTGGACGGAATGCCCGATGAAAGCCTATTATCCCTTGACAGGCACGGCTCAGCCGTGCTACCAACGGCCAGTTTTTGCCGATATTTATTCTGTAGTTAGGAGAGTCCCGTTATGAACTTCAGTCGCTCCACTTCGCTTTTCCAGAAAGCCCAGCAGTCCATCCCGGGCGGCGTGAACAGTCCGGTGCGCGCCTTCCGCTCGGTGGGCGCCGATCCCCTCTTCATCACCAAGGCGGCCGGTCCGCGCATCTTTGATGAGGACGGCAACTCCTTTATTGATTATGTCGGCTCCTGGGGGCCGATGATCGTCGGCCACTGCCACCCCAAGGTCGTCGAGGCGATCAAGAAGACCGCCGAGAGCGGCTGCAGCTTCGGCGCCCCCACCGAACTGGAAATCACCCTCGCCGAAATGGTCATCGCGGCGGTCCCCTCCATCGAGATGGTCCGCATGGTGAGCTCCGGGACCGAGGCGACCATGAGCGCCATCCGGCTGGCCCGCGGCTACACCGGCCGGGACAACATCCTTAAATTCTCCGGCTGCTACCACGGCCATTCCGATGCGCTGCTGGTCAAGGCCGGCTCCGGCGCCGCCACCTTCGGCGTCCCCGACTCCCCCGGCGTCCCCGCCGACTTCGCCCGCCACACCCTGACCGCCCGCTACAACGACCTCGACTCGGTCCGCGAGCTGGTCGCCGCCAACCAGGGGACCGTCGCCTGCATCATCGTCGAGCCGGTCGCCGGCAACATGGGGACCGTCCCCCCCAACCCCGGGTTCCTCGAAGGGCTGCGCGAGATCTGCACCCAGGAGGGGATCGTCCTCATCTTCGACGAGGTCATGTCCGGCTTCCGCGTCGCCTACGGCGGGGCCCAGGAAGTCTACGGGGTCACCCCCGACATGACCACGCTGGGCAAGATCATCGGCGGCGGCCTTCCGGTTGGGGCCTTCGGCGGCAAGAAGGAGATCATGAGCCTCCTCTCCCCGGCGGGCGGCGTCTACCAGGCGGGCACCCTCTCCGGCAACCCGCTCGCGATGACCGCGGGGATCGAAACCCTGAAGCTCCTCCAGGCGCCCGGCTTCTACCAGCAGCTGGAAGAAAAGAGCAAGGCACTGGCCGAAGGGATCGCCAAGGCGGCCAAGGACGCCGGTTTCCCGATCTACTCGACCCGGGTCGGCTCCATGTTCTGCGCCTTCTTCTCGAAAAACCCGGTCTACGACTGGGATACCGCGGCGGCCTGCGACACCCAGGCCTTCGCCAAGTACTTCAAGGCGATGCTCCAGGAAGGGATCTACCTGGCCCCTTCCCAGTTCGAGACCGCCTTTGTCGGCGCCACCCACGGCGACCAGGAGATCGAAGCGACCATCGCCGCCGCGGCGAAGTGCTTCAAAGGGCTGTAAAACCCCGGGGGTCCGGGGTCGGGGATCGGGGGTCGGGGAAATACCTGGCCCCCGTTTTCTTTTGGGTCCCTGCCGCTCGACAGCGTCACCGTGCCGGTAACGTTGTCAGCGTGAGCGAAACCGTAGGTTGCGTTGCACGGCTTTACCGTGAAACGCAACCGCATCCGCTTTGCCGCAAGCGTCGCGTTTCATTCCGCAACGCGACCTGCCGGCTTGGGTGAGGGCGCAGCATGCTCCGCCCGTCAGATCGACACGTGATGGCACAAAAATGCGCCGCTCCCCGCTCCGGGGAGGGGCGCTGGTGTTTTTTAGGGATTGCTGCCGCAAGAAGATTCGCCCGCCAGCAGGCGCCGACGGACGATTCGTGTAACCATTTGAAAATTTAGTGGATTTTTCTTTTAATGGCAAGAGAAATCTGTCACAGGGCTTGCGGCGGTCAAAACGACCGCCTCGGAGATGATCGTCTGCTTCAGAGGCAAGACCTATACTCGGTAAATTTGGAACGGGGCGTGCAATAAGATATATATAGTCTTTTTTGTCCCGTTAACGCAACCGACCGATTGCATTACCGGCACCGGGGACATCCCGGACTGCTCAGCAGCAGGGGAGCTCGACCAAACAGCGACCGGTGTAATAAAAGATGGCCCGGCGGTATACTGTATTCGGCGTATACCGCGCTCTTACGCGGCCGTTCAATGACTTAAAAGAGTGTCTCTGCGGACAAAAGCGTTGACAGCGTTGTGGGGACTGTGCTATCTAGCCTTGTTTTCTTCCGTCCGTTTACGACGGGTGAGAGGAGAGCGTGTGGACCAAGAGAAAAAAGACCTGTTAAAGACGCTGGGCAATGTCTCGACCATCGGGATATCCTTTGCCGTCGCGATCGCCATAGGGATCTACCTGGGGCTCAAGCTGGACGCCTGGCTGGGAACCAAGCCCTGGTGCTTCTTTATCTTCATGTTCTTCGGTATTGTGGCCGGCTTCCGCAACATCTTCATTCTGGCCGGGAAAGACTTACGCAATGGCGGGGACGACAAGGATAAACGAGGATAACATCTACGGCCGCCTGCTCCAGTGGAGCGGCTGGATGACCTTGGGCCTGGCCGTTTTGGGCCTGCTGATCTTCTCGGTCCGCTTCGGGCTTTCGGTCCTGGCCGGGGGAATCCTCGCTACGGCGAATTTCTATAGAATGCGGCAGGGGCTGGAGGCGATCCTCAACATCCAGCCGGCCAACCCGTCGCGTTACGCGTTCCTTAAGTACCTGGGGCGCATCGCGGTCATGGCGATCCTTCTCTACGTCCTGATCGTCTACCTGAAGGCCGATCTGTTCGGACTGCTGCTCGGGCTTTCGGTCCTCGTGATCAACGTCATTTTATTTTCTATATTCCTGTCCACCCGCAAAGGAGGCTAGCTGCAATGGTTCATCCGTACCTTTTCCTGCATTTCTTCCGCGAAATCCTCGCACCCCTCGGAATTTCCGAAGCCGGCGCGGACGCCGTGGTTTACACCTGGCTGATCATCATTGCGCTGATCCTCGTCTCCCTGGCTGCCACCAAGCGGATGGCTGCGGTCCCCTCCGGGATGCAGAACTTCATGGAAGTCGTCATCGGCGGCATCGAGAACATGCTGGTCGAGACCATGGGCGAGCACGGCCGCCCGTTCTTCCCGCTCATCGCGACCCTGGCCATCTTCATCCTGGTTTCCAACCTGATCGGCCTGGTCCCGGGCTTCTTCCCGCCGACCGCCAACATCAACACCACCGCCGCCTGCGCCGTGGTCGTCTTCGTGATGACCCACGTTGTCGGGGTGAAAGAGCACGGCTTCGGGTACATCAAGCACTTCCTCGGACCCATCATGTGGCTGGCACCGATGATGTTCTTCATCGAGGTGATCGGTCACTTCAGCCGCGTGATCTCCCTCACCCTGCGTCTCTTCGGCAACATGAACGGCCACGAGCTCGTTCTCATCATCTTCTTCGGGCTGGCTCCGTTCCTGGTGCCGCTGCCGATGATGCTGATGGGCGTGCTGGTTTCCTTCATCCAGGCATTCGTCTTCATGCTCCTGGCCATGATCTACATCCAGGGTTCGCTGGAGCACGCGCACTAGGCTGAAGTTCCGCGGAGTCACTTCGGTCAGGGACCTAAGGGACACCAGGGAATCAAGGGACTACGACAATTCGAAGAATTACCATTCCTATACTATTTAGGAAATAAAACCCACAGAAGGAGAAGAAAATGAGCTTTTTTACCATGTGTGTTCTCGCAGCCGGCATCGGCATGGCCCTCGGTACCCTCGGCACTGGCATCGGCCAGGGTCTCGCGGTTAAATCCGCTGTTGAAGGCGTTTCCCGCAACCCGGGCGCTTCCGGCAAAATCCTGACCACCATGATGATCGGTCTGGCCATGATCGAGTCCCTCGCGATCTACGCCCTGGTCGTCTGCCTCATCATCCTGTTCGCTAACCCGTACAAGGATGTTGCTCTCGAACTCGCTAAAACCGTCGCTAAGTAATTTCAGTTTCGGTTTTCGATGTAATGTAAGGGTCCGCTTCGGCGGGCCCTTTTTTTTTGGCCACGGCTCTGAGGGGCTCAAGGGACGCCAAGGCCCCAAAACGAGGGTGCGTGCCTACCCGCTGGGAGCACCATTCCCGGCGCGATCAACCCCACCACCCTGCCCCGATACTTCATGCAGTTGACAATATGTCGGCGTCTGTGAAATAGTCGTTCTCATGAAACTCATAGCCGACCTGCATACTCACACGCTTGCCTCAGGGCACGCCTACTCTACCGTCAACGAACTCGCCCAGGCCGCCGCGGCCAAAAACCTCCTCGCGCTCGGCATCTCGGACCACGGCCCGGCCATGCCCGGGGGGCCGCACCGCTACCACTTCTGCGCCATGCGCTTCATTCCCAAAGAAATCGCCGGGGTCCGGATTTTGCGCGGCATCGAGGCGAACATCATCGATCCCACCGGCAGGCTTGACCTTGCCATCGGCGACATGACTCACCTGGACTACGTCATCGCGGGCATCCACGACCATTGCGGTTTTCCCGAAGGGGCGGACGGGAACATCGATCTCAACACCAGGGCGCTGCTCGCCGCCATGGAGCACCCGCGGGTAAAGTACATCTCGCACCCCGGGAACCCGGAATTCCCGGTTCATTACCGCCAGATTGTCGAGGCCGCCAAGGCTACCGGCACCGCGCTGGAGATCAACAACTCTTCGCTGGGCCTGAGCCGGGTGGGGAGCGCCGGGAATTGCCTGAAGATCGCACGCCTCTGCGCCGAAATCGGCGCTCCGGTCGCCATCGGAAGCGACGCTCACATCGCGCAGGGGGTCGGGGTGTTCGAGGATGCGCTGAAACTGGTTCGTGATGCGGGGATTGCCGAGGAACAGGTGATCAATTCTTCCCTGGAGAGGTTGCTGGGGTTTCTCGGGCTGGAGGCGTAATTCGCCCTTGGGATGGGGTCCGGGCAGTCGTTGAAAGGGGGACGGGCACCATCGGTGTCGGTCCCCCTTTTCTTTGGTCGAAAATGAGCTCATTCCAGCGCTTCGCTCGCTGATCGCGCCAGGAATGGCGCTCCCACAGGTTAGGCAAGGGTCCCCCGAGTTACGGGTCTACCGTCGCGCCATCGACCGCGCCAAAACCAATAACCCCGCAAAGAGAAGAGGAATTCCGCTGAGAGCCAGCGGAGACAGCCGCTCCCCAAGGAGCAAAACCCCGAGCAGTGCTGCGGTGAGCGGTTCGACCAGGGAGAGGGTGACGGCAGTGGCAACGGGTACGGTGCGCAGCCCGGTCGCAAATAACCAGTAGGAGAGCGCGGTGACGAGTACGCCCAGGTAGAGGACGACCCCGATCCCGCTGGGCGCCGCGACCCAGCGCAGGTCGGAAAGGAAAAGCAAGGGCAGAAGTAGGATGGCTCCTATACTAAATACGACCGCCATGACCGCGTCGGGGGTGCGTCCGGGCAAAAGGCCTTTGAGGAGCATGGTATATCCGGCGTAGGATGCACCAGCTCCGAGGGCGAGAAGGATCCCGAAGGGATTCACCGAGATGCCGCCGCCTCCACCGGCCAGCAAACCACAGCCGACCAAGGCCAACAAGGTAGCGACTCCCCAACTGCGCCCGGGCCGCTCGCCACGAAACAGGTAACCAAGGATTCCGGCGATGATCGGCGAACTTCCGATCCCCACCAAGGTTCCCACCGCCACCCCGGTCAGCCGGACCGCCGAGAAGAAGCAGATCTGGTAACAGGCTACCCCGGCCCCGGCCATAAACGTGGTTGCCACCGGCCAGCGCCCGCGGCCAAAGCCGCCCCGGTATAAAGCCGGCAGCAACAACACGATGCTTCCCACCAGCAGCCGCAGCGGTCCGATGGTAAGCGGTCCGGCGCCGGCCGGCGCCAAGGCCTGGGTCGTGCCGGTGGTTCCCCAGAGCATTCCCGCGGCGAGCACGAAGAACGCCCCGGTCAGATTTGGCCGGGGCGCTTCTTTTGCGTAAAGGGGAGACGTCGTCGGTGGTGCCATAGGGGTTGCTAGCTGTGCTCGCGGGTGGCGTGGAATTCCAGGTCCTTCCAGTTTTCCATGGTGTTGTCGAGGCGCCACTGGCTCCCGGCCAGGTAGGCGAGTTTCCCTTCCCCGTCGGTATAACAGGCCATCGCCTCTTTCTTCTGGAATTCGTCGAGTTGCTTCCGGTCGCCGGTGACCCAGCGTGCCGTGACGTAGGAAACCGGCTCGTAGACGGCCTTGACACCGTATTCGTTTTCCAGCCGGTTCATGACCACGTCGAACTGCAGCATGCCGACCGCGCCGACGATCCAGTCGGCGCCCATGAGGGGCCGGAAGACCTGGGTGGTCCCTTCTTCGGCGAGCTGCACCAGCCCTTTTTCCAGCGCCTTGGATTTCAGCGGGTTCAGGATGCGCACCTTGCGGAAGTGTTCCGGGGCGAAGTTCGGGATCCCGGTGTATTTGAGGTCCTCGCCTTGGGTGAAGGTATCGCCGATCTTGATGGTCCCGTGGTTGTGGATGCCGATGATGTCGCCGGCATAGGCCACGTCGACGTTGGTGCGGTCCTGGGCCATGAAGATGGTGGCGTTGGCGATCTGGACCTCGCGGCCCAGGCGGATGTGCTTCACCTTCATGCCACGCACGAACTTGCCGGAGCAGATGCGGAAAAAGGCGATCCGGTCCCGGTGCGCCGGGTCCATGTTCGCCTGGATCTTGAAGGTGAACCCGGTGAACGGCTCCTCGTACGGGGAGACGGTGCGGGTCGCGGTCTCGCGCGGCAGCGGCGACGGAGCGTTGTCGACGAAGGAGTCGAGCAGTTGTTGCACCCCGAAGGTGTTGATCGCCGAGCCGAAGAAGACCGGGGTCTGCAGGCCGGCGAGGTAAGCCTCCTGATCGAACGGGTGCGCCGCCCCTTCCAGAAGCTCCACGTCGGCACGCAGCTCATCGACCTGGCTCCCGAGCAGTTCGTCCAGGCGCGGGTCGTCGAGCCCCTTGACGGTGATGACTTCCCCTACCCCGCGGTCCGCCTCGGGATCGTAGAAGGTGATCTCCTTGGTATAGAGGTGGTAGGTACCGCGGAACCGTTTCCCCATCCCGATCGGCCAGGTCATCGGCGCGCATTGGATCTTGAGCGTGTTCTCGATATCGTCGAGCAGGTCGAGCGGCTCCCGCCCTTCACGGTCCAGCTTGTTGATAAAGGTCATGATCGGGGTGTGCCGCAGGCGGCAGACCTCGAGGAGCTTCTTGGTCTGGCTCTCGACCCCTTTCACGGAGTCGATGACCATGAGCACGGAGTCGACGGCGGTGAGGGTGCGGTAGGTGTCCTCGGAGAAGTCGTTGTGACCGGGGGTATCGAGAAGGTTGATCTCGAAATCGCGGTAGGTAAACTTCATGACCGACGAAGTTACCGAAATGCCGCGCTGTTTCTCCATCTCCATCCAGTCGCTCGTGGCATAGCGGGCGGATTTTCGGGCCCGGACCTCGCCGGCCTGCTGGATCGCGCCGCCGAAGAGCAAAAGCTTCTCGGTTATGGTGGTTTTACCCGCGTCCGGGTGACTGATGATGGCGAAAGTGCGCCGCTTTTCGATCTCCTGCTCGTTATACCTTTTCAACCTGGTACTCCATGTTTCCGGATAAAGTTATGGACAAAAGAAAGGCGAAGATAGTATCTTCGCCAAGTCCTATCGAAGGATTTTTACACGCCCGCCAGTAAAAGGGCAACATATTTTTCAGGTGGTGACATGAACGATCTTTATCAGCGCATCCAGATAAAAGGGGAAGAAAAGGATAGCGCTGAAATAGTAGAAATCCTCGCCAAGATGAAAGCGGGGAAGATTCCCAATGACCTCCGCTTCCTCAACTATTTCAAGGAAATCCCGGTCAGCTACGGTGCCGATCTCCTTACCGTCGAAACAGACTCGGCCGAGTTCGAGGTACACCAGGTCCAGGCCGTGGTGATGTCCACCGAAAAGGTGACGGTGATGAAAAGCGACGCCTTCCGGCGCGACGTCCTCGCCAACGTCACCTACGTCAACATCGAGAAGTCCCGGATCGTCCTTTCCCGCTTCAGCTACGCGGTGGTGCGCGCCGACCGCCGGATGTCGGTCCGGGTGGCCCTGACCGACGACGTGATCAAGGCCTCCTTCACCTCGCGCAACGGCGAGATCAGCGGCACCCTCAATGACATGTCGCTGACCGGCGTTTCCATCTCGGTGCCGTCCGTCCCCAACTTTTCGCCCAGCGAGGTCGGGATCGTCACCGTCTCTCTTCCGGTCGGGACGCTCACCCTCCCCGCGACGCTTCTCAAGGTGACCGACGACCCCGAAGCATCCCGGGTCGCCTTCCAGATCGAACCGGACCGCGACACCGAAAACCTGATCTCCCGGTTCATCGTTCAGCGCCAGGTGGAGATCATCAAGGAGCTCAAGGAGCACCCCGGGCTCCATCTCCCCTGAAGCCATGTGGTTCGATACCCATTGTCACCTTGACGACCCCGTTTTCACGCCCCGGCTGGCCGAGGTCGTCGCCGAGGCGGCCGGCGCCGGGGTGACCGGCATGGTGGTACCCGGAATCGCTCCGGAGGGGTGGGATCGGATCATCGAGCTGGCCCGCACCTTTCCCGGGGTCTTCCCCGCCTGCGGCATCCATCCCATGCATGCCGGGCGCTGCAACGCGGTCTCCCTCGGCCGCCTGGCCGAACTTGCCCCCCATTGCCTGGCCATTGGCGAAATCGGCCTGGACTATCTCCTCGACGTTCCCCGCGACCTCCAAATCGAATCCTTCCGGGCCCAGCTGCGGATCGCCCTGACCGCTGCCCGTCCGGTCCTGATCCACTGCCGCAAGGCCTTTGCCGACGTCTTGACCGTCTTGAAGGAAGAACGGGCAGGGGAAGTCGGCGGCGTCTTTCACTCCTTCTCCGGGAGTGTGGAGACGGCTCGCGAGGTCCTGAAGCTCGGCTTCTACGTCTCCATTTCGGGAAGCATCACCTTCTCCAACGCCGTACGTCCCGTGGCGGTCGCCGCGGCCCTACCGGCGGACCGGCTCCTTTTGGAGACCGACGCTCCGGACCTCACCCCGGAACCGCACCGCGGCGCGACCAACCTCCCCTCCTATTTGCTCTATGTCGCGCAGCGAGTCGCCGAGACCCGGGGCACCACGGTCGAGGATCTCGCCCGCCAGACCACCGAGAACGCACTCCGCCTGTTCCACCTCGCCCCCCTACCTGCATAAAGCCCCCTCCCCTCTCATCCCATGCAACTAAATTGACCGACTGGACACCCCGGCTATACTTGCTCACCATCCATTTCGGGATGAGGTGCCGCAGTTGGTTTCGCCAACGGCGTCTTTTAACGCTAGGGAGCTTCCTCGTTCGTCCGAGAAATGGATCGCGACAAGAATGTCGCTCCTACAAAGAGGCGGTCCCGGCAGTATCCATTGTTGCCAAACCACCACCCCTTCCTTTGACGGACGGGGTACCCAAGGAGGCTTCACCATGACCAAGCATTACACCTTGCAGGAGGCGCTGCGGCTGGCGATCAAATCGGAGAAGGACAGCATGGATTTCTACCGCAAGGCAGCGGAGCTGGTGACCGATGCCCGCTCGAAGGAGGTTTTCACCCTTTTGGCAAAGGAGGAGGTCGATCACCTGAAATCCTTCTACGGACTTTATCAGTGGGAAGACCTGGGACCGATCGACGCGTTCATTGCCACGCCGCCGGACAAGCTCTCGGCCACCCACTTGGCGCTGGAAAAGGCGATTGCCGCCGATACGACGGAAAAAGTGGCGCTGGAGATCGCGCTCAAGGAAGAAAAGGCGGGGATCGAGCTGTACCAGGTGCTGGTCCAGGACATAACGGATCAGCAGGTAAAGCACGTTTTCGAGGCGGTGATCAAGGGGACCCAGGGTCACTACGACCTGATCGAAGACGAGTACATGCGGGTGATGGCGATGGTCCATTCCTCGGACCAGAACATCTACGTGAGGGAATAGAGCCTGCGGGGACCGATCGGATCGATCGGCCGGATCAGTCCGATCCGCCCCACGCGGGACTTAGTCGGCTTCGGGGTACATCTCCTTGATCTGCCGGATGGTGGTGAGGTTTTCCAGGAAGATCTCCACAAGCTCGGGGTCGAACTGCCGGCCGGCCTGGCTCTTCATCTCCTCGAGCACCTTGTCCTCGTCCCAGGCTTCCTTGTAACAACGCTGGGAACTCAAGGCGTCAAAGACGTCGGCAACGGCGACGATCCGGCCGAAAAGGGGGATCTCCTCTCCCTTCTTCCCCTGGGGGGCGGTCGACGGCGCCCCGGTGGACCGAAAGTCGACGTTGCCGGGGTAGCCGGCGCCGTCCCAGCGCTCGTGGTGGTTAAGCGCCACCACGCAGGCGGCTTCGTCCATGTCCGAGAAAAGCTCCTCGAAAAGCCGGGCCCCGATCACGGTATGCTGCTTCATGATCTCGAATTCCTCCGGGGTGAAACGCCCCGGTTTTTTCATGATCACGTCCGAGATGGCCACCTTCCCGACATCGTGAAGCATCGCCGCCATCCGGAGCAGGTCCCGGCTCCGCTCCACCTCGTCCCGCGAGACCCCCTTCCGCTGCGCCCACCCTTCGTAGATCACCAGAGCATAAGAAGAAACCCTCTTTACGTGGGCGCCGGTTTCCTTCGGGTCCCGCATCTCCGCCATCTTGTTCATGCGCAGGATCGCCCCGCGCATCAGCTTGGCGCGCTCCAGGGCCGCCGCGGCGCTGTTCGCATAATGGATCAGCGGCGCCTCATCCTCCTGCTGAAACGGGCTCACCTTTCCATCGGCATCCTTGGCATTGATCAGCTGCAGCACCCCGGCCACATCCCCCCGCGTGGTCTTCAGCGGGAAGGTGAGCATGGAACAGGTGCGGTAGCCGGAAATCCGGTCGTAGCTGGAGTCGAAGGAATACGGGGAGCCGGCAGGGAGGTGGTAGACGTCGGGGAGATTGATCATCTTCCCGTTTTTGGTGACCCAGCCGGCAATGGAACTGTTGTCGATAGGAATGGAGAAACTGGAGTAGACGAGCTTCTGACCCGCGGGGAGGTTCTGCTGAAAGGTTTCGTTCTGGGTATAGCTGAAATGGAGGCGGTCGCCCTCGCGAACGTAGATGGATCCGGCGTCGGCGTTGGTGAAGGCGCGGGCGTTTTGGAGGATCTTTTCAAGCAGGAGGTCGAGATCGTTGATGCTGGAAATGGCGAGACCAAGCTCGATGATCCGCTGAAGCTTTTTGCTCTCTTCCGGCACGTTCCCCCCTGCTCAATGCCCCCGGCCGCAGGTCGGCCGGGAAGTCCGCCGCCGCAGCTGGGCGCGGGGCGGTCTCACCTTATTCTATTGTCATCCCTGGTACTGGGCGTACAGGCTCTTCACCTTGGCGAGGTAATCGCGGGTCTCCCTGGGGAGCGACCCGCTGCCGTGCCGGTCCACGTTGCCGGGGCCCCAGTTGTACGCCGCCAGCGCCGCGTCCACGTTGCCGCCGTAGTGGTTGAGCATCTCCTTGAGAAACCGGGTCCCGCCCATCACGTTCTGTTCGGGATCGTACGGGTCGGAAACGCCGAGGTCCCGCGCGGTGCGCGGCATCAGCTGCATCAGCCCCTGGGCTCCGGCCCGGGAGAGCGCCCGCGGGTTGAACCCGCTTTCGGCGTGGATCACCGCCTTGATCAGGGCGGGATCGACCCCGTAGCGCGCCGAGGCTTTCTGGATGACGCCGTCGGTTCCGGTGGCGGTGGAGGAAACCGAGACCGAGGTAGCTTCGTTGGCAAAGCAGGCCTGGGGGGGCTGGCCACCGGCCAGCTCGGCAAACGACGGACCGGTCGGCGCCACGGCCTGGGCCAGGAAGGCGTCGAGCGCCCCGGCGATACCGGGTGTCGGCGTGCTGCTGCGGGAATCGCTCGTCTCCCCCAGCTGCACCGCGCTGTTCAGCATCTTGAGCTTCAGGATCTCGGCGGCGGTCTGTGCCGAAATAGGTTCCGGCGCACCCCCCGTCTGGGACAGCAGCGCGTCGAAGGCGCCGGCTGCCGCCGTGCTCGTGGTTTTTCTGGATTCACCCGTCTCCTCGACCCCCGGACGGAGGGTCACCGGATTGATGGCCATGGCTTGTTCCTTTTCAGCCGGCCGTATGGGTCTCCCCGAAGACCAGCTTCTTCTTTTTCAGCTTTTCGATGAGGGTGGTCCGCTTCAGGTTGAGCAGCTCGGCGGCCTCCTTCTTGTTGCCGCCGCTGCGCTGCAGGGCCTGGAGGATGAGCCGGTTCTCGAATTCCTCGACTGCGGAGTTGAGGCAAAAGCCGCTCTCCGGAAGGTTCACCTGCTCCGTCCTCATGACCGGCCCCCGCTTGCCGCGGTATTTCTCCGGCAGGTCGTTGAGGGAAATGATGCCGCTCCCCTTGAGGATGACCATGCGTTCCACCAGGTTTTCCAGCTCGCGTACGTTGCCGGGCCAGTCGTAGCTGCTCAGGACCTCCATGACGTCCCGATCGAACCCCTGCACGTTGCGCTGCTTGCTCCGGTTGAACTTGTCCAGAAAGCTGTTCAGAAGCAGCGCAATGTCGGCGTCCCGCTCCCGAAGCGCCGGAAGCATGATGGGGATGACCGAGAGCCGGTAGTAGAGGTCTTCGCGAAACGCCTTGGAAACCACGAGCTGGTCCAGGTTCTGGTTGGTCGCCGCGATGATCCGGACGTCCACCTTTTTGGGGCGGCTCGCCCCGACCGGTTCCAGCTCCTTGTTCTGCAGCACGCGCAAGAGCTTCACCTGCAGGTTCGCCTTCATGTCCCCGATCTCGTCCAGGAACAGGGTTCCCTTGTCGGCCATCTCGAAGCGCCCGATGCGGGTGGCGACGGCACCGGTGAAGGAGCCCTTGACGTGGCCAAAGAGCTCGCTCTCCAGAAGGTCATCGGGGATCGCGGCACAGTTGACCGCGACGAAGTTTTTCTGGGCACGGGTGGAAAGGTCGTGGATGGCGCGGGCCACCAGTTCCTTGCCGGTCCCCGACTCCCCCTGGATCAGTACCGTGGAGTCGGAGCTGGACACCTTCTCGATCATCTCGAAGAGCGACAACATCTTTTCGCTCTCCCCGATGATGTTGTTGAGCAGGGCACGGTTCTTTATGCATGGTTTGGACCGAAAACTCTTGCTTTGCAGCGCCTGATGTTCCAGGCCGCGTTTGACATGGGTTTCCAGCTCGTCCAGGTTGAAGGGTTTTTCCAGGTAAAAAAAGGCACCTGCCTTGAGCAGGTTCGCGGTCATCTCGAAATTGGCAAAAGCGCTATATGCGATGGTGACGATGTCAGGACGGATCGATTTCAGCTGCTTGATGAACTCGAGGCCGTTGACGCGGGGCATCATGATGTCGGTGATCACCATCTGCACGTCGTTGAGCTCGATCTTCTGCAGCGCGTCCTGGCCGTCGAAAGCTTGAAAGACTTGGTAGCCCTTGTAGCTCAAGAAAGCCGCGACAAAATCGCGGGTCTTCTTGTCGTCATCCGCAATCAGTATTCTGGGTGTGTCCATCGTCTCCCCGATTTGATTAAAGTTGCTCCGGATTGGGCCGATATGGGAAAAAGTCTTGCCAAATATAACGGGATACGCCGTCAATGTCAATAAAATGACTGCCCCCCGTGGGTCTTTTGTCAATTTTTTGCATTGCCGACCGTTTCCGGTATGCTTTGCGCCTCTCCCTGAGTGCCCTGCAACACCCCCGGAGCAGTCCTGAGCCGCCACTGCGGCGAACGCCCCGATGCCGCGCCGACCCCATCGGGGCCGGCAGTTCGCGTCGGTACTCCGACATTTTTGCCCTTTTGGGCCGTTTCCGTCGGCGACCCAAAAAATATATTTCAGTATTTAGACGAGTTGGCCGAATAGAGGATAATAAATGGGTTTCCCGCGCCAGGGACCCCAGCGAGACTTGATACGGAGGGTCATCTATGGAGACCGCGCTGATGGTAAAGGGTGAGGAGTTCGGTGGTGAGCTGATCCAGTTGGTCAGCTTCAACCTCGAGAAAGAGGAATACGGCATCAACGTACTGATGGTGCGGGAAATCATCAGGATGCTGAACATCACGCGGGTCCCCAACACCCCCCACTACGTGGAAGGCGTGATCAACCTGCGCGGCAAGGTGATTCCGATCATCTCCCTCCGGCGCAAGTTCGACCTCATGGAAGCCGAGTACGACAAGCGGACCCGCATCATGGTCATGGAAGTGGCCGGCGAACTGATGGGGTTCATCGTCGACGAGGTATCGGAAGTCATCCGGATCTCCGAGAAAGAGATCCAGCCTCCGCCGCCGGTCGTTTCCAACGGAATCGAGCAGGAGTGCATGGCCGGGGTTATCAACCAGGCCGAGCGGCTCCTGGTACTTCTCGACCTGGAGCGGATGTTCACCGCCGACGAACGCCGCATGTTTTCCAGCATTGGTTAAGCAGAAAAATCGGGGTTTTTCCCTGAATTCTCCGGAGCGCGAAAATGCCCATTGATTGCGATGATCAGGAGCTATTAGAGGGTTTCCTTGCGGAAACCACCGAGCTTTTAGAAAAACTTGACGACGACCTGGTGGCACTGGAAAAAAGCCCCGACGATGCGGATCTCATGAACCGCATCTTCCGCTCCATCCATACCGTCAAGGGGGCTTCCAGCTTCCTCGGCTTTGACCTCCTGGTGAAGGTGACCCACAAAACGGAAGACGTGCTCAACCGTCTCCGCAAAGGGGAGCTCACCGTCACCCCCGAGATCATGGACGTGATCCTCGAGGCGGTCGACCTGGTGAAGACCCTGGTCGCCGACATCAAGGACGGCGACATCGTCGAGCGCGACATCGACTCGACGATCGCGAAGCTGACCCCCTTCCTGACCGAAGGCGCCGCCGAGGCTACCGTGCTGGCCCCGGGTGCTGCGCAGGCTGCCGTGCCGCCGCCCCAGGCCGCCGCTGCTGCCGAGCCGGCTCCGGCCGAAGCTGCCGCCCAGCCCGCAGGGGCCGCGGCAGCGCCCCAGGCTGCGGTCGCGCCGGTCGAGAAGGCTCCGGCGCCGCCCAAGGAGAACCTCCCGGCCAAGAAGCCGGCTCCCGCCGCCAAAGGGGATGAGCTCGCCGACAACTCGACGGTGCGCGTGGACGTCAAGCGCCTCGACGACCTGATGAACCAGGTCGGCGAACTGGTCCTCGAGCGCAACCGGATGATCCAGCTGCACAGCGACTACCAGGTCGGGCTCGACCCGGTCGAGTTCGCCGACGATTTCGGGAAGCTCTCCAAGAGGCTCAACTTCGTCACCTCGGAACTGCAGATGCAGGTCCTCAAGATGCGCATGCTGCCGGTGGAGAAGGTCTTCAAGAAATTTCCCCGCATCGTGCGCAACCTGGCCCGTGACCTGGGCAAGGAAGTCGACCTGCACATCATCGGTGAGGAGACCGAGCTGGACCGCTCCGTCGTCGACGAGATCGGCGATCCGCTCATTCACCTGATCCGCAACGCCCTGGACCACGGTCTGGAAACTCCGGACGAGCGTCTGGCCGCCGGCAAGCCGCGCACCGGCACCGTCGTCCTCTCCGCCGCCCACGAGGGGAACCAGATCGTCATCAGCATCAAGGACAACGGGCGCGGCATCGATCCGGAGAAGATCTCCAAGAAGGCCCTGGACAAGGGGCTGGTCACCGAGGAACAGCTTGCCGCCATGGGGCCGCGCGAGATCCTCGACCTCCTCTTCCTCCCCGGCTTCTCGACCAAGGAGGTCACCACCGACCTCTCCGGGCGCGGCGTCGGGATGGACGTGGTCCGCACCAACATCCGCAAGCTCAACGGCATCATCGAGATCAAAAACGACGTCGGCCACGGCTCCGAGTTCATCCTCAAGCTTCCGCTCACCCTCGCCATCATCCAGTCGCTGCTGGTCGAGGTCGAGGGGGAAGTCTACTCCATCCCGCTTTCTTCCGTCATCGAGACGATGCGGGTGAACACGGACGAGTTCCACATGGTCGGGGGCCAGGAAGTGCTGAAGCTGCGGGATTCCGTCCTCCCGCTGCTCAGGCTGCACCGCGTCTTCGGCACCCCGATCAAGAACGTCGATCGCAAGACCTGCTATGTCGTCATCGTGGGAGTGGCCGAGAAGCGGGTCGGGCTCATCGTCACCCGCCTGCTGGGCCAGCAGGAAGTTGCCATCAAGTCGCTGGGGAAATTCCTCTCCAATCTCCCGGGTATCGGCGGATCGACGATCATGGGCGACGGCAGGGTTGCGCTGATCGTGGATCCGATGGGGCTCATCGGTGGCGGCGACGCCGCCGGCGGACGTATCTAACGCTTGAGGGTCAGCTATGTCATTCGATACCAAACCAATTGATCCCAAGGCCAGCCCGAAGATCAGCGAAAAGGACTTCGAGCAGTTACGGGACTACATATATAACGTCTGTGGGATCTACTTCCATTCGAGCAAGAAGTACTTTCTCGAGAGCCGCCTGGCGCGGCGCATGGAGGCGACCGGCACCAAGACGCACGCCGAATACTACCAATTCGTCCGCAGCGGTGTGGGCGGCAGCAACGAGCTGAAGAAGCTGCTCGACGAGATCACCACCAACGAGACCTGCTTCTTCCGGAACCCGCCGCAGCTTGCCGCGCTGGAGAACAAGTTCCTCCCCGAGATCGTCGGGGTGAAGGGAAAGATCGGCTTCAGGAAGCTGCGCATCTGGAGCGCCGGCTCCTCTTCCGGGGAAGAGGCCTATACCATGGCGATGATCCTCCTCGAAAAACGCCAGGCGCTCCTCAAGGACTGGATCATCGAGATCGTCGGCACCGACATCAACGAAACGGTACTGGCCCAGGCCAAGGAAGGGGTCTACAACAGCTACTCGGTGCGCAACACCCCGGAGTTCTACCTGAAGAAATACTTCAAGGAAGAGGGCGCCGGGAAATTCGTGCTCGCCCCCGAGGTGAAGAAGCTGGTTACCTTCAACCATCTCAACCTCTACGATGACAACAAGATGCTCTTCATGAAGAGCTTCGATTTCATCTTCTGCGCCAACGTCCTGATCTACTTCGACACCGCTTCCAAGAGCAAGGTGGTGCAGCACTTCTACAACAACCTCCAGCCGTACGGATACTTTTTCGTCGGCCAGTCGGAGTCGCTCCACGGGGTGAACGACAAGTTCAAGACGGTGCACTTCCCCGGCGGGTTTACCTATAACAAGTGAGGCTTCAGGTATGGAAAACGTCGCCATGATACAGAAGGCTAAGGAGATGGTGGAAAGCTTCGTCGACCTCCCCACCATTCCCCAGGTCGCCACCAGGGTCATCGAGCTTCTGGACCGTCCCGGCGTGGAACTGGACGAGGTGGCGGACATGATCCTGTCGGATCAGGTTCTGGCCGCCCGCGTCATCAAAATGGTCAACTCGCCCCTGTACAAGCCCGCCCACGAGATAAAGTCGGTCAAGCGCGCCCTCATCTACCTGGGTTTTCGACACATCAGGGAACTCGCGTTCACCTGCTCCTTCGTCGACGTCTTCCAGGGACGCGACGGGATCTTCGACATCCGCACCTTCTGGGAGCACTCGTTCGGCGTCGGAGTCGTTTCCAAGATCATCGCGCAGCGGGTCCGCTACCCGGACACGGAGAAGGCCTACCTGGTCGGCATCGTCCACGACATCGGCGAGGTCTTCCTGAGCTACTACCGCCAGGATCTGTTCAAGAAGATGCTTGACTCCGTCAAGGGGCAACCGTTCCGCCTGGTGGACAAGGAGCGGGAATTCATGGGGACCTCCCATACCGAGGTCGGCTACTGCATCGCGCAGAAGTGGAATTTCCCTCCGGACTACTGCGAGGTCATCGCCCTGCATCACGCCCCGAAAGAGGCGAAACTCGACCCGACCCTGTGCGCCATCGTCAATCTCGCCGACCTTTTCTGTTCGGTCTGCCAACTCGACTACGGCGGGCAGGCCTGGGTCTCCTTCAACCTCGCCGACGAACCGGCCTGGTCGATCCTCAAGGGATACGCCCCGAACGTCGCCGACCTCGACGTTGAACGTTTCTGTTACGAATTGGAGGACCGGGTTCCGGAAATCCAGGATATCGTACGGTCAATCTTCCAGCAGATAGGAGCCTGACCCAGCATGCTACCGGCACAACCAGCTAAATTGAGAGTACTCATCGTCGACGACTCGTCGTTCATGCGGATGGCGATCCGCGGGATCCTGAGCCGGACCCCCGGTATCGATGTCGTCGGTGTTGCCGCCGACGGCATGGAAGGCGTGGAAAAAGCGCTTGCGCTCAAGCCGGACCTGATCACCATGGACGTCGAGATGCCGCGCATGGACGGCATTGCCGCGTTGAAACAGATCATGGCCAAGCAGCCGACCCGGGTCATCATGGTGTCCACCCTGACCTGCGAAGGGGCCAAGGCCACCTTTGAAGCGCTCGAAGCGGGGGCGGTCGACTACGTACCCAAAAACGTGAGCGATTCGAAAGACGCCCAGCGGATTTTCCAGGAAGCGCTTCTGGCCAAGGTAAACGAGGCGGCCCGCTCCCGGGTACTGCGTCGGGCCATCGCTCCCCCTACGCCGGGCATCCTCCGCCCCACCACGGCCAGCGTCGCCCCCTCCCGGTTCGGGCACAAGCGGGTCGGCTGCGTCGGCATCGGCGCTTCCACCGGAGGTCCGGTGGCGCTCCAGGAGGTCATCTCCCGGATTCCGGGGAATTTCCCGCACGGGATCGTGGTGGCGATCCACATGCCCAAGGCCTTCACCGGCCCCTACGCCGAGCGGCTCAACGCCAAGTGCTCCCTCACCGTCAAGGAAGCGGTCAACGGCGACATCGTCAAAGGGGGTCAGGTGCTGATCGCCCCGGGCGGCATGCACACCTCGATCGTCAAGAGCGGCGCTCAGCTCAGCGTCAAGATCGCGCCGACTTCGGAATTCCCGCAATACATCTACATCCCTTCGGTCGACCAGATGATCTCCAGCATGGCCGAGGCGAGCAACGGCTCCATGCTCGGGGTCATCCTCACCGGGATGGGTAACGACGGGTTCAAGGGAATGAAGCTTCTGAAGAGCAAAGGCGGCTTGACGCTGGTGCAGAACGAGGAAACCTCGACCATCTACGGGATGCCGAGGGCCTGCGTCGAAGGTGGGGTCGCCGACGTGGTGCTCCCGCTGGAGCAGATCGGCTTCGAAATCGGCAAGATGAGCTGATGTGCGCCTGACGGATCAGGTTTGGTACGGCAGCAATGCAAGCGGCCCGGACGGGGAAACCAGTCCGGGCCGCTTTTATTTATCAAAAAAGGGTCGTAACAATAAGAGGTTACCAACGAGTACCCCCCTTTGACGAACCCCATCCTCACCCTGTCCCTCTCCTTGAAGGAGAGGGGACGTTTGGGTATGCCCGTTAAGTTCCGCATTTCAAGGTTTAGCGGTGGGCGGTGACCAGGATGCCGTCGCGGGTCGCCTCGGCGCGGCAGCGGGAAAAACCTTCGCGCTTGAGTCGGAACAGGATGAAGGGGGCCGCAACGGGGAGGACTCCCGGGAAAAGCAGCCTCAATTCACCGGAGGCATCGACGAAACGGTCGACCCCGCCGGCAAGGTCCCTCGGTCCAGCCCGCCGTACCTCCCCGACCGCCGTCGGCACCCCCTGCTGAGGCGAACCGGCACAAACGGAGTAAAACATGACCCGAAGCGTTGCCAGGGCCGACCTTTGGCGCGGCTTTGCGGTATCCCCTTTTGCAGTCACAGAAACTGGGCGATGACGTTGGCCAGCGCGCAGAGCGCATCGACCTCCGGCTGGGTGAAATTGCGCAGGGCGAGATCGGTCGAGGTCCCTTTGCGCGAGACCTGGATCACTCCCCTCAGCTCGTTTCCTTTCAGCATCGGGGCGCTCATAATCTTCTGGATCTGGGCAGTCTTTTCGAACACGAAGAAATGCGGGGTGGAGGCAAAGGAGTTGTTGATGATCCCCTTGCGCTCCCGGGCGGTAATCGCCACCAGCGAGCGGTCGGCGTTCGCCGGGATGGTGCCGGAGTTTCTCATCTCGGCGGGCCAGACGAAACGGAAGCACTCCTCCACCGGATCCAGCATGAAGAAAGCGACTTCGTCCCTTTTCACGCCGAAAATCCGGCTCAGCGCCTCGACGCCGCCAACTACCCGCTCCTCCGAACTGGCGCGGCTGGCCAGGTATTTTTCCAGCTTTTGGCATACCTCGACGATCTGCACGTCTCCCCCCTTCCAACCCAATATATTTCAAAGCCAGTGGATCAGTCCGTTTTCCAGATCCAACTGGTAGCGGTGCTTGCCCAGAAAATCCATCCCCAAAAGACCCAAGTGCGGGGTCTCGCCGCCGCTGTAGGGAAATACCTCGACGTCGAAGCCGGCATGGGAGAACGGCCCCACGTTGATGGCATCGATGCGCACGATGGCGGACGGTATCACCCTCCCGTCGGCGAGCTCGGACCGCGCGGCCCGGGCTGTGTGCAGGTCCAACTTCAGCCGGGCGGCGACCGTGTCAAAGACCGCGGTCCGGGTGGCCCCGGTATCGAGCACCAGGTCCACCGCGATGCTTTCCGCGCCGCTTTTCAGGGTGACCGGGACCAGGATTTGGTCGTTGACCACCCGGACTTTGGTGGTGCGGGCCGCCGGGGGTGCCGGATCGGCGCCCGGGGCATGCACCTCAGGGAGTTCCGGCTCCGACTCGACACGCGCCTCGCGACCGACGGGGCGCCCCGCCTTCGGAAGCAAGGGCAAGGCGGGCGGCTCGAAGACCGTATCCGGCGCCGCCCACTCCTCGGCATGCGACTTAGGAATCGGTCGCCCCTGGTGCCGGACCCAAAAAGCCCCGGCGGAAAGGAGTACCAGGGTGCAGACCAAGATGGCCAGCAGCAAGGGGCGACGCACCGGCGCCACGGCCGGCGCCGGTGCGGACTTGGCGAGCAGTTCCTGGGCATACACCTCGAACTTTTTCTTAAGGAGCGGGTCGACACACCCTTCGCCGACCTCGACGAGCACCGCGGTGCCGCGTCGGTCCCCGCATTTCACCAAGGCCAGCCCCAGAAAGCTCACCAGGTCCAACGCCGCCTCCTGGCGCCGCAGGTATTCCTCGGAACGACCGGGACGCCCCAACAACGGCAGCAGTTCGGTGCTGAAGGCATACAGCGCGTGGACCAGGATGTCGGCACGGTGCGACGGGCTTTCCGCGGCGCCAAGCGCGGCGGCGAGCTGTCCCTTGTGGTTTTCGCAGAGCCGGCGGAATTCCATGATCGCCCCGTGCGTACCGCTCCTCAGTACCCGGAAAGTTGGGAGCTCCAGAAAAAAACTCCACCATTCTAGCGCACAAAGGAATCGGCGTCCGCGATGGGCCGACCTTTTCCGGGCCGGGGGTCGCCAGGTGCCGTAGTTTACTACAAACGCCGGCAGGAGTGCAAAGGTTCTGGACTCATGGGAGATCCGGGATCGCGCCGTACCCACGCCGTCGGGACATAAAAAAAGAGCGACCCAGGTTATGAGTCGCTCTTCTTATCACCATATTGCCGGTTACCGTTACAGCTTTGCTTTCCCGGCAACCTGCACCCTGATGAGGGCACGCTCGAGAGCGGCCTCGTAGACGCGGAAGTTGTGGTCTTCCGGGGTGAGGGACTTGAGCTGCGTCTCGGCACGCCCGAGGGCGGCCTTGGCACGCTCCAGATCGATCTCGTCGGCACGCTCGGCGGTTTCGACGAGGACGGTGACCTTGTCCCCTTCGACCTCGAAGTAGCCCCAGTTCACCGCGAGGTGGTGCACCTGCCCGTTCTGCTTGTAGCTGAGCTCGCCGATCTTGAGGGAGGTGAGGAACGGTGCGTGACCCGGGAGCACCCCGAATTCGCCGAGGGCACCAGTGGCGGTGATCTCGTCAGCCTCTTCGGAAAGCACCTTGCGGTACGGGGTTACCAGTTCAACCTTGAGTTTTTCTGCCATATCCGACCCTTATCACGGCCCGACGGAAAATCCGCCCTGCCGCGGCATGTGTTATTCAGGCATTTCAAGAGCGGGAGCACCGTCAAGTGCTCCCGCAGAATGCACTAACTAATTAAACAGCGAGCTTCTTGGCTTTCTCGAGGGCTTCCTCGATGGTGCCGACCATGTAGAAGGCCTGCTCGGGCACGTCGTCGTGCTTACCGGCGACGATTTCCTGGAAGCCTTTGATGGTGTCCTTCAGCTCGACGTATTTACCCGGGGAACCGGTGAACGCCTCGGCGACGTGGAACGGCTGGGAGAGAAAACGCTGGATCTTACGTGCGCGGGCAACGACCAGCTTGTCTTCCTCGGAGAGCTCGTCCATACCAAGAATCGCGATGATGTCCTGGAGGTCCTTGTACTTCTGGAGCACGTACTGAACCTGGCGGGCCACGCCGTAGTGCTCGTCACCGATGACCTGGGGATCGAGAATACGGGAGGTAGAGTCGAGCGGGTCCACCGCCGGGTAGATGCCGAGCTCGGCGATCTGACGGGAAAGAACGGTCGTCGCGTCGAGGTGGGCGAAGGCGGTAGCCGGAGCCGGGTCGGTAAGGTCGTCGGCCGGTACGTAGATCGCCTGGACCGAGGTGATGGAACCTTTCTTGGTCGAGGTGATGCGCTCCTGCAGCTCGCCCATCTCGGTGGCCAGGGTCGGCTGGTAACCGACCGCGGAAGGGATACGGCCGAGCAGCGCGGAAACTTCGGAACCCGCCTGGGTGAAGCGGAAGATGTTGTCGACGAAGAGGAGAACGTCCTGGCCTTCCTCGTCACGGAAGTACTCGGCGATGGAGAGCGCGGTCAGCGCAACGCGGGCACGGGCCCCCGGGGGCTCGTTCATCTGGCCGTAGACCAGGGCCGCCTTGTCGAGAACGCCGGACTCTTTCATTTCCATCCAGAGGTCGTTCCCTTCGCGGGTACGCTCGCCGACGCCGGCGAAAACGGAGAAACCGCCGTGCTGCTTGGCGATGTTGTTGATCAGCTCCATGATGAGAACGGTCTTGCCAACGCCGGCGCCGCCGAAGAGGCCGATCTTACCGCCCCTGGCGTACGGTGCGAGGAGGTCGACGACCTTGATCCCGGTGGTGAACGCCTCGACCTTGGTGGACTGGTCCACGAAGGCGGGGGCGTCGCGGTGGATGCCGTACTCTTTGTCGGCGCCAACCGGACCCATCTCGTCGACCGGCTCGCCGATAACGTTGAGGATGCGGCCCAGGGTCTTGCGGCCGACCGGCACGGAGATCTGCTTGCCGGTGTCGGTGACGTCCTGGCCGCGAACCAGACCATCGGTGGAGTCCATCGCGATGGTACGGACGGCGTTCTCACCGAGGTGCTGGGCGACTTCCAGAACCAGGTTGTTCTCCTGATCGTCGATCGCCGGGTTGGTGACCCTGAGGGCGTTGTAGATCGGCGGGAGTTTCCCCGGCTCGAATTCGACGTCGATAACCGCGCCGATGACCTGCGAAATCTTTCCGATGTTCTGACTCATTTAAACTCTTCCTCCTGCGGCCCGGAAGGCCACTATTTTTGTAAGACCTAACCTTTGATCGATTCGGCGCCGGAGATGATTTCCATCAGCTCCGTGGTGATGGCGGCCTGGCGGGCCCGGTTGTAAATCAGGGTCAGCTTGCCGATCATCTCGGCGGCGTTCTTGGAGGCGGAATCCATCGCGGTCATCCGCGCACCGTGCTCGGCGGCCACCGACTCGAGGAGCGCCTTGAAGAGCTGCACCTCGATGTGCTTGGGAAGGAGCTCGTCCAGAAGTGCCGCCTTGGAGGGCTCGTAGATGTACTCGACCGCCTGCTCCTCGGTTTCCACCGCTTTCGGCACGACCGGCAGGAGCTGCTCCAGGGTGATGTCCTGGCTCATGACGGAGCGGAAGGCGTTGTAGAGCACGAAGACCTCGTCGTACTCTTCCGCCAGATACCCCTCGATGATCTCCCGGGCGACCAGGGCCGCGGTCGGGTAGGAAAGGGTGGAGAAAACGTCGCCGTGGTGCTTGCGGACCGTGTGGCGGTTTCTGAGGAATTCGTACCCCTTGCGACCCAGGGTCAGCAGGGTGATTTCCTTGAACTCACCGGAGCGCCCTTTGATGAAGCGCTCGGCCGCCTTGATGATGTTGGCGTTGAAGCCGCCACAGAGGCCACGGTCGGAAGTGACCACGACGAGCAGGGCGCGACCGCCGTCCCGCTTCACCATCAACGGGCTGGGGTCGGACTCCTGGCTCTTCGCCAGGCGCTCCAGCACCTCGCCGAGCTTGCCGGCGTAGGGGCGGGCGGCGACCACGTTTTCCTGGGCCCGGCGCAGCTTGGCCGCCGAGACCATCTTCATGGCCTTGGTGATCTGCCCGGTATTCTTAACGGATACGATCCGCTTCTTAATCGCTTTTAGGTTCGCCATACGCTTCCCGTCCTTGGATTAGGCAGTAAATTCCTTCTTGAACTCTTCGAGGGCGGCGACGATCTCGGCCTTCAGAGTGTCGTCGATAGCCTTCTTGTCGCGGAGTTCGGTCAGGATGTTCGCCTTCCTGGAGTCGAAGAAAGCGTAAAGTTCCTGCTCGTAGCGGCCCAGCGAGTTGACCGGGTAGTCGTCGACGTAGCCGTTGTTGGCGGCGAAGATGACGAGAACCTGCTTCTCGTTCGGGATCGGCCGGTACTGCGGCTGCTTGAGGATCTCGACCAGACGGGCGCCACGGGCAAGCTGCATCTGGGTGGCCTTGTCGAGGTCGGAGCCGAACTGGGCGAACGCGGCCATCTCACGGTACTGGGCGAGTGCCAGACGGAGGGTACCGGCAACCTGCTTCATCGCCTTAACCTGGGCGGAACCGCCGACGCGGGAAACCGAGAGACCGACGTTGATCGCCGGACGGACGCCGGAGTAGAAGAGGTCGGATTCGAGGTAGATCTGGCCGTCGGTGATCGAGATGACGTTGGTCGGGATGTACGCGGAAACGTCACCCGCCTGGGTCTCGATGACCGGAAGGGCGGTCAGCGAGCCGGCGCCGCACTCGTCGGAAACCTTGCAGGCACGCTCGAGGAGACGACTGTGAAGGTAGAAGACGTCGCCCGGGTAAGCTTCACGCCCCGGCGGACGGCGGAGCAGCAGGGAAAGCTGGCGGTAGGCCACGGCCTGCTTGGAAAGGTCATCGTAGATGATCAGGGCGTGCTTCCCTTTGTCGCGGAAGAACTCGCCCATGGTGACGCCGGTGTACGGTGCGATGAACTGCAGCGGAGCCGGCTCGGAAGCGGTAGCGGCGACGATGATGGTGTAATCCATGGCGCCGTGCTCTTTCAGCTTGGAAACGACCTGGGCAACGGTGGAACGCTTCTGGCCGATCGCGACGTAGATGCAGACGACGTCGCCGCCTTTCTGGTTGATGATCGTGTCGATCGCGACCGCGGTCTTGCCGGTCTGACGGTCGCCGATGATCAGCTCGCGCTGGCCACGCCCGATCGGAACCATGGAGTCGATCGCCTTGAGGCCGGTCTGCATCGGCTGGTGGACCGACTTACGCTTGACGATGCCGGGGGCCTTCACCTCGACCTTGCCGAAGGTGGTGGTGTTGATCGGGCCCTGGCCGTCGATCGGCTGGCCGATCGCGTTGACGACGCGCCCGACGAGGGCCTCGCCCACCGGTACCTCGACGATCCTGCCGGTCAGCTTGACGGTGTCGCCTTCTTTGATCTCGGAGAAGTCGCCGAGAATTGCCGCACCGACGTTGTCTTCTTCGAGGTTGAGGCACATGCCCGCGACGCCGCCCGGGAACTCGAGGAGCTCACCGGCCATTGCCTTGTCAAGACCATGAATACGGGCAATACCGTCACCGATGGAGATGATGGTACCGGTCTCGGCTACCTCGACCTCTTTGCCGTACTCCTTGATCTGCTTCTTGATAATCTCGCTGATTTCTTCCGCTTTGATTTCCATAGAACCGTCTCACCCCTTCTGTAATGTATCCTGAATTCTTGCTAACTGAGTTTTAACGCTCCCGTCGAATACCTTGTCGCCGATCTTGGTAACTACCCCGCCGATGAGCGTAGGATCGACCTCGACTTTGAGCGTGACCTTTTTCCCGGTGGCGGAGGCAAGCGCCTTGCGGATCTCCTCGACCTGACCCTCGTCCAGGGGAATCCCGGAGGTCAGGGTCGGACGGACGATGCCGGAGATCTGGTCCGCGTATGCTCCGTAGCTCTCGGCGATGAGCGGCAGCACCGAAAGGCGGCCGCGCTCGAGCAGGAGCATGAGGAGGTTGGAGACGATCGGAGAGAGCTGGCTCTTGGCCACGAGATCCTGGAGGATCCCCCTCTTCGACTCTATGCCGTATGCGGGGTTGCCGAATACGGAGCTGAGCTCGCGGCTTCCGGAGAGCAGTGCGCTGAAACGGGCGAGTTCGCCGTTGTAGCGGTCCACGGCCCCTTCTTCGGAGCCGATCTGCACGAGAGCCTTGGCGTAACGTTTGGCAATAGCGTTAGTACTCAATGTAGCGTCACCACCTTGGAGATATATTCGCCCACCAGCTTGTCCTGGTCGTCTTTGGCAATGTTGGTCCGGATTTTCTGCTCGGCGAGCTCGATGGCAAGGCGGGCGGCCTCGGCGCGGAGTTCGCTCTTAGCCTTGAGGACTTCCTGGGCCGCAGCGGTTTCGGCCTGGGCCTTGATGCGGTCGGCGGCTTCGTGAGCTTCGGCGATGATCCGCTCTTTCTCTTTCTCGCCTTCAGCGCGCATGTTGGCGGAGATCACTTCGATCTCCTGGTTGGCCTGCTCAAGACGCTGGCTGTACTCGGCGAACTTGGCCTCGGCGGCCTCTTTCGCTTCGACCGCCTCTTTGAGCTGCCGCTCGATGCCGGAGCGGCGCGCGGCGAGGCTCCCCTTCACGTCGGCCTTTTTGATCGCCCAGACGGCGATCCCGACCAGGACCGCGAAGTTGAGGAAGCGCCAGCCGAGGTCTTTCATCTGGGCGGCGGTATCAACGTGGTGCGCACCTTCGTGCTCGGCGCCAAAACCTGCGGCGGCGAGCCCCACGAGGACCAGGCAGAAGGCAAGGGTGGAAACGGCGGCAACCGCCGGGCGGGTAGTACGATGTTTTTGCATGCTACAGACTCCTCCCCAGAACTTTCTCGCAGATATCGGCAGACAGCGACTCCGCGCTCGCCTTGAGGAGACGGCGGGCCTCCTCGGCCTCCTTGGCGACTTTACCCTTGATGCTGTTCAGGGTATCGGTAGCCTCGGTGCGTGCCTTCTCGAGAATGGCGGCTTCCTGCTCCATGGCATCCTTCTTCAGGGCGCCACGCTCGTCGGCCGCGCTGGAGCGGATCTCACGCATTTTTGCTTCGTAAGCAGCCAGCTTTTCCTGGACCTCTTTGTCGACCGCGGCGCTTTTCTCTTTGGCTCCGCTGATCTGGCCCGCCCGGTCGGCGAGCTGCTTCCTGATCGGCTTGTACAGGAAGACGTTCAGCACGATGACCAGAACGATGAAGTTAACCAGCTGGAAAACGAATGCTAAATCTAGATTGATCACCAAACCACCTCTTGTATGGCATTTTTAGCTATTTAGTCCGGGACGGCAGATACAGGGGGGGGGTACGTAAAACAGGTGGTAACTACCACACAAAAACTTCTAGTGTCAAGCCATTTATTCCATTTTTGGTGCATATTGTATACAGCGTTTACACTTGGCAGGCCGCGCCGGAAGCCGACTTTCGGCGGGGGAGTCGCGCATCTCATTGAACCGGCAAAGCTTTTGGAACAGGATTAGGAATAGGGGGCGCGCGACGGTGGCCAGATGCCGGCCGGCCAATTAATTTTTGCTAAAGGCGCTTCAGCGAACCAAACGACAAAAGGGACCAAAACGACCCAATTGATGCCACTTGCCCGGTCGTCCCCTCTCCTTCCAGGGTCGCGCACGACGGCGCGGCTTGCGAAGGACAGGGTGTGGAGGGGGTTCAGAGGTTCAACAAATCCACGATCCTGCCCAGCTCTTTCTGGTCCCCGAAGCTGATCTCCAGCTTTCCGCCGCGGCCGGCCTTCTTGATCGCCACCTTGGCCTTGAAGTGGCGCTGAATCCGCTCCACCAGGTCCTTGAGCTCGGGATCATCCCCCTTCTTCGCCGGCTTCGGCTTTTGCGGGGCCTTCAGCTTTTTCACCAGCGCCTCGGCCTCTCGCACCGAAAGGTGTCCCTTGACGATCTCGTCCCGGGCCTGCTTCTGCTCTTCCTCGCTTTCGAGGGTCAAAAGGGCGCGGGCGTGCCCCATGGTGAGGCGGTCCTCGACGACGTCCCGCTTGATCTCGGCGGGAAGGCGCAAAAGGCGCAGCGCGTTGGCGATCGTAGAGCGTTCCTTCCCCACCCGCTTGGCCAGTTCCTCCTGGGAAAGCGCGAAACGCTCCAAAAGGGCATGGTATGCCTCGGCTTCCTCCACCGCGTTCAGGTCTTCACGCTGGATGTTCTCGATGAGGGCCATCTCCAGCGCGGTGTCCTCGGAGACGTCCTGGATAACCACCGGCACTTCGCGCAGCCCCGCCTTCTGGGCCGCCCGCCAGCGCCGCTCACCGGCGATGATCTCGTAGTGGTTTCCCTTCTTGATCACCACCAGCGGCTGGATGATCCCCTTCTCGCGGATCGACGCAGCCAGCTCTTCCAGCTTCTCGTTGACGAAGGTCTTGCGCGGCTGTTCCTTGTTCGGCTTGATCTCTTCGATCGGGCAGGAGAAGTACTTGTTGCCGCCGCGGTCTTCGACCACCGGCAAAAGCGCTCCCATCCCCTTCCCCAGTCCCATCTTGGGCTTAACCATTGACTACCTCCCGGTCCAGGATTTCCTTCGCCAGGTCCAGATAGCTCGTCGCCCCCTTCGATGCGATGTCGTAGAGGAGGATCGGCTTGCCGTGGGACGGCGCCTCGGAGAGCCGTACGTTGCGCGGGATGACGGTCTCGAAGGTCTCGTTCGCGAAGTGGGTCCGGATCTCCTCGCTCACCTGGCGCGAAAGGTTGTTGCGCGCGTCGTACATGGTGAGCAGAATCCCTTCGATCCCCAGGGAGCGGTTCAGCCCCTGACGGACCAGATTGATCGTTTTGAGGATCTGCGACAGCCCTTCCATCGCATAGAACTCGCACTGGAGTGGGATCAGCACCGAATCGGCGGCGGTCATGGCATTGACCGTGAGCAGACTCAGCGAGGGGGGGCAGTCGATGAAAATGTAATCGTAGGAAGCGGAAAGCTCGGTGAGGATTCCCTTGAGCTTGCGCTCGCGGTCGGGAACCGAGATCAGTTCGAGCTCGGCGCCGGCGAGGTCGGAGGTCGCCGGCAAGAGGTGGAGATAGGGGACTTCCGTCTCCAGGATCAGGGCGGCCGGGGTCGCGTCATCGATCAGGGCGTCGTAAATGCTCTGCTCCAGACCGGACTTGTCCACGCCGACGCCGCTTCCCGCATTTCCCTGCGGGTCCATGTCCACCAGGAGGACCCGACGCTCCGCAACGGCCAGGGAAGCGGCGAGATTTACCGCGGTCGTGGTTTTCCCCACTCCCCCCTTCTGATTCGCCACACAGATTATCTTCGCCATAGTTCTATCCGTCCTGTGATCGGTTTCGGTGCCTTGCTGCACTCGCAAAAGCAGGGAAACGTACCACAGAGCCGCCGCCAAGGAAAGTTGTTTTTCTCCATCCCCAATCCGCGCGGTTTTGACTTGGGTCAAGGCCGCGGTTCCGACGACCCGATAGCATGGCCTTGCTACTCCTTTGCTTCTGATCCTCCCTTTCCCGGCTTGGCAGAGCCAGGAAGGGGGGTAAGGAGACATCGTTTCGAGGTATCGCCAATGAAAATGTTGTTCTCCCTGTCCCTCCTCCTCTGCTTCGCCTCCGCCTCCTTCGCTTTCCAATGCAATGAATGCCACAGCAAGAACCCGGCAATGGTCAAGATGCACAAGGCCCTCCAGGGGAGAAACTGTTTCGCCTGCCACAAGATGGGCGAGAAGTTGATGGGCAAAGGTGTCCCGAAAAACCGTGAGGCCCAGCTGCAGCGCCGGGAAACCGACCCGCTTTGCTTCGAGTGCCACAAGAAGAAATAGGTCATCAAGCTCCTCCTCCCCTGGGGGGGAGCCGTAAGTTTACCGAGACCGCAGGGGCCAACTAATGGGAGTCAGGCCGTTTTCACTCTCATGTGCCCTTGCCTTTCCCGGCTCGGACAGTATACTCGCGGCATGTAACGATCTCAGGAGGTTGCATGCCCCGGTTCACCTACACCCTTCGGACCAAGTTTTACGTCCTCATGACCGCCCTCCTTTTGGTCCTGCTCCTTGCGGCCGCTTACTTCACCTACCTGCGCCAGGAAAAGCTCATCCTCCAGTTCGCCCTGCAGAATGCGCGCAGCTTCGCCAGCCTCGTCATCCAGACCCGCGATTACATGTCCTCCGTGGTAAAGGGGGAGCCTGAGGAAAACTACAACCTCGTGCCCCAGGTCGTCGCAACCGCAGTCGCGAAACGGGTGACCGGCCAGACCAAGTACTACCTGCGCCAGGTTTCCCTGCGTTACCGCAACCCGAACAACCGCCCGGATCTTTACGAAACCGACGTGCTCCGTTCCTGGGACGGCCACCCGCACGAAGTCTACGGGATCGTACGAATGGGGGAGGAGCGCTACTTCCGTTACCTGCAGCCGATGCTCGCGGCACCCTCCTGCCTCCAATGCCACGGCACCTTCGAGTCGGCGCCGAACTTCATCAAGCGCCGCTTCCCGCCGGGTCATTACTCCTACAATTACAAGGTCGGCGAGGTCATCGGAGCCGTATCGGTCAGCATCCCGGTCAAAGACCTTTATGCCAATCTCGGCACCAGCCTGCGATTCGAGTTGGTGGCACGCAGCGTGGTTTTCCTTATCGTGGTCTCGGTGCTCGGTGCGGTGCTGAGACGCCACATCATCGATCCGGTCACCCGCGTGTCCGAGGCCCTGGTCCGGGTGAAGCAAACCGGCAACTTCTCCGAAAAGCTGCAGCACACCTCGGAAGACGAGATCGGGACCCTGGTCGATGCCCTGAATGACCTGATGGACGAGCTCGCGACCCGGACCGTGCAAACGCGGGAGGCCGACGAGCGTTTCCGGAAGCTGATCGAGCTGGCGGGAATTCCGGTAGTCACGTTCCTTCGGGACGGGAAGATCGTGATCGTGAACCAGAGGGGGGAAATGCTCTTCGGGAGGTCGCGACAGGACCTTCTCGGGACGCCCATCTTCGAGCTGCTTTCGGAAGGAGAGGCATTGCAGGAACGGTTCACGTCGGGAGCGGGGCTGAACGCGGAAAGCCTTCGGGTGCGGGTGATACGGTTTGGCGAAACGGTCGATGTCGAGATGGTGGTCGCGGCCACCCAGACCGACCGGGAACCGATGTACACCGCGATCATCAGGGAAGTTGTCTAGAAAAGAACTCGTGCCCGGCAGGGCGCTTCCACCGCAAAAGCGCCGGGAAACAGACAAGAAAAGGGGCACAGCGTAAACATGGCTGTGCCCCTTTTCCATTACTCTTCAGTCGCCAAGGCGCCCCTCCCCTTCAAGCTCACGCGCGAGAGCGCAAGCCTTTACCGGGCGGGGTGCGGACGGGTTTCCGGCCGTTACCAGGTCTCGTCCGGTTCCCCCCAAAGGTTATGGGCGATGTCGTCCAGAAGCTCCGGGATCCCCTCCCCGGTTGCCGCCGAGATCGGGAACACCTTGATGCCGCGCTCCTCGAAATAGGGCAGCACCTTGGCCAGGTTCTCCCGCACGTGGGGCAGGTCGATCTTGTTCACCACCACGGTCTGCCGCTTCTCGGCCAGCTCCGGATTGAAGAGGGCGAGCTCGCGGTTGAGCGCTTCGTACTCCTGGATCGGATCGCGCTCCGGCATCCAGCTCAGGTCCAGCAGGTGGAGCAGCTGGCCGGTCCGCTCCAGGTGCTTGAGAAAACGGTGGCCGAGCCCCGCCCCCTCGCTGGCTCCCTCGATCAGCCCGGGAATGTCCGCCATGACAAAGGAGCGGTAGTTCTTGTATTGCACCACGCCGAGGTTGGGCTTGAGGGTGGTGAACGGGTAATCGGCGATCTTGGGGCGCGCCGCGGAGATCTTGGTGATGAGCGATGATTTCCCCACGCTCGGCATTCCCAGGAGGCCAACGTCGGCCATCAGCTTGAGTTCCAGCCGGACCCAGCGCTCTTCACCGGGCTCGCCCGGCTGGGCGAACTTCGGCGCCTTGTGGGTAGAGGTCGCGAAACGGGCATTACCCTGCCCGCCCCGGCCCCCCTTCAGCAATACGATGGACGAATCCGGCTCGGTCAGGTCCGCCAGGATCTCGCCGGTCTCGGCGTCCTTGATGACGGTTCCCTGCGGGACGAGGATGGTCACCGGCGCACCGTTGGCGCCGTGCCGGTCTTTTCCCATCCCGTTCCGGCCCCGCTCCGCCTTCTGGTGCGGTTGCTGGCGCAGGTCCATCAGGGTGGAGAGCTGCCGCGCCACCTTGAAGATGACGTCCCCACCCTTGCCGCCGTCGCCGCCATCCGGGCCGCCGCGGGGGATGAACTTTTCGCGGCGAAACGAGACGCACCCTGGCCCGCCGTCGCCGGATTTCACGTTTATCTTTACTTCATCGATGAAGCTCATGATCTTTCCTGTATAAAACCTGGACCACCCCACCCCTCGCCCTCGGGGAGAGGGGTGGGGTGAGAGAGTTCTCCTAGTGGCACCCCCCTCACCCAAATCCTCTCCTGTGGGAGAGGGAACTAATCGGATCAAGGGATGCAAACGGCAAAAGCCCGGACCATGGGGCTCCGGGCTTTTGCGCTCTTGGTATGTCGGGACTACTAGTTCGCCGGGTAGACGGAGACCTTCTTGCGGTCCTTGCCCATCCGCTCGAACTTCACCACGCCTTCGATGAGGGCGTAGAGGGTGTAGTCCTTCCCGAGGCCCACGTTGTTCCCCGGGTGGATTTTGGTGCCGCGCTGACGGTAGATGATGTTGCCGGCTTTCACCGCCTCGCCGCCGAACTTCTTGCAGCCAAGCCTTTGGCCGTCGGAGTCGCGGCCGTTGCGGGAACTGCCGACGCCTTTCTTGTGTGCCATTTCCTAACTCCTTGTGACGGCTTGCTCCGTATTACTATCAAGCACCGTCGATGATTATGTACTAGGCGTTGATCTTCTCGATCTTGACGATCGTTCTGAGTTGACGGTGCCCGTTGAGTTTCCTGGAATCCTTCCGGCGCTTGGACTTGAAGACGAGAATCTTCTTGTCTTTGCCCTGCTCGACAATTTTGCCGACCACAGAGGCGCTGGGCACTAAAGGTGTTCCGATAACAACCTTATCGCCGCCAACCATCAGGACTTCGGAAAGAGTGATGGTGTCACCCACCGCACCCTCCAACTTCTCGACTTTCAGGAAGTCGCCCTCGGAAACTTTGTACTGCTTCCCTCCGGTTTTAACTACTGCGTACATGTACTTTCACCACCTTTTTCCTGGATTTGCAGAACAGCACCCGCCCGAATCTGGACACAGACGGGCGAGCGGTAGAATCTATCGCGAAAACTCCGATAAGTCAACAGGTTTTTTAACTGGCAACCCACGACCTACCCTCCCCCTTTGGCAAGGGGCTGGGGGGAGATTAGTCTCTCCCCTTGAAGGGGAGGGAACGCCGTGAGCGTGGTTGTGGGTTAATTACGCTTCGACCCAGATCTCGTCGCCGCGGATCTCGACCGGATAAATCCTCAGCGGGTCGCACTCCGGGTGTGCCGCGCAGACGCCGGTGGTCAGATCGAAACGGTAACCGTGGCGCTGGCAGGAAATGAACCCCGCCTCTTTGACCAGCGCCCCGCTCATCGGAGCCCCCTGGTGCGGACACTCGGTTTCGCAGGCGTACACCTGCCCCTTGGTCTTGACCAGGAGGAGCTCTTTCCCCTCGACTTCAACGACTTTCTTCCCCCAATCAGGGACGTCCGCTACTTTTGCCGCATATACCATTCGTGCCCTCCGAGAAGTAATTGGTGCCGCTCCAGGTGTCCGGTGCAGACTATCTACGTTCCTGGCAATAACGTCCCCTCCCCTTCCAGGGTAGGGTCAGGGAGACGATGGGGTGCGGTTACGCCTTCACGATCCGCACGGCGTGGGCGGCCTGCTCGGCCTTGGCGCGCGCCTCGTCGGTGTCAGCACCGTCGGTCACCACGACCCCCATCCGGCGGTTCTTCCTGGTGTCCGGCTTACCAAAGAGACGGAGCTTGGTACCCGGTACGGTGAGCGCGTCGACCAACCCTTCGAACCGGACCTCCTGCGCGGCATCCTCGGCAAGGATAACGTGGGACGCCGACGGAGCCAGGTTCATCACCGCCGGGACCGGAAGCCCGAGGATCGCACGGACGTGCAGCTCGAACTCGGAGGCGTTCTGCGAGATCATGGTCACCATCCCGGTGTCGTGCGGACGGGGCGAGACCTCGCTGAACCAGACCTGCTCCCCTTTGATGAAGAGCTCGACCCCGAAGATCCCGCGGCCGCCGAGGGCGTCGGTCACGAGCTTCGCCTGGCGCTGCGACTCGGCCAGCACCGGGGGAGTCATCCCCATCGGCTGCCAGGACTCGTGATAGTCGCCGTCCACCTGGCGGTGCCCGATCGGCGGGCAGAAAACGGTCCCTTGGGCGGAGCGGACCGTCAGCAGGGTGATCTCGTAATCAAAGGGAATGAATTCCTCGATGATGACCTTGTCCGAGGCGCCCCGCGCCCCTTCCATGGCATAGCGCCAGGACTTTTCGATGTTGGCTTCCTCGCGCAGGACGCTTTGGCCTTTGCCGGAGGAGCTCATGATCGGTTTCACCACGCAGGGAAGGCCGATCTCGGCGACGCCCGCGTGGAACTCCTCGAGGCTGCTGGCAAAACGGTAGGCGGCGGTCGGGAGCCCGAGCTCCTCGGCGGCGAGCCGCCGGATCCCTTCACGGTTCATGGTCAGGTTGGCGGCACGGGCGGTCGGGATGACGTTGAACCCCTCCTCTTCCAGCTTGAGCAGGAACTGGGTGTTGATCGCCTCGATCTCCGGAACGATGAAGTCCGGCCTTTCCTGGCGGACGATCCGGTCCAACTCCTCGGCGTTCAGCATGTCGATCACGTGGCAGCGGTGCGCCACCTGCATGGCCGGCGCATCGACGTAGCGGTCCACCGCCACCACCTCGACACCCAGCCTCTGGGCCTCGATCACCACCTCTTTACCCAGCTCGCCCGAGCCGAGCAGCATGATCTTCGTGGCCCCTTTCTTCAACGGCGTACCGATTTGCATCTGTCCTCCTGAAACATTTTGGTCAGCACATTATTCTCGTTCCCAAGGTCCACCTTGGGAACGCATTGATTTTTCAAGGCTCCAGCTTGGTACCCGGTGGGCGAAGCTGGAGCCTGGGAACCAGAGCGGGCGGCACCCCGCACCCCACCGCTCTCCCGGGAACAAGGTTTTCACGGTCAATTGTTAATTGTCCGTTGTCAATTGACTCAGCTAACCGCCACCTCGAACTGCTCCTGGTGAAAGCCGGGCTTCGCGCGGACGGTGATCCGCTTCTTGAAGTTCTTTTCCAGCTCCTCCAGGCCGCGGCGCTCCTCATCGTAGAGGAGGTCGGCCACCTGCGGGTGGACGGTGAGCATCACCTTGGTCCCGCGGATGTCGAGCATCTCGCGGCGCAGCTCGCGGAAGATCTCGTGGCAGACGGTGATCTTGGACTTGACGTATCCCCTACCCTCGCAGTACGGGCAGGGCTCGCACATCATCCGGCCCAGGCTCTCGCGCACCCTCTTGCGGGTCATCTCGACCAGTCCCAGTTCGGAGATCTTCAGGATGTTGGTCTTCGACTTGTCGCTCTTCAGCGCCTCCTCGAGCGCGCCGTAGACCTTGTCCCGGTTCACCTCCTTCTCCATGTCGATGAAGTCGATGATGATGATCCCGCCCAGGTTTCTGAGCCTGAGCTGGTAGGCGATCTCCTTCACCGCCTCGAGGTTGGTCTTGAGGATGGTGTCTTCGAGGTTGTGCTTGCCGACGTAGCGACCGGTGTTGACGTCGATCGCGGTGAGCGCCTCGGTCTGCTCGATGATGATGTAGCCGCCGCTTTTCAGCCAGACCTTGCGCCCCAGGGCCCGGCTGATCTCCACCTCCAGGCCGAAGTGGTCGAAGATCGGCTCCTCCTCGTCGTAGAGCTCGATGGAGTACTTCATCTTGGGCATGAAGGTCGAGATGAACTGGACGATCTTGTCGTGCTCCGGCTTGGAATCGACGACGATCCGCTCCACCGACTCGGTCAGGATGTCGCGCACCACCTTCTGGGTCACGTCGAGGTCCGAATGGATCAGGCTGGGTGCGCCGGCCTTGTCCTTGCGCTTGGCAACCTCGTCCCAGAGCTTGGTCAGGTAGTGGAGGTCGGCAACCAGGTCCTCCTCGCTCTTCCCTTCCGAGACGGTGCGCACGATGAAGCCCCCCCCGGGAGGCTTGATCCGGTCCACGATCTCCTTGAGCCGGTCGCGCTCCGCCTCGTCCTCGATGCGGCGCGAGATGCCGACATGGTCCACGGTCGGCATGTAGACGAGATGCCGGCCCGGCAGGGAGATGTGAGCCGTGATGCGCGCCCCCTTGGTGCCGATCGGCTCCTTGGAGATCTGCACCAAAAGTTCCTGTCCCTCCTGAAGGAGATCCTCGATCGGGTGCAGCGGGTGCGGTTCGTGCTCCCCTTCCTCCCCCTCGATGAACGGCTCGTAGTCCTCCATCGAGTCGAAGACGTCCGCGACGTAGAGAAACGCCGCCTTCTCCAGGCCGATGTCCACGAAGGCGGCCTGCATGCCGGGGAGGACCCGGACCACTCTTCCCTTGTAGATGTTCCCGATGATCCCCTTGACCCTGCTCCTCTCGACGTACAGCTCCGCAATGGTGCCGTTTTCGATGAGCGCGATGCGGGTCTCGTGGGAGGTGGTGTTGATCACCAGCTCGTTACCCATGCTTGCCCCTCACTCTATAAATAAAATAAAAAAAACTGTCATTCGTCGGGCGCGCCGGAGAAGATCACCTCGAGCTTTTCCTGGGGCACTCCCCTCAGGGAGTCCACCGGAACCTCCAGGACCGCCGCCGCATACTCCAGCGGCTTTCCGCGGGTGATCACCATTTCCAGCACCTTGCCATCCGCCCTGAGCTCGCAGAGCTCCTGACGCATGTCGAACTCGACCACCTTTCCCTTCTTTTCACGCCGGATCGGCGCAGACTCCAGGGCCAGGAACGCGCTGACCCGCGCGGGGAGTTCCGCCGCGCAAGCATCGGGGAGCGTTACCCGGTACCGTACCTTTTCCATCACCGACGAAAGAGACGGCGCCCGGAGCGGGATCTCGGCCGCCTCCAGCACCTTCACCCCTTCCGGGAGGGCGCGGTTCAGACGTTCTTTCAGCATCTCGGCGGTATATCCCGCCGCAACCTCGATGTCGAGGTACTCGGCGTGCGACTCCACCCCGACCGAAAGGGCGGTGGCGAAGGAAAATTTCGGATGGGGGTGGAACCCCTGCGAGAACCGGATCGGGATCCCGGCCCGGCCCACCGCGCGGGTGAAGAGGGTCAGCATCTCCAGGTGCCCCAGGTAGCGCATCCGCCCGAGCTTGTCGAAGCGGACCCGGATCCGGGTCGGCTCCGCGGCATCCTCCTCGGGGGGGGGACAGGCGTAGGTCTCGAAGGGGACCGCGGGGTTGAGCCGGAGCTTCAGCTCCTCGAAATCACAGACCCCACAGCCGCTGCAGACGTCCTCGCGGCAGTCCCGGGTCGGCGCCTCGACCAGCGCCCGCTCCCGCTCCTTGAGGAGGTATTCCTTGGTGACGCCGCAATCCAGGTGCTCCCACGGGAGCGGCTCATCGAGTTCGCGGCGCCGGTAATAGAAAGATGCGTCGATGCCGGTCAAGCGGAAGGCCTCGGCCCACTTTTCACGGTCGAAATGCTCCCACCAGCCGTCAAAACGACAGCCGAGCTCGTGCGCCTTGATGAGCAGGGTCGAAAGGCGCCGGTCGCCGCGGGAGAAGACCCCCTCCATCATGGAAAGGGAGGAGTCCTGCCACTTCATGACCAGCTTTTTCTTCTTCAGCTCGTCTTTCAGCCAGCGCTGTTTCCGGATGATCTCCTCCTGGGAGATCATCGGTTCCCACTGGAACGGGGTATGCGGTTTGGGAACGAAACTGGAGACCGAAACGTTGACGTCCCCGCCGGAACCGGCGAGTTTGCCCTGCCGCTTCACCTCGCGGGAAAGCGAGACGATACCCGCCAGGTCCTCCTCGGTCTCGGTGGGAAGCCCGATCATGTAGTAAAGCTTGATGACCCGCCAGCCGGCGCCGAAGACGGCGCGCGCGTTTTCCAGCAGGTCCGGCTCGGTGATCCCCTTGTTGATCACCCGGCGCAGCCGCTCGCTTCCCGCCTCGGGAGCCACGGTAAAGCCGGTCTTGCGTACCCGGCGGATCTCCTCCACCAGTTCCGGGGTGAGACTCCCGACCCGAAGCGACGGGAGCGAGACCGCCTTGCGCCGCGCGGCGTAGCGATCCATGAGTCCCTTCAAAAGCGGGCTCAGGCAGCCGTAATCGCCGGTGGAAAGCGACAGGAGCGAGATTTCGTCATAGCCGGTATTCTCCAGCGCCTCCTCGACGATCTGAAGAATCCGCTCCGGGCTGCGCTCCCGGACCGGCCGGTAGATGTATCCGGCCTGGCAGAAACGGCAGCCCCGGGTGCAGCCGCGGGAGATCTCCACCGCCACCCGGTCGTGCACCGTCTTGAGAAACGGCACCACCGGGGTGGTCGGATAGGGGGCGGTCTCGAGGTCGGCGACGAAGCGGCGACGCACCTTGGCATGACCTTCCTTGAGCGGCTTGATCTCCTCGATCCGGCCGTCCTCGTGGTAGCGCACCTCGAAGAAGGAAGGGACGTAGACCCCCTCGATGCGGCTCAACCGCTCCAGCAGGAGGTCCTTGCCCAGACCTTCCCGCTTGGCGTCGCGCACCGCCTCGGCGATCTCGACGATCGCCTCCTCGCCGTCACCGATGAGGAAAAGGTCGAAGAAATCCGCCAGCGGCTCCGGGTTGAAGGCGCACGGCCCCCCCCCGATCACCAGCGGATACCCCTCCCCCCGCTCCGCGGCGCGAAACGGTATGCCGGAGAGGTCCAGCATGTTCAGGATGTTGGTGTAGGAAAGCTCATACTGCAGGGTGAAGCCGAGGATGTCGGCCTGCGCCAGGGGCGTGTCGGTCTCGAGGGTCGCCAGCGACCGGCCTTCGCTTCTGAGCCGCTCCTCCAGGTCCGGCCACGGGGCATAGGCCCGCTCCGGCGCGACCCACGGGATCTCCTTGAGAATCCCATAGAGGATCTGGAGCCCCAGGTGGCTCATGCCCACTTCATATACGTCCGGGAAAGCCAGGACCAGCCGGAGTTCCCCGCCTGCAGTTGCGCTGCCCATTTCACCGCCCATGTACCGGGCCGGTTTCTCTACCGACAAAAGCGTACTATCGCTCAAAAATCCCCCAAAAACTGCGTTTAAGCCGTGACCGCACATAGTAACAATTGTGCGCCACTGTGGCAAGGTATTACTCCTGCCGTTTTACCGGGAAAGAGGTATCGATACCGCAAATAAGGTATGCCATGGAGGAAATGCGGCTGCCCCGGAAGGCCTGGGTTGCCGCGTTTTTGCACACATTGGCGCAAAAACCGGCAGTTACAAATTCATGAGGATGTTGGCATGGTGCCTGCTAATAAGAAGGCATCACACACCTTTTAAGGAGATTCACCATGAAAAAAGTTCTGTCCTCCATCGTTGCTGCTCTCGTTGCCGTTTCCTTCGCTGGCGTAGTTTTCGCTGCTGACGCTGCTCCGGCTGCTGACAAAGCTGCTGCTGAGCCGAAAAAAGAAGAAAAAGCTCCGGCTAAGAAAGCTAAGAAAGCCAAGAAAGCTAAGAAAGCTGCTAAGAAAGCCGCTAAAGCTGAGAAGAAAGACGAGAAGAAAGAAGAAGCTCCGGCTGCTCCGGCTGCGAAGTAATTTCGCTTTCCAAGCAACCAAAAAGGCCGCATCGAAAGATGCGGCCTTTTTTTATCTGCCAAAGGTTCAAAGGATGAAGATCGACGGGCGCGCCCCGCCGCCTGCGCCTACTCCTTTTCCCAGACGTACGACGGATCGAGGTAGGAAGAATAAAAGCCGGGGAACGGGAGCATGAAGGTGAAAACTTCCCCGACTCCCGCCGCGGTACGCACCAGTGCCATTCCGATACCCTTGACCGGCCCGACCGTCGCCCCTTTCACCTTCCCCTCCTCCTTCGAGGTCAGATAGATCTGCTTGGGCAGCTCCAGCCAGCCGGTGCCTACGTTGGTGATGCCGCGGACCAGCTTGTTCGCCATCCCGTCGACCACCTCCTGGGCAGAGGAATCCTCTATGGTCCGGAAATCCTGGTCCGAGGCCGAGGCCTGGCGCTGCGGAGCAGCCACCACCAGAAGGGCACCAACGAGCGCCACCAGGACGCAACGACTCAAACGCATATCATTCTCCCTTTTTCTCGGCGACCTCAGCCTCCTGAGGATTCCGCGGCTCGACCCGTTTCTCCGACCATCCCTGCCAGACGAATTCCGGATCGATCATCGGGTCATAGTATCCCGGCTGCGGCACGGCAAAGAACACCGTCTCGGTCACCCCGGAAAGGAGGCGGTAGAAGGCCATCCCGAACCCCTTGATCGGCCCGACAACGTACCCCACCCTGCCCCGGTCCCGCACCATCAGGTAGGACTGCTTGGGGATCTCGACGATCGACGTGGCGACGTTGGCCACGCCGCGCACCAGTTTGAACGCCATTTTTTCGGTGATCGCCTCCGGCTGCTGACTCTCCTGGGCAAAGGACGCCGTGGCAATGAGCATCAGCAGCAGTATCAGGATCGCTTTCAGACGCATGGGAACGGCTCCTTTTGAGGGGTAATGACAGCAAGGGCTTAAAAACTTTTTCCTTTTAGCATAATTCCCCTACCGTGGCAAGCTGGGAGCGGAGTTGCGGCGCCGCTACCGCGCCATAAAAAAAGGGCGCGGAATCTCTTCCGCGCCCTTTTCGGTTTGCCGTTGGCTGAGGGTTACTTGCCGTGCTTGGCGAGATATTTGGCGACCCCTTCCTTGGAAGCGTTCATCGCCTCATCACCTTCCTGCCAGTTGGCGGGGCAGACTTCACCGCCGTGGGTCTCGACGAACTGGAGCGCGTCGACCATGCGGAGCGCCTCGCCGACGCTGCGGCCGAGCGGGAGGTCGTTGATCACGCTGTGGCGCACGATCCCCTTGGTATCGATCAGGAACAGACCGCGCAGCGCGACCGCCTCGTTGAAGAGGATGCCGTAGGAGCGGGCGATGTTCTTGTTGAGGTCCTGCACCAGCGGGTACTGGACGTTGCCGATGCCGCCGTTGTCGATCGGGGTGTTTTTCCAGGCCAGGTGGGTGAACTTGGAGTCGACGGATACACCGATCACCTCGCAGTTCTTCTCCTTGAACTCGGCGAGACGCTTGTTGAAGGCCAGGATCTCGGACGGGCAGACGAAGGTGAAGTCGAGCGGGTAGAAGAAGAGCACGACGTACTTGCCGCGGTACTTGGAAAGGGTGAGTTCGGCAAAGGAGTTATCGGGGAATACCGCTTCAGCAGTAAAATCGGGGGCTTCTTGGGTGACCAGAGTGGTAATGCTCATATCGGCTGTCTCCTTTTGTTCTTATTAAAATGACACGCAGGAAAATTTATACCAGCCGATATGGGGGGTGTCAATCTAAAAAGATCAATTTTATCCTTTTGATCCCATTGGGACCGTTCCGGGGAGCTGGGGCCGGATTGATCGGACCGACCCGTCGGATCTGACGGATCGGTCCGGTTGAGGCTGCGATCTAGCGCTCGAGCACCTCGCCGCGCAGCGAGATGATCACGTCGTTCAGGGGGATTTCCTTGCCGCTGGCGGCGAGGGCCTGGCGGGCGGCGTGCATGATCCCGCCGCAGCAGGGAACTTCCATCCGGAGCACCGTGATGCTCTTGATCGAGGACTGGCGGAAGATCTGGGTCAGTTTTTCGATGTAGAAGTTGAGGTCGTCGAGCTTGGGGCAGCCGACCACGACCGCCTTGCCGGCCAGAAAGTCCCGATGGTAGTCGGCATAGGCGAAGGGGACGCAATCGGCGGTGATCAAAAGATCGGCATCCTGGAAGTACGGGGCCTGGGGCGGGACCAGGTGCAGCTGGACCGGCCACTGGGCGAGCTGGCTCGGCTGGGCGGCCCCTTTTGCCGGGGGAGCGGACGCCGCCGGGGCGAAGCTCTGCATCCGGGAGCCGGGGCAGCCGCCGCCGTGGTGGTGGGCATGCTGCGGCGCCGGTTTGGCCTGCGCCGGCTTCTGCTGCTCCAGATGCTGGTGCACCGCTTCCTCGTCGAACTCATCGGCCTCACGCTCGATGATGGTGATGGCGTCCTGCGGGCAGTCGCCCAGGCAGGCCCCCAGGCCGTCGCAGAGGTTGTCGGCGGCGATCTCCGCCTTGCCGTTGACGATCCTGATGGCCCCTTCGGCACAGGAGGGGACGCAAAGTCCACAGCCGTTGCATTTGTCCGGGTCGATGTTGACGATTTTCCTGATCATTCGTGACTCCTTTGCGGTTTGCTTCGTATTTAAAAGAAATAGTGCCAGAGGAGGTCGAGCCTCCCTTTGAGGAGGAGGCGTTTACCCGAGTAGCCCATCACTTCGCGCATCCGGTTGCGCTGCTCTTTGGCATAGCAGTGGATCGGGCAGTGTTTGCAGGCCGGTTTCGGGTCCAGCGGGCATTTTCGCCTTTTTTGGTGCGCATAGGCAAGGAGTTCCGAACAGTCGGGACAGAGCGCCCCTTTGCGGGTACCGTGCTTGCCGCGGCAATAGATGCCGACGAAGCCGGTAAGTACCTTGATGTCGTCGTGCAATTTCTTCTCAAGCTTGTCCATGGCGTCATACTAACAGCGATGTGGGGAGGACGTCATGACCAAAGTCAAAAATCGGCATTTCGACACCTTTGCCTTTGCTCGGTATCTGTGTTATTTTCAGCGGAATGAATAGAACCCCGCAAAAAAACGTCATTCCCCGCGCCGAACACTGTATTTCCCGCTCCCTCCTCAGCCCCAACGGCGTAAGAGTCCTCTACAAGCTCAAAGAACAAGGCTTCACCGCCTACCTGGTGGGTGGCGGAGTCCGCGACCTGCTGCTGGGCCGCGAACCCAAGGATTTCGACGTCGTCACCGACGCGACCCCCAACGAGCTGAAGCGGATTTTCCGCAACTGCCGCCTGATCGGGCGCCGGTTCCGACTGGCCCACCTCCATTTCCATGACGAGATCGTCGAGGTGGCGACCTTCCGCTCCACCGCCGAGAACGCCCCGGAACCGGAAGACGAACCGCTGCCGGAGCCCCCGGTCGAGGTCGAGCCCGAGGAAGGCCAGGAACCGCCCCGCCGCCGAGAGCGGCGGCACCACCACGGCCCTTCCCTTTTGAAAAGCGAAGACGGGATGGTGCTCAGGGACAACCTCTTCGGCACCCCCGAGGAGGACGCGGTCCGGCGCGACTTCACCGTCAACGCGCTCTTTTACAACATCGCCGATTTTTCCATCATCGACTACGTGGGGGGGATGGAGGACCTCAAGGCGGGGGTGATCCGGACCATCGGCGAACCGCAGGTCCGCTTCACCGAGGACCCGGTCCGGATGATCCGTGCGGTGCGTTTCGCGTCCATGCTCGGCTTCAACATCGAGAACGAAACCCTGAATGCGATCCATGAGCTTTGCGACAGCATCGTGAAGGCATCGCCGCCGCGTCTCTACGAGGAAGTGCTCAAGCTCCTGATGATGGGAGCGGGGGAACGGACCTACCAGATGCTGCGCCAGACCGGGCTCTTCGCGCCGCTCTTCCCCCATTTCGACGCCTGGCTCTCCCGCGAGAGCGAAGGCTTTCCCCACGTGAGGGTGAGCCGGGCCCTGGACTGGGTCGACGAGCGGCTCGGGCAGGGGGAAGCCGTTTCCCAGCCGCTGTTCATCGCCCTGGTGTTCGGGGAATACCTCGAAGAGAAGATCGCCCAGTACCGCGGCCACGGGCTCCCCTCCCAGCAGGCAACCGACGCCGCGATCGCCGATTTTGCCGGGGAGCTTTCCCCGACGGTGCTGGTACCCAACCGGGTGCTGATCGCGGTACGGGAAATCCTCTCCTGCCAGCACCGGTTCCAGAAGACCCCGGGGAGAAACGCCCGCGGCGTCCTGGCCCGCAAGTCCTTCCCCGACGCGCTCGCCTACCTGCGGTTTTTGGAGCAACTCACCCCGGTAAAACGTTCCCTCGCCGACTGGTGGGAGCGCTACCTGCACCAGAATCCGCTGGCCGGCCCGCCCCAGGAGAGCGGCGCCGAGCAAGGGGAAGAATCCGGCCCGGCCAAAAAGAAACGCCGCCGGAGAAGGCGGCGCAAACCCGCCGCCACCCCCGCCTAGAGCCTCAATTCCCGCTCTTCCAGTGCCTTGATCCGATCCCTCAGTTCGGCGGCCTTTTCGAATTCCATCGACTTGGCCGCCGTCAGCATCTCCTTCCTCAGCCGTTTCACCAGCTTGGCCGCCTCCTTGGGGTCGAGGAGTTCGTCCTTGACCGGCACCGTCACGTAATCCCGTTCCTCGGGAACCTCCAGGATATTGGCGATCGCCCGGCGCACCGTCTCCGGGGTGATCCCGTTCGCCTCGTTGTAGGCGGACTGGATTTCGCGGCGCCGGAGCGTCTCGTCGATGGCGCTCTGCATCGATCCGGTGACGCGGTCGGCGTACATGATGACCCGCCCCGAGACGTTACGTGCGGCCCGGCCGCAGGTCTGGATCAGGGAGCGGGTCGAGCGGAGGAACCCTTCCTTGTCCGCGTCCAGGATGGCAACCAGGGAGACCTCCGGGAGGTCGAGCCCCTCGCGCAAAAGGTTGATGCCGACCAGCAGGTCGAATTCCCCCAGGCGGAGCTCGCGCAGGATCTGCATCCGCTGGAAGGTGTCGATGTCCGAGTGGAGGTAGCGGACCCTGATGCCGAGCTCGCGGTAGTAATCGGTGAGCTCCTCCGCCATCCGCTTGGTGAGCGTGGTGGCGAGGATCCTCCCGCCGGCGGCGATGGTGGCGCGCACTTCGGCCAGCAGATCGTCCACCTGCCCGGCGGCCGGCCGGACCTCGATGGCCGGGTCGATGAGGCCGGTCGGCCGGATCACCTGCTCCACCACGACGCCCCCCGCGGCGCGGAGCTCGTAATCGGCCGGCGTCGCGGAGATGTAGACGGTCTGGTGGAGCTTCTTCTCGAACTCCTTGAAGGTCAGCGGGCGGTTATCCAGGGCCGACGGGAGCCGGAAGCCGAAATCCACCAGCGTTTCCTTCCGGCTGCGGTCGCCGCGGAACATCCCCCCCACCTGCGGCACGGTGATGTGCGACTCGTCGATCAGCATCAGGAAATCCTTCGGGAAGTAATCCAGAAGGGTGTAGGGGGGTTCCCCCGCCTTGCGGCCGTCGAAGTGGCGCGAATAGTTCTCGATCCCCTGGCAAAAGCCGATCTCCATCATCATCTCGATGTCGAAGAAGGTCCGCTGCTCGATGCGCTGCGCCTCGATGAGGCGATTTTCGGCATTGAAGCCGCGGATCCGCTCTTCCAGCTCCACCCGGATCGCCTCCACGGCGCGCTCCAGGGTTTCCCGGGTAGCGACGTAATGGGAGGCCGGATAGACCGCGCATTTGGGGAGGCGGTTCAACTGCACCCCGCGCAAAGGGTCGATCTCGGTGATGGCGTCGATGGTGTCCCCGAAGAATTCGACCCGCAGGGCCTTCTCGTCATCGTAGGCGGGGAAGATCTCCACCGTGTCGCCGCGCACCCGGAAGGTGCCGCGGTGGAAGTCGATGTCGTTTCTCTCGTACTGGATGGCAACCAGCTTTTCCAAAAGCTCGTCCCGGTCCAGGGTCTCCCCCTCGCGCATCCGGATCTGCATCTCGCTGTAGGATTCGGGGGAGCCGATCCCGTAGATGCAGGAGACCGAGGCGACGATGATGACGTCGCGCCGGGTAAGGAGGCTGCGGGTGGCCGAGTGGCGAAACTTGTCGATCTCGTCGTTGATCGAGGAATCCTTCTCGATGAAGGTGTCGGTCGACGGGAGGTAGGCCTCCGGCTGGTAGTAGTCGTAATAGGAGACGAAGTACTCGACGGCGTTGTTGGGAAAGAGCTCCTTGAATTCGCCGTAGAGCTGGGCGGCCAGGGTCTTGTTCGGGGCGAGGACCAGGGTCGGGCGGTTGGTCTGGGCGATCACGTTCGCCATCGAGAAGGTCTTCCCGGATCCGGTCACCCCGAGGAGGACCTGGGCCCGGTCTCCGCGCTCGACCCCCGCGACGAGTTCCTTGATTGCCTGCGGCTGGTCGCCGCGCGGCTCGTAATTGGTTACCAGTTCGAATCTGTCCATGGGGTGGGATGATAGCACGAAGGATGGGGATTCGGGAAGAGAGGGGAATGGAGGTCTGCGGCAGGAGCGCCCTTGCGGACGCGATTTCGGGGTGAACATCGCGCCCGGAAGGGCCTCCCACGCAAGGATCGGTTATTCGTGACGTTTATGGGATTGCGCCCGGAGGTTCAGCTGCAGGCGCGCAGCGGAGGGAGCTGGTTCACCACGAGCCAGTAGTTCACCACCTGCTTGAGGTCGGAACAGAACTGGGTGTAATCCACCGGCTTGCGGATGTAACTGTTGGCGCCCAGGGTGTAACTGTCGAGAATGTCCTGCTCCTCGGTGGACGAGGTGAACACCACCACCGGGATCATCTTGGTGCGATGGTCGCTGCGGATGCGGCGCAAAACCTCGAGCCCGTTCACCCTGGGGAGCTTGAGATCGAGCAGGATCAGCAGCGGCCGGATCGACGGATCGCGGTCGTCGTAGGTACCGGTTCCAAAAAGGAAATCCAGCGCCTCCGCGCCGTCGTGGGCCACCACGATCTCGTGCGGCATCTGTTTCTTCACCGCCCTCAGGGTTAGCGCCTCGTCATCCGCGTTGTCTTCTACCAAAAGGATCATCTTGTTCATCGCAGGTCTCCTTCGGTCATCGCATCACAGGGAACTGGCCGACTCCGGATGGATTTTCGGCCGGCCCGCGCCAACTGCTTGATTTTTTAACCGCCCAATGACATACTCAGGCAACTTAAGGTTTAACGTCAAACGGAGGGAGTCATGTTCGGATTCGGCGTACCGGAGCTGCTCATCATCCTGGTCATCGTTCTCGTCATCTTCGGCGCGTCGCGCCTTCCCGAGATCGGCGGCGCACTCGGTAAAAGCATCAGGAACTTCAAAAACGCTTCCAGCGGCAAGGACGAGATCGAAATCAAGCCGGGTCGTCCCGACGACGACAAGAAAGCCTGATCCTTCCAGCTGCGGTTAGTGACCACAAAAAAGCCCTCGTCTTATGGACGGGGGCTTTTTTTGTCCTACCAGGCGGGCCCCGTCAGGTCAGAAGCGTCCTCTTCAGCGCTTCGGTGTCCAGCGGCTTGGTCAAAACCGCGTCCACCCCCAACGACAAGCACCTTTCTATCTCCGCCGGATTTTCCGACGCCGACAGGGCGATGACCCGCAGGTCCTTGGTGCGCTGGTCGCTCCGGATCCGCTTCAGGACGTCGACTCCGTCGATCTTGGGGAGCTTCAGGTCGAGCAGGATGATCTGCTCCTCCCCGTCGGGCCCTCCCGCCGGGTCGACCAGCAGCTTTCCTAACGCCTCGGCTCCGTCCCGCGCCACCTCGACCGACGCGAACCCCGCCTTGCGCAACGCCCGCAAGGCAAGTTCCTCACAATCACAGTTGTCCTCTACGAGCAGTATTCTCGGATCGCCCATGGTACCTCCTAGAGCTCGTCCAGAAAAGCAGTCAACGCTCGACAACCGTCCATTAATATGCATAAGAGGGTCGGCATTTCCGTTCATACAGTTGGTCGCTGCCACCGGCTCTCTCCAATCCCCATGTATCCCTGCCCCTTTTGTCTCAGGAGCCGGCCACTCTGGCATAGCAGGGTTAGCCGGACCGCCTGGTCCTCAGAGAAGGGAACGCACAGTCATAGTTTTAATATTAGCGGTTTTTAGTAAATTACCACTATTAAAGTTACATTGCAACTCGAAATATTGAAGCTGACCGTTATGACAGATCTGGCGGTGGGAAATCCTGGGCTGGCGATGGACTGACAGTGCCGTTGCCAGCGCTATGTCTTTGATGCATTCTCATCGTCCTAGGGCGGCTGCGGTGGTGACATCAGGTGTGAGAACCGCGGAGAATGAACTGAGGAGAGGTTGGGCGGCAAAGCGGTTGTGACTGTATCATCGCTCCGAGCGGCCGCGGAAAAGCGCCCGTATGGTAGCCATGGTGTCCGCCTCGGCAGGTTCTTTGTCAGGGCGGTAGCGCTTCACCCGGGCAAAACGGAGTGCAAAACCGCCCGGGTAGCGCGGGCTCGCCTGGATGTCGGAAAAGGCGATCTCCACCACCAGCTCCGGTTTCACATAGACCGTCCCGGCATCGCGGGACACCTCGAGTTCGAGAAGCCGGGCCGTCTGCCAGGCGAGCATCGCGTCGGTGAGTCCTTTGAAGGTCTTGCCGAGCATGACGAAGCCGCCATGCTCGTCGCGAGCACCGAGATGGAGGTTGCTCAGGGTCCCCTGCCGGCGTCCGTGCCCCCATTCGGCAGCCAGGATCACCAGGTCCAGGGTCTGCACCGGTTTCACCTTGAGCCAGCCGTAGCCCCGCCGCCCCGCCTCGTAGGGGAAGTCGCCCGCCTTGGCCATCACCCCTTCGTGGCCAAGCTCCAGAAGTTCCGCCAGAAACTGCGCCCCGCGGGCCGGGTCCGCGGTAACCAGGCGGGGGATCACGACCTCCGGGGGGAGTACCTCGGCCAGGCGTGCGAAGCGCACCCGTTCCGGCAAAGCGATCAGGCTCTCCCCGTCATGGTAGAGGCAGTCGAAGTAAAAGGGCGAAAGCGGATAGCTCCGGCGCTGCTCGGCCACACCCAGGCGGCGTCCGAAGCGGCGCATCGTGGTCTGGAACGGGTGCGGCGAGCCGTCCGAGCGAAGTGCCAGCGCCTCCCCGTCCAGGATCAGGCTTTGCGCCGCGAACTCCCGCGCCCCCTCCACGAGTTCGGGTACGGCATCGGTTACGTCGTTGAGATTGCGGCTGTAGACGCGGACGCGGTCGCCTTCCTTATGCAGCTGGACCCGGGCGCCGTCCAGCTTCCACTGCAGGTCCGCCTCCCCCAGCCTGGCCAGAGCTTCCTCCAGGTCGGCGGCGGGCTGCGCCAGCATCGGCGCCACCGGCTTGAACAGGGTGAGGGTGAACGCGGAGAGACCTTCCCGCCCGCGGGTTAAGAGCGCGCCGGCGACCGGGGCAAGATCTCCCGCCACCATGGCCGCCCGGCGCAGCTCTCCCACCGGGATTCCCGCGGCACGGGCGACGCCTTCCTCCATCACCCCTTCGAGCGCTCCCTGGCGCAGCTCGCCCAGGGTGATCCGGATCAGGAAATCCTGTTCGCGCCGGGTCGCCTTTTGAAAAAGTGCGGCAAGCGCGGCGCGGCGCCTTTCCTGGGAACCGGCTCCGGAGTCGGCTGCGATCGCATCAAAGGCAGCATCGACCTCGTGCAGGCTCAGGGTCGGCAGCGCTGCCGCGGCAGCCTGAAGACGGAAAAGGCGCGCCGGACCGACGCCGATGCGCCCCTGGCGCAGGACTCCGCTCAGGTAGTTGACGGCAATGGGAATTTCGTCGCCGGAAAGGCGGGACAAAAGGGAGGCGAGGAGATCGATCTTGCTCAGCCGGCGGGAGGTGCCGGCGAGCCCTTCGGAAACGGAAACGACCTCGTCGAGAAGCATGGGGTCACGCAGGGGAGTTGGTGGCGGAGCGGAACTCCTGCCGGTTCCAGGTGGTCATGCAGGAAGGGCGGTCGGGATCAGGCTCGCAGCAGTACATCTCGTCGCCCGGGTAGCCGGTAATGCGGAGCCCGGCGGAGCGGAGCATCGCCTCGACCCCGGCATGGTTGGGGATCCACCAGTTGGTGGGGTCGCCGGCGAAGCGGTGCTCGATGAAGGCCATCTTGGGCCAGCCGGCCTCGAGCAGGGTGTCGCGGTCGTTGATCCAGTGATCGAGCTGGTCGACCACGTCGCGGCCGGGGAGGGTAAGGGTTTGGAATACCATGAGTCGGGCCACCTTCTGGGCGATGATGTCCAGCGCCAGGAGCGGATAACGGAGGTGGTAGAAGACCCCCATGAACAGGACCAGGTCCCAGCTGTCCTGGGTGCGGGCGAGATCATACACCTGCATTTCCCGGAACTCAACCCGGTCCTTGAGTCCGAACTTCTCCGCCGCCCAGCGGGCCTGCTCCAGGTAACGGCCGTCGACATCGATGCCGGTCACCCGCGCTCCGCGCCGGGCCAGCTCGAAGCTGTAGAATCCGGCGTTGCAGCCGATATCGAGGGCGCGCCACCCGGTGAGGTCGGCCGGGATGAACGGGGCGAGCTCCTGCCATTTGAAGGCGGGGAAGTCGCCCAGGAAGTGGTCCGGGGCGGTCTGGCTCCCGTCGGGAAGGTGCAGGTTGTGGAACCACGGGGCGAGTTCCCGGATTTCCTGCAGGGTAGTTTTTTCCTCGGTCATCGGTCGTCCTCAAACTGCTGCCAGAGCCAACCTGCCATCAATCACCAAAGGCACATCCCCCCCGCCCCCTTCGCAAGGGAGGGCGTTTTAAGGGGTTGATCCACCTCAGCACTCGTTGAGATATTCCTCCAGCTCCTGAGCCCGCCGGGCGGCGCTGTGGAAGGCAAGAGCCCGCTCCCGGGCCCGCCGTGCGACTCCCAGGCGCTCCGATTCCGGGAGTTCGCGCAGATAGCAGAGCACATCCTTTTCGTTCTCAGCAACGAGGATCTCAACACCGGGAGTGAAGAACTCCTCCAGCCCGGGCCACCGGTCGCTCACCAGGGGGACCCCGCAGGCCGCCGCCTCGAAGAGCCGGACACTCGGTGAATAGCCGGCGGCGATCATGTCCCTGCGGGTCACGTTGAGGGTAAAGCGCTGCGCCGTGTAGAACTCCCGGTGGCTTTCCGGGGCAAGGTGTTCGATCCGGCCGGTATTCGCGGGCCAGGGGATCTGTTCGGGGTACTGGGATCCCGCCACCACGAAGCGCCCTTCCCCCCAAAGCAGGGCCGGCCGCACCAGGAGCCGCTCCAGGGTCGGCTGCCGGTCGTCGCTGTAGGTGCCGAGGTAGCCGAGGTCCCAGCGGTGCGGGCGGGGAATCGGGTAGTGCAGCTCGGGATCGACCGAACAGTAGAGGGCGCGGGCCCGCGGCGCGCCGTAGTCCCGCTCCAGGGCGCCCAGGGTCGGCCCTCCGGTGAAGGAGAGGTAGAGGTGATAGCGCGGGATGAGTTCCCGGGAAAGGTAGGCACACTTGCCGCGCCGGAGGCGGGACAGGGTCACCGGGGTGTCGATGTCGTAAAACGCGGTGACCCCGCCGGCATTTGCGGTGACCCACTCTCCCACGGCGATCCCCTCCGGCACGTAGGAGCCGACGATGACACAGTCCGCCTCCCGGATGCGGGGGGCGTGCCGCAAGAAGAGCTCGTCCAGGTTCTGGTAGAGGATGGTGCGGCAGTACGGCGGCTCGGGGAGGTCCCGGTTCGCCGCGTACCACGGCACATCGCGCTCCAGAAATACGATGTCGTGGCCGCGCCGCGCCAATTCCCTCAGCAGCGCGCGGTAGGTGGTGGCATGGCCGTTTCCCCAGGAGGAGGTGATCGAAAGCCCCACGACGACGACCTTCATGACTTCCCCCTCGCCGCGCCGAAGATCGTTTCGAACTGCCGGGCCCGGTGGGCGTAGGTATGCTCCCGCTTCACCCGCGCCAGGGCCGATCTCCCCACCTGGAGCGCCTCCGCCGGGGTGAGCCGGTCCAATATCGCCGCCACCTCGGCGCCCGAGGCGGCGACCAGGATCTCGTTTCCCGGCTCGAAGAAACACTCCACCCCGTCCCAGCTGTCGGTGATCACGCAGGCCCCGGCGCCGGCGGCCTCGAAAACGCGGGTCGCCGGGGAGAAGCCGTTTTCCGCCATGGAGCTGCGGCTGACGTTGAGGACGGCGAGGCTGCTGCAGTTGAAGGCGTTATGGTCCCTGGTGCCGAGGTGGCCGAGGTAGGTGATGTTGGCGCCACGGGATTTGTCGTCCCAACCGGCTCCGGCCAGGATGAAGCGCCGCGCTCCCAGGCGCCGGGCCACTTCGAAGAAGAATTCCTCGACCCGCCGCTCGCGGTCCGGCAGGCGGTTTCCTAAAAAGGAGAGATCGGCCCGCAGGCGATCTTCGGCGCGGACCGGATGATGCGTGGAGGGGTCCAGCGCATTGTAGATCGGGACGCAGCCGCGGGCTCCGATCTTGGTATATGCCGCCACGATGGGATCTCCGCCGCCGTAGGTGAGGATCATGTCGTAGCGCGGCACCAGGACCCGGAACGGGTCGCTGGGGTTTTCCCGCAGGCGTTGCAGGGTCGCCGGCGCATCGACATCCCAGAAGACCACCTGGTTTCCGGGGCGTTTCAGGGCCAGGACCTCCTGCTCCAACAGCTCATCGAACACCCCCACCCCGCTTGCTTTCACCACGAGGTCGGCCCCCTGCGCCCCTTCCAGGGCGCGGTACACGCCGGCCCGAGTCGCCGGGTAGACCACCACCCGCGCCCAACGGGGGGGCTTCATGTCGCGGTGCTGCTGGCGGTCGTAGGCGTCCGGTTCGTAGAAGGTGACCCGGTGCCCAAGCAGGTTGAGCGCGCGGATCAACCCCCGGTAATAGGTCGCGGCCCCGTTCCAGTAACTGGAAACCAGGCTCGATCCGAAGAAGGCGATGTTCAGCCCCATCAGTTCCCCCTTTCCCATTCCCGTCCGGTGACGGTGTTCATGCCGAGCTCCCGGCAGATTGCCATCAGCTCGTCCACGCGGCGTCCGCAGGTATGGTGCTCCATGATGCAGGCGAGGCCGTGGGCGGCAAGGCTTTTGGCCTGCTGCGGATGGGCGAGGAGTTCCTGGAGGATGTCTTCGGTCTCGGCACCGTCGCCGGCGAACCGGAGATCCTTCCCGGCGCTGAAGAGCCGGTCGCGGTCCTCCCACGGCGCCGAGATCAGCGGGATGCCGCAGGCCAACGCCTCGAAGGGGCGGATGGTCGGGATGCCGGGAAGGCTTTCGGCATACGGGCGCCGCGGGATGTGCAGGGTGACCCGGTACCGGGAAAAGACGCGCGGCACCTCGAAATTGGGGAGCCAGCCGCCGTAGCGGATTCCCGCCCCCTCCAGCAGGCGCAGCGCCTTTTCCGGATAACGCACCCCGTACACCATCGCCTTGAGCTTGAGCCGTTGCACCGGCTCGATGAAGAACTCGCGGATCTCGTCGGTACGCTCGTCGTCCCCCCAGTTACCGATCCAGACGACGTCCCCTTCCTTGTGCCGGTTGGACCGCGGATAAAAAACCCGCACGTCCGCCGCCTCGTGCCAGACCCAGGCCCGCTTGGCCCAGCCGCGGGCGAGGTAAATGTCCCGGATCGGCGTGCCGTAGGCGAGGACCCCGTCGAAGCCCGAGAGATCGTAGGCCGCCATCGCAGCGGCGTCGGTGACCGATCGGTGGTGGGTGTCGTGGAACAGGAGGGTGTAATTCCCCCGCCTGCGGCGGTGCTCCCCGATGCGGCGCACCAGCTCCGGGTCGTTCCATTCGTGGACGATGACCAGGTCGGCGCGCTCCAGGGTCCGGTCCAGGCTCAGCCCCTCCAACTCGTAGGGCGACTCCTTGAGCTGCGGGAAGGCCCGGCGGAAGCGCCGGATCGCCCGTTCCCCCTCCTCCCGGACCAGGTTTCGATAACTCCAGCCGTTTTTCGGTTCGAACACCTCGACCTCGTGGCGACGCGCCAGAAGTTCGGTGGCAATGCCCCTTAAAAAGTGGGCGTTGCCATGGTTCCAATCCGACACGATGGAGTGGTAGAACATCACGATACGCACAACGGCAGATCCTCCCTTGGCACAAACCGTGCGGGCGCTAACCCCTGGAGCGACATTCCCGTCGCGATTCGATGGCTCTTTTGTCGCGGCGGCTACTAAATAACTACCCGGTGGCTTACCCGGTGGGAGCGCCTTTCCCGTCGCGATTCGACCGGCATCCCCGCCTCCGGCGGATCGCGGCCTGGAATGCCGCTCCCACCGGAAAAGCCGCTTGCTTGGCTACTGAAGCGCCGTCCCGTACGCGTCGAGGTACTGGGCCGCCATCTTGGCCGGAGAAAAATCCAGGCTGCGGGCAAAGGCCTTCTGCGCCATCTGCTCCCGGCGTTCGCGGTCCTCGCACAGCAGGCGCAGCTGCGCGGCAAGGGCTTCGGTGTCGTCGGGGGGAACGAAGAGGGCGGCGTCCTTCCAGAGCTCGCGCAGGCTCGGGATGTCGCCGAGCACCAAGGCACAGCGCGACATCGCCGCCTCCAGGATGGTGAGGCCGAAAGGCTCGTACCGTGCCGGGTGGGCGTAGATGGAGGCGCGGGCAAACCAGGAAGCCAGCCGTTTGGGAGAGAGCTGCCCGAGCCGGTTGACGTTTTGCAGCGGCACCAGCCCCCCTTCCGGATGCCCTTCCGGTCCGGCCACGTATACCGGCCAGGGGACGGTCCCGGCGCTTTTCATTACCGCATCCACGTTCTTCGCCTCGTCCCAGAGCCGCCCGACCGACAAGACGAAGTTCTCCTTGCACCCCGGCTTGAAGCGCCGTCGGCTCCTGCCGTTGTGGATTACCCGGGTCTTGCCGAGGGGGAGATAAAAGCGCTCCAGGCTGGAGAGCATCGCGCCGGAGGGAGCCGCGACAACGCTCGCACAGGAGAGGCCGCGCCGGACGGCGTCCCGGTAGCGCCGGTACTTTTCCGGGGTCACCCCTTGGCGCACCGCGTCCCACCAGGAATAAAGACAGGAATGGGCGACCACGACGCAGGGGCATTTCCAGGGGAGCGCGGCATGGACGTAGCCGTTCAGATGCACCAGGTCCGGACCGAGCTCGTCGGCAAGCTCCAGGAGCCAGCGGCCGGCCCGATCCACGTCGTCCCAGGGATCCTCCATCCACTCCAGGGCAAAGGGCTTTCGGTGCAGGGCGATGTTGCGGATGCCGCGCACCTCGCGAAGCTGGTCCGCGGTCGGGGGGGTCCCCATCACCGCGAGGATCACCTCCACCCCGTAGCCGGCCAACCCCCGCGCCAGCTCCAGCGCGTAGCTCCAGACCCCTCCGACGGCATCGGCGGTCATCAGCACCCGGCGCGGCCCTCCCCCCTCCGGAGGAGGCTTTCGTTCCCGGACCCCTTTCACGTCAGCGCCCATAGGCGGCATCGAGGGCAGCGGCCACCCGGACCAGCTGCTCCGACTCCGGGTCGAAGCCGTGGCCGCGCCGCAGGCGCCGGCACCAAGTCACCGCCGCCCTCCCCCCCCAGTCGTCCGGAGGGGTGGCCAGGGTGCGCCGCGACGTGCCCCGGAAATGCTCGGCGACGAAATCGTAAAAGGAGCCGTCCACGTTGCGGAAGGAAGCCCCCCCGTCGGTGCCGTAGAGATTGCACGAGATGACCGCATCCTGGCCGGCCGAGACGTTCCAGGAGCAAGCGATCCGGACCACGCTCCCCCCTTCCAGGCAAAGCGACACTGCCGCGTAATCCTCCACCTGTCCGCTCCCCGCCTTGAGCCGTTCCCCCTTGGCGTAGATCGAGCTCCCTACCGACCGGATTTCCGGGTAGTCGAAAAGCCAGAGTGCCAGGTCGACGAGGTGGCTCCCCAGATCCATCAGGCAGCCCCCCCCCGAGAGTTCGGCATCGTAGAACCAGGGCTTGTCCGGACCGTAGGCATTGTGGAAAACGAGGTCCGCGGCGAAGACCTCACCCAGCTTGCGCTGCTGCACCATGGAATGGATCCGCTCCATTCCGTCGGTGAACCGGTAGCAAAAATCCACCCCCAAAAGCCGGTCCGCGCGCCGGCTCGCATCGACCACCCGAACCGTCTCTGCCGCGTTTCTACCCAGCGGCTTTTGGCAAAAGACCGCCATTCCCTTTTCCAGGGCACGCTCCGCCTGGCTGCCGTGCCCCGCGCTCGGGGTGGCGATGACCACGCCGTCCAGGTCCAGCTCCAGCAGGTCGTCCAGCGAGCTTAGGACCCGTACCTTGGGCACCAGTTGCGCCGCATCCAGCGCGTTTTCCCGATTCAGGTCGGCGATGGCGACGATCTCGGCCTCTCCGGAGCGATGGATCGACTCCAGCCGATGCCTCCCGATCCATCCGGTCCCCAAAAATCCCAGCCGCGGCAATGCCCCTTGTCTTTTCAGCATGCTTCCTCCCTCTCGCCTACGCCCGCAACTTACTGCCCGAGACCTCCCCCTCCCCTTTTGCGCCACTTCGACGCTCAAGGCACCGGCCCTCGCGCGAGGGGATGGTGAGGTTTATGGGGAAGTCCGTTAACCGGGCATGAGCAGTGCCGCCTTCACGAACCCTTCCGGACGCTCGACCAGGGTCTGGCAGGCTTTTTCCAGCTCGGTCAAGCCGTACTTGTGGGTCACCAGGTCCGTCATCCGGAACAGCCCGGCCTCAACCGCCTCGATCCCGGCGCGGATTCCCTCCAGGTAGCGCTGCGCCTCCCGCTCGTGGGCGTTCACCACGTCGATCCCCTTCCAGTTCCAGAGCTGGAGGTTCACCTGGCGCGGCCCGTCCTGGTGGAACCCGGCGATGATGAGCTGGCCCCGTTCGCAGACGATCTCCCCGGCGACGTCCAGGGGCCACTGGTGTCCGGTCGCCTCCAAGACGCGGTCGCACCCTCTGCCGCCGGTCAGGTTGCGCAGCTCCTCCAGGACGCGGTTGTGGTCGTCCAGGTGGACCAGTTCGCAGGCCCCATAGCTTTTGGCGAGCTCCAGTGCGCTTTGCCGGCGGGAGATGGCGATCACCCGCGCTCCCTTGGCGGCCGCCAGGGCGACGAAAATGACGCCGAGAAAACCGGCCCCCATGACGGCGACGGTTTGCCCGGCGTGGATGTCCGAGCGCCGGAAGACGTTGAGGGCACAGCCGACCGACTCACCGGGAAAGGGGATTCCCTGCAGAAGAGACGGGAGCCGGACCGCCGAGGCGGCCGGAACCTTGTCATACTCGGCAAAGGCATGGTAGGAGAGGACGGTCACCGCGTCCCCTTCCGCCAGTCCGTTCACCCCCCGGCCCAGGGCCGCCACCCGCCCCCACCCCTCGTGTCCCGGGGCTCCGGGGGCCGCGGGGTAGGTAAACCAGGGGCGCCCTTCCCAAAGCGGGATGTTGGAGGCGCAGACCCCGCACCCCTCCAGCCGCACCACCACTTCCCCCGGTCCCGGCTCCGGTACCGGTACCTCCACCATCCCCGCCTTGCCCGGGGCCTGGATCACCGCCGCCTGCATCTTGCTCATGTCGCCTCCGCTGTCGTGCTGTAACCGGCGGGACGGTACCCCGTCACCGCGGGCTTGCGTATGTGCAGCGCCTCGTGCAGCCAGTCGTAAAGGGCCGTCACCCCTTCCCGCACCCCGTGGCGCGGAGCCCATCCGGTGATGCGCGAGAACTTGCGCGTGTCCGAGGCGTAGTACCTCTGGTCGCCGGTGCGCCACTCCTCGTGGCAGAGGCGCGGCAGGGCGCCATGCAGGGAACGGAGGAGCTCTAAAAGCTCGATCAGGCTCACGCAGCGATCCGGCCCACCCCCGATATTGAACGCCTGCCCGGCCAGAAGCGGCATCATCCCCCGGGCGGCGAGCATGGCGTCGACCAGGTCTTCCACAAAGAGGAGGTCGCGGATCTGGCAGCCGTCCCCGTAGATGGTGATGGCCCGGTTTTTCAGGGTCTGGCTCACGAAATGGGCGACCCACCCCTGGTCCTCGGTGCCGAACTGGTGCGGACCGTAAATGCAGCTCATCCGGAAGACGGCGGCCTGGATTCCGAAGCTTCGGGCGTAGTCGAGGACGTACTGGTCGGCGCACCCTTTGGAGCAGCCGTAGGGGCTCAGGAAATCCAAGGGGGTCTTTTCCGAGAGGCCGTACTTGCGCAGCACCTCGTCGACCGGCTCGTAGCGCGACCGGGTGCGCTGCAGCCGGAACCCGTCGATGCCGCCGTAGACCTTGTTGGTGGAGGTGAAAAGGAGCGTGGGCGGCTCCTTCGCCTTGCGGATCGCCTCCAAAAGATTAATGACGCCTCCGGCGTTGATCGAAAAATCCCGCGCCGGCTCAGCGAGACTCGTGGTCACCGCGACCTGTGCCGCACAGTGGATCACGTGGCGCGCCCGGGCCACCGCCTTCTCCAGTTCCAGCGGGTTGCGGATGTCGGCCACCACCGTCTCTACCCGGTCCCCGTACTGGTCCTGCAGCCAAAGGAGATTCTTTTCCGCCCCGGGGCGGGAGAGGTTGTCATAGAGGATCACCCGCTCCCCTTCACGCAAAAGCCGGGCGGCGAGGTTGGTCCCGATGAAGCCCGCCCCTCCTGTGATCAGGGTGGCCCGGTCGGCGGGGCTCTCGCTGATTCCCGGGAGCGCGGCGATGCGCCGAACCGCCCGGACGCCGCCGTTTTCCAGCAGCCGGTACAGCAGTTTCGGGGTTCCCTTCGCCTCACGCAGACCGAAGAAGTATTCCCGCTCGTCGAGATGGAAACGGTCCACGGCAGCAAGGCTGGGGTCCAGGTCGTCGATGCCGTACCAGTAGATCCGCCCGGCCGGCGCCTCGAGAAATTCGAGGAAGACCTTGAGCTGCTTGTGCTGGTCGTGCTGCCAGGTCGAAAAGCCGGCTTCGGTGACCCAGATCTCGCAGGCGCTGCCTCGGGAGTTGAGCACCTCGCGCACCGGCTGGACATTGCGCGGCCATCCTTTCCAGGTGTAGTCGAAGATGTCCGGAAAGCCGTGGATCCCCACCACGTCGATGAACTCCATGACCCCCAGGTCGAACATGCGGCAGAGCCAGTGGCCGTCGATCGGGCTCATCCCCCCCAGGACCGTTTTCTTGCCCCGCACCTTGGCCCAGTGGGCGGCGCAGCCGATCATCTCCCCGAAGGCGGTCCAGTGCGGGTCGAGGGTCCAATCCCACTCGCTCAGGTTGTTCGGCTCGTTCCACAGCTCGATGTACTGGAAGTGGTCCCCCAGCTCGGTGATCAGGACGTCGATGAAGTCGGCGTAGTCCTTGGGCCGGACCGGCGGCGACGAGGTCTTGGGCTCCACGGCGATGGAGGGGGGGGTGTACAGAACGCAGGGGAGCAACTCCACGCGCGCGGCGAGCCTGGGGACCAGCCAGTGGAACCACTCCCGCCCGCCGGGGGCGTACCAGTCGGCCCACGAGATGCCGGTCCTGATCCGCTCGGCACCGATACGGGTCAGATCGGCGAGGACCCTTTCCACCCGCTCGAACTCCCCCGGACGAAACCACTCCACCACGCCGAAATGCTCCGGCAGGTCCTGCGCGACCTTTCTTTTCATATGGTCAGCCCCCGATCCGATAGCTCCGCATGTGCTTCCAGTACCCGATCCACCGCAATCTGCCCCTTGAGCCACTCGGCCAGCTCGGCCAGCCCCGCTTCGAACCGTACCTGCGGCTCGAACCCCAGCAGCTCCCGCGCCGAGCCGATATCCGCAAAGCAGTGCCGGATGTCCCCGGCGCGGTAGGTGCCGGTGATCTCGGGAAGGAGTTCTTCCCGGTGCAAAAGCCGCGACAGCCGCTCCAGCACCTGCAGCACGGTCCGGCTCTCGCCGCTGCCGATGTTGAAGACCCGGGCCCGGTCCTGCTCGACCTCCAGGGCGAGCCGGCAGGCGCGCGCCACGTCGTAGACGCTTACGAAATCGCGCTGCTGCTGGCCGTCCTCGAAGATGCGGGGGGGATGGTCGTTCAAAAGGCGGGAGGCGAAGATGGCCAGGACCCCGGTGTAGGGGTTGGAAAGGGCCTGGCGGGTCCCGTAGACGTTGAAAAAGCGCAGGGCGACCACCGGAATACCGTAGCTGGCGCCGACGATGAGCGCCATCCGCTCCTGCACGTACTTGGAGAGGGCGTACACCGACGCCAGCGAGGGGGTCTTGCTCTCGGGGGTGGGGATCGGGACCAGGGGTTCGCTGCTGCCGTTGTGCAGTTCCCACTCCCCGCGGCGCAACTGCTCCGGTTCGCGCCGCACCTCGGGGTAGAGCCCGCCGTTGCCGTCGCGGTAGAGCCCCTCGCCGTAGATGCTCATGCTGGAGGCGACCACCACCTTGGCAACGCTGCCGCTGCGCGCGACCGCCTCCATGACCACGGCGGTCCCGGTGTCGTTGACCGAGGTGTAATTCTCGATCTGGTACATGCTCTGGCCGACCCCGACCAGCGCCGCCAAATGGTAGACCGCGTCCACCCCGTCGAGCGCCCGGCGCACCACCTCGGCGTCGCGCACGTCTCCCTTGATCAGCTCGGCGTCGGCGGCGAGGTACCCGGGGCGCTTCCCGGAGGTGCCGTGGACCTGGGGAACCAGGGCGTCGAGCACCCGGACCCGGTAGCCGTGCCGGAGGAGCTCGTCCGTCAGGTGCGAACCGATGAACCCCGCCCCACCGGTAATTAAAACGGTGCGTGCCATACCTCCCCCTTCGGGTGCCCGTCAATCAAATGATCATCCAAATTTGTTCATTTTAATTGGTTTGGTTTAATAGGCGAGATAGTAGCAGCAGCCCATTTTCCTGTCAAATCTTTTGGGTGAAATTTTTCCCCTTCCAGTTTGCGTAGTTGAAAGATTGCCCGCCGCCGGACGGCTGCTATACTGTGTCGATCCATTAACCTGCATTAATCATTAAAAAGGCGGGCACCGCATGTCTCACCATCTCAAGGACAACGGGTACCGGCTCCTCGCCGAGCGGCTGAACCTGTTCCCGCAAGGAGCTCCGGTCTCGGAGCTGCTGTACCGGATTCTGGCCCTGATCTTTAATGAAAAGGACGCCGAGCGGGTCTCCCGCCTGCCGCTGCGTCCGTTCAGCGCCCGGAAGGCGGCGGGCATCTGGCGGGTCCCGGAAGCCGAAGCCGCCAAGATCCTGCAAGATCTCGCCTCGCGCGCCCTTCTTTTGGACCTGGAGCGCAACGGGACGCTGCTCTACGTCCTTCCCCCGCCGATGGCCGGGTTCTTCGAATTCTCCCTGATGCGGATGCGGACCGACCTCGACCAACGCGAACTGAGCCGGCTCTTCTACCAGTATTTGAATATGGAGGACGCCTTCATCCGGGAGCTTTTTACCGGGGGGAGGACCCAACTCGGCAGGGTCCTGGTGAACGAGCCGGCGCTGGCACTCTCCGGCGGCTCCCAGGTGCTGGATTACGAGCGGGCGAGCGAAATCATCCGAAGCGCCACCCACATCGCGGTGGGGCTTTGCTACTGCCGGCACAAGATGTTTCATCTGGGCCGGGCCTGTCAGGCCCCCTTGGACAACTGCCTGACCCTGAACGACGCGGCCGCGTCGCTGATTCGCAACAAGGTGGCACGCAGCGTGGAGCCGGTGGAGGCGCTCGAGATCCTGGACCGGGCGCGATCGGGGAACCTGGTGCAGTGCGCCGACAACGTGCAGCAGGGGGTGAACTTCATCTGCAACTGCTGCGGCTGCTGCTGCGAAGCGATGATCGCCGTGCGCCGGCTGGCGATCCCGCAGGCCCTGTACACCACGAACTGCCTCCCGGAGGTGAACCGCCGGATCTGCACCGGCTGCGGCAGCTGCGTCCGGAGCTGCCCCATCGATGCCATCGATCTCCCGGCCCCGCCGTCGGGGAACGCGCGGGAATTGGTGCAGCCGACCCTGAAGGCCGACCTTTGCCTCGGCTGCGGGGTCTGCGCCAACGCCTGCCCACAGCACGCCCTGGTGCTGCGCCCACGCAAGCAACGCATCGTGACGCCGGTGAACACGGCGCACCGGGTGGTCCTGATGGCCGTCGAACGGGGCAAGCTGCAAAACCTCATCTTCGACAACCACGCGCTCCTGAGCCACCGCCTGATGGCGGCGGTGCTGGGGGCGATCCTGCGCCTCCCGCCACTCAAGCGGCTCATGGCGAAAAGCCAGTTGAACTCCCGCTACCTGGAAACCATCTTCCGGGAGGTCGACGTCGGCATGTTTTCCAAGTGATCGGCACCTTCCCCCCCTCCCCTTGGCCGAAACGCAGCCTGGAGTCTGGCATGAACGAGTGGTCAACTACCTTCCTCCTCGGCCTTACCGGCGGAGCCGCCGCTTTTGCCCACTGCCTCGGCATGTGCGGCGGCTTCGTACTGCTCCAGCCGGGACCGAAGGCGCTCCGGCGCCAGCTGCTCTGGCACGCGGGAAGGCTCTCCAGCTACCTCCTCCTCGCCGCGCTGGCGGCCCACGCCGGCGCCACCCTGTCCCGGGTTCTCGCCGGAGGCGGGGTGCAGAACCTCATCGGATGGGCCACGGGGGCGGTCATGGTCGCGGCGGGGATGAGCCTTCTCGGCGTGCTCCCGGTGCGCGGCGGCAAAGGCTGTGGTGCGCTGCTGCGTCTGGCCGGGGAACTTTTCACCACCTCCTCCCCCGGCGCTCCGCTGCTCATGGGGGTGGTCTCCGGGCTTCTCCCCTGCCCGATCCTGCTCGCCTTCCTCGCCTATGCCATGGAAAGGGGGTCGGTGCCGGCAGCGCTTGCCACCATGGCGGGGGTGGGGGTGGGAACCACGCTTCCCTTGCTGGCTCTGGGATCGACTGCGGCCGTGGTCACCGCGCGGACCCGGCGCTGGGGGGTCCGTGGTGCCGCGGTACTTTTGCTCGGGCTGGGCGCGGTAACCGCGCTGCGGGGGGGACCGCTGCTGCACCGTTTCCTCCCCTGCCCCGCCGCGCCGCAGGCGATCGCCTCCGAGACGGAACCCCCGGGGGGCCGGCATGGTAACTGAGACGTTTTCCTGCTGCAGCCACTGCGGCTTGCCGATCCGGGGGGGCGCCGGTGCCGCTCCGCTTTTTTGCTGTCACGCCTGCCGGCTGGCGGCCGCCATCGTCGGCAAAAGCCGGGACGGGGTGCGGAACTGGGCGCTGCTGCGCCTGGGAGTGGGAACCCTTCTGGCGATGAACGTGATGATGATCTCGCTGCTCCTCTACGCCGACAGCGTGAACCAGCCCACCATCCCGCTCTTTCGCAAGGTGCTGTTCGGGCTTTCGGCCCCGGCGCTCGCGATCCTGCTCCCGCCGTTTTTCGCCCTCCCCTCCCGCCGCTCGGGAGCGAGCCTGAGGATGGAGGCTCTGGTGGCGGCGGGATCGCTTAGCGCCTTTGCGGTGAGCGCCGTCCATACCTGGGGCGGCTCCGGCCCGGTCTATTACGACACCGCGACCATGCTCCCGGTCCTGGTCACCCTCGGGCGCCTGTTGGAGGGAGCCGCGAAATCGGGAGCCGCGGAACTCCTTCGCAGCCTGGAAGCGCTCCTCCCGGAGACGGCGCTGCGCGTCGACGACGGCCAGTGCCGCGAGGTCCCGGTTGCCGAGCTGCGCCCCGGGGATCTGATCCGCCTACGGCCGGGTGAACGGATTGCCGCGGACGGGATCATCGTCGAGGGGACGACCACCGTCGAGGAAGGCGGCTTTACCGGAGAGCCCCTCCCCCGCCTCTGCCGGCGCGGTGACCCGGTCACCGCCGGCACCGTCAACGGCAACGGCAGCGTGGTGATCCGCGCGGAGCGGACCGGCCCGGAGCTCCTGCTCCACCGGATCATCAACCTGGTGCAAAAGGCATGGCGCTCACCGTCGGAGGCGGAGCGTCTCGCGGCGCGGGCCGCCGCCCTCTTCATCCCGGCGGTGCTCGTCGTCGCCGTCGCCGCGCTTTGCTTTTGGTTTTGGCAGGGGGACCCCGGCCGCGGTTGGCTCGCCGCCCTTTCCGTCGCGGTGGTCGCCTGCCCTTGCACCATGGGGATCGCCACCCCGCTCGCTACCTCGCTTGCCATCGCCCGGGCCGCCAAAGAGGGGGTCATCGTACGCGGCGGCGCCGTGATGGAAGGGATCGCCCGGACCGACCTGCTCTACGTTGACAAGACCGGCACCCTCACCCAAGGGACGCCGACCCTCACGAAGCTGCTTCTTACCGGCGACGTTCTGGGGGAGGAGGAACTGTTGGGGTGCCTCGCCGCCCTGGAACGGGGGACGAGCCACCCGTTGGGAAAGGCGGTGATCGCGGCTACCCAGGCGCGGGGCATCGAGGAGGGGGTTGCAGCCGGGATCGTGCTCCATCCCGGGATGGGGATCGAAGGGCGGGTGACGCGGCAGGGGAAAGAGGGTCTGATGTCGGCGGGAAACGCAGGCCCGGCTGACGACTGGGGCGCGGAGGTCGCCGGGCTCACCGCCATCGACGTCACCTGGGACGGCGCGCCGGCCGGGCGCCTTTTTTTCCACGACCCGCTACGGCCGGATGCCGCCGGCGCGGTAGCGGCAGTTCGGGCCCGCGGGATCCGTTGCGCCCTCCTCTCCGGGGACCGGGCCGAGGCCGCGCGGTCGGTTGCGGCATCGGTGGGGATCGAACGGGTGGAGGCCCCGCGCACCCCGGCGCAGAAGCTGCAGATCGTCTCGGAGGCAGACTCAGGCACCTCGGTTGCCATGGTCGGAGACGGCATCAACGATGCGCCGGCGCTCGCCGCCGCAGACACCGGGATCGCCATCGGGGCGGGGACCGACCTCGCTCGGCAGTCGGGAAACGTGGTGATCCTCTCCAGCCGACTTGGGCTGATCCCGTGGCTGATCGACCTCAGCCGGGAAAGCCGCAAGATCGTGGTGGGAAACTTCGCCTGGAGCTTCATCTACAACGCACTGGCGGTAGCGGCGGCCGCCGCAGGGCTTTTGCACCCCCTTTTGGCGGCACTGGCGATGGTCTTCTCCAGCCTTACCGTACTGGGAAACTCACTGCGCATCACCGCATTCAAGTCATTGCCCGACCCGGCACTCTCTGATTCGGAAAGTGAAACTGTCACAGCTCCCCCCGGGAGCACGATTGAGAGAGAACGCTGTTCATCCAGTCAATCCCTGCTATAGGTTCTACCATGAACAAAGAGACGGAAATCATAGTCGCCGGATCCGGGCCCAACGGACTTGCCGCCGCCATCCTGCTGGCCGCCGAAGGGTATCCGGTTACGGTGCTCGAAGCCGCCGATACGGTCGGCGGGGGAACCCGCACCCAGGAACTCACCCTTCCCGGCTTCCGGCACGACGTCTGCTCCGCCATCCACCCGCTGGGCGCGGCTTCTCCGTTTTTGAGCCGGCTCCCCCTGGCCGAGTACGGCCTGGAGTGGATCTATCCCGAGGCCGCATTGGCCCACCCCTTCGACGACGGCACTGCGGCGCTTCTCTACCAGGACCTGAAACAGACCGCCGGATCTCTCGACCCGTCGGACCGGCGCCCGTACCAGCAGCTGATGGAGCCGTTGCTGGGCAGCTGGGAGGAATTGGCCGAAGAGGTCCTGGCGCCGATCCACTTCCCGAAACACCCGCTCGTGATGGCCCGATTCGGCACCCTTGCCCTGCGCTCCGCCACCGGGCTCGCCCGGAGCCAGTTCCGCGGCGAGCGGGCCGCCGCCCTTTTCGCCGGGCTGTCGGCCCATTCCTTTCTCCCCCTGGAGCGCCCCGGCTCCGCCGCCTTCGGCCTCATCCTCGGGCTCCTTGGGCACGTCAACGGCTGGCCCGTTGCCAAAGGGGGATCGGCGGCCATCCCCACCGCGCTGGTCGCCCACCTGGAGTCCCTTGGCGGGCGTATCCGGACGGCGACCCCGCTCCGCTCGGTGGAAAACTGCTCGCCCAACGCCGTCTTCATCCTCGACCTCACCCCGCGGCAGGCGCTGAAGATAGCCGGCAGCCGCTTCGATGCCGAGTACCGGCGCCGCCTCGAGGAGTACCGTTACGGACCGGGCATCTTCAAGATCGACTGGGCGCTCTCCGGACCGATCCCCTGGACTGCACCCGGCTGCCGCCGCGCGGCCACGGTGCACCTGGGCGGGACTCTGGACGAGATCGCCGCCTCCGAGCGGGAGGTCTGGCAGGGGAAGCCACCGGAACGCCCTTTCGTCCTGGTCGCCCAACAAAGCGTCTGCGACCCGACCCGGGCACCGGAAGGAAAACACACCGGCTGGGCCTACTGCCACGTCCCCAACGGCTCCATCTTCGACATGACCGACCGCATCGAGGCGCAGATCGAGCGCTTCGCGCCCGGTTTTGCCGATCTGATCCTGGCCCGGAACACCCGGGACACCGCCGAGATCGAGGCCTACAACGAGAACTTCGTCGGCGGCGACATCAACGGCGGGGTCCAGGACCTGGGCCAGATCGTCGCCCGCCCGGTCCCCGGGCTGCACCCGTATGCCACCTCGGACCGAAATATCTTCCTCTGCTCCGCCTCCACCCCCCCCGGCGGCGGCGTCCACGGCATGTGCGGCTACCACGCGGCCCGCTGCGCCCTGGAACGGCTCCGCCACGGCTGATGCCATGCGCACCTTCCATATCATCGGCATCCTCACCTCGCTGGCCGCCCTCTTCTCCTACCTCAACTACCGTTTCCTGAAGCTTCCGACCATGATCGGGCTCATGCTGCAGAGCCTGGCCTTTTCCCTGCTCCTGATGGGGCTTTCGTACCTGGGCGTCGACATCGTCCAGCCGGTTCAAAAAATCTTCGAGCGCATCAACTTCAATGTCCTTTTCCTGGAGGGACTGTTGAGCTTTCTCCTTTTCGCCGGAGCCCTTTTCGTGAAGGTGGAGGAGCTTCTCGACGTGAAGTTCGACATCGCCATCCTTTCGGTGGCGGGAGTTGTCGTCTCGGCGGGGATGATCGGCGGGGCGCTCTACGGCATCTCGGAGCTTCTCGGGCTGCAGCTCAGGCCGGTCTTCTGCTTTCTGTTCGGAGCGCTCATTTCCCCCACCGACCCGGTGGCGACCCTTCCCATCCTGCGCCGCCTCGGCGTTTCGGCGCGCGTCAACGCGATGATCGCCGGGGAGTCCCTTTTCAACGACGGGGTGGGGATCGTCCTGTTTCTTTCCCTGATGGTGCTGACCCAGGACACCGGACCGGTAAGCGTCGGAGAGGTGGCGGCCCTCTTCTGTCGCGAGGCGGTGGGAGGGGCGTTTTACGGTGCCCTGCTCGGCTGGGTGGGTTACCTGCTGATCAAGAGCGTGGATAACTTCCGTCTGGAAATCCTGATTACGCTGGCCCTGGTCAGCGGCGGCTATTCGCTGGCGACGGTGCTCCATGTCTCGGGGCCGCTGGCGATGGTGGTGGCGGGACTATTGATCGGAGGGCGGGGGAGAAAACTGGGGATGTCGGAGCGCACCCGGCGCAACCTCGACCTTTTCTGGGACCTGGTGGAGGATCTGCTCAACGCGATCCTTTTCACCCTGATCGGTCTCGAGGTGCTGGTGATCAGCCGAAGCCTCACCGTAATCCACCTGCTGACCGCGCTGGTGGCGGTGCCGCTGGTGATCGTCGCCCGCTATCTGTCGGTGGTGTTGCTCGGGTCGCTTTTGCACCTGCGCCGGGGCATCTCCTTGCGCACCGCCTTCATCATGACCTGGGGCGGGTTGCGCGGCGGAATTCCGGTCGCGCTGGCCCTCACCATTCCGGAGGGGCGAGAGCGGACCGTGTTTCTCTTTGCCACCTATGTCGTGGTGGTGTTTTCGATCCTGGTGCAGGGGTTCACGCTCAAGCACGTGGTGGGGAAACAGGTGGGGGAGTGAGGGCTTTGTTGGATGCAGCGGATCAAGTGAACTTCAGCAAGGGACATCGCCCTTTCTGTGGGGTCGCCATTCCTGGCGCGATTACCCGCCGGGTTCGCACCAGGAGTGGCGCTCCCACAGGGTAAGCACTCGTCGGAATAAATCCTACGGGTCAGGGGTGGGCAACCCCCAACGCCCGGACATACAGCACCAGCGGCCAGCGGTGACGCGGCTTTACCACCCGCTCCAGGACCGGCTCGTGACCGACCCCGGTCAGCATCTCCCGAAGGAGCTGGCCGTCGGTAAAGCCCCGCACCCTGGCGCTATGCAGATCGGCGGGACGGGGGACGTAGCTCTGCCCGACCGGCCCGTTGCCGGCGCCGTGCTCGCCGTGGCAGAAGATGCAGTAGTACTGGTAGTAGACGCTCCCCTGCGCCACGATCGCCGGGTCGGCCGGGAGCGGATTGACGAGCCCTGCCGCAGCCTGGGCCGAGGGGACCGAGACGGCCGCCTGGACCGGCACCACCCCGGGAGGCAGGGGCGGCAGCACCGCCTGGAAGGTCCGAACGTGCGGTTGCTCGACCATCCGGGGCCCCTCGTAGAGGACCACGAGGTAAAGGACTGCCAACGCGAGCGGGGGGATCAGCAGTATCGTGATTATCAGTTTCTTCATCGCGTCGGTCCCCGCTCCCGGAGCTGCTCGCGCGGGGCCTTCTCGATGGTCGGCCCGTAGGATTCCGGGAGCCTCGGCAGCTGGCGCTGCACCTTTCCTCTCGGCTCGTCCGTGGAGTAGATCGATTCCGCCGGCGTGTCGGGAAGCTGTCCGACGTCCCAGTGCCGCGGCCCGTCGCCCACCGCATAGAATACGATCAGCCCGTACCCCACGATGGCGGCGCTGAACAAAACGACGATGATCCACTCCCAAGGGGAGGGAAGCTCGCGATGCTCGTCATACCACTTCTTCTCGTCCATGGTGCGCCTCACCAGTTGGGCGGCTGCGACGCCGCCATCAGTACGTGGAGGATGGTGTAGGCAAGGTCTCCGGCAAAAACCAGCAGCACCGCCCAGGGGACGAAGCTTCCCAGCCAGCGCAGCAGGGGAATGATGCCGGTGATCCGTATCGTGTTTGCCTTGACGCTCTCTTCGCCCCGGGCCCGCCACATGTCATGGTAGATGAGGCACATGAGGATCATGAGCGACACGCCGGTCAGGATGGTGACCACGATCCACTGGTTCTGTCGCACGTAAAGGTAGAGCATCATGTCCGCGACCCTCTTACGACCTTCATCCCCCCTTTGGCAAAGGGGGGGCAAGGGGGGATTTGCTTTTCTCTAAGCGGTCGAAGAAACCCCATCCTCACCCTGTCCCTCTCCTTGAAGGAGAGGGGACGCTCTGATCACCGTCAACCTCCTTTGGAGAGATGACCTTATTGTCATCGTTTCTGGCAGGAGGGACTACTTTCTCCGCATCCCTGCCGTCGCCGGCCCGAACCGGATCACCTGCCGGAATCCGGCTTTCCAGCGCGAGAAACCGTGCCCGCTCCTGGTCTGCGAACTGCCGGTTGCGTACCGCCCACCAGAACACCCCCGCAAGCCCCGCCAGCATCAGCAGTAAAAACCCCACCCACAGGTACACGATCAGCTCGGTATCGGCTAAGCTGCTCATTTTGCCCCCTTGGCCGGTGGCTGGTACGGGTTCTGCCACGGCCCCTCGTACGCTGCGTCGATGCCGCGGGGCTCGATGTTGGCATCGGTGTACCCGACGAAATAGACGCCTAAGTAGTTGGCGAGATCCCAGATTTTTTCCGATTCCAGGTGCTTCTTGAAGTACGGCATGGCGGTGCCGGTGATCCCGTTCATGATCTGGTAGTAAAAAATGCCTCCGATGTAGCGGTTTTCCACCAGGTGCCGGCGCAAGGTGGTGAAGTTGAGCGGCGGCGGATAGAGATATGCCGCGGCAGGGCCCTGGCCGTCGCCGATGGGACCGTGGCAGTTCACGCAGAAGTCCTGGTACATCCGCTTGCCCCGCGCCAGCGCTGCCGCATCGGCCGGATAGGGGTTGGGCATGCGCCTCCAGACCTCGGGAACCTGGGAGTGGATCCACTCCACGTTGGCGTCGGGTCCCGCGGCGTAGGCCGCCGATGCCTGCTGCTTCCAATACTTTTGCCGGGCGGTTCGGTAATCCGCCGCCTTGAGCCCCAGGGCCTGCACGTAGGCGGTCAGTTGCCGGACCTCTTGCCGCCCCAAAAACTCCCAGGAAGGCATCAGCGAAATCGGGCTGGTATAGCGCGGGTTGGTGAAGTGGGCGAGGTGCCAGTCGTCGGGATGCTCCCCCCCCTCCTGGGACAGGTCCGGTCCGGTCCGCTCGCTCCCCAGGATGATCGGCTCCTGCCCGACGTAGTCCCCTGCCTGGGCGATCCGTTCCGCCCCGATGTCCCAGTCGTTGATCCGGATGAAGAGGGAATGGCAGTAGCTGCAGCCGTTGGCCACGTAAAGGCGATGTCCCGCTTCCTCCTCGGCGGTCAGCGGCCGCCAGATATCGGAAGGCTTCTCCTTCATGGTTGCCGCGGGGAGCCCCGCGATGATGAAGGCGGAGGCCCAGAAAACCAGCAACGCGCCGATGATCAGTACCCCCGGGGTCATCTTCATACCGGCTCCTCCGCCCGCTGCAACTCCTCAGCCGCCAGCCTCCTCCCTCCGAGCACCGTCATCACCGCATTGTAGAAGCCGACCAGCGCCCCGGTCAGGATGAAGATCCCCAGCCCCGCGCGGGTAATCATGAAAGGAGCCAGTTCCGGCAGCACCCGGTAGACCGTCTCGCCGTTGTTCCAGGCACTCCCCTGGATCAGCCCGACCGCTGTCAGATCGAGGAAGAAGCCGGTCAGCCCGAAGGTGATCAGCCCGAACTGCAGGTTGACCAGCTTGTTGGAGTAGACGCTGCGCCCGGTGACCAGGGGGAGGATGTGCCACATCGCGCCGAGCGCAATGTAGCCGCCGAAGCCGAGCATGGCGATGTGGGCGTGCCCGATGGTCCAGTTGTTGAAATGGGTCACCCGCTGCAGGTAGGGAAGGGACTGGAGCGGCCCCTGGATGCAGGTCACCAGGTACCAGACGATCCCCCCCATCACCAGCCGCCCGGCGGGATCGCCCCAGACCCGCCGCCCCACCCCGCGCGCCGTCATCCAGAGATTTATGACGACGATGGAGACCGGAAAAACCATGGATACCGAGTCCACCACCGAGACCGTCTTGAGCCAGTTGGGGATCGGCGACTGCAGCACGTGGTGGCCGCCGATGTGGGTATAGAGCGCGACCAGGAACCAGAACCCCAAAAGGGACAGCGTGTGGGAGTTGAGCGGCATCCGGGCCACCCGCGGGATGACGTAGTAGGCGGCGCCGGTCGCGAGCGGGGTTATCAATAGCCCCGGCAGGTTGTGCCCCCAAAACCAAAGGAAGATCGAATCGATCAACCCGGGCATCGCCCCGGTCTTGGGATGCCACATCACGTTGCCGATCGGGTAGTTGCACGCGGTCCAGAGCATCGCTCCGAAGAAGTACCATACCGAGACGTAGAGCTGGCTTTCGTTTCGCTGCGCCACCGTCATCACCATGTTGTAAATGGCCAGGACCACCGCCACCATGAGCATCAGGTCCGCGGCCCAGACGTATTCGCTATACTCGCGTCCCTGGGTGTAGCCGAAGGAGAAGCAGACCGGCCCGCTCAGGATGGTGAGATTCCACAGGACAAAGCAGACCCACGCCAGCGGCTCGGACCAAAGCCGGGTCTTCAGAAGCGCCGGTACGTAATAGAGGCCACAGCCGATGAGCATGGTTCCGGTAAAGCCGTAGAGCATGGTATTGACGTGGATCGGGCGTTCCCGCCCGAAAACGAGCCAGGGGATGTTGGAGAAAAACTCCGGCGCCACCAGATGGATCGCCGACACCATTCCATAGAGGGCACCGACGACGAACCACCCCGCCCCGGCGAGCATGAAGGCGGTGGCGGCGCTTTGCGGCTTTTGCAGTGCGTTGGGCATGGTCCCTTCCTTTGCTAACGGTGGCAGGTGAAGCAGTCGTGGGTTGCGTTATTGTCGCGGTGGCACTGAATGCAGAACCCCATCTCGAACTTGCGGGCCTTGATCACCCGGTCCATCAAAGCGACGTTGCCGTGGCAGACGGAGCAGTCGATGCCGCGGCTCACGTGGACCGAATGGTAGAAGTAGACGAATTCCGGTAACCAGTTCACCCGCTGCCACACCACCGGCCGCCGCTGCTGGAAATGATCCCGCAGCTTCTGGATGTAGGGGAAGGTGGTGATGATGTGCTCGTGGCATAAAAGACAGGTCTGCAACGGCGGAATCCCGGCGCGCTGCGAGTCGGTCACCCCGGTATGGCACATCACGCAACTTAGGTGCTTGGTGTGGACGTGCACCCGGTGGCTGAACGGAATCGGCTGGCGCGTCCCGATGTCGACCGGGTAGACGACGTTGAAGATTACCAGGGAGGCGATCACCAGAAGGACGACCACCGTCAGGGAGCCGAGCACCCCCCAGCCGACAAAGCCTTTGCCTTCCGTTTTCTGCGCCGGGGCTGTCATCTCAACGCTCCCCGCTCATGAAGCTCGCCGGCATCCGGACCAGCGCCTGCTGGAAACAAAAGCCGAAAACTCCGGCAAAAAGCGCCGCCGCCGCGAATTCCTCGGCCCCCGGGAGGGCCGCCGGATTGAAGGTAGGCGCCACGAGCCACCAGCGCTCCAGCCAGCCGGCGACCAGCACCAGCAGCGAAACCGCCCCAAGCCAGGGCCGGTTTGCCTTGGACTTCTCGATCAAAAGCAGCACCAGGGGGCCGAAGTAGAGGGTGGCCAGAAGCAGGTAACCGACCCCTTTCCCCGGCTCGAAATTCATCCGCGGCACGATGAAACGCACCTCGTGCGGGAGGTTTTCGTACCAGATCAAGAGCAGGTGCGCGAACATCATGTAGGTGGTCATCAGGCTGAAGGCCACCATAAGCCGCCCCAGATCCTTCAGTTGCTCCGGGTTCGCTTCCGGGCGCCAGACGGCGATAAAGGCCCACCCCGAGATACCGAGGTACAGGCCGGACATGAAGAAATAGGCCCCGGCCAGGGTGCTGAACCAGTGCGGGTCGAGCGCCATCACGAAGTCCATCCCGATCAGGGAATACACCAGGCAGTAGACCAGGATCAGGAAACCGCCGGTTACCGGTGCCCTCCCCTGCCGGCGCTGGCGCAGGTAGATCAGCACCAGTCCCCAAAAGACCACCAGTTCGAGGCAGGTCCGGGCAAAGACGAAGCTGTTGTCGAGCCAGGCGCCCTGGTGGTGGATCCTTCCGTACCAGGGGGACCAGACCGAACTCCCCCACCACAGGAGCCCTACCGCCAGCAGCGAGGGGATGGCAAATCCCGTCCCGGCCGCCGCCAGTCGTTCCAGCCCCTGCTGCCATTTCCCGTTGCACCCCCGGGCCACGGCCGGCCACGCGGCCAAGCCGCCTGCCAACGAGGAGAAGAACAGGAAGTTGGACAAAAGAGCCCGCCAGCCGCGCGGCTCCTGGCCCCCCTGGCTGACGAGGAACCAGGCGATCCCCCCGGCCACCGCGAGCAGCAGCCAGCCGAGGGTGGCCGCGGTCACTTTCTTTTGCTCACCCATGGACATGCAGCTCCTCCGCGGCGTTTTCCGAAAGCAGTGTCTTGAGCCGCTCGACTTCGGGCACCGTGCAGCCGACCAGGAGGCCGAAACGGTCGCGGCTGAAGCGGCGGTCGTATTCGGGGCGGACCTTGATGCTGAACAGGCGCGCGTGCACCAGCATCCCGACCAGGTTGAAGATGCTCCCCAAAAGGATGGTCCCCTCGAAGCCGATGACACAGTAGGGGATCAACGAGGCCGGGGGTTTTCCGCCGACGATCAGGCTGTTGACCAGCGCGGTTCCGACCGCCAACCAGAACCCGCCCAGCAACCCCGAAATGGCACCGATTAAGGTCCAGTAGCGGACCGGGCTGTTATGGTGTCCGAGGAGCTCCGCGACCTTTTCGATCTTGGTCGGCGAGAAGGTCTCGATCTCCCGAAAACCGGCACGAAGCGCGGACTGTACCGCGCCGAGGACTTGGCCGGCGTCGGAAAAGACCGCGAGCACCCGCGCTCCGGAGGTTCCCTGCACTTCCGCCTCCTGGCCCGGATGCGTTTGTTTGGCCGAGGTCTCCTCCAGCTCGTGCTCGGCTTGCTTCTCCTTGAGTTCGCTCACCGGGACCGTCGGCAGGAACTTGCTGAAACCGAGAAACCAGGCAAAGAAGAAGGCAAACGACCCCGCCGTGATGCTGTATTCGACGAAGGTCGGCCGGTAGACCCCCCAGTTGTTCGGGAGAAAATCGTGCGCCAGCGAGGTGTAGATGATGAAGAGCCGCTCGAACCACATGCCGACGTTGACCAGGATCGAGATGGTAAACAGCCAGAGGTAGCTCGATCGCACCTTTTTGAAGACGAACAGGGAGGGGATGAAGACGTTGAGCGGGAGGATCATCCAGTACATCCAGGCCGAGCGCCCGGTGAAGCGGTAGAGGTAGGTCTGCCACTCATACTTGTCGCCGGAGTACCAGGCGATAAAGGCTTCCATGGCATAGCTGTACCCCACGATGGTCGCGGTAAGGACGATGGTCTTGGCGACCATCTCGAAGTGATGCAGGGTGATCAGCCGTTCCAGGTGCAAAAGCTTGCGCATCGGGATGAGCAGGGTGAGCACCATGGCGAGCCCGGAATGAATGGCGCCGGCGACGAAGTAGGGAGGAAAGATGGTACTGTGCCAGCCGGGAAGCAGGCTCATGGCGAAGTCCCAGGAGACGACCGAGTGGACCGAAACCACCAGCGGCGTAGCCAGCGCGGCAAAGAAGAGGTAGGAACGTCCGTAATGGCGCCATTGATGCCCCGAGCCGGTCCACCCCAAGGCCAGGACGCGGTAGATCCGGGAGCGGATGTGGTCCGGGCCCAGCGATTCCTCGTAGCGGTCCCGGGCCGCGGCGAGGTCCGGGATCAACCCCACCACCCAGAAGATGAGGCTCACCGTGAAGTAGGTCCCGACCGCACAGACGTCCCAGACCAGGGGGCTCATGAAGTTCGGCCAGATCTGGCGCTGGGAAGGATAGGGAACGATGTAATAGAAGGCCCACAGTCTGCCGAGGTGGATAAGGGGGAAGAGGCCGGCGGTCATGACGGCGAAGATCGTCATCGCCTCCGAGGAGCGGGAGACCGCGTTGCGCCAGTTGGCACGCAGCAGATAGAGGATGGCCGAGATGAGGGTTCCCGAGTGCGCGATACCTACCCAGAAGACGAAGTTGGTAATGTAGACCGCCCAGCAGACCGGACGGTTGAGCCCGGTCACCCCCATCCCGAACTGGATCTGGTAGAGGAAGATGAGCGCGGCGTAGCCAACCACCCCGACCAGGGCTGCCACGGCAACGAGGTACGGCGTCCGCGGTGGGTTCATCGCGCTGAGCGCATCATCGTTGATTTCGCCGTATCCGAGTTCCGCCACCGTCGCCCCCTATGGTTGGTACTTCAACTAACTCTATGCAGAACCCCATCCTCACTCCGTGTGCCGCAAGCTTGCGCTGTCGCGGGCGCACCCTGGAAGAAGAGGGGGCACTTCGATCGCACTTCAGTCTCTTCTCGATTCCTTGGCGCCAGCCCCCGGCAGCTGCTTACCCTGTGGGAGCGCCTTTCCAGGCGCGAATGACGGCAGCCGACCGCGGCAGGGATGCCGCTCCTGCAACTGCACTCCCCCCTCTACCCGGGAGCGTCCCCCTACTTGTCGATATCCACCTTCCGCAAATACGTCACCGCCGGCTTGGTATTGAGATCCTCCAGGACGTGGTACCGGCGCGGGTCGGTGCGGGTCAGCTTCGATACCTGCGAATCGGGATCCAGCAGGTCGCCAAAGGTGAACACCCGGGTCGGACAGGTCTGGGCGCAGGCGGGCTGAATCTCTCCGTCACGGATCTTGCGCCGCTCCACAGCCGCCTGGAACTCGACCTGCCGGATCCGCTGCACGCAGAAGGTGCACTTTTCCATGACGCCGCGGGACCGGACCGTCACCTCCGGATTGAGCTGCAGATCGAGAGGGCGCTCCCAACGTATGTTGACCCAATTGAACCGCCGCACCTTGTACGGGCAGTTGTTGGAGCAGTAGCGCGTGCCGATGCAGCGGTTGTAGATCTGCGCGTTCAACCCCTCTTCGTTGTGCATGGCCGCGAAGACCGGGCATACCGGCTCGCACGGCGCCGCATCGCAATGCTGGCAAGGCAGCGGAAGAAACCCGTAACCCATCTTGCTTCCCGGTTTCCGGTAGGGGGCGACCCGGATCCACGACATCTCCCGGCCATGACTGATGCGGGGGCCGCCGATCACCGCAATGTTGTTTTCGGCATAGCAGGCGACGGAACAGGCCCCGCAACCGATGCAGCGCTGCAGGTCGATCACCATCGCCCACCGGTGTGCCTTGTATTCCCGCTTGGGATAGAGGTCCTTCTCCTTGCGGTAGCCTTCCGGCAAAGGAAGGATCAGTTGGTCTCCCTCCCCAGGTGCCATCCGGCTTACTTCGCTCAACGGGGCCCACTGCACGATGTCGCGATGGTGCTGCTCGCGGTCAAGCATCGTATAGGCAGGGGATTCGCACCCGGCCGCTTTTCTGATCCGGCAGGTCCCGAAGGCACCGCCGGTCGCAGGCGCTCCGGGAAGCAGATAGCTGCTGGCCCCCACTCCCTTGGCGATCCGCCCCAGCGCCTGATGCCCGAAACCAAAGGCGACCGCCGCAGTCTCCTCGCTCACCTCCTCGGTCACCCGAACCGGGAGTTGCACCTTTCCCGACGGCGTCTCCAGTTCGGCGACGTCTCCATCCGCTATGCCCAGCGCCTTCGCCTTGCCGGGATGCAGGTCGACCCAGTTGCCCCACATGATCGAGGTGAGCGGATCGGGGGCTTCCTGGATCCAGCCCCGGTTGGCCAGGCGTCCGTCGAAATGCAGTACGGAGCCCCAGAGCCAAAGCTGGGCCGTTGCCGCGTCGGCGGGGTGCGGCGGTGCTCCGGCACCGAAAATTTCGGCGGCCTTGGCGGCAAGAGTGACCCCCTTGCCAGCCCCCTCGGTTCCCCAGATCCCGCCGCTGCGCAGTGCGCTGGTCCAGAATGCCTCCGGCGCTTGCGGTGCTGCGGCTGGCCGCATCGCCTGCCAGTTCGCCTGGAGCCACCCTTGGAAATCCGCCGGCGATCCGCCTCCGCTTCTGGTCAGCGTTCGCCCCCCTCTCCGGGCCAATTCCAGGAACAGGTCCCCCGCGCCCATGGTGTCGTAGAGCCTCCCCATCGTCGGCTGCATGATCCCATTAACCCCAGGGTAAGGCGCGTACTCCCCCCAGCTTTCCAGGGGATAGTCGGTCGGCAGGACCCACTGGGCCGCCTGCGCCGTCTCGTCCATCATCGTCCCGAGGTAGACGATGGTGCCTGCGCGTTTCATGAGTGGTGCCAGTTCGGGGCGGCTGTAGAGAGGGTTGCACTCATGAACGAACAGGATGTCGTTTGGTCCGAGCGTGGTGAGAACGGCGCGCAGCTCTTCGTCGGTCGCGGCGTTGGATAGGGCGTGGGGGCGGGCGAAGTTCACGGTTTGCCCGATCCTTCCCGCGCCGTAGTTGAGCAGTGCCGCCGCCCCGGCTGCTTCCGCGGCGTCGAGCGACATGCTGCCCACCGGGCCGGCCAAGGCGACGCTGGCCGAAGCCGAGGTAAAGGCCTGCGCCAGTTCGGCGATCTTTTCCGGGGGCACTCCCGGGACCGCCGCGCCCCGCCCCAGGTAAGCGTTCAGGGCCGGAGCGACGGAAGAGAGATCCTGCTTCCCGTGGCCGATCGACGCCTTCAGGATCGCCGCCGCCACCAGGCGCACCGCGTCCGGCGGGACCTGGATGAATTCGTCCGCGTTGGCCGCGGTCATGGAGAGCCGGGGACCCACATAGACGAACCGCCCCATCCTGGGACGCCCCAGCGGAGCTTGGGACCTGAGGGCATGCATCTGCGCGAACTGGCCGGCGTACTCCACCGGCGAGATCCAGCTCTCCAGGAAATCGGCGCCAAAGCTGATGATGAAGTCGCACCCGGACAGATCGTAGGAAGGGATGACCGGAAGTCCGAACAGCTCGCGATGGGCCCGTTTCAGGGGCTCGTAATTGAACCGCTCGTACCAGAGGAGCCGCCCGCCGAAGGCCTGCGCGAAGCCGCGCATCACCTCGGCAAGCGCCCCGGTCTGCAACCCGGAAAGAACGGCGGCTCTCCCTCCCCCGGCCAGCTGCTTGCCGAGAAAACCGAGCGCCTGTTCCCACGTCCCTTTCTGTTCGGGCCCCCCTTTGGGGCGATAGGTTAGCGTCTGCAGCCGGTCCGGATCGTAAAGCCCCTGGACCGCCGACTGGCCGCGCGGGCAGAGGGTCCCCCGGTTGATCGGGTGCTGCGGGTTCCCCTCCGCCTTGGTGACCCGACCGTCGCGGTGCCAAAGCTGCAACCCGCAACCGGCAGGACACTCCCGGCAGGTGGTGGCAAAGAAGGACCACTCGCCCGGCTGGATCTGCTCGGGAGGGATCACCTGGGGAATCAGGCGGTTGACCACCTTTCGCTCGGCGGCGGTGGCGATGGCTACCCCGGTCCCTCCGGTGAGCCATAAAAAAGTGCGACGGGAGATAGGCGACATCGACCGGTCCTTGTAATGAGAAAAAGAATCCCGAACCGGGGGCCCGGGATTGTCATTAAAAAATATCAACCTGTTGTACCAACCAGCGAAACCTTGTCAAGGCGCAGGGTTCACCGCCCGGCCGCTCCATTGACAAAAATTAAAGAGCTTTTAGACTGCTACGAATTCAAATCCGCCCATCATTAAAACGTAAAGGAGAGCTGAGATGGCCACTACTTCCAGCGACTTTCTGGTGCAGCGTCTCTTTGATTGGGGAGTGCGCCGGGTCTACGGTTATCCCGGTGACGGGATCAACGGGGTCATGGGCGCGCTGAACCGCGCCAAGGAAAAGGTCGAATTCGTTCAGGCCCGCCACGAAGAGGAGGCGGCCTTCATGGCCTGCGCCCACGCCAAGTTCACCGGCCAGGTCGGTATCTGCATGGCCACCTCCGGTCCCGGCGCGATTCATCTGCTCAACGGCCTCTACGACGCCAAGTTGGACCACCAGCCGGTGGTGGCCATCGTCGGCCAGCAGGCGAGCTCGGCGCTGGGGAGCGACTACCAGCAGGAGGTCGATCTCATCTCCCTTTACAAGGACGTGGCCCACCATTACGTCCACATGGCGAGCACCCCCAGCCAGATCCGCCAGTTGATCGACCGCGCCATCCGGATCGCGCTCGCCGAGCAGACCGTGACCTGCGTCATCCTCCCCAACGACGTGCAGGAGATGGATGCGGTGGAATCCCCGGTGCGCAAACACGGCACCACCTTTACCGGGATCGGTTTCAGCAGACCGGAGGTGGTCCCCCGTCGGGAAGACCTGCGCCGTGCCGCCGACATCCTCAACAGCGGGCGCAAAGTGGCGATGCTGGTCGGCGCCGGAGCCCTCGGCGCCAGCGAAGAAGTCGCCGAAGCCGCGGAGCGGCTCGGGGCCGGAGTCGCCAAGGCCCTGCTCGGCAAGGCGGTCCTTCCCGACAACCTCCCTTTCGTCACCGGCTCCATCGGTCTGCTCGGCACCAAGCCGAGCTGGGAGATGATGATGAACTGCGACACGCTGCTGATGGTCGGCAGCGGCTTCCCCTATTGCGAATTCCTCCCCAAGGAGGGGCAGGCGCGCGGGGTGCAGATCGACCTCAACCCGCGCATGCTCGGCCTGCGCTACCCGATGGAGGTGAACCTCCAGGGAGACAGCAGTCTGACCTTGCGGGCGCTCATTCCCCTTTTGGAAAAAAAGAGCGACCGGCACTGGCGCGAGGGGATCGATAAGGGGGTTAAGGAGTGGTGGGAAATCATGGAAGCGCGGGCGATGCTGCCGGCCAACCCGATCAACCCCCAGCGTCTCTTCTGGGAGTTGTCGCCCCAACTCCCGGAAAAGTGCATCCTCACCTGCGACTCCGGTTCGGCCGCCAACTGGTACGCGCGTGACCTGAAGATCCGTCCCGGCATGATGGCCTCGCTCTCCGGCGGTCTCGCCACCATGTGCCCCGGTGTCCCTTATGCCATCGCCGCTAAGATGAACTACCCGGAGCGACCCGTCATCGCCATGGTCGGCGATGGCGCCATGCAGATGCTCGGGGTGAACGGGCTGATCACCATCTCCAAGAACTGGCGCAGTTGGAGCAACCCGAACCTGGTGATCCTGGTGCTCAACAACCAGGATCTCAACCAGGTGACCTGGGAGCAGCGGGTCATGAATGGCGATCCCAAGTTCGACGCCTCCCAGGATCTCCCGCAGTTCCCCTTCGCCCGCTACGCTGACCTGCTGGGGCTCAAGGGGATCGAGCTCAAGGACCCGAGCCAGATCGGCGCGGCGTGGCAGGCGGCGCTGAGCGCGAACCGGCCGACGGTCATCGACGCGCACTGCGACCCCGATGTCCCGCCGCTGCCGCCGCATATCACCTTCGAACAGGCCAAGGGGTACCTTTCCTCGATCATGAAAGGGGATCCCAACCTCGGCGGCATCGTGAAACAATCGGCGCGCCAGATGATGTCGACCCTGCTGTCGCGAAACCACAACCACCGGTAATCTCCCCATACCACCCTCCCCTTCAAGGGAGGGCAAGGGTGGGGATGGGGTTCCTCACCAGGGTACGCCCCCCATCCCCCTCCCAACCGCCCCCCTTGAAGGGAGAGAGTTCTACAGGAGCGCTCGCCCATGAAGCCTGGAGCCAAGATAGAGCGGGTCGTGGCGAAGGCCTACCGAATTCCGACCGAGCAGCCGGAGTCCGACGGTACCTACCGCTGGGAGTCCACTACCCTGGTCGTCGTGCACGCCGCCTGCGAAGGGGTCCGGGGGCTGGGGTACAGCTATGCCGATGAAGCTGCTGCCGTGCTGGTCCGGGACAAGCTGGCCGGGGCGGTAATCGGCAAGGACCCGATGCATCTCCCCGAATGCTGGGAAGCCATGACCGGGGCGCTGAGAAATCTCGGTCTCCCGGGGGTAGGCATGCTCGCGGTCTCGGCACTGGATGCCGCGCTTTGGGACCTCAAAGCGAGACTATTAGAGCTCCCCCTGGTGGATCTCCTCGGCGCGGAACGACCGGCGGTGCCGGTGTACGGAAGCGGCGGCTTCACCTCCTATACCATCGAGCAGTTGCAGAAGCAGTTGGCAGGCTGGGTGGAACAGGGGATCCCGCGGGTGAAGATGAAGGTCGGCCGTGATCCGGGCGCGGATCCGGAACGGGTGGCCCAGGCGCGCGAGGCGATCGGGGTCTCGGCGGAGCTGATGGTCGACGCCAACGGCGGCTACCAGCGCAAGGAGGCCCTGGCCCTGGCGCAATACTATGACGAGCTGGACGTCCGCTGGTTCGAGGAGCCGGTCGATCACCGGGACCGCACCGGGCTGAGGCTCCTCCGGGACCGGATTCCCGCCGGGATGGAGGTGGCCGTCGGGGAATACGGCTTCACCCTCGATTACTTCCAGCGCCTGTTGGCTGACGGAGCAGTAGACGTCTTGCAGGCCGACGCGACGCGCTGCGGGGTGACCGGTTTCTTGCGCGCCGCCACCCTCGCGGAGCTTTACCGGGTCCCCTTTTCCGCGCACTGCGCCCCGGCGCTGCACCTGCACCTCTGCTGCGCGGCGCCGAATCTGCGCCACCTGGAATATTTTCACGACCACGTGCGGATCGAGCGGATGCTCTTTGATGGCGTCATCGGGCCGGTCCACGGCGAGCTGGCTCCGGACCGGACCCGGCCGGGAATGGGACTCGAATTCCGCGAGGAGGAGGCCCGCCGGTATCAGGTGTAACCTTCGGCTCCCGCGCCCTTTGGGAGAGGGGCGGGGTGAGGGCGTGTCGAGCAGCGTCTTCTCTCACCGGCCCTCCGGGCTCCCTCACCCGGCGGGACAGGGACAACGCACCGCACCAAAAACGCCGTACTCGGGCTTAAAGAGGCTTCGCTTACCCATCGGAGGGATACATGCCGCAGCCGGAGCAACAGGAAGAATTCGTCCGAGACAAATTGAATCCCGGCGCCCTCGAGGCCGAACTGAAATACATGGCCGACGCCGAGGTACGCTTTGATTCCGCCAGCCGCGCCCTCTACGCCTCCGACGCCTCCAACTATCGGCAGATTCCGATCGGCGTCGTCATCCCCAAAAGCCGGGAGGCGGTCCTGAAGACGCTCGAGATCTGTCACCGCCACGGCGCCCCTGTCGTTTCCCGCGGCGGCGGCACCGGCCTTTGCGGCCAGACCTGTAACGTCGCGGTCGTCATCGACCATTCCAAGTACCTGAACCGGATCCTCGAGATAGACCCCGAGCAGAGATACGCCCGGGTCGAGCCGGGAACCATCCTCGACCACCTGAGGGACCAGACCGAGCACTTCCACCTCACCTTCGGTCCCGATCCCGCCACCCACAATCACAACACCTTCGGCGGGATGATCGGCAACAATTCCTGCGGCGTCCATTCGGTCATGGCCGGCCGGACCGTCGACAACATTCTCGAACTCGAGGTGGTGACCTACGATGGCATCAGGATGACGGTCGGTCCCACCTCAGAGGCGGAACTGGAGCGGATCATCTCGGAAGGTGGCCGGCGCGGCGAAATCTACCGCGGGCTCAGGGAAATCCGGGACCGGTACGCGGACGCCATCCGCAAGCGCTATCCGCAGATCCCGCGCCGCGTTTCCGGCTACAACCTGAACGAGCTTCTTCCCGAGAAGGGATTCAACGTCGCCCATGCCCTGGTCGGTACCGAGGGAACCTGCGTCACCATCCTGGAGGCAAAGGTCCGGCTGGTGCACAGCCCCCCGGCACGCTCCATCCTGCTCCTCGGCTACCCGGACGTTTTCTCCGCTGGCGACCACGTCCCGGAAATCCTGAAGTTCAAGCCGGTCGGGCTGGAAGGGGTCGACGACCTTTTGGTCAAGTTCATCAGGAAAAAGGGACTCCACCCCGAGGACACCGAGCTGCTCCCGGAAGGGAAAGGGTGGTTGATTGCGGAGTTCGGCGGCGATACCAAGGAGGAGTCGGACCAAAACGCCCAAAAGGCGATGGACGCCTTGAAAAAGGTCAAGTCGCCGCCGAGCATGAAGCTCTTCACCGATCCGGCGGAAGAAAAGCGCGTCTGGGAGATGCGTGAGCAGGGGCTGGGCGCCACCGCCAACGTCCCCGGTGTTCCCTTGAGCTGGCCCGGTTGGGAGGATGCCGCGGTTTCCCCCGAGCGGGTCGGGGACTACCTGAGGGAGTTCAGGAAACTTCTGGACCAGCATGGGCTTATCGCAGCGCTCTATGGGCACTTCGGCGACGGCTGCATTCACTGCCGCATCACCTTCGACCTTTTTACCAAGCAGGGGTTGGAGAACTTCCGCAGTTTCCTGGAGGGTGCCACCGACCTCGTGGTCAAATACGGCGGCTCTTTTTCCGCCGAGCATGGTGACGGGCAGTCCAAGGCGATCTTTTTGGGCAAGATGTATGGCGAGGATCTCCTCGAAGCGTTCCGCACGTTCAAGAGCCTTTGGGACCCGCAGTGGAAGATGAACCCCGGCAAGGTGGTCGACCCCTACCAGCCGGAGCAGAACCTCCGTTTCGGCCCCGATTACAACCCGTGGCAGGCCGACACCCACTTCCGCTTTCTCGACGATCACGGCAACTTCTCGATGGCCACGTTGCGCTGCGTCGGGGTCGGAACCTGTCGCCGGACCCACGATGCCTTCATGTGCCCGAGTTTTCTGGCTACCCGCGAGGAACTGCATACTACCCGGGGGCGCGCGCACCTTCTTTTCGAAATGTTCCGGGGCGATTTCGTCAAGGACGGCTGGCACAGCAAGGAGGTGCTGCAGGCTCTCGAGTTCTGTCTCTCCTGCAAGGGGTGCAAGGGGGAGTGCCCGGTCAACGTCGACATGGCCACCTACAAGGCGGAGTTCCTCTCTCATTACTACCGGCACCGGATCCGCCCTTTTGCCGCCTATTCCATGGGGCTCATCGGCATCTGGGGGAGAGTCGGCGCCAAGATGCCGGGGCTGGCCAATTTCTTCGCGCAGACCCCGGTCCTGAAACATCTGCTGCGGGGGGTGGGGGGGATCACCCAGAAACGGGAGCTTCCCGTCTTTGCCCAGGAAACCTTCACCGACTGGTACCGGCGCAGCGGCAAGTGGTCCGATACTGCCGACGTGGTGCTTTATCCCGATATCTTCAACGACAGCTTCTATCCGGAGGTGCTTCACGCCGCGCTGGAGGTTCTGGAACGCTTCGGCTACCGGGTTACCGTCCCCGAAACACCGCCCCCGGCGGTGCGCCCCCCCATGGATTTCGGGATGCTCGACTATGCCAAGGCGCGCCTGATGGAGGCGGTCGGGATTCTCAGCCCGTACGTGCGCCGGGGGCTCCCGGTCGTGATCCTGGAGCCGAGCACGGCCGCGGTGTTCCGCGACGAGCTTCCCAACCTGTTTCCGCAGCACCAGGACGGCGAGCGGGTGACGAAACTCACCTTCCTGCTCGGCGAGTTCATCCTCCGGGAAAAGCTCCCTCCGCCCAAACTGGCCGGCTCCGCCCTGCTGCAGAGCCATTGTCATCAGAAGGCGGTCCTGGACGGCGAAGCGCCCCGGACGCTCCTCACCGCGATGGGGCTCTCCGTGTCCGAGCCGCAGAAGGGATGCTGCGGCATGGCGGGCTCTTTCGGGTTTGAATCCGGCAAATACGAGATCTCGATGAAGATCGCGGAAACCGCGCTGCTCCCCGCGGTGCGCCAGGCTCCCCCGGCGACCTACATCGTCGCCGACGGGTTCAGCTGCCGCACCCAGATCAGCGACGGCTGCCACCGCAAGGCCTTGCACAGCGCCGAACTGCTGCAGCTCGCTTTTGCCGCCGCCAAGGGAGGTCCTCCGTGATCGCCAAGGCAAGCATCGCCAAGCACCCGATCCACCCCATGATCATGCCGCTGCCGCTGGGTCTCTGGGTCTTTGCCTTTATCTGCGACCTCGTCGCCCGCTACGTCGGCTTCGGACTTTGGGGGATCTTCGCCTTCTATAGCATGGGCGCCGGAGTGATCTTCGCGCTGATTGCCGCCCTCCCCGGCCTGGTCGACCTCTACTTCATGGACGACTGGAAGGTGAAGAAGATCGGGATCTGGCACATGAGCATCAACCTCGCCATCGTGGCGCTCTGTCTGATCAACCTGCGCTGGCGGTTCGCCTCGGCGCCCCGCCCCGGCCACCTCGTGCTCTCGGTGGTCTCGATCCTGCTCTTGATCGTCTCCGGATGGTTGGGGGGCGAGATGGTGTACGTGCACCGCGCCGCGGTCGCGGAGCGGGGGGAGGAGTAGCGCTAGAAGCCGATGAAACAGGAAGACGGAAAACACCGGGAGACGCCACCTACCCTGTGGGATCCACACGCTCGGACAGCCATACCCTGTGGGAGCGCCATTGCTGGCACGAACCGCCGCAGGCTGTGCTATCCGTTGCGTTGGATCGCGACAGGAATGTCGCTCCTACAACCGGATGAGGTTTTTTATGGAAATAGCCAAGGGAACGGTCGTCGTCGTTACCGGAGCGTCCGCCGGGGTCGGGCGCGCCACGGCACTTGCTTTTGCCCGGCGGGGCGCCCAGGTGGGCCTCATCTCCCGAAACCTGGAGCGGATGGAGTCCCTTTGCCAGGAAATCGACGCGGTCGGCGGCTCCGCCCTGGCCCAGGTCGTCGACGTCTCCGACCACGAGGAACTCGAGGAGGCCGCCAACCGCGTGGAGGCCCTTCTCGGCCCGATCGACGTCTGGGTCAACAACGCCATGGTCTCGGTCTTCTCCCCGTTTAAGGACATGACCAACGAAGAATACCGCCGCGTCACCGACGTCACCTATCTCGGAACCGTCTACGGCACTCAGGTGGCTCTGAAACGGATGCTCCCGCGCAACCGGGGTGTCGTGGTCCAGGTCGGCTCCGCCCTGGCCGATCGGAGCATCCCGCTCCAGTCCGCCTACTGCGGCGCCAAGCACGGCATCCGCGGGTTTACCGACTCGCTGCGCTGCGAGCTTTTGCACGACCGGTCCGGGGTGCACCTCACCATGGTGCAGCTTCCCGCCCTCAACACCCCCCAGTTCGCGTGGGTGAAGTCGAGACTTCCCAACAAGCCGCAACCGGTGCCCCCGATCTTCCAGCCCGAAGTAGCGGCCGAGGCCATTGTGTGGGCGGCCCAGCACCGCCGCCGCGAGCTTTACGTGGGGTTTCCTACGGTGAAGGCGATCTGGGCCAACAAGTTCTTCCCCGGCCTTTTGGACCGGTACCTCGCGCGCTTCGGTTACGATTCACAACAGACCGATGAGCCTGAGGAGCGGAACCGGCCGGACAACCTGTGGCACTCGGTTCCCGGCCCCTTCGGCGCGCACGGCAGCTTCGACCGCCGCGCCAGCTCCTGCTCCGGGGAACTCTGGTTTTCGGAGCGCAAGGCGGTGGGGCTTGGTCTGGTCGCTTTCGGCGTAACCCTTTTGGCCGGATGTCTGGTACGGCGTCGTTTCCCGCCGCTCAGTGCGCTTCGGTGACCGGTGGAGGGTGGTCATGAACCTCGCGGCTACCGGTTACCTACTGCTGAACTGGTGCGCATTTCTCGCGCTCTACCTCCTTTTCGCCGGAGAGTTCAACTGGAGCGAAGCGGGCGCCGGTGCGGTCTTCGCCTTACTCACCACCGCCGCGGTCGCCTTCCTGGGCAAAAAGTTCCGCGACACCCTCTGGGCAAAGCCCTCCTGGATGCGCCTTCTCCTCCGGATCCCCTGGGCGATGCTCCAGGAGACCTGGCTTTTGGTGGTGGCCTTGTTCCGGAAATTGGCCGGCAGAGCCGCCACCGGGATTTTTCTTCAGACCGTATATCCGGCCCCGGAGGACGAGCACGACAGCTCGCGCCGGGCTTACATGGCTTTTGGCGTATGCATCACCCCGAACAGCTACCTGGTCTACCACGACGTGAAAAGCCGGAAGGTGCTGGTCCGGCAGTTGGTGGGCAAGGAGCTTTCCGAAATCGACCGGAAATTCGTGGAGTTGCCATGACCCCCTGGCTGGTCTGCGCTTTTTTCGTAATGCTTGCCCTGGCTTCCCCGCTATGGCTCTGCGCGACCGGGAAAATCATGGAGCGCTTCGTGGCGCTCCAGATGGCCCAGTTGCTTACCGTGCTGCTTTTTCTGCTTTTCGCCGCAGGGTACCAGCGCAGCATCTATTTCGATGTCGCCCTGGTGCTGGCGGTCCTCTCCTTTGCTTCGGGGCTGGTGTACGTCCGTTTCCTGGAGCGCTGGCTGTGAACGGCTTGGCCGCCGCTGAGCTCCTGGCGGACCTTCTCCTCGTCATGGCGGCCGCGCTTGCCTTGCTCTGTGCCCTGGGACTCCTGGTGATGGAGGGATTTCACGACAAGCTGCATTACCTCGCCCCGATCGTTCTGGCCACCGCCGCCGTCGTCCTGGCGGTCTTTCTGCAGGAGGGGCTTAATCCCTCGTCAATCAAGGCGCTGCTGGTTTTTCTGGTGGTCATGATCAGCAATCCCGTGCTGACCTATGCCGCAGCCCGTGCCGATCACCTGCGCAAGGGGGGAAAAGAATGAGAATGGCCCTGGAGGTGTTGGCTTTCGTGTTGGTAGCCGCCGCAGCGACCGGGGTCGTCGCCACCCGGGATCCCCTCCCTCAGTCCATGGCCGCCAGCCTTTTCGGGCTTCTCCTGAGTGTGCTGTTCATGGTCCTCCAAGCGCCCGACGTGGCCCTTTCTGAAATCGTGGTCGGCGCCGTGGCCTACCCGCTCATGGTATTGCTTACGGTAACCAAAACGACTGCCAAGGGGGCGCAATGAACGACTCGGCACGAAGGACGCTCTTTTTCTTCTTTGCCGCCATCCTCGCCGGGGCCTTGGTTGCCGCCCTGCGACACCTCCCCTCCTTCGGCGATTACCAGGGGCCCTACGGCGATGTCATTCTCTCCGGCTGCATCCCGCAAAGGCATACCCCTCAGGGCGTTGCCGCCGTAACTTTCGACTACCGCGGCTTCGATACCCTCGGCGAAGAATTCATCCTCTTTACCGCGGTGGCTGGCGTACTCCTTCTTTTGCGGCAGCAGCAGTGCGAGCGGCAGGAAAAACCGCGCGACTGCGAATTGGGCCGCGCCATCCCCGCCACCAGTTCCGCGGTGCTTGCCGCCGGCCTGCTGATGTTTCCCGCCGCCCTGCTTTTGGGTTGTTCCCTCGTGCTTCATGGCCACCTCACCCCCGGCGGCGGGTTCCAGGGAGGGGTCCTGCTCGCCACCGCCTTTTACTTCGTCTACCTGAGCAGCGACTACCGGGACCTGACCCGGTTCACTCCCGACCACCTGCTTGATTACCTCGAGGTGACCGGCGCCACGACCTTTGCGCTGGGGGCGACGCTCCCCCTGGTGCTGAACCGCCCCTTCATGCTGAATTTACTCCCGCTGGGAAAGACCGGCTCGCTCTTTTCCGCCGGGTTTCTGCCGCTGTTCAACTGCTCGGTAGGGGTGGAGGTCGGGGCTGGCTTTCTGCTTTTGATTGCCGCGTTTTTGAAGCAGGTGATCGTCATCAGAAGGGAGTCCGACCAATGAGTCTGCTCCCGATCCTGGTCACGGTTTGGCTGTTTCTGGTGGGCCTTTATGGCATCGCCACCTCCCGGAACACCATTCACCTGGTCAGCTGCCTCTTCGTCACCCAGGCCTCGACCTATGTCTTTTTGCTTTCGATCGGCTTTCGCACCGGCGGCACCGCCCCGATCCTCGGCAAGCTCCCTCCCGGCGCACCGCTGGTCGATCCGGTGGTGCAGTCCCTGGCGCTTACCGACATCGTTGTCGGCGCCACCGTCTCCGCGCTCATCCTGGTCTTTGCCCTGCAGGCGCACAAGAAACACGGCACCTCCGACCCGCGCTCCGCACCTCCGATGCGAGGCTGACCGTGGATCCCTTCGCGCCCCTCCCCGTGTTACTCCCGTTGATCGGCGCCGCGCTGGTTGCCCTGCTCGAGAAGTTTCACCAGCGCCATCGGCGGCTCGACCTTGCCACCGTTGCCATCACCCTTGCCGTCATCGCCTGCGATCTCGAGCTGCTGTTGCGTTGCTCCTCCGCCACCCTCGTTTACTGGTTCGGCGATTGGCACCCGGTCGGTGGGTTTGCGCTCGGCATCGCTTTCGCCATCGACCCCGCCGGTGCCGCCTTGGCCCTGCTCGCCGCGGTTCTCACTCTGTGCGGGCTCATGTTTTCCTGGCACTACTTCAAGGCCATCGGCACCTTCTACCACTCGCTGATGCTCCTCTTTCTCGCCTCCATGGGGGGGTTCTGCCTGACCGGCGATCTCTTCAACATGTTCGTGTTCTTCGAACTGATGGGGGTCGCCGCCTACGCCCTGACCGGCTACCGCATCGAGGACACCGGCCCCTTGGAAGGGGGGCTGAACTTCTCGGTGATGAACAGCATCGGCGCATTCATGGTCCTGCTCGGCATCGGAATTCTCTACTCGCGGACCGGCGGGCTGAACCTCGCCTGGGTGGGGGCCCGGGTTGCCGAGCGACCAGTCGATGCCGCCGTGGCGTGTGCCTTCATGTTGTTGGCGATCGGCTTTCTGGTGAAAGCTGCGGTCGTTCCTTTTCATTTCTGGCTTCCCGATGCCCACGCCGTTGCCCCGACGCCGGCTTCGGTCCTCTTCTCGGGGATCATGGTCGAGCTTGGGCTCTACGCGGTGGCGCGGATCTACTGGACCATCTTCAGCGGCTCGATCCCAGGCGGTACCGCCCAGACCCTCCTCCTCGCCGCCGGGCTCACCACCGCCCTGGTCGGGGGGATAATGGCCTTTCTGCAACGCCACCTGAAAAGGTTGCTTGCCTATTCCACGGTGAGTCACAGCGGTCTGATGCTGAGCGCCATCGCCCTTTTCGACCCGGTTTCGCTGGGCGGTTGTCTCATCTACCTCGCCGGACACGGCCTGATCAAGGGAGGGCTTTTCATCTCGTCCGGAATCATCCTTTATCACTTCCACTCGGTGGACGAGGAAACGCTGCGCGGCGCCGGGACGCGACTCAAATTGGTCGGCGCGGTTTTCTGTCTGCAGGCGCTGGCCCTGGCCGGGCTTCCGCCGTTCGGGACCTTTGCCGGCAAGGCGATGATCGAGGCGCGGGCGGCCGAACTCGGACTGCATTTTATCGCCCCCATTTTCCTGGTGGCTTCGTCTTTGACCGGGGCTGCCGTGTTGCGCTCCGGTCTCACCGTCTTCTACGGAATCGGCACCCCAAACTGCCTCTCCGCACCCGCGCCGGCCAAGGGAGATCACGAGTCGCGTGAAACGAGCGGGAAGGAGCACCGGACCCCGCTCATGATGCTGCTCCCCCTGCTGCTCTTGGTGCTTCTCGCCCTGGCCGTCGGGCTGCTCCCCTCACTGCCGGAAAAGAGCCTTCAGGCCGCGGCGCGGGTCTGCGACCAGCGCGGCTACCAGGCCCTCGTCCTGGACGGGAAATTTGCCCTGCTGGTTCCGGCCCCGCTTCCCAAAAGGGCCGATCTCATCAAAGGCGTTCTTCCGGCTGGTTTGGCCGTCGTTCTCGCCGCAGCCGCGCTTTTCGGCCTTCCTCTTCCGGATGTCCTGCTCAGGAGACTGAAAAGCCTGCTGCGCCCGGTGCTCTGGACGCTCAGACGCATCCACAGCGGGTACATCGGCGATTACGTCACCTGGTTTGTAATCGGGGCGGCAGTCATGGTTCTCGTCGCTGCAACCTCGCGATTATTGTAAATTTTTTCAAATAATATAGAATTAATACCGTAGTATCACTCGAGAAACTAGAAGGAGGCAGCAACCATGGCAACTACAGCCGGAAGAGGCACTGGTCACTCTCCTGCTAACGTCAGCAGGTTCCTCAAAGGCATCGACTTTCCCGCCAAGAAAGACGATCTGGTCAAGCATGCCCAGCAAAACAAGGCGGAAAAATCGGTGATCGACGAAATCCAGAAGATGGAACAGCGCGAATTCGAGAGCATGGCCGATGTAATGAAAGCCTACGGTAAAGAGCCGGAGCACGGCAAAAAACAATCGACCCAGGCTCGCGAATCCCGCGGGAGCTCCCAACATCAGCAGCACAAATAACGGCGCAGCGTTGTCCTGAAGAAAAAGGCCCAAGCCGAAATGGCTTGGGCCTTTTTTGTCGTGCACCATGGTTGTTGCGGTTTTCATCTCATCGCGCCGCTTCACCCCGAAACGCGAAGCGGCTCTTGGCGAACCAAGAGCCGTTACGGTTGCGATACAGCCGGTATCTGCGGTTCGGTTCCTCTCCTGCCCGGCCCGAACCCGCTCCGTTGCTTTTCCCGACTAGGCTTTCAACGTGGAAAGAGCCTCCCGAACGAAGGAGAGGTGCCGACGCTCATCGGCCAGGTTGGTTTGAATGATGGTGATGATGTCCGCCGGCCACTGGAGCTTCATGGCGTCCTCGTACTTCGTGGTGGTCACTTTTTCGTTACTTTCCATCGCTTCCAGGGCACCTTTGGTCCCGGTCAGGCTCCGCAGCGCGGTAAAACCGGTGATGAAGAACCCTTTGAAGTCCGAGGTGAACTCCGGCGGTTTTCCACCCAGCTCCACGACTTTCGCGGAGAGGGTATCCACGTGTCTCCGGTGATCAGCCTGGAACAGAATGAGCTTGTCCTTGATCATCTGTTCTTTGACGTTCTTGATGGCCTGTTCATAGGCATGGGTAGCATCGACGTCGAGCTGAATCAACTTCTCGAGTTGGCTTAGGATCTCGTCTCTGTTCATATGGTGCTCCTCCCTTGGCTTTACTAGAAGGCTAGCACACCGGCATTCTTTATCAATTTATCCTAATGTAATCCGTCCCGGGGATTTCCCAGACGGCCAGCCCGACTAAGGCAGTTGCCGCGGCGAGCCCTGCGATACCCGCTTTCACTTTACCGGTCATTGCGGCTCTCCTTAGCGAACCAGGCAAGTCACCTACTCTCCCAATTCGAGTTCGGCCTCCTCCACGGAGATCATCTCGACATCGAAGTACAGGTCCGAGGCTACCTTGCGCCGCACCTGCAGCGGCCGGGTGGGTGCCGCCGGCATGGTCAGGTAAACATCGCCTCCGTCTTCCGGACCGAAATCGTAACCGAAGCTCGGGCCCCGGGCTCCCGCGGAAAAATGGCTGTCGGTCGGCGCCTCGTCCTCGTCGAAGGGGTACTCCTCCGCCTCCGAGGCAGCGACACGGATTACCCGATGATCGCCCGGCTTCATCCCCAGGACCCCCATTTCCAATGTGGGCAGCGTATTCCCCTGCCCCACCACGAATTCCAGCGTGTCTGCGTCGGCGATATCGTAAATGGTTCCGTCCTCAAGTTTGCAGATAAAGCTGATTCTCACTCTTTTGCCCTCTTCAGCTTCCATGGTTGCCTCCTTTCCCTTCCCTTTCTAGATGCAGAAAAGATAGAGAAGTTGCCAAATGAGTCACCATTAATATATCATTAACGCTTCCAGCCCAACAACTCTCTTTCGCTCGGTAGATCCAACAGAGGCGGCTATGACTGACAGGGATTTGGTCGACGAGTGTTACCAACAGGCGCAAACAGTTTTGCTGGAAAACTCCACCCCCGAAGGCATTCTCGCCGCGACCCCGCACGATGCCGCGGTCAGGCGTGGTTATGCCAGTATTTTCGGCCGCGATGCCTCCATCTGCGCCATCGGGATGGCGGCCACCGGTCGCTCCGACCTGCTCCGGCATGCCAGAAACGGGCTCCTCACGCTGGCCAACCACCAGGCGCGCAACGGACAGATCCCGAAACTGGTAAAGCCCCAACTCCCCGAGGTGGACTTCTGGTATGCCGGCTGTATCGACGCCACCCTCTGGTGGTTGATCGCCTTGAAGGTGTACGATCAGAAGTCGGGAGAGCCTCCCCTGTCCCCGCTCCTTTCCGAACGGATTGCCCAGGCCCTGCGCTGGCTCGAGTGCCAGGAGCACCAGGTCTGGCATCTGCTGCAGCAAAACGAAGCGAGCGATTGGGCCGATATCATGCCGCGGTCCGGCTTCGTCCTCTACACCAATGCGCTCTGGTACTGGACCAAACGTCTCTACGAGCTCCCCGCCGCCGCCCAAACGCGCTCCTTTGCAAACCTGCTCCTGGCCCCATTCGGCAACACCGTCCCGGACCAGCCGCGGCTCCGCCTTTTTCGCCATTTCGTCCGCAAGCGCTGCAAACCGACCCCCTTTTTTCTGAGTTTCGTCAACCTCTCCGTCTGGGGCGAGGAACTCGATATCTTCGGCAACATCCTCGCCTATCTTACCGGGGTGGCGCCCCCCTCCTGCGCCGAGGCCGCAGTCCAGCGGCTCGTTGCCATGAAGGCGAACGAACCGTATCCGATCCGCGTCGTCGGCGAACCCATCGCGCCCAATTCCCCCCTGTGGCGCCAGTACATGCAGCGGCACCGCCAAAACCTCCCGTGGCAGTATCACAATGGGGGCATCTGGCCCTTTGTCGGCGGGTTCTGGATCCTGCTGCTCGCGAAGCTCGGCAAGGAGCGGCTCGCCTGGAGCGAACTGGTAAAACTGGCCCAGGCGTGCCAGGTCAACCAGTGGGAATTCAACGAATGGTTTCACGGCAAAACCGGCGTCCCGATGGGGATGGCGCGCCAGTCCTGGAATGCCGCCCTGTACGTGCTTGCCTATCGGGCGCTTTTGTTCAACGAACCGCTCTTTGCTTGATACGGCCGTCGTGGCGCAAGCTCCATCGCACCTCGGTGGGGCCGGATTTTACACCACGCTGACGCAAAAAGGCGCCGACCGTTTCACCTAGTCCGCGCCTTTCCACTGCTGCCGCGACGTGGTTTTTCTCCCCGCCTCAGCCTCGGTTACTTCTTCCCTTTACCGCCGCCCCCCTTGGAGGCCTGTGGAATGGTCCCTTCCTTCATCTGCAGGCACTTATCCGCAATCTCCTGGAGCTGTTGCTGGTTCATGAAGTCGCTGCAGCGTGGGAATACCTTCTTTTCCTCGTCCTGGACGTGGTGCAGTATCCCTTCCCGCATCTCCTGGAAGGTGGAGATCCATTCGTCATCATCGACATCCATCTCCTCGAGCTGCGAAAGGAAGTTCTTTGCCTTCTCGTGTTCCTCCAGGGCGTCTTCGACCAGGTCCTTCATCTCCTTGATCTTCTTGAGCTGCGGGTAGAAGTGCTTCTCCTCCATTGCCATGTGCTTTTCCAGCGCGTCCTGCAGGGTTACGAAGAGCTCTTCGCGATCCTCCTCCGACCCGCTGTCGATCTGGGTCATCAGTTTTTCGGCTTGGCGGTGGTCTTTTTTCAGCAGTTCGAAAAGTTGCTGTGCCATGGTCTCCTCCTTTCGGAGCGTCCCCGCTCCCGCTTCCCTTAAGCCGAGGCACCCGCCTGCAGCTTCGGGTTCAAAACGATCTTGATGCAGCCGTCTCTTTTCTCGTTGAACAGGCGATAACCTCCCGGCGCCTCCTCCAGTGCCATCCGGTGCGTGATGATGAAGGTGGTGTCGATCTCGCCCAGCTGGATGAGTTGCATCAGGTGGCGCACGTAGCGGTGGACGTGGGTCTGTCCGGTCTTGATGGTGAGCCCTTTGGCAAAGACCGCCCCCATCGGCATCTTGTCGACGAAACCGGAATAGACGCCGGGGATGGAGATGGTTCCACCCTTGCGGCAGGCCCGGATCAGTTGCCGCAAGGCGATCGGGCGCTCGTTTTCCAGCCTCAGGGTCTGCTTCACGTTGTCGTAGGCCGCCTCAAGCCCGGTCCCTTGGGCTTCCATGCCCACCGCATCGATGCAGGCGTCGGGACCCCGACCGCCGGTGAGGTTGTGCAAGGTCTCCGCGACATCGGCCTGCTCGTAGTTGATGACCTCGGCATTGCAGTTGGCGCGCGCCTTTTCCAGCCGGTCCGGAAAACGGTCGATGCCGATCACGTTGGCTGCGCCAAGCTGCGTAGCACTCTTCATGGCCATCAACCCAACCGGTCCGCACCCCCAGACCGCCACGGTGTCACCCGGCTTGATGCTGCAGTTCTCGGCAGCCTGGTAACCGGTCGGGAAGATGTCGGTCAGGAAGAGGACCTGCTCGTAGGACAGCTCGGGCAGGATCTTTACCAGCCCCACGTCGGCGTAGGGGACCCGGACGTACTCCGCCTGCCCTCCGGAATACCCGCCATAGAGGTGGGAGTAGCCGTAGATCCCCGCGCCGGTGTCGCCGTACATCTTTTCCAGCAGGAACGAGTTGGGGTTGGAGTTGTCGCACAGCGACCACAGCCCCTGTTTGCAGTACCAGCAGTCGCCGCAAGAGATCGGGAACGGGACGACCACCCGGTCTCCGCGCTGCAGGTTGGTCACTGCCGAGCCGAGTTCCACGATCTCGCCGACGAATTCGTGGCCCAGGATGTCGCCCGGCTTCATGGTCGGAATCTTCCCGTTGTAGAGGTGGAGGTCCGAGCCGCAGATCCCGGTCAAGGCGACCTTTACGATGACGTCCCGCGGGTTGACGATCTCGGGGTCGGAGACCTTGTCGACCCTGATATCGTGCTTGCCGTGCCAGCATACCGCCTTCATAGCTCCTCCTTTGCATATTGCTCATGGCGCACCGCAGAGTGCGCTGAGGACCCGAGAATGATTCAGGATTGCTGCTTTGTGGCGCCGCTAGTGGTGCCCGTTACTCCGTGCCGCGGTCGCGGTCTCTCCCGTCTCGAGGATCTGCTTGAGCCGCTTCAGGTCTTCTTCGATCTCCATTGCGTTGAGGGCATGCGCCACCTTGGCCGCGATTTTTCCTGCCGCCCCGCCCGGCGGGTAGTAGCGGATCGTCACCTTCACCTCGGTGCCGCGACCGCCGGGCGCCTCCCGAAACTCGACTAACCCCTCGTTCGGGATCTCCGCATCCCCTACCGAATGCCACTGAATCAGCTGGCCCGGATAATCCTCGACGATTTCCGCATCCCACTCCACCGAGATACCTCCCGGTCCGGCCGCCTTCCAGTGCGACGTCCTTTCCCCGGTGACCTCCACGCTCGCGAGATGGCGCATGAAGCTGGGCAGGTTCTCCAAGTGGCGCCAAAACTCGTAGACATCCTGGGGCAACCGGTTCACCGTCAAAAACTTCTCCACGGTGAGGCCGTGATCCTCGGAACCTCCCGTATCGAGCCCGATTGATTCGTAGATGTCGCAGTGCCCGGTTTTGCCGCGGTACATCAGCATCCCGCCGGCCGCCATCATCGCCAGCCCCGGGAGAAGACGCCTTTTGGCGATAGTGGTGAGCCCGGAAAGGGCGAGGGCCGCCCCGCCGACCATGGACGCATTCCGTTCGGTGCGCCCGACATTGATTTCCTTCTGCTTCCCGCCCATCGGGCGAGTCTGGGTTGCCTCCATTCTCATCCTCCTTCATTGGGGTAGGTTGGATCCCTGGCCGCAGAAACAATTAGAGGAAGCTAACATAACAACTTTAGAATGCAATGCGCCGGAGGCATGGTTTTGGGAGCTGATGGTGGTTTGTGGTGCGGGAGAAACGGGCGGAGAGCCCGCAGAGAGCGGGCGGTGGTGGTGGGACCGGTCGAAAGGATGCGACCTGGCCGGCGGAGGAATCCGGCCCAGAATAAAAAAAGAGGCCCTTCCATCTTGCGGGGAAGGGCCTTTCTTTTCGCTTTGTTTTGGTAATTGGCGCGCCCGGAGCGATTCGAACGCCCGACCCCAAGATTCGTAGTCTTGTGCTCTATCCAGCTGAGCTACGGGCGCAAACTACCGTTAACTAAGGCAAATCTTTATCCAGTCTTTGCTGACTGAAGAAAACAGATAGTACAACAAGTGAGGGTATCAAGTCAAGCCCTGCATCTTGATTTTTGGCTTTTTCAGGCCGGAATGTATCCGACCAGGGCAAATCCGTACTGAGGATGCTGAAACGCGTGAATCGTCGGGAAAAGCTTGAACAGCCACCCCTTGTAGATCTCTTTTCCCCCTTGGCTGATGCGCATCTGCACCGCCGGGTTCTTGAGATCGTTCGATTCCGAGGTGAGGGTGGTTCCTTCCATCACGAAGTGCGGGAGGAAGTTTTCCACCTCGATGGTGAGATCCGATCCCGGGATCTTCTCCTTGGAGCCGATCCCAACCGTCAGAACGGTACTCTTTTTGGAGATCTTGTCGGTGATCTCGATCTTGACCGCCTTCCACTTCCCTTTTACGGCGGGAGGTACAACCACGGTCGATTCTTTTTTGACTACCTGAGGTTGTTGCTTGGGCTCGGGCTTCTTCGGCTCGTTGCATCCAGCGACGGCAAGCGCCGCGGCAAGGACAACCAGCAGGTTCAACAGCCGTTTCACGAAAAGCAAAGTTTTTGTCCGGTCTAACCCCTCTCCGGTTGCCCGGAAAGGAAAGTGAGTAGCAAAAAGTGGCGGAGAGAGAGGGATTCGAACCCTCGATACCGGTTTCCCAGTATACTCGCTTAGCAGGCGAGCGCCTTCGACCTACTCGGCCATCTCTCCTCGGGTGTCCTGCTGAGTCCTGCTATCTAATGGCGGAGGAAGTAGGATTCGAACCCACGGAACTTTCGTTCAACGGTTTTCAAGACCGCCGCCTTAAACCACTCGGCCATTCCTCCAAGAGCCTAGCCGATCTTCTCGACCCCTCCCATGTAAGGCCGGAGCGCTTCCGGTACCAGCACCGTGCCGTCAGCCTGCTGGTAGTTTTCCAGCACCGCCACGACGGTCCTGCCCACTGCGAGGCCCGATCCGTTGAGGGTATGTACGTATTCCGGCTTGGCCTTTTCGTCCGGCCGGAAACGAATGCCCGCGCGGCGGGCCTGAAAATCCTCGAAGTTACTGCACGAGGAGATTTCACGATAACAATTCTGCCCCGGGAGCCAGACCTCGATGTCGAAGGTCTTGGCGGAGGAGAAACCGATGTCACCGGTGCAAAGCTCCACCACCCGGTACGGGATGTTGAGCCGCCGCAGCACTTCCTCGGCATTGCCCAACAGCTTCTCCAGCTCTTGATAGGAAGTCTCGGGGGAGGTGAACTTGACCAGCTCGACCTTGTTGAACTGGTGCTGACGAATCAGCCCCCGCGTGTCCTTGCCGTAGGACCCCGCTTCCTTTCGGAAGCACGGAGTGTAGGCGACGTAGGAGATCGGCAGATCCGATCCCTTCAGGATCTCCGAGCGGTGTATGTTGGTGATCGGGACTTCAGCGGTCGGGATGAGGAAGTAATCGACCCCTTCCAGGTGGAAGAGATCATCCTCAAACTTCGGGAGCTGTCCGGTCCCGGTCATGCTTTCCCTGTTTACCATAAAGGGAGGAAGCATTTCAATATAATTGTGCTCTTGGGTGTGGAGGTCGAGCATGAAGTTAATGAGAGCCCGCTCCAGCCGAGCGCCCTGTCCCTTGTACAGGGTGAAGCGCGCCCCGGTGAGCTTCGCCCCCCGCTCGAAGTCCAGGATTCCCAACTCTTCGCCGATCTCCCAGTGGGGTTTCGGCGCGAAACTGTAGTTGCCCGGCTCGCCCCAGGTGCGAGCCACGACGTTGTCCGCTTCACTCCTGCCGACCGGGGTGGTCGGATTCGGGATGTTGGGGACGGTCAGGAGGAAATTCTGCAGCTCCTCCTCGACCTGGCGCAGCGACTCGTCCAGCCCCTTGATCTGCTGGGAAACTTCCCGCATCTGGGCTTTCTGACCTTCGGCCTGGCTTTTATCTTTCAGGCGGCTGATTTCCTCAGTCACCTTGTTGCGCAGTGCTTTGAGCGACTCGCTCTGCTGGAGCAGTTCCCGACGACGCTCGTCCAGCTGCCGGAAGCCGGATAGATCGACCCCTTCGCCGCGGCTTTTCAGCCGGGCCTCTACAGCTTCCAGATTTTCGCGGAGATAACGTGCATCGAGCATGAGAGGTGCCTTTACTTTGCTTTCACGAAAGATAGACTCTTTAACATTTGATTTTTCGTTAGTCAACTTTTTTTGTGCAGCGTCTGTGAGTAATAAAAACCGAAATTGTTGCCTAAACTGGAGTCAAAGATGACCCGATTGTTTGTGGCGGTCGATCTTCCCCGGGAGCTAAAAGAAGCGGTAGCCGGTATTTTCACGCAGCTGCCCGGCGCGCGGTGGGTCCCAGCCGAACAGATTCACCTGACCCTGCGCTTTCTCGGGGAGGTCGACGCGAAGGAAGTACCGATAATCAAGCAGTGCCTGGAGCGGGTCGTCTTTGCCCCATTCCCCCTCGTGCTGCGCGGCGTCGGCCACTTCCCCCCCGGAAAGTACCCCCGCGTCATCTGGGTTGGAATCGACCCCTCCCCTCCCCTGCTCCAGCTCTACGAAAATATCCAGGGCGCCCTCGCTGAAGCAGGATTTCCACCGGAAGAACGCCGCTTCTCGCCGCATGTCACCCTGGCCCGCCTGCACGGTACTCCTGCGTCGGCAACAGAATCCCTCGAAGCCGAACACCGCCAGTTTTGCTGTCCCCCCTTCAACGTGGAAAGCTTCGTTCTCTACTCCAGCGTCCTTTCCCGCACCGGTGCGGTTCATACCCCCGAAGCGGTACTCAAAGCCTCCCCCGCCCCGGCCTAGTTGCTACGGTCACCCTTATTTCCCGCGCGTCTTTGACAGTTCCCTCTCCTCAGCTAGTCTTTAATGCCTGTATCAGCGCCTATACAACCGGTTCCATCGGTCCTGGAGCCATCAGATAATGAAGGAGGCATTAGTGAGAAACAGATTTTCCCTGCTTGTTGCCCTGGCCACTGCCACTTTGCTGTCCCCCACCGCTTACTCGGCCCAGTCCGCTGCCAAACCAACCAAGTCCGAATGCATTTCCTGCCATGAAAAGGTGACCCCCGGCATCGTCAAACAGTTCCTCTCCGGAAAAATGGGGAAGAAACTGGACTGCTCCTCCTGTCACGGCTTAGCGCACAAGTCCGCAAACGACGCCGCCAAGGCTACCCTGCCGACTCCGGAAACCTGCGCCAAATGCCATCCGGAGCGGGTTGCCCAGTACCGGAAAGGAAAGCACTCGGCGGCCTGGCTTGCCATGAAGGCGATGCCGATGATCACCCACCAGCCCACCTACATTGGCGGCGGCGGAATGAAAGGGTGCTCTGCCTGCCACAAGGTCGGCGAGAAGCCGGCTGCCGACCTGAAACGGTACGGGTCCGGCGCCTGCGACTCGTGCCACACCCGCCACTCCTTCTCGGTTGCCGAGGCCCGAGACCCGCGCGCCTGCCAGACCTGCCACATGGGATTCGATCACCCGCAGTGGGAGATGTGGCAGACCTCCAAGCACGGCACGATCTGGGCCATCGAGCCGACCACCGGCCGCGCCCCCGTCTGCCAGACCTGCCACATGCCGGACGGCTCCCACGCGGTCGAAACCGCCTGGGGCTTTCTCGCCTTGCGCATGCCCGAGGAGGACGGCGATTGGCTCTTCGACCGGGTCACGATCCTGAAAGCGATTGGAGTACTCGATGACAATGGCAAACCTACCGAACGGTTCGAGGCCATCCAAAAGGCAAGGTTAGCCAGGCTGACCAAGGAGGAGTTCGACCGGGACCGGGAGAAGATGCTGACCGCCTGTTCCGCGTGCCACTCGAAGAGTTTCGCTCAGGCCAACCTCAACATCGGCGACGAGGTGATCCGGGATGCCGACCGGATCTTCGCGGAGTCGATCCGGACGGTCAAGGCGCTCTACGACGAGGGTCTCCTGAAAAAACCGGAAGGGTGGAAGTACGCTCCGGACCTGCTTCAGTTCTACGAGGCCAAGAGCAGCGCGGAACAGGAGCTCTACCTGATGTTCCTGGAATACCGGCAGCGCGCCTTCCAGGGCGCCTTCCACAGCAACCCCGATTACATGCAATGGTACGGGTGGGCCAAGATGAAAGAGGCCGCGGCCCGAATCCAGGACGACGCCGATCGGCTGCGCCGCGAGAAGCGGCTGAAATAGAGCCGGAAACGCTAAAAAAAGAGGCGGTGGCTTTTGTGGGCCACCGCCTTTTTTTGATACCTTTGTTGCCCACAGGGTCGGGCAGCTGCGGAAGGGTTATCTGGATATTGGAGATCAGGAACCTCGCACCCGGCATAAGAAACGGACCCGATCAGGTTGTGCGCTACTCGATCTTCATCGGCCCCTTCTGCAGCCGCTTGTAATAGAAGTTCTGCCCGTAGAGGACGGCGGCGGGGTTGTGGCCGGTGACCCGGTCCTTGACCACCAAGGTGGTGACCGGCGCCTTGGAGTGCTTGTTGAACAGCATGTCGTGCCCGACGCACAGCCCGAGGATGATGTTCATGTCGGTCTTGAGCTCGTTGCAGATCTCCGCCTGGGCGATCGGGTTGCAGGCCGGCTCGAAGGTTCCGGGACGGACCTTGTCGCTTTCGGCAAGTCCCAGCTCCATCTTGTCGAAGCTCCCCGCCTTGCAGCAGACGCTCAGCGGCGTCAGCCCCTGGGCCTTCAGGATCGCCACCAGGCGTTCGCACTCGTCGAGCAGTCCGATGCAGCTTGCGATGCCGATCTTCTCATACCCCATCAGCCGCGCGAAGGCGATGGTGTCCTCGACGCGGGTCCACCGGGCGTTGATGGTGTCGGTCCCCGGGACCGGCTGATAGCAGAGCCCTTCCACCCGTGCCGCGACGAAGGCGATCTTGGCGTCCTCGTTTTCCCCCTTCATGACCTCGAAGGCGTCCTCGACGATCTCGGTGAAACTGCCGGCGGGGCAGTTGCCGGGCCGGGGCGGTGCCGTTTCCGGGTCCCCGCTCCAGCAGTTGGTGGTGCCGTTTTTCTGCCAGACCGCGCTGCAGCGCGAACAGGATGGCGGAACTTGTTCCTCTTGCATGCAACCCTCCTTGCTACTCGTTCTCGGTGGGAGCCTCCTGGATCAGGACATAAGGGGAGGTGATCAGGCAGGCGAAAGCTCTGGTGCGCTCCAGGTCCCAAGTCTCGATCTGTGCCGCGGTCGGTTTGCCCACCATGCCGGAGGCGATCCAGCGCTCGATCAGCTGTACGTCGTCCGAGGCGACGGCAAAGCCCACCTCGGTGAGATTCAGCATCCGATCCACCAGGATCAGCCCCCCGCGTTCCAGGTGCGCCCGGAGGGTAAACCAGTCGGTAACGTCAATCTGCTTGGCCAGCTCTTCCTGGGAAACCTTCATAACTCTCCTTTGCTATCCCACACGGCTAACGGCGAAAACCGACGGATCGCCCCCAGATCGAACCCGATGTCATCCGCCACTCCCCGCGTTAATCCGTGTGCAGGTTTTCTATTCGAATTCCTTCCGGAAATCCGCCACCAGCTGGCGCAGCTCGGCCATCTCCTGGCGCAGTTGCGCCACCTCGGCCTCCAGCTGCGCGATTTCCTCATCGCTTCGCGGGCGCGGCGCCTCGGCCGAAGCGGCCGCATCCAGCGCCTCCAGATCCGGTTCCCCGGAGAAGAGATGACAGTAGCGCGATTCCTTGCGCCCCGGCTGCCGCGGCAGTTTGGTCACCAGCGGCGGGGTTCGTTCGGCCAACTCGTCCAGAACCGCCTCCACCGCCGCGAGGTCGGGGAAGGGAGCCATGCGCTCACAGCGGGTGCGCAGCTCGCCAACGGTCTGGGGCCCCCGGACCAGAAGCTCGCACAAAACGGCCAGTTCCGCCGGTCCGAAGCGGAATTTCTCCACCAGGGCGTGCCGGTATTTCGAAACACGCCCACCGGCCCCGGAGAGGATCGCCAGCTGCTTGAAACGGAGCGAGTCGAGGGCCTTCATGACCTCAGCCTCGTCCAGGTTCAGCACCGGATCGCGGTTTGACTTCTGGTTGCAGGCGTTCACCAGCGCATTCAGGGAAAGCGGATAATACTCCGGAGTCGTCAGCTCCTTCTCGATCAGGGAGCCAAGAACCCGAACCTCCGTCTCATTCAGCATGATCTCCATCCACCACTCCTTTCAGCTACTTCGGTTCGAAGGGGCTCACTATAGCAAAGAACCGAGGTCGCGCGCATGCTTTTTAATGCTTCGGTGCCGGTTCCCCGGCAAAGTCGCCCGGGCAAGCTGCATCAAGAGCGCAGGGAGAGTAACAAACGGGGTTTGTAATTGTACATGTCCGTTTATTTTGCTATGTTGTCAGCGCCCTGGAGCCGGGCAGACACCATAACCAAACAGGAGAGCGCATGCCCGTGAGTCACAACTTCAAGAAGATAGCGAATACGATCAAGATCTATTCGGTGGTCCAGATACTGCTGGTGCTGCTGCTCGGTTATATGGGGGTCGTTTTCCAGGCCAAACTGCAGGCGATCGGGCGGGGCTCCAACTTCATGAATGCGGTGCTCATCTCTTTCGTGCTTCAGCTCCTCTTCTTCTACCCGATCCGCCGGTTCGCCCTTGCCGAGGCGAACCGTGACCTCGCAGCCAGCGCCTCGGACATTAGCGCCGAGGAGCTGAACAAGCTGACCAAGAAGGCGCGCTTCGCCGACGTGGTAAAAGCGTTCATCGTGGTCTTCTACATCATCTTCATGTACCGGATGCCTAACGAGCCGGTCATCCTCAGCATCGTCTTCTTCAGCTTCATCCTGACCATCCTCAGCTACTTCCAGTGCTACAACTTCGCCGCTAAAAAGCTGATGAAAGAGTGGCTGGCCCGGTAGCGCGTATACATTTCGTAACGCAGATTTTGCTGGACTCCGGCGACGGTCACACGTACCATTCCACCCATCGGTAAAACATTTCAAAAAGAAGGAACTAGCACATGGCAACTGCAAAAAAAGGGGATAAGGTCCGGATCAATTACACCGGTACTTTGGAAGACGGCTCGGTATTCGATACGACGGACGGCCACGACCACGGCGACTGCTGCGACGACGGGTGTGAGGACGATTGCGGCTGCGAGCATGGCCCGCTGGAATTCACCATAGGCGAGGAGGAGTTCTTCCCCCAGATCGAAGAGGCACTCATCGGCATGGCTCCCGGCGAGTCGAAAACCGTCGTCATTCCCGCCGAAGACGCTTTCGGTGAGTACGACGAGGAGGAAGTCTTCACCATCCTCCGCTCCCAGCTGACCGGCGACCTGGTCCCGGAAGTCGGGATGGAGCTGGAACTGACCGGAGAAGACGACGAGCCGGTCGAGGTGACCGTGGTCGAAGTAAACGAAGATTCCATCACCGTCGACGCCAACCACCCGCTGGCCGGCGAAGACATCACCTACACCTTCGAGCTGGTGGAGATCGTGTAGTTCAGGGTGCAGCACCCTTGGACAGCGACACCTGGAAAATGAATCCTAGAGGCGGCCTTTCGGCCGCCTCGCGTTATTTGTGGGACCGTAATGAACCAACCGAATCGCCTGCGCAGCACCCCCCTCCCCTGGCCGTCGGGAGAAACCCCGCTGATGCTCGCCCCGATGCAGGGGCTCACCAATCGCGCCCTCCGCGCCACCTTCATCTCATGGGTCAGACCCGACGTCGTCTTCACCGAGTTCATGCGGGTGAATCCGGTGGCGGCAAAGAAGCGCCTTTCGCCGGTGGACCTCAAGGAAATCGCGGCGGTTGAGGATGGCGTGCCGCTCGTCGTCCAGCTCATCGGGCACGGGAAGGAAGCGCTGGTGAGCGCCGCGGAGATCGCCCAGCGGGCGGGGGCGGTGCACCTGAACCTCAACATGGGTTGCCCCTACGGGAGGATGACCAGCGGGCTCACCGGCGGAGGGATGCTGAAGCGCCCCGATCTCCTGGAAGAGATCATCCCCGCGTTGCGGCAGGCGGTCACCGGGACCTTCTCGGTGAAGCTGCGGGCCGGTTACGACGATCCTTCCCAGGTTTTTTCCCTGCTCCCCCTCTTCGAGAAATCGGGGGTCGATTTCATCGTGCTGCACCCGCGCACCGTGAAGCAGGCGTACAACGGGAGCGCGGACCATGGCATCACCGCAGAAGTGGTGCGGCAGACCAACCTCCCGGTCATCGCCAACGGCGACGTCAGAAGCGCCAAACACGGGCTGGAAGTGCTGCAACGGACCCAGGCGGCGGGGTTGATGATCGGACGGGGGGCGATCGGCGAGCCGATGCTCTTTGAACGGCTGCGGGGGAAGGCGACGGTGGAGCCGGACCTGGTCGAGCGCAAGGCGATGCTGAAGCAGTACCTGGAACGGTTGCTCCCGGGCTGCCGGAAGCTCTTCTGCGGAGACATGCAGGTCTTATGCAAGATGAAAGGGGTCGTCGCCAATGTAGAAGATCCGGAAATGGACCGTGAGCTCAAGCAGCTCAAACGGGCGAAAACCCTGGAGGCGTTCGAAAAGGAGTTCGGAGAGCTGTAGGTTCAATAGACAATGGACAGTTGACCATCCACAACCCAAAACCCGTTCCCCCCTAGCCCGCCGGGGTTGCGCGCAAGAGCGCGGGGTTGCTACGGGCGAGGGTGAGGGAAACGATCTGGGCTCAGCATGCTGCGCCCTACGGCCCCGGAGGAAATCCCTCCGTTACCAGGCCGCATCCTAGCAGTGGGAAGCCGACCTCACGTCCCCTCCCCTTCAAGGGGAGGGACAGGGTGAGGATGGGGTTTGGTAACCGGCTCGTCGCCCCTCGAAAAGAAGAACAGCACAATCGCCACCGCCAGGCAGCCGATCGGGAATTTGAATCCGGCATGGAACGCCGCGGCGGCATCCCCCGGCGTCAGCTTCCGAACCGCCCCGATTATCTCCCCCATCACCTGCTGCGCGGTCGCCGCCCCCATCAACACGAAGAAATTCAGCGACGTCAGCGCCGTCCCCACGATCCGCACCGAAAACAATCCCCTCACGATCGGATAGATCATCACCCCGCTCGATACGCAGATCCCGATCAGGAAGAAGAGCACCAAGAGCACGCCGACCGGCAGCCGCTCCGCCATTCCCAGGAAGTTCAGCATCAATGCGAAGAGACCGATCTGCCCGTAACGGAGCGTTTTCCGATAGGAATACAGCACCTTTCGGGCGATGCTGTCGATCATCAGGCTGCCGGTGATGAACCCCACCGAGGTGGCCATCAGCATCCGCCCCGTTTCCACCCGCGAATACTTCAGCACCTCCATCAAGTACGGCCCGCCCCACAGAGCCTGCAGCGCCAAGTACGCCCCATACCATGCAAAAGCTGCAAGTCCGACCAGCCAGAAATCCAAGGTGGTGAATATCGTTTTCCAGGCTCGGAGCATCTCCTCCGGCCCGGCATCATCGTGCTCCGCACCGGTATGCATGCCTTCCGGCGGGCGATTGCGCAAGAAAGCGAGCACCAACAGCGCCGCTACCCCTTGCACCACCCCGATGGTCAGGAAGGAATCCCGCCAGCCGATGGCGGCAACCGCGAGCGCCAGAGGTGCAGTCCCGGCGACGTTCCCGACGTTGCCGATCGCGACCATAAGGCCGGAGACCTTGCCGAATTCCTGCTGGGAAAACCAGCGGCTGAAGATCGCGAGCGTGGCCATGAGCACCGAGGCGGTGCCAACGCCGATCAGTACGCGGCCGCCCAGAGCCGTTGCGATGGTTGTGGCCTGGGAGAAGAGGATGCCGCCGATGGTGGTGAGGAGGCCGGAGCAGCCAATCACCAGCCGCCCCCCCAGCCGGTCGATGAGCGGACCGAGCGGAATCTGGGCCGCCGCATAGACATAGAAGAGGATGCTGGAAAGGGAGCCCAGCTGCTGCGGGGAGAGATGCAGCTCGCGGGAGATGTCGCCGGCAACGACCGCAAGGGAGACTCGATAGAAATAGGCGAGGATGTAACTCAACGCAAGGATGCCGAAGATAATCCAGCGCTGGCGACGCATCCGGTACTGCTCAGGCATTCGCTCCCCCTTTTGGCGCGGCACTCTAGCATAGGGAGATCGGTGCGGTAAAGCGGGAGTTGAGAGCGAGGGGGAAAGTTGTGGGAGCGCCCTTCCGGGCGCGATCCGCCGGAGGCGGTAACAACGGTTGTGGATGATCGTGCCTGGAAAGGCGCTCCCACAGGGTAAGACGCTATCTTGCTTATCCAGAAAAACTCAATCGCGACAAGAATGTCGCTCCTACAAGAATGGACTGGGGTCGAGCTTGTTGGAAAGTATTTTTCAGATACTGTAAAAGGCGCTCATACTATGTCTGTAGTATCCGATGAATTAAGAAATGATGGGAGCAGGATGCTGCCTCCCTACATACTCGATCACCTACTGCTATGAGGTAACCATCCATGTTTGTCGAAAGCGATGTGAAGCTTGGTTTCAACGACGTCCTCATCAGGCCCAAACGGTCCAACCTCAAAAGCCGGTCCGAGGTCGACCTGCTGCGGACCTTCGTTTTCATGCACAGCAAGCGGGAATGGACCGGGGTTCCGGTGGTCGCCTCCAACATGGATACCACCGGGACCTTCGAAGTGGCCGAGGCGCTGGCGCGCCACCGCCTGCTGACCGCAATCCACAAGCATTACTCGATCAAGCAATGGGACGACTTCCTTAACTCCCACCCGGACATTCTTCCCTTCATCATGGTCAGCACCGGCACCTCCGATGCCGACTTCAAGCTGCTCTCGGAGATTCTGGAACGGCACGAGCAGCTCCAATTCATCTGCATCGACGTCGCCAACGGCTATTCGGAGAGCTTCGTGGAGCACGTTTACAAGGTGCGCGAGAAGTTCACCGACAAGACCATCGTTGCCGGGAACGTGGTTACCGGGGAGATGGTGGAAGAACTGCTGCTTTCCGGGGCGGACGTGGTGAAGGTCGGCATCGGCCCGGGCTCGGTCTGCACCACCCGGGTCAAGGCCGGGGTCGGCTACCCGCAGCTCTCCGCGGTGATCGAGTGCGCCGACGCCGCCCACGGCCTGGGCGGAAGGATCATGTCCGACGGGGGATGCACCTGCCCGGGGGACGTGGCCAAGGCATTCGGCGGGGGAGCCGATTTCGTCATGTTGGGCGGGATGTTCGCGGGCCACGACGAGAGCGGCGGGCAGATCCTGGAACGGAACGGGAGGCAATTCAAGGTCTTCTATGGAATGAGCTCCCGGACCGCGATGGAGAAACATTCCGGCGGAGTGGCCGCCTACCGCGCCTCCGAAGGAAAGACCGTCGAGGTCCCCTACCGCGGGCCGATCGATGATACGGTGCGGGACATCCTGGGCGGGGTGCGGTCGGCCTGCACCTACGTCGGCGCCGCCGCGCTGCGTGAGCTCACCAAGCGCACCACCTTCATCCGCGTCCAGGAGCAGGAAAACCGGATCTTCGACTAGGGACTGCGACACCTCGTAGGTCGCGTGGAGGGACGAAACGCGACGCGGTCTGGAAAATATAGGGGGGGCGCTTGGTGTCATCGCGCCCGGAAGGGCGCTCCCACCGGGGATGGCGCCCTCTGCCGAGACGGCTCGGGATTTCGCTCTGGGGCTTTATGCCACTCTCATGGCAGGGGCGCAGCATGCTGCGCCCGTCGGGCCGATAATCGCGACAGGAATGTCGCTCCTACAACCTAGGCATTGCCTCAAATGTAAAAGGCCACTCCTTCGGACAGGAATGGCCTTTTTTGTTGCGAAGCCGGCTGGGGTGCGACGCCGACTTACCCGTTCACCGACTGCACCATCCGGTGCAGGGCTTCCTGCAAGGTGCTGCGCGGGCAGCCGAAGTTGAGCCGCACGAAGCCGGGAAGGCCGAATTCGGCCCCGTCGTTGAGCCCGACCCCGGCCCGCTCGAAAAAGGCCGCGGGGTCGTCGATCCCACCGCCACGGGCGTCGATCCAGGCGAGGTAGGTCGCCTCGACCCGGGCGACCCGAAATCCCGGCATCCGCCCCACTTCCCGCTCCACCAGGCCCCGGTTCCCCCGCAGATACTCCAGCAGTTCCCTCCGCCACGGCTCGCCGTGCCGATAGCACGCCTCCGCAGCGGTGAAGCCGAGCAGGTTCACGTGGGGGACGATCCCCGCCATCGCCTTGCGGAAGGAGCGGCGCAGGGTGTCGTTGGCGATGATCGCCAACGAGCAGCCCAGCCCCGGTATGTTGTAGGTCTTGCTGGGGGCCATCAGGGTGATGGTCCGCTGGGCCACCGCTTCGGATAGCATGGCGATCGGCAGATGCCGGCCCCCCTCCTCCAGCACGAGGCTCGCATGGATCTCGTCGCTGCAGATGACCAGGTCGTGCTGCGCGGCGACTGCGGCGAGGGCGCTCAACTCCGCTTCGGTCCACATCCTGCCGACCGGGTTGTGCGGGTTGCAAAGCATGAGCAGCCGGGTCTGCGGCGTGATTGCCTGCTGCAGGAGTTCGATGTCGATCCCCCAGCGCCCCTCGGATTCCGCGAGCGGGACCTTTACCAGCCCGAGACCGGCCAGGGGTGGCGCCGACAAGAAGGGGGGATAGATCGGGGTGAAGGTAAGCGCCTGGTCCCCCGGGTTCCCCACCGCACGGCAGGTGACGTTCAGCCCGCAAACCAGTCCGGGGAGCCAGACCAGCCACTCCTCTTTCACCTCCCAGTCGAACTCGGAACGGACCGATTCCAGCACCGCCTGCACCAGCGACTCCGGCGCGGAGGTGTAGCCGAAAATACCGTGCTCCACCCGCGCCTGGAGCGCGTCGATCACCTCGGGCGGCGAACGGAAATCCATGTCGGCCACCCACAGCGGGATGACGTCGGGACGATACCGCTCCCACTTGATGCTGGAGGTGCCGCGCCGGTCGTGGACGGTGTCGAAATCGTAGGTCATTTAAGCTCCCATACGGTCAGCTCGGAGATGATGTGCTGGTATTTGCGCCGGGTCTCGCGGATCACCAGCGGCACCTCGCGCGGCTCGCCCAGTCTGCGGAAGTGCGGCGCAAGCACCCGCTCCAGCCCTTCCAGAGAAGTGACATTCTCGCCCGCCTCCTTGAAGCCGCCCAGCCAATCCCCTTTCGGGGTAAATTCCTCGGACCATGTGTAGGGAGAGGCGATCACCAGCAGGCCCTGCGGGTTGAGCCGTTCGTGAATCAGTTCCAGGAACCGGCGCGGCGAGTAGAGCCGGTCGATGAGGTTCGCCGCCAGGATCAGGTCGTAGCCGGTGTACTTTTCAGGAAGGTTGCAGGCATCGGCCTGGAAGAAACGGACCTTCTCCCGGGCGGCTTCCAGATCGAGCCCGGCGAGGGTGGCCTCGTGGTAGGAGACAATTTCCCCTTCTTCCGGCAAGGCGTAGCGCAGGTACCCTTCGTCTCGCATCCGCACGGCAAGCTGGAAAAAACGCGCCGAGAAGTCGAGGCCGACCACGCTGTCGAAGCCGCGGCCGAGTTCGAAACTCGCCCGCCCCACGGCACAGCCGACGTCGAGCGCGGCGCGATGCGCCCTTCCCTTTACCAGATCCAGGCAGATCTCCGCAACCGCTTTCGGAAAATTCGCGACCCCGAAGTGCCCGTCACCGTAATGGGCGTCGCAGTACTGGGACCCGAGGGCGTCGGTTTCGTACTGATCCTGGTGCACCTCGACCGGGGCCGCGCTTTCGATGTACCGGAAACCGGCATGCTGGAAGAAGTGGCGCCGGAAGGCGTACCGGCTGTCCCGGGTCGCCTCGTTGCCGGTGGAGATCCAGGAGCCTCCTTTGATCAGGTTGTGCCGGGTATCGAAGGTCGGCGTGGAGAAATCGTCGTACCACGGGTGGATGTTGAAGCCGCGGAAGGGATAGATCGGGGTCTCGGTCCACTGCCAGACGTTGCCGACGATGTCGAAGAAGTTCCCGAAGGGAAAATGATCCACCGGGCAGGAGGAGGCGCAGTATTCCAGGTTGATGTTCCCCGGGGCGCTGTCCCAATAGGGCTGGTCCGGAATGTCGTGGAGGTCCCGCAACCGGTACCACTCGTCCTCGGACGGCAGCCGGATCGCCCGGTTGGTCTTTGCCGCCATCCAGTTGCAAAAGGCCTTTGCTTCCAGGTAGTTCACCTCGACCGGCCAGTTCCACGGAAGGTCGATGATCTCCAGCATGGTACGCAGCCCCCACCCGTTGGGTCGCTTCACCCAGAAAAGCGGGTACTCGGCTGCCCGGAAGTTGCGCCAGTTCCACCCTTCTTCGGTCCACCAGCGGGATTCGCGATAGCCGCCGTCTTCGACGAAGGAGAGGAATTCCCGGTTGGATACCAGGCACTTGGAGGCGGCAAAGGAGGCGACGTTGGCTTCATGGCTTCCGTACTCGTTGTCCCAGCCATACAGCGGATGGTCCATCGGCTTGCCCAGGATGATCTTCCCACCGGAAACCGGAATGAGTTCGTTGGCGGGGGGCTCGCCGGTGTCATTGCAGATGGCCCAGAACGGGTCCGGCTTCACCTGGTCGATCGGGAGTTGCCGGATCAGCACCGACGAAGTCTCCAGGTGGATCCGCTCGTGCTCGATCCCCATCATGATCGCCCACCACGGGCTCTCCCAGGTAATCGGGAGCGAGAGCGGAAGCTTGCGGATCAGGCCGTCGACCAGGGTGCGTGCCGCGTCGCGGTATTCCTTCACCGCGCTGCGCGCCGGCCAGTCGTAGTGGGTGGCGTCGAGGTCATCCCAGGACATCTCGTCCACCCCGACCGCGAACATCGCTTCGAAGCGCGGGTTGATCCGCTGGTCGATCACCCGGGCGATGGTGAGCTTGTTGATGAAGAAGGTGGCGGTGTGCCCGAAATAGAAGATCAACGGATGCCGGAGCCGGTCCGCCCTCAGGTAGAAGGTCGCGTCCTCCTTGAGGGTGTCGTAGAGCTTTTCATCGATGTCGAAGGTCTTGTGGAAGTATTCAAGGATTTCCTGGCGTTTCTGTTCCGGGTCGCCTTCGCTTAGAATCGTCGTGCGTGTCTTGCGCAGATCCATAAGATGCTGCCTCCCTTCCGCTCATTAGAACACCGTCCACCGATTTTAGCACAATTGTCCGGTACTACATTGCGCCCCCGTTTTTTAGTGTCGGGGCGTATAGTGGAGTCAGCAATCCGGTGGGCTGTCACTGCCGGCCGAACCGCGGGCATCCCACCGGAGCAGATAGCAAAGGAGGAATCAACCATGCGTATGCTATTAAACATCAAGTTCCCCAACGAGCAGTTCAATCAAGCGGTACGGAAGGGGAATTGCGGAAGCCTCATCAGCCGGATCGTCGAAGAGGCCCGCGCCGAGGCGGTGTATTTCACTGAGCAGGATGGGCAACGCAGCGTCATCATGGTCACCGAGGTGACCGAACCTTCCAAGATACCGGCACTGGCCGAGCCCTGGTTTCTGAATTTCAACGCGACCGTGGAGTTGCGGATCGTGATGTCCTTTGACGATCTCAAACGTTCCGGAATCGACGACCTGGGCCGGAAATGGGGCGAACTCAGCGGCCGGGACTAAGCCAGCGATCCCGGCCCGAAATTGATCAATCGCCTAGGGGCACAGCTTGCTGTGCCCCTTTCTGATTTCTAGTGTCCTTCCCCTCCGGGGCTTCCCCTTGACCGGGAACGGACGGTACTGACATCCGCTCACTTTTAATAAGAATGAAAATTTTCGCTTCACATTGACTGATGCTATCTCTGCGTTATTTTTATGCATCCGCCGAACAATTGCCTAGCTGGCTGCGGACCGCCCGGGAAGTGGAGGATGTCATGAAGACGATGAAGGCTTTGGTGAAAAAGTTTGCCAAGCCGGGCCTTTGGCTCGACGAGGTGCCCATCCCCGAGTACGGGATCAACGACGTCCTGATCAAGATCGAGCAGACCGCCATCTGCGGCACCGACCTGCACATCTGGGACTGGAACGCCTGGGCGCAGAAAACCATCCCGGTCCCGATGGTGATCGGGCACGAATTCGTCGGCCGGGTCGCCGCGATGGGGAGCAACGTCTATGACCTCAACGTCGGCGACATCGTATCCGGCGAGGGACACATCGTCTGCGGGCGGTGCCGCAACTGCCTGGCGGGACGCCGGCACCTCTGCAAGGACACCAGCGGCGTCGGCGTCAACCGCCCCGGCGCCTTCGCCGAATACGTCAGCATTCCGGTTACCAACGTCTGGCACGCCGATCCGACCATTCCGCTCGACGTCCTCAGCATCTTCGACCCCTTCGGCAACGCCACCCACACCACCCTCGCCTTCCCGGTGCTGGGCGAGGACGTGCTGATCACCGGGGCCGGCCCCATCGGGATCATGGCCACCGCCATCGCCCGTCACGCCGGGGCCCGTTACATCGTCACCACCGACGTCAATCCGTACCGCCTCGACCTCGCCAAGAAGATGGGAGCGACCGTGGCTTTGAACATCAAGGAGAAGAGCGTCGCACAGGTGGTGCGGGAACTGGGGATGAAGGAGGGTTTCGACGTCGGGCTGGAGATGTCCGGCAACGAAAGCGCCTTCCACACCATGCTGGAAAACATGTGCCACGGCGGAAAGATTGCCCTTTTGGGGATCCCGGAGCACGACATGGCCATCGACTGGAACCGGGTGATCTTCAACAGCTTGACCATCAAAGGGATCTACGGCCGGGAGATGTACGAGACCTGGTATCTCATGCAGTCGCTGATCAAAATCGGGCTCGACCTCACGCCGGTCATCACCCACCGGCTCCACTACACCGAGTTCGAGGAGGGGTTCCGGGTGATGGGGACCGGGAATTCGGGGAAGGTGATCTTAAGGTGGACGGAAGGGGCGTGACCTGGGCCTGCAAAGTAGGAGCGACCTTCCTGCCGCGGCAGGGTCTGTCCTGATGAGCAAGTAGCAGCCTACCGGGCCTTTCCAGGCGCGAATTTACCCCGTTGCCGCCTTCGGCGGTTCGCGCCGGGAAAGGCGCTCCCCCAAGCAAGGCACCGGTTGTTGCATCGCTGTCTCGATGGGGACGGGAGTTACCAGCCGTTTGGATGATACAGAATAAGGAGCTGAAATGACCGACAAGTTTTCCTGGATCGAGGATGAGCTGAGGACTCTGCAGGAGGCGGGGCTTAGGACCACCATCCGCACCATCGGTTCGGCCTGCGGGGCATGGATGGTGGTCGACGGCAAGAAGGTCCTCAACTTTTGCACCAACAACTACCTGGGTCTTGCCAACCATCCCCGCCTGAAATCGGCCGCCCAGGCCGCGCTGGAAAAATGGGGCGCCGGCCCGGCGGCGGTGCGCAGCATCGCCGGCACCCTGGAGCTGCACCGCGAGCTGGAAACCCGGCTTGCCGCATTCAAGGAGGTGGAAGATGCCCTCTACGTCCAGTCCGGCTTCTGCGCCAATCAGGCGGTGATCCCCGCGTTGGTCGGCAAAGAGGACATCATCTTCACCGACCGGCTCAACCACGCGAGCATCATCGACGGCTGCCGGCTCTCCTCGGCCGAGATCGTGGTGTACGAGCACTGCGACGTGGAGGATGCGGAGCGCGCGATCAAGGCACACAAAGGGAAATACCGCCGGGCCATGCTGATTACCGACGGGGTCTTCTCCATGGACGGCGACATCGCTCCGCTGGACCGCCTGCACGCCTTGTGCGAGCAGCACGGGATCATCACCATGGTGGATGATGCCCACGGGGAAGGGGTGGTGGGTCGAAGCGGCCGCGGGATCGTGGATCACTTCCGGCTCAACGGAAAATTCGACCTGGAGATCGGCACCCTTTCCAAGGCTTTCGGGGTGGTCGGCGGGGTCATCGCCGGGAGAAAACTGGTGATCGACTGGATCCGGCAAAAGGCGCGCCCGTTTCTCTTTTCCAGCGCGGTGACCGCAGCCGACACCGCGGCCTGCCTCGCGGCGGTGGAACTGTTGGAACAGGGGAGCGAACTGGTGGATAAGCTCTGGGAGAACACCCGCTACTTCAAGGAGGGGATGCGCCGCGCCGGTTTCGACACCGGGCCCAGCGCGACGCCGATCACCCCGGTGATGCTGGGGGAGGCGAGCCTGGCCCAGCAGTTTTCCCGAAAGCTCTTCGATGGGGAGCCGGGGCTTTTCGCCATGCCGATCGGCTTTCCCACCGTGCCGCAGGGAAAAGCGCGGATCCGGGTGATGATCAGCGCGGCACACTCGAGGGAGGATCTCGACCTGGGTCTGGAGATCTTCGCCAAGGTAGGGAAAGAGCTCGGGGTGATTTCATAGGATGGGCACGGGTTGCCCACTCTATGCTAAAAAGGCGCGATAAAAAAGGCGGCTCCGGTTTTCCGGGCCGCCTTTTCTCTTTTCCTATTTCCAGAACGGGTCCAATCCCGTCCCGATCATTTCTGCTTAAGCGCTCGTGGGTTGCACAAGACGGACGGGTTGTCTGCTTCGAGCCTGCATTTGCTGCAATATACAATCGGCCGCATCGACAATTTCGCTATCTCTTCCAGTTTTCCGTCTTTCTTCAGCTTGCATATCTTTTCCTTCTGAGCGGCGGGCTGGGGCCCGTGTCCCTTGGAACTCATCCTAACTCCTTGTAATCGCTGATTTCGCCGTGCAACCCTCGGGCGGTGGTGGCGTTCTCGCCATTGTAGTCGAATCGGTACCGAAAAGGACAGCCGAAATCTACCTTCCGACAAACAAGGCGACGGTGAGGAGGAGGGGAAAAAGATTGAGGTAGGCGAAGAGGGCCGGCTCCATGCGCCGGAACAAGGCGACCGCGAGGGGGGCACAAAGCCCGGCGCAGCAGAGAGCCGCACCGTGACGGACCAGTCCGAAGGCGGGGAGCATCAGCGCGGTACAGATGAGCGCCAGCATCCAGAGCAGGAAAAACGGCAGCGGGTTCACCCCCCGCGACGCGGGATCGAAAAGGGGGAAACCGGCCCGGCGGTAATCATCGGCGTGCCGGCGTTGCAACAGCCAGAAATGGGGCACCTGCCACAGATACAACAGCACCGCAAGGTGCACGGGGGGGAAATCAACGGGGCTGCCTCCGGCCGCACTCCACCCGATGACCGGAGCAAGCGCGCCGCAAAGCGCCCCGACGGCCAGGGCAAACGGGGTCCGCCGCTTGAGCGGGGTGTAGACCAACAGGTACCAGAGCAGGACCGCCAGCGCTAAAAAGGCCGGCAACGTACCTCCGGCAATCAGCAACAGCACGAAGCCGCCCCCGGCAAACCCGCAACCGAGGACCGCGACTTCGCCGGGACCCAGTTCCCCGGTCGGCAGCGGCCGGGACCGGGTCCGAAGCATGAGCCGGTCCAGATCGCGTTCCCGGTACTGGTTCAGCGCCGAGGCACCGGCAGCCATCAGGGCCACCCCGGCAAACACCAGGGCGGCAAGTACGGCCTCACCCGGCCGGGGATGGAGCACCACCCCGGCAAGCGCGGCGATGCCGTTCATCAAGGCCAGCCGGGCTCGGAACAGTCGGGAGAGGGTCGCGATCATTTCACGTGCTCGATGTATTCGACCAGGGCACCGACCTCATCCGGCGTCAGATCGCCGAAGGTCGGCATGATCGGCTGGAAGCCGTCCACGATCGCCGCGCCGGGTGCGGTGATGGACTCCCGCAGGTAGGCGTCATCCACGGTGACCGTCATCGGCTTGCCGTCCCGGGTAACCTTCACCTTGGTGCCGTAAATCCCCTTGAAGCTCGGTCCCGCCCCCGTCGTACCATCCAGCGAGTGGCAGCCAAGGCACCCTTTTTCCTGGGCGATCTTGGCGCCGTCGAGCTTGTGCCCCTTCTCTTTCCCTTCCTCTTTTTCCTCGTTGAGCCAGTGGTTGAACTGCGCCTCCGGCACCGCCTCGATGGTGGTGATCATGGCGGAATGACCCTTGCCGCAGTACTGGGAACAGAAGAGATCGAAGCTTCCGGCCTTGGGCGCCATGAACCAGACGTGGTTCTTCATGCCCGGGACCACGTCCCGCTTGACCCGGAAGGCCGGAACGTAGAAGCCGTGGATCACGTCCTGCGACTCCAGCAACACCACCACCGGCTTTCCGACGGGCACCATCAACTTGTTGCTCGACTTGCCGTTTTCATAGCGGAAATTCCAGGACCACATCCGCGCCGTCGCATTCACCTTGAGCGCCCCGGGCGGGACCCGGCGCAGCGCCAGGTAGCCGGACCAGCCGTAGTAGAACATCACCAGGACCAGGACGGTCGGCAGCGCGGTCCAGACGATCTCCAGCCAGAAGCTCCCCTCCACCTGGGAGGTCGGCTCCGGCGCCCGCGACCGGCGATAGCGGATCACGAAGGTGATCATCGCCGCGGTGATCCCGATGAGCAGCACGAGACAGGCCCCGAGGATGAAGACGAAGACGGGGTCGATGGCTTGATTGGTTGTCATCAGCTGGTTTTCCACACTCGCCCCTCTAGCGGTACAGCACGTCGAAGAAAGTAAACCCGATGAAGATGGCCAGGGTGACCAGGGCCACGAAGAGGATGATCCGGAACGGCCGGCTTTCGTATTTCATGTGCATGAAAAAGGCGATGACCAGCCCCGACTTCACCGAGGCGATCGCCAGCGCGGCCCAGACCTTCAGCGCGCCGAGTTCGGCCCGGGTAATCAGGACCGTCAGCGCGGTCAGGACCAGCAGGGCGCCCCAGATCGCGGTCAGTTTGCGGTAGCTCAAGATATGGTGTGCGGCTTCGGTGCTCATGTCAGTGCTCCTACTTTCCATTGGGCCCTCTCCCTCCGGGAGAGGGTGGGGGTGAGGGAACGCCTGCCACCCCACGAACCCCATCCTCACCCTGTCCCTCCCCTGAAGGGGAGGGGACCTCAGGGCGGAGAAGGATGTTGATTCCGACAGGTCAGCTTGGTCAGAGAATCAGGTAGTACAGGGGGAAGATGAAGATCCAGACCAGGTCGACCAGGTGCCAGTACAGGGCGCCGTTCTCGAGGGTGACGAAATCGCCCTGATGGATCTTCCCGTGGTTCACCTTCATCCCGATCCAGCTCAAAAGCCCCGCCCCCACCAGCACGTGCAGACCGTGCAGCCCCGTCGTCACATAGTACAGGCCGAAGAAGACCGACTCCCCGAGCGGCGCCGAACCGAGGCGCGGCGATCCCGGGTAGATCCCGTGGTGGATCTTCGCGCTCCACTCGAAGTACTTGTTCACCATGAAAATCGCGGCGCACAGCACCGTCAGCCCCAAAAGGCGCAGCGTCGTGGTCCGGTCCCCCTTCTGCACCGAGGTCACCGCCATCGCGGCAAAAAGGCTGCTGGTCAGGAGGATGACGGTGTTGGCGGTCCCGAAGACCACGTTGAGCTCTTTGCCACCCGCGGCGAACTGCTGCGGATAACGGGTCAGATAGGTCGCGTAGAGGATGAACAGCCCGCCGAAAAGGAGTAACTCGGTGAAAAGGAAGAGCCACATCCCGAACTTGGCGCCGGTGTAGTCTTTGTGTTCCGGATGGCTCATGGTTTGCCCGCCCCCTTGAAGTCATACGGTCCGTGGGTAACCACCGGATCCTCCTCGAAGTTCTCGGTCGGCGGCGGGGTCGGAATGCTCCATTCCAAAGTCGCCCCACCCCAGGGGTTGGCGCCGACCGCTTCACCGCGGAACAGTCCGCGGAACAGGTTCACCAGGAGAATGATGAGTCCCAGCACCAGGATCCAGCTCCCGATGGTCGCCACCAGGTTCAGACGGGCGAACTCGGGGAGGTAGTCGTAGTAACGGCGCGGCATCCCCCGGATTCCGAGCACCTGCATGGTGAAGTACATGATGTTGAAGCCGACAAACATGAGCGCCCAGGCCACCAGGGCCGGCTTCTCGGCGTAGCGGCGTCCGTAGAATTTCGGCAGCCAGTAATGCAGGGCACCGAAGAAGGCGAAGCCGGTGCCACCGAACATGACGTAATGGAAGTGCCCCACCACGAAGTGGGTGTCGTGCACGTGGATATCGGTCGCCGCCGCCCCGAGCACCAGTCCGGACAGCCCGCCGATGGAGAAGAGGAGCACGAAGGAGAGGGCAAAGAGCATCGGGGCCTCCAGGGAAATCGATCCCTTGTAGAGGGTGGAGACCCAGTTGAAGACCTTGATGGCCGAAGGGATGGCCACGATGAAGGTGAGGAAGGAAAAGACCAGGATGGCGGTGTCGCTCATCCCGCTGGTGTACATGTGATGCCCCCACACCACCGAGCCCGCCGCCGCGATCGCCAGGCTGGAAAAGGCGATCATCTTGTAACCGAAGATCGGCTTTCGGGAGAAGACCGGGATGATCTCCGAGATCACCCCCATCGCCGGCAGGATCATGATGTAGACCGCCGGGTGCGAGTAGATCCAGAACAGGTGCTGGAACATGATCGGGTCGCCGCCGCGCGACGGGTCGAAGAGCCCGGTGCCGACGACCCGCTCGACGAATACCAGGACGAGGGTAATCGCGATGATCGGGGTAGCGAGGATCTGGACCCACGCGGTGGCATAGAGCGACCAGACAAAGAGCGGGAGCCGGCCCCAGGTCATCCCCTCGGCACGCAGCCGGTGGATGGTGGTGACGAAGTTGATCCCGGTGAGGATGGAGGAAAAGCCGAGCACGAAAACCCCCAGGACGGCCAGGGATACGTTGGTGCCAGTCTTGGCGCTGAAGGGAACGTAGAAGGTCCAGCCGGTATCGGGGGGACCGCCGCCGGTAAAGAGGGCGGTCAGCACGATCACCGCCCCGATGACGTAAAGCCACCAGGAGAACAGGTTGAGCCGCGGGAAGGCGACGTCGCGCGCCCCGATCTGGATCGGCATCACCAGGTTGCCGAACGAGGCCGGGATGCTCGGGATGATGAACAGGAAGATCATCACCACCCCGTGGACCGTGAAGGTCGCGTTGTAGGTCTGGGGCCCCATGATGGTGCGCCCCGGCGCCATGAGCTCCAGGCGGAGCAGGACTCCCAGGAGCACCCCCACCAGGAAGAAACCGAGCACCGAGTACAGGTACAAAAGACCGATCCGTTTGTGGTCGGTCGAAAAGATCCACGAAGCGATGCCGGTTTTGCCGGTATCGCTCCAGAACCCGTCGGACGAGGTGGCGGGCAAACTCATTTTTCCCCCGAAATTTTCCGTCTGCGGCTTTTGCCCCCGAACACGAGGTAGGCGAGGAAGCTGCCGGTGCAAAGGATGATGACCGTTGCGCTGACGCGCAAGAGGTTGAACTGGTAACTCCGCGTGGCGGGATCGAACCGGAAACAGTAGCCGACCATCTTGCGGATGGTGGCGCCGACCTGGCCCCGCTGCGCCTCGATCAGCGCCAAGGTGAGATCCTTCGCCATGAAGGTGGTGCCGTAGAGGTAGCGCACGATCATGCCGTCACCGGTGACCACGAAGCTTGCCACCGGGTGGATGAAATCGTGGTCCTGGCGCTTGAAGCGGTAGCCGGCCGCATCGGTCAGCCTGCGGATGTTTGTCGCATCGCCGGTGAGAAAGCGCCACCCGGCCGCCGGGAAAGCGCCGTCCATGGCGGTGAGGTAGGTTTTCTGGAAGCGGGAAGCGATCTCCGGCCCTTCGGTCTCGTCGATGCTGACCGAGATCACCCGGTAGTCGGTTCCGGGCTTGAAGTTCACCGAGGGGAGGACCCGGGCGAGCCCGCCCTGGAGGAAGTTGCAGACGTTGCTGCAGCCGAAGTAGACCGGCACGACGATGGTCGGCCCGGTGATCAGCTCTCCGAGCCGCACCTGCTTTCCCGTTTCGTCGCGAAAGGTGAGGTCGAGCGGGATCCGGGCCCCGAGTTTCTCATCCAGCCCTACCCCGGCCTCCGCGGTGGCTGCCGCCGCCGGGCCGGATGCGGCCGGATGGCCTTTGCCATGTTCGTGCGCAAGGAGCGTTCCGGGAAATATCAGCAACGACATCACTGCCGCGCGGAGGAGTTTTAAGGTGCGAGTCATGCTGGTTATCCCAATTAGAGGTATTCAAGTGCGGCGCTAATTATAAAAGATGATTCGGTATTGTCCAGGCGGGCTCGACCTGACGGTTATCGCGGATCGCAGGATGGAGACCCCATCCCCACCGGCACGGCGAATGGCCGGGAGGGGACTGGTGGGCAGAGAGCTGCCCACCCTACGACTTCGGGGACATTTAGAAGGTGAGCTGGACCCGCAGCGAGGCGACCAGGACGTTGTGCACCGTGGTGTCGCCGAGCGGATCGATGAGGTACTGCAGGTGGGGGGATACCGCAACCTGTTCGGTGGCCTTGATCCGGTAGTACCCCTCGATGAGCTTTTCCTGAGCCGGAGCGCCCTTGATCTGGATCTGGCCATAGGCGAAGGCGAGGATGTCGTCGGCACGCGTGGGTATGATGCCGAGGTACTGCAGTCCGCCGCTCCATGCCGCGACGGTGCGGTAGAGGTCGTGGTCCCGCCAGCCGTAGCGCCCGAAAAGGGTCAGCTTCTCCGTCAGCTGCTGATCGACGCTGAGCCCGGTTCCCAGCGCGTGGTTGGGGCCTTGCGGAGCAATACCGACCGAGCCGTCCATGAATCCGCAGGCGCGGTAATTTCCGTCCAGCGAACCGAGCTTCAGTTTGTAATCCAGCTCCGCAATGCCATAGCCATGGTCGACGATATCGGAGGCGATGGGTTGGCCGTCCTTGTCCGTGGTCCCGCTGCCATATCCCAGGGAGAAGGAAACGTTTTCGGTGGGCCGGTAGGTGGCGCGGAGACCGGGCCCGGGCAGTGGAGCGCCCAGTACGGCATCGTTGGTGAACGCACCGGCGAGGAACTGGGTGTTTTCGTTGTTGGCTACGGCATTGCTGTCGAAATAATCGGTGAGGTTGATCTTGCCGACCGTATAGACGAAGCGCTCGTTGAAAAGCGACTGCTCCACCCACGCGGTCCGGAAGCGGACGGTATCGGTGGGAAGCATCGGCACGTTGTTAAGGATGGAGTAGTTGGGCACGTGCGGGTCGATCCCCCGGCCTCCGGTCGCTTCAACGTCGATGACCGCGATCATGGTGTCGGTGATCTTGAAGTTGAAGACCAGGTCGGCCCTGCCGACGACGTCGACGTGGTCTTTGCGCTCTCCGTTATAGTCGGGAGCTTCGGAAAGGGCGGGGGAATTGTTCCCGACCGACCCCTGCACCACGCCGGTCATGCCGCCGCTCATGGTGATGTTCTTGGTGAGGGCATGCAGATTGGTGCCGAGCTCGGTGTAACGATTCTGGAAGGCGCGGGTCTGAGCCAGGATCAGCTCGGAACGCAGCTCCTCACGCAGGTCGGCAAGCAGGGCCAGGTCTTCCTTGTCGACCGCCTCAGGTCCCTCCTTGGCAACCCGTTCCGCGATCTTTTCGGTGAGAAACTGAACCGCGATGGCGACATCCATCCGGGAGAGCTGGCACTTTCCCTCTTCGAACTCTTTCGAAAAGAGGGCCTCCACATGATATTTCTTCCCCAGCCGCGTGATCTCCTGACAGGACTTATGAGTATGGGAAACCTTATCGGGAATGGTGAGTTCTGGTTTGAGTGCCAAGGCCGGAGTTACGGCACCAACAGTAAGAGTCAGTGCGGTAACCAGTGCCGCCGCGATTTTCCTCATAGCGAATCCCTCCTTCATTGCCGTATCGGCAAAGGCATTGCTAGCTTCAATAAAAAAATGCCGGCACAGGTTACCGGGCCGGCACTCATCAATAAGGTAGTTGCTGCGTGCTGCTACTTTCCCGTCACCCCTGCCGCTTGCCACAGATGGGGCAGCCCTGCAGCGACAGTGGCACCTCCAGACGACACTCAGCCAGGAGGCGCTCGTCCCGCAGGATTTCCGCGGCCGGGCCGTCCGCCCGGACCTCCCCTTCTTTTAACAGGATGACCCGCTGGCACAGCTCCAGCACCAGGTCCAGATCGTGGCTGGTGAATATCTTGGTGTGGCGGAACTCCTTCAACAGGCCGATCAGCTGGCGCCGCGCGTACGGGTCGAGCCCGCTGGCGGGCTCGTCGAGCACCAGGATGTCGGGGGACATCGAGAGCACGGTGGCAATGGCGACCCGCTTTTTCTCACCGCCGGAGAGATGGTACGGCGCCTTTGCGGCCAGATGCGCGGCTCCGACCCGTTCCAAGGCGTCGGCGACGCAGCGCTCCAGCTCGTTTCCGTTGAGCCCGAGGTTCAGCGGTCCGAAGGCGACGTCGTCGTAGACGGTCGGCATGAAGAGCTGGTCGTCCGGGTCCTGGAAGACCATCCCGACGGTGCGGCGGATGCCGGGCAGGGTTCCTTTGCTCAAAAGAAAGTCACCGATGCGGACCTCGCCGGCGGTAGGGGAATGGTAGCCGTTCAGATGCAGAAGGAGGGTGGATTTTCCGGCCCCGTTGGCCCCGATGATGGCAACCGATTCGCCATGATGGATCCGGAAGGAGACCCCTTTCAAGGCCTCGGTTCCGTCCGGATAGACGTGACGCAGATTCTTAACTTCAACGATGTGGTGGCTCATGAAAAGTGTCCGGTCAAAAGCGAGCCCAGAAGCTGCGCGCCGTTGTTTAATCGCAGGAAAAGGAAAAACGCGGTCCAGCCGGCGACGAAGGCCGCCTCCGCCATACCGAAACGCCCGACGGTGCGGGTGGGAAAAGCCCCGCTGAAACCGCGCGCCAGCATGGCGCGGTGCACCCGTTCCGCCCGAAGCCAGGTGCGCAGCAAAAGGTGCCCGACCAGGCTGCCGTAGGTGGCGAGCGACGGGCGTTTGGCCCCGAAGGAACGGAGTTCCAGCGCCCGGGAGGCCTGCCCCCCCTCCTCGCCCAGGACGAAGATGTACCGGTACAGGAAATGGAGCTGCACCACGAACATCCCCGGCAGCCCCAGCCGCTCCAACGCGCTGCAGATGGCCGGAAAGCCGGTGAGCGCGAGGAGCACGAAGGCGGCGCCGACGGTGAGGGCGGCACGGACCACGATCGAGGCACAAGAGATCCAACCGGCGCTGATCGCCAGCGGCCCCAACTGGAGCGCCACGGCGCGGTCGAACAGCGGGTTGAAAAGCCCGATGACCAGCGCAAAGGGACAGAGGAGCGCGACCTTTCGGGCGAGGTAGCCGGCCGGCAGGTTGCCGAGGCCGACGAGAATGGCCGGGAAGAGGAAGAAGGGGACCAGCGCGGAGAGCTCGTACCTGCCGAAGGAGACCACCGTCACGATGAACACGAAGGTGACGATCACCTTGGCGCGCGGATCGAGCCGGTGCAGCGCGGTATCGCCGGCGGCCAGCCGGTCCAGGCGTTTGAAGTCGAGGAGAGCCCCCTCAATCGAGGTCATAGAGAAGATTCCGGTATACGTGCGGAAAAGTTGGGTGGGAGTCACCCATCACCTTGCGGAGCCCCACTCTGGATCTACATCCGTGGCGCAACGACTATTTCTTTCGGTGTGTGGGACCTTTGCGGCCAACCCTGTGGGAGCGCCTTTCCAGGCGCGATCAACCACAACCGCTGCCGCCGCCACCGGCGGATCGCGCCAGGAATGGCGCTCCCACAAAAAAAGGAGAGGTGGCGCTCAGGGCAGCCGGAGCCGATTTAGATTTCAGGTTTGGTGCGCCGGCGACCTCGGAAGAGATAGGGGCAGAAACAAGCCACCGCCAGGGTCAAGACGGCGCCGACGACGCCGGCCACTCCGGTGCCGCTTCCGGCAGCGGTCGCTTTCTCCGATGCCGGGCCCGGTTCTTTCCGCGCCGGTGCCGGCAGCTGGTATCCGGACAGAAGCGCGGTCTTGTTTTGAACGGCGCCCAGCGCGGCGTGGACCCCGCTCGAAGCTTCCAGCTCGGTTTTCCCGGTCAGCTTCCCGACCGCCCATTCCAGCCCATCGGGGAGAACGGACGCATAACGGGAAAGCCCGCCCCCGACCAGGAGTGCGGCCACCAGAAACGCAAGGAGGACCCTTTTGCCCCCCAGATCGAAACGTCCCTCCAGCGATCCCCGCAACAGGTCCGGCCGCGCCTTTTGAGCCAGCCCCAGTACCGCAACGGTTACCAGCCCTTCCACCACGCCGATCGCCAGGTGGATCGGCTGCATCATCAGGAGAAAGGAAGCAAACGGAAGCGTCGCGATGCCGGAGCAGGTGGTCTCCAGGACGACGGCGAACGCGCCGAGCTGCAAAGCGACGAGTGCCGCGGCGAGAATCGCAACGTTGAGGCGCAGGCGGCCGGGCGCGTTGCCGGCAAGCCTCCGAAAAAGGGGAAACACCATGAAGGCCGGGACGAAAGCCATATTGAAGATATTGCACCCCAGCGCCAGCAGCCCGCCATCGGCAAAGAACAGGGCCTGGACCACGAGGACCGAGGCGATGCTGAGGAACGCCGCGTGCGGGCCCAACAGGATGGTAAGGAGGATTCCACCCGCCAAGTGGCCGCTGGATCCCGTCCCGGGGATGGTGAAGTTGATCATCTGCGCCGCGAAAAGAAACGCGCCGAGCACCCCCATCAGGGGCGGAACGCGCTCGTCGAAATCACGTCGCAGCTTTGCCGAGCTATAGGCAAGGGTTGCCGCCGAGGTAGCCCACATCGTACCTCCGACCGCCGGTGATAGCAGCGCATCCGCCATGTGCATGACCGGTTCTCCTCATCCACCGGGCCGAGCGCGGGAACGTCCCGGAAACGGCCGTGGCACAGCATATCCAGAGGGTGTACTGACTGTCAAGGTGAAAGCAGTCTGAGCTGCCCTCCGGTGAGTATGTCGATTGCTCGTTCAGTAGCGTGATTGAGAAAAAAAAGTTTTCTTGACTATAAAAGCTTGCACATTAAAATATTTTCTGCTTTTCTGTCACCGGACGTTTCTGAAAGGATACTAATTGTCTGTTCCCCCAAAATGAATAAGAAGGAGGCTGACATGAAGGGATTATCCGAACGAATCGTACTGGCTGCGATCATCCTCTCCTGCGGGTTCGTCATGCAAATGGGATCGAGGGCCGGGCACGCCGCAGCCGACCGCGACACCTTCCGCCCCGCCCCCCGCCACCTCGCCAAAGCGCGCCCCACCTGGCTTCCCAGCCCGCGCGTGCTGCAGAGCCTCGCCAAATCCACCAATCAATAGCTTCATTCGCCGCAATCTGCATCCCACCTCGTTCAGCCACGCTTGTCGTGGCTGAACTTTTTGAAGAGCTCGAACCAGAGTACCGAGAGCACCCCCGCCCCCAGGCAGACCACCAGATCGTGTACGTGCAGCAGCGAGAAATGGAACAACATCCGCAGGACCGGGGTGTAGAGCACCAGGGCTAAAAAGACGAGCGCGGCCCCGGTCACCCACCAAAGAGCCCGGTTCGCCGTTCCCAGGGTCGCCGCGATCGTCCTTTGCCAGGACCGGTTGGCCATGATCAGCCCGATGTTGGCGACGATGAGCATGGTGAACGCGAGCGCCCGGGCTTCCGCCTCCCCTAGCCCCCGATACCATGCCCCAGCGAAGAGCGCCAGCACCACCACCAGGACGCTCAGCCCCTGCAGGACGCTCAGGATCAAGGTGCGCCGGGTGAAGATCTTTTCGTCCGGCGCGCGGGGCGGGCGCGACATCACATCGCTTTCCTCCGGTTCCATTTCGAAGACGATGGAGCAGGCCGGATCGATGATCAGCTCCAGAAAAACGATGTGCACCGGCATGAGGATCAAAGGCCAGCCGACCAGTACCGGCACCAGGGACAGGCCGGCGATCGGTACGTGGACCGCTATGGTATAGGACATCGCTTTTTTCAGGTTGTCGTAGATCCGCCGCCCCAGCTTCACCGCAGCTACGATCGAGGTGAAGTCATCGTTCAAAAGGACCAGGTCGGCCGCCTCGCGGGCGACGTCGGTCCCCCGTTTTCCCATCGCGATCCCGATGTGCGCCGCCTTCAAGGCCGGCGCATCGTTCACCCCGTCGCCGGTCATCGCCACGACCTCTCCGCGGGACTTCAGCGCCTGCACCAGGCGCAGCTTCTGGTCCGGGACCATCCGCGCGAAGATGCTGACCTCGCTTACCGCCGTCGCGAGTGCCGCATCATCCATCTCCTGCAGCTCCGGGCCGGTCACCACCCGGTCCGACGGCCGCAGCCCGATCTCCTCGGCAATGGAAAGCGCGGTACCCGGGTAGTCGCCGGTGATCATGATGACGCGGATGCCGGCAGCATAGCATTCGGCAATCGCATCGGGAACCTGGGGCCGTATCGGGTCGGAGAGAGCCACCAGGCCGAGGAACTCGAAGTCGTAGTCATGTTGCCCGGCCGGCAGGGTCTTTTCGGTGAAGCAGGCCCGGGCCACCCCGAGCACCCGCAGCCCTTCGTCGGCCATTGCATTGGCATCGGCCACCACGCCGGCGGTCGCCGCAGCATCCAGATGGCAAAGGTCCGCCACCACCTCGGGGGCCCCCTTGGCGGCGATGACAAAGTCCTCTCCCTCCGGGGACCTCCAGACGTGCGACATGGCGAGCAGGTCCCGGGAGAGCGGATACTCCCGCACCAGGAGCCAGTCGTCGTGGAGGTGCTCGGTGCTCGCCAGGTAGACCTTGCCGAAATCCCGGATGGCGTGCTCCATCGGGTCGAAGGGCTCCTTCTGGCTGGCCAGCATGGCAAACTCGATCAGCACGTGCCGGTCATCCGGATCGCCTTCGGCCCGCTCCGGATCGGGGGTCACCGCGACCCCTCCGGCGCAGATTTTTCTCAGCGCCATCCGGTTTTGGGTGATGGTCCCGGTCTTGTCCACGCAGAGAACCGTCGCCGAACCGAGCGCCTCCACCGCCGGGATCCGTCGGGTCAGTACGTCGCGCCGCGCGATGCGCCAAGCGCCGATGGCGAGGAAGATGGTCAGGATCACCGGGAACTCTTCTGGGAGCACGGCCATCGCCAAGGCGATCCCGGCGAGGATCCCTCCGGGCCAGTCCCGGTAGGTGATGCCGTAGGCAATGGCGACCACGACGCAAAGCGCGCTGCCGACCATGGCCAGCCGCCGGACCAGGCGACCGGTTTCCCGTTTGAGCGGGGAGTCTTCCTCCTCCAGCACGGCAATGGTTTTCCCGATCTTCCCCAGCGCCGTATCGACACCGGTTGCCGTTACCCGCGCCACCCCCTGCCCCTGAACCACCAGACAACCGGAATACACTTTCGCCTCTTCCGCCCCCCTCCCCTCCTCGGCGAACTTCCGAACCGGTACCGATTCTCCGGTCAGAAGCGACTCGTCGACACTCAGGGTGGAGGTGGAAAGGACGAGACCGTCGGCGGGAACGCGGTCCCCCTCCGCCAGGACCACCAGGTCCCCCACCACCACCTCGCGCCCCGGAATGCGCCGCTGCTTGCCTTCGCGCACCACCAGGGCCCGCGGACTGGAAAGATCGCGCAATGCCTCCAGGGTCCGCTCGGTCTTCCGCTCCTGGAAAAAGGTGATCCCCATGATCACCAGGACAAATCCGAGGAGCATGAGGGCTTCCTGCACGTCCCCCAAAATGAGGTAGACGGTGCCGCAGGCCACGAGCAGCAGGAACATCGGCTCGGTGGCAACCCCGGCAACGATCGCAAAGACACTGCGTTTCCCGGCGGTAGGGAGCTCGTTGTAGCCGTTTTCCAGCAGCAGGCGCTCCGCCTGCTCCTCGGTAAGACCCGTTGCAGTTTCACCTTCGAGCGATCCGGACATTACGCTTCCTCGCATTTTCGGACCGGAAGATGGCGGTCCGGTAGGTTTTAACTGACGCTTCCGTAGCGTTAATTCCTGTTAGTTACGAGTTGTTGAGAAGAGCATGGGACAATTTGTCACTGGTATGTCAAAAAAACACAAAGATGAGAGGATGTTGAACTAATTAAAGCCAAAACGTTTCTTTCCAATTCTATCACTAAACGTTAATGTAAAAATGTCTCAAGTTTGATGCTCGTCAGGTCGAAACCTCCAGTAAAGGGAACTAAACCCAGTAAGGCTTCAGGAGGAACTGATGTTATTGGTATTTTTCAATGGTGCTCTCATCCTGCTTGCCGTCATTCTCGTGACGGTTTTCAACAGTGGCAGCATTCCGGTCGCCTTCGGAGTCGGGATCGTGCTGCTGTTTCTTTCCGCTCTGCTCAACGCGATTTTGGGGCGCGGCAGATCCGGCAAAGGGCTCGGCCAAGTGGTCTCCGCCCTGGAACGCGCGGCTGCCGGCGACCTGTCGGTACGTGTCGAGGTGAACGGTAACCCCGAGGTGGCCCGGCTCGGCTCCGCGTTCAATACCATGATGGACGGTTGGAACACCACCATGCGCAAGTTCTTCACCGTCACCGACCTGGTGCGCGACTCCGTCACCCTGGTTCGCAGCACCACCGACGCCATGACGCAGGCCGCCGAAGATGTCGCCATGCAGGCGAGCACCATCGCCACCGCCAGCGAAGAGATGTCCGCCACCTCCAGCGACATCGCGCGCAACTGCCTCTTTGCCGCCGAGAACGCCCACAAGGCAACCGAGGAAACCACCACCGGCGCCGAAACGGTACAAAAAAGCTCCCGGCTCATGGAAAACATCGCCGACCGCGTCGTCTCCACCTCGACCACCGTCGCCGGGCTGGGCCAGCGTTCGGACCAGATCGGGGCCATTGCCGGGACCATCGAGGACATCGCCGACCAGACCAACCTCCTGGCGCTGAACGCCGCCATCGAGGCCGCCCGCGCCGGAGAGACCGGCCGCGGCTTCGCGGTCGTGGCCGACGAGGTGCGAGCCCTCGCGGAACGGACCACGAAGGCAACCAAAGAGATCGACTCGATGATCCGCTCCATCCAGAGCGAGACCAAGACCGCGGTCGGCTCCATGTCCGAAGGTGTCGAGCAGGTCAAGATGGGAACCGCGGAGACCCAGCGCTCCGGCGAGATGCTTGAGGGGATCCTCGGCATGATCAACGACCTGACCATGCAGATCAGCCAGATCGCCACCGCCGCGGAGGAGCAGACCGCGACCACCCACGAGATCACCCAGAACATCCAGCTCATCACCTCGGTAGTCGGCGACAACGTCGCCAGCGCCCGCGAGACCAGCGCCGCCACCGACAAACTCGCCCAGCAGGTGGACGAACTGCATGACCTGGTGAGCCACTTCAAGCTCACCGACGCCATGGTATGGGACTCCAGCTTCAGCGTCTCTATCCCGACCATCGACGAGCAGCACAAGAAACTCTTTGCCATGGTGAACGAGCTGAGCGATGCCATGCAGCAGAAAAGGTCCAAAGACGCCATCGGCTCCGTGCTGCAGCGCCTGATCGAATATACCGGCTCGCACTTCGGGCAGGAGGAGGATTTCTTCCGCCGGACCGGGTACCCCGAGGAATCCCGCCACTGCCAGCTCCACAAGGACCTGGTGCAGCAGGTGCTTGAGCTCCAGAGAAAGTTCAATTCCGGCGAAACCCTGCTCACCCACGACGTGGTCACCTTCCTTCAGGACTGGCTGGTGCGCCATATCAAGGGAGAAGACAAACGCTATACCAGTCACCTGACCTCGAACGGGATCAGGTAAGAATACCGGCAGGATTTACACGCAAACGGGGGATGCAGCTGATGCTGCATCCCCCGTTTTTTTTCAGTTATCCCCCAAACCTGGATCAGTCCTTTGATCCCCCCTTTGCCAAAGGGGGACTTCAAACCACCGCTTTAGACCGGCACGCAAATCGCGCCCCGGAAAGGGGCTCCCGCAGCACCGGTCCGCTCCGCCGGCGCCGTCTCGTTACATCAGCTCACCTCTCCGTATCGTCCAGAAGTCGTCGGAAAGGTTGCGATCCGAGAGGTAGGCGTACGGGAGGGTGAAGTACCCCTTCATCCCCCACCCCGTCCCCCACGAATTGCGGATGATGAACCGCTTGCTCGCGTCATCGTAGCCGACCGCCATCACCGCATGGCCTCCCAGCTGCTTTTCCCCGTGCTCCGGCAGGTTAGCCGTCCCGGTCTTCGCCACCTGCGCCGACTCGAAGCTCTCGTAGACCGAGAAACCGAAAACGAAGGGGAACCCGGAGGCGAGGCAGGCCCGCATCTCGTCGACGGTGTTGAGGCGCGCGTAGGAGAGGATCTGGTGTTTGGCCGCTTCGGTATAGCATCCCTTGGGCGGCTTCTTGGTGTAGCTGGCAATGTTGTAGGGCCAGTTTGGCTCCGCGCAGACCCCGATCTTGGCCAGGGTCTTGATGCCGTCCCGGATCATGGCACCGGAGTCGGAGTTGACCGTCCCCTCCACGGCCCGCTCGTTGTAGTAGATGAAGAGCCGGCTCATCTCGAGGTAGGGAACCTTGTCCTTAACCTCCAGAAATTCCAACGCGCCGGCCAGGGCGTTTGCCGTACAGCTCCCCAGCTCCCCCTGGTTTTCCACCGGGGAGCAGTAAGGACGCAGATCGACCAGGGTCGGCAGCTGCGGCGGAAGCGGCCGGATCGCCCCGTACATCTTGTCGCGATTGTCGGGAAGATCGGGAGTCCAGCCGTAGCGGGATTTTCTGGCTTGGGGAACGGTGCGCTGGGTTATCATGGCTCTCTCCTTTGGGCATTGGGCTGAAGCTCCCGAATCGGGAACTCCGCAATTAAAGCATTCCAATACTACAAATGAGCGCACCTTTTGCAATGCATAAGTTACAGGAGGAGCATCGGTATCTGCTATGCCAGTCCCCGCCAATCACTCAAGGGTGCATAACCATTTACCTGTTCTCCTTAACTTCATTTTCTGTTACATTCGGGCTATTCCATATCCCGAGAGGTGCCCATGTCCGAGAAGACCGCCCTCCTTTTGCTCCAGATGGGGGGACCCGACTCCATCGACGCAGTGAAGCCGTTTCTGCTCAACCTCTTCACCGACCGCGACATCATGAAGATCGGCCCCGCCTTCCTGCAGCCGTTCATCGCCCGGCGCATCGTCAAGAAGCGGGCACCGAAGGTCGAAGGGTACTACCGCGAAATCGGCGGCAAGTCCCCGATCCGGGAACTGACCGAGGCGCAGGGCCGCGGACTCCAGGAACTTTTGGGGCCGGGATACCGATCCTTCGTCGCCATGCGCTACTCCCGCCCCTCCACCCTGGAGGCGCTCTCGGCAATCAAGAAGGAAGGGATCTCCAAGGTCGTCGCCCTCTCCCTCTACCCGCACTATTCCCGGGCTACCACCGGCTCCAGCGTCAACGAGCTGCAGCGCATCCTGAAGGAATCCAAGGTCAAGTTCTCGGTCACCTACATCGACCGGTACTACGACCACCCGCTCTACATCGAGGCGCTGGCCGAGAAGGTCCAGCAGGGACTGACGGCCTTCCCGGATCCGAAGAAAGTCCAGATCGTATTTTCCGCCCACGCGCTGCCCCAGTCGTTCATCGACGAGGGGGACCCCTACCTGGCCCACATCCAGGAGACGGTGCGCCTGGTGATGGAGCGGATCGGCGACCAAGCCCCCCACCAGCTCTGCTTCCAGTCCAAGGTGGGGAAGGTGAAGTGGCTGGAGCCTTCCACCGGGGACATGATGAAATCATTGGCCGCGCAGGGGTGCAAGGACATCCTGATGGTCCCGCTCTCCTTCGTGTCCGACCACATCGAAACCCTGCACGAAATCGACATCCAGTACGCGGAAGAGGCACGGGAGCTCGGCATCGAGCGCTTCGTGCGCTCGGAGTCTTTGAACAACTCGCCCCGCTTCCTTGCCTGCCTGGCCGATCTGGTGCAAAAGGCAGAGAAATAGTGAAAACCTGCACCATCTGTAAGGCCGAATTCGACGAAAACGAGCCGCGCACCCTCTACGGGGAAGCCGGGGAATGGCTCGCCCAGGAGATGTGGGACGACGCCGGTGAGCTCTGCATGAGCTGCCTCGAAAACCGTGCCCGGCTCTCCATGATGTACTGCCACGAAATGAATCGCTGAACCTGCGGCCCCCCATGTGAGGGGCCGCTCGCTTTTAAAGGGAAATCTGAAGAGGACTGGCTCCGCAGGTGCCTGTCCCCTTACGGTGTCCCCTTCCTACGGAGAGAAGATGAAGAAGATCGAGATCGACGGTATCTCCCTGACCCTCGCCAACCCGATCGAGTTGCCGTTGCACTGGGTGGGGAACGATGAATTGCTGAAGCAGCTTCTGGCAGCCTGGATGGTGATCGACGAGCGGGACCTCCCGTTCAATCCGCGCCTGGTGGGAAAGCCCGGGGTGGGGAAGACGACGCTGGGCTACGCCGCGGCGCGGCGGCTGAACCGCGAGGTGTACCTGTTCCAGGCAACCATGGATACCCGCCCGGAAGACCTGATCATCACCCCGGTCGTGGGGCCGGAAGGCTCGATCCAGTACGCGGCATCCTCGCTGGTGACCGCGATGCTGCGCGGCGGTGTGCTGATCCTGGACGAGGGGAACCGGATGAGCGAGAAGGCGTGGGCCTCGCTGGCACCGCTTCTGGACGACCGGCGCTACGTGGAATCGATCATCACCGGTCTGCGCATCAAGGCGCACCCCGATTTCCGGATCGTGGTCACCATGAATGAGGACTCCTCGACCTTCGAGGTACCGGAATACATTCACTCCCGCCTCCAGCCCCAGATCTATATCGACTTCCCCGAGGCCGACGAAGAGATGGCGATCCTCAAGGAGAATCTCCCTTTCGCCACGACTTCGGTATTGAAGTACGTCGTGGAATTTTTGCAGCGTGGTCATGCTGCCGACGAGCCGTATTCGGTGCGCGACGGGATCAACATCGCCCGCTATGCCATGAAGATGACCGTAGCGACCGAACGGAGCCAGAAGGAGCTGTTGCCGCTCGCCGTGGAGCGGGTCCTCGGCCAGGAGGCGCTGCGGTATCTGCGGTAATTGGAAACCCCATCCTCACCCTGTCCGTCGCAAGCTCGCGCTTTCGCGCGTGGCGTTTGAAGGAGAGGAAGCGTGGGAAGCGGGACAAGCTGAAGATCCCAAAACGTGGAGATTCCGCCCCATTCAGGTCCCGTCCCCTTCAAGGGGAGGGACAGGGTGAGGATGGGGTTTTCCCGGCCCAAACCATTTAACCTATGTCCCTTTTACACCTGGAAAATTTCGGCAACGTCCACGCGCTCCCCATCCTGCACTACCGGATGGAGTTCGCCCACCTGGTCCGGGAGGCCTTCGACCGGGTCCGGCCGGACTGCGTCGCCATCGAGCTCCCGGGAACCATCGAGGCGCAATTCCTGCGCGGCGTGCGGCGCCTTCCCGAACTCTCCATCCTCGCCTACGGCGCCGGCGGCCAGACGGTGTTCCTCATCATCGAGCCGGCCGACCCGCTCGTCGAAGGTGCCCGCCTCGCCCTGGAGCACGACGTCCCGCTGCATCTGGTCGACGTCGATATCGACCGCTACCCAAGCTATCCCGAGTCCTTCCCCGACTCCTATGCGGTTCAGCGGATCGGCCTCAAGCCCTACTACGACGAGGTGGTGCAGGTCGCCCGCCGGACCCCGCCCGCCATCGAGGACCAACGCCGGGAACGGGGAATGGCCTACCGGCTGCAGCAACTCTCCGCCACCCACGAACGGGTCCTCTTCATCTGCGGCATGTACCACCTGGAACGGATCTCCCAACTGTTCCACGAGCCGCTCGCCTTCCCGCACGGCCGGGTGAAGCGCGGCGACGTCTCGCTCTCCAATCTCCATCCCGAATGCTGCCATGAAATCCTGGCGGAACACCCGTTCCTGTCCGCGCTCTACGAGCTGCGCCGCTCTCCGCTTCCCGAAGAGGAACGTCCCTCGGGGGCGACCCTGCGCAAGAGCTTCCATGCCTTCGAGCTGATCCTTGGGGGGAAGAAGGAGGTATCCGAGCGGGCGGTCCTCGACGAATCGGTGCAGCGCAGCGCGCGCCATTTAGGTCCCGAAGGCGTGATGCCGGACCGCCAGCGCGCCTTCCTCTGCCTCTTTCTGGAGGCGGCCCGCCACTACGCCCAGGAGACCGGGGAACAGGTGCAGTTCTGGCAGAAACGCACCTTCTTCCGTTTTGCCCGCAACTACGCGCTCCTTGGCAGCATGCTTCTCCCCGACCTGTTCCAGATGCTCGCCGCGGCGCGAAGCTGCGTCGACGACAACTTCGCCTACGCCTTCTTCCGGCTGGCGTCCTTCTACCCGTGGCAAAAGGACGCGACCGACCTGCCGACGCTGCGGGTTTCCGCCGATGACCTCTGGGGAGGCGCCCGCAAGATCCGGTTCCGCCCCAAAGAGCAGCGCAAGAGCAAGGGGCTCAACGGGCTGAAGATGCTGAACCGCAAGCGGGAGGCCCGGCCCGGGGAATGGATCGACGGCTTCGATCCCAGCGGCATCTGTTCCTATCCGCCGGAAGACATCACCATCGAGGCCTACGGGAAAAACCTGAAGAAGGTCGGCGCCCGGCAGCTGAGCGAGGAACAAAGCCGCAGCGAGCCGTTCACCACGTCGATGCTGGACGGGATCGACATGCGGGAGACGCTGCGCAACCTGCACGAGAAGAGGATCTACGTTCGGGAGAACCGGCGGGTGAAAAGCGAGGTGGGGTGCGTGGTGGTGATCTTCGACGAGGATCGGGGCAGGACGCGCTTTCCCTACTGCATGACCTGGCACGGCGAGCACGACCAGGAGTCCGACATGGCCTTCTATGCTACCGAGCCGGCGGGGAACATCGTGGGACCGGGGATATCGCGCTGCGAGTACGGCGGATTCATCCTGAGCTATCCGCCCCGGCGGATGAGCGACGTCTGGAGCGATCCGGACTACCGGTTCGCGCTGACCAAGGGGGAGAAGCTTCTGCTGGCGGCGCTCGACTACTCCCTGGAAAAGGACGTGATCTATGCCGCGCCGAAGCCGCCCCGGAGTTATATCAAGCAGCTCGCGGCCCGGCTGGGCCGGCGAATCGTGTATCTGCCGCTGGGAAGCCTCTCGCCCCTGACCCTGAAGAAGCTGCGGATCTTCCACATCCTCTTCGGCCGCGACAAGCGGGACATCGCCAAGGATTACATCTGGTAGGTCACTGTAGGAAGGACGGTGGGCAGGGGGCTGCCCACCCTACGACTGGTACGCAATCAACCTTAAACTCCCCCCTTTGTTTGCGAAGGGGGGCTGGGGAGAATTTGCTTTTTACGTACCCCACCATCCTCACCCTGTCCCTCCCCTTGAAGGGGAGGGGACGACGTGGCGACATTTCAAAAATTTCCCTCTGCGTCCCTCCGCGCCCTCTGCGGTGGGCTTTCCACAATCCTATCCCTTCCGCAAAACCCGCTTGTCTCCCAGGCGGATGGTCACCTTTTCCTGGTCGAAGTACTCCAGAAGCGGGATCATGTACTTTCTGGACAGCCCGGTCCGCTCCCGGAACTGGGGCGGAGTGATCTCACCGGTTTCCTTCAGGTGCGTAACCAGCTTCTCCCGTATCTCCGCCAGGGGGGCTGGTGCATAGAATAGATCGCCCTTCACCTTCACCACCCGCCCGGCGCGGTTCAGCACGTTCAGGTGCTCCAGGAGTTTCTTTTCACCCAAGCCGACGGCATCGCCCAGCTCCTTGATGGTGGGAGGCTCGATCCCGCCCGCCACCAGCGCCGCCTCGATCCGCTCCAGCATCCCTTCCTGATCCTCGGTGCCCGCCTGCCGCCCCGGAAGCCGCACCAGCTCGCGGTCCGCGATCGCCTCGCCGTCCTTTTCCAAGGCGGCGAGCAACGGGCCGAAGAAGCGCTGGTCGCTCCGCTTGGGGATGCGCGACTTGAGCTCCTCCTTGCCGATCCCTTCCTGGTGCGGATTTTCGTTGAGATAGCTCCGGATCTCCCCTGCCAGGCGCTTCTTCAACGCATTGAAGGCATCCCGGCCCAGGAAGATGCGCGGCTCGCGCACCACCTGCAGCACGCTCCCCGCCGACAGCAGCGGCGTCAGCGCGGCTTCGATCCGCCTGGCGGCAAAGCCGGAGCGGTTCACCATCTCTTCGATGGAGATTCCCGAAAGCAGCGAAGAGGCCACCATCAGCTCGATCCGCTCCTGGTCGGTGCCGGTTTCGAAGGCGCAAAGGAGCCGGAGCGCCTCCTGGGAGCGCCGCCGGCGCCCCGGCGGGAACGGGTCGAGCACCCGCCCTCCCCCGACCGTCGCCTGGGGCGAATAGCTTCGGAGCACGAAGGGGTCGCCGGGAAGAAGCAGGACCGGATGGGCCAGCCGAAGCTGGACGTAGGCGCTCTCCCCCGGCTTGAGGACGTCGCCTTCCAAAAGAACTGCCTTGGCGGCGACCTCGTAGGTGGCCGAATGCAAACGCAGGGTCGAGCGGTGCTTCAGTTCCTTCGGCGCCGAGGCGAGATAATCGAGCCGCACGTCGACCCCGCGGGTGGGACGGAACATACCCTTGGGAACCACCACGTCGCCGCGCTGCACCTCGGTTTGGTCCACCCCCTGCAGGTTCACCGCCAGCCGCTCGCCGGCCCCGCCCCGCTCGGCCTTCTTGCCGTGCGACTGGACGCCGCGCACCCGGCAGGCGATGCCGGAGGGGAGGATTTCCACCTCGTCCCCCACGGAAATGCCGCCGGAAAGGAGGGTACCGGTTACCACCGTGCCGAACCCGGTGACGGTGAAGACCCGGTCCACCGGGAGCCGGAAGGGAGCATCCTCCCGTTTCTGCTCGGCCTCGGCCCCCAGGCGCGCCAGTTCCGCCTTGAGCGCGTCGATCCCTTCACCGGTCCGCGACGACACCGGAATGATGGGCGCCCCGGCCAGAAAAGTCGGCTCCAGGTACTCGCGCAGTTCCTCGGTCACCAGGTCGAGCCAGTCCTTTTCCACCATGTCGCGCTTGGTGAGCGCCACCAAGCCCCGTTTCACACCCAGCAGCTGGCAGATTTCCAGGTGCTCGCGGGTCTGGGGCATGATCCCCTCGTCGGCGGCGATTACCAGCATGACGAGGTCCATCCCGCCGACGCCGGCGACCATGGTACGGACGAAGCGCTCGTGTCCCGGGACATCGACGATGCCGAACTGCAGGCCGCCCGGGAGCTCCAGGTGGGCGAAACCGAGCTCGATGGTGATGCCGCGGGCCTTCTCCTCCTTGAGTCGGTCGGTGTCGATGCCGGTAAGCGCCTTGACCAGCGAGGTCTTACCGTGATCGATATGTCCGGCAGTGCCGAGAATGAGGTGTTTCATGAGGTCCTCGGAAAGGGGGGAAATAGGGTCGAATTCCTCGTTCCCAGGGTCTGGCCTGGGAACGAAGTTACTTCAAACTCCCCCCTTTGAAAAAGGGGGCTGGGGGGATTTGCTTCTGAAGCTTTGGGAGATGGCGCAAAACCTTCAACGGCAAATCCCCCTACATCCCCCTTCGCAAAGGGGGACTTAATCGGCTTACCCGTTCCCAAGGTCCACCCTGGAAACGATAGCCATCAATCCTTGAACTGCAGCTGGTACAGGCGATAGTAGAGTCCCTGCGCCGCCATCAATTCGGCGTGGTTTCCCTCTTCGGCCTTCTCGCCGTGATGAATGACCACGATCCGGTCCGCGTCACGGATGGTGGAAAGCCGGTGCGCCACCACGAGCGTCGTCCGCCCTTCCATCAACGCCTGGAGCCCCTCCTCGATCAGCCGCTCGCTCGCCGGGTCCACGCTCGCGGTCGCCTCGTCCAGGACCAGGATTTCCGGGTCGAAGGCAACGGCCCGGGCAAACGAGATCAACTGCCGCTCGCCGGCCGAGAAGTTCACCCCGCGCTCGCGGACCTCGTAGTCGAACCGGCCGGGAAGCTGGTTGATGAACCGGTCCGCCCCGACCACGGCCGCCGCCCGCTCCATCCGGGCCCGCGCCTGCTCGTCCCCCAGACAGATGTTATAAGCAAGCGTCCCGGAAAAGAGGTACGGGTCCTGGAGCACGACCCCGATCCGGCTGCGCAGCGCCTTGAGGGAGAACTCCCGGATGTCCCGGTCGTTGATCGCGATCCGGCCCCGGTTTACCTCGTAGAGCCGGGCCAAAAGCCGCGTCACCGTCGTCTTCCCACCGCCGGTCTCCCCCACCAGCGCGATCTTTTCGCCGCGCTTGATGTCGAGGTTGATCCCTTTCAGGACGTAGTCTTCGCTCTTGTAGGCAAACCAGACGTTCTCGAAGGAAATGGACTGCAAAGCGGGAAGCTGCGTTTCCTTTTGCTCCCCCGCCGCGTCGGACTCCCGCTCCTGGTCCAGCATCCCGAAAATGCGTTCCAGCGCCGCCATCGCCCCTTGCATGACCGAGTACTTGGCCGAGAGGTCACGGATCGGGGAGAAGAAACGCTCGATGTATTGGATGAAGGCGACCAGGGCACCGAAGGTAAGGGTGCCGTGGACGATCTCGCCGCCGCCGTACCAGATGATCAGGGCCACCGCGATCGAGGAGAGGCTTTCCACCACCGCATAGAGTGCGGCGTCCCAGGTAATGACCGGGAGGTTGGCCTCGCGGTAGCTTTCGTTGAGCCTCCGGAACTCTGCCGCCTCGGCGCGCTGGCGGCTGAAGAGCTGCACTACCATCATCCCGCCGATGCTTTCGGTGAGAAAGGAACTCAGGTTGGCCAGGCGCGCCCGGACCTGCCGGAACGAGGTACGCATCCGGTTCCGGAAATTGAAGGCGACCCAGATCAGCAGCGGCAGCACCGAGAAGGTCACCAGGGACAGCTGCACGTTCATCCAGAGCATGATCCCGATGATGCCGGCGAGAACGAGGATGTCGCCGACCACGGTGACGATCCCCGCGGCAAACATCTCGCCCAGGACCTCGAGGTCGCTGGTGAGCCGGGAAACGAGGCTCCCGACCGGGGTGTGGTCGAAGAAGCGGGCCGAAAGCCGCTGGATGTGAGCGAAGAGCTCCATGCGCAGGTCGAACATGACCTTCTGACCCACGTAGGACAGGATGTAGACCTGGGCGAAGTTGAGCAGCGATTCGGCAAAGATGACGAAGAGGAACCAGCCGGCGAGCGCGGGGAGTCCGTGCATCTGGTGTTTCACGATATGGCCGTCGATGGCGACCTTGAGGATCCAGGGCTGCACCAGGCGTGCGGCGGCGATGAAGGGAAGGACGACGAGGCACCCCAGGACCAGGCGCTTGTAGGGGAGGACATAGCCGAAAAAGCGGCGCATGAGCCTGCGGTCGTAGACCTTCCCGACGATCTCGTCTTCGTAGATGCCGCCAAAGTGCATAGGAGTTACCTTTAAAAGCCCACCGCAGAGGGCGCGGAGGGGCGCAGAGGAAAACCTTTTTTATTTTCTTAGAGGTGTTCGGAGGTCATGGCACCCACGGCGCTTCATTCCAAGCCGAACTATTTCATGGCCGCAAAAGCGAGCCGCCTTAGCATTACAAGTGGTTTACCAGTCGCTTGAGGCCGTGCTTCAGGTGAAGGACGTTGAAATTCAGAAGCAAGCCCAGCTTTTTTCCGCTCAGCTTCAAGTACGACAAAAGCTGTGCCTCGTGGATCGGCAGCAACACATCCACCGACTGTCCATAGCCACTACCCCCAGAAAGGAAGTTCAGCACAAACCCCTGATTATCCTTCTCCACCGTCGCAGGTTCAACTAAGCAAGCAGCCCCCACGAAGGGAAAGCTAAGGCTAAGAAAGGTTTTCTCTGCGTCCCTCCGCGCCCTCTGCGGTGCGCTTTGATTTTAGAGTTTTTCGATCTCCGCCTTGAGTTGCTGTTCGCGGTGGATCGCCGCGTAGCGGCCGCCCAGCACCAGGAGCTCTTCGTGGCTCCCCTCTTCCACGATCTTCCCCTGCTCCAGTACGATGATCCGGTCGCAACCGCGCAGCGGCGAGAGCCGATGCGAGACGATCAGCACGGTCCGCTTTTCATAGTAGGATGCGAGCCCCCGCAGGATCTCCTCCTCGGTGTCCGCATCGACCGCCGAGAGCGGATCGTCCAGGATCAGGATGGAGGGGTTCTTGATCAGCGCCCGCGCAATTGCCACCCGCTGTTTCTGCCCGCCGGAAAGCGCCACCCCGCGCTCGCCCACCAACGTGTCGAACCCGTCGGGGAAACGGGCAATATCGGAGGAAAGCCCCGCCACCCGCGCCGCCGTCTCAACCTCCTCCAGGCTCGCCCCTTCCTTGCCGAAGGCGATGTTTTCCCGCACGGTCCGGGAAAACAGGAAGCTTTCCTGCGGCACGAAGCCGACCGCGTTGTGCAGCATGTCCAGCGGCAGGTCATTCACGTCGATCCCGTCGATCATGAGCATCCCCCGCTCCACCGGGAAAAGGCGCGGCACCAGCCGCACCAGGGTCGATTTGCCGCTCCCCACCACGCCGACGATGCCGATCCGCTCCCCTTTGGCGATCTTGAGGGTCACCCCGCGCAGCATCGGTGTCTGCTCGTAGGAAAAGGTGAGCTCGCGGAAGTCGAGCTCCCCCTCGATCCGCTCCGGGCGCACCGGGTTTTCCGGCTCCAACACCACGGGCCGCGCGTCGAGGATCTCGCCCAGGCGCGCCATGGACGCCGCCCCGCGCTGCATCAGGTTGAGGATCCAGCCGAACATGATGGTCGGCCAGACGAGCATCGCCAGGTAGCCGTTGAAAGCAACGAACCCGCCCAGGGTGAGCTCGCCGGCGATCACCTGGCTTCCGCCGATGAAGAGAATGATGAGGGTGCCCAGGGCCCCGGTCGCCGCCATGATCGGCAGCATCATCCCGCGCAGCTTGGCCATCCCCATGCACGCTTCCAGGTAGGCCCGGCTCACCTGGCGGAAGGATTCCACCTCGCCATCCTCGCGGCAGTATGCCTTCACCACCGAGGCGGCCGAGGCGTTCTCCTCGACCCGGGTGCTCAGCTTGGCCAGCGACTCCTGCACCGCCTTGGAGCGGCGGAACATGGAACCGCTGATCTTCTTGACGATGTACACCATCAACGGAAACGGGACGATGGCGTACAGGGTCAGAAACGGGGAGATGCGGGTCATCAGGAAAACGGCCGAAGCGTAGACGACGACGGTGTTGATCAGGCTCAGGATGCCGAAACCGAGCAGCATCCGGACGTTGGTGAGGTCGTTGGCCAGCCGGGAAAGGATGTCGCCGGTGCGCCAGGTCGAGTAGTAGGCCCGGTCCAGGGTGAGGAGCTTGCCGTAGAGATCGTCGCGCAGCAGGTATTCGATCTGGCGTCCGGCATTGAGGAGCGTGGTCCGGGAGAAGACGCGGATCACCCCTTGCGCGACGGCGGCGCCGGCAATCATCAGGCCGTACTGGCCGGGGGTGAACCGGCTCGCGTGCGGGTGCTGCAGCTCCTCCACGGCGAGTTTCAAAAGCCACGGGATGGCAAGCGCACACCAGTTGGTGGCGATAAGCAGCAGGGCGCCGAACAGGTAGGTTCCCTTGAGCCCCCGCATGTAGGCGTATAGTCTGGTCATCTCTCCGATAGCGCACCTCGGGCTAAAGGCCCGATAGTATTTGTTTTGGTTTGCCCTGTCAAAGGGTTTGCCACCGTACCGGGCGGGACGGAGCTTGCCAGAGACGACGGCAAAAAGCAACCGCTCTTAATATTGACGGCGGCCGTTTCCTTTTAAAACAAACCGCTGTTTGTTTTAAAATAAATCGGCATCCCGATGCGTTAATTACGCCACAAAAGTGTTTACTCTCGCAAAACATGCGCTTTTTCAAAGACTTCCTTTATAAAAGAGTGCTTGCTTTTTTGTTTTAAAATGGAGTAGACTCCGCGACAGTTTTTTCCGCGCTGCCCGTAACGAACACGGATTCATCCTGCATCGCCGGAGTCCCCACCGCATTCGTCCCACCTCCCCGGCCCCAGGCATTTCCATGAAAAGCAGCCAAACCGGGGCCGATGCCGTCCCCTTGCGAGACTGGCAGACCGGCACCTCACCACGAGGGTCCACGTGAAAAACAAGTTGATGCACCTCTCCAACGAGACGATCAACCTCGACTTCGTCAACAAGGTGGAGAAGCTGTCCGGCTCGTCGGTACGCCGTTGCATGCAGTGCGGCAAATGCTCCGCCGGCTGTCCGATGGCGACCTTCATGGAACACCCGCCCAACCGCATCGTCCGCCTGCTGCAGCTCGGCCAGGGTAAACGGATCCTGGCCGGCCGCTCCATCTGGTACTGCGCCTCCTGCGAGACCTGCACCACCCGCTGCCCGAACACGGTGAACTTAGCCGCGATCATGGATGCGCTGCGCAAGCTCTCCTGGGACGCGGACGGCCCTTCCAAGGAAAGCTACGTTCAGCTCGCCAACCGTCTCTTCATCGAGAACATCCGCACCTACGGCCGCCAGTACGAAATGCGGCTGGGCGCGGTCTTCAACCTCAGGAGCGGAAGGCTGCTCAAGGACTTCCTGCTCGGGCCGAAACTCATCTCCCGCGGCAAGCTCAAGGTGTTCCACCAGAAGAACCGGAACCTGGACGAGATCGAGGCGATCTTCTCCCGTATCGAGGAGATGCGCAAGAAAGGAGAGGCGCTGTGACGCCCAAGAAGCTGAAAAACTACTCCTACTATCCGGGATGCTCACTGCACGCCTCCGGCCGCGAGTACGACATCTCGACCCGGGCCCTTTTCAAGGCGCTCAATATCGGGCTGAAAGAGGTCCCGGACTGGTTCTGCTGCGGGGCGACCCCGGCGCACAACGTGGACGAGCTCCTCTCCCTGTCGCTTTGTGCGAAAAACCTGGTTTTGGCGGAAGAGGTAGAGGGGGATCTCGCAGTCGCCTGCGCGGCCTGTTTTTCCCGGCTCAAGACCACGCAGCACCACCTGAAGGTCGATGACGAAAAGCGGGCCCAGGTGGAAAAGGCGATTGCCGGGCCGGCAACTATCGCGAAGCCGGTGAAGCACATCCTGGAGATCCTGGTGCGCGACCTTGGTCTGGCCAAGCTGGAGGAGAGCGTGAAAAAGCCGCTCTTCGGCCTCAAGGTCGCCTGTTACTACGGCTGCCTCCTCACCCGCCCTCCCGAGGTCCCCGAGCTCGACGACTGCGAGGACCCGAGCATCATGGAGGACCTGTTGCGGGCGCTGGGCGCGGAGCCGGTTTCCTGGTCGCACCGGATGGAGTGCTGCGGCGCGAACTTCACCCTGTCGCGTCCCGACGTCGTGCTGCATCTCTCCGATGCCATCCTGAGATCGGCCCAGGCCGCCGGAGCCGACTGCGTCATGGTCGCCTGTCCCTTGTGCCACGGGAACCTCGACATCCGTCAGGAAGCGATCGAGAACCGGAGCCAGGAGAAATACGACCTCCCGATCTTTTACATTACCCAGCTCGCCGCCCTGGCCATGGGGGTCGATGACGACAAGCTCGGCTTCGACAGCGTCATCGTCGATCCGCGGCCGATGCTGATGGATAAGGAATTGATTTAAGAGGAAGCTATGTCCAGAATCGGTGTTTTTGTATGCCACTGCGGGGAGAACATCTCCCGCACCGTCGACGTCGAACGCGTGGCGGGCGAAGCCGCGCAACTCCCCGGCGTCGCCTACTCCTGCGACTACAAGTACATGTGCTCGGATCCGGGGCAGAACCTTTTGAAAAAGGCGCTCGCCGAGCACAACCTCGACGGCGTCCTGGTCGCGGCCTGCAGCCCCCGGATGCACGAGAAGACCTTCCGCAAGGCGGCCCAGAGCGCCGGGCTGAACCCATATCTCTGCGACATGGGGAATATCCGCGAGCACTGCTCGTGGGTGCACGAGGATCGCGAGGCGGCGACCGCCAAGGCATCGGACATCGTGAAACTCATGGTGGAGCGGGTGAAACGGGGGAAAGCGCTGGCGCCGATCACCGTGCCGGTCACCAAGCGCGCCTTGGTCATCGGCGGCGGCATCGCCGGGATCCAGGCGGCGCTCGACATCGCCGACGCCGGCAAGGAGGTCATCCTCGTCGAGCGGGAACCGTCCATAGGCGGCCACATGGCCCAGCTTTCCGAAACTTTTCCGACCCTGGACTGCTCCCAGTGCATCATGACGCCGAAGATGGTCGACGTCGCCAACCACCCGAACATCACTCTCTACACCTACGCCGAGATCGAAAAGGTCGACGGTTACATCGGGAACTTCCAGGTGACCATCCGGCGCAAGGCGCGCTCGGTGGTCGAAGACAAGTGCACCGGCTGCGGTGTCTGTACCTCCAAGTGTCCGAAGAAGAAGATCCCCAACGAGTTCGACCAGAACCTCGGGATGCGCAGCGCCATCTACGTCCCCTTCCCCCAGGCCGTTCCCAACACCCCGGTCATCGACCGGGAAAACTGCACCATGTTTCAAAGCGGCAAATGCGGGGTCTGCGCCAAGGTCTGCGGCCCGCAGGCGATCGATTATGAGCAGCAGGACACGCTGGTCGTGGAGGCGGTCGGCGCGGTGGTGGTCGCCACCGGGTTCAAGCTCTATTCCATCGATCGCAAGCCGGAGGAGAGCCCCATCAAGGGTTACGGCGAATTCGGCTACGGATTGATCCCCGACGTCATCGACGGGCTCACCTTCGAGCGGCTCGCCTCGGCCTCCGGCCCCACCGGCGGCAAGATACTGCGTCCGTCCGACGGCAAGGAACCGCGCCAAGTCGTTTTCATCCAGTGCGTCGGCTCCCGCGCCCGGGAAAAGGGAATCTCCTACTGCTCCAAGATCTGCTGCATGTACACCGCCAAGCACACCATGCTGTACCGGCACAAGGTGCACGACGGACAGGCGTACGTCTTCTACATGGATGCGCGGACGCCGGGTAAGGGATACGACGAATTCTGGCGCCGGGCGGTCGAGGTGGAAGATGCGGTCTACATCCGGGGGATGGTCTCGCGCCTGTACCAGCGCGACGGCAAGATCGTGGTGATGGGAAGCGACACCCTGGTGGGAGTGCAGGTTGAGATCGAGGCGGACCTCGTGGTCCTGGCGACCGCGGTCCAGGCCCAGGACGGCGCAGATCTTTTGGCGCAAAAGCTCGGGATCTCCTACGACAAGTACAACTTCTATTCCGAGGCGCACGCGAAGCTCAAGCCGGTCGAGTGCGCCACCGCGGGGATCTATCTTGCCGGCGCCTGCCAGGGCCCGAAGGACATACCCGACACCGTCTCGCAGGCATCGGCCGCCGCGGCCAAGGTGATCACCCTCTTCTCCAAGGACCAGTTGGAGCGGGACCCGGTGGTGGCCAAGGTGAACGAGAAGTACTGCGTGGGCTGTCTGCAATGCAAGAAGGTTTGCCCCTACGGTGCCGTGGAGGAGAAGGAGATCCGCGACCGGCAGGGGAACCTGGTCAAGGTCGTCGCCAACGTGAACGCCGGTGTCTGCGGCGGCTGCGGCACCTGCCAGGCCACCTGCCCGTCCAAGTCCGTGGAACTTGACGGCTACACCGACGAGCAGATCATGGCGATGATCGAAGCGCTGTAGCGGTAATGGGCATTTGACAATGGACAATTGACAACGAGAACCGCTAGTACCTCCTCCCTCTGAAAAGGGGGGGCCGGGGATTTGCCTCTCCGGTTTACAAAGGCAAATCCCCCTAAATCCCCCTTCGCAAAGGGGGACTTATAAGGGTCTTGTGGTCTCGGCAGTCGGCGCGTTTAGGTAAGGAACTCATATGCACTCAGCAGAGAAAAAACACGATTTCGAGCCGAAGGTGGTTGCCTTCGTCTGTACCTGGTGTACCTACGCCGGGGCCGACCTTGCCGGCACCAGCCGGATGCAGTACCCGCCCAACGTCCGGGTCCTCAAGTTCCCCTGTACCGGGCGAATCGACCCTGTCTTCATCCTGCGCGCCTTCCAGAAGGGAGCCGACGGGGTACTGGTTTCGGGATGCCATCCGGGCGATTGCCACTACATGGCCGGCAACTTCCACGCCCGGCGCCGCTTCGCCGCGTTCCGCGTGCTCTTAGGCTTCGTCGGCGTCGATCTGAACCGGCTCCAGTTCTCCTGGGTTTCCGCGGCCGAGGGTGGGAAGTGGGTCGAGGTGGTTACGGAACTCACCGAGCGGGTCCGCGCCATGGGCCCGATGCGCGAATTCAAGGAGCTCGAGCAGGAAGAACAGTGGTCGGCCACGCTGACCACTCCGGAGCTGCAACAGGCTTATGAGAGCATCTAACGCGGCTTGGATCGGACTGATCCGTCGGTTCGGTCCGATCAGTCTGATCGGCGCCGTGCAGCAGAAAAGGAACCGCCTGAAATGACTACGATCAACCAAAATTGCTACGACAGTGTCACCGAGGCGATCCGCCGTGAAGCCGCCAAGCTGCTGCAAGAGCAGACGGTGGCCGCCGTGGTGGGTTATGTCGCCGGGCGCCGACCCGGCACGGCCTCTCCCGCTGTAGCCAAAAGCGCTGAGGATGCCGAGAAACTCGTTTTCTCCCCCGCCTGCGTCAACAACCTCGCCCTTTTCCTGTCCAAGGCGAAAAAGGGGATCGTGCCCAAAGGAAAGACCGCCATTGTAGCCAAGGGTTGTGACCTGCGCGCCCTGGCCGGGCTGATCGGGGAATCGCAACTCAACCGCGAGGACCTGGTGGTGATCGGCGTCGCCTGCGCCGGGGTCTTCAGCGCCGCCGGGGAGCGCTCGCTGCCGCTTTCGGACGCCAACATCGCCGCCAAGTGCCGGGAATGCACCATCCACACTCCCGAAGGGGTCGATGTCGTTGCCGGTACCCTGCCGCAGCTCCCCGATTTCGACCCGGTGGAGGCGAAGGAACTGGCCCGCCTCGAAGCGATGACACCGCAAGAGCGTTGGGCCTTCTGGAAGGAGCATTTTTCCCGCTGCATCCGCTGCATGGCCTGCCGCCAGATCTGCCCCTTCTGCTACTGTGAGCAGTGCTTATGCGATCGAAACCGCCCCCAGGCGGTGGAATCGTCGCCGCGGCCGGCAGGGAACCTGGCTTGGCATATCGTCCGCGCCATGCATCTGGCAGGACGCTGCGCCGGATGCGCGGAGTGCGAGCGCTCCTGCCCGATGGACATCCCGCTCAATCTCCTGAACCGGCGCATGGCGCAGGAGCTGAAGGAGCAGTACCAGTACGAGGCGGGCACTACGCCCCAAGAGAAAGGCCCGCTCAACCAGTACCGGGAAGACGACGACCAGTCGTTCATCAAGTAGTTCGCACCGATACCACCCTCTCCCCCCGGGAGGGGGACACGTGGTTAATGCTTTTGTAGAGAGAATCGACTATGACCTTTGCAATATCTCAAACCAACCTGCGTCTGCTGGTCGATCAACTGATCCAGGACGGGATCTTCGTCGTCGGGCCGCGACGCTCCGGCAGTATGGTCCTTTACGAGCCCCTTTCCAAAGGCGAGGCTCTGACCCTGGACGCCCTTCCCCGCCGCTCTGCGAAGGAGCTCTTCTTCCCGGTCTGCGAGGACATCCTCACCTACGAGCGGGTAGAGGGGAAGATGGCCGTTCGTGACGTCGACCGGGCCCATTATCCTGAGACGGTGCTGGTGGGCGCGCCACCGTGCGACGCCGCCTCCCCGGCGATCCTGGATTCCGTATTTTCCTGGGACTACCTCGATGACTTCTACCTGGAGCGCCGGAAGAAGACCACCATCATCGGCATGGGTTGCACCCGCGGTGACGATGCCTGTTTCTGTTCCGCCGTCGGCCTGGCTCCCGACTCCGTCGCCGGGAGCGACCTGTTCCTGACGCCGCTGCCCGGAGACGAATACGCTTGCCAGGTGATCACGGAGAAGGGGCGCAGCCTGACCGCCGACTACCCCGGGCTGTTTCACGAACAGAGCCCCGTCGATCCTCTGCCCGCGCCGAAGCAGGAGATGAAGCAACTCAACCTGGAGCGGATCAAGAACTGGCTCGATACCCATTTCGATGACCCGCTCTGGGAGAAGTTCGCCGATATCTGTGCCGGGTGCGGTGCCTGTGCCTTCGTCTGTCCCGCCTGTCACTGCTTCGACATCAACGACGAAGGGAGCAGCGAAAAGGGGACCCGGCGCAAACATTGGGACGCCTGCGGGTTTGGCAAGTTCACCAACCACGCCTCGGGGCACAACCCACGCGATGTCCAGAACAAGCGCTATCGCAACCGGATCATGCACAAGTTCAAGTACTACAACGACAAGTTCGGCAAGACCCTCTGCACCGGCTGCGGCCGCTGCGTCCGCGCCTGCCCGGTGGGGATCGACATCGCCGGCATCCTGGCGGAAATCGACGCCAAGTAACTCACTGGGCTACTGCGCCGGTCCAATTCGACCGATCTGCCGGATCGGTCGGATCCGACCCGGCGCAACCATGCCCTGACAAAGGTTCCCCATGTGCGATAACGGAAAAAATGTCTACCTTCCCCACCTTGCCACTATCGACGCCATCGTGGACGAGACTCCCGACGTCCGGACCCTTCGGCTGGTCTTTCAGGACGAGGCCACCCGGGAGAGTTTCGCCTTCCGGGCCGGCCAGTTTGCCGAGTACTCCGCCTTCGGCGCCGGGGAGTCCACCTTCTGCATTGCCTCCGCCCCCACCCGCAAGGGGTATATCGAGTGCTGTTTCCGCAGCGTGGGCCGGGTAACCGAGGCGCTGCGCCGCCTCGAAGTCGGCGAAGCGATCGGCGTCCGTGGCCCCTACGGCAACTCGTTTCCCATCGAGGAGTTCTACGGGAAGAACCTGGTCTTCGTCGCCGGCGGCATCGCCCTTCCCCCGCTGCGCACCGTGATCTGGAACTGCCTCGACCTGCGCGAGAAATTCGGCGAGATCACCATCGTCTACGGTGCCCGCTCCGAAGCCGATCTCGTCTACAAGCGGGAGCTTGCCGAATGGGCCGAACGAAGCGACGTCCGCCTGGTAAAGTGCGTCGATCCGGGTGGAAACTCCCCCGCCTGGGACGGCAAGGTCGGCTTCGTGCCCAACGTCCTTGAAGAAGCGGCACCCTCGGCAGAAAACACCGTCGCCTTGGTGTGCGGGCCTCCCATCATGATCAAGTTCACCCTGCCGGTTCTCGAGCGACTCGGCTTCTCCGACGACCGGATTTACACCACCCTGGAAAACCGGATGAAGTGCGGCATCGGCAAGTGCGGCCGCTGCAACGTCGGCAACGTCTACGTCTGCAAGGACGGCCCGGTCTTCACGGCCGCCCAGGTGAAGGCGATGCCGCAGGAGTTCTAGTTCCACATCTCTCGTTCTGTAGGAGCGACATCGCCGTCCGATACTCGGTGTGAAACCGCGACAGGAATGTCGCTCCTACACGCTTTGCCCCCTCCCCGTTTTCACCATCCGCTGCGCATACAGTATTAGCATTTTCCAATTGACATCATCGGTCTTTACCAGATAATGGTATCCGCTCCGGGTTCCCCTTCTGCCGGACCTCCCGTGGGAACCTCCCATTGGCAGCAGATACTTGACGCGCCCGGTCGCATCTATCGGTCCCACAGATATGGAGGTTGCCACCGTGGAACAAACCAAGATCGACTCTCTTAAATCGCTATCCCTCCATCTCCCCGACATCCTCAACAACCTTTCCACTTCACCGCAACTTGCCCTCACCGCGGCCGATGATCCCATCTTGGCCATCGAATCCTTAGGTTTCGGGCTCAGCGCGCAATTGCGCGTTGAACTTCAGGCACGGCTTCCTTTCTCACCACAGCGGGTGCGTAACCTTCAGCACCTCAGCCACGCTCTCGTCGTGTTGGGGCCGCAGCCGGAAAACCCCGAAGCGAAGATAGAATTGCACCGGAAGTTGTACGAGGAGTGGAAGGCAACCTTTGAGGAGACCCGGATTGCCCCGCGGATAACGGTGGTAGCCCGGCAACGACGGGAGAAAACGCGCTCCCATCTGCTCACGGAAGGGAAGGAGGATGTTTCCTGCCTGGAGACATCTTCTCCGCAGCTTTCCGACCTCCGGATGTACCGTCACCTGCGCAACGGCGAGATTCCGGCCCAGAGTCGGGATCGGGAAAGTTCCGAGAAATAGGAGGGAAAAAGGTGGTTAGACCGCCGCTGGCGGTCATCGCGCCCGGAAGGGCGCTCCCACATTCAAAGGTTGGAGTCTCGGAGTTGCACGACACCACCACTGCAGCACCGGCGAGACTTGGGCACCGCCTCGAAAGGGCGGTGCCCTTTTGCGTCCGGGTCGGACGTATTACAGGTGCAGCGGCGTCACGTAATAGAAGATGGCCAGGAAGTGACAGGCGCTGCCGGAAAGTACGAAGAGATGCCAGATGGCGTGGTTATACGGGATGCGGTCCCAGGCGTAAAAAATGACACCGGCGGTGTAGGTTACACCGCCGGTAAATAGAAGTTTCAGCCCATCGGGTGGCAGGCTGGCGGACAACGGCTTGATCGCCACTACCACGATCCATCCCATGATGAGGTAGAAAATCGGGCCGAGCACCCGGAACTTGTGGGTCATGAAGATCTTGAAGATCACGCCTATCGCGGCAAGACCCCATACCGTATAGAAAAGCCGCCATCCCACCGGCCCCCGCAGCGTCACCAAGGTAAACGGCGTGTAGCTGCCGGCGATCATCAGGTATATCGCAGCATGGTCCAGGATGCGGAAAAGATACCTAGAATAGGGGTCCTTCACGCTATGGTAAGCAGTCGACAGGGTATAAAACACCAGCAAAGCAACCCCGTACACAATCACGCTCACCAGCCGGAACACATCCCCCTTCCCTACCGTGTGCTGGATCAGCAGGATTGCCCCGACCAGACTCAGCAGGGCGCCGATGCCATGGGTCCAGCGGTTGAACAACTCTTCTTTCTCGCTGTAATACTCTATTCGGTTGAGGATATCGTGTGGTCGTTTCACTTCTTCATGATAGCCCGAAGCCATAAAAGACTACAAGTATCTGATATTGCTCACCGTTTTCATGATTTCACAGAACATCTTTTTCTCATTGGATTGCTTACCATGAAAGCTTGACTTATTCCGGCTTAACGGGCGAATATAGGGCCTCCATCCCCTGCCGATCCGCCACCTTCTGGCGGGGTCGGCGCTCCCAAGGAGGCAGCCGTGGCACGAAAGATCTTCATTGCGGCATCGGGTCAGAACTCCGGGAAAACCACCATCAGCATCTCTTTGTTGCACCTCGCCCAACGCAAGTACCGCAATGTCGGCTTCATCAAACCTCTGGGTCCCAAGCCGATCAAGCTGCGCGGACAGTCGGTGGACAAGGACGCCGCCCTCATTGCCGAAGTTTTCGGCCTCACCCAGGACCTGCGCTACATGTCGCCGGTCGTCGTCTATCCCGATTCCACCAGGAAGGCGATCGATGGCCTGATCTCTCCCGACGAACTCCAGGAGCGGATCCTGGCGGCTTACCACGAACTCGAAAAGAAATGTGACTACATCATCATCGAAGGGTCCGGCCACCCCGGCGTCGGTTCGGTATTCAGGCTCTCCAACGCCCGGATCGCCAAGATGCTGGACGCTCCGGTGCTCATGGTCACCGGGGGCGGGGTCGGCAACGTCATCGACACCGTCGCGATGAACCTGGCCCTGTTCAAGCTCGAAGGAGCCGAGGTGCGCGCGGTGCTCGCCAACAAGCTGTATGCCGACCGCCGCGAACAGGTGCTGGACTACCTGGAGCGCGCCTTCGCCGACGAGCCGTTTGCCCTCCTGGGCGGGTTCGATTACCAGACCGTTCTCGCCAACCCTACCTTCATGCGTATTTCCAAGCTTCTCGACCTCCCCCTGCACGGCAACCGCCGTGAATTGGGCCGGATCATCGACCACGTCCAGATCGGCGCCGCCTCCACCCAACGGGTGACTGAGATGCTGCGCGATTCCACCTTGCTTATCGTCACCAGCAGCCGGGACGAGCTCCTGGTCACCCTGGCCAATCTGTACCAGATGCCCGAGTACCGCCCGCTGATTTCCGGGCTCATCATCCCGGGGATTGTGCCGGTCAGCACCATCACCCAGCGGATCCTGGACCGGAGCCACATACCGTACCTGCGCACCCAGATCCATTCCACCGCGGAGCTGTACCGGATCATTACCGAAGACGTTTCGAAGATCACCCCGCAAGACACCGAAAAGCTCGCCCTGGTGCGCACCCTCGCCGAGGACCGGCTTGACTTCGAGACCATCGACCAGCTGTTTGCGCCGAGGTAACCCCATCCTCACCCCGCCCTCTCTTTGAAGGAGAGGGGGCTATCGGCCTGGCCGGTGCCCTTTCGTCATAAAAAAAAAAGCGACCCTTTTGGGGGCCGCCTTTTCCTTGGCTTCTGCCGGCTGACGCTTACTTCTTGTGGCACTCACCACACTTGGTCGGACCAGCACCCTTGTCGGCGTGGCAGCCTTTGCAGTTCTTGTGTGCCCACTCTTTGCCGAACCCTTCGATCTTGCCCGGGCCTTTCTCATGGCAAACTTTGCAGTTTTTCAGAGCTTGCTGGTGGGCCTTGTGCGGGAAGGTGATCGTGGTTCCATTTCCTGCCTTGAAGGTAATGACGTCGGCGGCATGGACCATAGAGGCGGATAAGAGGGAGAGTGCGACGGCTGCGATTACTTTCTTCATAAACGGCTCCTTTGTCTTGGGTTCATGTGTTGCAAAGCGTGTATGATATTAACAGGTAAATTTCAGAACGCCATAAATATCTATAGATTTTCACCCTACATCGGGCTATGTCGGGTTCTCTTTCGTTCTTCTTGCACATTCTGGGATTGGGTGAGGGAGCTTTAAATGGCTCAAGATTCTGAAATAGCGAAAAAAGGTACGCCGCTCAGCGTTGCTCTGGATGGCTCCAGGATCAGAGCCTGCCGTGAACAAAAGCGACTCACCCAGCTCTACATCGCCAATATCGTCGGAGTAACCACCGACACCATCTCCCGTTGGGAAAACAACCGCTACCCGACCATCCGCCGCGACAATGCCGAGAAGCTCGCTGAAGCCCTCGAAGTCGACCTTGAGGCGATTCTTCGCGACGTTGCGGCTCCGCTCGCAGCGCCGGTCGAAATACCGCCCGAAGTTCCCCCCCCTGCCGCCGCTAAGAGACGCACCCGCCTCCTCTGGCTTCTCGTTGCCACGCTCATCGTTGCGGCAGTGGCGGTGCCCATCCTGCTGCGTCAACTGGGACCGGCACCGGTTGCGGTGCGCTGGGCGCCTAAATTCGCCGCACCAGGGGAAATCATCCCGATTCAGGTCAAGGTCACCCGGCAACAGAGCGATCGGAACGCCTTCATCTTGAAGGAGCGCCTCCCCCAAGGATGGTCCCTGGTTACCACCACCCCGACCACCGCGATGGTTGAATCTCCCGGGTGGGTGGTCAAATGGTTGATCGCCCAAGGCATAGGGCCGGCTACCATTTCCTACACGGCTCGCATCCCTGACAACGCTACCGTCGGAGCTGAGGTACCCCTGAACGGCGAGGTTATTTTCCATACTGCCGCGATCAACCGCAGCGAGCCGGTCAGCGGAGCGGCGCAGGTCACAATCGGCCCCTATCACTGGGCCGACAGCAACGGTGACGGCCGCATCGACGACAACGAGATCATGCCTGCTTACTACCTGTGCGAGGAAATGAAGGATTTTCACTTGGATTGGAAACTGATCGAGGCGATCTGGAGCGGCAAGGGGTACCGGTGGAGCCCCCGGGACGGGTACACGGTCCGTCCCTGATCAGGCAACTCCCGAGACTCGTGCAAGGTAACCGGCCGGACTGATATAATGGGGTCAGTACCAAGGCAGGAATTCAGTATCGATCACGGAGGTTGTAACGATGAAAAAAGCCTTATTTCTGAGTGCAGACAACTTCGAGGACACAGAACTCCTGGTCCCCTACTACAGGCTGATCGAAGCCGGTTTCAGTGTCGATGTCGCTTCTCTGAACCGAAATCCGATCCGGGGAAAACATGGCTACGAGGTCGCCGTAGACAAGACGTTCGACGAAATCAATCCGGCTGAATACGACATCCTGGTGCTGCCGGGCGGCAAGGCTCCAGCGGCAATCCGCAGCGAGCCTAAGGTCAAGGATATCGCCCGCTTCTTCTTCCAGAATTCCAGACCGGTGGCTGCTATCTGCCACGGCCCGCAGATCCTCGCATCGGCCGGACTGCTGCACGGCCGCCGGGCGACCTGCTACAAGGAAGTCGTCCACGAGCTGCAGGAAGTCGGTGCGCACTACGAGGACAGTGAAGTGGTAGTGGACGGGCTGCTGGTGACGTCCCGCGAACCACGCGACCTGCCGGCATTCAGCCGGGAAATGATCAAGCTGGTTCTGCATGCGTAACACTTGATATCAGCAGGTTCTAGCAGCAAAAAAGGCGGCCCTTTCGGGGGCCGCCTTTTCTTTTTCCTTTTTTCTCCCCCCTTTGCGAAGGGGGAAGCTTTCCTTTTCTAACCAGTTACTTCAGGTTCTTCTTGATCCGCTCGACCGCTTCGATGACGTTGTCGCGGTTGCCGAAGGCGGAGAGGCGGAAGTAGCCTTCGCCGCTCGGACCGAAACCGCTGCCCGGGGTGCCGACGACGTTGCACTCGTTGAGGAGCTTGTCGAAGAAATCCCAGGAGGTGAGCCCGTTCGGGGTCTTGAGCCAGATGTAGGGGCCGTTCACGCCGCCGTAGACGGTGAGGCCGGCCGCGGAGAGCCCTTCGCGGATGATCCGGGCGTTCTCCATGTAGTAGTCGATGTTTTCCTTGGTCTCTTTCCACCCCTGGTCGGTGTAGACCGCAGCAGCCGCCTTCTGGACCGGGTAGGAGGCACCGTTGAACTTGGTGGTCTGACGGCGCAGCCAGAGCTTGTTGAAGCTGTACTTCTCACCGGTGGAGGTGGTCCCTTCCAGTTCCTCCGGAACCACCACGACGCCGCAGCGGACGCCGGTGAAGCCGGCGGTCTTGGAGAAGGAGCGGAACTCGATGGCGCATTTTTTGGCGCCTTCGACCTCGTAGATGGAGTGCGGAATGGTCGGGTCGGTGATGAACGCCTCGTAGGCCGCGTCAAAGAGGATGATGGAGTCATTGGCCAGCGCGTAGTCCACCCACCCTTTGAGCTGCTCCTTGGTGGCAACGGTGCCGGTCGGGTTGTTCGGGAAGCAGAGGTAGATCATGTCCACCTTTTCCCGCGGATACGCCGGGAAGAAGCCGTTTTCCTCGGTGCAGGGCATGTAGACGAGCCCTTTGTAATACCCCTTCTCGTCAGCGTCGCCGGTGCGGCCGATCATGACGTTGGTGTCGTTGTAGACCGGGTAGACCGGGTCGGCGATGGCTACCGTGTTGTCCAGGGCGAAGATGTCGAGGATGTTGGCGCAGTCGCACTTGGAGCCGTCAGAGATGAACATCTCGGTGTTCTTGAGCTCGACGCCGAGCGGCCGGTAGGACTTCTCGATGATCGCCTCGATGAGGAAATCGTACCCCTGCTCCGGACCGTACCCCATGAAGGTGTTGGCTTTCGCCAGATCGTCCACCGCGTCGTGGAACGCCTTCAGGATGGTCGGGGTAAGGGGCTGGGTCACGTCGCCGATGCCGAGGCGGATGATCTTGGCATCCGGATTGGCGGCCGCGAAGGCACGCACCCGGCGGCCGATTTCCGGGAAAAGGTAGCCCGCCTTGAGCTTGAGGTAGTTGTCGTTGATTTTTGCCATTGAAGATATTCCTCCAAAATTTATTTCAAATTCGCTGGTTTATCTCAGGCCGAGGACGTCCTGCATATCCCAGACGCCCGGCTTTGCGTTCACGACCCATTTGGCGGCGCGGACGCTGCCACGGGAGAACATGTCCCGGGTGTGGGCGCGGTGGGTGATCTCCACCCGCTCACCCATCCCGATGAAGTAGACGGTGTGTTCGCCGACGATGTCGCCGCCGCGGATGGTCTGCATCCCGATCTCTTCGTGGGTCCGCTCGCCGCAGATTCCCTCGCGGTGGTAGTTGGCCACCTTGTTGTAGTCGCGCCCCAGGGCATTGGCGACCACTTCGCCCATCCGTACCGCGGTGCCGGAGGGGGAGTCCTTCTTCATCTTGTGGTGCGCTTCCACGATCTCGACGTCGAAATCCTCGCCCAGGATCTTCGCCACGTCGGCCAGGACCTTGAAGCAGACGTTCACGCCGACCGACATGTTGGGCGCGATCACCACCGGGATCTCCTTGGCCAGCTCGGCGGCCAGGACGCGCTCTTCCGGGGTGAAGCCGGTGGAGCCGATGACGATGGATTTTTTATTGATGGCGCAGACTTCGAGGTTCTTGAGAGAGACCTTCGGAGTGGTGAAGTCGATCAGGACGTCGCACCCTTTGACCACCTCGTTGAGGTCGTCGCTGATGGGGACGCCGATGGCGCCGAGACCGGCGTTGAAACCGGCGTCCTGGCCCACCATGGGATGGCCGGGACGATCGAGAGCGCCGGAAAGTTCCACGCCGTCTGTTTCCTTGATGGCGGCGATGATGCGGCCGCCCATCCGTCCGGCGGCCCCGCAGACTGCTATTTTGATCATGGTTGGCTCCGATGATTCTTTCATTCATGGGCACTGAAACCCATCCTCACCCTGTCCGTTGCCCCCGTGCTGTGGCACGCAACCCTTGAGGGAGAGGGGACGTAAGGACGAAGGATGAGCCAGGATGCAATGAGTGCTTTAGATCAGCCCGTACTCTTTCATGACGGCGGTGAGCCTGTTGCGGCTTCCTTCCATGAGCGGGGCGAGCGGCAGACGGACTTCTTCGCTGCACTTGCCCATGAGGCCGGCGGCGGTTTTCACCGGAACCGGGTTGCTCTCGATGAACATCGCGTTGGAGATCTTGAGCAGGTGCAGGTGGAGCCTGCGTGCCTCGGCAAGATTCCCAGCGAAGAAGGCATCGGTCAGCGCGGCAACTTCCTTCGGCATGATGTTCGCCACGACGGAGATGACCCCTTTGGCGCCGCAGGCCATCATCGGGAAGGTGATGAAGTCGTCGCCGGAAAGGACGTCGATGTTGTCGCCGCAGAGATCCAGAACCTCGGATGCCTGCTGCAGGGAACCGGTCGCCTCCTTGATCGCCACGATGTTCTGGTGCGAGGAAAGGCGCGCCACGGTCTCGGGCAGCAGGTTGACGCCGGTACGGCCCGGTACGTTGTACAGGATCTGCGGCAGGGCAACCGCGTTGGCCACCGCGTTGTAGTGGAGGAAAAGCCCTTCCTGGCTCGGCTTGTTGTAGTACGGGGTCACCAGGAGCGCGCCGTCGGCGCCCAGCTCCTTGGCGTGCTGGGTCATCTCAATCGCCTCGTGGGTCGAGTTGGAGCCGGTGCCGGCGATGACCGGAACCCTCTTTTTGACCTGCTCGACCACGATCTCGATGACCCGGTCGTGCTCCTCGTAGCTCAGCGTGGAGGACTCGCCGGTGGTGCCGCAGGGAACGATGGCGTCGGTCCCGTTTTCGATCTGGAACTCAACCAGTTCCCGCAGTCTTTCCTCGTCAACTTTGCCGTTGGCGAAGGGGGTAATGATGGCAACGATACTTCCTTGGAACATGATGATCTCCTTTAATGCCGTAATGTAAGTATGCTCAGAGGCTTTGAACGACGCCCCCGTTATTTCAGTTCAAGAAGCTGGGTATTTTCTCGCCCCGGACCAGGTCTTCCACCTGCTCCCGCTCGCGGACGATCTCGAAACGGTCGCCGCTCACCATGACCTCGGCCACCCTGGGGCGGCTGTTGTAATTGCTGCTCATGGTAAAGCCGTAGGCGCCGGCGGACATGAAGGCGACCAGGTCGCCGACCTTGAAGTTGGGAACCTCCCGGTCTTTAGCCAGAAAATCGCCCGACTCGCAGATCGGGCCGACGATATCCGCCGTGACAACCCCGTCCTGGTTCTTTTGGACCGCCTGCACCCCGTGGAAAGATCCGTACAGCGCCGGACGGGCCAGGTCGTTCATCCCGGCGTCGACGATGACGAAGTTCTTTTCTTCCCCGCGTTTAGTGTAGAGGCAGGTCCCCACGAGTATCCCCGCGTTACCCACCAGGTTCCTCCCCGGTTCGAAAATTAGGTGCAGTCCGAGGTCCTGAGTCTCCTCGGTGATCGAGGTGCCGTAGTCCGAAGGAAGCGGCGGGTCCTCGTCGTGGTACTGGATCCCCAGGCCACCGCCCAGGTCCAGGTACTTCAGGTCGATTCCCATCTCCCGCACCCCGGAGATGAGACGTTTCAGCTTTCTAATGGCATCGACGAAGGGGGAAACCTTGGTCAGCTGGCTGCCGATGTGGCAGTCGACGCCCAAAATCTCCAGGTTCGCCATCTCCTTGGCGCGACCGTACTGTTCCAGGGCCCGCTCGATGTTGATGCCGAATTTCGCCTTCTTGAGCCCCGTCGTGATGTAGGGATGGGTCTCCGGGTCGACGTCGGGATTTACCCGGATCGCGATTCCGGCCCTCTTGCCGAGCCTCCCCGCGATGACGTCGATCCGCTCCAGTTCCTGCTCCGACTCTACGTTGAACATCAGGATCCCGGTATGCAGGGCGTATTCTATTTCGTCGTCCCGTTTGCCGACGCCGGAATAGACGATCTGGGCCGGATCCGCCCCGGCCTGCAGGGCCCGGTACAACTCTCCGCCGGAAACGATATCGACCCCGCCGCCGAGGTTGATGAAGGTCCTCAGCACCGCCAGGTTGGAATTCGCCTTGACGGAATAGCAAATGGTATGGGGCAGGGTGGCGAATGCGTCATCCATCGCCTTGAAGTGCCGCACCAAGGTGGCCCGCGAATAGATGTAGACGGGACTGCCCACCGATGCGACGATATCCTTCACCGCCACGTCCTCGGCAAAAAGCTGATCACCCTGGTACTGAAAGTGGTTCATAACCTCCTCCCAGTTCGACGACTTTTCCCCTGACTATCAATAAAAGTTTTTATCCTTAACACGGAAAAGAGCTCCATGTCAAAATTTTTCACCCCGGTAACGAATCGGTCGTTTCTGCCGCCGGGGCTCTTTATGTGGACTCGTCAATCCTGGCACGATCCGCCGAAGGCGGTGAGGCCCGCGAATTTGAATCGCGTAACAAATGGCGCTCCCACCGGGATGAGCTCATCTCGGCAAAATTGCCTCGAGTTGATGGTGGAGCGCTCGGTCATCTGCCAATGAAAAAGGGCGCCGTCTGGTGCGCCCTCCCCCTTTAAAGCCTTTTCTCGAAACCGGTCCAAATTGCACAAAAACTAGGCAAAAACTGAGCTCCAAATTTGGCCCCTGGCTGGACTTTTGGAGCAACCGAAACCCATCAGTCGCCTTTAAAGCCAAATTGGCTTATGGGGCCATCTAGACTCATTATCAGTATTTTGCTGAATTTTTAATTTTTACTAATTCTGTAAATCAATAGCGACCGCTGGTCCGAGGTCCCCGGCAGCTGAAATTCCTGGAGGCCGACCAATTCCACCCCCAGCGACTCCAATTTCACCTTCGCCTCATCAGCTTCCTGTTTTCCCCCCGGCCCCTTCATCGCCACGATGCGTCCCTCCGGTTTCAAAAGCGGCAACGCCATCGAGACGAAGGTTGGGAGGTCGGAAAAGGCGCGCGAGACGATCCAGTCGAAAGAGGCGGGATACTGCTCCGCCAACAGCTCGCCCCGCGCATGCAGAGTTTCGAAATTTGCCAGCCCGAGGACGCGGGCCGCATTTTTCTGGAAGCTGATTTTTTTGACCACCGCATCCACGGAAACCATTGCCAGGGTCGGCTCGACCACTTTGACCGGAATGCAGGGGAAGCCGCCACCGGAGCCGAGGTCGAGCAGCCTGCCCGGTCCGCGCACCACCTTGAGCAGGGTGAGCGAATCAACGAGGTGCTTGGTGGCGATCCCCTCGTCGTCGGTGATGGCGGTCAGGTTGATCTTCTTGTTCCACTTCTTGAGCTCCTCGGCCAGGAGGTCGAGTTGCGCCAACTGCTGCTGGGTCAACTCGAGACCCAGGGTCCGGGCTCCGGAGGCCAACATTTCCCGTGCTGCCGGCTTCATTTCACCCCCCGTGCCTTCATGGCGATGGACAGCATCGTGATACCGGCCGGAGTCACGCCGGGAATCCGGGAGGCCTGGCCCAGAGTGTCGGGCCGGAAGCGGGCCAGCTTTTCCTGGATCTCGGTCGATAGCCCCGAGATGGACGTGAAGTCGATATCGGCAGGTATCTTGGTGTCCTCGAGCTTGGCGGCGCGCTCCACCTGTTCCAGCTGGCGGTCGATGTACCCTTTGTATTTGATCTGGATCTCGAGCTGGTCGCGCACCGATTCCGGCAGGTTCATGATGTCGGGGTAGATGCGGGCGAGATCCTGGCAGGTGAACTCGGGGCGGCGCAGCAGCTGCTCGTAGCTGATCGCGTTCTGCATTCCGGTCAGATCCCAATCCCGGAGGAGATCCTCCCCGGCGGCAGACGGTGTGAGGCGCTCCTTGCCCAGAAATTCCAGGCGCTCGTTGATCAGGTCGCGCTTTTGCAGGAACGAGTGCCAAAGCTCATCGGGGAGCAGGCCGATGGCGTATCCCTTCTCGCGCAGCCGGAGATCGGCGTTATCCTCCCGCAACAGCAGCCGGTACTCGGCCCGCGAGGTGAACATTCGGTACGGCTCCTTGGTCCCCAGGGTAACCAGGTCGTCGATCATGACCCCGATGTAGGCTTCGCTGCGGCCCAAAACCAGCGGCTCGTTCCCTCGGACCCGAAGGGCGGCGTTGATGCCCGCCATCAGCCCCTGGGCGGCAGCCTCCTCATAACCGGAAGTCCCGTTGATCTGTCCGGCATGGTAGAGATTGCGCAGCACCTTGGTCTCCAGGGAGGCATGGAGCTGGATCGGGTTGACGTAATCGTACTCGATGGCATACGCCGGGCGCATGATTTCGACCCGCTCCAGCCCTTCGATGCTCCGGTAGAAGGCCCATTGGATGTCGATGGGGAGCGAGGTGGACATGCCGCTCGGATAGACCTCCACCGTGTCCCGGCCTTCCGGTTCGATAAAGGTCTGGTGCCGGTCCTTGTCCGGGAAGCGGACCACCTTGTCTTCGATGGAGGGGCAGTAGCGCGGGCCGATGCCTTCGATGATCCCGGCATACAGAGGGGAGCGGTCCAGGCCGCTGCGGATGATCTCGTGGCTTTTCTGGTTGGTATAGGCGATGTGGCAGGGAACCTGGGGCTGGTCGATCCGCTCGTTGGAGAAGGAAAACGGGATCGGATTCTCGTCCCCGTACTGCGGCTCCAGGCGATGGAAGTCGATGGTGCGTCCATCCAGGCGCGCGGGCGTGCCGGTCTTGAGACGTCCGACCTCGAAGCCACACTCGGCGAGGTGGTCGGAAAGGCCGATGGAAGGAAGGTCCCCTGCCCTGCCGCCCGGGTAATGCACCAGGCCGATATGGATGAGGCCGCGCATGAAGGTGCCGGTGGTAAGGACGACGGTCTTGCCGAGATAGCGGACCCCGCCCTTGGTATCGACGCCGGCGACAGCATCGTCCTCCAGATAGAGGCCGGTCACCTCAACCTGTTTGAGGTCGAGACGATCCTGCTGTTCGAGGACGTATTTCATGCGCAGCCGGTACTGCTGCTTGTCGGCCTGCGCGCGGGAGGCACGAACGGCCGGTCCCTTCTTGGTATTGAGCACCCGGAACTGGATGCCGGTCGCGTCGATATTGCGCCCCATCTCGCCGCCCAGCGCGTCGATCTCCTTCACCAGGTGCCCCTTGGCCAGACCACCGATGGCGGGGTTGCAGGACATCAATGCAATGGCATCGAGGTTGATGGTAAGAAAGAGCGTGGCAGCTCCCATGCGCGCTGCGGCGAGTGCCGCCTCACAACCGGCGTGGCCGGCACCGACCACGATGACGTCATAGTTCTTTTCGTAGACTATCAATTCAAACACTCCATCGTGCGGGATGGTTCACCGCAACCGCTTAAACCATGTGGGAACGCCCTTCTCGGCGCGATTAACTCGGAAGCTCCACCTGCCGTCGACAGCAGTTTGTTCTGCATCCCAGGGGGGGCACCTCGTTCCACTCCGGTTTATGTTTATCAATTGTGGCAAGGTCGTTGAGGACTCACCCCTACGTCGACACCTGGCAGCGGTTGTTGCCGCCTGCGGCGGATCGCGCCTGGAAAGGCGCTCCCACAGCAAATGTCCGTTACCTTGCCGGCGGGCAATTGCGACAGGAATGTCGCTCCTACACAATTCAGATTGTATCCAGATGCAATTGTTCCACGTGAAACAATCCTATAACCAGCTTAAATACAAAAGAAAAAACGAAAAGTACCGTAGATACTACAAACCAGGCTATCTACCCTACCCTGCCGCTCCGTAATTCTACAAGGTGCTGCTTAAGACGATAACCGCAGGGAACAACAGGCGAATCCGGCATTGTTTCACGTGAAACAATACAATATTACTTGCCGATGCAGAAACTGGAGAAAATCAGATCGAGGACATCGTCCGTCGTCGTCTCTCCGGTCACCGAGCCGAGCGCTTCCAGCGCATCACGCAGGTCGATCGGGAGCAGTTCGTGGTTTACCCCTGCCTCAAGGTTCAGCCGGAAGCTTTCCAGGGCGGCCAGGGCTCGGACCAGCGCATCGCGGTGCCGGGCCTTGGAGACGGCGACGTATTCCCGGCTGTCGGTAGCATGACCATGGACAAAGGTGTGGTGGATAGCCTTCCGCAGTTCGGCAACACCGGTCCCGTCATGGGTCGAAAGGGAAACCGCCTTGCCTTCCAGTGCACCGGGAAGCACACAGGTGCCGGGAAGATCCGCCTTGCTTTTGACCACCAGGAAGCATTTGGTACCGATCGCCTGGAGGATGGATTCATCTTCCGAGGTGAAGGAAGCGGAACCATCGACCACAAAAAGAACCAGGTCCGCGCGGGGTATCCGCTCCAGGGTCAGCCGAACACCTTCCTGCTCTACATGATCATCGGATTCGCGTATTCCGGCGGTGTCCAACAGACGAACCGGCAGCCCTTCAATATTCACGACCTCTTCGATCAAATCCCTGGTGGTGCCAGGCACCGAAGTGACGATGGCCCGTTTCTCTTTGAGAAGCGTGTTGAGCAGGCTCGATTTCCCTACGTTAGGCTTGCCGGCGATAACAACGGAAACACCATCGCGCAGCACCCTCCCCTCGTCGAATCCCTCGACCAGAGTCTTGAGATCATCGATCGCCGGTGCAATCCGCCCCATGACATCTGCTTCGATGGCAACGTCGATGTCCTCTTCGGGAAAGTCGATGACCGCCTCGATGAAGGCCAGGGCGTGTAAAACCCCATCCCGAACCTTCCCGATCTTTTGGGAAAGAAGCCCTTCCCGCTGATGCTGCGCCAGAGCCAGGGATGCATCGGTCCGGCTGGAGATCACGTCCATGATCGCTTCGGCCTGAACCAGGTCGATCCGTCCGTTCAAGAAAGCCCGCTTGGTGAACTCCCCCGGCTGGGCCAGGCGCACTCCGGCGGCAAGCACGAGGTCGAGCACCCGGCTGACCACCAGGGTTCCCCCATGGGATTGAATCTCGACCACATCCTCGCGGGTGTAGGAATTAGGTCCCTTCATGTAGACCGTCATTCCCTCGTCCACCACGTCACCGGTGGCCGAATCGGAGATCACCCCATAACAAAAGCGGTGGCTTTTTAGGCCACCGCCGGATTTGGTGCGGAAGATCTGCTGTGCGACGGGGAGAGCATCGGGACCGCTGATTCGAACGATCCCGATGCCACCCTCCCCTATCGGAGTACTGATTGCCGCGATGGTATCGCGTACATACATGGCTACGTCCTTACTTGACGTTCTTGTTGATGTAGGCCTGCTGCACGATGGTCAGCACGTTGTTCACCATCCAGTAGATGACCAGACCGGACGGGAAGTTCAGGAACATGAAGGTGAACACGACCGGAAGGGCGAGCATCATCTTGGCCTGAACCGGGTCCATGTTGGACGGGGTCATCTTCTGCTGGATGAACATCGTGGCGCCCATAATCAGCGGCGTTACGTAGTACGGATCCTTCGCGGAAAGGTCGGTGATCCAGAGCATGAACGGTGCGTGCCGCAGCTCAATGGAATACATGAGTGCGCGGTACAGACCGAAGAAGACCGGGATCTGAACCACCATCGGGAGGCAGCCACCCATCGGGTTGACCTTGTGGGTCTTGTACAGTTCCATCACGGCGCGGTTCATGGCGTCGCGGTCGTTCTTATATTTCTCCTTCAGCTCGTTCATCTTGGGCTGAAGCTTCTGCATCTCCTTCATCGACTTGTAGCTCTTGTGGGTGAGCGGGAAGAAGAGCAGCTTGAGCACGACGGTGATGATGATGATCGCCCAGCCGTAGTTGCCGGTGTACTTGTAGAGGAACTTCAGGATGGCGACCAGCGGTTTGGCAATCGGGGCGAACCAGCCATAGTCGATGACTTCATCAAGGCGGTTACCCTGGGCCTTGAGGATATCGAGATCCTTGGGGCCGAGGTAGAGCTCATAGTTCAAAGCGGCAGCCTGACCGGGAGCGACTGAAATTGCCGGAGAAGCGATATCACGCTGGAGCTCGTCGGTGGAGGGACGGGCGAGTTTGACCGAAGCGATGCTCCCCTTCTGGGCAATGACCGCTTCCATGAAGTACTTGTCGTTGAACGCGGACCACAGGACGTTCCCGGTGTAGGCCTTGGGCTCCTTGAGGAGCTTGTCCAGCTTGTCGGACTCGGCCTTGTCGCCGACCAGGGTAACCGGGCCGTGAACCTCGAACCGGCTTTCCTTCTGGTCAACAACCAGACGGTTCGCCTGGACCAGGTGCAGGGTCCCGGCAACCGCCGCAGCACCGTTGTTGCGAACTTCCTGGGTGAACCCGATCCGGTACTTGTCGCCGGAGAAGGTGAAGACCTTCTTCAGCACGATACCCTGCGGGTTCATCGTGGTGAACTCGAGGGTCCCCTGCTGCCCGTCGGAGAGTTTCAGCGTATCGGTATTAACCGCATAGCCACTGTTGGGAAGAATCCCGAGTTCACGGGAGTCGGTCAACAGCTCGAAACGGTTGGGGGCGTTTTCGTTGATCAGCACCTCCGGCTTCCCTTTCGGGCCGGCGACGTCGGTGTACTTCTTGAGCACGAACTTCTTCAGCGCGGCGCCCTGGGTGGAGAAGGTCGCGGTGTAGAGGTCGGTGTCGACGGTGACGTCGCGGGCGACGACCGGTCCCTGCGGGGTGACGGCGGCGAGAGCGACACCGCCCGGCACTCCGGGAGCACCGGCAGCCGGGGCGGCAGGCGCAGTCGTTGGGGTCGTTACCGCGGCCTGCTGGGTCGCCGCGGGTGCAACGGGATGCGGTTTCGGAGCAGGGAACAAGAGCGAATAGGCATACAAGATACCGACCGAAAGCACTATCGCTATGACAAGTCTTTTTTCCATGAGTTCTCCTAGGGAGGCTATTTAACCGGGTCGTAACCACCTGGATGGAACGGATGGCACTTCAAAAGGCGCACCACCGTGAGCCAGGTCCCCTTGAGAGGACCGTACTTTTCCAGGGATTGTAGGGAGTATTGCGAACAGGAAGGGTAAAAACGGCAGGAAGCTGCCTTGAGGGGGGAGACATACCTCTGATAGAAGAGGATCAAGGCTATGAGCGTTCTGTTGAGCATATCTTATGACGCAGCCGCCCGGGGGCGGCCGCAAGCTCGTTGGCGATCTGGTGATAGGTAAGTGCTTCCGCCCCTTTTTTGGCTATGAAGTTGAAGTCTCCCTTCCAAAAAAGCGTCTTGTTGAGCCGATAGAATTCGCGCAGCCTTCTCTTGATGTGGTTCCTGATAACGGCATTGCCCACTTTCTTGCTCACCGTGAATCCGACGCGGGTGGCGTCCTGGTTGGATTCCAGGTAAAGCAGGATGAAGTGGGCAGTGTGCAGTTTGAACGCGCTACTTAATCTGAGAAAGTCTGCTCTCCGGCGCAGCCGCTCTTCTTTAGCGAAACCGTAGCAGGGCAAGCAGTTACTTATATTACTTACTGGCGATGGAGACAGAAAGACGCTTCCGCCCTTTAGCTCTTCTTCTCTTGATAACGAGACGGCCATTTTTGGTGGACATGCGCACGAGGAACCCGTGGGTTCTCTTACGGGAAACATTGCTCGGCTGGTACGTTCTTTTCATCTCTATGACTCCTTGGTGATAATAGCTCAAATGAAGGCAAGAGTGAAACTTAAACACAATCGGATTTTGCTGTCAAGGTATTTTTGTCTTGGCAACTTTAGCCTTGCAAATTCAGGGTGTCTCTGCTAACCTCTTGCATCCACAAAATTAGCATGGGCTTATCCTGTTTATTTCTTGATAAGCCATTGATTTAAATGCTACTTTTTTATATCAACAGCTGTTGATAAAGCTGTGTAAAAACCGTTTAAAAAAAGAAGGCCTCTCTCCATGGAAAACGTTTGGCAGGAAGCCCAAGCTAACCTCAAGAAAGTACTGACCGGCCAAACCTACACCACGTGGATAGATCCGCTCAAGTTTCTCGAAGCCACCAGTGACACCATCGTCCTCGAAGCACCCAGCGCCTTTGTCCAGCAATGGGTCACCGAGAAATATCTCTCCATGGTGAAGGAAGCTATTTCCGCCGTCACCGCCAAAAGCTACCAGGTTGAATTCCGCATCGCCGAGCCCAAGCCGGAGCCCTCTCCCCAGCCCAAGGAAGAAGAGGTAGAGGCGGCCCCCCCCAAGGCCAAGGAAAAGAAGGCGGAGTACGTCCCCAACCTGAATCCCAAGTACACCTTCGAATCCTTCGTCTGCGGCGCGAGCAACCAGTTCGCCTACGCCGCCTCCCAGGCGGTCGCCAACAAGCCGGCCACCAACTACAACCCGCTTTTCATCTACGGCGGGGTCGGTCTGGGGAAGACGCACCTGGTCCACGCGATCGGGAACCAGATTCTCAAGAAGAATCCGAAGGCGAAGATCTGCTACTACTCCTCCGAAAAATTCATGAACGAGATGATCAACTCGCTCCGTTACAAGAAGATGGACGAGTTCCGCAACAAGTTCCGGAAGGTTGACCTCCTCCTGATCGACGACATCCAGTTCATGGCGGGCAAGGAAGCGACCCAGGAAGAGTTCTTCCACACCTTCAATGCCCTGTACGACTCCCATAAGCAGATCGTGATCACCTCGGACAAGTTCCCCAAGGATATTCCGGGGCTCGAGGAACGCCTGAGATCGCGTTTCGAATGGGGGTTGATCGCCGACATCCAGCCGCCCGACATCGAGACCAAGGTCGCGATTCTCAAGAAGAAGTCGGACATGCACTCGGTAAACCTCCCCGACGACGTTGCCCTCTTTTTGGCCGCCGGCGCCACCAACAACATCCGCGAGCTGGAAGGGATGCTGATCCGCCTGGAGGCGTTCGCGAGCCTGACCGGTAACGAGATCAACCTGGGGATGGCGCGCGAGGTGATGAAGGACATCATCGTCGAGAAAACCAAAGAGATCACCGTGGAGATGATCCAGAAGCAGGTCGCGGAACACTTCCGCATCAAGCTTTCCGAACTCAAGTCGGACAAGCGGGTCAAGACCTTGGTCGTTCCCCGGCAGATCGCCATATACATATGCCGGGAGCTGACCAAGTCCTCCTACCCGGAAATCGGTGAGAAGTTCGGCGGCAAGGACCACTCCACCATCATCCATTCGGTGAAGAAGATCGAGAAGCAGTTGGCGGCCGATTCGGAGTTCCGGGGGACTGTGGAAGAAATCAAGAAAAAGCTGTTCACATAGCTGCGGATCTCTGTGCATAAACCGGGGGTGCCTGTGGACAGATTGGAGCGCCTGTGCACAAAGGGCGCAAAGTCAGCTTTTAATCCCCGCGGTTTCCCCGAGTAAAAACGACGAATATTCAAGGGCTCAGCACGGTTATCAACATATAGACAGGCATCTACTAACTACTACTTAAAAGATTTAAAAAAAGTATTAAAAGAAGCGGGACCCAAGGAGAAGACATGGAGTTCAAAATAAGCAAAGAAATTTTCCTCAAGGCACTCCAGAGAATTCAGGGAATCGTTGAAAAGCGAAACACCATGCCCATCCTCTCCAACGCTCTTTTGGAGGTCGGCAACGAACAGCTGTTCGTCACTGCTACTGACCTCGAGGTCGGCATGAAGAGCTCCTACCCGACCCAGGTGATCCGGGAAGGGAAAATTACGGTTTCCGCCAAGAAGCTGTACGAGATCGTCAAGGAGATGCCGGACGAAGAGATCCACTTCTCCACCAAGGAAAACGACTGGGTCGAAATCGTCTGCGGCAAGGCCCGCTTCAACATCGTCGGCCTGTCGTCGGACGAGTTCCCCTACTTCCCGAAGGTCAAGGAAGAGAACTTCATCCTGTTCAAAAACGAGATCCTCGCCGAGATGATCGAGAAGACCTCCTACGCGATCTGCTACGACGAGACCAAGTACAACCTGAACGGCATCTTCATCAAGGGGATCGACGAAGGCGAAGAGACCCTGCTCCGCATGGTCGCGACCGACGGCCACCGCCTCTCGGTATCCGAAAAAAGAATCGAGGGCAAGGTCGGCCCCGAGCTCGCCAAAGGGGTGATCTTCCCGAAAAAAGGCATCTTCGAGCTCAAGAAGATGACCGAGGAAGAGGCCGGCGAAATCATGCTCGGTTTCATGGACAACAGCGCGGTGATCAAGAAGGGGAACACCGTGGTGGTCATGCGGCTCATCGACGGTGAGTTCCCGGACTACACCAAGGTCATCCCGGCGCAGAACAACTGCAACGTCCTGATCGGCCGCGACAAGTTCCTCCACTCGCTCAAGAGGATGGCGATTCTTTCTTCCGAGAAGTTCAAGGGAATCAAGATCGACCTCAACCCGCAGCTGGTGATTATCTCCTCCAGCAATCCGGAGCTTGGCGAGGCGCGCGAAGAGATCGAGGCGCAGTACGAGGGGAACGGGATTTCGGCGCGCTTCAACGCCAAGTACCTGATCGACGTCCTTTCGGTCATGGAGGAGCGCGAGGTAGAGCTGAAACTCAAAGACGAGCTCTCTCCGGTAATCATGAAGGCCGCCGCCGAAGACGACTTCATGGCAGTCATCATGCCGATGCGCCTGTAGAAGGATCTTTAAAAAGGCAGGGTTTGAAGTCCCCTTTTGCAAAGGGGGATTTAAGGGGATTTGCCTCTGCAGCGTTGGGAACCTTGAAAGCAAATCCCCCCCGACCCCCCTTTTACCAAGGGGGGAGTCACTGACCGGATGAGACTGATCAAGCTAAAACTGAGCTCCTTCCGAAACCTGAAAAATCTGGAGCTGGTCCCGGGCCAGAAGTTCAACGTTTTCTACGGGAAAAACGGTCAGGGCAAGACGAACCTGCTCGAATCGATATACCTCCTTGCCACCATGAAGTCCTTCAAGCAGGCGAAGAACTCCGACCTGATCTGCTTCGGCGCGGAATTCGCCCTGGTGAAGGGGACGGTGGAGCGGGACCTGGTCCGCCGCGAGATCGCGCTTCTGGTGGAGCGCCAGGGAAAAAAGGCCAAGGTGGATGCCAAACTGGCCAGCCGGGTCGACGACCTCTTTGGCAACCTCAACGTGGTTCTCTTCACTCCCGAGGAGATCGGCATGGTCAGAGGTGGGCCGGAGTCCCGCCGCAGATACCTCGACCGCGCGGTCTTCACCTGCGATCTCGGATATCTCAAGGCCTACCACGACTACGCGAAGATCCTGAAAAACCGCAACGCGCTCCTCAAGCACAACGACACCTCCGGACTGGAGGTCTGGAGCGAGCGGCTGGCCGACAGCGCGGTGGTGGTCATTAACCGGCGCCTGGCGCACTTGCGGGAGATCGAAAGGCTGTTCCAGCGCTTCTATTCCGAGATCTCGGGCAACGACGAGGCGGTCGAGATGGAATACCGGCTGCACGGGGTGGACCGGGAACTGTTTGGGCAGGAGCCGAGAGCCGCCCTGGTCGAAGGGCTGAAGGCCCATGCCGCCGAGGAGCGGCGCCGTCTGACGACCGCGGTGGGACCGCACCGGGACGACCTTTCCTTCACCCTGAACGGACGCCCGGCACGGAGCTTCGCCTCGCAGGGACAGCAGCGCTCCATCGTGCTCGCGCTCAAGATGGCCGAGATCGAGCTGATAAGGAAGACCTTCGACGCACCGCCGGTTCTGCTGCTCGACGACATGACCAGCGAGCTGGACCGGGAGCGCAACGGCAACCTGATGGAATTTTTAAGAAAACGCGAGATGCAGGTGTTCATAACCACCACCTCACTCGACAATATCGCCCTGGAAGGCAGCGACGAGCAGGCCACTTTCCGGATCAGCGAAGGGCAGATTTCTCAACCAGAGGTAATTGGATGAACTTGGAAGAAAACAACGATTACGGTGCAGACAAGATCAAGGTTCTCGAAGGGCTCGCCGCGGTGCGCAAGCGCCCGGCCATGTACATCGGCTCCACCGCCGCTCAGGGTTTGCATCACCTGGTCTACGAGCTGGTGGACAACTCCATCGACGAGGCGCTTGCCGGCTACTGCGACCTGGTCGAGGTGACCATTCACGTCGACGGTTCGGTCACGGTCAAGGACAACGGCCGCGGCATCCCGACCGACATGCACCCGACCGAAGGGAGATCGGCCGCGGAGGTCGTCCTCACCGTGCTCCATGCCGGCGGGAAGTTCGACAACTCCTCGTACAAGGTATCCGGCGGTCTCCACGGCGTCGGGAGCTCGGTCGTCAACGCGCTCTCCACCAAGCTGGAACTGGAGATCCGGCGCAACGGCAAGCTCCACAAGCAGACCTACGAGAGGGGGGTGCCGGTGGCGCCCCTCGCAGTGGCCGGCGAGACCAAGGGGCGCGGCACCAAGATCACCTTCTTCCCGGACGGGGAAATCTTCGAGACCACCGAGTTTTCCTTCGACGTGCTGTCGCGCCGCCTGCGCGAGCTCGCCTTTTTGAACGCCGGGGTCCGGATCAAGATCATCGACGAGCGGGTCGAAAAGGAGCATGACTTCTTCTACGAGGGGGGGATCAACTCCTTCGTCGAATACCTGAACAAGAACAAGACCCCGGTCCACCCGCACCCGATCTACTTCCGCGGCGAGAAAAACGGCGTCGACATGGAGGTCGCGCTCCAGTACAACGACTCCTACGACGAGAAGGTCTTCTCCTTCGCCAACAACATCAACACCCACGAGGGGGGAACCCACCTGATCGGGTTCAAGGCGGCGCTCACCCGCACCATGAACACCTACGCGAGCAACAACAACCTCCTCAAGAACGTGAAGGTGGCGATCTCCGGCGAGGACCTGCGCGAGGGGCTCACCGCAGTCATTTCGGTGAAGATCCCGCAGCCGCAGTTCGAAGGGCAGACCAAGACCAAGCTCGGCAACTCCGAGGTGAAAGGGTACGTCGAGACCCTCATGAACGAGAAACTCGCCACCTTCCTCGAAGAGAACCCGGCCATCGCCAAGCGGATCCTCGAGAAATCGATCGACGCGGCCCGCGCCCGCGAGGCGGCCCGCAAGGCCCGCGACCTCACCCGCCGCAAGGGGGCCCTCGAAGTGGGGACCCTCCCCGGCAAGCTCGCCGACTGCCAAGAGAAGGACCCGGCGCTCTCCGAACTCTTCCTGGTCGAGGGTGATTCCGCAGGTGGCTCGGCAAAACAGGGGCGCGACCGGAAGTACCAGGCGATCCTCCCGCTCAAGGGAAAGATCCTCAACGTCGAGAAGGCCCGCTTCGACAAGATGCTCTCCTCCCAGGAGATCCGGACCCTTATCTCGGCGCTCGGTACCTCGATCGGCAAGGAAGACTTCGACATCGCGAAGCTCCGCTACCACAAGATCATCGTCATGACCGACGCCGACGTCGACGGCTCGCACATCCTGACCCTGCTCCTCACCTTCTTCTTCCGCCAGATGATGGAGCTGATCGAGCGCGGCTACCTCTACATCGCCCAGCCGCCGCTGTACAAGATCAAGCGCGGCAAGAAGGAACAGTACCTGCGAAACGAGCCGGCCCTCCAGAGCTACCTCCTGGAAGAGGGGACCGACGGCATGGTCCTCAAGCTCGGCAGCGGCGACGACGAGCGGATGTACCGCGGCAAGCAGATCATCCCGATCCTGACCCAGCTCATCGAGTTCAACGCCCTGTTCGACAAGGTGGTTAAGAAGGGGATCAACGAACACCTGCTCCGGATGTTCCTCAAGTGCGGGATCAAAAACGGCTTCGAGGAGATGGATGACCTGGTCCCCCATCTCCCCCGGATCAAGGAGACCTTCCCGAACACCGACTACGACCGGATGCAGGACGGGAGCATCCTTTTCAGCATCGGCAACCTGCGGGTCCGGGTGGACGGGGAAATCTTCGGGATCCTCGGTTCCTACGACTACGGGATGCTGCACGACGTTTACAAGCGGGTCAACGCGAACTTCGGGACCGGCGCCGCCGCGATCTCCTCCGAGGAGAAGCTGCTCCTGGAAACCGAGGACCAGCAGGAGGTCCTGACCTATTTCATGGAAACCGCGAAAAAAGGGCTCTACATCCAGCGCTACAAAGGTCTGGGGGAGATGAACCCGGAACAGCTCTGGGAGACGACCATGCACCAGGAAAACCGGGTGCTCCTCCAGGTGAAGATCGAGGACGCGGTCGCCGCCGAGGACATCTTCACCGTCCTCATGGGAGACCAGGTCGAGCCGCGCCGCGAGTTCATCGAGCAGAACGCGCTCAACGTCTCCAACCTGGACGTCTAAGCAAGCGATGCGACTGGCCAGCAAATTCTTCGCGGTCGCGGTCACCCTCATCTGCTGCGTCGGGTGCGACCAGGTGACCAAGTCGATCGCGCGCAAGAGCCTGGGGAGCGAGCCCCTGAGCTATCTGGGTAACCTCTTCCGGCTCCAGTACGTGGAGAATCCCGGCGCTTTCCTGAGCCTCGGGGCCGGGGCCCAGGAGCAGACCCGGTTCCTGGTCTTCACCGTATTCACCGGCGTTTTTCTCGCCGCGCTGGTGGGCTACGTCCTGGTGTCGCGGCGGGCGACCCGGGCCGAGGTGATCGCCGTGTCGCTTCTCGCCGGAGGGGGCGTCGGCAACCTGATCGACCGGGTCATGAACCACGGGCGGGTCGTCGATTTCCTGAACCTGGGCATCGGCCCGGTCCGCACCGGCGTCTTCAACGTCGCCGACGTCGCAATCACCGTCGGCGCGCTCTGGATGATGGGGATCTACCTGAAAAAAGAGAAATCGGCCGACTTAGCCGGCCGATCGAAGTAAGTCCTCCCAGCGTCTCCGCTCGTTTCCGGGAGACGGACCGGGTGCGGATGGGGTGAACCTCGACGGAGGATGCCCCTGTCCCCCTTTTCAAGGGGACTTCACCCCCCCTGGCGTTGTACAAAAAATTTGCCCCTCCCTTCGGGAGGGAAACGCCTTACCTGCTTTGGCATTACATGAAGGAAGAGGGAGTTGAATGCTTAATCAACTGAATAAGGTCTCGGTGAACATCGAAGACGAGATGAAGCGCTCCTACATGGACTACGCCATGTCGGTCATTGTAGGACGCGCCCTCCCGGACGTCCGGGACGGTCTCAAGCCGGTTCACCGCCGCTGCCTGTTCGCCATGTACGACATGGGGAACGACTGGAACAAGCCGTACAAGAAGTCCGCCCGCGTGGTCGGTGACGTCATCGGTAAGTACCACCCGCACGGCGACACCGCGGTCTACGACACCCTGGTCCGCATGGCCCAGGACTTCTCGCTGCGTTATCCCCTGGTCGACGGCCAGGGCAACTTCGGTTCCATCGACGGTGACCGCGCCGCGGCGATGCGTTACACCGAGATCCGCATGGAGCACCTGGCGCACGAGCTCCTCGCCGACCTCGACAAGGAGACCGTGGACTACGGGCCGAACTACGACGACTCCCTCAAGGAGCCGCTGGTGCTGCCGTCCAAGTTCCCGAACCTCCTGGTGAACGGCTCCGCCGGCATCGCGGTCGGGATGGCGACCAACATCCCCCCGCACAACCTCTCCGAGGTGGTCGACGGGATCGTCGCGATAATCCAGAATCCGGATCTCACCTTCGAGGAGCTGATGGAGCTCATCCCGGGCCCCGACTTCCCGACCGGCGGCTTCATCTACGGTCGCGAAGGGATCGTCTCCGCGTACAAGACCGGCCGCGGCATCGTGCAGATGCGCGCCAAGGCGGTCATCGAGACCCAGAAGAAGACCGAGCGGCAGTCGATCATCGTCACCGAGATCCCCTACCAGGTCAACAAGGCGCGCCTCATCGAGAAGATCGCCGAGCTGGTCAAGGAGAAGAAGATCGAGGGTATCTCGGACCTGCGCGACGAGTCGGACCGCGAGGGGATGCGGATCGTCATCGAGCTCAAGAGGGACGAGAACCCGACGGTCATCCTGAACCACCTCTACAAGCAGACCCAGATGCAGGCCTCCTTCGGGATCATCATGCTGGCGATCGTGCACAGCCAGCCGCGCGTCCTGACCCTGCGGGAGACCATCGACTACTTCGTCGACCACCGCAAGGAGATCGTCACCCGGCGCACCATCTACGAGCTGAAGAAGGCCGAGGCGCGCGCCCACATTCTGGAAGGTTTGAAGATCGCCCTGGACAACCTGGACGAGGTCATCGCCCTGATCAAGGCGAGCGCCTCCCCGGCCGAGGCGAAGGTCGGCCTCATGAACCGCTTCGCTCTCTCCGAGCTGCAGGCCCAGGCGATCCTCGACATGCGGCTGCACCGCCTCACCGGGCTGGAGCGGGACAAGATCCTCGACGAGCTGGCCGAGATCCGCAAGTACATCGCCCGCCTCAAGGAGATCCTCTCCTCGGAGACCGAGATCCTCAAGATCATCGTGGGCGAGCTCCTGGAGCTCAAGGAGAAGTTCGGCGACGAGCGGCGCTCCGAGATCGTCAGCCAGACCGCCGACATCTCGCTCGAGGACACCATCGTCGAAGAGGACATGGTCGTCACCATCTCCCACACCGGCTACATCAAGCGCAACTCGGTCACCCTGTACCGGGCGCAGCGCCGTGGCGGCAAAGGGAAGACCGGGATGAAGACCAAGGAAGAGGATTTCGTGGAACAGCTGTTCATCGCCTCCACGAAGGACTACCTCATGTTCTTCACCGACGCCGGGAAGGTCTACTGGCTCAAGGTTTACGAAATCCCCGAGGCCGGGCGCACCGCCCGCGGCAAGGCGATCGTGAACCTCCTGAACCTCGCCTCCGGGGAGAAGATCACCGCCATCCTCCCGGTGAAGGAGTTCGTCGAGGACAAGTACATCATGATGGCGACCCGCCAGGGGGTGGTGAAGAAGACCTCCCTGATGGAGTACTCGCACCCGCGCGCCGGCGGCATCATCGCCGTCAACCTCGACGAGGGGGACAAGCTGATCGCCGTGGCGCTCACCGACGGGCGCCAGGATGTGCTGCTCGCCTCCGCCAACGGCAAGTCGATCCGCTTCAAGGAAGACGAGGTCCGCTCCATGGGCCGCGTTTCCCGCGGCGTGCGCGGCATGATGCTCGAAGGGAAGGATCAGGTGATCGGGATGGCGATCCTGAACGACGAGTTCAGCGACTCCACCCTCTTCACGGTGACCGAGAACGGCTACGGCAAGCGGACCGAGATCAGCGAGTACCGGATCCAGTCCCGCGGCGGCAAGGGGGTCATCACCATCAAGACCACCGAGCGCAACGGCAACGTCGTCGACATCAAGCAGGTCTCCGACGAAAACGACCTGATGCTGATCACCGACCAGGGCAAGATCCTGCGCGTACCGGTGGCCGGCTTCTCCATCATCGGCCGCAACACCCAGGGGGTCCGGCTGATGGTGATGGAGGAGAACGAGCGGATCGTGGCCGTGGCGCGCCTGGCCGAGAAGGAAGAGAACGAGGACGAAGAAGGCGACGTGGAAGAGGCGATCGTCTCCGACGAGGTCGGCGCCGATACCTCGGACACGACCGACGAGGAAGGCGAGGAGTAAAACTCCTCCCCTCTCGTCCCAGGCAAATCCCCCCAGCCCCCCTTTTGTCAAAGGGGGGGGCCATTGGGTAGTACGGCAGGCTTCGCCCCCTTTGAAAAAGGGGGATTCAGGGGGATTTGGCGTTTAAGGTTTGGAAAAAGGGGGGCTTCCCTTTTTTCTGATCAACAAAAGCTTTGCCGGGCAAGACTGCGATGCAGGTTTTGGAATAGCCGGGGGCCATTTACATGCGCACGAGCACGAACGTGGATACCTCCTTCAAGGAGCGCCGGGGGGTTCTGGAACTCCTGGAGAAAATCAGGAACGACCAGGTTTCCCTCGCGGAGCTGGAGGAAATCGGCATCCGGTTGAAGCAGGCCGGGAACCGGGCGCTCCGCCCGCTGCTTCGGGAACTCTCCCGCGAGTGCCGCGGCGAACTGATCTCCAAGTACGCGTATATCCTCGACTTCTTCGAGGAGGATGCCTGGCTCGACCAGCTGATCGCCATCAGCCTCAAGCGCCGCGACCTCGGCGAAGACGGCAAGGCGGCGCTCCAGGTCGCGCTGCGCGGCTACGGTGTCGACATCGCCTCCCCCCAGTTTCGCGCCGTGTTCGGAAGCTCCACGACCTTCGAACGCACCCTCAAGGGGGAGCCGGGAATGGAAGGGCTGGTCCGCTTCCTGGACGACTTCCTCTCCTATCCCGCCGAATTCCAGCAGCTCATCCTGCGCGGCATCGAGCGCAGCGGCCACCGCGACGTCACCCGCGTTCTGGAAGCCATGCTCTGGCACGAGGAGCCCTCCATCGTCTCCGGCGCGCTCCAGGCCCTGGGAAGGGTCCGGGAGCCCCGCGCGGCGAGCGTATTGCGCCGCTACCTCGAAGAAGGCGCGCTAGAGCACCGCGCCGCCTGCCGGCTCAGCCTGCGCCGGCTCGCCTTTTTGGGCGTGGAGCCGGAGGACGAACCGCCCCCCCTCCCCTTCCATGCCGGCTACGCCTCGGTCCCCGACGGCGACGGCTACCGCTCGCTGATGATCTCGCGCTGGATTTCTCCCGGGCGGGTCAGCGCCCTGTACCTGCAGGTCCACGAGCGGCGCGGCCTCCTGGCGGCCTGGGGCGGGGACAGCCTCACCGGCGACGAGTTCCGTGCCGAGCTCGAGGCCTTCAGCGCCGACGAGGAACTGCATCAGGTCGAGCCGTCCCACGTGGTGGAGCTTCTGGCCGATGCCCTCTACTTCAGCCGGGACCTCGCCTATCTCCCCGCCGACTTCTACCTGCAGCGGGGGATGTTTCGGGGCGAGGACCTGACCCCGCGCCGCTACCGCCCGCAATTCGGCGAGCAGCGTCCGCGGCGCGCCATGAGCTACGCCGAGGGGGAGGAGGCGAGCGCCCAGCTCTTCTCCGATCCTTTCTTTGCCGCCTGTTTCATGGCGGACGAGCGGGTCTACGATTTTGCCGCCGAACACGGACCCTCGAGCTCCGAGGCGCTCTTGAAACGGTTCTGTTCGGAACTTTTGTCCCCGAAGCTGGACCGGATCCGGGAACGCCTCCTTCTGAGCGCGGATCTGATGCGCCGCTGCGGCAGGGACCGCCGGGCGGTCGCCCGCGTGGTCGGCCTCGCCGAGAGCCTCGAGGGGTACCGACTGCCGCACCACCTGCATCCGTTTTTGCGCCGCTTTGCCCTGGAGAGCCTCCAGGCGGCGCACGGCGCGCTTTCCAGCGATTGCGCGGCTTCGGCGGAAGCGGGGCAGAACGCGGATTAGCAAGGAAGAGGTAAGCATGTCTGAGAAAATCGCCGTCATCGGCGCCGGGAGCTGGGGTACCACCCTGGCCGATCTTTTGGCCAAGAAGGGGCACGAGGTAACGCTGTGGGCCTACGAGGCGGAGCTGGTCGCCAAGATGCGCCAGGACCGTGAGAACGACCTCTACCTCCCCGGAATCCGGCTTTGCGAGCGGCTGCGCTACACGAGCGACCTCGAACATGCCTACGCCGGCTGCGGCATGGTGCTCTGCGTGGTCCCCTCCCAGCTGGTGCGGACCGTGATGGGCAAGTCGCTTCCGTTCATCCCGGACGACGCCATCGTGGTGAGCGCCTCCAAGGGAATCGAACTCGACACCCTCAAGGTGGTCTCGGACGTCTACCGCGAGATCCTCCCGGAGCAGCTCTACGCGCGCTTCGCCGTCCTCTCCGGGCCGAGCTTCGCCCGCGAGGTCGCCCAGGAGATGCCGACCGCCGTCACCGCCGCCTCGGCATCCGAGGAAGTCGCGCACCGGGTGCAGCACGTGTTCAACACCGGCTTTTTCCGGGTCTACCGCAACGACGACGTGGTCGGGGTGGAGCTCGGCGGCGCCATCAAGAACGTCATCGCCATCGCCGCCGGTATCTCGGACGGCCTCGGCTTCGGCTACAACACCCGCGCCGCCCTGATCACCCGCGGCCTCGCCGAAATGACCCGTCTCGGCCTGGCGCTCGGCGCGCAGCACGCCACCTTCGCCGGGCTGGCCGGCATGGGGGACCTCGTCCTCACCTGCACCGGCGACCTTTCCCGCAACCGGAGCGTCGGCTACCAGCTCGGCCAGGGGCGGCGCCTCGCCGAGATCCTCGGCGAGATGCGGATGGTGGCCGAGGGGGTGAAGACCACCGAGTCCGCGTTCAACCTTGCCGCGAAGCTCGGCGTGGAGATGCCGATCACCGAGATGACCTACCGCGTGCTGTACCAGGACAAGCCGGCCCGCGAGGCGGTCCTGGAGCTGATGGCTCGTAACCCCAAGGCCGAAAAGGCCTGACGAGGATGGCAGACGCACCGGCGAGGCGGCAGCGCAGCCGCGCGCCGGTGCGCCGCTAGCAAAGGGACCCTTCATGCAGCTTCGCTTCGGCATACGGACCAAACTGCTCCTGTCGATCCTGGCCATCCTCCTCCTCTCCTATTCCACCCTCCTCTATTCGACCATGAAGACCCTCTCGGACGCATCCCGCACCGAGATCGAGAAGAGCCTCGAAGCCAACCTCAAGTACGCCCGTGCCGTTTTCCAGGACCGCACCGAGATCGTCCGCTACTCGCTGCTGCAGCCGCTCAACTCGGGCAACGTCCAAAAGCACATCGCGGCCCGGGAACGAGCCTGGTGCGCCGACCGCATCAAGAGGTGGCAGGGAGTGCTCCCCTTCCTCGAACTGATGGTTCTGGTGGACCCCCAGAAAAACGTGATCGCCGGCAGGTTGGACACCAGGAACCCCGTCAAGGAGCTGGCCGCGATCGCCGACCAGGCCATGGCGCGCAAAAAGGTGGTCGTCTCCACCGAGATCGTCCCGGCGTCCCTGGTGGAGGGGAGCCGGGCCTTCCGCCCCCTGCAGGGGGAGCTCCTCATGGTGACGATGGCGGTTCCGGTCATCGACCGGCAAGGAAACATTCTCGGCTGCATGCTGACCGGGGACGTCCTGAACGACGACGGGAGCATGGCCGAGGCGATGCGGAAGGTCTTCGGGCGCGACGTGGAGATCGCGGTCACCCAGCGCGCCCAGAAGATTTCCACCAGTTTTGCGGGGGACCTTTCCACCGCGCCCCCCTTGACCGGCGCGATCCTGGAGATCCTCGAACGCGGTGAGCAGTTCCACGGCGAGGTGGAACTGGCGGGACAGCGGTACGAGACGGTGATCGATCCGCTGCTGAACAGCCGGGGCGAACTGGTCGGTTCGATCTCGGTTTCGGTATCCACCGGCCGGTACAACAAGATGCGGAACACCAACCTCGCCAACATCCTGGTTTCGGCCTCCCTGGGCATCATCGCTTCCGTGCTCCTCGCCCTGGTCGCCTCCCGGCACCTGACCGGACCGATGCGCCAGCTGGCCCGCGGCGTGGCCCGGATCCAGGAGGGGGACCTCAGCCAGCGGGTCGAGGAACGGTACCATGACGAGGTCGGGCTGCTGGCGGGCTCGTTCAACAAGATGGCCGGGGCGCTCCAGGAGCGGGACCGGATCATCACCCTCAAGACCCAGGACCTCCAGGAGCTGAACGAACAGCTGGAGAAGAAGGTCACCGAGCGGACCCGGGCCCTCACCATGGAGATGGGGAGGCTGGAGGCGGTTTTGACCAGCATGGCGGAAGGGGTCGTGGTGACCGATGCCGACAACCGGGTCATCCTCTTCAACCCGGCGGCCCAGCAGATGTTCGAGCTGGTCCCGTATCGCGTGGTGGGGCAGACCATGGAGCACGTCTGCGACATCGGCGGGTTCACGCCGCTGGCGGGGCGGATCGAGGAGGTCCGGGAGACCGGAGCCTCCGGGCTCAAAGAGGAGATCGTGGTCAAGGGGAAACGGCTCACGGTCCACCTCTCTTCGCTTCTCGACGAAGCCGGCGCCTTCGCCGGGGCGGTCCTCTCCATCCGGGACGTCACCGTGGAACAGGAGGTGGACCGGATGAAGACCGATTTCATCTCCACCGTCTCCCACGAACTCAAGACGCCGCTCACCTCGATGAAGGGGTCGCTGCAACTCCTCTTGAACCGGGGCAAGTGGCTCACCGACACCGAGCGGCAGCTTTTGACCGTCTGCTTCAACAATACCGAGCGGCTGATCCGCCTGATCGGCGAGATCCTGGACATCTCCGGGATCGAATCGGGGGGGATGGCCTTCAACTTCAACCCGGTCCGGATCGGCGAGGCGACCGCCTACGCCGTCGAGGAGATCCGCTCCTACGCCATGGGGCACGGCATCACCATCGTCAACACGGTCGGCGACCATCTCCCGATGGTCCTGGGGGACCGGGACCGGCTGATCCAGGTGATCACCAACCTCCTTTCCAACGCGGTGAAATTCTCTCCGGAGGGGAAGGTGGTGATGGTCTCCGCGGAGCACGAGGGGAACTACGTAACCCTCTCTGTTTCCGACCGCGGCAAGGTGATAAAATGGGTCGACCGGGAAAAATTGTTCAAGAAATTCCAGCAGATAGAGACCGCCAACCGCCAGAAGGTGAGCGGGACCGGCCTGGGGCTCGCTATCTGCAAGGAGATCGTCGAGCGGCACCACGGCAGGATCTTCTACACTGCAGCAAAGGAGTTCGGCAACACCTTCAGCTTCACAGTACCGATCATCGAGGAGGAGCATGCAAAGGGAAACGATACTCATTGTTGATGATGAAGCGGATATCGCTCTCATCCTGAAACTGCAGCTTGAAGACGCCGGCTATGAGACGGTGACGGCGCGCGACGGGGTGGAAGCGCTGGAGGAGATCGCCCGCAGGAACTTCTCCCTGATCCTCCTCGACATCAAGATGCCGCGCCTGGACGGGCTCCAGGTGCTGGAGCGGCTGTCCGAGCAGGACCGGGCCCGGGGGGAGGAAACCCCGGTGGTGATGATGACCGCCCACGGCAGTGAGGACATTGCCGTCGACGCCATGAAAAAAGGGGCGCTCGACTACATCTCCAAGCCCTTTTCCACCGACGATCTGCTCCAGAAGGTGGAGAAGGCGATCGCCTTGAGCAAGACCCGTGAGGAGAACCGCCGCCTGGCCCGCCAGCTCGAGGAGGAGCGGCGCAAGATGGAGGCGGTGCTCCAGGGGATGGCGGACCTCCTGGTCGCCGTGGACACCGAGGGGCGGGTGATCGCGGTGAGCCGGAAAACCGAGACCGTGCTCGGCCTCCCCCGGGAGGAGCTCATCGGGCGCCCGGTCGAGGAGGTGCTCAAAGGGGACATCCCGGGCGGGGAGCTCCCCATCCGCACCGTCCTGAAGAGCGGCGAGCCCTCCCTCGACGTGGGCTACATCATGCATGCCGGCGACGTCACCTTCCCGGTCCTCTCCAGCGCCTCGCCGCTGCGCGACGCGGACGGCTGGCTGGTGGGGAGCGTGGAGATCGCCCGCGACGTCTCGAAACTCAAGGAGCTGGAGCAGGAGAAGGAAGATTTCGTCAGCATGCTTTCCCACGACCTGAAATCGCCGATCACGGCGGTGGTCGGCTCCATCGACCTGGTGCGGGAGGAGAAGCTGGGCCTGGTGAACGACGACCAGCGCGAGTACCTGAACGCGGCGGTGGAAAGCTGCGAGGAGATGGTCGAGATGATCGACACCCTGCTCGGCATCCACAAGTTCGAGGCCGGCAAGATGCGCCTCTCCTTCCGCGAGGAGGACCCGGCGGCGCTGGTGAAGAAGAGCCTGCAGCGCTTTCAGCCGATCGCCGAGCGGGCCGGCGTCACCCTCATCGAGGCGATCGACGCGGAGGCCCCGTACATCCTGGTGGACCGGAGCTCCTTCACCCGCGTCCTGGGAAATCTGCTGACCAACGCGGTGAAGTTCACCCAGGAGGGGGGCGAGATCGAGGTGAGCCTGGACGTGGTGGAGGAGATCGACGAAGCCACCGCACGGATTTCCCCTCTGAGCTACGCCAGCCGCGACCTTCCCCAGGGGGGGCCGTACGTGAGGATCCGGGTGCGCGACACCGGCTGCGGGATTCCCGCCGATGCCCTGGAGACCATCTTCGACCGGTTCGTGCAGGCGAAAAACCGGCGGCTCGGCAAGACCCGCGGCACCGGCCTGGGGCTCGCTTTCTGCCGCAAGGCGATGGACGCGCACCGCGGCTGGGTCTGGGCCGAAAGCGAGCTCGGCAAGGGGAGCGTGTTCACGCTGCTTTTCCCGGCGATAGCGGAAGAGGAAGAAGAGGGGTAATGGACAATCGACCACGGACGGGGGACAATGGTCCCTTCCGTCCCTGGTGTCCTTATAGGTTCTTGCCGTCACCAAGGTCGTAGCAGCCGCAGCACCTAAACCACCCGTTCTGGAGAAGGAATATGGCGCCTGATCAAGATGCGACCTACCGCGAGCTGTTCGAAAGCGATCCGCGCCCGATGTGGGTCCGGGATCCGGAAACCCAGGCCTTTCTGGCGGTAAACGATGCCGCCCTGGCCCTGCTCGGCTACCAGCGTGCCGAGTTTCTTTCCCTGACGCCGCGCCGGCTGGCGCCGGAAGGGGATCGGCGCCACCTGAAGAAGGACGGCTCCGCCATCTTCTTGGAACTGAGCGAGCGCCCGGTCAGCTTCGGGGGTAAACCGGCCCGGCTGGTGCAGCTGCGCGAGGCCCCGGGACCGGGACGCGAGGCGGAGCTGGAGCGTTGCCTGGAGGACAAGATCGCCGAACTCGACGCGGCGCAGAAGGAGCTGGAGGCTTTCAGCTATTCGGTCTCCCACGATCTGCGCGCGCCGTTGCGCCATATCGACGGCTTCTCCAAGGCGCTCCTCGACGATTACGCCGCGACCCTGAACGACGAGGCGCGGGAGTACCTGGCGCGGATCGCCCGCGCGGCGCAGAGCATGGCCCACATCCTGGACCACCTGTTGCGCCTGGGCCGGGTGGCCCGCCAGGAGATGCAGGTCAAACCGGTGAACCTGAGCACGATCGCCCAGGTCATCTCGCTGGAGCTCAAACATGCCACCCCGGAGCGCCAGGTGGAATTCGTGATCCGGGAAGGGGTGACCGCCCCAGGGGACGCGAAGCTCCTCCGCGTTCTCCTGGAGGCGCTGATCGAGAACGCCTGGAAGTTCACCTCGAAGAAACCGGCGGCGCGGATCGAATTCGGGGTGGAAGAGGTGGACGGCAAGCCGGTCTACCTGGTCCGCGACGACGGGGCCGGCTTCGACATGGAGTACGCGGACAAGCTTTTCGCGGTCTTTCAGAGACTGCACCGGGCCGACGAGTTCGAAGGGTGCGGCGTCGGACTGGCCATTGCACAACGCGTGGTGAAACGCCACGGAGGAAGGATCTGGGGTGAAGGCGAGGTAGGACGGGGAGCCGTCTTTCGATTCACCCTGCAGGGGGATTGATGAAGTCGTTGCGGGTTTTGCTGGTCGAGGATTCGTTGGAAGACAGCCTGCTGCTGCTGCGGGAGCTGAGCCGGGGAGGATACAAGCCGGACCACCAGAGAGTACAGACGGCCGACGACCTGCGCCGGGCGCTCGTGGAGGAGGATTGGGACGTCATCCTGTCCGACTACCGGATGCCCGGCTTCGACGCCTCCGCGGCCCTTGCCATCCTTCAGGAAAGCGGCAAGGACATCCCCTTCATCATCGTCTCGGGAAAGATCGGCGAGGACCTCGCGGTGGCCGCCCTCAAGGGGGGCGCCAGCGACTACGTCATGAAGGGAAGCCTGGCGCGGCTGGTTCCCGTCGTGGAGCGCGAACTGCGCGAGGCGGCCGAACGGCGCCAGTACCAGAGTTCGCAAAGCCAGGTGCGCCGGGCCAAGGCCGAGTGGGAGGCCGCCTTCGACGCCGTTTCCGACCTGATCCTGGTCACCGACCCGGAAGGGCACATCGTCCGCTGCAACGCCCGGGTCACCGCCTATTTCGACTGCAACTACGTCGAGGTCCTCGGCAAACCGATCGAGCGGGTCTTCTTCGGCGACGCCCTCCCGGAGGAGCAGCCCTTTCGTTTCGTCACCGGCGTCTACTGCGAGCCCACTGCTGTCCCATAGTTGATCGATAAAAAAGAAGGCTCGGAGAGCTACTTGTGGTATATTCAGTTCGCCAAAACAC
>NZ_JAEMHM010000013.1 GCF_016458275.1 Geomesophilobacter sediminis
CGTTTTCTTCCTCTATGCCTTGCGACGGGTCAACTGTCCCAGTTGCGGGGTGAAAGTCGAACGGATTCCTTGGACAGGAGAGGGGCCGAAGTGTCAGGTCTGGACATGGACAAAAGGGAGGGGGTGCAGGGGAGGGGCAGGATTCTCTCCCATTCATATAGAAACGTGAGATCACACATCACTTGGGCTTTCAACAAAAACGGCCGACCAGGGTTGCAACCTTGGTCGGCCTTCCGTTTTCCAGTCCTCAATCAGAAGCGGCGGCACACTGAAAAGCTCGAACCGCAGGTGACGCGGGGGACACGGAGAAAAAAGGTTTTCTGGTATGAAAGGGGATGAAAGTCGGGCCTGTCAATCTGATTGTGTAAATGACTTTTCGGTTTTCTGAAGTTCAGCATTATTCCAACGTGCATGAAGTTGACCGGGCCGGTTTACGGCCCGGTCTAACTTTCTGGTTGGAATCATTCCTTTTAAATCTGATTCCAGAAAAAATGTTCTTGGTTCGATCCTACATCACCGCCGCAATTGCTGTTGCCAATGATGTCGTGGGCCTACCGATCAGTGTGCTGAGCTGACGGCTGTCATCAAACAAAGCGTCTTTGGAAGCTCCCGTGTCAGAATTGGCAAGCAATTCGGCGATAACTTCCGGCAGCCCCACCTTAATAAGAACGCCTTTGTACTCGGCTTCCGGCAGGTTCACATACCCTATGGTCTTGCCGGACTGGCGTGAGATTTCTGCGGCCAGCTCTGCCAGGGTGTAGGAGGTGTCGCCAGCCAGTTCATACACACGGCCCGCCTGGTTGTCCGAGGACAACACCGCAGCCGCAGCTTCTGCGTAGTCGGCACGCGCAGCAGATGAGATGCGGCCATCGCCGGCACAGCCATACACGCCACCGTGAGCCAGTGCGGCAGGTACCCCGGCGGTGTAGTTCTCGGTATACCAGCCATTGCGCAACAGCACAAAAGGAACTCCGGAAGCGCTGAGTAATGCTTCGGTTTCCCTATGCTCGGCAGCAAGTCCAAGCGGTGATGTCCCGGCGTGCAGTACGCTGGTGTACGCCAGCAACTTCACTCCGGCACGTTTAGCCGCGTCGATGACGGTACGATGCTGGTTCACACGCTGCCCGATCTCGCTGGAAGAAATCAGCAGCACCTTGTCAGCGCCTTTGAGCGCTTCATCCCACGAAGCAGGCTGGCTGTAGTCTGCATAACGCACCTGTATACCCGACTCTGCAAGCTCTTTAGCTTTCTCCACATTGCGCACTGCTGCGACGATTGCTGCGGCGGGTACTTTTTTCAGCAGCGCTGCGATGACCAAGCGACCCAATTGTCCTGTCGCTCCTGTTACGACGATCATGATAAAACTCCTTTCAAACCTGATTGAGATGTTGTGTAAAAAAACCATATCAGCTATGCTTACAAAAAGTAAGTACGCACAAAAAGGTAAGTGTAATGCCCAACACCAAAGCAGCAACATTATCCGAGCTAATGCGCCGCGGGGAACTATTTTCAGTTAAATGTCCATCGCGAGAGATACTCAAGCATGTTACCAGCCGCTGGGGAGTGCTTGTCCTGGTGGCCCTGATGGAAGGGACGCACCGCTTCAGCGATTTGCGGCGCAAGGTTGGCGGGGTCAGCGAGAAAATGCTGGCGCAAACGCTGCAATGTCTGGAGAAAGATGGTTTCGTCAATCGGGTGTCATTGCCGGTTGTGCCGCCGCATGTGGAATACACTCTGACACCGTTGGGAGAAGAGGTCGGCCATAAAGTCGAGTCGTTGGCTGATTGGATAGAAGATAATTTGCCCAGGATCATGAAGGTGCAGCAGAAAAGTTAACTCGTTATTGACCGGTCAGCTCAAGAAGAAGGCCGAAGTGTCAGGTCTGGACATGGACAAAAGGGAGGGGTTGCAGGGGAGGGGGGGCAGGATTCTCTCCCATTAATATAGGAACGTGAGCTCACACATCACTTGGGCTTTCAACGAAGAACGGCCGACCAGGGTTTGCAACCTTGGCCGGCCTTTCGTTTTCCAGTCCTCAATCAGAAGCGGCGGCACACTGAAACGCTCGAACCGCTGGTGACGCGGGGGACACGAGGAAAAAAGGTTTTCTGGTATGAAAGGGGATGAAAGTCGGGGCGAAATCTTAGATTTTTGAAAATACTGCGACGTAGAGCCTTCCTCTTCGACTCGAGAGCGATCTCTCTTCGGCTTCAGAATCTCCCTCTGCTGCTTCAGATCCACCCTCTGCGGCTTGAGAGCCACCCTCTGCGGCTTCGGAGCCACCCTCTGCGGCTTGAGAGCCACCCTCTGCGGTTTCGGAGCCACCCTCTGCGGCTTCGGAACCACCCTCTGCAGCTTCGGAGCCACCCTCTGCGGCTTCGGAGCCACCCTCTGCGGCTTCGGAGCCACCCTCTGCGGCTTCGGAGCCACCTTCTGCGGCTTTGGAGCCACCCTCTGCAGCTTCGGAGCCACCCTCTGCGGCTTCGGAGCCACCCTCTGCAGCTTCGGAGCCACCCTCTGCGGCTTCGTAGCCACCCTCTGCGGCTTCGGAACCACCCTCCACAGCTTCGGAACCACCCTCCGCAGCTTCGGAACGACCCTCCGCGGCTTCGGAACCACCCTCTGCGGCTTCGGAGCCACCCTCTGCGGCTTCGGAGCCACCCTCTGCGGCTTCGGAGCCACCCTCCGCGGCTTCGGAGCCACCCTCCGCGGCTTGAGAGCCACCCTCTGCGGCTTCGGAGCCACCCTCTGCGGCTTCGGAACCACCCTCTGCGGCTTCGGAGCCACCCTCTGCAGCTTCGGAGCCACCCTCCGCGGCTTGAGAGCCATCCTCTGCCGCCTTAAGGGCTTCCATTTTAGCCCTCGTTCCCAAGGTTCACCTTGGGAACTCAATTATTGTCAAAGCTCAAGCTTTGGAACCAACGGTGGGTGAAGCGGGAGCTTCGGGAGGTCTTAACGTTCCCAAGCTGGAGCTAGGGAACGAGATGGAACGTTACCGCCTCCGGCGGATCGCGCCTGGAAAGGCGCTCCTACAGTGAAGATGACCTCCATCTGTAATGCCAGGTGGGCCCTTCGCGATTCTGCCTGCCCGAATGCAAAGGGGACAGGCACCGCAGTGCCCGTCCCACTTTCAGCCTCGTTCCCAAGGTCCGCCTTGGGAACGCAATGATTGTCAAAGCTCCAGCTTTGGAACCAACGGTGGGTGAAGCTGGTGCTTGGGAACGAGATGGAACGTTGCCGCCTCCGGCGGATCGCGCCTGGAAAGGCGCTCCCACAGTAAAAAGAACCTTCATCCGTAATGCCAGTCGGTCCTTTTCTTTTGGGATTATGCTTGGCCCAACGCAAAAGGGACTGGCAGCTGCGGCGCCAGTCCCTTGGAAAAAAGAGGGGGACAGGCACCTGCGGAGCCAGTCCCCTTCAGCTACTTCTGCTACTTCAGCGAGGAGATGTATGCCTTGATCCCCTGCATCACACCTTCCGCCGTCGCCTCCTGGTAAGTCCCGTCCTTCAGCTTCTGCTCGTCCTTTTCATTGGTGACAAAAGCCGTCTCCACCAGGATGCTCGGCATGGTCGCCCCCACCAGCACGTAGAACGGTCCCTGCTTCACCCCGAGGTTCTTCAGCCCCGGGTATTCCGCCTTCGCCCGCTTGTACACCGCCTTCTGGACGAAGTCGGCGAGGTGCGCCGAGTCGTTGAGCTTGTAGTTCGCCATCAGGTCGAAGAGAACCGCCTGGAGCACGCTCACCTTTTCGATCGAGGTCCCGTTCTCCTTGGCCGCGAGCTGGGCCACCTTCTCGGTCTTGGCCAGGTTCAGATAATAGGTCTCGACCCCGCTGGCCCCCCGGTTGAGCGAGGCGTTGGCGTGAATGGAGACGAAGAGATCGGCGCCCACCTTGTTGGCCAGGGCGGTCCGCTCCTGCAGCTCCAGGAAGACGTCGGTGGAGCGGGTCATCACCACCTCGATCCCCAACTCCTCGCGGATCTTCTGGGCCAGCTTCAGCCCGATGGCGAGCACCACGTCTTTTTCGCGGGTACCGGAGACGCTCATCGCGCCGGGATCGTGTCCGCCGTGCCCCGGGTCCACCACGATGCGCCGGATTCGGCCCGGTTTGAAGGTGGTGGCCGGCTTCTCCTTGACCACCTCCGGTTTCGGCTTGGACGGCTCGGCCGCTTTCGGTTCCGGCTTGGCGGTCTCGATCACTTCCTTCACCGCCGAGATCTCCTCGCGGCGCTGCCCCTTCACGTCGACGATGATGCGGAAGGGATCGGAGAAGGTGAAGACCTTGTAGTCCTTGATGCTGTCCAGGTCGAGCACCACCCGCACTGTCGCGGCGGAGAACTGCGCCACCCGGACGCTCTTCAAAAGGCCGTCGCCGACCGGAAAATCCTTGATCCCCGGCCTGAGGTGGCCGCCGGAAATGTCGATGTACAGGCGGTTGGGAAGCTTGTGGTACTCGAACTTGGCTTCCTTTTCCAAGGTGATGGCAACCCGCGTGTAGTCCGGGGTGGACCAGTGCTTGAGCTCGGTCACCCCGATCTGTCCCTCGCGGGCCAGCGAGAGCTGCGGCAGGCCGAGCAGCGGGATCGCCAGGAAAAGGAGCAGGGATAGATATTTCCTTAGGGACATTGCTAAAGCATCCTCTTGAGTTGGTCCAACACGTTCAGCGCTTCCAGCGGGGTGAGGGTGCTCACCTCGATGTCGCGCAGCCGCTGCCGGATCTGGTCGTCGTCACCGGCAAAGAGGGAGAGCTGGGGGGAGGGGGCCTGCGCCTTCTTGCCGCGCGAGATGCGCGGTACTCCCCCCTCGGAGTACTCCCCTTTCTCCAGGTTGAGCAGGATCTCCTTGGCGCGGTCGATCACCTCGACCGGAAGCCCGGCCAGCCGCGCCACCTGGATCCCGTAGGAGTGCGAGGCGCCCCCCGGGACGATCTTGCGCAAGAAGATGATCCGGTCGTTCCACTCGCGGACCGCGATGTTGAAGTTCTTGACTCCGGGGCGGGTCACCGCGAGCTCGGTGAGCTCGTGGTAGTGGGTGGCAAAGAGGGTCTTGGCCGCATGGAGCTTGTTGTCGTGGAGGAATTCGGCGACCGCCCAGGCGATGGAGACCCCGTCGAAGGTCGAGGTGCCGCGGCCGATCTCGTCCAGGACCACCAGGCTCTTGGGCGTCGCTCCGCGCAGGATCGCGGCGCTTTCCATCATCTCCACCATGAAGGTCGACTGGCCCCGGGCGAGGTTGTCGGAGGCCCCGACCCGGGTGAAGATCCGGTCCACCAGCGGGATCCGCGCCTGGGACGCCGGGACGAAGCTTCCCATCTGGGCCATCAGGGTGATGAGCGCCACCTGGCGCATGAAGGTCGATTTACCGGCCATGTTCGGGCCGGTGATGATGACGAGCTGGTTCTCGCCGTTGTCGAGCAGGGTGTCGTTGGGGACGAAGCGCTCGGTGGCGTAGATCTCCTCGATGACCGGGTGGCGCCCCTCGGTGATCGAGAGCTCGTCCCCTTCGTGGATCTCGGGGCGGCAGTAGGCACGGTCGTGGGCCAGTTCCGCCAGAGACGCCAGGACGTCGAGGGTGGCCAGACGGTCCGCGCTGCGGGCGATCCGCTCCCCTTCGGCGGCGGCCGCTTCGCGCACCTTCTGGAACAGGGAGAACTCGATCTCGCGGATCCGGTCCTCGGCCCCCAGCACCTTCTCCTCGTACTCCTTGAGCTCCGGGGTGACGTAGCGCTCGGCGTTGGCGAGCGTCTGGCGCCGGATGTAGTCCTCGGGGATCATGGCGACGTTCGCCTTGGTCACCTCGATGTAGTAGCCGAACACCTTGTTGTAGCGGATCTTGAGGGAGCTGATCCCGGTGCGCGCCTTTTCCTGGGCCTCGAGCCGGGCGATGAACCCTTTCCCCTCGCGGCTGATCGAGCGCAGTTCATCGAGTTCGGGATCGTAGCCGTCGGCGATGATGCCGCCGTCGCGCAGCACGAAGGGGGGATCCTCTACGATGGCGGCCGCGATCAGGTCGCGGATCTCCTCCAGCGGATCGATACCGCCGTCCAGGTCCGCGAGCAGCCCCGAGCCGAGCAGGCTCACCTGCTCCTTGATGGCCGGGATGCGGGAGAGGGATCCCTTGAGCGCGACCAGGTCCTTGGCCGAGGCCGAGGCGAGACTGATCCGGCCGTTCAACCGCTCCAGGTCGTAGACGCCGGAGAGGAGCGCCCGGATTTCGGTGCGCACCCCCGGATCGCGCATGAGCGCCTCCACGGCGTCCTGGCGCTCCACGATCCGCTTTTGGTCCATGAGCGGATAGTTGATCCACTGGCGGAGCTTTCTTCCCCCCATGGCGGTGACGGTCCGGTCCATGAGCCCCAAAAGCGATCCCTTGCGCTTGCCGTCGGCGATGGTGGCGGTCAGTTCCAGGTTGCGCCGGGTCGACTCGTCCAGGACCAGGTGCTCGGTCTGGGCGTAGGGGGTGAGCGAGGTGACGTGGGGGGCCTGCCCCTTCTGCGTTTCCAAAAGGTAATGGAGCACCGCGCCGGCGGCCAAAACGGCGAACGGGAGACCGTCGCAGCCAAGGGTTGCCGGGGTGGCGCCGTTGAACTGGTTGCCGATCAGGCGCTTGCAGTAGTCGGCATCGTAAACCCACTCCTCGAAATAGGTGACGGTGCGGTCGCTGGTGACCGCGGCCAGTGCCTTGGCCTGGGCCGGGTCCCGGAACGCGGCGGGGAGGATGATCTCCCGCGGTGCGATGCAGGCGGTCTCGGCGACCGCGGCCTGCAGGTCGGCCAGCTCGGTCACCCGGAACTCTCCGGTGGAGAGGTCCAGGTAGGAAAGACCCCAGCGCCCGCCGTCGGTGAAAAGGGCGAGGAGGTAGTTGTTTTCCTTCGGCGAAAGGGAGGCGTCGTCGATCACGAGGCCTGGGGTGACCACCTTCACCACCTCGCGCTTGACGATCCCCTTCACCAGCTTGGGATCCTCGACCTGCTCGCAGATGGCGACCTTTTCCCCCGCCTCGACGAGTTTCGCGAGGTACGGGGCGCTCGAGTGGTAGGGGATGCCGCAGAGCGGGACCTCGTTGCCATCGGCGTTCTTGTTGCGGGAGGTGAGCGTGATGCCGAGGATGCGGGAGGCCTTCACCGCATCGTCGAGGAACATTTCATAGAAGTCGCCGAGCCTGAAGAAGAGGATCGTGTCCGGGTAGTCGGCCTTGATCTCCAGGTACTGGCGCATCATCGGGGTGATTTCTGACATGTATCTAAAAGCCCTTCTTTCCTGGGGATAAGCGGCGGCCATCTTAACAAAATCGGCCCCCCCTGTAAAGCAATCCGCAGGTTCCGAGGCGGCCGAAAGGTCGGAATTCTGCGTCAGTAAACGGCTATGAGAGTGCTTTCATGATGCGGCAGCCTCAGGGCGTTTTTTGAGAGACATTTCCCGGCAAAAGGTGTCCAATAAATGAGACCCTTTGTCTGACACAGGGGTGGTTTTCTTGCCGGTGCGACAAAAAATGATATGGTTTTACCCGTCCTTTTAATCAGAAAGGATGCCCCTGAATCCTCAGGGAATGCCAGCCGAGTGGGGCCTGCGGATGGGAGAGAAGAAAAAGATCGAGGAACTTGAGACCCAACTGGCCCAGAGCAAGCTCTCCGACGAGCAGGCACGCCGGAAAGTGGTGCTTCTTTCGGCCATGATCAGGATTTTTCGCGAGACCGCTTCCTGCGAGACCGAAGAAGACGTGGCTCAGGTCTGCCTGAAGGTGGCCCAGGAACTTACCGGAAGCGCCTATGGATTCATCGGCGAGCTCAACGCCGAAGGGCGCTTTGATACCACGACGCTGAGCCGGTCGGGATGGGATGCCTGCCAGGTCCCGATGCCGGGCGCGGCGCAGCTTCTCAAGAGCATGCCCAACCGGGGGATCAACCGCGCCGGCCTCAGGGACCGCAAGTCCTGGATCATCAACGACCCGGAACATCACCCGGACCGGGTGCAAAAGCCGGAGGGACACCCGCCGATCACCTCCTTTCTGGGGGTGCCGATCCGTTACGCGGGCGGAATCACCGGGATGATCGCCCTGGCGAGCAAGGAGTCGGGGTACACCCGTGACGACCAGGACGACGTCGAGGCCCTTTCGGTGGCATTCGTGGAGTCGCTCAACCGCCGTCGTGCCGAGCGCCGGATCAACGAACTGAACCTGGAGCTCAACCGGCACGTCCTGCAGCTGGAGAGCGCCAACAAGGAGCTGGAGGCGTTCAGTTACACCGTCTCCCACGACCTGAGAGCGCCGATCCGGCACATCACCGGCTACGTGGAGCTTCTGGAAAAACGGGACCTATCCGGTCTGGACGAAAAGAGTCTCCATTACCTGCAGGTGATCTCGGAGGCGGCCCAACGGATGGGGGTGCTGATCGACGACCTGCTCTCCTTCTCCCGGATGGGGCGGGCCGAGATGACCAGGTCGCCGGTCGACATGGCGGCGCTGGTGCGGGAGGTGGTAAACGAGCTGACCGCGGACCTGCCGGAGCGCGACGTTGCGGTCGAGGTCGCGCCGCTGCCGGTGGTGACCGGCGACCGGGCCATGCTGCGCCAGGTGCTGGTAAACCTGATCGGAAACGCAGTGAAGTTCACCCAGCCCCGCCCGCAAAGCCGCATTCAGGTCGGGGCGGTTGCCGAGACCGGGGAAACCGCCTTTTTCGTCCGGGACAACGGGGTGGGTTTCGATATGCGGTACCAGGACAAGCTTTTCGGCCTCTTCCAGAGGCTCCACTCCCTGGAGGAGTTCGAGGGGACCGGGGTGGGGCTCGCCAACGTGCAGCGGATCGTGCACCGGCACGGTGGCAGGGTGTGGGCCGAAGGGGAGCTGGAGCACGGGGCCACCTTCTGGTTCACGCTCCCCAGGCACGAGGAGGTGTAATTCATGTTGCAGCTTAAACGGATTCTCCTGGTGGAGGACAACCCAAACGACGCCGAGCTCACCATGGAGGCCCTTTCCGAACATAACCTCGCCAACGAGGTGGATTTGGTTCGCGACGGTGCCGAGGCCCTCGACTACCTGAAACGCCAGGGCGCCTGGGCCGGCAGGGACAACGGCAACCTTGCCGTGATCCTCCTGGACCTGAAGCTTCCCAAGGTGGACGGGCTCGAGGTGCTGCGCATCATCAAGTCCGACCCGCACCTGCGCTTCATCCCCGTGGTGGTCCTCACCTCCTCGCGCGAGGAGAAGGACCTGATCGAGAGCTACCGGCTCGGGGTCAACGCCTACGTGGTCAAGCCGGTCAATTTCGGCGAATTCATCGATGCCGTGAAGGAACTCGGCGTTTTCTGGGCCATCGTCAACGAGCCGCCACCGGCCAACAAGGGTGCTTACTGATGCAGCGACTGCGCATTCTCCACCTCGAAGACGACCCGATGGACGCCGAACTGGTCCTGGCGACCCTGTCGGCCGCAGGGCTCGAGGTCGACGTGCATCTGGTCTCCCAGCGGGAGGAATTCGTCCTGGCCCTTTCCCGCGGCGGCATCGACCTCATCCTCGCCGACTTCGCGCTCCCTTCCTTCGACGGGATGAGCGCGCTCCTGATCGTCCGGGGGCAGTATCCGGACCTGCCGTTCGTCTTCGTTTCCGGGAAACTGGGGGAGGAGGCGGCCATCGAATCGCTGAAAAGCGGCGCCACCGACTACGTCCTGAAAAACCGGCTTTCCCGGCTGGTGCCGGCGGTGCAGCGGGCCCTGACCGAAGCTAAGGAGCGGGCCAAGCAGCGCAAGATGGAAAAGGAGCTGGAACGCGCCTACACCGAGATCCAGAAACGGGCCGAGGACTACCGAAACCTCTTCAACAGTATCCGGGACGTCATCGTGGTCACCGACCACAAGGGGAAGATCCTCCACGTGAACCAGCCCGCGCTGCAGGAGACCTTCGGCTATCTCCCCGAGGAGGTCGTCGAACAGAACATCGGGATCCTCTTTACCGACGACGACCGGGCCATCGGGCTGGAGCTCTTCGAATCGAAGGGGGGGGCGCAGGGACGTCTGATCGAACTGGACTTCCGGCGTAAAAACGGTGAGAGCTATGATGGCGAGCTCTACGCGTTGAAGCGGCTGGACCGCAACGGGGTCCCTACCGGCAACATCGGCATCTTCCGCGATATCAGCGAGCGCAAGAAAACGGAGGAGGCGCTGCGGGAAAGCGAGCTGCGCCACTACCAGTTCCAGCTGGAGCTGAAATACGCCGCCGAGATCCAGGCCCGGCTTTTGCCGCGCAGCTATCCCCAGATCCCCTGCTTCGACATCGCCGCCCGCTGCATACCGGCCAAGCAGGTGGGGGGGGACTTCTTCGACTGGCAGGTGGTCTCGCCGACCGTGGTGAACCTGACTTTAGGGGACGTGATGGGGAAGGGGATGGCGGCCGCGATGCTGATGGCGACGGTCCGTGCCTCGCTGCATGCGGTGACCATGTACAACGCGCCCGCCCAGGCGGTGCGCCTGGCCGAGCAGGCCCTGGGGCTCGACCTGGAGAATTCCGAGAGCTTCGTGACCCTTTTCCACGGGCAGCTCAACGCGGTGCGGCGCTCCTTGACCTTCGTCGACTGCGGGCACGGCTTCGTTTTCGTAAGGCGGGCCGACGGCACCGTGGAAGACCTTTCACCGCGCGGGCTGCCGCTTGGGGTCCCCGGGGACAAGCTCTACCAGGAAGGGGTGGTCGATTTCGGCAAGGACGACGCCCTGATCCTTTTCAGCGACGGTCTGATCGACGCGCGTCCCGAGCTCTCCCTGAACAACCAGCGCATCGCCCAGCAGATCGCCGAACTCCCCAGCGCCGAAGCCATGGTGGAGCGGCTGGTGGCCCTGACCGCCCAGACCGATCCGCAGCCGGACGACATCACCATCCTCGTGGTTCGCTGTACCGCCTGATCGCGCCTCGCCGTCTCCGGACGCACTCATTCCCGCCGATCCTGTTGCACCGCCTCCGCGTGGTTCCCTTGCCTTGCCGATCCCGGATCGGGTCGTTGACCGGTGGTTCAACCCGCTGAATCATTTGGGGATTGACATTAAACCGGTCGGCGGGCGATCATGGACGAAAGGCTTCAGGTAGGCCGGCCGGAGCCGGTGGAGTTCCCTCATGAGCAAGATGACTGGATGCAAAAAAAGCGACCGACATGCCTATCCCCGGGAGTTGGTCGATTTCATCTATGAGCAGTGGCAAAATCCCTCCTTTCTGGAGAAGATCGGCGGCGAGGGGGATACCGCATCCCTGCAGCTCCCGGAATGCCGCCAGTTGGAGCAGGTAATCTCCATCTGCTACCAGGCAAGCCTGATGCGCGAGGAAGAACGTCCGGTGATGTTCCGCCTCATCATCAGGGAGCCGCGGCTTTTCCCCGCCGAAGACGGTCCCCCCACCGGTCTGCACCGTCTTCTCTTCACCCGGCCCCGCCCGTTCAACGAGTACGAGCTGCATCGCCTGGCCCCTGCCGCCGATTTTTACCGGACCCTGATCGGGCTCACCATCGATCCGGTGCACGGCACCCAGATCTGGGGTCTGGTCCACTCGGGTACCCGCTGGATGCACTCGGTGTACGGGGGGCGCAAGACCTTTCCCCCGCTCCCCCGAAGCCTGGTGGTGTACGTAACCGGCCCGGGCCAGATCTCGGTCTGTCTCGGGGAGGAGATCATCGCGTCGCTCAACGGCGGCGACATCAACTGTCCTACCCTCGACGTCTTCAACTCCAGCTGGATCGCCCACAGTCTCGCGGCGGTGCGGACCGAAACCTGGGAGTTGCACCAGGCGGCCCGGGCGCGGGCCGAAAAACCGTGGGCCCTGCTCGACCCGGAGTTCGGAAAAAGCGTCGGGCAGCAGGTGATGCGCCGGTTGATCAGCGTGATCCGCAACGCCGGCCACGGCGGGATGCTGGTGTATCTGCCGACCGAGATGACCGAGGAGATCCTGGCGGAAAACCGGTACATGACCATCAAGTACCAGTTCTTGGAGTACGAGTCGCGGCAGCGCTTCAGAAACCTCACCCTGCGCATCATGAACACCCTCGCCGAGATCTACGGTGATCCGGAGGATCCGCACAAGCGGGTAGGGTGGCTGGAGTACGTCAACAGCAAGCACGAGGCGATTGCCCTTTTAGACGAGGCGATCTTCGACGTGGCCCATCTGCTGGCGGTTCTGGCCGGGATCGACGGTGCGGTGGTGTTGACCAAAAGGCAGGAACTGCTGGGGTTCGGCGGGGTGATCCTGGGGGACATCGACAACGTCGGGATGGTCGCCCATGCGCTCGACACCGAGGGGACCCGGACCGAGCCGGTGTTAAGCGAAGGGGTCGGGACCCGGCATCGGGCCGCGTATCGTCTCTGCCAGAAGCTGCACGACGCCATCGCCATCGTGATCTCGCAGGACAAGTCGGTGCAGATCGTCAAGTGGCACAACGGCTTTGTCACCTATTGGGACCAGGTGCCCACCGGGGTGCCCGGGTTTTGACCCTTACTCCACATCCACGTTGCGCAGCCCCTCCGGACGCCAGGCGGGGGAGATGACCTTCGCCCCGCTCGCAGTTCCCACCAGCGTGCCAAAAGTCACCGAAAATTCCCCGAAACGGTCGTTCACCTGGTCCATCGCCCCGGCCAGGAGCGCCTTCTTGCGGTCCTGCTCCAAAAGCGACAACTGTTCCCCCTGTTGGCTGAGCTTGCTGAGCCGCACCCCCAAAAGGCGCACCGGCTGTTCGAGCTCGATGCCGTCCAGGATGCGCACCGCGTCCTGGTAGATCTCCTCGGAGCTGTTGGTTGCCGAAGCGCGGGATTCCTGCCGGGAAAAGGTCGTGAAGTCGGGGTAGCGGACCGTCACGGTGATCGTTTTCCCGGCGACGCCGTAGCGCCGGGCGCGCCGTCCCACCATTTCGGAGAGCTGCAGCATGATCTTCAGGATTTCGCCGCGGTCGCTCAGGTCCTTGTCCAGGGTGGTGCTGTGGCCGACGGTCTTGACCTCGTCGGCCTCCTCCTCGGGGACCACCGGTGAGTCGTCCTCCCCAAGCCCCATGTAATGGAGCTTTTCTCCCACCACGCCAAACTTCCGCTTCAGGATCGGTACCGGAAAACGCCCCAGGTCGCCGCAGCTGCGGATCCCCAGGGTGGTGAGCTGCTTTTGCAGCTTGGGCCCGATACCGCAGAGGTCCTTGATCGGCACCCGTTCCAGGACGGTCGCAACCTCCTCGGGACGAATCACGGTGAGTCCGTCCGGCTTTTGCATGTCCGAGGCGAGTTTGGCCAAAAGCTTGTTCGGCGCGACCCCGACCGAGCAGGTAAGCCCGAAGCGTTCCCGGATGCGCTGCTTGATCTGGCGGGCGATTTCTTCCGGGGGGCCGAAAAGGGCGCGGCTGCCGGTTACGTCCAAAAAGGCCTCGTCGATGGAGAACACCTCGACCTGCGGGGTGAACTCCCGCATGATTCCGATGATCTGGGTCGAGGTCCAGGTGTACTTGCGGTTGTTGCCGACCACGAAGATGAGCTGGGGGCACATCTTCTGCGCCTCCCAGCTGTTCATGCCGGTCCGGACTCCGAAGGCGCGCGCCTCGTAGGAGCAGGTGGTCACCACGGTCCGCTTGGCCGCGCCAATCACCGCAATCGGCTTGCCGCGCAGCTCCGGGTTGGCCTGCTGCTCCACCGAGGCAAAAAAGGCATTCATGTCGATATGCATGATGGTGCGCGAAGCGCCCCTAGTCACCGTCGATCCCTCCCAGGGTCCAGTTCTGGTCCCGTACGTGATAGATGAGCTCGAAAAGGTTGTTGCCGTCGCTGACCGCAAAGTGCAGGCGCGGCGCGTTCCCCACCTGGTCCTGCCAAACGTAGGAAAGTTCCCGAACCGCGTGCTTCTCCCGGCGCCATTCGAACCAGACCGGCTTGACGCCCTGGCCGGGAGCGAAAATCGCCGCCACTCTGACCTGTTCCGTAGCCGTGGGCATCTCTTTTACTCCAATTGCCGGTAGATGCCAACGACTTTTCCGACGATCGTGACGTCCGCCTCGCCGCTGCGGACGATGATGGCATCGTAGTTGGGATTTTCCGGCTGGAGCCGGATCCGGTCCTTTTCCCGGTAGAACCTTTTCAGGGTGGCCTCGCCCCCCACCATGGCCACCACGATGTCGCGGTTCTCCGCGGTCGGCTGGGGACGGACCAGGGCCAGGTCCCCCTCGGCGATGAGGGCGTGGATCATGGAATCGCCCCGCACCCGCAGAAAAAACATCCCCTCGGAGCGGAGCTGCGACCGGTCGATGCTGAAATGCCCCTCGATGTCCTCCATGGCATGGGTAAGGACGCCCGCCCGGACCACGCCGACGATGGGGAGACTCGCCCCTTCCGCCTGGTGCACCAGGGTTATCCCGCGGGAGCTCCCCTCGCTGCGCCGCAGATACCCCTTCTTTTCCAGAGCGTCCAGGTGCTTTAACACCCCCAGGGTCCCCTTCACCTTGAGCCGGCCGCCGATCTCCCTGAGGCTCGGGGGATAGCCGTGATCCCGGATGTAGCTGCTGACGATCTCCAGGACCTCTCTTTGCCGCTCGGTTAGCTCTTCCATAATGCCTCCATAGGTTATCGTATGAAAACTTTATCAAATGGTAACCATGGCCTGTCAAGCGGGATTTGAAGAAATCTCCGGACCAGTCTTTCCCCGGTACGGCAATGAGAAAAGAAAGGGCACCGGCCGTGAATTGGAAAACCCACATTATAATTGGTGCTGCTTTTCCGGCCCCAAAGCTGTGGGCCACCGATTCCGCTGTCCGAAAGGACCGACGCCATGCCCACGTTGCGCCTCTTCCTTGCCTGGCTTGTTCTGGCCCAGCTCCTGCCGGCGGTAGCAACCGGTCCCGCTCGGGCCGAGGGGCCCCCCACCGGGATTCAGGTGGCGCCGGCCGTCCCGGCCCCGTTTGCCGAGACCCCGGGGACCCCCATGGCCGGAGCGCCGGGGCGCAAGGTCATCTTCGGGCACGAGGTGGAGATCCCGGCCTGGGACCGGAGCCGGGTGACCGCGCTCACCTTCGGGGGGAGCGGGTTCTTCCCGCCGCAGGGGCGCACCGACCTCTTCCCCCTCGCCGCGCTCTATTTCCGAAGGGGATCGGAAGAGGGGCGGGGGCGAGGCATCGTTGCGATCTTCATGAATGAACTGGAGTTCGACCGTTATTGGCATCCCTGGGAATGGATCGCCACCTTCGACAGTTCCACGCTTCCCTACGGCCAAACGGTGGTGACCGACGGTCGTGAGATCGGCAAGACGGCGGTCTTTTGGGGGACGGCGCTGGGGGGGCTCGGGCTCGGGTACCGGATCCCGGTCGCCCCCTTGGAGGTGGACAACGATCTGCGGCTGCAGCTTATGGGGCGGGCCGGCTATTTCTTCGCCCGCCGCAACGATTCCACCGGTGCCAGCCAAATCATCCCTCCGGACACCCCGCTGTACGGGGCCAGGTTGCGCGGTCGTTACGACGGCTTGCGCCGCAACATCCTTGAGCTGCCGCACCGCGGCATCGCCGCCGGCTTTGATCTCGACTACCTGCACCGCTCCCATTGGCGCGCCGTCTCCGACGAGGCGAGGGCCAACCGGGACTTCTTGCAGGGCACCGGGTATCTGGTCACGGCGGCGGACCTGCCGGGGCTGTCCGAAAAGAACCGGCTGTTGCTGGGAGGCTACGCCGGAACCACCCTGGGAGAGGGGCGCGGCGACCGCTATAACGCCTTTCGGATCAACGGCAGCCCGTTGCCGGGGGAGTCCGACGAACTGGCTCATCCCCGCTTCCAGGCCGCAGTGTTCGATGATGCCCTGGTTACCGACTATCTGCTCGCGTCCATCGCCTACCGCAGGGAGCTCCTCTTTTTCCTGTACCTGACCCTGGAAGGGTCCTTTATCCGCGCCAACCGGGCCACCATTGCCGGAGACGACCAGGTGGTGTTTCGCCGCACCGATGCCTTTGCCGGAACCATCGCCCTGGACAGCGCCTTCTTCTGGAATTCCGCCCTCTATCTGGCCTACGCATGGGATTCCGGGTTCATCCGCGGCGGAAAGCCCGGAAGCGGCGTCATTCTGACCTGGACCTTCGCTTTTTGAGGTCCACCTGCCGCGACGGGAGCGGCTGCCCCTCCGTGACCGCGAACCTGCGCTTATGTTAAAAACGTCGAATCAGCCGTGAGGATGTGGTATCACTGCGAGCGTGGGAGGATGGTGTGATCGATACTGCGGCGGTCGCCCTGGCCGCGGTCGACGTCATTTAGGTAAGCACGAGAACCATCGCCCCGGTATACCTGCTCGATGCTCTGGTCGAGGCGGTCCTGGCGGGGGGGTGGGCGATCGGCCTGGCTTTTCTAGGCAACGGGGGGAGAGGATGAAGATTACCGCAGTCGTCGGGAGTTACCGCAAGGGTGGGATCGTCGAGCAGACCGTAGATGAACTGCTGGCGGCCGCTGCCGCGGGCGGGGCCGAGGTGAGGAAGGTCTGGCTGCCGGACCGGCATCTGGAATTTTGCAACAATTGCCGCAGCTGCACCCAGAGCCGGGAGGGGCGCCGCGGCGTCTGTCCCATCGAGGACGATCTGGCGGCGCTTTTGGATGAGCTCGAAGCCTGCGACGCGATCATCCTCGCCTCCCCGGTAAACTTCGGCACCGTTACCGCGGTGATGAAGCGGTTCCTGGAGCGCTTCGTCTGCTACGCCTACTGGCCCTGGGGAGCCCGCGGCCCTGCGGCACGCGCCGGTCGGAAAACGGCGTCGGCGGTGCTGATCGCCGCCGCATCTCCTCCCTCACTGCTGGCCCGGCTCTTTTTCCCGGTTTTCAAGCCGATGCAAGCCGCGGCCGACGCCTTCGGGGCAAAGGTCGTCGGGACCGTTATGGTGGGGGGGGCGTCCGCTGCGCCGGACCAGAGGTTGGACGCCGGGAGCGCTGCCAAGGCCCGCCGTCTGGGAAAACGCCTGGCTGCCGGGGACGTCGGGGGAAAGCGCTGAAACGATTGGCTCGATGTGGGCGCTGAAAGGAAAGGGAAGGGCGGTTTCCGCGGGGAAGCGGAAGACCGCCCTTTTGCGTTGGGAACCAGGGGAGGCTTATGGCATCAGAGCGGGCGGTGGCGCAGCAGGAACAGCCGCTCGGCGTACCGATCGGCGCGCTCCAGATCCGTTCCCGAGAGCTCCGTGGCGGGAACGCCTTTCCGGAAGCGGCGCAGGAAGCAGCGTTCCTCCCGGTCCAGCGGAGGATTGGGCGACCCCAGGCGTCCGGCGATCCGGACCGGTCCTCTCCGAAAGAAGGAAACCGCTTGCCCGAGGCAGGGATTGAGGGTGAAGACGGCGGTGCCTTCCGGGCAGGGGCCGTGCACCCCCTTGCCGAGATAGACGACGAAATTTCCCGGCGCGCTCCGTCGGGTCTCGAGTTCCCGGATCCGCTCCACCTCCTGGTTCACCTCGGCAAGCGCCCCCGGGTGCGCGAAGAGCAGCGGTTCCAGCCCGCTGGAGCGGACCAGCTCCAGAAACGGCTCGATCCGGTACGTCTGCACGCAGGGATGGAGCAGGGCGTCGGCAATCCCGGCGCGAAAGCTCATCTCGTCGGAGGCGTCGAAAAAGCGGCGCAGCCGTGAGCCGGGCTTGCTGCGGCGGACCAGGTCCCGCACCTGTTCCGGCCGGTCGATCTTGAGCAGGCGCAGGGCGCGCCGGATCGACTCCTCCTCGCTGCGGGCATACCTGCTGTAGACCATCACCCTGAGAATCCCACCTTCGGTCAGCCGCGCCGCCAGCGCCCGCAATCCCACCTCCGGGTGCTCCAGGTGGTGCAGCACCCCATAGGCATCGATGAAACCATAGGGGCCGGGAGCAACCGTCTGGTCCAAAAGGTCGCCGGGGACGAACTCCACCGAACTGAGCCGGTGCAGCAGGCAGTGCAGCCGCGCCCGGCGCAGGCTGCGCTGGGAAAGGTCCAAGGCGGTGATCGGAGTGCCGGCGTTGGCCAGCGCGAAAGGGTAGGGGGAGAAGCTGCCGCAGCCGGCAATGAGCATGCGCCGTGCCGGCCCGGCCGGAAGCTCACCGTTGAACCGGGCCCAGAGCGCGGAGAGGTTCAGGGCATAGGTGTCGCACCGGCGCACCGAGGCGAGGAGCGGGTAGCTCGGGTAGGGGTACAGTTCGTAGTGCTGGCGGACCGTTGCGGGCATGGCGCCACCTTAGCAGGTAAAGCGGTGCCATGGCAAGGCGCGTTAGGGGGCAACCGCCACCGGGTGGGCGGGGTCGGCTCGGCCGGTACGGAAACGTGGCCGTCGGTGCTACGTGAAATAGCGATGCGTCCGAACGTGTGATCGCGTATTTAGCCCCACATGGTGCGTGAAATGACTTGGTGGTGCCGGAGGCGAATGCTTCGTCACCTGAATTTAGCTGGACAAAATCGACGCCATTTGGGTACTATCCGCCCATGAGTAAACCAGCCGCCTACCTGATGATCGTATACGTCCTTTCGGTAATAACCTTCGGCACTTGGCAGATGTTTGCCGGAAACCTCGAAGCGGCGTTTTCTTCCTTCCCATTTCTGCTAATTGCCTATGTCTTCGCAAGAAATGTCCGAAACAAACGCAGTTAGCCCGCTTTAGCCAAAGGGCGGAATTCCGGTCTTCCCGCGACCGCGGAAAACCGCTTTTTTCGCACCGGCACCGCTTCCCGACGGAGTGTGGTACGTGTGTTGCAGCGGGTGAGGCATGCAATGCAGGGGATCTTCCCCTTACATCTTGGGTCCACGGAGATCGATGATGTCTGCCAGTGTGCTTGTCATAGACGATTCACCGAAAGTTCGCGACAAGGTTATCCGCACCCTCAAGGATGTCAGCCTCTTCAGTCACTACCGCGAGGCCAACGACGGGTTGGAGGGTTTCAAGTCGCTGATGGATTCTCCCTCGGACCTGGTGCTGTGCGACGTGGAAATGCCGCGCATGGACGGATTCCGCTTTCTGCAGATGGTGAACTCCCGCCAGGAGCTCCAGGGGATCCCGATCATCATGCTGACCGGGATCCTGGACTTCGGGTCCAAGATCAAGGGACTGAACCTCGGCGCCATCGACTACCTCACCAAGCCTTTCGATGCGGGAGAGCTGGTGGCCCGGGTCAGGGTCCAACTCAAGATCAAGACGCTGCAGGATGAGCTGCGACGGGCCAACGAGCAGTTGACCCGGCTTACCAACACCGACGATCTGACCGGCCTTTTCAACCGCCGCTACCTCACCGATTCCCTCTCCAACGAGTTCATCCGCGCCCAGCGCTACCAGGACAACCTGACCCTGGTCATCTTCGATATCGACCACTTCAAGGTGATCAACGACAACTACGGGCACCAAAACGGAGACCACGTCCTGGCGGCGGTCGCCGCGGCGGCCCAGCAGGGGCTGCGTCCCTATGACGTGGCGGCGCGCTACGGCGGCGAGGAGTTCGTCATGGTCATTCCCGGCGCGACCCTGGCCGAAGGGGTGGCCGTTGCCGAGCGGCTGCGGGTTGCGGTGCAGAACCTGAGCTTTCCCGCTCCCATGGAGGGGGTGAAGGTCACCATCAGCCTCGGTGTGGCGAACTATCCCGCAGCGCCGGTCAGCGACATCGCTTCCCTGTTCCATCTTGCGGACCAGGCCCTCTACCGCGCCAAGCAGACCGGGCGCAACCGCGTCGAGGTGATGGCCCACTCCGATTACTCCTGCTGATCCCGCCAACTCCCTGCCGTTCGCCCTGGCAGCGCTCCCGATGCGGCGCCTTGGGCGCCGTTTTCTTTTCCTTCTCCTGCCATCTTTCCCGCCGCTTCGACCCGTGTGCCCCCCCTGCGTCCAGTAACCGCTTCAGGATAAATTAAGTTGAAAAAAATTTAATTTGCATTTATAAATGAGCCCGTCGTCCGCTCGCGCCGGACCCCAAAAAGGAGCTCGCCATGTCAGAATTCGACACCGTCTACCACGAATACCAGCGCGTCCTGGCGCAGTTGAGCAACGCCGGGGACATCCGCACCAAGAACGAACTTTTCCAACAATTGACTGACCTTTTGTCACGCATGGAAGAACTGATCGTTTCCCAGACTCCGGGCAAAATCCTGAGCGGACGGCATGACATGGGATCGTGAACGATGCATCGGCGCCGGTCCGGTCTCCATGGAATGGGTTGTGGGTCTCCCACAACCCTTTTTTGTTGCCTTTTTTCGCCGCTAAAGGAAGAAATAGAGGGATAACTCTGGTATGATGGATGATAATATAAAACCGTTTTAAAAGAAGTTGACTTGAACGTAAGGCGCCACTAAGATGCACGGCCAAGGAGCATGCAGCCATGAAAGAGGTCCTGATCATAGACGCACTGAGAACCCCCATCGGTTCCCTTAACGGGGTGCTGGCCGACCAGCCGGCGCACCGCCTCGCCGCCACGATCATCAAGCGGCTTGTGGCCGAGCACGGTCTTGCCGGTGACGCCATCGACGAGGTCATCATCGGCCAGGTGTTGTCCGGAGGCTGCGGCCAGGCACCGGCCCGGCAGGCGATGCGGGAGGCGGGACTTCCCGACGCGGTGCATGCCATGACCATCAACAAGGTATGCGGCAGCGGGCTGAAGGCCATCATGCTCGGGGCCGACAGCATCCGGCTCGACGAGTCCTCGCTGGTCCTTGCCGGGGGGATGGAGAGCATGTCCCAGGCCCCCTATATCATCAAGAAGGCCCGCACCGGGCTGCGGATGGGGCACGGGGAGCTCCTGGACCTGATGATCTACGACGGGCTCCAGGATCCTTACACCGGTCGTCACATGGGGATGATCGGCGACGACAGTGCGCGGCGCAACGGGATCAGCCGCGAGGAACAGGACGAATTTGCCGGCCGCTCCTACCGGCTCGCCCAGAATGCGGTGCGGGAAGGGATCTTCGCCGGCGAGATCGTTCCGGTGGTCAAGCAGGGGCGCAAAGGGGAGGAGCGCGTCGAGCAGGACGAGGAGCCGTTCAAGGCCGACTACACCAAGCTCGCCCAGCTGCGTCCGGTTTTCAGCGCCGACGGCACGGTCACCGCCGGGAACGCCTCGACGATCAACGACGGCGCTGCCATGGCGCTTTTGGCCGGCCCGGAGGCGGCGCAACGCTTCGGATTGGCCCCCAAGGCGCGCCTGGTGGCCCATGCCACGGCGAGCTTTCACCCGGATCACTTTCCCGAGGCCCCAGTTGCGGCGATCGAGGCGGTCTGCCGCCGGGCCGACGTACCCATCGACCGGATCGACCTTTTCGAAATCAACGAGGCGTTCGCGAACGTGCCGCTCATCGCCATCAAGAAGCTCGCTCTTCCCCTGGAGAAGGTGAACGTCAACGGCGGTGCCTGTGCCATCGGGCATCCGATCGGCGCGAGCGGAGCCCGGCTGTTGGCGACCCTGGTGCGCGAGCTGGGGCGGCGCCAGGCCCGGTACGGTCTTGCCACGCTCTGCATCGGCGGCGGTGAGGCGGTTGCGGCCATTATCGAGCGGATCTGAACCGTGGGATTTGAACCGGTGGCATTTCGAAGGAGTGACGATCGCGACCGGAAGGTGGCTTTTCCGGGCCAGGAGGGAACATGATCAGAAATATCGGCGTCCTCGGAGCAGGGCAGATGGGAAACGGCATCGCCCATGTTTTCGCCCAAAAGGGGTACCACGTCTCGCTCTACGACATCTCGGAGCCCCAGTTGAGAAAGGCGGTGGCAACGGTCCGGCAAAACCTGGAGCGCCAGGCGAAGAAAGGCGCTTTCCCGGAGAACGAAATCGACTCCACCGTGGCGCGGATCGTCCCCACCCGGGAGTTTTCCCGGCTCGGTTCCTGCGATTTTCTCATCGAGGCCGTGGCCGAGAACGAGACCGTGAAACTCGAACTTTTCCGGCAACTCGATGAGGTCGCGCCGGCCGGAGCCATTCTGGCTTCGAACACCTCATCCATCCCCATTACCAAGATCGCTTCGGCTACCCGACGGCCGGAACAGGTCATCGGCATGCACTTCATGAACCCGGTACCGGTGATGAAGCTGGCCGAGGTGATCCGCGGTCACGCGACCAGCGACGACACGTTCCGCCAGACTGCGGCGCTGGTCGCCGAATTGGACAAGGAGTTCGCGGTTTCCCAGGACTATCCCGGCTTCATCGTGAACCGGATCTTGATCCCGATGATCAACGAAGCGATCTTCGCTTTGTACGAGGGGGTTGCTTCGGCGGAGGACATCGACCGGGGGATGAAACTGGGGACCAACCAGCCGATGGGGCCGCTTACCCTTGCCGATTTCATCGGCCTGGACACCCTCCTCGCCATCGTCAACGTGCTGTACGACGGATTCAAGGACCCGAAGTACCGTCCCTGTCCGCTGTTGGTGAAGATGGTGAACGCCGGGCACCTGGGGCGCAAGTCCGGAAGAGGGTTCTACAGCTATTAAACGGGAGGGGACAATGGCATATCGGCATCTTCTGGTGGAAACCAACGAAGGGGTGGCAACGCTTACGGTGAACCGTCCGCAGAGCCTGAACGCGCTGAACAGCGAGGTTCTCGATGAGCTGCAGGCGGCACTGGACACCTTGGAGGCGGACCGTACCGTGAAAGCGGTGGTCCTGACCGGGGCCGGAGAAAAGGCGTTCGTCGCCGGTGCGGATATCAAGGAGATGGCGGCGATGACTTCCCACCAGGCCCACACCTTTGCCGCGAAGGGGCAGAAGGTGATGCTGACCCTGGAGCGGATGACGACGCCGGTGATCGCCGCGGTGAACGGCTTTGCCCTCGGGGGTGGTCTGGAACTTGCCCTGGGTTGCGATTTCATCTATGCGTCCGAAAAGGCGAAGGTCGGTTTTCCCGAGGTGACCCTGGGCATCATGCCCGGTTTCGGTGGCACCCAGAACTTGTCCCGGCTGATCGGCGCCAACAAGGCCAAGGAGTTGATCTTCACCGGCAAGATGATCGCCGCGGATCAGGCCCTGGCCTGGGGGATCGTCAACCAGCTCTGCGCCGCAGAAGATTTGGTTCCCAAGGCACTGGAGACCGCCCGGGGTATCGCCCGGGTGGGAACCCTCGGGGTCGCCTATGCCAAGGATGCCATCGGGAGCGGTCTCGACATGAGCCGCGAGGACGGGTTTCGCTACGAGGCTTCCCTCTTCGGCGTCCTGTTCGCAACCCAGGACCAGCGTGAGGGGATGGCCGCCTTCGTCGAGAAGCGCAAGGCGGAGTTCAAAGGAGCGTAGCGGGAGCCGTTCTCATAGCCGGAAACGTCGCTCCTTGCAGCTGCCGGGGACCGTTTTACTGTGGGAGCGCCTTTCCAGGCGCGATCCGCCGATTGCGGTGACGACGATCGCGGTAAAATCGCGCCCGGGGAGGCGCTCCCACAGGGTAAGCGCCTCCCGGGTTTTTCAAAGAGACTCGGCTGCGGCATGATTCACTCCCCAGATGATGTGGGCTGCAGAGTAGCAAGTCAGGAGGACGGTATGGACTTCGAACTGAGCCAGGACCACAAGGTATTGCGGGACAGCGTGCGGGATTTCGTGGAGAAGGAGATCAAGCCGATCGCGCGCAAGATCGACGAGGAGCACATGATCCCGGACGCCCTGGTCGCCAAGATGGGGGAGATGGGGCTTTTGGGGAGTTATTTCCCCGATGAATACGGCGGGGCCGGTCTGGACATGCTTTCTTATGCCATCGTCGTTGAGGAGGTGTCCAAGGCGTGCGGTTCGTCGGGGGTGCTGATTTCCGCCCATACCTCGCTTTGCTGCGGGCCGATCTACACCTTCGGGAGCGAGGAGCAGAAAAAGAAATGGCTCCCCGATCTGAATACCGGCAAGATCCTCGGTTGTTTCCTCCTCACCGAACCGGAGGCGGGCAGCGATGCCGGCTCTCTTACCACGAGCTATCGCAAAGAGGGGGATGAATACGTCATCAACGGCTCGAAGATATTCATTACCAACGGCGGTTATCGCGGCACCGGCGTCATCTTCGCCACCTCCGACCGGAGTTTGAAACATAAGGGGATCTCCGCCTTCATCGTCGACCTCAAGAGTCCGGGGGTGGAGATCCTCAGAAACGAAAACAAGATGGGGATCCGCGGCAGCTACACTACGGCTTTTGCCTTTGACGGGGTGCGGGTGCCGGCAGAAAACCTCCTGGGGAAGGAAGGGGAGGGATTCAAGATCGCTATGGATACCCTGAACGGGGGCAGGATCGGCATCGCCGCCCAAGCGCTGGGAATCGCCGAGGGTGCCTTCGAGCGGGCCCTGGCCTACTCCCGGGAGCGGAAGCAGTTCGGGCATCCCATCTGCGAGAACCAGGCGATCCAGTTCAAGCTGGCCGACATGTACGCCAAGATCGAGACCAGCAAGTTGATGACCTACAAGGCGGCCTGCCTGAAGGACCAGAAGAAGAGCTACACCATGGAGAGCGCCCTGTGCAAGATGCTTGCTTCCGAGGCGGCGACCTACGTCACCAAGGAGGCGCTGCAGATCCACGGAGGGTACGGCTTCATCTGCGACTACGAGGTGGAACGGATGTACCGGGATGCGAAGATCACCGAGATCTACGAGGGGACCAACGAGGTGCAGCGGGTGATCATCTCGAAGATGTTGCTGCAGTAAGGGGTTGTGGTTACCCCGGCTGCGCCGGGGTTCGCGCCAGGAATGGCGCTCCCACAGTAAATGGTGCACTCACAGTTAGATAGTGCTTCCACAGTAACTGGTGCTTCCACAGTAACTGGTGCATTCATAGTAACTGGTGCATTCATAGTAACTGGTGCATTCATAGTAGTTGGTGCTTCCACAGTAGTTGGTGCCGGTTTTCTATCTGCACTGCGGCCTGACCCTGTGGGAGCGCCATTCCTGGCGCGAATGAGCAGCCGGTTATCTGAGCGGGAGGCGCCACCCCTGGTAGGAGCGGCATTCCTGCCGCGATTGTCGAGCGCTGATCGCGACAAGAATGTCGCTCCTACGGGGAGAGAACGACTGCACCCAACCACGGGGATCTGAGAGTAGCCATGGATTTCGAGCTGTCTCAAGAACAGAAACTGATCCGGGATACCGCGCGGGCCTTCGCCCGGGAACACCTGGAGCCGGTGGCGGCCCGGCTGGATAGGGAAGGGGATCGCTCCGCCTTTCTGGCCAATCTCAAGAGCCTGGCGCAGCTTGGTTTCATGGGGTTGAACGTGCCCGATGGCTGCGGCGGCGCTGGGGCGGGAGTCGTCGCCTTCGCGCTTGCCATCACCGAGATCGCTCGCGCCTGCGCCTCCACCGCGGTCACGGTTTCGGTCACTAACATGGTGAACGAGGTCATTCTCGCCGTCGGTTCGGAGGAGCAGAAGTCGAGATACCTTCCCTTGCTCTGTTCGGGCGAGTATTCCGCCGGAGCTTTTGCCCTTACCGAGGCCGCAGCCGGCTCCGACCCCTCCGCCATGACCACCCGGGCAGTCCGCGATCAGGATGGGTGGCTGCTGAACGGCTCGAAGGTCTTCATCACCAGCGCCCCCTATGCCGGAGTTTTCGTGGTCTGGGCGGTAACCGATCCGGCCGCTCCCAAAGGGAAGGGGATCAGTTGCTTTCTGGTGGAGGCGGGGACCCCCGGCCTGATCGTCGGCAAGGAAGAGCACAAGACCGGGCAGCGCGGTTCGGCAACGAACGAGGTGCTCTTTCAGGACTGCCGGATTCCGGAAGCGGCGCTGATGGGGAAATTAAATGACGGTTTCCGGGTCGCCGTCGGAGAGCTCGCGGGCGGCCGGATCGGCATCGCCGCCCTGGCCCTGGGGGTCGGGCTCGCGGCGATGAACTATGCCACTGCTTACGCCGCTGAGCGGGTGCAGTTCGGCCAGAAGATCGCTGCATTCGAAGGGGTGCAATGGAAGATCGCCGATGCCTACACCGAGCTGGAGGCCGCGCGGCTGTTGACCCTCTCGGCAGCGGCCCGAAAGGAGCAGGGAAAGCCATACGCCAAGCAAGCCTCCATGGCCAAGATGTTTGCCAGCGAAGCGGCCAACCGTGCCTGCTACAGCGCCGTCCAGATCCTCGGCGGCTACGGCTATCTGCAGGACTTCCCCGTCGAACGCTATGCCCGGGACGCACGGGTGACCACCATCTATGAGGGAACCAACGAAATCCAGAGGGTTATTGTCGCGAGGGAGATACTTAAAGCCTTCGGAAGTGACTAGGTCGGTCGTTGCCACCTCTCTATCAGGCGTCAGACGCAAAAAAGGGTTACGGTGTAAACCGTAACCCTTTTGCTTTCAAGTGGTGCCGAAGACTGGAATCGAACCAGCACACCCTTGCGAGTACTAGAACCTGAATCTAGCGCGTCTACCAATTCCGCCACTTCGGCAATTGAGACCCAATATCTAGCATCGAATTGATCCGATTGCAAGCAAAAAGTGTATGCCGGCTGTCTGAGACTTTGACTGACTCATCAACCGCAGGTAAAAGAAAGGTCCCGCCTCCTTCTTGTGTGACTGAAGCGGAGGTGGGACCTTATTCTTCTTTGGCTGATACAGTGTCGCTAGACGTTAGTCCATGTCGGGCCCTTCAGCAGGGTCGCGCCAGTAGGTCCCCTGTTCCCATCGTTCATGGGTCGGCGTACCCATGTCCAGGGCCGGCCCTTCCGCGGGTGCCCGACCTGGTGCTCTCGGTGCATCGAATCCAGCTTGCCGTTGCCGCTCGCTCTTACTTTCCTTTTGAACCTTGCCGTGTTGTTCCTGTCTGTGTTTGCTCATAACCACATCCCCTTGTATGGCCATAACCGCCGCCGATGAGGTGTGGCAGCGGGAATCCTGGCGGGATCATCGATTGAGAAGGAATAACTCCTGTCGTTTCAATCATTTTACTCCCATTCGGAGTTCCGGGTTCCGCCAATTGTCACCTTGGCGCAGGAGGATATTACGGCGGGCACGGTTTTGATCGCGACAGGAATGTCGCTCCAAGGGGGGATGAGGAAACAAAAAAGGGTTACGGTCTGGACCGTAACCCTTTTGATCTTGTGGTGCCGAAGACTGGAATCGAACCAGCACACCCTTTCGAGTACTAGAACCTGAATCTAGCGCGTCTACCAATTCCGCCACTTCGGCAGCGAGACACCTTTTATAGCATCTTCAGGCCGGATTGACAACCAGTTTTAGCGAAAAATCACTCTCTGACGTAGGTGTCCATGTCGGACTCGTCGACCATCGCCATCACCCGGGCGTACTCGGCCTCGATGGTCAGGTAGTGGTTGCGGGTTTCCCGAGCGTTGAGATCGAAAACTTCCTTGACCGCGGGATCGCTGAGACGGTTGGCGGTCTCGATCAGCTTTTTCTCCAGTTCTCCTTCTTTCTGAAGGGCCGCTTCCAGCGCCGTCTGCTCGTTGAAGTCGGCGAGAATGAGTCCTTCGAGGGTTCCTACCCAGGTTGCTCCTTCAAGATTCGGTGCGGCCATGAACTCTTCGAAAGTTCCTACGTCGGCACGATTGTAAGCCTTGAAGAAGTGCATCGCATGCTCTCTTTCTTCTTTGGCCAACTGTTGAAACAGTTTCTTTGCACCAGGATCTGTCATCTTGGAGGCGCCCAGCTCATAAAACTTCATTGCGTCCTTTTCCGTCTGCATAGCTACCTTGATCGCTTCCTGAACGTCGCCCATTTCCCCCCTCCTTTTGCTGCCTTAGACAATATATGTTTTGTTAGGGGATATGGTACATACTCTCTGCTGCTTGTCAATGAGAGGAGGTTTGGACTGTTGCATTATAGTTTTATAGTGTCAATTTTATGGCAACAGGTGTTGTGAACGTCTAATACACTGCGAGGTATAACATCTTGTTTCTGCGCTGTTTGCTACTTCTGAAGGATGTCGTTGAGCGCGGAGAATATGTCGGACAGGTTCACTGGCTTCGTGAAGTAGTGGTCGAAGGAAACAGGGCGGATGCCGGAAGAGGTGGTCAGCCGCTCCAGGTTTGCGCTCATCGCGATCAGGCGCGTCTCCGGACTGAGGGCGCCGATGCGGTGGGCCATCTGGAGCCCGTTCATTTCCGGCATGGTGATGTCGGTAATGACCACCTCGGGGAAGAACTGGAGGAATGCCTCAAGCCCTTTGCGCCCGTTGGCTGCGGAATAGACCGAGGTGGCGGGATACCTGCGCGATATCATTCGGGCCAGCAGGCCGCTGGCGTCCCGGTCGTCTTCGACGATGAGGATGCCGTTGCCTTTCATGTCCCCACCTCGATCCGGAACTCAGCGCCGTCACTGGTGTTGCGCACGGTCAGCCGGCCCCCCATGTTGCGTTCGATGCTGGTCTTGGACATGAACAGACCGACGCCGGTCCCGGCTTGGGCTCCCTTGGTCGTGAAGTAGGGGGCGAAGATGCGCCCCATGATTTCCGGAGCGATACCGCCGGCGTTGTCCGTGATCTTCACCGTGGCGCGGCTGCCCGATCCGGAGGAGGCGATCCGGACCCACGGCCTGCGGATCTTGCGTTCCACCAAGGCATCCCGGGCATTGAGGAGGATATTGAGCAGCACCTGGGAAAATTCGTTGCGGTAGCCATGGAGCGCCGGCTGTCCCCGCAATTTCACCTCGATCGCGATGCATTGCTGGGCGAAACCACCCTCGATCAGCTGCAGGGTCCTTTGCACCTCGTCGTGGACCTTAAAGGTGGCTTTCTCCGTGTCCGGTTGAAAATAGTTCTTGAAGTCGTCGATGGTCCGCGACAGGTACCGGATGATCTCCATCGACTTCGCCACGTTATCGCCCAGAAAGTCGCGGTTGAAGTCGCCCATGTCGTAGAAAAGGGGTAGTTGCTGGATGGTAAGCCCCAAGCGGTTCAGAGGCTGGCGCCACTGATGGGCGATGGTCCGGATCATCTCCCCCATCGCCGCAATACGGCTGTGGTGGATGAGCAGGTGTTCCTGCTGGCGCAGCGTTTCCAGCGTGCGGAGCCGCTCGGCATGCTCTCCGCGCAGTTTGCCATCAACATCCCGGCGCCGGGCCTCCTGTTCCAGCCCCCCCAGGATCAGCGAAAGGTCGTCGGAAAGTTGCTCCAGCAAGTGGGCGTGTGCCGGATCGCACGCAAGGCAGCGGTGCCCTCGGAGTCGGTGTACGCTTCTTTGCGCGCTCCTAAGTCTTAACCGGAGCTGCTGACTCTCATTGATGACCATTCCGCGGTACCTCCCACGATTGGGATTGGCATAGGGGCCGGGAGCAGACTTGCTGTGAGTATGATGTGAGGCGGTTAATTTGTATCACATAATTTTAGAAAGTCATAATTTTTTTACTGCTGACATAAAAAATGAAGGAGAAGCTGTCAGAATGGGCCAAGAGAGGGGAGAACTGTCACAGGGGAGGAAATGATGCGGGGAGGCGGTCAGAGATGAAAAAAGGCGACCAGCCATGAGGCGGTCGCCTTTTATATTGATTGTGGTGCCGAAGACGAGACTCGAACTCGTACAGGCTGTCGCCCGCCACCCCCTCAAGATGGTGTGTCTACCAATTCCACCACTTCGGCAAAGAGACAAACCTTATAACATCGACTGTATCTTCTGTCAAGAATTTTGGCCCTTTGACTGTGTGTAATGGAATCTGTGAGTGAATGAGCTTGTCAGGATCAAGGCCTACCTGTATCTGACCAAGGCCTACCTGTATCTGACCAAGGCCATTTACTGTAGGCGGTCACTATCGAACGTTATCTGTGTGGGGTTTTGCGTCGGCTTACACTGTGGGAACATCGATTAAACCCGTTGGCACCGCCTTCGGCGGATCGCGCCAGGGATGGCGCTCCCACAGGGAAAACGGCTTCCTTCCGCGGCGGCATTTTCACTCACGGACGGTTCGGTGGAGGTGAGGGGGGCTTGCAAAACGAAAAAAGCGCCCGGTCCGGAAGGACGGGCGCTTTTTCAAATTTGCTTGGTGCCGAAGACGAGACTCGAACTCGTACAGGCTGTCGCCCGCCACCCCCTCAAGATGGTGTGTCTACCAATTCCACCACTTCGGCAAGAAGAACCACTCTTTTAGCATGTGGCTTTCTGAAGGTCAACAGAATTCTTCAACTATTTTTTCGCCGGAGCCGCCGGTGCAGCCGGTGCAGCACCCTGCGGACCCGGAGCCACGTCCTTCGGTGCGGCCGGAGTGGAGGGGCTGAACCCGCCGACCTTGCCCGGGGCCTGCAGCGGCATGCCGCCCATCGGGGCCGGTTTGCCTGCCTTGGGACGCTTCGAGGACATGATGGAGGAGCCGCCACCCTTGCTGGATACGAAGGCCAGGGAGAGCGAGGTGAGCATGAAGATGATCGCCGCGCTGGTGGTGAGTTTGCTCATGAAGGTATTGCCGCCGCCTGCGCCGAAGACCGACTGGCTGCCGCTGGCACCGAAGGAGGCACCCATCTCGGCACCTTTGCCGGACTGGAGCAGGACCACGATGATGAGCGCGATGCAGACGAGGACGTGCAGGGTTACCAATAGGATAGTCATTACAGCAGTTACCTCCGAAAATGTTCAAAGCGCATCTTTTACCACATTCCGTATCAAAAACAAAGCTATTAATTAGCTCCTACGCGCCGAAGCGGACGATGGAGGCGAAGGAGTCCGCCTTGAGGCTCGCGCCCCCTACCAGGGCGCCGTCGATGTCCGGGCGGGACATGAGTCCCTTGACGTTGTCGGGCTTGACGCTGCCGCCGTAGAGGATGCGGGTGCGCTCTGCGGTCCCCTGGTCGAACATCTTGGCCAGGACGCCGCGCACGAAGGCGTGTGCTTCCTGCGCCTGGTCGTCGGTCGCGGTCTTGCCGGTCCCGATCGCCCAGACCGGCTCGTAGGCGACGATCAGCGGGCCGAGCTGGTCCGAGGTGAACCCTTCCAGACCGCCGCGCACCTGGCGCTCCAGGACGTCGAAGGTCTTGCCGGCTTCGCGCTCGGCGAGGGTCTCTCCGATGCAGAAGATCGGTACCAGTTCGCCGTTCAAAGCCGCGCGGATCTTGCGGTTGACGGTGGTGTCGGTCTCCCCGAAGTACTGGCGGCGCTCCGAGTGCCCGATGATGACGTGGCTGCAGCCGACGTCGAGGAGCATCCGCGGCGAGACCTCGCCGGTGAAGGCACCTTCCTCTTCCCAGAAGACGTTCTGGGCGGCCAGGGAGATGTTGGTGCCGGCGATGGCACGCTGCACGGAGGAAAGGACGGTGAAGACCGGCGCCACGACGATTTCGACGTTGTCGACGGTGCCGACCAGCGGGGCGAGTTCGGTAACGAGGGCGATGGCCTCGGTGGTGGTCTTGAAAAGCTTCCAGTTTCCGGCGATGACCGGTTTGCGCATGGGTAACCTCCTTTTAGATCTGGGGTCGGGGGTCTGGGGTCGGGGATCGGGGGAAAAACAAAAGGGATTGGAGATCGGGGAGGGGTGCCGCGGCAAAGGGCGGTTCAGAAAAAATACCGACCTTTGCCCCAGGCCCCGGCCCCCCGACCCCAGATCCCGGTTTATTTGCCCCTCTCCTCCAAGGCCTTGACGCCGGGGAGCTTCTTACCTTCGAGGAGTTCCAGGAAGGCGCCGCCGCCGGTGGAGATGTAGCTCATCTTGTCGGCCTTGCCGGCCTTGTTGACCGCCACGTCGGTGTCGCCGCCGCCCAGGATGGTCAGCGCGTTGGAGCTCGCCACCGCATCGCACAGGCCGAAGGTCCCCTTGGCGTAGGCGTCCATCTCGAAAACTCCCATCGGCCCGTTCCAGACGATGGTCTTGGCGTCGGTGAGCGCGTCGGCGAAGAGCTTCACCGACTGCGGCCCGATGTCGAGCGCCATCCAGTCGGCCGGGATCTCCTTGATGCTCACGGTCTTGGTGGCCGCGGTCGCGCTGAACTGGTCGGCAACGATGCAGTCGACCGGGAGGTAGAATTTCACCCCTTTCGCTTCGGCCTTCTTGAGGGTCTTGGTCGCGGTCTCGATCAGGTCGTCCTCGACCAGGGATTTCCCCACGTTGTACCCCTGGGCCTTGAGGAAGGTGAAAGCCATGCCGCCGCCGACGATGATCTTGTCGACCTTGTCGACGAACGCCTCGAGGACCTCGATCTTGCCGGAGACCTTGGCGCCGCCCAGGATCGCCACCAGCGGGCGGACCGGGTTGGTCATCGACTTGTCGAAGTAGTTCATCTCGTTTTTCATCAAGAAGCCGGCAGCCACCACCGGGAAGAGCTTGGTAATCGCCTCAACGGAGGCGTGGGCGCGGTGGGAGACGGCGAAGGCGTCGTTTACGTAGATCTCGCAGCCGTTCACCAGCCCCTTGGCGAACTCCGCGTCGTTTTTCTCCTCACCGGGGTAGAAACGGACGTTCTCCAGCATGACGATCTGGCCCGGGGCCATCGCGTCGATCATCTTCTTTACCTCGTCGCCGAGGCAATCCGGGGCGAGCTTCACTTCCTTGCCGAGGAGCTCGGAGAGACGCTTGGCCGCCGGGGCCATGGAGTATTTCGGCTTCTTCTCACCCTTGGGGCGCCCCAGGTGCGAGGCGAGGACCAGCTTCGCCCCTTTTTCCAGGGCGTAATTGATGGTCGGGAGCACCGCGCGGATGCGGGTGTCTTCGGTGATGTTCTGGTTGTCGTCCAGCGGCACGTTGAAATCCACCCGCATGAAGAGCTTCTTGCCGGATAGATTCTCAATTTCATCGATGTAGCGAATTGCCATGGTACTCCTCCTTGCTTCAGTGCATTTAATAAATAGCAGGCTGGTGCCGCTTATTTTTCTAATGACAGATCGTTACTTGAGAGAAACACCGGGGAACGGCAAAAAGACGGCGGGAGTACCGCTTCCCGCCGTCTTGTTCCGTATGTCGGATGGTGTTAGAGAAGTTTCTTGATCAGGCCGACCACCCTCTGGGAGAAACCGGTCTCGTTGTCGTACCAGGAGATGACCTTCACCATGTTGCCGTCGATCACCTTGGTGGAGGGGGCGTCGACGATGGAGGAAAGCGGGTTGCCGTTGAAGTCGATGGAGACGAGCTGCTCGGTGCAGAACCCGAGGATCCCCTTGAGCGGGCCTTCGGCGGCCGCCTTCAGCGCGGCGTTGACTTCCTCGGCGCTGGTCTTCTTGTTCAGGGTCGCGACGAGGTCGACCACCGAGACGTTCGGGGTCGGGACCCGGATCGCCATCCCGTCCAGTTTCCCCTTCAGCTCCGGGAGGACCAGGGCGACCGCCTTGGCGGCGCCGGTGGTGGTCGGGATCATGGAGAGGGCGGCGGCGCGGGCGCGGCGCAGGTCGCGGTGCGGCAGGTCGAGGATGTTCTGGTCGTTGGTGTAGGAGTGAACCGTGGTGACCAGGCCGCGCTCGATGCCGAAGCTGTCGTGGAGCACCTTGGCGACCGGGGCCAGGCAGTTCGTGGTGCACGACGCGTTGGAGATGATGTGGTGCTTTTCCTTGTCGTAGGCGGCGTCGTTGACGCCGAGAACGATGGTCAGGTCCGGGTCGGTCGCCGGCGCGGAGATGATGACCTTGGAGGCGCCGGCCTGGAGGTGCAGCGCCGCCTTATCGCGGGCGGTGAAAAGGCCGGTGGCCTCGAGGACCACGTTCACGTTGAGGGATTTCCAGGGAAGTTCGGCCGGATTCTTGATCGCCAGGATCTTGATCGCCTTGCCGTCGATGACGATTTCGTCGCCACGGGCCTCGACTTCACTGGGATAGATGCCGTGAACCGAATCGTACTTCAACAGATGGGCCAACGTCTTGGCGTCGGTCAGATCATTGATCGCCACGAATTCGATCGACGGGTCTTTCGCCGCTGCTCTAAGTACCGAACGACCGATTCTGCCGAACCCATTAATCGCTACTCTTAAAGCCATGGTTCTCCCTCCTAAAGAATAAGATTTTGTTCACGAACGGCATAGTAACGGACTGCCCAAGCATCGTCAACATTTTTATTTAAGGTTTGTGTTTCCGCGCCGATACGGGATTTAGCTAGGCTGGCGGGGGGCGTGCGCCTCCTTTTTTTGCGTCGATCATTAAAACGATTGACTTGCCTTCGCCCCTATATTAATGCTGTGCTCGCGTTTATTTTCCCTGTGTCCCGAGGCTGGAATCACCCTTTGATGAAGATGACCCTCGAAAAACGGATCACCCTGTTTTCCTTCCTCATCCTGTTCGTCACGATGTTCGCCGGCTCCGGCATGGACATCATGGCGTTGCAGAGGGACCACGTCAATTCGCTGAACCTCCGTTCCCAAAGCCTCGCCACCGCGCTTAAAGCCAGCATCGAAAAGGTCCTCAACCTCGGCCTCGAATTGAAGGACATGGGGGGGCTCTCCGAAAAGTGCCGCGAGATCATGGAGGGGAACCCCGACATCGCCTACTGCGTCGTGACCGATGCCAACGGCGTCCCCATCTTCGCCAGCGATCCCCGCTTCCAGAACTTCCCGATCCGCTCCATCGCCGGGCCTGACGTCGCCCGCAACCGGATGGATCTCAAGGAGCCGCGCGGCACCAGCTACTTCTACGACACCTCGGTGCTGATCAAGACGCCGGACGGGCGCAACGTCGGGCGCGCCCACATCGGGTTTGCCGAGGCGGTGGTCACCGAGAAGGTGAGGGGGATGATCTTCAAGAACCTCTCCCTCCTCATCCTGGCGCTGATCCTCTCCTTCTCCCTGGTGGTCTTCTTCGTGAAGCGCTACGTGATGCGGCCGATTTCCACGCTGTTGACGGGGGTGAAGCAGATCTCGGAAGGGGGCTTCGACATCCAGATCGGCGAGGTCGACGTGTTCGAGTTTAATGAACTTGCGCGGAACGTCAACCTCATGGCGCGATTTTTAAAAAACCGCGACGAGGAAATCAAGAACAACTACCAGGAGATGCAGCGCACCCTCGACGAGCTGCACGACTCCTACCTGAAGCTGGAGCGGCTGAGTTCCGACCTGGAGCGCTCGGAGAACCTCTACAAGTCGCTCATGGAAGACGCAAGCGACGCCATCGTGGTGATCGGCTCCGACGAGTCGGTCCGCATGGTGAACAAGATGGCGGAGGAGTTCTTCGGCTACGAGGCGAAGGAACTGCTCGGGCTGCCGCTCACCAAGATGCTCCTTTTGCTGAACATCGGCAACATCCCGAAGCTGCAGCGGATCTTCCAGAACGCGGCGGGGGGGGCCCACATGGCCGACGAGATGCAGCTCCTCAAGAAGGGGGGCGGGATCATGGTCGCCCTGGTGCACGCTTCGAGCATCCGGAGCGGCGACGAGGTGCTGGTGCAGGCGATCTTCCGCGACGTCACCCGGGAGCGCGAGATCATCGCCAACCTGGAGAAGAGCTCCGCCGACCTGGCCCGGCTGAACCGGATGAAGGACTCCTTCCTGGGGCTCGCCTCCCACGAACTCAAGACCCCGCTCACCGTCATCATGGGCTACTCCGAGCTGATCACCTCCGACATGGCGGACAAGGTCGATCCCACCGTCCTGGAGATGGTCTCCAACATCGCCAACGCCGCCGCGCGGCTGGACAACATCGTCAAGGACATGGTCGACGTCTCGATGATCGACGAGAAAAGGCTCCAGCTCAAGATGGAGGAGGTGCAGTTGAACCGCCTGATCGAGGCGACCGTGAACGAGATGCGCTTTTTCTTCTCCATGCGCAAGCAAGAGGTGGAGGTCCATCTCGACGAGTCGATCCCCCCGGTCCGCGGCGACTCGGTCCGCCTGATGCAGCTTCTTTCCAACATCGTGGGAAACGCGATCAAGTTCACCCCCGACGGCGGCAAGATCACCATCTCAAGCTCGGCCAAGTACCTCTTGCGCGGCATTCCGTCCGGAACCGGGAGCTCCGAGCAGGCCAAGGAGCACCACCTGTTTCTCGAGATCACCGTCGCCGACACCGGCATCGGCATCGATCGCGAGGATCAGCTCCGCATCTTCGATAAGTTCTACGAGGTCGGCAACATCCAGGAACACTCCTCAGGCAAGGTCGCCTTCAAGGCGAAGGGGGCGGGGCTCGGCCTTTCCATCGCCAAGGGGATCGTCGACATGCACGGCGGCGAGATCTGGGTCGAGTCGACCGGCTACAATCCGGAGCGCTTCCCCGGCTCCATTTTCCACATTCTCCTTCCGGTAAACCCGGTCCTCAGCGAGACTCTCACCGACTACGCCCGACTCCTTCGTTAACCTAAACTCACTTGAATCTCCCCGGCTATTCCTGTATAAAAGTCGGGTTTTACCGGCGCCCGAATGGGCGTGTTCAACGTTCCAGGCCCGACGTTTCCCGTTGAAACCCAAAATGTTGAAGTTATCACTGTTTTCTGTGTCAGTCTCTCTTGCATAGGCCCGGGCTTTTGAAGAGAGATCTTAGTTTCTGGCCTCAACGTTGAACCTTGAACGTGGCACGTTGAACCGGTTTTTCACGGAGGGATCACAATGAAGCTCTGTCTTCTTGCCAGTGGCAGCAAGGGGAACTCCCTCTACGTTGAGGCGGGCGACTGCAAGCTTCTGATCGATTCCGGGCTTTCGGCGCGCGAGACCCAGCTCCGGCTGGCCGGCATCGGGGTGAAAGGGGAGGAGCTGGACGGCATCCTGGTCACCCACGAGCACTCCGACCACGTCGGCGGCGTGGGCCCCCTGGCCCGCAAACTCAAGATACCGGTCTTCGCTTCCGCCAAGACCCACCGCGCCGCGGCGCACCAGGTGAAGAAGGTGGAGGCGGTCGAATTCGAACCGGGCACTCCGTTCACCCTGAAGGGGGTCCACATCGACCCTTTCCCGGTCACCCACGATGCCTGCGATCCCTGTGGCTTCCGGATCCGGGCCGGGGAAGGGGACATCGGTTTTGCCACCGACCTCGGCATCGTGACCCGGCTGGTCCTGGAGAAGCTCAAAGGGTGCCGCGCCCTGGTGCTGGAGTTCAACCACGACGAGGAGATGCTGCAAAACGGCCCCTATCCCTGGCACCTCAAGCAGCGCATCCGGAGCCGTCACGGACATCTCTCCAATGCCGAAGCGACCGTGCTTCTGGAGGAACTCCTCCACGACCGGCTCGACGGCGTATTTCTTTCTCACCTCTCCGAGGTCAACAACGCACCCGATCTGGCTTTGGCCTCCGCGCAAGGGCTGATCGGCGGGCAGAACAGCTGCGCTCCCTCCATCTTCGTGGGGAACCAGTACGTGGCCAGCGGCGTACTCGACATCTAAAGCGGATTCCTGTAGCATGAGGGGTTGCTCCGCGCATCAATAATTAAATCAACGCGAACAGCAAGATAGTTAAGGGGGAAAGTCGTGATCGAACGTTACAGCCGTCCTGAAATGGCCCGCATCTGGGAGCCGCAAAACCGCTATGCCAAGTGGCTCGAGATCGAGATCTACGCCTGCGAGGCGCACGCCGAAATGGGGCGCATCCCCGCCGACGCGGTGGATCGCATCAAGGCCAAGGCCTCCTTCGACGTCGAGCGCATCGACGAGATCGAACGGACCGTCAAGCACGACGTCATCGCCTTTCTGACCTCGGTCGCCGACTACATCGGGGAAGACTCCCGTCACATGCACCTGGGCCTTACCTCCTCGGACGTCCTGGACACCTCCTTTGCCATGCTCCTGAAGGAAGCCGGCGAGCTGATCATCGCCGACGTGAAGCGCCTGATGGAAGTCATCAAGAAGCGCGCCTACGAGCACAAGATGACCCCGATGATGGGGCGCTCCCACGGCATCCACGCCGAGCCGGTCACCTTCGGGATCAAGATGGCCCTCTGGTACGACGAGATGGCCAGAAACCTCAAGCGCCTTCAGGCGGCGCTTGAAACCATCTCCTACGGCAAGCTCTCCGGCGCGGTCGGGACCTTCGCCAACATCGACCCCAAGGTCGAGGCCTACGTCTGCAAGAAGGCCGGGCTGAAGCCGGCTCCCTGCTCCACCCAGGTCCTGCAGCGCGACCGTCACGCCGAATACTTCTCCACCCTGGCCATCGTCGCCTCCTCCATCGAGAAGTTCGCCGTCGAGATCCGCCACCTGCAGCGCACCGAGGTGCTCGAGGCCGAGGAATTCTTCAGCAAGGGGCAGAAGGGCTCTTCCGCCATGCCGCACAAGAGAAACCCGGTCCTCTCGGAGAACCTCACCGGCCTGGCCCGCCTGATCCGCGGCTACGCCGTCTCCGCCATGGAGAACCTCGCCCTTTGGCACGAGCGTGACATCTCGCACTCCTCGGTGGAGCGCATCATCGGGCCGGACGCCACCATCCTGATGGACTTCATGCTCAACCGCGCCATCGGCCTGATCGAGAACCTGGTCGTCTACCCGGAAAACATGATGCGCAACCTGAACCAGATGCGCGGGCTGATCTTCTCGCAGCGGGTGCTCCTGAAGCTCGCCGAAGCCGGCGCTTCCCGCGAGGCGGCCTACGCCATGGTGCAGAGAAACGCGATGAAGGTCTGGGAAGAAGGGAAGGACTTCCTCACCGAGGTTCTGGCCGACGCCGACGTCACCGCGCTCCTTCCGGAGGCGGAGATCCGCGAGGCGTTCGACCTGGGGTACCACCTCAAACACGTAGACACCATCTTCACGAGGGTCTTTGGTGGATAGACTGCTGTATTACCTGGAGCTGGGGGAGGAGGACGGGTTCCTCCTCTTCTGGTCCAAGGAAATCATCGTCGCGACCGCGATCATCCTGCTCTGCTACGCGCTGTCGCAGGTTCTCGGTCGCGCCCTGCTCCGGATCGCCGGGAGGCTCAATGCCTCCCGTGCGTTCGACAGCCGGATGCTCGAGCGCTCCACCCCGCCGATCCAGTTCCTGGTGAACTGCACCGGCTGGTACCTGGCCATCAGCCGGCTGCACATCCCGGAAAAACTCCACCTGGTCGCCTCGGGGGCGCTTTTCGTGGCGATCGTGGTGGTCCTCACCAACATCGCCTACCGGATCGCCGACGAGGCCCTTTTGCGTTACGGGGCCCGGGTGGCCGGCGAAGAGATGAGCCGCCAGCTCATGCCGCTGGTGCAGAAGCTGGTGAGCATCTTCTTGATCGGCACCGCCCTGATCATCACCCTCAAGCATTTCAACTACGACATCCTCTCCCTGGTCACCGCCTTGGGGGTCGGCTCCCTCGCCATCGGGCTTGCCGCCAAGGACACCCTTGCCAACATGGTTTCCGGCTTCACCTTGATGCTGGACCGGCCGTTTCGGATCGGGGACGTGATCGAGCTCGGCAACAAGAGCGGCGAGGTGATCGACATCGGCCTGCGCTCCACCAAGATCAAGGGGGCGGACAGCACCTACCTGATCATCCCGAACTCCGAGCTTTGCAATACCACCTTGGTCAACATGGCCCTTCCCGACAGCAGGGTGAAGGTCAAGGTCCCCCTCGGGGTGGCCTACGGGACCGACGTCGCCGCGGCCAAGGAGCTCCTGGTGCAAACCGCGCTTGCGGTACCCGGGGTGGTCGCCGAGCCGGGGCCGGAAGTCTACTTCACGAACTTTGGCGAGAGCGCGCTCAATTTGAACCTCTTCTTCTGGGTCGCCGACTACCGGCAGCAGGCGGTGGTTGTGGACCGGATCAACAGCGCCATCGCCGGCGCGTTTATCACCCACGGAATAATCATGCCGTTCCCCACCCGGACGGTCTTCATCGAAAAGGACGCCAACCATGCCCCACAGGATTGAAATCACCCTCAAGGACCAGGTCCGCGACCCGCGCGGCGAGCGTATCAAAAGGGAAATCGAGCACTTCCTCCACCTGGAGGTCGCCGAGGTCCGCACCATCGACGTCTACACCGTCGACGCGGCGCTCACCGCCGAGCAGCTGGAAGCCGCCGCGGCGGGACCGTTCTGCGACCCGGTGATCCAGGAATACTCCATCGACCAGGCCGCCGCCAAGGATTTCGACTACGTGATCGAAGTCGGCTTCCGTCCCGGCGTCACCGATAACGTCGGCCGCACCGCCGCCGAGGCGATCGGCTACCTGATCGGCAAGCCGCTTGCCGCCGGCGAGGCGGTCTACACCTCGGTGCAGTACCTCTTGAAGGGGGCGCTCTCCGAGGCGGACGCGAAGAAGATCGCCACCGGGCTTCTGTGCAACACGCTGATCCAGCGCTACCAGATCGTCGATGCCGCCACCTTCGCCGCCCAGGGCGGGATTGCCGCTTTTGTCCCCAAGGTCTCCGGAGAAACCAAGGCCGCGGTGAACGAGATCGAGCTGGAGGTGTCCGACGAGGAACTGATGCGGATCAGCCGCGACGGCGTGCTGGCGCTCACCCTCGACGAGATGAAGATCATCCAGGCGCACTACCGCGACCCGGAGGTCCGCAAGGTCCGTGCTGAAGTCGGCCTGGGTGCCCGTCCCACCGACGTGGAACTCGAGGCGCTGGCCCAGACCTGGTCCGAGCACTGCAAGCACAAGATCTTCTCCGCCGACGTCGAGTACGTCGACGAGAACGGGAACAAGGAAGAGATCAAGTCGCTCTTCAAAAGCTTCATCCAGCGCACCACTGCCGACGTCCGCAAGGCGCTCGGGGAGAAGGATTACTGCCTCTCCGTCTTCAAGGACAACGCCGGGGTCATCCGCTTCAACGACGACTGGTCGCTCGTTTTCAAGGTCGAGACCCACAACTCACCCTCCGCGCTCGATCCCTACGGCGGGGCGCTCACCGGCATCGTCGGGGTCAACCGCGATCCGTTCGGCACCGGCATGGGGGCGAAGCTCATCTTCAACACCGACGTCTTCTGCTTCGCCGACCCGTTCTATGACAAGGAACTCCCGTCCCGCCTGCTGCACCCGCGCCGCATCTACGAAGGTGTCGTCGAAGGGGTCGAGCACGGCGGCAACAAGAGCGGCATCCCGACCGTGAACGGCTCGCTGGTTTTTGACGAGCGTTTCGCCGGCAAGCCCCTGGTCTTCTGTGGCACCGCCGGGATCATGCCCGCCAAGATCCAGGGCGAGCCGTCCCACGAGAAGAAGATCCTCCCCGGGGACGTCATCGTCATGACCGGCGGCCGGATCGGCAAGGACGGCATCCACGGTGCCACCTTCTCCTCCGAGGAGCTGAACGAGAACTCCCCGGTCTCCGCGGTCCAGATCGGCGACCCGATCACCCAGAAGCGGATGTTCGACTTTTTGATCCGGGCCCGCGACAAGCGGCTCTATCGCTTCATCACCGACAACGGGGCCGGGGGCCTTTCCTCCTCCATCGGCGAGATGAGCGAGGAGTGCGGCGGCTGCAAGCTCGACCTCGCCCTGGCGCCGCTCAAGTACCCGGGGCTCAATCCCTGGGAGATCCTGATCTCCGAGGCGCAGGAGCGGATGAGCCTTGCCATTCCGCCCGCGTGTCTGGACGAGTTTTTGGCGATGGCCAAGCGCTTCGGCGTCGAGGCGACCGTGCTCGGTACCTTCACCGATTCCGGCGTCTTCCACATCCTTTACGGCGACAAGACCGTGGCCTACCTGCCGCTTTCCTTCATGCATGCGGGGCTGCCGCCGATGCGGATCCCGGCACGCTGGGAGCCGCCCAAAAACGCCGAGCCGAAATTGGAACCCGCCGCCGACTACACCGGCGACCTGAACGCGCTCCTCTCCTCGCTCAACATCTGCTCCAAGGAGAGCGTGGTGCGCCGCTACGACCACGAGGTCCAGGGGGGGAGCGTGGTGAAGCCGTTCACCGGCGTTGCCAACGACGGCCCGTCCGATGCGGCGGTGCACCGTCCGATCCTCGACTCCTTCGAGGCGGTGGTGGTGGGGCACGGCATCGTGCCGCGCTACAGCGACATCGACGCCTACCACATGGCGGCCAATGCCATCGACGAGGGGCTGCGTAACTACGTCGCCGTGGGGGGCTCGCTGGATCTGGTCGCCGGTCTGGACAACTTCTGCTGGTGCGATCCGGTCCTCTCCGAGCGCACCCCGGACGGTCCCTACAAGATGGCGCAGCTGGTCCGCGCCAACAAGGCGCTCTACGACTACTGCCTCGCGTTTTCCCTGCCGCTCATCTCCGGCAAGGACTCGATGAAGAACGACTTCTACGACGGCAACGTCAAGATCTCCATCCCCCCCACGCTGCTTTTCTCGGTGATCGGCAAGATGGAAGACGCCCGCAAGGCGGTCACCATGGACGTCAAGCGCCCGGGCGACCTGGTCTACCTCCTCGGCGCCACTGCCGACGAGCTGGGGGGCTCCGAATACTACGCGCTCAAGGGGGCGGTGGGGAACCACGTCCCGAAGGTCGACGCCCAGGCGGCGCTGGCCACCTACAGTGGGTACCACGCCGCCCTGGAACAGGGTCTGGTGGCATCCTGCCACGACCTCTCCGACGGCGGCCTGGCGGTTGCCGCGGCCGAGTCCGCCTTTGCCGGCGGCTTTGGTGTTGCCATTGACCTGTGCCAGGTGCCGTTCAAAGGCGACAAGGCCGGGCGCAGCGATGCGGTGCTCCTCTTCTCCGAGTCCGCCTCCCGTCTTTTGGTCACCGTCCGCCCGGAAAAAGCGGCCTCCTTCGAGGCCTGCCTGAAGGGGACCACCTTCGCCAAGATCGGCGAGGTGAGCGTCGACCCGATCGTGACCATGGAAGGGATCAACGGTGGCATCGTGGTGAGCGCGGACCTCGACCAGCTGAAGGAAAGCTGGCAGTCCCCGCTGCGGGAGCTGTGAGGCGGCCTTCGATCCGACGGATCGGACCGATCGGACCGATCCGTCGGAATGTAACTTCTCCGTGATTTTTTCAACGGGTTCGTGTCATAATGTGGCGATTGCCTCTCATGAGGGGCCAACTACTGCAAAGGATTGATTGATGACAAAGGCTAAAGCTCTGGTCATAACCGGAAACGGCACCAACTGCGAGAACGAGGCGGCGCACGCCTGCCGGCTCGGCGGCTTCGACGAGGCCCGCATCGCGCATATCTCGGAACTCATGTCGGGCGAGGTGCGGCTGGACGACTACCACTTCTTGAACCTCACCGGCGGCTTTTTGGACGGCGACGACTTGGGCAGCGCCAAGGCCCAGGCGAACCGCCTGAAAAATGCGACCGTAGAAGGGAAAAGCGAACGGCTGGTCGAGCAGATCTCCCGCTTCATCGCCGACGGCAAGCTGATCCTCGGGGTATGCAACGGCTTCCAGCTCCTGGTCAAGATGGGGATGCTCCCGGCCCTGGGCGGCGACTACCTCAAGCAGAGCGTGACCCTCACCTACAACAACGCCGGGCGCTTCCAGGACCGCTGGTGCTACCTCAAGTGCGACGCCTCCTCCCCCTCCCTCTACACCGCGGGCATCTCCCAGGGGATCTACCTTCCGGTCCGCCACGGGGAAGGGAAGTTCCTGGTCGATACCCAGGCCACCCTCGACGCCATCGAATCCAAGCACCTTGCCTGCCTGAAATATTCCGACAGCCAGTACACCGCCCCCACCATGGAATTCCCGGAAAACCCGAACGGGTCGGTGAACGCCATCGCCGGCATCTGCGACGAGACCGGGCGCATCATGGGGCTCATGCCGCACCCGGAGGCGTTCGTGCACCGCACCCAGCACCCCCGCTGGACCCGCGAGGAACTCCCGGAAGAAGGTGACGGCCTGATCTTCTTCCGAAACGCGGCTCAGTACATCAAGAAGACGTTCTAACTGCCGTTCGGCGTTCGACGTTGAACCCACGGTTTCGGCGACTCGATTGGCTGAGCTCTGATCCACCACCTCCTGGCCGCCAGTCTTTTAACAAGGAGCAATTTGTGGAAGAAATGCATCTCCATAGACCTGAAGAAGAGTGTGGGATTTTCGGTGTCTTCAATCACCCGGAGGCATCCAACCTCACCTACCTCGGGCTCTACGCCCTGCAGCACCGCGGGCAGGAAAGCTGCGGCATCGTCTCCTCGGACGGCAGCACCCTGCACGCCCACAAGAGCATGGGGCTCGTCGCCGACGTCTTCGGCAACCAGGAAATCTTCAAATCCCTCCCGGGTAAATCCGCCATCGGGCACGTCCGCTACTCCACCACCGGCTCCTCGGTGATCAAGAACGTGCAGCCGATCATGGTCGACTACTCCCGCGGCTCCATCGCCGTCGCCCACAACGGCAACATCGTCAACGCCCAGATCATCAAGGACGAGCTCGAGGCCTACGGTTCCATCTTCCAGACCACGATGGACACCGAGATCATCGTGCACCTTCTGGCCACTTCCAAGGCGAACTCGCTCCTGGACCGGCTCACCGACGCGCTGAACCGGATCATGGGGGCCTACTGCCTCCTCTTCCTTACCGAGACCCGGATGGTCGCGGTCCGCGATCCCAACGGTTTCCGTCCCTTGTGCCTGGGCCGCCTGGGCGGTGCCTACGTGATCGCCTCGGAAAGCTGCGCGCTGGACCTGATCGATGCCGAGTTCATCCGCGAGGTCGAGCCGGGCGAGGTGATCGTCATCGACAAGAACGGGATGAGCTCCTACTTCCCCTTCAAGCGGGTCGATCCCACCCCCTGCATCTTCGAATTCGTCTATTTCGCCCGTCCCGATTCCCATATCTTCGGCAAAAACGTCTACCAGGTCCGCAAGGAGCAGGGGCGTCAGTTGGCCCGCGAGCACCGGGTCGATGCGGACATCGTGATTCCGATCCCGGATTCCGGCGTTCCCGCGGCAATCGGCTACGCCGAGGAATCGGGGATCCCGTTCGAGCTGGGGCTGATCCGCAACCACTACGTCGGCCGGACCTTCATCGAACCGCAGCAGGCGATCCGCCACTTCGGGGTGAAGATCAAGCTGAACCCGGTCCGCGAAGTCCTCAAAGGGAAAAGGGTCGTGGTCATCGACGACTCCATCGTCCGCGGCACCACCTCGCGCAAGATCGTCAAGATGGTGCGCAACGCCGGCGCCGCCGAGGTCCACGTCCGGATTTCCTCGCCGCCGACCAGCTACCCCTGCTACTACGGCATCGACACCCCCAACCGCAAGGAGCTGATCTCCTCGTCCCATTCCGTCGACGAGATCCGGCGCTACATCACCGCGGACTCGCTCGGCTATCTCTCCGAGGAGGGCCTGATGCGCTCGGTCGGCGCCTCTACCGGCGGATTCTGCACGGCCTGTTTCACCGGGGGGTACCCCGTTAAATTTCCGCGTCTCAGTGTTGATGAGCCGCAAATGGACTTATTTGATAAGGAGGTTGTGCAGAAATGACGGAGCGCGACAGGCTGAAAAAGATCATCATCGAGCTTTCCTACGAGAAGAGGAAGGTCACCCTTGCTTCCGGGCGGGAGAGCGACTTCTACTTCGACGGCAAGCAGACCACGCTGCACCCGGAAGGGGGCTACCTCACCGGCAAGCTCTTCTTTGACGCGATCAAGGACGTGGAAAACGTGGAAGGGGTAGGGGGGCTCACCCTGGGCGCCGATCCGATCGCCACCGCAACCTCCGTGGTGAGCTTTCTGGAAGGGCGTCCCATCCCCGGCTTCATCATCCGCAAGGAGCCCAAGGGGCACGGCACCGGCGCCTGGCTGGAAGGGCGCAAGAACCTGAAGCCCGGCTCCCGCGTGGTCATCGTGGAAGACGTCGTCACCTCCGGCGGCTCATCCATGAAGGCGATCAAGCGCGCCGAAGAGGAAGGGCTGAAGGTCCTCGGCGTGGTGACCCTGGTGGACCGCGAAGAAGGCGGCCGCGAGAACATCGAGAAGGAAGGCTACTGGCTCCGCTCCATCTTCACCAAGTCGCAGATCCTGGCCTAGGGAGATACTGGCCTAGCAATAGCGGTAACCGTTAGAGACCAAAAAGGCGGCAACGTGCATTCACGTTGCCGCCTTTTCTGTTTTAGATAGTGGGGTATCAGCTCCCGCTCAACCCTTGCCTTGAGCCGGTGCCCCTCCCTCGTACCAGGAGGTTGTAGAGACCAGCGCAAGTGGCAACGTGCATCCCGTTGCCGCCGGTTCTTGTTCCGACGGATGAGTAGCTGCCTACCCTGTGGTAACACCTTTCCCTGCCAATTTCCCGCTGCCCGTGGTCCGACTTCGGCGGATCGCGCCTGGTAAGGCGCTCCCACCGGGTGACCTCGCCCATTTTGAACGTGTAATCGGTTTTAGCGATTTGTTCCAGTCAAATCATCAATATTATCAATTTGACGGTCCGTCCCCCGTCAGGCATATTCGTCCGGCTCTAAGCTTATGGAATTACATTGGTAAATGTTCAAGGGAGATGCTATGGCGCGCGAGAGAGAGGAGATCCTTCAGGACCTGGCGAACGGAGTCCTGAATCTGGACGAGGAGTTGGCGGTAAGTGCGGCCCACGAGGCAATCGCGGTGGGGCTGAATGCCTTCGACGCGATCAGTAACGGCCTCGTCGTCGGGATGAACCAGGCTGGCGAGCTCTACGACCAGGAGGAGTACTTCGTTCCGGAACTGCTCATCTGCTCGGACGCGATGTACGCCGCGCTGGAGATCCTCCGGCCCCACCTGCAGAAATCCGACGTCACCGAAAAAATTGCCTGCGTCATCGGGGTGGTGGAGGGTGACACCCATGATATCGGGAAAAACCTGGTGAAGATCCTGCTCGATGTCGCCGGCTTCGAGATGCACGACCTCGGGCGCAACGTCCCGCTGGCGGATTTCGTGGAGAAGGCCAAGGAGGTGAACGCCCGGCTGATCTGCCTCTCCACCCTGATGACGACCACCATGGACGGCATGGCCTCGGTAATCGAAATGCTCAAGGAGGAAGGGATCCGGGACCGGTTTCGGGTGCTCATCGGCGGCGGCCCCATTTCCAAGGCTTTCGCCGATCGGATCGGTGCCGATGGCTATGCCGACAACGCCGCCAGCGCGGTCAAGGTGGCCAAGGAACTCTGCGCCGGCTTTGCCGCCGCTCGCGCCTGAAAGGAGAAGACCATGCCGGCATCTGACATTCCGCAGGATACCCAGACCTCCCTGGAGCGTGTCCTTAGTTACCTCCAGGGCGTAAACCCGCAGCGGGTTGCCTGCTTTCCCCTGATTCTCAACCACGCCGCCCGCGTGCTCGGCGTTCCGGTCGGCAAGTACAACCGAAACGGTGAAACCATGGGCAAGGCGCATGTGGCGGCCTTTCGCCGCTACGGCAACGACCTCGTCTCCATCTTCTCCACCACCTCCACCCTCGCCGAGGCGATGGGGACCACCATGGAATTTTTCGACGAGGACGCCCCGCAGATCGCCGGACAGCCGATCCAGGAGTACGACGACATCAAGAAGATCAACGTCCCGGATTTCCGGCGGGACGGGCGGCTTCCGGTCTACCTCGATGCGACCGAACTGGCCGTCTCCGAAGTCGGCAGCGAGGTGGTCGTGGGGACAATTCTGGCCGGGCCTTTCACGACGGCGGCGGCACTGCGCCCGCTCGACTTCTTTGTCAAGGACCTCTACAAGAACCCCGAGTGGGTTCACCAGCTCCTGGAAATCTGCTGCCAGGCCGGGATCGCCTTCATCGACCAGATCCTGGCGCGCCGGGCGTTGCCGATCATCGTCGAGCCGATCGGATCGGGGAGCCTGGTAAGCCCGCGCCACTTCAAGACCTTCGTCGCCCCGTACCTCAAACGGATGGCGGCGCATATTCATGAAAACGGGGGAGGGCTTCCGGCCGCCCTGCACATCTGCGGCAAGACCAAGCCCAACCTGGAGGCGATGCTCGGGGCGGATTTCGACCTCTGGAGCCTCGACGCCGTGGACCTTGGTGAGGCGCGGCAGATCGCAGGGGAGCGGGTCACCCTGATCGGGAACGTCTCCCCGGCGAACCTGCTGAAAAACAGTCCCGAAGAGATTGATGCCGAGGCGCGGGAGGTCTGCGCCAAGGCGATGGGAAATCCGCGCGGCTTCATCCTCGGTTCCGGGTGCGAAGTCCCGATCAACACCCCGCCGGCGAACATCGATGCCCTGATCAACGCCGCCCGGAAGTACGGCAGATTCGATGGCTGAGCAAGGGCCTGCTACCGATAGACAACCGGTGCGGACCTGGCTGATCGGAGGTTTCCTGGGCGCCGGCAAGACGACCTTCATCCTGGAGCATCTGCGCCATGCACCGGGAAAAGTCGCCGTCCTGGTGAACGAGTTCGGCAAACTGGGACTGGACGGGGACCTGATCCGGCTGGAAGGGGGACTCGAGGTCGTCGAGCTGCCGGGAGGGTGCATCTGTTGCAGCCAAAAGGAAGGGCTCAGGGAGCGGGTCCGGGACATCGCGCGGCGGCTTGCCCCCGACCTGCTCCTGATCGAGCCGAGCGGCGTGGCGGAAACCTCGGAGCTGATGCAGGCGCTTGAGGACCCGGCGCGGGAAGGGGTGATCCGGATCGAACTTGCGATCACCCTGCTCGATGCCGAGACCTTCCTCGAGTATGCCGAGCCGGATGCGTTCGGCCTCTTTTTCCTGGACCAGGTAAGCTGTGCCGATCTGATCCTGATCAACAAAAGCGACCTGGTTTCGCCCGACCTTCTCCGGCGGATCGAGGAGCGGGTCGACGCGATCCACCCCGGGGTGCCGGTCTTCCGTACCGAGCACGGCCGGCTCCCGGCGGTCCTTCCGGAACCCGGCTCCTCGCGGGGAGCCGGCGCCCCGGTTTCCTCACGCGGCTTCCGGGTCGAGGCGGCCAGTTGTGTGCCCGCACCGATTACCCGGGAAGGGCTCGCCCAGTTCCTGGGAGAGGTCCGGATCGGCGCGTTCGGGAAGGTACTGCGCGGGAAGGGGGTTCTTGCCGTGTCCGAACTGGGTCCGATGAATCTTCAGATCGTGGGGCCGAAGGTGAACCTGACCCCCGTGACCGGGGAGCTGGCGCCGCGGCTGACCCTGCTCGGGTTCGGGCTGAACCACGACCGGATCCACCGGTTTTTCGAGGAGAGGGGTGGCGTATGATGCAACGTGAACGTCTGCTGCGCAGCCTGGCGCGCGAGAGCGTCGACCGGCCTCCGTTCATCTGCCCCGGCGGGATGATGTCCATGATCGTCACCGAGGTGATGGATCGCTGCGGCTGTTCCTGGCCCGAAGCGCACTCCGATGCGGCCCTGATGGCCCGGCTGACCGCTCAAACCAGCCTGGTCGCCGGGGTGGAGAACGTCGGGGTCCCCTTCTGCATGACGGTGGAAGCGGAGGGAATGGGGGGGACCGTCGACCTGGGGAGCCGGGAGAACGAACCGCGCATCGTCGCCTATGCCATGGAAAAGCTCTCCGACCTGGACCGGATCACGGCGCTCAATCCCGCTGAGGGGCGGGCCAAGGTCTGTGTCGACGCCGTACGGCTTTTGAAACGGGAGGTGCCCCAGCTCCCGATCGTCGCCAACCTGACCGGCCCGGTCAGTCTCGCCACCTCCCTGGTAGACCCGCTCCTTTATTACCGGGCCTTGCGGCGCGACCCGGAGGGTGCCCGCAGACTTACCGAAATCGCGACCGAAAATGCCATCGTCTTCGGGGACGCACTCATCGAGGCCGGCGCGGACGCCGTCTGTATTGCAGATCCGAGCGCTACCGGCGAACTGATCGGCGGGAAGGCCTTTGCCGACTTCGTGCTGCCGCAGCTGAACCGGATGACCGGGCATTTCCGCAGCTGGGGGATACCTTCCATCGTGCACATCTGCGGCGACGTGAAGGCCCTCGGCACCGTGCTTGCCGCCCTCGAGGCCGAGGCGGTCAGCGTGGATGCCATGGTCGGCATCCCGCAGCTGAAGGAACTGGCCTGCGGCAAGGTCACCATGGGGAACGTGAGCACCTTTCTGCTGGAAAAACGCGATCCGGACGCGGTCCGGCGGGCCGGAAACGACTGTCTGGAAAAGGGGGTCGACATCCTGGCCCCCGCCTGCGGGATCGGACCCCGGACCCCGATCGAGAACATCAGGGCGCTCGCCGAGAGCGTTCGGAAGGACGGGTAAGCCGTGCCCCTCATTACCTTTTCCTCCTTGGATCTGGCGGTGGAGGTCCCGGTGGGGACGACACTTCTTGAAGCCGCACGCCACCTGGGAATCCCGCTGGAAGCTCCCTGCAGCGGCGCCGCTACCTGCGGCAAATGCGCGGTCCAGCTCGAACCCGGCTCCCTGTCCAACGTGGCCGGCGGCGGCTTACATCGTCTATCCCCTGGCGATGAGGCGCGCGGAATGGTGCTCTCCTGTACGGCGGCGGTGACCGGAGACGTCGCCGTTCGGGATCTGCCGCGTCCGGCGAGCGCCTCCCTGAAGGTGCTGGACCGCGGGGTGGGGAGTGCGGTCGAACTCGATCCGTTCCTGTCCAAGGTGTACGACGCGGAGAACCGGCTGACCCGGATCAGAGCCGGGGCAGACGAGGTCGGCGTCGAGCCGGGAGATACCCGGCAAAAGTTCTATGGCGTCGTGGTCGACATCGGCACCACGACCCTGGCCGTCTCGCTCACCGACCTCGGCACCGGGGCGGAAATCGCCAGCGCGGGCACCCTGAACCCCCAGTCCCGCCACGCCCAGGACGTCCTTTCCCGCATCCGCCTCGCCTCCCGGCCGGAGGGGCTCCAGGAGATGCACGTCATCCTCATCGAGGCGATCGCCGGGCTGATCTGCCAACTGGCGGGGGAGGCGAAGGTAGATCCCGCTGCGGTCTACGAGGTCGTTTTTTCCGGGAACACCGGCATGCTGCATCTGGCGGTTGCGGAAAACCCCGCTTCGCTCGGCAAGTACCCCTTCCTGCCGGTGGTCCGGGGCAACGAGTACCGCTCGGCCCACCGGCTCAACCTTCCGGTCGCGCCCTGTGCGCCGGTCTATCTTCCCCCCGTCATTTCCGGCTACGTTGGGGCCGACATTACCTGCGGCATCGTCGCGACCGGTCTGCACCGGGACCCCGGCGTGACCCTTTTGATCGACATCGGGACCAACGGCGAGATGGTCATCGGCTGCCGGGGACGCCTCTACGCCACCTCGACCGCCGCCGGGCCCGCTTTCGAGGGGATGAACATCAGCTGCGGCATGCGGGCCAGCGCCGGTGCGGTCGAGGCGGTCACGATCGATGCCTCCGGGGGCGTAGCACTTACAACCGTCGCCGGTGCCGAACCGGTTGGGATCTGCGGCAGCGGCCTCATCGACCTGGTGGCGCTGTTAGTCTCCTGCGGCATCATCGGTGCCAACGGCAGGCTTCTGGAGCCTGCCGACCTTCCTTCCGGCCTGACGGCCCGTTTGGAGCAGACCGAAGGAAAGACCTCGTTCCGGCTGACCGAGCGGGTCCACCTTACCCAGAAGGATGTCCGCCAGGTGCAGCTCGCCAAAGGTGCGGTCCGCGCCGGGATCGAGTTGTTGCTGCAAAGCCTCGACATCGAGGCCCAGGAGGTGGGGCGCGTGCTGATTGCCGGTTCCTTCGGGTATCATCTGCGTGCCGAAAGTCTCCTGGTCATCGGTCTGCTCCCCCATGAATTCGCCGGCAAGGTGGAATTCGTCGGCAACACCGCCAAAAGCGGCGGCGAGGCGCTCTTGAAAAGCCGTGCCGCGCGCGAGGAAATCGCCGAAGTGGTTTGCGGGATCGAGGTCGTGGAACTCGCCAACCATGCCGATTTCGACCGCTGCTTCGTCGAGTCTCTGAAGTTCCCGAGCGCCGGAGCAGCTGAGCACGGGAGTCGTCACCGGTGAAACTCGGGTTGGGCATCGATACCGGGGGGACTTTCACCGACAGCGTGATCGTCGACCTCGGCTCCGGCAGGATTCTTTCCAAGTCCAAGGCACCCACCACGCGCGAAGACCTGAAAGTTGGGGTAGAGGCGTCCTTTTGCGGGCTGGATCACCTCCTTTTTTCCCAAGTGAGCCTGGTCTCGCTCTCCACCACCCTTGCCACGAACAGCATCGTCGAGGGGAAGGGAGCGCGGGTCGCCCTGTTGGCCGCGGTCCCGAAGCCGGAGACCTTCGCCTTCCCGGGGAAGCTTCCGGCCGAGAGCGTCGCCATTTTCTCCGGCGCCCACGATACCCGAGGTTGCTGCAGCGTGCCGCTCGATCTGGCGGCCGCCCGCGAGGCGGTGCGTGGTCTGGAGGGAAAGGTCGAGGCGGTGGCGGTCTCCTCGTACTTCAGCATCTACAACGCCGAGCACGAGTTGAGGCTCAGGGAACTGGTCCTCGCCGAGACGTCGCTCCCGGTGGTTTGCGGCCATGAGCTTTCCGGAGCGGTGGGGATGGTGGAGCGGGCGGTGACCGCAACGCTCAACGCGCGGCTGCTGCCGGTGATCCGGGAACTCCTCGATGCGGTCGGGGCCATCCTGCGGTCCCGCGGCATCCAGGCACCGCTCATGGTGGTCAAGGGGGACGGTTCGCTGATCAGCGAGGAGGGAGTGCGGCTGCGGCCGGTGGAAACCCTGCTCTCCGGGCCCGCCGCCAGCATCGCCGGCGCCTGCCGCCTGAGCGGCCTGGACGACGCGATCGTCGTCGACATGGGGGGGACCACCACCGACATCGGCATCGTCAAGGGTGGTGTCGTTGCCACCGGCGACGACGGCGCCGTGGTCGGGGGATGGCAGACCCGGGTGCGCGCGGTCGACATGTGGACCGTCGGCTTGGGCGGCGACAGCAAGATTCAGGTCGACGGGGGAAGAGTGACCATCGGCCCACGGCGGTCGATCCCGCTTTGCACCGCGGCGGTTGCCGACCCCGGGCTTTTGCCGACGCTGGATGCCCTGCTGGCAGGGGGGGCGTCTCCGGGATCCCTTGAGATCCTCACCGCGGTCCGGCGTCCGGCTTTTCCCCTTTCCCGGCACGAAGGCCGGCTTTTCGAGCTGCTTGCAGGGCGGATGGTACCCCGATCGGTCGTGGATCGGGAAATCGGTCCCTTTGTCGACCTGGATCGCTTCCAGGAACTCGGGTATCTCATCGAGGTCGGCTTCACCCCGACCGATTTCATGCACCTGAACCGTGAGTTCGAGGTGTGGGACCGGGAGGCTTCCGTTTGCGGAGCCGCAATTCTGGCGCGGCAGATGGGTGGATCGGTCGAGGACTTTCTGGGCGAGCTCAAGCGGGAGATCTCCAATTCCCTTTCGCTGCAGATTGCGGCGAAGGCCCTGCACGAGGAGCCCGAGCTGGCTTCATCCTGGTCGCCGGCACACGCGGAGTTTTTGGGGCGCCTGCTGCAGCTTTCCGGTGAACGAGGTATTTCTGCTGCCGTACGACTATCCCGGCCGGTGATCGCGGTGGGTGCTCCGGTCCGCGCGTTTCTCCCGGCGGCGGCCGCCATCCTCGGGGCGCAGCTGGTCATCCCCGAGCACGCCGAGGTCGCCAACGCCTTCGGAGCGGTAACGGGGCGGGTGGTGGAAAAAGTGGCGGTCCACGTCCGCCCTGGCAAGCCGGACGGGTTCGTGGTGGTCTCGGCCGACGTGCAGCAGGCGTTCGTGACCATTGAGGATGCCATTGCCTTTGCTGAGGCCCATGCCCGCGAGGTTGCCCTGGCCCATGCGGCGGCCCGGGGCGGCATGGACCTGGAGGTGCGGCTGGAGCGCGAAGAGACCTCGCTTCCGTTGAAGAGCGGGTGGGGGGACCAGGTTTTCATCGAGGTGCGAGTGACTGCCACCGCGGTCGGGACACCCCCGGTCTCCCCGTAGAAGCAATAAGGAGTTTTCATGCGTATCGGCGTTGTAGCGTGCCGGGTTCTTCAGCGCGAGCTGGAACAGATCCTGGCGGAAATCCCCGGAGTGGAGTCGGTCGTCTACCTTGAGGCTGCGCTTCACGTACATCCCTTGAAAATGAAGGAGGCGATCCGCGAAGAGGTGAACGCCATGAAGGGGAAGGTTGACGTCGTTTTCCTCGGCTACGGCTATTGCCAGTCGCTGCAGGGGCTCGATCAGGAATTCGACTTTCCGGTGGTGTTGCCGCAGGTGGATGATTGCATAGCGCTCCTTTTGACTCCGGAACGCTACGCCGAGGAGATCAAGAAAGAGGTCGGCACCTGGTTCATGACCCCGGGGTGGACCAAGATCGGCGCGGAAATGGTCATCAAGGAGCTCAAGCTGGAGCGGGCCGCCAAATACGGCAAGGATCCGCTGGAAATGGCACGCCGGCTCTTCACCCACTACCGGCGCGGCCTCTATGTCGATACCGGAGTGGGAAACGAGGAGGACCTGGTAAATGCTCAAAAGTTTTGCAGCGATTTCACCCTGACCCTGGAAACGAGCACGACGCGGCCGACCCTGCTTCGGGAATGGGTGGACCAGGCGCTTCGGGTCGCCCGGGGAAAGTAAAAACGTTGGCTGCCACATGATAAGAAGGCGGACCCTGCCGAGGGTGCCGCCTTTTTATTGCTCACCTCCCGGGAGATGAGCAGGGGGTGAAACCCAAGTGTTGCCGATCCTGTGGGAGCGCCTTTCCAGGCGCGATTAACCGCAGCCCGTTGTCACGCCAACGGGGCCTCAATGCGTCCCCTCTCCTCAAGGAGAGGGACAGGGTGAGGATGGGTTTTCTCGTCCAAGGTCCACCTTGGGAACGTTTCCTTTTTCCAAAGCCCCAGCTTTGCAAATATTCACGAGCCGCCGCGGGGGCACGGGGGGCCCACCCCTACCGTTCTTCCTCGTTCTCCTCCTTGAAAGTGATCGGCCGATACCTTGCCACCAGGGTCCGGTCCCACCAGTTGCCGGTTTCCTTGCGCTCCTGCGAGGTTGTGAAACGGTAGCGCCAGACGACGAGCCTCAGGTATTTCGGCGGCTGTTCCGGAAACGGGTTGTTTCGGAACAGCCCCAGGACCGTTGGCGACCCCTCCAGTAATCGCACGATCATATTCCCCATCCACCCCTCGATCTTGCGCGGACTGAGCGCGGCGAACCACATCTGCCAGTCCAGGCGCGGCTGGTGCGGCGCGGCCTGCGCCGGTGCCCGATTCGGCTCGCCCGGTTTGAAATGGAAATCGTAGCCGCGCCAGTGCTCTACATCGTCACTCCCCTCGATCTCGAACTCCAGCCGATCCGTCGTCATCACCGCAAAGAGCCCGTAGTTATTGGAAATCATCCAGGGCGAGAGGTGGAAGAACATCCGCCGCAACCAGTGGGGACGGTAAAAAAGGGCGACCAACTGGCAGATGTTGAGACCCAGGAAAATTCCGAAGATGATGTTGACCGTCATCTCCCGGGTCGGGTCCAGGATACCGCTGGGGGGATCGATGTATCGGCCGATAAACTGGTCGTCCAGAAGCGGGACGAGCATTACCAGCGTCAGGATGTTGAAGAACCCGTAACTGCCGGTGGCCAGGATGAGGAGCTGGAAAGCGAACAAAAGGGCAAAGCCCCAAAGCCGTGGCGGGTTCGGCGTCAGAGCGAGAAATGGCACGATCAATTCCAGGACCAGCGTCGCTAACGTCGACAGCTTTTGAAACCAGAGCGGCAGGTTATGGGCATACCATGCGATGCGGTTCGGCAACGGCTGCGTCTGGTAGTGATAGGTCATTGCGGTCAGGCCGCGCCAGGTGGGGTCTCCGCTTAAAAGCTTCACCGCTCCCGAGGAAAACATGAACCGGAACAGGAGGAACCGGTAGGCCAGCACCGCCAGGGGAGGGGCCGGATCGGCCAGGGGGAGGAAGATGGTCATGAATCCGACCTCCAGGAGAAGGGTGTCCCATTGGTAGGAAAGGAATTCCTGGCCCACGGAGACATAAGATAGGTAGAGAAGCCAGAGTAATAACAGCAGGGGAACCGGCGTCACTCCGACCATGAGGGCGATAGACAGCAGGACACCCGCGACGCAGGCGCCGACCAGGGCACGGTCGCTGCTGTTGAGCCAGAATACGGTGGGGCAGAGGCGGTAGGCTTTCCGACCGAAGGCTTGCTTGTATTCGGTGAGGTAGACGGAGATGGGAAGAATGCCATTGGCGCCAAATAGTCCCAAGACTTGGACCAGCAGGCTTCCGAACGCGATCAGGTAGACCACGCCCAGCAGACGGGGGAACACCCAGGGGAGAAATTCTTGGTAGGGAGTGGTCATGGTGAAACCATCTTGAGGGGTGAGCGCGATTTAACTTACTTCATCATCCTCCAACAGAGGCCTGTGTTTCAAGTCGTAGGTCGCGTTGAGGCACGAAACGCGACGGACCGGCGGTCATGGATTAGCGGGAGCATCATTCCTGATGCGATCGGCAGAGGTTATTCGCGCCAGGAATGGCGCTCCCACAGGGGTTGGCTGCGGCCGGGAAGTCCACCACCGCCTGCCGCCGAATGCGGCTCCGCTACCATGCGAAAGTCTTATAATGGGGGCATCGGAGGAATTAGCCATGATCAACACCGAGCTGGCGCAGATCTTTTCCGAGATTGCCGACATCCTGGAGATCAAGCAGGACAATCCCTTCAAGGTCAGGGCCTACCGCAAGGCGGCGCTGAACGTGGAGAGCTATCCGCGCAGCGTCGACGATCTCACTCATAAGGAACTGCTGGAGATTCCCGGCGTCGGGGCGGATATCGCGGCGAAGATCGAGGAGTACCGGGAAACGGGGCAGATAAAGGCTTACGAGAAGCTCAAGAGCGAGGTTCCTCCGGGAATCCATGCCATAATGTCGATCCCGGACATCGGTCCCAAGACCGCCCTGCTGATCCACGAGCAACTGGGCATCGAGAGCCTGGAGGATCTGGAGCAGGCGGCGGTGGAGCACCGGCTGGCCGGACTGCGCGGCATCCAGCAAAAGACCGAAGATAACATCCTCAAGGGGATCGCCGCGGTGAAGCGGGGGCGGGAGCGCCAACCGCTGGGACGGATGTTGCCGGTTGCCATGGAGATCGTCGAGGCGTTGCAAGCTCAGGCACGGGTGAACCGGATCGAAATCGCCGGCAGCCTGCGTCGGCGCAAGGAGACCGTCAAGGATATCGATCTCGTCGCCACCGCACCGGACCCCTTCGCGGTGATGTCGGCGTTTGTTTCCCTGCCCCGGGTAGACCGGGTGCTGATGCGGGGACGGACCAGGTCCAGCATCACTCTGCGCGACGGCGTCCAGGTGGATTTGCGGGTCGTGGAGCCGGAATCCTTCGGCGCCGCGATGGCCTATTTCACCGGCAGCAAGCAGCACAACGTGCGGCTGCGGGAGATGGCGGTCAAGCGCGGCATGAAGATTAACGAGTACGGGATCTTCAGCAAGGACGACAAGTTGCTCGGTGGCAGTGAGGAAGAAGACGTCTACCGGCTGCTCGATCTCCCTTTCATTCCGGCGGTCCTGAGGGAAGACCAGGGTGAAATCGAGGCGGCCCAGGCGGGAATCCTGCCGGTCCTGGTGGAACTCTCCGATATCCGCGGCGATCTCCATGTTCATTCCCGGGCCAGTGACGGCGCGCACCCTCTGGAAGAGATAGCGGCCTTTGCCCAGCAGCGCGGCTTATCCTATGTCGCGATAACCGACCATTCCGTGGGGCGTCCCGGCTATGCCAGGGGGCTGACGGTCGAGCGGCTGGCGGCCCAGCTCAAGGAGATCGACGCTTTCAACGCGAGTCACGCCTGCTTCCGGTTTCTCAGCGGAACCGAAATGGATATCCAACCGGATGGCTCGCTTGATTACCCCGATGCGGTCCTTCGGGAATTGGACGTGGTAGTGGCCGCCATCCATTCCGCGTTCAAGCAGACCCGGGAGCAGATAACCTCACGGATCGTCGCCGCAATGCGCAATCCCTACGTTTCCATCATCGCCCATCCCACCGGACGGGTCATCGGCGAGCGGGAGGCCTACGAGGTGGACATGGAGCAGGTGCTTCAGGTGGCGGCGGAGACCGGGACCGCGCTGGAAATAAACTCCTATCCGCTGCGTCTGGATGTGAGCGATACGGTCGCCAAGCGTGCCAAGGAACTGGGCGTTCCCATTGCAATCAACACGGATATGCATGTGCTGAGCATGTTCGAGACCCTTCCGTATGGGATCAGCGTGGCGCAAAGGGGCTGGCTGGAAAAGGGGGATGTCTTGAACACCCTGGAGCCGGATGAGTTGCTGCAGCGGTTGAGGAAGAAGCGGGGGAAACGATGAATCGGATTTGATGGGCGTAGCATGCGCCCCTAGTCCATGATCCCCCCTTTGACAAAGGGGGGCGAGGGGGGATTTGGTTTTGAGGTTTTACGTCGCGTTCCCAAGGTGGACCTTGGGAAAGAGGGTAAGCAGGATGATGGGCGCAGCATGCGAGTGAAAGGACAGGCACAAGAAAGCCCCCTGAGGTCGAACTCAGGGGGCTTTCTTAATAGCGATAATCGCGCTTGTAGCCGTGGGAGCGCCATTCCTGGCGCGATCAGCAATGCCAATTCGCGCCAAGAATGGTGCTCCCACCAGGATTTTCGCCGGATGAATCCTACTTCACCGTCACGCTCAGATCATCCAGATACATGTTGTACCCGGCGGCGCTGGTCCCCAGGAAGCCGAGGTAGACGCTCTTGCCGATGTAGGAGGAGATATCCACGCTGACCTGCGTCCAGCCTGCGGTGGCGGCGTAGCGGGCAACGGCGGCGCCGACGTTGGCCCAGGTGGAGCCGTTGGTGGAGAGCTGCGCCTGCACCGTGTCATTCTTCGTGGGGCGGTTCGGGTCGTGATACATCCAGAAGGAAAGCGTCGCCGATTTCGCGGTGCTCGGAATGGTGAGCCGCCCGGAGGTGAAGAGCCGGGCCGAATTGCCGCTGGTCGCTGAGTAGGAGTTGAACTGCGCCATAGCGGTGCCGGTGTGCGGGGTGACGGTCGGATAGGTGCCGCTGCTCGCCAGATACCATCTCGCGCTGCGCCCGCTGACCGAGGTGGTCAGCCAGTTGTCGGTGAAACTGCTGCTGTACAGGGCACCCGACTGGATGGTCAGGGCGAAGGTCGTGGTATGGGTGATGCCGCCGCCGGTGGCGGTAATGGTAAGCGTGCTCGTCCCCGCGGTCGCGGTGGATGCGACGGTAAGGGTGAGGACGGAAGTCCCGCTGCCGGGTGCGGCGATGGTCGTGGGGGCGAAGCTTGCCGTCACCCCGGAAGGAAGTCCGGAGACGGCAAGGGCTACCGAGGAACTGAAACCGCCGGAGACGGCAGTGGCGACGCTGAGCGTCCCGCTGTTGCCGACCAGAATGGAGCCGGAGCTGGGCGCGCTCAAGGAGAAATCGGGACCGGCAAGCACCGTGAGCGAAAAGCTCTGGGTGCGGGTGATCCCGCCGCCCGTCGCGGTAACGGTAACGGTGCGGGTCCCGACGGTAACGGTGGAGGCTACGTTAAGAGAGAGCGTCGTGGTGCCGGATCCGGGAGCGGCAAGGGATGCCGGGGTGAAGGTCCCGGTTACGCCGCTCGGGAGCCCGGAAACGGAGAAGGTTACCGAGGAGTTGAAGCCGTTTGCCACGCTGACCTGCACCGAAACCGATCCGGACTTGCCTGCGGTGATGCTGACCGGGGAGACCGCCGCCAGGGAGAACGAAGGCGAGCTGGTCGTGCTGCCGGTGGCGCCCCAGTTGGTGACCAGGGCATTGGCGTCGACCGACCCCAACCCGGTCGCCTGGTCGTAGCCGCTTGCGGCGCTGTAGCCGGTGACGCCGGGAACGCTGTTGCTGCCGGAAGTCACGTCATGGAAGACGCTGGCCCCGTTGGCGCCGTACTGGAGATTCGCCAGTTGATACAGCCCGACATTGGCATTGCCGATCCGCTGTCCGGTCTTCTGGAGCAGGAGCGCCACGATCCCGGCAAAGGAAGGGGTACCGGCCGAGGTCCCGGAGACCGCGGAAAGGGAACCGCCCGTAACGATGAGATAGGAGTCGTGCCCGGCGCCGGAAAGGGAGACGTCGGGAATGTCGCGGCTGCCGTCCTGCGGCACGCCGGTAGCGACCTGCCAAGAGGGTTTGCTGTAGATCTGGGATGCGCCGCCGCCGGTGGCCCAGAGTCCCGACCCGCCCGAGACGGAGCCGCTTTCGTTCCAGACCACTTCCGGAATGTAGCCAAGGGCCGAGGTCATGGAGGTGGTGCTGACCGAGTTCCAGTACTGGGTGCTCCCCTCGTTGAACTGGGTGCCGCCGACGGCGATATTGTACGGCGTGGAGGCAAGGCCGTTGACCGCCTTGCCGGAACCGGTAGCTCCGCTCGGATCGCTGCAGCCGGCGGCGCCGGAGTCTCCGGCCGCCACCAGGACGGTCTGTCCTTGGGCCGCGGCCTGGGCCCAGAGGTTGTTGTAGAAGGTGTTTTCCGTAGCGCCCATGTCGGATTCGCAGCTGCCGAAGCTCAGGCTGACGATCGGCGCTACGTTGTTGGCTACGATGTACTGGGCCGAGAGGTCGACACCGTCGGTCGTGTTGGTCGACTGGGAGGTGACGAATTTGATGGTGGCATTCTTCGCGACTGCTCCGGCCCACTCGACGTCGAGGTTCGCCTCGGTGTCCTCGTTGGCGCCCAAGTCGCCGGGATCGGTGCCGTTGACGATGACCTGAGGTGCGTTGGCGGGAAGCCCCATTTTACTCCGGAAGGTAGACCAGTTGGTGGCGGCGGGGTGGGTGCGCCCGACGATGGCGATGCTCTGACCGGTTCCGTCGAGCCCGGCATTGTAAAGCGGGTTCACGTTATAGATGGTGGCGAAATCTCCCGGCGCCAGGTAGTGGTAGGAGCCGGAGGTATAGTTGGGCACCGCCTGGTTGGAAGGAAAGGCGGTAGCCCCGTTGTGCTTCGGTTTGCGCGGGATGTTATGCAGGGTGACCACCCCGGAGACGACGTCGGAAAGGGCACGCGGGATGGAAGGATCGGTGGTGTTGGCGTGGTAGCTCTTGCCGTCGACGGTCACCGTGGAGATCTGGGTCCGGAAGGCCTGTTCGACGTGGTTCACGTCACCGGAGAAGTTGATCCACATCCGGCTTTTGGCAACCTCGTCGATCTTGAAGCCATGGGAGGTGAGCCAGGTGGTGATGTCGGCGACGTCGGCCGCCGAAGGACCGAACTGCGCGGCGAACTGGTCCGGAGTCAGCCATTTGTGGTAATTGGGCGAGGTCGGATCGTGCTGCTGCTTCAGGAAGGTGCTCAGCGCTGCCTGCTTTGCCGCCGAAATCTGCAGGGCCATTACCATGTGGTCCATGCGCAGGCTCGTGTCGGCGGCACTTTTGGCCATGGCGCGGTGGGCCAGCGGGTGGGTGTTGCCCTGGAGCGTGACCGTGTCGTTGTCGTCGATGAACCGGCCGCCGGCAAACGCCTGCACCGCCAGCAGTGACAGGAGAAGCGTTAAGAACGTAAGCCGTGACATGAATGCTCTGGTAGACATGTTTTCTCCTTGATCTCGTCGGGAAACAGTTGGAGCGATCCGAGCGGTACGATCTGAACCGCTTAGATCGCTTTTCGGTAAAAGGTGCGGAAACTTGAGAGATGGATCTGGAAAAAAGTATTAAAAATTAATTGCTTACGTTTTGGTAAGCTGCATTGGTGGCAGGAAAATGCGGCACGTTTAGTGAGAACGTATGACTGTGGAATTGGTTTACTTGTGGTGCCGTATACATAGGAATACCGGCTGGACCATGAGAAGGTATACTTCAGCACTTGGCGTTTTGGTGGGCCAGTGAGGGGGCAGGTGAGGAAGGGGATTGGAGTCCGCCCGCTTACCTACTTCGGTAAGGGCGGTAACCCGGTAGGAGCGTCATTCTTGTCGCGATTTCAGCTGAAGGTTTCGACAGAAATGTCGCTTGGTTACCGCCTTCAGAATCGCGCCTGGAAAGGCGCTCCCACAGGGTTGGGCGCTTAAGGGATTGGATTGCGACAGGAATGTCGCTCCTACAGACAGCCACGGTGGCGAGGAGGCGTTATGAACGACTGGAACGTTGTGGTCACGGTCTACGACGGCGGTTACCACCCGGCGCGGCGTTTCTTGCGCCGGTTCGGCCCGGTTGAGCAGACCGAATACTTCAACATCCTGCTGATGCGGGTTCCCCACCCAAGGCAGCTGCTGGAACTCCTTCTTGAAGAAGGGGAGCGGGACCCGCATGGCTTTGCGGCGCTGGCACGGGTAATGCCGATAGATGCTGCCTTTTCTTTTATGTCGGCGGCGGAATTCGAGGAGACTGCGAAGGAAGTGGTGGCGCCCTGGGTGCCGAGACTTTGCGGGAAGCGTTTCCATGTGAGGATGCACCGGCGCGGTTTCAAAGGGAGGATGTCCAGTCTTGATGAGGAGAGGTTCCTCGATACCTGGCTGTTGGAGGCGACCGAGGCGGCGGGAGACCCGGCACGGATGGCTTTCGAGGATCCGGACCTGATCATCGCCGTGGAAACCATGGGGCCCAGGGCAGGGGTATCCATTTGGAGCGATGAGGAGCTGAAACGTTTCAAACTGCTCCACCTGGACTAGCACCGGTGCGCGCTTTGGCTGACGCCGGAACCATCACTGTGGGAGCGCCATTTTGGGCGCAAGATATCTCCAACGGCTTTTCCCTTGGAGGGCCTGTTATTCGACTCTTACGCTCTCGAACGCCTTCTGCATCACGGTCATATCGAGCTTTTTCATGCGCAGCACCGCTTTCATTACATGGCTTGCCCGTTCCGGGTCATTGAGCCATTCCCCCAGCATCGACGGCACGATCTGCCAGGAAACACCGAACTTATCCTTCAGCCAGCCACACATCTGCGCGTTGGGATCGCCACCTTCCGATAACTGGTTCCAGTAGTGGTCTATCTCTTCCTGGGAATCGCAGTTAACCACGAAAGAGATAGCTTCGGTGAATTTGAAAGACGGACCGCCGTTCAGAGCTACGAACTGCTGTCCTGCCAGTTGGAATTCCACCGTCATGACGGTCCCTTTCGGAATGCCACTGGCTTCGGCCCCTTCGGCGCCGTACCTCGTTGTTATGGTCGCTTTCGAATCAGGGAAGATGGAGGTATAGAATTCGACCGCCTCCTCGGCCTGATTGTTGAACCACAAGAACGGGGTGATCTTCTGTATCTTTCTTTCCATGTGATACCCCCAGGTTGGCTGCGCTATGCACCTGATACTTCTTTTTTTATAGTTTCAACCTTTGTGGCTAATTTCTCAATCTGTATTCAGCGGGAGTAGCATGAACGGAATGGGGCGGCATTTTCTCTTTTTATTCTGTCTCAGCGGTGATATGTTACGTCATGGCTGAAAGGAAAATTATCGACGCAAGATTCCTGATTGCCAAGAAGAAGGGCAACGGGCAGATCCGCCGTGAGGTTTGGCTCGACGACGGAGTCGTGGTCCGATACAACCTTGCCTTCATAAATCACCACTTGTTTTCTGGGGATAACGGCCGAGTGCTAGGCTATGACAAGCAACATGGCAACCACCACAAGCACTACATGGGTCAGGTTCTGCCCGTCGTATTTCTTTCCTTTGAGGAGTTGGAAGACAGGTTCACAGCGGAATGGAATATGCTTTTGGAGACGTGGAGAAATCGATGCTGAATCTACTTATCACAACGGGGAGTATCGAAGAATTCCAGGACCAGGGGAAAACGCTTGCGCGGGCTCTTGATCAAGGTCAGGAAGTGGAACCGAGAACGGTAATCATGTTCGAGGATCCGGAAGAGTTGCTGGAAATTTTGAGCAACGCTCGGCTGTCGGTGTTTCGTTCGGTCAAGCAAGAGCCTGGCTCAATAACGGATGTGGCAAGACGGCTGGGTCGTGACCGGAGTGCAGTAAAACGGGATGTCGATGTACTTGTTCGGGCGGGCCTTTTGGAGATGGAAGAGGTCCGACATCCGGGACACGGCAGGAAGAAGTACCTAAAGGCCGCGGCGAGTGAGCTTAAACTCGTTGCCCACCTGGGGTAAAAAGCTGCGGAAGGGCACAGGTAGGTGATCAAAATATGCCTCTTTCAGATTCTCTGCCAGCTTATATTCAACAACCAAAAGGAAAGAATCAATGACCACTCCCATCGGTGATTTCTACTGCGACAAGATCCTGAGCCGGGCGCTGGACGTTCGGATCTACTTTGAGAACGACGATGTCTTTGCCTTTCACCACAGCAACCCGATCTGGGAGGAGCACGTGGTGCTTTTGCCCAAGAAGCATCTTGAATCGCTGCTTTCCTTGGAAGAGGCGGACAACGACTTGCTCCTGGAACTGATGCGGACCGCGAAGATGATCGCCGGTGATTTCATGGCCCGATACGGTGCCGCCCGGGTCTATACCAACCTGGGGGACTACCAGTCCTCCAAGCATCTTCATTGGCATATTGGCAGCGGCAAACAGTTGCGTCCCTATTGAGGAGCGATCGGTGCGTAACGAGAGTTCATCTGCCGAATCTCTTTATAACGAAGGCTGCCGCCTGATGGAGTCCGGTGATGCCGACGCCGCGGAGTTATCTTTCCGAAAGGCCATCGCCATCAATCCCGGTCTCGCCGCCGCCCACACCAATCTCGGTCTACTGTTGGAACAAAAGGGAAACCTCGCTGAGGCGGAAAAGGAGTACCGGCTTTCCCTCTCGCTCAACCCGGAAGGGGGGCGGACCTGGCTCAATCTGGGCGTCCTCCTGCTCGGCCAGAAGCGTTTGGCGGAGGCTGAGGAAGCCTACCGGAAATCGATCGCGCTGCTCCCCGATTTTCCCCCGGCCTGGACCAACCTCGGCACCCTGCTGGCCTCGCTGCGTAGGGACGATGAGGCCGAGGTCTGCCTGCGCCAGGCCATCGAGCTGGACCCGCAGTACCGGTCCGGCTATTTCAACCTCAGCTATCTCCTGCTGCGCCAAGGGCGGTTCGAGGAGGGGTGGGAATGCTTCGAGAAACGGGACTGGTACCGGCATTTCGAGGCGCGGATTCCCTGCCCGCGCTGGCGGGGTGAGTCGGTGGCCGGAAAGGCGCTGCTCCTGGTATTCGATGCCGGGAACGGCGACATGATCCAGTTCTGCCGCTATGCATCCGTGCTCAAGGAACGGGGGGCGAAGCTGGTCACGGTGATTGGTCATCCCCCCCTGAAGCGTCTGTTTCGGACCATGGACGGCGTTGATTTTGCCTATGGCTTTGACGAAGAGATCCTGCATGTGGAAGCCGATTACTGGACCCCGCCACTCAGTATCCCTTATTACTGCCGGACCCGGCTCGACAGTATTCCCGCCCGGATTCCTTATCTGCACGCCGACCCGGAACTGGTTAAAAAGTGGGCGAAGCGGCTGTCGGATCTGTCTGCCCCAGGAGACCTTCGGGTCGGGCTGGTATGGCAGGGGAGCCGAAACTTCGAAAACGATGCCGACCGTTCCCTTCCCGGGCTTTCAACGTTGGAGCCGCTGGGCGGGGTAGGTGGGGTACGCTTTCTCAGCTTGCAAAAAGGAGCTGGTGAGGATGATGCGGCGTTGCCGCCGGCCGGTCTGCCGGTAGTGAACCTCGCTTCCGAGATCGAGGATTTCGCCGATTCTGCCGCAATAGTAAGCAATCTCGACTTGGTGATCAGCGTCGACACCGCGATGGCCCACCTGACCGGGGCGCTCGGAAAACCGTGCTGGCTCCTGCTTCCCGACTACAAGACCGACTGGCGCTGGCTGGACGGGCGCAGCGACTCGCCCTGGTATCCCGGGGTGATGCGCCTATTCCGGCAGCACCGGATGGGAGAGTGGGTCAAGGTGGTTGAGGAAGTACGGGAGGTGCTGGAGACGCTAGTTGTCTCATCACCGGGCCGCGGTAACTCCCCCCTTTGACAAAGGGGGACTTCAAACCAGTCGATACGAGTCTCTTTTACCCCGAAGCCTTCATCCGCTAACATTCCTTCTCTCCCTTTCCGTCTCACCCTACTGCCTCCCGGATTTGCTTCTGCTTCTTATTTAGGCGCGCCGTTTTCTCCTTGGTGATCTATTCCTTGCCTGCTCTCCCGCTTCTTTCCCGTACCCAACCTTCTGGCTAACCTGCAGAAACAACGGCATTTATCACGCAGGGCCAACGGTCATCTCCGGGCCCTGTGCCGCCTATGGCACGCCTTGTGCTCTACCCCCTTCGTCTGGCAACACTAACCAGCAGGGCAACGGCGCCCCGACGGAAGTTTCGGTCGGGGCGTTTGTGCTCCCGGGGGAGGACGACATGGGAAATACCCTTAACAAATCTGTCTTCATCGGTGACACCACGCTGCGCGACGGCGAACAGACCGCCGGGGTTGTCTTCAGCGCCCGGGAAAAAATCGCCATCGCCCGTGCCCTCGACGCGATGGGGGTGCACGAACTGGAGTGCGGCATCCCCGCCATGGGGAAGGAAGAGCAGGCGGCGATCCGCAGCCTGGTGAACCTCGGGCTTTCCGCCCGTCTCATTACCTGGAACCGGGCCGTCATCTCGGACATCGACGCGAGCATCGCCTGCGGCATCGAGGCCGTCGACATCTCGCTTACGGTATCGGACCTGATGATCCGCAACAAGATCGACAAAAGCCGCGAGTGGGTGAAGGAACAGCTCAAGCGGTCCCTCGGCTACTGCAAGGACCACGGATTGTACGTATCGGTCGGCGGCGAGGATGCCAGCCGCGCCGACATCGGGTTCCTGATCGAGCTGATGGGCATCGCCGCGGAAATGGGCGCCGACCGCTTCCGGTTCTGCGACACCCTCGGCATCCTAGACCCGTTCACCATGTTCGAAAAGGTGCGCCTTTTGACCTCGGCGGTTCCGGCCCTGGAGATCGAGGTCCACACCCACAACGACCTCGGGATGGCCACCGCCAACGCGGTCGCCGGCGTGAAAGCAGGTGCCACCTACGTAAGCACCACGGTGAACGGACTCGGCGAGCGCGCCGGGAACGCGGCCCTGGAAGAGGTGGTCATGGCGCTCAAGGTCGCCTGCGGCGTCGATCTCGGCATCGACACCCGCCGGCTCTCCTCGGTCTCCCGCATGGTGGGGAAGGCGTCCAACCGGGACGTCCCGGCCTGGAAGGCGGTGGTGGGGGAGAAGGTCTTTTCGCACGAGTCCGGCCTGCATGCCGACGGCGTCCTCAAGAACCCGAGCAACTACGAAGGATTCCGCCCGGAAGAGGTGGGGCTGAAGCGGCACATCGTGGCGGGGAAGCATTCCGGCACCAACGGCATCGTGGAGAGCTACCGGCAGATCGGGATCCCGCTCTCCCGCGAGGAGGCGAACCTGCTCATCGCCCGGGTGCGGAGCACCGCGCAGAAGCTCAAGCGCCCCCTGGAGAAGAGCGAGCTCCTCTCGCTGCACGAGACGCTGGGCTGCCGGGGCTTGGTGGCCGCGTAGGTTGCCTCGCCGATCGCTTCCTTCCCGGGAAAACCTGATGATTAAATGTTAGGCAGCTGCCGCCCCAGGATGCGGAATAGAACAAGAAAGAACTGCAAAAGGCTGCAAAACCCGATAGATACGAATTGGCACGGTAGCTGCTAAAGAGAATAACAAAACAGAAAAGGGTACACCGCGGTACCCGTCCTCGAAAGTTTGGCAAAGGCGCCTCCCGGAAATATCGGAGCGCCTTTTTTGTTAAGGCCTCAATAAACAAACAGCCCTGCACCGAGAAGCGACCCAACGGAGGTATGCATAGGTGGCGGGCTCGTCAGAGAGGCTGACGAGGTTACCAAGCGGTTCCGTGAGCTGCGGAAACGGTCGGCGGGGCAAAAGGAGATTGGAAATGAGACAGATCGCAATTTACGGCAAAGGCGGCATCGGCAAATCCACCACCACCCAGAACACCGTGGCAGGGCTCGCGTCCCTGGGCAAGAAGGTCATGATCGTCGGCTGCGACCCGAAGGCGGACTCCACCCGACTTATCCTCCACGCGAAGGCGCAGGCAACCGTCATGGATATGGTGCGGGAACTGGGCACGGTCGAAGACCTGGAACTCGACGACGTCCTCAAGGTCGGCTACGGCGACGTCAAGTGCGTCGAGTCCGGCGGTCCGGAGCCGGGCGTTGGCTGTGCCGGCCGCGGCGTCATCACCGCCATCAACTTCCTCGAAGAAAACGGCGCCTACACCCCCGACCTCGACTTCGTCTTCTATGACGTTCTCGGCGACGTCGTCTGCGGCGGGTTCGCCATGCCGATCCGGGAAAACAAGGCGGAAGAGATCTACATCGTCTGCTCCGGCGAGATGATGGCCATGTACGCCGCCAACAACATCGCCAAGGGGATTCTCAAGTACGCCACCTCCGGCAAGGTCCGCCTCGGCGGCCTGATCTGCAACTCCCGTAACACCGACAAGGAATCCAACCTGATCGAGGCGCTCGCCGCCAAGCTCGGGACCCAGATGATCCACTTCGTTCCCCGCGACAACCAGGTCCAAAGAGCCGAGCTGCGCAGGATGACCGTCATCGAGTACTCCCCGGAGCACAAGCAGGCTCAGGAATATCGCGACCTCGCCAAAAAGATCTCCGAAAACAAGATGCTCGTCGTCCCCAGCCCGCTGACCATGGACGAGCTTGAAGAGCTCCTCATGGAGTTCGGGATCATGGAAGCCGAAGACGAGGAGATTGTCGGTGTGGCCGAGGCCGCGTCGAAGTAAGGATCCCATCACCCTCTCCCCCCGCACAGGGATATTCGAATGCGAACTGATGGTGGTGTGACGGATGAGTCTCCCACCCATAGGAGTTCTTTATGTCTCATGAGATTAAAACGGTTGAAGGAATAACTAAAGAGTCGACCCAGGAGATGATCGACCACGCCCTGGATGCGTATCCCGAGAAAGCGAAAAAGAAACGCTCTCCGCATCTGGCCCCGAACGATCAGGCCTCGGGCAGCGCGTGCGTCAAGTCCAACAAGAAAACCGTCCCCGGCGTGATGAGCGCCCGCGGCTGCGCTTATGCAGGAGCCAAAGGGGTCGTCTGGGGCCCGATCCGCGACATGGTCCACGTGTCGCACGGCCCGGTCGGCTGCGGCTGGTACTCCTGGGGAACCCGGCGCAACCTGATGAGCGGCATCACCGGCGTGACCAACTTTGCCATGCAGTTCACTTCGGACTTCCAGGAGAAGGACGTCGTCTACGGCGGCGACAAGAAGCTCGCCGTGCTCCTGCGCGAGGCGAAGGAGCTTTTCCCGCTCGCCAAAGGGATTTCGGTCCTCTCCGAGTGCCCGGTCGGCCTGATCGGCGACGACATCAACGCCGTCGCCAAAGAGTCCTCCAAAGAGCTGGACATGCCGATCATCCCCTGCAACTGCGAAGGTTTCCGCGGGGTTTCCCAGTCGCTGGGTCACCACATCTCCAACGACACGATCCGCGACTACATCATCGAGACCCGTGAATTCCCGGATCCGATCGGCCCCTACGACATCGCCCTGATCGGCGAGTACAACATCGGCGGTGACGCCTGGTCCACCAAGCCGCTCCTCGAGGAGTGCGGCTTCAACGTCAAGTCGGTCTGGACCGGCGACGGCGAGATGGAAAAGATCGCGGCGACCCACCAGGTGAAGCTGAACGTCATCCACTGCTACCGCTCCATGAACTACATGTGCAAGGTCATGGAAGAGAAGTACGGCATCCCCTGGATCGAGCTCAACTTCTTCGGCCCGACCAAGATCAAGGAAAGCCTGCGCAAGCTGGCCGAGCTCTTCGACGACAACATCAAGGCCAAGGTGGAGGAGGTGATCGCCAAGTACGATCCCCAGATGCAGGCTGTCATCGAACAGTACAAGCCGCGCCTGGAAGGGAAGAAGGTCATGCTGTACGTCGGCGGCCTCCGTCCCCGCCACACCATCAACGCCTATGAAGACCTCGGCATGACCTGCGTCGGCTCCGGCTATGAGTTCGCCCACACCGACGACTACGACCGGACCGCTCCGGAAATGCCGGATGCCACCGTGGTGTACGACGACGCCTCCGAATTCGAGATGGAACATTTCGCCAACGTCCTCAAGCCCGACCTGATCGGCTCCGGGATCAAGGAGAAGTACCTGTTCCAGAAGATGGGGATCCCTTTCCGGCAGATGCACAGCTGGGACTACTCCGGCCCCTATCACGGCTACAAAGGTTTCCCGACGTTTGCGCGTGATATCGACATGGCGATCAACAGCCCGACCTGGAAACTCGTCAAGTCCCCGTTCTAGGCAGACGCTCCCCCCTTTGAAAAGGGGGGCCGGGGGGGATTTGCCGTTACCGCAACCTCAAAAGCAAATCCCCCTAAATCCCCCATTTCCCGAGGGGGACTTCTTCAAACGACATGGTGGTGTGACGGATGAGTCTCCCACCAAAGGAGATACACAATGGCAAACAATCTTGGACTCAAAGTTAAGCCGGTTACCGAGACTCCCCAGTCGGAGATCGATCGGGTTTCGGCTTGGATCAATACCGACGATTACAAGGAAAAGAACTTCGCCCGCACCTCGCTGGTGATCAACCCGGCCCACGCCTGCCAGCCGCTGGGCGCCGAGCTTGCGGCGCACGCCTTCGAGGGGAGCCTTCCCTTCGTGCACGGCTCGCAGGGGTGCGCTTCCTACTACCGCTCCACCTTGAACCGCCACTTCCGCGAGCCGGCTCCCGCGGTCTCCGACGCGATGACCGAGGACGGCGCGGTGTTCGGCGGCCAGAACAACCTGCACGAGGCGCTTGAGAATGCCTACACGCTCTACAAGCCGAAGATGATCGCCGTCTTCACCTCGTGCATGCCGGAGATCATCGGGGACGACCTGACCGCGTTCATCAAGAACGCCCGCAACAAGGGGATCGTCCCGAAGGATTTCCCGGTCCCCTACGCCAACACGCCGAGCTTCAACGGCTCCCACGTGCACGGCTACGACTCGATGCTGCTCTCCATCCTGCAGACCCTGACCGACGGGAAGCAGGTGGAAGGGCGCTGCACCGGCAAGCTGAACCTGATCCCGGGCTTTGACGCCAACACCGGCAACTACCGCGAGTACAAGCGGATCCTCGAGGCCTTCGGCATCCCCTACACCGTGCTGGCCGACATCTCCGACGTCTTCGACTCCGTCAACGACGGCACCTACCGTCCGTATCCGGGGGGGACCAAGCTGGACGACGCCGCCGATTCCATCAACGGCAAGGCGACCATCGCCCTGGGGACCTACTCGACCTCCAAGACCTTCAGCTGGGTCAAGGACAACTATTCCGGCAAGCACGCCGCCCTCCCGATGCCCTTCGGCATCGCCAAGACCGACGCCTTCCTGATGAAGATCGCCGAGCTCTTCGGCAAGGAAGTCCCGGCGTCGCTGAAGGAAGAGCGCGGGCGCGCCGTCGACCTCATGACCGACGCCCACCAGTACATCCACGGCAAGAAATTCGCCGTGTACGGGGACCCCGACTACCTGCTCGGTTACGTTTCCTTCCTGCTGGAAATGGGGGCGAAGCCGCATCACATCCTTTGCTCCAAGGGGACCAAGAAGCTGGAGAAGGAGCTGCAGGCGCTGCTCGATGCCTCCCCGGACGGCAAGGAGTCGAAGATCTACATCAACAAGGACCTCTGGCACCTCCGGAGCCTGTTGATGACCGATCCGGTCGACGCCATCATCGGCGACAGCCACGGCAAGTTCGATGCCCGCGACGCGAAGATCCCCCTGTTCCGTTTCGGCTTCCCGGTCTTCGACCGGGTCAACCTGCACCGCGAACCGCTGGTCGGCTACCAGGGCGTGACGCACATGCTTTCCACCATCTGCAACAAGTTCATCGACATCGTCGACGACACCTGCGATGACCGGCACTTCGAGTTGATGAGGTAAAACCGGGGTCGGGGGTCCGGGATCGGGGATCGGGGATCGGGAAAACCGGTTTCGCCGGTCCCGGACCTGCCTCCCCCAAAGCGGCATCTTCCCAACTTTTGCCCGAACCATCCCCCTCCCTAGGTGGGAGGGGGACCTTACATAGCAGCAAGCTGGTTGAGCGGCGAGCAGGAGCAATGGGCTGCCGGGAGCGGTGCCTGACCCGGACCCCCGATCCCAGACCCCCTATCCCCGCTTCTACCCCTCAAAGGAGAGGAGCTCATGGCAAAACCGGATTGGTACGACACTACAGATTGTGAAACTCACGACGCGGGGGCTCCCAAGTTCTGCAAGAAGTCCGAGCCCGGCGAGGGGACCGAAAGAAGCTGCGCCTACGACGGCGCGCGCGTGGTCCTGATGCCGATCACGGACGTCATTCACCTGGTCCATGGGCCGATCGCCTGTGCCGGCAACTCCTGGGACAACCGGGGCGCACGCTCCAGCGACTCCCAGCTCTTCCGGCGCGGTTTCACCACCGAAATGCTGCAAAACGACGTCGTCTTCGGCGGCGAGAAGAAGCTTTACAAGGCAATCCAGGAACTGGCAGCACGTTATCCCGAGGCGAAGGCAATCTTCGTCTACGCCACCTGCGTCACCTCGATGACCGGCGACGACATCGAGGCGGTCTGCAAGGCGGCCCAGGAGAAGGTCTCCGTCCCGGTGATCCCGGTGAACACCCCCGGCTTCATCGGCGACAAGAACATCGGCAACCGGCTGGCCGGCGAGACCCTCTTCAAATACGTGATCGGGACGGCTGAGCCCCCGTTCACCACCGACTACGACATCAATCTGATCGGCGAGTACAACATCGCGGGCGACCTCTGGGGGATGCTCCCGCTGTTCGAAAAGGTCGGCATCAGGGTACTTTCCTGCATCAGCGGCGACGCCAAGTTCGAGGAGCTGCGCTACGCCCACCGGGCCAAGCTCAACGTCATCGTCTGCTCCAAGAGCCTCACCAATCTCGCCAAGAAGATGCAGAAGAATTACGGCATCCCGTACCTGGAGGAATCCTTCTACGGGATGACCGACGTGGCCAAGGCGCTGCGCGACATCGCCCGCGAGCTGGACGACCGGGTGAACGGCCTGGAAAAACGGGTCATGCAGGACCGGGTGGAACGCCTGATCTCGGAGAGCGAGCTGAAATACCGGGAGCGGCTGGCGCCGTACCGGGCGCGGCTGGTCGGCAAGCGGGCGGTCCTTTTCACCGGCGGGGTCAAGACCTGGTCCATGGTCAACGCCCTGGCCGAACTCGGCGTCGAGATCCTCGCCGCCGGGACCCAGAATTCAACGCTCGAGGACTTCTACCGGATGAAGGCGCTCATGCACGAAGACGCCTCCATCATCGCCGACACCAGCACCGCCGGGCTCCTTTCGGTCATGTACGAGAAGATGCCCGACCTGATCGTCGCCGGCGGCAAGACCAAGTTCCTCGCGCTCAAGACCAAGACCCCGTTCCTTGATATCAACCATGGCCGGTCCCATCCCTATGCGGGCTACGAGGGGATGGTCACCTTCGCCAAGCAGCTCGATCTCACCGTCAACAACCCGATCTGGCCGGTGCTGAACGGCCAGGCTCCCTGGGAGCTGGCGGATGCGGAGCGCGACGAGCTGCTCGCGCTGGTCGCCGGTCATGCGGAGCGGCTCAACGCGGAAGATATGAAGGGCTCGCGGGTGAAGGTCTCGACCAAGAACGCGACGGTCAATCCCCAGAAGAACTCCCCGGCGCTCGGGGCGACCCTGGCGTACCTCGGGATCGACGGGATGCTCGGGCTCTTGCACGGTGCCCAGGGGTGTTCGACCTTCATCCGGCTGCAGCTCTCGCGGCACTTCAAAGAATCGATCGCCCTCAACTCCACCAGCATGAGCGAGGAGACCGCGATCTTCGGCGGCTGGGAGAACCTGAAGCAGGGGATCAAGCGGGTCATCGAGAAGTTCCACCCGACGGTGGTTGGTGTTATGACCAGCGGGCTCACCGAGACCATGGGGGACGACGTAAGAAGCGCCATCGTGCACTTCCGGAAGGAAAACCCCGAGCATGACAGTGTCCCGGTGATCCACGCCTCGACCCCGGACTACTGCGGTTCGATGCAGGAAGGGTACGCCGCCGCCGTCGAGGCGATCATCGTCGGCGTGCCCGAAGGCGGCGAGAAGATCCCCGGGCAGGTGAACATCCTTCCCGGGTGCCAGCTCACCCCGGCCGAGGTGGAGCAGATCGCCGAGACCTGCCAGGCTTTCGGGCTGGATCCGGTGGTGATTCCGGACATATCCAACGCCCTGGACGGGCACATCGATGCCACGGTTTCCGCCCTTTCCGTGGGCGGCATCCCGGTCGAGCGGATCAAGCTCGCCGGGCGCAGCGTGGCAACCCTGTATTTCGGCGATTCCCTGGGTGATGCCGCGAACATCCTGAAGAGCAAGTTCGGCATCCCCGCCTACGGCTTCACCTCGATTACCGGCCTCGCTGAGAACGATGCGCTGATGACCACGCTGAGCGCGGTCTCCGGCACGGCGGTTCCCGAGAAGTACCGGCGCTGGAGAAGCCGGCTCATGGACGCCATGGTCGACTGCCATTACCAGTTCGGCTTGAAGAAAGTTGCCATCGCCCTGGAGGCGGACCATTTGAAAGGGATGACCAACTTCCTCGCCGGCCTTGGGTGCGACATCCAGGTGGCGATTGCCGCGACCCGGACCCGGGGACTGGACCGGCTCCCGGTCGCGAACCTGTTCGTCGGCGACCTGGAGGATCTGGAGCAGACGGCAGGGGGAGCGGACCTTTTGGTGGCCAATTCCAACGGGCGCCAGGCCGCCAACCGGCTGGGCATCAAGTCGCACCTGCGCACCGGGATGCCGGTCTTCGACCGCCTCGGGTCGCACCAGAAAATGTGGGTCGGCTACCAGGGAACGATGAACCTGATCTTCGAGCTGGCCAACATCTTCCAGTCCAACGCGAAGGAAGCGCAGAAGCTGGCGCACAACTAAAGTGGATGTTGCATTGAACCGAGGCATTTTCGACATCTGACGACAGGGCTCCCTCTCCCTTCGGGAGAGGGTTGGGGTGAGGGGGGAGCTGCCAGGAATTTCGCCGGCGCATCAGCGGAAGAAACAATGACGACGGAAGCTATGGCACCTTCCCCCAACCCCCAAGCGTCACAAGTTCGCGCTATCGGCCGCGCCCCCGCAAGGGGAAGGGCGGAAAAGGTAAGAGCCCAGAAGACCTAAGCGGCAAAAGGAGTTCAACATGAAAATCGCGTTTACCAGCAGCACCGGGGAAATGATCGACCAGCATTTCGGCATGACCTCAGCTTTCACGGTTTGGGAAGTCGAGGCGGACAAGGCCGAGTACCTCAAGACGATTGCCGTCGAGGACAACGACTCGGACGAGGAGGACCGGATCATGTCGAAGGCCGAGGCGATTGCCGACTGCGCCATCGTCTACACGGTCCGGATCGGCGGGCCGGCTGCGGCGAAGCTGGTGGCAAAGAAGATCCACCCGATGAAGACCAACGAGCCGGTTCCGGTGAGCGACGCGGTGGCGAGGCTCCAGGAGGTTCTCCAGGGGAACCCGCCGCCGTGGCTGAGAAAGGCACTGAACAAAGGGAACACCCCCTCCTTTCTGGAAGACTAGCGGCTGAGGGCATCTCACCCGGGTTTGGGGCAGATTTTGTAGGAGCGACATTTCTGTCGCGATTACCATCGTCGATCGCGACAAGAATGTCGCTCCTACAGTACGGTTTCCGACGATAAATCGCGCCCGGAAGGGCGCTCCCACCGAAGCAATCCCTCAGAATAACCGGCGCTTGCGCCCCAACTACATCAGCTTCAGCTGAACAAAAGAGGTGACACAATGGCTTACATTACCGGCTTGACCAAGGACAAACACGAGTGGACCCCGCAGTTCATCAAATCCATCGACGACGAGACCTGCATCGGTTGCGGGCGTTGCTTCAAGGTCTGCGCTCATGACGTTCTCAACTTCGAGGAAGTTGACGAGGATGACTCCGCCAAGATGTTCATGAAAGTAGAGAATCCGGGCAACTGCATCGGTTGCCAGGCCTGCGGCCGGACCTGCTCCAAGAAGTGCTTCACTTTCGAGCCGGTAGTCGCCTAAACCGTCCCTGCAGAACATAAAGCCCCCTCCCGCCACGGGAGGGGGCGTGAACTAACAGAATTCCCAAAGTTTTCCTCCGCGTTCCTCAGCGTCCTCTGCGGTGAGCTTTAAAAGGAGGTGCACCATGCTTTTTGCCGTTGCGACCAAAGATGGAAAGGAAGTGAATCAACACTTCGGCCATGCCGAGCGCTTTCTGATCTACGACGTTGAAGAAGAGCGGGTCCGCCTGGTCGACGAGCGCGCCGTCGAGCGGTACTGCACCTTCGATCCGGACCACCCGATGCGTTCGCACACGCTGCAAGGCACCGCCGACGTCTTGAGAGACTGCCAGGCGGTCGTTTGCGCCATGATCGGGGAAGCTCCCCAGATCGAGCTGGCTCGTATCGGCGTCCAGGCCTTCGCCGTCGAAGGCGAGATCAAGTCGGTGCTGCAGGCCCTGGTGAAAGTGATTTGATCCCGAAAGGGAGAAAAGCCAAAGACGGTATGCCCATCACAATGAGGTGATCCATGGAGAATTCGTTCAATCAATGCAACCTCCCTCCGTGGGTCATCGCATCCCGTCATTTCAACGACAACCCGCAGCCCCTGCATATCCAGGGGGTGCGTCTCGCCAACCGTTTTCTCTTCGACCGGCTCGACTCGATTGCTTCAGCAGTGGAGCGCGCCGAGATCTTCGACGGCTACATGTCCGTCAAATTCCAACTGCACCAATGGCAGGACCAGACGCCGACCGCGCGCAAAAGCTTGAAGAACAGCTACCTGCGTTTTCTGCGCGGCTGGATGATGGATTCCAATTCCGTTGAGGGGGCGGTACTGAAAGGTTGGGTGGAAAGCCGGATCGGGCTGCCGCCGACGTTTCACAACGAACGCATACCCGACTCCCACAGCGAACAGTACATGAAGTACGCCGTGGACCGGACCAAGGGGAGCGCACGGACTTCCGCGATCAACTCGCAACTGGATTTACTGTACGAGTACTGTCAGTACGAGCTCCAAAAGAGATATCCCGACCGGAAGACGCTGACGCTGTATCGTGGGACGTTTGAGAGAAGCGAACACGATGTGCTTGAGGTGGTGTCGAAGAGGGAAGAGATCGTACGGCTGAACAACCTGAACTCCTTTACCACCGACGAGGAGCGGGCCTGGGAGTTCGGTTTCATCGTATGGAAAGTCGAGGTGCCGCTGGAAAAGATCTTCTTCTTTTCCGAACTGTTGCCGACCTCGATCCTGAAAGGAGAGGGGGAGTGCCTGGTGATCGGCGGCGATTACCGGGTAAGGAAGGTCGCCTGCACGATCTAAGGCAGGGTCTGAAGTCCTCCCTCGCTCAAGGGTGGGAAGTGGACACTCACCGTTCCATCGCTGTCACCACCAGCCGCTCCGCCAATTCTTCTATCTCCGCCAGCACCTTCTTATCCAACTTCTTCCGCCAGCGCTGGGGGATCTCTTTCTCCCCATAGTACGCCCCCGCCAGTGCGCCGGCTATGGCTCCGGTCGTGTCGGCATCCCCTCCCTGGTTCACCGTCTCGATCACACAAGCCTCAAAAGATCTGGTCCGGAAAAAGCAGTGGAAGACCGTCTGCATGGTGTCCACCACATACCCCGTAGCCAGTCCCTTGTAGGGATCAAAGCCAAAGTTCGGGAAACGAGCGATGAAATCCTCAGTCTCACGGCGCAGCCCCGACAGCGACCGACCGGTCAGGGCAAGGTGGATGAGCTTTCCGAAGTGAACGGTGGCCGCGTCGGAAAGGGCGTGGTTGTGGGTGATATGGGCCTGCTGCACCGAGTAGTTTCGGAGCAGTTCCTCGTCGCCGAGGGTGTAAAGCGCCACCGGGAGGGTACGCATTGCGGCGCCATTGCCGCCGTCCCACTCGTTGGGAGGGGTTTCGAGGATCCCCCGCAGCATGAAGTTCCGGACCCCGCGCCGGCAGGTGTCGCCGACGTCGATGGGTTTGCCTTTCAACCAGGCAGCCAGGTTCCCCGCGATCGCCTCCAGCGACCAGGTACCGGCGCCGACGATGCCGCGTGCAATACAGAGCGACATCTCGGTATCGTCGGTCACCTGGCCCGGCTTGAGGCGCAGCCAGCCGCCCCCGACCATCTCCTTCAAGACGCCGTACTTGGTCTTGATCTCCCCGCGGGTCATGAATTCCACCGGCGCGCCGAGCGCATCGCCGATCGCCAGGCCGACGAAGGCGGCCCGGGCCCGGGAGATTATGTCCTGTGGTGAGAAGTCGTGGTCCATGGCTTTTGCCGATGCAATAAGCACTCCTTTACGTGGAGGCCGGATTTGGGCCGGTTTGAAACCGAGTGCCGCCGGAAACTGCACAAAAAATAATCGCCGGTTCAGTATACAAAGCAGCCACCTCCGGGAACCGGATCGGGCGAAACAGGCTAACGCCACAGTTTGTCAGCCATTTACGTCAATAATGAGAAGCTGGCACGCAACCTGCTGTAGGGGTGGGTAACGGATACATCGCTCCTTGCAGAGAATTCGAACAAGCTAGATACATCGTTGTATCGACGTGACAGGCAATGAAGCCCGACGGGATATGGTTCCCGGCGGGCTTTTTTCGTTTCGGAAACGGCGCAGCCCCGATGGGGTGTCCACCGGCTACGGACGAGCGAATGGACATCAACGGCGCTGAACCATCAAGCTGAACTGCCGCAGGGCAGAAAGGAGTCAATCATGGCAACTGCATGCAAAGGATTCGAAAAAATTCAGGGTCATCCCTGCTTCGGCGGGAACCACCATAAAAACGGCAGAATGCACCTCGCCGTCGCCCCCAAATGCAATATCAAGTGCGGTTACTGCACTCGTAAGCATGACTGCGCCAACGAGTCGCGTCCCGGCGTTACCAGCCGCGTGCTGACTCCGGCCGACGCGATCATCCGGGTAAGAGAAGTCATGGCCAACCCGATCACCGGGCCGATGGTGAAGGTGATCGGCATCGCGGGACCCGGCGACCCGCTCTTCAACGAGGAGACCTTCGAGACCTTCCGCCTGATCGACGGCGAGTTTCCCGAACTGATCAAGTGCCTGAGCACCAACGGCCTGCTTCTCCCCGACAAGATGGCGACCCTCGCCGACATCGGGCTGCACAGCCTCACCGTCACCCTGAACGCCCTCGATCCGAAGGTGGGCGCGAAGATTTACAGCCACGTCCGCTACGATGGGCGCACCTTGCGCGGCGAGGAGGGGGCGGCGCTTCTGGTCGCCAATCAGCTCGAAGGGATTCGCCTGGCAGCCGAGCTGGGGTTGACCATCAAGATCAATACCGTCTGCATCCCGGGGGTCAACGAGGACGAGATCCCGAAGATTTCCCAGAAAGTACGCGAGCTCGGGGCCTTCGTCATGAACATCATGCCGCTCATTCCGCAGGCCGATTTCGCCCACGTCGAGCCCCCCTCCGCCGAGAAACTCGACGCCTTGCGCCGGGAAAACGAAAAGACCATCGGCCAGTTCAAACACTGCAAGCAGTGCCGGGCCGACGCGATCGGGCTCATCGGGCAGGACCTGGAACCGCTGCGTCTTCCGGCCTGATATGGGAATCGCGCCCTTCACCACCGACGAGATTGTGCCCTTCCTGGCGCTGGCCACGGAGGAGGGATGGCTCTGCGACCGCTGGGAGTTCGACTTCCTGCTGCACAAGTACCCGCAGGGATGTTTCGTCTGGCGGGAGAACGGCGAGAGCGCCGGCTACGTGACCTCGGTCCGGTACGGCGCCAGTGGTTGGATCGGGAACCTGCTGGTCCCGGCAAAGTTCCGGCGCAAAGGGATCGGCAGGGTTCTCATGGAGCAGGCGGTGGCGACGCTGCTCAAGGACGGGGCCGAAACCGTCTGGCTGACGGCGTCGGCCGACGGTGCCGGTCTCTACCGGAAGCTCGGTTTCGTCGAGATCGACACCATTCGGCGCTGGGGCGGACTCGGCGGGATGAACGGCGCGCAGCGATGCGGCGGCTCCGACTTTCTGGCGATGCGCGAAATCGACCGGGTCGGCTGGGGGGACAAGAGGGATTTGATCCTCAAGCTGAGTCTGAACCGGGGCACGCTCTTTACCACCTCGGCCGGATATCTCTGCTGTCAGAGCTGGAAGAACGGAATCCAGGTGGGCCCTTGGGGATGCCTGGTCGGTCCCCAGGCCGGGCCGTTGCTGGACCAGGCGATCGGGGAGGGGAGGGAGCAGGTGTTCCTCGACGTACCGGCCCGCAATCACACGGCTGCCCACCTGTTGCAGGAGAAGGGCTTCGAGGTGCGGGGGACGAACCTCCTCATGTACCTGGGTGCGGAGCCGGAGTACCGCCCGGAAACGATCTTCGCCCTGGCGAGCATGGGAAGCATGGGATGAGGTGTAGCAGAGCGCCCTTCTGCGGTGCCCCTCTCCTGTGAAGCCGTAACCTCCCTCTCCCTCTGGGAGAGGGGCGGGGTGAGGGGGCGTTGCCCGAAGTACCTTCCCTCACCCGCCCTTCGGGCACCCTCTCCCTCTGGGAGTGGGAAGATGGAATGGGTCGACACGAATAAAGTCATGACGTTTGCATTCAAAAGGAGGTCTCACCATGTTGGCGATTGCCTGCATAAAACAGGTTCCCGACACCACGCAAGTCCAGATCGACCCGGTTACCAACACCCTCATCCGGGACGGCATCCCCTTCATCATCAATCCCTACGACGCCCATGCCCTGGAGGAGAGTCTTCGGCTCAAGGACAGCCACGGCTTCAAGGCGGTGGCCCTTTCCATGGGACCGCCCAACGCGGAAGCTACCTTGAGAAAGGCAATTGCCCTGGGCGTAGACCGGGCTGTCCTTCTCTCCGACCGCGTCTTCGGCGGCGCCGACACCCTTTCCACCAGTAACGTTCTCTCCGCGGCGATCAAGAAACTGAGCGAGAGCGACGAGATCGGCATCGTCTTCTGCGGCAAGCAGACCATCGACGGAGACACTGCCCAGGTGGGGCCGGGGATCGCGGTGCGGCTCGGTTTCTCCCAGCTCACCCTGGTGGACCGAATCCTCGCCATCGACACCGAGGCGAAAACGATCCGGGTGCGGCGCAAGCTGGAGGGGCGCTACGAGATCGTCGAGGCGCGGCTTCCGGCGATGATCACCGTGGTGCGGGAGCTGAACCGTCCCCGTTACCCGACGGTGCCGATGCGGCTGCGTTCGGTGAACGGGGAACTCGAGGTGTGGGGCAACAGCGAGTTGAAGCTCGATACCGCCACCGTTGGCCTGAAAGGGTCCCCGACCTGCGTGAGCCGGATCTTCTCGCCGGAGCGGACCAAAGGGGAGATCCTCGGCGACGGCATGGGGGATCCGATCGGCGCGGCGCACCTGCTGCTGGACCGGCTCATTGGCGGGGACCTGCTGGCGGTGTGAGTCAATCATGAATCAAGTTGGCGGTTTGAAGTCCCCCTTCGAAAAGGGGGATTTAGGAGGCTTTGCCTTTCCGGTCTGCAATTGATAGAGGCAAATCCCCCCCGTTCCCCCTTTTCCAGAGCAAAAAGGGCTTGCGACGCCTGAAACGAATGTATTCGCTACTGTTGAGATAAGAAAAAGGACTCAATCCATGGAAAAACAAACCAAGGTGAAAAAACCGCGGGGGCGGGCCCGCCTGATAGCCGGCAAATGCATTGCTTGCGGCGCCCGCTGCCAGAGCACCTGCCCGGTCAACTGCATCGATATGTCCGAACAGGGGGAGCCGATCGTCCTCGAGGAAAAATGCATCGGCTGCGTGAAGTGCGTCAAGGCCTGCCCGGGAAGCGCCCTGGAAATCGTTTTCACCCCCGAGGAGCAGGCCATCCTGGCGACCCTGTCGGGGCCGGCGGAGCCGGAAGTCGACGAGGAAGAACTGGAGCGGCAGCGGCTGATTGCCTCCTATTCCGGCGTCTGGGTCTTCATCGAACAGACCGAAGGTGAACCGGCCCGCGTATCGTGGGAGCTTTCCGGTTCCGGCCGCGGGCTCGCCGACACCCTGGGCGTCCCTTTAAGCGCCGTCATCATCGGCCATGATGTAGGTCATCTGGCCGACGAGGCTTTCCGTTACGGCGCCGACCAGGTCTACATCATCGACCAGGAGGTCTACGCCCGCTACCGCACCGAGGCCTACCTGGAGGCGATGTGCTACCTGATCGAGAAGTACCGCCCCGAGATCGTCCTGATGGGCGCGACCGGCATGGGGCGCGATCTTGCCGGGGCGGTGGCGACCCGTGTCAAAACCGGATTGACCGCGGACTGCACCGGACTCGACATCGACGCCCGACGCAACCTCATGCAGACCCGTCCCGCCTTCGGCGGCAACATCATGGCCACCATCCTCTGCGAGAGATGCCGCCCCCAGATGGCGACGGTCCGGCCGCATGTCATGCCGCTTCCCGAGAGAAAAGAGCTCAAGCCGGGCAAGGTGATCGTCGAGACCCTGCCGCTCAACGAAGCCGATATCTTCACCCGGGTGCTGGAGATCATCAAGGACAAGGGGGGCAAGGACAAGGTCGACGTGGCCGGCGCGGAATTCATCGTCTCCGGCGGCCGCGGACTCATGGCCAAGGAGAACTTCTACCTCTTGGAAGAGCTGGCCGAGGAGGTCGGCGGCGTGGTCGGCGGCTCCCGCAGCGCGGTCGACGCGGGGTGGCTTCCTCCCGAGCGCCAGGTGGGGCAGACCGGCAAGACGGTTCGCCCGAAGATATACATTGCCTGCGGCATTTCCGGGGCGATCCAGCACCTGGTCGGGATGCAGGACTCCGACGTCATCATCGCCATCAACCGGGACCGCGAGGCCCCGATCTTCGAGGTGGCGACCTTCGGGATCGTCGGTGACCTGTTCCAGGTGGTGCCGGCACTGACCTCCAAGCTCAGGGAGATGAAACGGGCGCGGGCGCACTGATCCCGCTTACGCCATTGCCGAAACATTGAACCGGCAATCGCGGCTGGAAAGCCGCTCCTACAGTTACCTAAGCCTAACGACGCCAGAATCGCCGGGCGAATGGGTAGGGGCGGCTTTCCTCCACCTAGCAACCCTCCCTCTGGGAGAGGTTGGCCGGAGGCCGGTTGAGGGAAGCCTCCATCTCCCGCAGGATCCCCTCACCCCGACCCTCTCCCGGAGGGAGAGGGTGTAAAAAAAGGAGTTGTTATGCAGATCGTCTTTCCCGTGATCCTGACGCTGTCTCTTATCTTCTTCGCCTTCAGCTGTTACCGCAGGCTCAGCCTGGTAACGATGGGGACTTGGACCGGCCGGATGGATCGCCCATTCCAGCGGATTGCCGACACCCTCGTGTACGCCATCGGGCAGAAACGGGTGATGAAGCGGGTCTTCGGCCTGAACCACGTGGTGATCTTCTGGGCGTTCCTGGTTCTGGTCCTGGCCAACGGAGAGTTCCTGGTCCAGAAAATGGTGCCATCGCTCAGCTTTGCCAATCTTCCCGGCCCCCTTTACCTGCTGCTTCTGTTCAGCTTCGATATCTGCTCGCTGGCCGCCTTGGTCGCGGTAGGCGTGGCGGCGCTCCGCCGCGCGGTCAGTCCCCCCTTTGAAGAAGCCCGGACCGTCGAGGCCTATTTCATTCTTTCCATGATTGCCGTGCTCATGGTTGCCTACTTTGTCATGCACGGTGCCGAGATCGCGCTGGGAAGCCAGCCAGCGGGGTTGTACGCCCCGGTTTCCCTGATGACGGCGAAGATACTTTTGAGTGCCGGGATGGGAACCCATCTCGCCACGGTGGCAGCGTTTGCCTGGTGGATTCACGCGGTGGCGCTGCTGAGCTTCATGAACTTCCTCCCTTACAGCAAGCACATGCATATCCTGACCGCGATCCCCAATGTCTTCTTCCGGAGCATCGAAAAGCCGAATACCCAGCCCCGGGAGGAATTTGTTCCCTATGGCGTTTTCGGTGCCGACAGCGTGGAGAAACTGAGCTGGAAGGACCTTCTGGATTCCTTCTCCTGCACCGAGTGCGGCCGCTGCCAGGATTCCTGCCCCGGCGTTGCGACGGGCAAGGCGTTGAACCCGAGGCTCCTGGTTCATTCCATCAAGATGAACCTGCTGGCCGCTAACTCCCGTACCGGCACCGCCGGTTCCCTGATCGGTACCGGGGAGGAGCGGGTGAAGGAGGAAGCCCTTTGGAACTGCACCTCCTGCGGCGCCTGCATGGAGGCCTGCCCGGTCTTCATCGAACACCTCCCGAAGGTGGTCAAGATGCGGCGCCACCTGGTGGAGATGGAGGCGAAATTCCCGGAAGAACTGCTCAACCTCTTCGAGAACATGGAACAGCGCTCCAACCCCTGGGGGATGGCACCGTCCGAGCGGAGCAAGTGGAGCGCCAACCTGGATGTCATGCCGTTCGAACAGGGACAGGCCGAATATCTTCTCTTCGTCGGCTGCGCCGGGGCGTTCGACGCCCGCAGCAAACAGGTTACGGTGGCCCTGACCAAGGTATTGGATGCGGCCGGCGTATCCTATGGCGTCTTGGGGAAAGAGGAGAAGTGCTGCGGGGAGAGCGTGCGGCGGCTCGGGAACGAGTACCTGTTCGAAAAGATGGCGCTGGAGAGCGTGCAGCAGTTCCAGTCCAAAGGGGTGCAGAAGGTCATCACCCAGTGCCCGCACTGCTTCAACACGCTGAAAAACGACTTCCGCCAGTACGGTCTGGAACTGCAGGTGGTGCACCACAGCGAGCTGATCGACGACCTGATGAAGCAAGGGAAGCTCAAGCCGGTGCAATCAACTGGCGAAGAGCGGGTCGTAGTGCACGATTCCTGCTATCTGGGCAGGCACAACGGCGTTTTTGATGCGCCGCGTGAGGTTATTCGTCAGGCAACCGGTGCGGCACCGGTAGAGTTCGGAAGGAAGGGGGAGAATGCCTTCTGTTGCGGCGCCGGCGGCGGGAGGATGTGGCTCGAAGAGCATGAAGGGACCCCGATCAACGTGAACCGGGTGAAGGAAGCCGTGGCGACCAACGCCTCCACCGTCTGCGTCAGCTGCCCGTTCTGCATGACCATGTTCGAAGACGGGTTGAAGGCGATCGACGGGACGACGGTGCGGGTGAAGGATATTGCCGAGGTGGTTGCGGAAGCTATCTGATCCGTGAGGGTTGGGGATGGCGTAGGAGCGACATTCTGGTTGCGATCTTTATGACGAAACCCCATCCTCACATCCTGTCCGTCGCAGGCCGTGCTCCCACAGTAAAATTCACCTTTCATCAGTTACCAGACGTTTAACTTCGTTCCCAAGGTCCACCTTGAGAACGTGACCTCCCCGGAAGCTCCAGCTTCCACGCTGCAATATAAAAAGCGATTCCCGAACTCGGGAAACGCCTTTTATATTTGAGGACCCTGATTGCGGAGCCGGAACTCTTCCTTGCGTCTCTCAATCAACACCAGATGGTACCTGGCATGCTGGATCAAAAAGTAGATCCACTGGTACATGTCCAGTCGTCCCAGGTTGTTGACCGACATGCGGATGTTGTAGAGGCGCCCCTCGCCGTTCGGCATGCCGTACAAAAGCTCCAGGCAACGCTCTTTCTGCTGGCGCAGCAGTGACTTAGTCTCCGAGAGTTCCACCATCCCCGAAGGTATCATGTGCGCCGGCGGCGGCCATTCAAAGGCCTCGGGCCGGGCCACCGGATCCAGGATCGCCAGGTCTGACTCCTCCGGAGGCGGCTGGTGCAACTGCGCCCGTTTCAGTGCCGTCCGACACCCCTTGCCAATGGTGAGCAGCAAAAAATGGTTCACCAGCGAGACATGCTCCAAATGCTCCGCAATGGTCCACGCCCCGTCGTAGTCGGGGCGAAAAGACATCGCGCCCGGACCAATTTCAAATACATCGTCCAAGAGCGCAAAGGCTTCATTCAACGCATTCTGAACGAACTGAACGGCTGGAAGTTCCATTGACAGCCCGCCCTCCTCAGGAGGTGAATTTGCAATTGTCGCCGCTGAGAAATCCTTCTATACTACGTATGTCCTGAACATGAGGTGAATCAAAAATGAACATTAAAAAGAGCGAGTTACAGGCGTTTTTAGCAGATATGCCCGACGTTGTTGATGCCGATGAGGTAATGCATCGGGTTTATCTCCTTCAAAAGATCGAAGCAGGCGAGGCTGATATCGTCTCTGGCAAAGTTGTCTCTCATGCGGATGCGGTTGAACGGCTATCGCAGAAATGGCGCGACTGATCTGGACTGAAAAAGCAGTCACTGATCTTGAAAATATCTACGATTTCATCGCAGCAGACTCTCCGTTTTATGCAAAAGTCCAAGTACAAAAAGTAATAGCCGCTGCGGAACGTTTGATTCTGTTTCCTGAATCGGGGCGGCCGTTGCCAGAATTACCTCAACTTCCCCACCACGAGCTAATCTGTGGTTCTTACCGTATTATCTTCCGACATGATCCCGCAGCCGAGACGGTCTCCATCGTAACCATCGTCCATGCTGCCCGGTTTATGGATGAGGAGCTATTGAAGTAACGATTTAGCGATTCACTCCTTCCTTCTGGCGTCCTGCCCTGATTGTTTCATTGTCACATTGCCGAAGAACTCCTTCACATCCTCCTTCAGCTTAGCCAGCGATCCTTTTTCCAGATACATCATGTGTCCGGCGTTGTAGCGTTTCTGGGTGATGTTCCCCTTGAGCCGGTCGGTCAGTCCGAGATGGCTCATCGTGTACTCGCTGGCGAGGTGCGGCGTGGCGAGGTCGAACACTCCCGAGGCCACGAACACCTTCAGGTACGGGTTCTTCGCCATGCTGTTGCGCAGGTTGTCGCTGGTGTCTGCATAGCTGTTTTTCGAATCCCAGTCCCACGAAGGTATCCCCCCGCCCAAGGTGTAGTACTCAAGCTCCGACTCGAACTTCAGTTCTTTCCTCACGTAATCCAGAAAGGTTGCCGTGAACGGCGGACGGATGTTGGCGACCGTCGGGTCGAACCCCGAGGGGGCCGCCGGGTCGACGTTTTCCGCGGTGAACCGGGTATCCATGTAACCGGCCACCTGGGAGCGGTCGGCAAGGAGCTCCCGCACGAAGTTGCGTGCATCGATGCGGAGATTTCTCTCCTCGATGAACTTTGTGGAGAGCCCGGTGTAACGGGAGAGCTTTTCGGCCACCGCGTGCCGCTCGCCCGGGGAGAGCCGGTCGCCCCGGTTCAGCGCCACGAGGTAATCGGTCGAGGCCCATTGCTCGACCTCGGCGAGGGTCCGGTTCAGGTCCTGCAGCAACTCCGGCGCCAGCTTGCCGTGATACCAGGCGGTGGCGGTGTAGCTCGGGAGGAAGAGCTGGTAAGGGAGCTCGTTTCCGTTGTCGAAGCGGAGCGTCTGCATGTTGAGGACGGTCGAGATGAGGACGATGCCGCTGGGGGCGATCCCTTCTTCCAGAAGGTGCTCGGACAGCCCCGCCGCCCGGAAGGTCCCGTAGCTTTCGCCGACCAGAAAGAGCGGTGCGTCCCATCGGTTGTTGAGGGTGAGGTAGAGGCGGATGAACTTTCCTACCGAGTCGATGTCCCCGCGCACCGAGGCGTAGCTCTTGGCCGACTCCGGCTTTGCCGCACGGCTGTACCCGGTTCCCACCGGATCGATGAAGACGAGATCGCCGAGATCGAGCCAGGACCAGTCGTTGTCCACCAGGTGGAAGGGAGGCTTGGGCATCCGGCCGTCGGCAAGCATCTCGACGCGGCGCGGCCCGAGCGCCCCGAGATGGAGCCAGACCGATGCCGCACCGGGGCCGCCGTTGAAGACGAAGAGGAGAGGGCGGGGGGGCGCGCCGGGCGCGGGGGTGACGGTGTAGGCGGTGTAGAAGATCCGCGCCTCCGGCTCTCCCGCTTCGTTTTGCAAAGGCATCTCGGCGGCGGTTGCGGTGTAGGAAAAGGATTTCCCGCCGATGGCAACGGTATGTTTGGTTACCGAAGTCCTTGTCGGTCTGGCAGGGGGGGCTTCCTTTTCTGGTTGCGGCGCTTTCTCAGGGGCTGAGGCGTGCGGGTGTTCCGATGCGGTAAGGGCCAGGTGGGGTGTTGCTATCAAAAGCGTGGCGATAAGAAGTGCTTTGTAGAGCAAGATCCGGTACCTCCTGAAGTCATAACATGGGTAACATGGATCATCTTAGCGACCTCACACTGAGATTGCCACCCTTTTCGTAGGTCGCGTTGAGGAACGAAACGCGACATTTCCCGGTGATGGCAAACGTTGCGTTTCCCGATGAAGGCGTTCGACGCAACCCACGATGATCCTTTGAGGGACAAGCAGACTGTGGGAGCGCCATTTTGGGCGCGACTGACCATCGCCAATCGCGCCTGGAAAGGCGCTCCCCCATTCATGACCTCAATATGCCCAGAACGGCCCGGTCCCGATCGGGGTGGTTCTTCCCGAGATGCCGACGAAAATCGGCCGTCCATAGAAAAACGGCAATCCCCAGTCGAACGTCCCGGACGGTGCCGGCCCGCCGATCTCCTCGAAGACGTTGTTTCCCGTTGCCAGTAGGCTGTTGAAGTTGCCGATGGTGAAGGGGATCGCCTGGCTGGGCGCACCGGTTGCTCCCACCGTGGTCGCGGTGAGCGATACCGGGTTCGGTGGACAGTACCAGCTCGTGCTGGGGGAACAAAGGGGCAGCCCGGTGTTCGTGCTGTTGCCGAAGAAGATCCCGTTGGAGCCCGTGTCGATGAAGCTGTCGGAGAAGGTCAGGCCGTTGAAGGTGGTGGTAAAGACCGCATTGGCGCTTGCCGGGAACGTGGTCACGCTGGAGGGGGCGTTGTTGGGCTGCGTGCCGATACCGAGGATCAGATTTCCGTTCAGGGACGGCAACCCGCCAAGCGGCACGCTGGGCAGGCTCACCAGTACCCCGTTGTTGTCCTGAGGCAGGCTTGCCACCGGATTTTGGACCTGGCCTGCCTGCGCCACCGTCACACCGGTGCAGGAGGAACTGGTGCAGCTGAAATACAGGCCGTTCAGCTCCTTGCTCGCGCAGCCGGTGCCGCAATCCTGCGGGAACAAGCCGACTCCGAGGATCGCGGTGAAGCCGGCTGCGACCGGCGTCGCCTCCGGGGTTTGGCAGGTCGTCAAGCCGGCCCGATTGCCAAAACTCGCGTCGATGACCTGGATCGGAATCTGGACCGCCGGTTCCGTCCCCAGCACGACGTCGGCAATCTGGACCGGTCCCCACAGTGAAGACAGATCGGCAAACTGCACGCATTCTGCCAAGTTGCCGTTGCCGCTGGATACCGGCGTCGGCACCACTGCTCCCAGCGCACTTCGAAAGACACGCAACCCAATGCTGCCGGTGTCCACCAGCACGTCGGTAAGCGTGGTGCAGGTGGAAGTTCCCGGGGTGCAGATAACGAGGCTTACGCACGGTTTATTGAAGTAGTTGCCCGAGGTGGCGGCTGAGCAGAGGGAACCGTTGACGGTGATCGGGACAACATTGGCTGCTACCGAGGTTACGGTGAGGACGCGGGTTCCGGCGATCGATCCGAGCGTTGCGGTGATGGTAATCGTTCCGGTGGCGGTCGCGGTGAGAAGGCCTGAGGAGGTGATGCTTTGAGATGTCGCTCCGGTGGAGGTCCAGGTAACGGAGGAGGTGATGTTTTTGGTCGAGTTGTCCGAGTAGGTGCCGGTGGCGACAAATTGCTGGGTCGTGCCGAGTGGGAGGGACGATATGGCTGGCGTAATCGTGATGGACACCAACTGGGGCTGAGTTCCTCCGCCACCTCCGCCACCGCCGCCTCCACCGCAGGCTGCCAGGAAAACGATCAGAAAGATGGTAACGAACAGGTTATTTGATCTCATCGGCGGTCACCCCCTGTGGCATCAGGGCCGGCAGATAAGCTCGTCCCTGCAGGTTGCGCATCAGTCCCCAGGTCTCCACCACCACGTTGCTTCCGGTTACCCGCAGCTGACGCTGCCCACGGGTCCGGGGAAGAGTGTTCTTGGTCTTCTTGAACTCGGGGGCATACGTGCCGAGGAGCTGGTTGAGGTCCGGGTGGGCCAGGCCGTTCCAGGCCACGGCGAAGACGATCCCTGACGTGTCGACGTACTCGCGGACCGAGGTGGCGTCCGAAACCTCTTCATACACGGTGTACCGTTTCTTGATCGTGGTTCCTTTGTGGACCGCTGCGAGGGCCTTCCGGTCCTTGGCAATGGACGAGAGGGGTTCTCCCAGCACCGCATGAACCGTGGACGGAGCGCCGGCCGAAAAGAGCAGGGCCAGCACCAAGCAGGCTGTCGACCCCTTCAGGGTACGCCAGCAGATTCCTGCGAGCCGGCCTCCAGTGGAATTGCTGATGACAGAACGTGAGGTGGTGGGCATAAGTACCTCCCTGTAAACAGCGCGGTACTTCTTTTGGGGATATCCTGCACGCGGCAGGTAGGTGAGGCGGGTGAAAGGGGGGGCGCAGTGGGCTGCGCCCCGGCAGAGGTGGGAATCCGGAACAGCTTTTAGCTATTTGGTCTTCTTGCGCTTATCGAGTTCCGCGACAATCTCGTCGGTCAGGTCCTTGGTGTCGACCCCGGGGCTCAGGTAAAGTGCTTCCTTTTTGGCGACAATCGCGTCGTAGCCGTGGGTGACGGCATACTGGGACACGATGTCCTTTATCTTTTCGAAGAGCGTTTCCGTGTACTTATCCTGCATGTTACGCATCTCTTCTTCGCTGGAACGCACCAGTTTCTGGTACTCCTCGACCTTCTTCTGGAACTCCTTTGACTTCGCCGCCTTTTCCTTAGCAGTCATGGTTTCGATCTTCGCCTCGATGGCCGCCTTTTGTTTCTCGAGCGACTTTTGACGCGCTTCGATCTTGGCGCGGAGCTTTTCCGATCTGGCCTTCAACTGGACGATGGCGGTCTTGCCTTCCTTCGATTCCTCGCCGACCTTGGCAAGATCGACATAGCCGATTTTGAGACGCAGCGCCGGCGCGGCGCTCGTTGCGGTCGTGGCACCGGCCGGGGCGGTCGACGGAGCAGACGCTGCCGGTCCCGGAGCAGGGACGGCCGGAGCAGGGGCGTTAGGTGCGGCAGCAGCGGTCGGAGCGGCGACCGGCGCGGTATTGGTCGCCGATCCCTTGGCGGCCGTATCGGCAGCCTGAACCGGGAGGGAAAGCATGACGGCGATCAGTGCGGTGGTTGAGAGTGATGCGATCTTCTTCATTAGGCCCTCTTTGTATTGGATTTTGAATCAGCAATGTAGGATAGATGCTTCATTGCTTTTTGGCAAATAAAAGAACCCGATTGACCCGGCCTGAGACCGCTGGTAGGATGCAGCACCCAAAAAGGAGGGGACCATGTCAAACCTGACGGAACGACTGAAGGCATGCCTGGAGAGCGAGGGGAAGGCCGATCGGGAACTCCTGGTGGAAACCCTTGAGGAAATCAATGATCTGCGGGAAAAGCGGGACCAGATGGAAGAGATCCTGATTCTTTTGGTCCGGACCGGGTTTCCTTGGGATGAGGCGGGGCAGCCGGACGAGCGTTTCGAAGCTTTTCGGAGCCGGTATGAAAATGCCATGCACGAGGCGGCCCACCTGCTCGGCCTGGACCTGCGCAGCATGATAACCCGTACCGAACCGCGTACCTAGTGCAAAGAGAAAGGAAATAAACGATGTCCGAGAAGGTCCTCGAGATCCTGTTCGTCCTGGTTTTCTTTGTGGTGCCGGGGGTAGTCGGTGCGCGCCAGGCTTGGAGCAAGGGGCGGAACTGGCTGGTCTGGCTGGTGCTCTGTTTCTGCTTTCCGCCGACCCTGATGGTGTGCCTGTTCCAGTCGCCGGTGAAAGAGGTGCCGGGGCAGTACCGGAAATGTCCCAAGTGCGGCGAATTCCTCAAATGGCGCGAGCCGAGCTGCAAGTACTGCCAAGCGGAAATCAGTTAGCCCTTTTATCCTCGTTCCCAAGCTCCAGCTTGGGAACGGCCCACTGCTCAGGAAGCTCCAGCTTCTCAATTCTTACCATGGGGGAGCTTTACCAGACATTGCGTTCCCAACATTGCGTTCCCAAGGTGGACCTTGGGAACGAGAGGGACGACACGGAAGGCAGCGGCCTACCCTGTGGGAGCGCCTTTCCAGGCGCGAATAACATCCGATAATCGCGACAAAAATGTCGCTCCTACACTCCAACCAGCCGCACGCTCGGTTTTTCCCCTTGGTACGCCAGTGCCGCCGCATATCCGTCAGGAACCGGGATGTCGATGAGACTCCACCTTTTTGCTGCCTCCGGCGCATCCCGATCGGCAATAATCCGGGCCTCTTTACCGGAGAGGCCCACATCGAAGCCATCCGAACGCCGCGAAAAGCCGCTCCCCAATCCCTTCAGATACGCTTCTTTCCGGGTCCAGCAGCGATAGAACGCTGGCAACTGCTCGGCCACCGGCAGCGCGGATAGCTCCGCGCGTTCCGCTGCCGAAAAATATCTCTCCGCCATCCCCCGAAACTCCAGCTGCGGACCCACCGCTTCCACGTCGACACCGATTTCCCGCCCCAGCGTCACCGCCAGCAAAAGCAAATCCCCGGCGTGCGACACGTTGAATCGCAACGACGGGGATGTTGTTTCCCATGCAAGGTACGGCTTGCCGAACTCACCGTTATCCAGCTCGATCCGTTCCGGCTCGATCTGCAGGTAACGCCCCAGCGTCTCCCTGACAAAGCCACGCCCGGCGGCAAAACCGATCCGTTTCGCAGGATCGATCAGACGCTCGCTGCGCAGCCGCTCCGATGGTGACAGGTGCCGCTCCAGCCGCTCCACTTCGGAGGTCAGGGCACCCAAAGAAGCGATGAACAGATCCACCACTCCCGCTTCCGGTCGGGGCGCACCGGTCAAACCGCTTCCCCCTGGAGCCAGACCCGGAGCCGTTTGAGCCCCTCGTCGATGGAGACCTCCGGCTGGTAACCCAGGTCGTTTCGGGCCGCCGAGATGTCGAACCAGTGCGCCGTCGCCAACTCCCGCGCCACAAACCGCGTCATGGGCGGCTCTCCCGACAGCTTGAGGAGGTTCCAGATCCCCTCGCAGATGGTCCCCACGGCGTAGGCGACGCCGGGCGGGACGCTGCGCTGGACCGGCGGCAGGTCCGCGGCGGCCAGGATCCGGTTCACCATATCCCAAAGCGGGAGCGGTTCTCCATTGGAAATGAAATAGGCTTTGCCGGCGATGGGGCTGCCCGGCGTCAGGCGGTCGGCGGCATGGAGGTGCGCCTGCGCCGCGTTGTCGACGTAGACGGTGTCGACGAGGCAGGGGCGGTCGCCGATCCGGCGCAGCTTCCCGGCCCGCGCCTTCGCGACGATTCGCGGGACCAGGTGGTTATCGCCCGGTCCCCAGATCAGGTGCGGACGGAGCGACACCGTGGCCAAGGCAGGAGAGTTTGCCGCCAGTACTAGCTGTTCCGCTATTGCTTTTGTTTTCGGGTAGTTTGCCTCGAAGTGGGCAGGGTAGGGGAGCGACTCGTTGCCCCCTTCCACATCGCTGCCGTCGAAGACGACACTCGGCGATCCGGTGTAGACCAGACGGGAAATCCCGTTGCTCCGGCACGCCTGCAGCACGTTCTCGGTCCCGGTCACGTTGGCGTCGAAGTATTCGGCGAAGCTCCCCCAGATGCCGGCTTTGGCCGCCACGTGGAAGACCACGTCGCACCCTTTGGCCGCGGCAACGACGGCATCGCGGTTGGAGAGGTCACCGCGGAGCTGCTCCACTCCGAGGTTTGCCAGGGGCTGATATTCGCCGCGGGAAAAGCTGCGGACCGATGCCCCCCGCGCGACCAGCTGCTTGACGAGGGAGAACCCGAGAAACCCACCGCCACCGGTGACCAGTGCCCTCACGAAAGCCTCCGCGCCGCCCATACCGCGAGTTTTTCGCGGAAGATCTTGGCGTTGTGGCGGATGTCCACCGGGAAGGCGGGATGGAAAAGGATGGTTTCGATGGCGTGGGTGTGGATGTGGCCCCGGGCGATTTCCATCAGTTCCTCGCGGAGCTTGTCCTTGTCGACCCTCACTCCCTTTTCCAGCTCGATGCAGATCACCGGCCGCTGTGACCCTAGGGGCCCGATCCCGACCAGTGCCGAGCGAAACACCATCGGGTGCGTGTTGAAGACCGCCTCGCACGGGATGGTGAAAAGGGTGCCTTCCACGGTTTCCACGCGGTGCGACTTGCGGCCGCAGAACCAGACCCGGCCGTCATCGTCCATGCCGCCGAGATCGCCCATCCGGTGGAAGAATCCGCCGGTTTCCGGGTCGGCGATTTTCGAGACGACGTCGGCTTCGGGGCGGTTGAAATATCCCCGGGTTACCTGTGCTCCCTGGACGATGATCTCGCCGATCTTTCCGACCGGGACGCGCAGGTCCGGATGCCACTGGTAGATCGGCTCGTCGGTGATTTCGATGACTTCCAGGCGGATCCCCTCCACCGGTTTGCCGACGCAGACGCCGCCTCCCGCTTCGGTGATCTGCCTGGTGGTCCCGAGGATCTCGGAGCTGCCGATGGAACAGACCGGGAGCGCCTCGGTCGCGCCGTAGGGGGTGAAGACTTCGACGCCGCGGTTGAGCATGCCGCAGAAACGTTCCAGGACCGCCGCCGGAACCGGGGCTCCGGCCGAGATGGCGCGTCTCAAGGTCGGCAGCATGATCTTGTGTCGCGTGCCGTAGCGGCTGACCCGGTTGATCAGCGCGGGGGAGCCGAACATCGTGGTGACGTTGTAAGCGTTGATGGTTTCGATGATTCGTCTGGGGTTGACCGAGCCGGGGCGGGTGAAGTCCATTTCCGGGATCACCGCGGTCATGCCGAGGGCCGGGGCGAATAGTGCGAAGAGGGGGAAGGTGGGGAGATCGATCTCGCCCGGCTCGATGCCGTACACCTGGCGCAGCGCCTCGACCTGCGCGGCGAAGTTGCCGTGGGTGTAGACGGCCCCCTTGGGGGCGCCGGTGCTGCCGCTGGTGAAGAGGATGGCGGCGGTATCGTCGGCTTCGGTCGGCGCCAGCGGGGAGGGGAGTTCCAGCGCGTTCTGGGCGATGATTTCGGAGAGCGTCGTCCCGCCCCAGAAGAGGCGTTTGCCGACCGTCACCAGGGTCCGCAGGCTCTTTTTGCCCCAGCCGAAGAGGCAGCGCGCGACGTGTGCCTTGGGGATGCCGATGAACGCCGACGGTTCCGCCTCGTCGAGGCATTTTCTCAGGTTCTTGATCCCGAGCCCCGGGTCGATGAGGACCGGCACCGCGCCGACCTTGAAAATGGCGAAGGTGAGGGCGAAGAATTCAGGGCTCGGGGTGACCATGAGCACCGTGCGCACGCCCCGCCCGATACCCAGGGCGAGCAGCCCGTGGGCGATCCGGTCGCTCATGGCATTGAGCTTGGCGAAGCTCAGCGTCTCGTTCCGCTTGGGAAAGATGATGGCCGGCGTGTTGGGCTGCCGGGCCGCCATGGCCGGAAGGTGCGCCGCGATGTTGACGGTCTCGATCATCGGCATCCGTCTCCGTTCGATGTCCGGCGTTCGACGACCTGCGCCGTTTTGTCCGGCAAATCGGTACGGGCCAGGAATTCGGCGATCAGCGGGATTACTTCTCCCTTCTTGTCTTCCAGGATGTAGTGGCCGCCGTCCGGGAAGCGCTGGACCTCCGCGTCGGGGAACCTTCTCAGCCACTCGGCCAGGAAGTGCTTATCGAAGACGAAATCCAGCTCGCCCCAGAAGATCGTCATCGGAAGGTGCTGGAACTGCTCTAGGTTCTGCGCAACTTCCATGACTTGCTGATAGGCACGATCTTCTGCCGTCAGCGGGATGTCCTGTACGAAGCGCAAGGTGGCGATCCGGTTTTTCCACGAGTCGTACGGGGCGCGGTACGCCAGGCGCAATTCCTTGGGCATCGGGTTTGCCTTGCAGCCGACGATGGATGCTCCGAGGCTGAAGGCGTTGAAGCCGCGCACCAGCAGCGTTCCCAGGCCGGTTTCCCGGCAGATCTTCAGCCCAAGCGGAAGCGGTTTCTCCTTCGGAAGGGGGAAGGCCCCGGTGTTCAGGAGCACCAGACGCTTGATCCGCTCCGGGTGGCGGGTGGCGTAGGCCATGCCGATCATCCCGCCCCAGTCGTGGAGCACCAGCGTGATCTTTGAGGTGATACCGAGGTGATCGAGGAGCCGTTCCAGGTCGTTGACGCGGGAGGCCAGGGTGTACTGGTAGCGGTCGTCACCGGGCTTGTCGGAAAATCCGCAGCCGATGTGGTCCGGCACGATGCAGCGGTAGTGGCCGCGCAGGGCGAGGACGAGGTTGCGGTAATAGAAGGACCAGGAAGGGTTCCCGTGGACCATGACCACCGGCTCCCCCTGACCCTCGTCGAGGTAGTGATAGGAAAGCCCGTCGAGATCGAGGGTGTGTCCGGTGAAGGGGTAATGCTTCTTAAAAGTATCGTTCATCAAATAGGCACCACGTTAATAGAAGAGAGTGAAAGAGCCTCTGATTTAAGAGCAGACATGGTGACTATTCATAATGGGTCCACATGCGGATGACCTTTACCGTGTTTTGATCCTCAATCACTTGGTACACCAAGCGATTGAGGATGTTGATCCTTCGCGAGAAGGTTCCGGAAAGATCACCTATGAGTTTCTCAAAGGGGGGAGGCGTCTGAAATGGGTTAGTTCGTAGTAGTTCCAACAGCCGCTCAGCTTGGGGCCGCAAGCCCGCTTGAGCGAGTTTTTTCGCATCTTTTTGGGCTTGCTTTGTGAATACAAGAGACCAACTCACCACTCCAGTTCCTTGTCACACTCCTCAACCGGTGTTTCCAGCCCTGCTTTGATGGACTCCCTCATTCCCGGGATCGACATCAGATACAGTGTTTCCTGGATGGCCTGCCAGTCTTCCTCGGAAATGAGCACAGCAGAGCTTCGCTTACCAAGTATCTTGACGGGGTGATGAGATTCGGCTACCGCGTCGACAAGGCTGTACAGCCTTTTCCTGGCTTCCGTGGCTGAAAGAGTTGTCATAGATTACCTCCTGCGTACGCTTTATCGTACGTTTTGGGTCTGCCGGTGTCAACCCTTACCAATCCACCCCGAGCATCATGCAATTGAGGCCGCTACCGATGCCGAGCATCGCCACCTTGTCTCCCGGCGCCAGGATGTCGCGCTCGTCGGCCAGCGCCGCGGTCAGCGGCAGCGACACGGTCCCGATATTGCCCAGGTATTCGAAGGTGGTGAAATCCTTATCCTGCGGGATGCCGAGCGTCTTCAGGATCGCGGCCTGGTGGGCGCTTCCCACCTGGTGGCAGACCACTCGGTCCACCTCGGCGGTGGTCCAGCCCACTTCGGGGAGAAAGGCGGCCCAAGTCTTTTCGCCCAGCTCAACACCGTAATTCATGACACTTACCGCGTCGGTGCTCATGGACTGGATGAACTTGCCGTGGCCGTCCGGGGCCACTCCCCACAGGCAGAGGCCGTGGTGTTCGGGAGCTGCCATGGTAATGCCGCCGCGGAGCCTGCGCCGGGTGGCGCCCGAAAAGGAGCCGTCGGTGAGAAGGACCGCGACCGCCCCGGAGCCGCCGGTGAGCGTGGCCAGAGAGCTGGTGAAGGTCTCCATGCTCCGGTCGGCGAGCATCTTCTCGATCATGATGTCGTTGATGTCGCGGGCGCTCTCGCAGGAGACCACGAGCCCGGCCCGGATCTGTCCCAGCTCGATCCGGTTGGCGACTTCGAGGATGCCGTTGATGACACCGAGGCAGGCGTTGGAAACATCGAAGACCGCGGCGTTGCCGCCGATCTTGAGCCCCGCCGCGACGCGGCAGGCGGTTGCCGGTTCGAACCGCTCCCGGCATACGCCGGCGTAGACTAAGGCACCAATGTCCTTGGGAGAGATGTTGGCAGCTGCCAGCGCCTTTTTCCCGGCCGCGGTGGCACCGCGCGACACCGGATACCCCGGTTCCCACCAGCGGCGCTCACGGATGCCGGTCAGGACCTGGAGCTGTCCCGGTGCGAAGTGAAGGGCTTTGTAAAGCGGCTCCAGGCGTGCCTCCAGTTCGGTCGAAGTGACCACAACCGGAGCGAGCTCATAGCCGAAAGATTCGATATGTACCTTGGAATACTTCATGTGGCACCCTATGTTTTGTTCATCCCTCTCCCTCCGGGAGAGGGTGGCCGGAGGCCGGGTGAGGGAGGGGGCAATCTTTAACAGGCTCCCCTCACCCCAGCCCTTTCCCAAGGGGAGAGGGGGGCTAGGTTATCTGTTTAGCCGCACGGTAAATCCATTCATCCGGTAAATCGGCCTGCCATCGACGGCCAGATACCCATCCGCGGTAAGGATCCGCTCGCTATCGTCGGCTGCGGTAATCCAAGCCTCGATGGTCACCTGGTGGTTGGTCGGCACCACCTGCCCGCGGTACATCCAGACGTGCTTTTTCTCCAACGCCAACGCGGATAAGACGTCACCCGCCTGCCATCCCCAACGCTCGATGGCCGCGACTTTCACCAACTGCAGGAAGGATTCCAGCCCGAGCGAGCCGGGCGTCACCGGGTCCTGGTAGAAATGCGCCTTGAAGAACCACTCATCGGGATCGACGACTTTGATGCCTTTCAGATAGCCGAGTCCTTTGGGCCCGCCGTCTTTTACGAAGAGCTCCACCTGGTCCACCATCCGGAGCGCTTTCTCCGGGAACGGCGCGTTTTCCGGGTAGGCGAACGTCACACCGCGCCCCGCTTCCTCGGCAGACGGCTGGTAGGGGACGAAATCCCGGATCCCGATCTGGTTGGCAAGCGCCGCCGCGGCGAAGAACCCGAACATCGTCTCGCCTTCATAGACGACCCCGGCAGGGTCGGAGACCCGGAAATCGAACTCCTGGATGATCATCCCGCCACTGCTGGAGACCTTTTTCAGGTGCGCGGTCGCAGTCAGGGTGCCGGTCTGTGGCGTCACCTGCCGGTGCTGGACGGCGGCGCCGCCGAGGTTTCGGTAACAGATGTCTTCCGGGGTGGTCAGGGCCGATCCGACGTAGGCAGAGAGCCAGCCGCAGGGTTGGAGCGCCGCTTCGAGGAGCACCGAGAACGGCATGCAGGGCTGGCGCTCGGCGGTGAAGTACCAGGCATCGACCGGCACGTCGTATTGGGACTCGACCCACGCTCCCGCCACCATCTGCCACGGTTCGCCCTTGACGCCGGTAATCCGGTCCATGAACTGGAAGGGCGGCCCGGGAAGCCGCGCGATCTTCCGCTCGGAATCGAAGACCCGGTAGCGGTCGCCGAAGCCTTCCGAAGGGTTGCCGTTGCTGTAGGCAAGGATCTGGTCCTTGGTATAGATCGCCGGCTTTACCACGTAGACGGGGGCGCTGGTAGATTGCCCCTCCGGGGATCCCGACAGGAATGTCGCTCCTACAGGAATCGGTCCGTTAACTTGAATACCCGCGCCATCACTGTGGGAGCGCCTTTCCAAGCGCGAATCCGCGCCGCTGGCTGCGCTTGCCCTCCACAGCGACTGGAGCTTCTCCAGGTTCGTCCCGGTCAGCCGTGCCGACATGTTGGTGATCTCGACGATCGGCTTGCCATCGGCATACATCAGGGCATCCACGATGGCGTACGGCTCCGGACGGTATCCCAGTTCGCGGATGCTCACTTCGTAGGTCACCACCTTGGTCGTCTCGAGCACCTGGCCGCGGCAGCAGAGGCGGCTCGCCACGTCCGGAACCGGTTGCCACACCGCTTGTTCACCTTCGGCAATCCACCCCATCCGCATCAGGAAGATGCGCAGGGTATGCATGCAGCACTCGTACATAAGCGTCCCCGGCATGACCCGGTCGTCCACGAAGTGGCAGGTGATGAACCAGTCGTCGGGGTGGATGTCGGCCTCGGCCTGGATGAAACCCATGCTATATCTGCCGCCATCGGGGACGAGGTCGGTTACCCGGTGTACCAGGCGCATTTTCCCGCCGGGGATGGTCAGCGGCGCACGCAGCGTGAGGCCCGCGAATTCGGCGCCGAAGCAGCCGGCGAGGTCGCCGGCACGCAGACGCTCCAGTTGCTCGGAGGTCAGCGCCTGGCGCGACATCGGTACCAGGTCCACCCAGTCGGCGGGTTTCACGCCGGTCTTCGGACGCAGATCCAGTCCGCCGCGGACGATACCTTTGCCGGCGGCGAGTTCCTGTTCCGAGAAGAAACCGGCGCAGCCGTCGCGCATGGTGAGGAGCGGCTCGCCGTTCACCGTCGCGTCGAACCGGAAGCGGAAGAGGTAGGTGTCGCCCTGGCGGAAGAAGCGCTCGATCTTGATGTCGTAATTGATCGTCTCGCCGGGGCCGGGGAGCTCGCGGTGGAAGATGACGGCGGCATCCAGGAGGCGGTAGACGGCGTGCCCCTTGGTGATGAAGTCGATTCCCAGGTAGCCCGAGAGGAAGAGGTCGGCCTGGCCCGCTTCGACCGCGATGCAGGTCGGGATGCGCCCGCCGTCCAGGTACCAGGCGCCGGGATGGACGTCATGCTCGGTCACCACCCGGCCGTGGGTCATCGACTTCGGTTCGCCCTCCAGCGCCACGATCCGGTCCACCAGCATGAGCGGCGCGTCGGGGAGCCGGACGCGGGTAGGGTAGGTATCCGCCTCGGCGAAGGCCGGCCCGAGCATGCGCGCCACCGAACCGATGGCGAACTCCAGGCACATGTCGCGGTCGAAGACGGGGACGGCTCTCGGGGGCGACGGAGGGGACTGGCTCCGAAGGTGCCTGTCCCCCTCGCTCTGTACCGGAGTGATGACGGGGACTGGCTCCGAAGGTGCCTGTCCCCCTCGCGCAATCGGAGTGATGACGGGGACTGGCTCCGAAGGTGCCTGTCCCCCTCGCGCAATCGAAGTGCTGACGGGGACTGGCTCCGAAGGTGCCTGTCCCCCTCGCTCAATCTCCGCAGGTGCTGAGGGGAGCGGGATCCCCTCAGCCAGCATCTGCTCCTGCAACGAGATCTGCCACGAGAGCGTGTCGGCCATGGTGCGGGTCAGGTTTTCGGCGACCCGCAGGTATGCCTCGTGGGCCTGGATTGCCGCATCCTGGGCCGCGGCGAAGTCGCGGATGAGGGGATCGGCGATGGGACCCGGGGCGGATGTGGCGGTGGCAGCGGTTGTCGCTGACGCCGGGGTGGTCGGTGCCGGTTCAACGTTTTCCGTAGTTCCTGATGCAGCTGCCGTCTTGGTAACGGCGGCTTCCAGAATAGCGCCCTCTCCCTTCCGGTCACCATTGAGGGGTACCGATGAGTGGATGGTTGCCCCATCCTCACCCTGTCCCTCTCCTTGAAGGAGAGGGGACGCTTGAGCAGATTTTTCTGAAGGTACCATCTGCTCATTGCTCATCGCTCTTTGCTCTTTGCCCTGAAGGAGAGGGGACGCCTCGGCGAGATTCGTAGCAGTAGGCAAAACATGCTCACTGCTCGTTGTTCTTTGCTCTTTGCGCTCCGCTCTTTGCTCTTTGCCCTCAAACCCTTCGCAGCCGATTGCCACCTTCACCATCGGCTTGGAATGCGCGGCCGCCGCTTCCGCCGCAATGCTGTACCTGCCGCGGTCGAACAACGGCTGGAGGTCGACGGCCACCCGCTCGGAGGTGAGCTGCGCCAGGAAGCGGAGCAGGGCCGAGTACGGATCGCCGACCGCGGGGCAGGCCGAGCGGGCGATGTGCGGACGACCGGCGAGAATGCGACCGATCATCCGGGTGCAGGAGGCACCGGGGCCCATTTCGAGGAAGCAGCGGACGCCGTCCTGGTAGGCGGACTCGATCACCTGCGGGAAGTCGATTCCCTCTATGGCGTTGGCGACGATCGATTCGGCGGCATTGCGCCGGTTGAGCTCGAAGGAAGCCCCCTTGGCGCCGCTGTAGTAGGTAACGCCCGGCGGCGGGGCGGTCGGGAACAGGTGCAGTTCGCGGTAGGCGTCCTCGACTGCGCGGGCCACCTCGCAATGCACCGTGGTCACCCCTTTGAGGGGGAAGAAGTTGCACCCGAGCACCGCTACCAGGTGCTTCACCCACTTCACGTCGCCGCCGACGACGCACTCGTCCGGGGTGTTCACGATCAGCAGGTAAACACGGGAGATCTTCTTCAGGTGGCGACGCACCTCGCGTGCGGAGGCGTCGACGACCCCGATGCTCCAATGCACCGGTTTTCCTTCCGGCTCCTCCCAGGTACGCTGGGCGGCGCGGCATTCACCGGCGAGGTCCCGGGTGAAGAGGGTGGAGGCCCGCATCCGCGACAGCATGAGGTCGCGGTCCTTCCAGGCCCGCTGCGAGAAGAGCCCGGCGGATTCGCCGAGGCTGTAGCCGATCACCGCCTGGGGCTGGATCCCGAAGCCGCGCACGAGATCGCTGGTCGCGCAGCCGGCGGCCACCTGCCCGAAGATCACCGCCAGGTGGTTTTCATCCACGTCCCCGGCGTGCGGCCCGTTCCAGAATTCCTCGGGCTGGAACTGGTCGCGCAGGTATTGGTTTTCCGCGTCCTGGCGCCGGTAGACCTCGGGCCAGCGGGCGGAAAGCTCCATTCCCATGCCGGCAAAATGGTTCCCGGAACCGGGGAAGACAAAGCCGATCTTGCCTTTGCGGCCGATCGGTCTGGTCGTATAGAAGAGCCGGTCACGCAGCGACGGGTGGCACGGGATCTCTTCATCGTCCCCCTGGAGCACCCGCTTCGCGCCCAGGTCCACCAGGGCAATGGCATCCTCGCGGCTGCGGGCGACGAAGGATACCGCCAGGGCCTTGGCGGACCGGGGCTGTTCGCTTTCCTGCCAACCACGGGCCAGTGCCGGGAGGTCGGCCGCAGAGCTTACCGAAAGTTTTTCCCGCAGGGCCTTGAGCCGCTCCTGCAGCTCGGCGCTGTCGGCCCCGGAAATGGTGAAGAGGAATTCGCTCCCCGGTCCCAGCGGGGCGACCCGCTCCTCGACGCTGCGCTCCGGATTGGCATCGCACCCTTCCAAAACGACATGGGCGCAGTTGCCGTCGACCGAGAAGACGCTGACCCCGGCGTGGCGCGGCCCTTCGACCCGGTTACGCAGCCAGTAGCGCGGTGTGCGGGGGAGGTACAGGGGCCCGTCGCCGTTCATTGCGGGGACCGGCCTCTCGATCTGCCGGTTGGCCGGGATGATTTCCTGGTACAGGGCCAGGCAGCCGCGGACCAGCGAGGCCAGCCCCGAGGCGGCGCCGCTGTGGCCGATCTCGCCTTTGACGCTGGCGACGGCGCAGCGCCTCTGGTAATTGGGAGGCGGATTCCCGGCTGCGGCGACCGACGAAGGCGCGCCCAGAACGGTTGCCGCCCGGGGCGCAAAGAAGCGCTCAAGAACGGCCGTCTCCATCCGGTCTTCGGCGGGGTGGCCGCTGCCGTGCGCTTCGATGTACGAGACGGCATCGGGAGCGATGCCCGCCTCGCCGTACGCCCTTTCCAATGCCCTGCCGTAGGCTTCCTTTCCCGGCAAGACCGGATCTCCCCCCGATGCCCCGATCCCCTTGATGACCGCGTAGATCCGGTCCCCGGCCGACTGGGCATCCTCCAGGCGCTTCAGCACCACGCTGGCGGCACCTTCGCCGATCAGGCTGCCGTCGGCGGTGAGGTCAAACGGCGTCGCCATGCCCGAGGCGGAGAAAGGGCGGGCCATGTGGTGGCCGAGGGCGGCGCGCAGGTCACCGGCGAGATCGACGGCGCCCACCAGGGCGTGCTCGATCTCGCCGTTTTGCAGCAGGCGGACCGCCGTCTCCAGGGCGCGCACCCCGGAGTTTTCCTCGTTGGAGATGGTGAAGCTCGGCCCGCCGACCCGGAACTCGCGGGCGACCCGGCTGGCAACGACGCTCCCCAAGGCCCCCATGGTGCGGTTGGCGGTGAGGGGAGGTCCGGCCTGCTCGCGCAGGGATTCAACCCAGGTAGCGAGCTCTTCTTCGGTAACGTCGCGCCCGAGTTCCCTGGCCCAGGCCCCAGCTTTCTCCTTGATCGACCAGCGGAAGCTGAAGTTGGTGCTGTTGAGGTCCAGCGCGATGCCGACGAAGACCCCGGCCTTCTCGTTGTCCTGGCGGGAAAGCCCGGCGTCGGCCATGGCCGCCGCCGCCGATTGCAGCATCAGGAGCTGCTGCGGGAGCATCTCCTCCATTTCCTTGGGCGGAATCCGGAAGGCGTCGGTGGCGACGGCGCATTCGCCGAGGTAATAACCGGCAAAGGGCGTCTCCGCGAGATGTTCGTCCTTGAACCACTGCTGTTTTTGGGCGCCCCACCAGTGCTTGGGGCGCTTCGGTGCGGTTTCGGTGTCGCCGCCCAGCACCCTTCTTTGGAAGTCGGCGAGGTTTTTCCAGGGGCCGAACCGGGCATCGAGGCCGACGACGGCGATGTCGCAGGGCTTAGCTTTGGCCGCTGCGGAGGCAACGGGAGCGGTGGCGGCGATTTCGACTGCTTCCGAACCTTCCTGAGGCTGCTGGGGAAGATATTCCTCGACCAAAAGATGCGCGTTGATGCCGCCAAAACCAAACGCGCTCACCGCGGCGCGGCGCGGAACTCCATCAGCCCGCCGCGACCAGGGACGCGCTTCCTGCAGCACTGCGAACGGGCTCTTCTCCAGGTCGAATCCCTTCTGCGGCGTGGTGAACCCTGCCGTTGGGGGGAGGATCTCGTTAGCCATGGAAAGGAGGACCTTGGTGAGCGCGGCGGAGCCGGCGGCGGTCAGCAGATGGCCGATGTTGGATTTGACCGAGCCGATGATGCATTTCTCGCCCGGCTTGCCGTTTTCCCCCCAGAGTTCCTTGAGACTGGCGACCTCGGTGGCGTCGCCGACCGGAGTTCCGGTCGCGTGGCATTCGACGAGGTCGGCGTCCTGCGGCTCCCATCCCGCCTGGCGGTAGGCGTCGCGCATGGCGCGGAGCTGCCCTTCGGACATCGGGGCCAGAAGGCTCCCGCCGATGTCGTTGGAAAGGCCGATGCCGCGGATGATGCCGTAGATCCGGTCGCCCTGGGCGATCGCGTCCTCGGTCCGCTTGAGCAGGAAAATGCCGGCCCCTTCGCCGACGACGAGACCGTCCCCGGCGGCGTCGAAGGGGGAACAGATGCCGCGGCGCGACAGGGCGCGCAGTTGGGAGAAGCCCATCTGGGTATAGAGGGGATCGGGGCGGGAAAGCCCGCCGGCCAGCATGGCGTCGGCCCGGCCGGAGAGTAGCTCGTCGGCGGCCAGCTTGATGGCGTAAAGCGAGGAGGCGCAGGCGGCGTCGACGGTGCAGCTGCCACCCCCCAGGCCGAGCGCGGCGGCGAGGATCCCCCCGGGCAGGCCGGCGACGTAGCGGTTGAGCGGGTTGGTCCCCGGGACCTCCAGGGCGCGCCCGAGAAGCTGCTCTTCGAAGGTGCGGCCGAGCCACTCGCGGGTGAGCGCGCCGGATTTTTCGCTGGGAAGGGCGAGGTTGCCGATGATCACGCCGACGCGGGAGCGATCCAGAGCCTCGGTGACACCGGCATCGAAGGCGCGTTTTCCGGCGTGCAGCAGGAGATGGATCTGGGGGTCGAGCCCTTCGAGCTGGTCGGTGTCGAGGGCCAGACCGGTGAGCTCATTGAGCGGGGGGATGGCATCGATGAAGCAGCCGCGCTTGGAATAGACGCGGTCGGGAGCGCCGACCTCGGGGGAATAGGCGGCGTCAGCGGAAATGAGCCACCGCCCGGCGGGTACTTCCCGGGCGGCGGATTGGGCAAGGCGGATGTTTTCCCAGAAACGGGTGAGGTCGGGGGCATCGGGGAAGATCCCGCCGATGCCGACAATAGCGACCGATGCGGATTGCGGCATGATCAGGCGGCCCCCACTGCTACCGAGAGGCGGTTACGCCGGAAAGCCTGCTGCAGCGAGGGATCGATCACGCATTCGTAATCTTCCAGGCGCGCCACCAGTTTGCCGGTGTTGCGGTCCAAAAACTCCATGTCCGCGGTGGCGCCGTGGGCGCTCTCCCCGGTGACCCGGACCACCACCTGCACCCCTTCTTTGGGGAAGGTGTCCTGGAACTGCCGGTATTTTCCGGCAAAGCAGGGGAGGGAACCGGAGCCGAAGCGTTCGAAGCTCCAGAGGATCATCAGCTGAAAGGCGCTGTCCAGGGCGAGCGGGTCGGTGAGCCACGAGCTGCGCAGCGGCTGCTTGATCCAGTTCCCCGGTGCCGGGGCCCCCTTGACGGCCGCGGCGATCCCCTTGGCGGAGCAGCCGTCGACTTTTTCGATGCCGTGCAGGTCCGGGCCGTGGAAGAGGCGGTCCGTCTTGTAGATCAGGCTGTCGTCGGGCTGGTAAGGAGTCGACGGGATTTCGGTGATGGAACGGATACCTTCCGGCAGCCGGCCGGCGAGCACGATCTCGGCGCGGGCGTGGCAGATGCGGCGTCCGTTGGCGCCTTCGCTGGCCAGCTCCACCGGGACCACGAAGAAGGAATCGCGCTTCACCGCGCGCCCGGCGAGGACGCTCACCCCGAACGGGGTGTGCTCTTCGAAGACGACCCCTTTGCAGATGCGGAGGTCGTTGAAACCATGGAACCGGAATCCGGGGTTGCCGTGCAGCGCGCCGTGGGCGAGCCATTCCACGATCACCGCCATCGGCAGGACCGCTTTGCCGTCCAGGACGTGCGAGCGGAGGAACGGGTAATCCATGACGGTGAGGTTGAGCCCGAACGCTTCGGAGAGCTGGAGGTCGCCAGCGGGTTTCTTGACGACGCCCTTTTCCATGCTGGCGATGGCGACGATCTCGACCGGAGCGTCGGTGGCGGCGATCTCACGGACCAGGAACGAGGCGCCCTGGGCGAGGTCGATCACCCCGACCCCTTCCTCGGCGAAGATCTTCTTGAGGGCGGCGTTGACCATCCCGCCGTCCCACGGGCCCCAGTTGATGCTCACCGCGCGGCAACCCTCGCGGCGGCGCGCTTCCGCCTGGGCGGTCTTGTTGAGGACTTCGTTGGCGACCGCGTAGTCGGCCTGACCGACCCGGCCGAAACGGCCGGTGCTCGAAGAGAAGAGGGCGATGAACCGGAGCGGGTCGTCGGCGGTGGCGCAAAGGAGCGCCCGCAGCCCGGCCACCTTGGTGGCGTAGACCTCTTCGAACTGCTCGGCGGTCTTGTCGACGATGAGGCGGTCGGCGAGGACCCCGGCACCATGGACCACGCCGCGGATCGGACCGAATTCGGCACGGATGCCGGCGAGGAGGATGGTCATCGCATTGGTGTCGCGGATGTCGACGGAGCGGTAGACCGCTTTGGCGCCGGTTGCAGCGATCTGGGCCAGGGTCCCCCGCAGTTCGCGGGCCGCAAGGGCGGCGCGGTAGCGGACCTCGATCTCACGCGGATGGAGCTTGCCGGGAGCGTTCTGCATGATGGCCCGTTTCATCTCGCTTTCCTGGGAGAGTCCGGAGAGCCATTCCGGCTCGGCGGCCGGCTCCGGGGTCCGACCGAGGAGCACCAGGGTCGGGTGGAAGCTCTGTGCCAGGGCGACCGCCGCCGCGGCGGTGACGCCGCGTCCGCCGCCGGTGATCACCACGACGTCCCCTTCGTTGACGGGAGCGGCGGTGGGAGCCGGTGCGGTTTCCAGGGTGGCAAGGTTCAGTCCGTAGCGGCCGGCCGGGGTGAGGGCGACCTCGACGGGACCTCCCTGGAAAATCTCCAGCACGACGTTCTGGGCCGCCTCGATCGGGGTCGGGAAGCTGGCGAGGTCGATCGCCTTGCATGCCACTTCCGGCCATTCGCGTGCCGCGGTCTTTGCCAGACCGGCAAGGCCGCCGGAAAGGGGATCGGCAATGGCGCCGGTGCCGAAACCGAAGGCGCCGTCCAGACGGGAGATGGTAACGCAGACGGCGGAGTTTCCTTCTTCCTGTTTCACCAGGTGTGCCGCGGCGTTTTTGAAAAGGAGGAACGCGTTTTTCAGGAAGGCATCGTCGGTGCCTGCCTCCGGGGCGCAGACGACCAGTCCGGACATGGCGCCGGAGGGGGCGACGTTGGCGTCCGTGGCGGGATCGATGCGGCGGACGTTGCAGCCGTGGTTCTCCAGGATGTCACAGAGGGCAGCGCTGAAAGGCGCGCCGTCGACGGTTACCCAGATCTCGCCCTCATTGGCAAGGACGAGTTCGGCGGCTTCCGGGTCCTCTTCCAAAAGAACGGGGACCGCGGCGCTACGGGTAATGCCGGTCGGCTCGGGAAGGGGCGCCGGAGGGGCGACCGCAACCGGAGCGGCGCCGGCGGCCGGGGCTTCGGCTACCGGCGTGGCGGCAGCAGTCACGGCCGGGGCGGCCGAGGAGGCCGGTCCGCCGAGAAACGCGGCAATGTCACCGAGGGTGGCAAGGGTGCCAAGGTGCTCCGGCCCGATGGTCGGGGCACCGGGGAGCCGCTCCTGGAGCGCGGAAAGGATCTCGACCCGCTTGATGGAGTCGATGCCGAGGTCAGAATCCATCCCCATGGTGAGTTCCAGCATCTCGGTAGGGTAGCCGGTCTTCTCGCTCACGACCTCCAGGAGGACGGCGGCGACATCTATCTTGCTTGCCGCGGCAACCGGGGCGGCGGTCGGCACGGCCTGCGCTGCCGGAGCAGGGGCCGCAGTCGGGGCTGAGGCCGCACCAGCCGAGAGATGACTCGCGATATCCCCCAGGGTGGCCAGGGTGCCGAGGTGCTCAGGCCCGATGGTAGGCGAGCCCGGGAGCCGCTCCTGGAGCGCGGAGAGGATCTCGACCCGCTTGATCGAATCGATCCCGAGGTCGGAGTCCATACCCATGGTGAGTTCGAGCATCTCGGTCGGGTAGCCGGTTTTCTCGCTTACCACTTCCAGCAGGACCGCGGCAACGTCGGCCTGATTGGCGGCCGGGACGGCCGGGTGGGTGGCAGCGGCCGTCGGAGCCGATACCGGAGCCGATGCGCCGGCGGCTAAATGCCCTGCGATGTCGCCAAGGGTGGCCAGGGTGCCCAGATGTTCCGGGCCGATGGCCGGGGAGCCGGGAAGCCGCTCCTGCAGCGCGGAAAGGATTTCGACCCGCTTGATGGAGTCGATCCCGAGGTCGGAATCCATTCCCATGGAGAGTTCCAGCATCTCAGTGGGATAGCCGGTCTTCTCGCTCACCACCGCCAGCAACGTGGCGGTAATCTCCGCCGCGGAGCCTGCGGGAGCCTGGGCGGCAGGCGCAGTTACCGCGCTCGCTGCCGTTGCCGGGGTGGCCGGTGCTGCTTCGACCGTCATTCCGGCGGATAGGTGCTTGGCGATGTCGCCGAGGGTGGCCAGGGTCCCCAAGTGTTCGGGGCCGATGATCGGGGCGCCGGGAAGCCGTTCCTGGAGCGCGGAAAGGATTTCGACCCGCTTGATGGAATCGATGCCGAGGTCGGAGTCCATTCCCATGTCGAGTTCCAGCATCTCCATGGGATAGCCGGTTTTCTCGCTGATGACCGTGAGGAGCGTCTCTACGACGGGAGCCGCGGTAGCCGTGGCCGGAGCGGTAGTGGCGGCAGCCGGGGCGGATGCGGCGGCAGTAGCGGAACCGGCGCCGAGGAAGTCGGCGATCTGGCCCAAGGTGGTCAGCGATCCGAGATGTTCCGGGCCGATCACCGGGGAACCGGGAAGCCGCTCCTGGAGGGCGGAAAGGATCTCGACCCGTTTGATCGAGTCGATGCCGAGGTCGGCATCCATCCCCATGTCGAGTTCCAGCATCTCCAGGGGATAGCCGGTCTTCTCGCTGATCACCGTGAGGAGGGTGTCCACCACTTGGTTACTCGCCGGTGCTGCCGGTGCTGCGGCCACGGGGGCCGGCGCCGGGGCCGCGGCGACCGGGGCCGCCGGTGCGGCAATGATGGGTGCCTCCGGTGACGGAGCGGCAGCCGGCATCGGTGCCGGGATGGCAAAGCCGCCGGCAGCGAGGCGCTGTTGCTCGATGAGGGCGCGCAGTGTGTTGCTGGCGGCCTCCTGGCCTTCCAGGAAGCGCAGATGGAGCTTCGCGGTATCCTCCTGCATTTTCTGGAGCAGAGCCATGCTTTCGCGGGTGGCGTTCAGGGAGGCGGTGAGGGCGTCCGGGGAGGCCGGGGCGGCGAAAACGGACGGGGTTGCAACTGCCGCCGCAGGAGCGGCTGCGGTTGATCGCGCCTGGAAAGGCGCTCCCACCGGGTTGGCGCTTGCGGCAGAGATCGGGGCTGCCGGTGCTGCCGGCGCGATCGGGGCAACCGTGGCCTGAGCTGCCGGGGCCTGCGCGGCCATCCTCTGGACCGGGGACGCGGCCGGTTTCTTCGGGCGCGGCTTTACGTAGTTGGCGCCGCAGAGCGGAATGGTCATAAGCGGCTTCTTCGCGGACGGCGGGGCCGGGCGGTAGTCGGCATCCCAGGCGGTCAGGCGGAGCTCGAAACCGAGCACGCTCAGCTGGGCCAGGGTGCGCGCCAGGTCGGCTACACCGGAACGCTTGCCGGAGGAGGCATCGACGGCCAGGGCGACGTGGTCGCGGCCGGAAAGGATCGCCTGCACCAGCCCGGTCAGCCGGGCCCCGGGACCGACCTCGACGAAGGTCCGTACCCCGGCGGCGTACATCGCCTCGATCTCGGCGACGAAGTGGACCGGGCGGGCGAGCTGGTCAGCGAGGAGCGCCTTGGCCTCGGCCGGTGCCGCCGGATAGAGGTCGGCGCTGGAGTTGGCATAAACAGGGATGGCGCTTTCGCGCAAAGGAACTTTTTTCAGCGCGGCACCAAACGGTGCGGCGGCGTCGGCGACCAGCTCGCTATGGAAGGCGGCGGCCACCGGAAGCTCCTTGCAGGTAAGCCCGCGGGCCTTGAAAACGGCGGCGGCGCGGGTGATCTCCTCGGTCTTGCCGGAAAGTACCGACTGGGTCGGGGCATTGCGGTTGGCGATCACCAGGTCGAGCTTCTCCTCGGCCAGGACCGCCTCCACCGCGGCGAGCTCGGCGGAAACGGCGAGCATCCCCCCCTTGCCGCGGGACATGAGCGAGCCGCGCAGCCGGGAGAGTTCATGCAGTACCGGCTCTTCGATCCGGCCGGCGGCGCACAGGGCGGTGAGTTCGCCGTAAGAGTGGCCGGCAACCGCCTCCGGGGCGACCCCGAATCCGGCGAGCACCTTCAATGCTCCGAGGCTCACGGCGCCGATGGCGGGCTGGGCCACCCGGGTGGCGCGCAGCTCGGCCTCCTGGTTGGTGCGGGTCTCGGCGTCGAAGGCGGACGGCGGGTAGATCAGGTCGGAGAGCTGCGCCCCTTCCGGGTGTTCGAAGCCGAGGTTGGCTGCCGCCAGGGTGTCGATCAGTTCCGGAAAGGTGCAGGCGAGATCGCGCAGCATGCCGGTGTACTGCGATCCCTGGCCGGGGAAGAGCATGCCGATCTTGCCCGGCTTGGCGCCGGTCGCATAGTAAGCCCCGTCCGGGGTCTGCCAGCTCCCGGTGCCGTTTTTCGCCAGCATGGCCTGGGCGTTCTTTTTCACTGCGCCCAGGTTGGCGCGGGAGCGCTCCGCTACCAGGACGAGTCGGCAGGAGTCCGCCGGATTGAATTTCTGGCGGGAAGCGCAGGCGAGGTCGCGGATCGCCTGCCAGGATGCTTCGGCGGGGACGGCCTCCAGGGCTGCGCCCACGGCGGCGGCGTCCGGGCCGGAAAAGGAGATGATCTGGACGTCGCCATTCCAGCCGGTCTGCTCCTTTTCCGGGCGGTACTCTTCGAGCACCACGTGGAAGTTGGAGCCGCCGAAGCCGAAGGCGCTGACCCCGGCGCGGCGCGGGGTGCCGGCGGGGGTCAGCCAGGGGCGCTTGTCGGTGGCGAGGTAGAAGGGGCTTCCGCCGGAGACGACCTCGGGCTGGGGCTGCTGGACCTTGATCGTCGGCGGGATCACCCGGTGGTGCAGTGCCAGGGCCGCCTTGATGAGGCCCGCGGCGCCGGCGGCGGCCTTGGTGTGGCCGATCTGCGACTTCACCGATCCGAGGCAGCACCAGGGGCGCTCCGCGTTTCCGTACACCTCGCGCAGCGCGCTTATTTCCACCGCGTCGCCGACCTTGGTCCCGGTCCCGTGTGCCTCCAGAAGGCCAATCGATTCCGGGGTGACGTCGGCATTGCGGTATGCGTTGAGGAGGGCCTTCTTCTGGCCCGCGGAGCTGGGGGCGTAGATGGCGTCACCCTTGCCGTCGCTGGAGGAGCCGACGCCGCGGATGACGGCATAGATCCGGTCGCCGTCCCGCTCGGCGTCTTCCAGGCGCTTGAGGACCACGAGCCCCAGTCCTTCGCCGAGGATGGTGCCGTCCGCGGAGGTGTCGAACGGTTTAGCGTTGCCGGTCGGGGAGAGGGCCGGGGTCTTGGAAAAGCACATGTACATGAAGATGTCGTTGAAGGTGTCGACACCCCCGGTCACGACGATGTCCGACTTGCCCGAGGCGAGCTCCATGGTGGCGAGGTGCATCGCGGAGAACGAGCTGGCGCAGGCGGCGTCGACGACGCAGTTGGTCCCGCCCAGGTCGTACTGTTTGCTGATCCGGCCGGCGACGACGTTGCCGAGCAGGCCGGGGAAGGAGTTTTCCTGCCAGGGGACGTAGGAGTCGGAGATCCGCTCGACGACGTCGTTGGCGACGGCCGGGTCGACGCCGGCATCCTTGAGCGCCTTGCGCCAGATCGGATGCCCGAGCCGGGCGCCCAAAGGTATCACCAGCTCCAGCGTGCCGGTGACGCCGAGGATGACGCTCGCCTTGCTCCGGTCGAAACTGCGGTCCGGCCCGTAGCCGGCGTCTTTCAGCGCCTGCCCGGCGGCGACGAGACCCAAAAGCTGCGAGGTGTCGATCGCCTCCAGCACGTTGGGGGGGATGTTGTACTCCATCGGATTGAAGTCGACCGCGGAGAGGAACCCGCCGCGGCGGCCGTAGGTGCGGTCCGGGCTCGTCTTGTCGGCGTCATAGTACTCGTCGACCGGCCAGTGGGTCTCGGGAACCTCGCTGATGGCGTCGATGCCTTCGGCGATGTTGGTCCAGTAGGCTTCCTTGTTGTCCGCCTTGGGGAAGAGACAGCCGATGCCGATGATCGCCAGGCGCGCTGCGCTGGGGGAGACGTTCAGATCCGAATTTTTCAACAAAGGTACTCCTTGATTTTGGCAAGTTCGAGCGGTTCCGCGGCGAGCGCGGCCTCGGGCAGGTTGATCCCCTGGCAGCGCAGGAAGTTGACCCGGTTCACGAGGCTCGCCCCGAAAAGGATGTTCATGGCGACCGTGGCGGCCTTGCGCTGGGCGGCCGGCTCCAGAAAGGTGCCGGAGGCCCACTCGTTGAAGGCGCCCATGGCGGGGCCGCACCAGACCTGGTAATCCATCCGGCGGGAGGGATCGCCGTCTTTGGCCCAGTGCGCGGCCATCCCCAGGTACCAGCGGAAGACCAGCGCCATGCGGTGCTTGGGATCCCGCTCGGCCCGCTCGACCTGGGCAGGATCACGTTTCAGGAAGAATTCGCGGGTGGAGCTCCAGATCTGCTCCAGCGGCGCGAGGAAAAAGGTCTTCTCGATCTTTTCGCGCTCGGCGGCCGGGATCTCTTCGATCGAGGCGTGGCTGCGGTACATCTCGAAGAGTTTCGCGGCCCGCATCGGGAACATGGTGCCCCGCTTGAGCACCTGGACGGTGACCCCCATCTCGAACATGTCGGCCGCCGGCGCCATGGTGACGTCGGCCTGCCGGGTCTCGGCCAGAAGGGCGCGCACCGGCTCCGAGGTCCCCGACTCGACGCAGGCCTGGTGCACCGACCCGGTCATGATGTAGGCGGCGCCCATGGCGAAGGCGGCCGCCGCGGATGCCGGGGTGGAGATGCCGCCCCCCAGGCCGACGCGGAGCTTCTCGCGGTAGCCGTACTGCTTCTGGAGCCGCGCGGCGAGCGAGCTGATGGTCGGGAAGAGGGCGATGGCGGGGCGGTTGTCGGTATGGCCGCCGGAGTCGGCTTCGGCGGTGACATCCTGCGCCAGCGGGATCTGGGCGGCGAGTTCGGCCTGTTCAGCGGTGATCTTCCCGGCGGCGACCAGTTCGCGCAGCAGTTTCTCCGGAGGGGGGGCGAAGAACTTCGCGGCCAGCTCCTCGCGGGAGACCTTGGCCATGATCCGGTTCGGGGTGACGATGCTCCCGTCGGCGCCGCGGGCGATGCCGGCGGTCCGGTAGCGGACCAGCGGCAGGGTGATGGAAAGGAAGGCCGAGGCCTCGACCAGGCGCACCCCTTTTTCGAGGTAGAGCTCGACCAGGTCGCGTTCCAGGTCCGGCTCGTGGGGGGAATGGATCAGGTTGAAACCGAAGGGGAGTCCCTTGAGCGAAGCGGAGAGGCGGTCGATCGCCTCCTCGACCTGGCGCAGCGGAAGACCGGCGGCGCCGAAAAAGCCGAGCATGCCGTTGCGCCCCAGCTCCTCGGCGAGGTGGGCGGAGCTGATCCCCTTGGCCATGGAGCCGCCCACGTAGGCGTACTTGAGACCGAGTTCGCTGCGGAAGGTGGGATCGCCCAGTTCTTCGGGAAGGCTCGCGGGCGCGTACCCGACCAGCGGCAGCCCGTCTTCGGCGGCGGAGCCGAGCTCGGCGCAGCCGTCGGTGCGGGGGACCAGCAGGCCGTCGTGGCGTACCAGGTAAAGCGGGCGTCCCAGGGTGCGGAGCGCCTCGATGATAGAGCAATCGGAGTGGGAGCCGGAGGAGGTGTCGGGTCTCCAGACGCCGATGCCTTCTTTTGAGGCAGGGCGAACGGCCACGACATTCCCGGGTGCGTGTTGATTCAAACGGATCTCCTGTTCCGGCGAATTAGGCGGAAGTTCAGTTGGCCTGGCGGTAATTTGCTGCGATAGGACACGGACTTAGGTCTAAAAAGGCAGGTGCGTCAGGAACTTCTATCGAATGCGTGGAAGGCCCACAATTGCATATGTCCGTTGGTGCCCAATAAAACGGAACATTTTTACTTGAAACGATCGAAAAAAGCAAGAAAAGAGGGGGCCTTCAGGCTGATTTTTCCACCCTGCAGTCACAGGGCAAAATCACTGGTCTATTTCGCATCGCGTGCCTTTTCAATCGCTTGAACCACATAGGGATAAACCGTCTCCGTGACAATGCGGTATCCGGCCGCGGTGGGATGGACCAGGTCTCCCTGATTGAGAGCGGGATCTCCGGCAACGCGTTTGAGGAAGAACGGGATGACGATGATACGGTGTTTTTCGGCGACCCTGCGGTAGGCCGCTGCAAAGCTCCCTGCGTAATCCCTTCCCAGCGCCGGAAACATCTCCATTCCCGCCAAAACCACGACCACATGATCTTTTTGCAGCCGGGTGACGATGGTGTCGAGGTTGTTTTCGATCAGCTGCGGGTCGCTGCCGCGCATGCCGTCGTTGGCGCCCGATTCCAGGATCACGATCTCCGGGTGGAGTTTCAGGATCGAGTCGATCCGGGAGAGGGCGCCCCGGGTCGTCTCACCGCTCACCCCGGCATTGACGACCCGATACCGGTAGCCGGCCTGGCGCAGTTTCTTTTCCAAAAGGGCAGGATAGGCATCTTCTTTGGCGACCCCGAAACCGGCGGTCAGCGAGTCGCCGACCGCCACGATGGTCGGCTCGGCGGCCGCGCCCGCCTCCGGAAACGAGACGGAGAGGCATAGAAAAAGGGAGGTAACGAGGCGAAATACCTCGCAGTTTGCGGTCAAATTCATCGTCGGCATGATTGCTCCTTCCTTGCAGCCCGCTCCTTGGGGGCCTTTTTCCCTCCTCAGCGTCATAAGCGCCGGTTCGGTTTACAACCATTAAAAAATTATTACAATGGCCTGATCAAAATTTCCGAGGTTAACCATGACTACAGGACATGAGCTCCAGGAAAAGGTGGAACCCGACATCGCGCTCTGCCGTACGCAGCCGCTCGGAGTCCGGGTTCCGGGAAGTGATCAGGAAGTTTACTACTGCCTCATCGAGTTCCTCGATTGCAAATACATCAGGCCCTTCGGGTTTGATTGCCTTTGCCGGCATCCGGAGGCGGCGGCGTTTTGCCAGCGCGCGAGCCCGGTGTCTGCTTGATCCATCGGCCGCAACGGCCAACGGCGCGGATTGCAATAATAACAACCTACGGTACCCTACGACAGTGCCTGCTGAAGTAATTAAAGGAGAGCATGATGGCTACTCATAATTTCCCCTGCACCTTTTTCCGGACAGGCACCCTCATCATCCTGGGAATCTGGTTGCACCTGGTGGCGCTCTCGGTACCGGCCGGCGCCCAGGTGGGTTTCCCGCATTCGTTCGCCGATCTTGCCGAGCGGGTCCGTCCCTCGGTGGTAAACATCAGTTCCACCACCACCGTCAAGGTCCCGGGGAACCCCTTCCGGCATTATTTCGGTGACCGGGACGGGGGGAACTTCGACGAGTTCTTCAAGCATTTCTTCGGCGATACCCCGGACCGCGAGATGAAGCAGCAGAGCCTCGGTTCCGGGGTCATCGTCAGCCGGGACGGCTACATCCTGACCAACAACCATGTCGTCGAGGGGACCGGCGAGATCAAGGTGAAGCTCTCCGACGGGCGGGAGCTCAAAGCCAGGGTAATCGGCCGCGACCCGAAGACGGATCTCGCCCTGATCAAGGTAACCTCCGGCTTTGAAAACCTGCCGGTACTGACCCTGGGGGACTCCGAGAAGATGCGGGTCGGCGACTGGGTGCTCGCGGTAGGAAATCCCTTCGGGCTCGAACTCACCGTGACCCAGGGGATCATCAGCGCCACCGGTCGGGTCATCGGCTCCGGCCCCTACGACAACTTCCTGCAGACCGATGCGCCGATCAACCCCGGCAACAGCGGCGGACCGCTGGTCAACCTGCGCGGGGAGGTGGTCGGGATCAACACGGCGATCGTATCCGGAGGGCAGGGGATCGGCTTCGCCATCCCGAGCGATCTGGCCAAGTCGGTGATGACCCAGTTGCGGGAAAAAGGGAAAGTGACCCGGGGCTGGATCGGGGTCAGCATCCAGAGCGTTACCCCGGAGATAGCCAAGGCCTTCGGCATGAAGGATACCCGCGGCGCCCTGGTGGGAGACGTCATCCCCGAAGGCCCCGCCGCACGCGCCGGGATCAAGCGGGGCGACATCATCCTGGCCTTCGATGGCAGGCCGGTGAAGAGCTCCAACGATCTCCCCCGCGTCGTCGCGGAAACCGCGGTCGGGAAACAGGTCGAGGTGACGATTCTGCGCGACAAAAAAGAGATCCGCACGCCGGTCAAGGTTGCCGAACTGACCGATGCCCGCGCCGCCACCGGTGAGGCACCCGCGGAGGGGTACGGGATGAAGCTCTCCAACCTGGACGACCAGCTGCGCGAGCGTTTCGGCCTGACCGAAAATGCCGGGGTCGTGGTCACCGACGTCGCCTCCGGCAGCGTTGCCGACGATGCGGGGATCGAGGCGGGAGATGTCATCAAGGAAGTGAACCGGGTCCCGGTACGAAACCTCGCCCAGTACCAGGAACAGATCCGGAAAGGGACGAGTGGCGAGCCGGTCCTGCTCCTGGTGCAGCGCGGCAAGGAGACCTTCTATGTCTCCCTGCAGGCCCCGTAGCATGGCGGCGGTGCCGCAACGTATCTACGAGCGGATCGACAACGGGTTATATGACGACGAGTCCGACTCCTGGTGGGGGCCGGACTCGCCGTTTTTTCTCATGACCACCTCGCTCAACCCCGCCCGGGTCGGTTATCTGCGGCGGGTGGTAGGCCGGGCCCTGGGGCCCGATCTGGCCGGCAGGCGCGCCCTGGAAGTCGGGTGCGGCGGCGGAATCCTCTGCGAGGAGATCGCCCGGATGGGATTTGCCACGACCGGTATCGACCCGGCGGCCGCCTCGATTGCCGTCGCCTCCCGCCACGCCGCCGGTGCCGGTCTCGCTATCGACTACCTGCGGGGGAGCGGGGAGCGGCTACCCTTCGCCGATGGCGCCTTCGATGCCGTTTTTTGCTGCGATGTGCTGGAGCACGTCCGGGACCTTCCGGCGGTGATCTCGGAAATAGGGCGGGTCCTCAAGCCGGGGGGAATCTTCTGTTACGACACGATCAACCGGACCGTCGCCAGCTGGCTGATGGCGATCAAGGTCTCGCAGGAGTGGTCCCAATTCGCCTACCTTCCCCCGCGGCTGCACGTCTGGGAGATGTTCATCAAGCCGCAGGAGCTGCGCGGGCTTTTGGCGCAAAGCGGGATAACCTGGCGGGAACATCGGGGGCTGAAGCCGAACCGGCCGCTGTGGCAGGTGCTGTGGCAGCTGTACCAGAGGGCGCAGGGCAGGATCTCGATGACCGAGATGGGGAGCCGGCTTGGCCTGGTGGAGTGCGACTCGCTCCAGCTCATGTATCTGGGATACGGGGTGAAGCGAGGAGCAATGAGCAATGAGCCATAATAGAGGGCGAACTCAGCGACTCAACCCCATCCTCACCCCGACCCTCTCCTGGAAGGAGAGGGAGGTAACGGTGAATCAATAAGGAGCACCAATGGATTGTCTTGAGGTGAGCGCGGAACAGGCGCTGCAGATGGCGAAGGGGTGCCGTCAGTATGCCATGTGCAAGATCGACTTTCTGGGCACCGGAATCTGCGAGTCCGGTGCCGATCGACGCTTCGTCGCCTACTATCCCCAGGGAAGGATGCTCCTTTATGCCGCGCTGGCCGAAGGGAAGATACCCGTCACCGCACGGGCAAAGGAGATCGCCGATGGCTGCACCCTGTGCGGCAAATGCGATTACCAATGCTATTTCGTGACGGGGATGCGTCCCACCGCGGTGATGAGGGCGCTGAAACGGTTCGTCGTGGGGCATCCGCAGCCGGATCGCGCCGCTTCCGATGCCGATCCCCTGCTCGCTGAGATCCGCGCCATCGTCGGCTCCCGGTGGGCCGACAGCGATCCCGCGGTCACGGTTACTTATTCCACGGATCCCTGCCCGCTTGCCGACCAGCGCATTCCCCGCTACGTGGTCCTGCCCGAGTCGGCCGAACAGGTGGCGGCGCTCCTCGCCCTGTTCCGGGAACACGGCATTGCCTGGACCGTCCGGGGCAACGGCACCAATATCCTCGGTTTTGCCTTGGGGGACGGCGCCATCATCGACATGAACCGGATGAAGCGTATCGAGTTCGACGAGAAGAACTGGACGGCGCGCATCGGCCCCGGCGTTACCGCGTTCGAGCTCCAAAGCGAGGCGGTGCGGCGCGGCTACCGGGTCTGCGTCGCCGAAGGCGCCGCTTCGGTTATCTCCAGCATCATGACCTCCGGCATCCTTTCCCTGCTGTCGACCGCCTACGGCACCTGCGCGAGCAACGTGGTGGATGCCGAGTTCGTCTCCCGGGAGGGGAGGCGCTTTTCCCTGAACGACAAGGAGGCTCCCAACCTGTTCGCTTTCCAGATGACCGACCAGGAAAGCCGCTTTGTCTGCACATCCGCCACCATCAAGCTCCACCCGCGGAGCGACGACGAAGCGGGAGTCCTGGTCCCCTTCCAGGGCCTCGACGACGCCGTCGCCTTTGCCCGGGACTGCGCGGTGCGACGCATCGGTTTCGGGATCGGCATCCTGGGCGCCGAGTACGTCTCCTCATTCATCTCTCCGACGCAGGCGCAGGCGGTTACCGTGAAGGAGACCCTTTCAACGAAGCTCGGGATGGAATACCTCGTGGTCGTGCTGGGGGACCGCCATGCCCTCAGGTCGGTGGCGGATATGGGGCGCCCGTTGATCGACCAGAAGCTCTTCCGGACCCTCAACCTCGGTCTCAACGCACTGGGGGCGGCGGAATGGCTGGAACTCCTTACCGAGGTCTCCCAGGAGGAACCATTTTCCTATCTCAAGATCCAGGGCTTCAGCGAACTGGCCGAAACCGCGCTGGGTCCGTCCCCGGAGGCGCTGCTTAAGGAGGTCGATCCCGATCTGCGCTCTTTCTATGCCGAGCTTTACGCCGGTAGCGAGATGACCGACCTGGTCTGGCTCAACATGTTCCGGGTCACCAGTTCCCGCATCGGGCGGGAAAAGCATTTCTTTCCGATCCTGGTGTATTTGCCGCTCGAAGCGGAGCTCCTTGGCGTCCTGGTCCGCGAGTTCGCCGCAATTGCCGCGAAACACGGGATCAAGCACGATCTCGGTTTCATCACCCCGGTGGACGACGGGAAACGTTGCATGTTCGAGTACGACTACTTCGTCGATCACACCGACCCGGCGCAGATCGCCGATTTCCGGGTGGCGGCCGGCGAGGTTGGAGCGGTGATCGAGAAGTACGCCGCGAAGACCGGGACCATCCGCTGGTTGCGCTACCTGCTGCACCAGGGGGTCTGCCGGATGGAAAACCTGCTCTACTGCTAAGGGGGCGACCATGACCGACTCGAACGAAACCATTGTCATGACCGGTGCCACCGGGTTTCTGGGCAGCCATCTCATGGCGGCGCTGGTCCAGCGGGGGGACCGGCTCATTATCCTGGGGCGGCCGCAGGGGACGCGGCCGCTGCGGGAGCGGGTCGATGCCCTGCTGGCATCGTTGGGGGCCACACCGAAGAAGCACCAGGTCGACGTGCTGGAAGCCGATTTTTCCGACCCTTCGTGCGGGCTCAACTGGCACCAATACGCCGGCGTCTGCCTGAAAGCCACCCATTTTCTGCACTGCGCCTCCGACACCCGGTTCTCCGAGACGAACCGGCTGGCCTCCATCCAAACCAACGTCCGAAGCCTCGCATCGATCATCGAGCTCGCCCGCCGCAGCCGCGCGGCCTACTTCCACTACGTATCCACCGCCTACGTCTTTGGTGCCGAGACCTCCAGCTGTCCCGAAGCTCCGGTGATCGCGGCAAGGCACGCCAACGTCTACGAGGAGACCAAGGCGTGGGCCGAGCGCGACGTCGCCGAGGAGTGCAGCCGGCTCGGCATTCCCTACACCATCCTGCGCCCCTCCATCGTTTACGGGGACTCCCGCACCGGGCAGGCGACCCGCTTCACCGCCCTTTACCACCACGTCCGTTCTCTGAGCGCCATCCGGGACATCTATCTGAAGGAGATCCGGGAGCTGGGGGGGGAGAAGGCCCGCCGGCACGGCATCTACCTTGACGCTGACGGGACCCTGCACCTTCCGCTGCGTATCCATCTCCCCCGGAGGGGGTCCGTGAACCTGATACCCATCGACTACTTCGTTGCCGCGGTGCTGGCGGTGCTGGATCGGCCCGACAGCGACACGATCTACCATCTGACCAGCAACCGCCCCGTATCCATGGAAGAGCTGGCGTGCTACTGCGAGCGGTTTCTCAACATTCGCGGGATCAAGGTTCACTACGGTCCGGCCCCGGAAGGATTTGCGCCCAACCCGGCGGAGGCGCTTTTCGACAAGTTCGTGGAACCGTACCGGCCGTACCTGTCCGACATCCGCAATTTCGAGCGCCGCCACACCGATGTCGCCACCGAGGGAATCGATCCTCCCGAACTTACTTACGACGTCTTCGAACGCTGCATGGCGTTTGCCGCCGGGGCGAACTGGGGAAGGTAACGACTCGATTGCACCTTTCTTACAAAATTCATGCTTCCTTGACGTTAGTCAAAGAACTGATGTTTTTGCCCTGATAATCTGCCCCCCGGATTATTGGGACCGGATTGGTCCAATGGCATAGAGACGAACGTGGACACAACAGCAAAGGGAGGGAACGGATGAACAAACTGGTAACGAGAAGTGGGATCGCCGCGATGTTTGTCGTTGCGGCACTGTGGGCGGGATGTTCGCAGCAAAAGGTCGAGCCGATGAAGGCGACGGAGATTCCGGAAGGGACCATCGACCCGGCTGCCTGGGGCAAGGTCTACCCGGTCGAGTACGATATGTGGAAGTCGACCGGCCAGCCGACCCCGGCCGGAAAGAGCCGCTACAAAAAAGGGTACGACGTCGGTGAGGCGCGCCCGGACAAGCTCGACGAATATCCATTCCTGGCCCTTCTCTACAACGGGTGGGGCTTCGGGTCCGAGTACAAGGAACCGCGCGGCCACTACTTCATGGTCCAGGACCAGCTCGAAGTTGATCCGGGCCGGATCAAGGCGGGCGGTTCCTGCCTGACCTGCAAGACTCCGTATGCCCCGACGCTTCAGAAGCAGATGGGCGGGGCATATTTCTCCACCCCGTACAAGGAAGTCCTGGCCCGGCTGCCCAAGGACCAGCAGACCCTCGGCGTCGCCTGCATCGACTGCCACGACAGCAAAGGGATGAAACTGCGGATCTCCCGCGGGTTCACCCTCGGCAAGGCGCTCCAGGCGATGGGCGTCGACGAGAGCAAGCTCACCCAGCAGGATATGCGCACCCTGGTCTGCGCCCAGTGCCACGTCAGCTACTGCATCCCGAAGGATAAGGAGATGCATTCCACCGACGTGGTCTTCCCGTGGGCCGGCAGCAAGGTCGGCAACATCAGCATCGAAAACATCATCAAGTTCATCAAGAGCAACCCGGCCAACGGCGAGTGGACCCAGAGCGTTACCGGCTTCAAGCTCGGCTTCATCCGTCATCCGGAATACGAGCTCTATTCCAACAACAGCCCGCACTGGAACCAAGGGGTCACCTGCGCCGACTGCCACATGCCGCAGGTCACGGTCAACGGCCAGAAGGTGGCGGACCACCGCGTCATGAGCCCGCTCAAGGCCGACCTGAAGGCGTGCGCCGCCTGCCACACCGAGACCCCCGACCAGCTGCGCCGGAAGATTTTCGAGATCCAGGACGCCACCATGAGCCTGTACCTGCGCACCGGTTACCAGACCGCTACCGTGGCCAAGATCTTCGAAATCGCCAACCATGCGGCCGCTGCCGGCAAGCCGATCGACCGTTCCTTCTACAACGAGGCACGCGAGCAGTACGAGCAGGCCTTCTACCGGCTGATCTTCATCGGTGCCGAGAACTCCATCGGCTTCCACAACCCCGGCGAGACCATGCGCGTTCTCAACGACGCGGCGCGCTTTGCCGCCTCTGCCGAGGTGACGCTGCGGCTGGCCCTGAACCGGGCCGGCATCGAGGTCCCGGCCAAGGTCGACCTGGAGCTTACCAAGTACACCAACAACCGCGGCCAGAAAAAACTCATGTTCCACCCGGAGCACGAGATCAAGGTCCCGGCTCCGGAGAAGAAGTAACTCCATCCTCCAAAGGCCATTCCCTCCCCTTCACGGGGGAGGGATCCTTGGTGAAGGGAGCGCCAATAAAAAAAGGCCACATCGAAAGATGTGGCCTTTTTCCTTTCAGGACCGACGGTTTGGGAGGTTTTGGAAGGCATTTGAAGTGTTGGCTGCCCGCCGGCACCGAAAGAAACTCTTCAGCCCCCTGATTCCAGCGCCCTACTGCCCGCCGCCGTAGGAGCCGCCGCCGGCGGGGCTGCCCGTGTCGGAGCCGGTGCTCCCGCCCGGCGCGCCGGGGGTGCCGCCGGTGCCGCTGGGGGTGCCACCGCTGGTGCCGCCCATCGTGCCGGAGGTGCCGGTGCTCCCCGGACCCATGCCGGAAGTGGCACCTTGCTTCGATTTTGCTTTCTTCTTGGATTTTTTATGCGCTTTTTTGTGTTTCTTATGCTTCTTGGTCGGCTGGGTCTGCTGCATCTGGTTCCCGGTGCTGCCGGCCGTCTCGCCGGTATTGGTGGTGGGGGAGGTATCGGTCTGGGCGAAGACGATGGATGCCAGGGATACCGCGACGATTGCCGAGACTACAGAAGATAGAACCTTTTTCATCTCCAAACCTCCGTTTTTATAAAAGTGCCTGTTTCGCTCCAAGATTAAGCAAACCTAATGCCATGATGGCGGCAGGTGCGTAAGGTTCGGTAATCCTGGTGGACACCGTGCGGGGACAGGATACGAAGCCGCATTAGCGTGCCTTAAATAATCCACCCCCTGCCTCATTTGAGGTGGCAGCGCCTTGACTTGCGGGCAATCCTCTGTACACTGACTAACCCGGCGGCACGTCTCATTAGATTGACGGGCTCCAACGAAATTGACATCCCACCTCGCAAAGGTGGATGCTGAAAGAAAATGCAGGAAAAGGAGAGCAAGCCTTGGAAAACAGATCCTGGACCCCAGCGCAACTTCTCGAACTCTCCGGCAGTTACTGGAGCACCTGTGCCCTCCATGCCGCCGTCAAGCTCAAGGTCTTCACCTGCGCCGCGACGCCGCAAGCCGCGACCGAAATCGCGCGCAAATGCGGCTGCGATCTCCGGGGGCTCACCATGCTGCTCAACGCGATGTGCGGCCTGGGCCTGATGGAGAAGTCGGGCGACACCTACGTGAACACCCCCTTTGCCAACGAATACCTGTCCCAGTCGTCTCCCAAGTATCTCGGGCACATCATCATGCATCACCATCACCTGGTTGCCAGCTGGGGGCGGCTGGACGAGGCGGTCCGGACCGGCTCCAAGGTCCGGGTTCCTTCCTCCCATGACAGCGACCCTTCCGAGCAGGAAAGCTTCCTGATGGGAATGTTCAATCTCGCCATGCAACTTGCCCCGAAGATCGTGCCGCAGATCGATCTGAAGGGACGGCGCCGGCTGCTCGACCTCGGCGGCGGTCCGGGAACCTACGCGATTCACTTTTGCCGGGAGAACCCCGAGCTGAGCGCGGTCATCTGCGATCTCCCCACGACCCGCGCTTTTGCCGAGAAGACGGTGGCGAGCTTCGGCCTCTCGGACCGGATCGAGTTCGTCGCGCGGGACTTCGACACCGACGAGCTGCCGCGCGGGTTCGATGTCGCCTGGCTCTCCCACATCCTGCACAGCTGGGGACCGGAAGGGTGCCGGCAGCTTTTGAAAAAGGCGGTAAAGACCCTGGAGCCGGGGGGATTGATCCTGGTGCAGGAGTTCGTCCTGGACGACACCAAGGACGGTCCGCTATTCCCGACCCTGTTCTCGCTCAATATGCTGATCGGTACCTCCCAAGGTCAGGCCTACAGCGAGGGGGAACTGAAGGATCTCCTCTCGGAAGCGGGTGTCACCTATGTGAGGCGGATTCCCCTGCAACTGCCGAACGGCTCCGGCGTCATCGGGGGCGTGGTCAAGGGATAGCAAGCGCCTCGGGTGCCGTGGTCGCAACCCGAAAGCAGCTGCAGCTTTCCCGGTATTTGGGCACCTTGGAAGGATGGTAAGGGGGCTCATATGGAAAACGACACTCAGCGCGCGAAAAGTTCACGTCCGACCGGCATATACCTGGCGTTTGCCGTGATCGGATCGCTTCCGGCCGTTGCCTTGGTCGCGGCCGGGTTCGGCACCCGGTTCGGACTTTGGCAATTCCGCACCGGTTTCGCCATCCTCAAATATGCCGCCGTGGCCGGCGCCGTAACCGCGCTTCTCGGTCTCATCTTCGGCATCATCGCCATCCGCCAGGAATGGCTGCGGGGCGTGCTCATTTCCCTGGTCGCGATCGCCTGTGGGGTTCTCGCCTTCGGCCTCCCGTTCTCCTGGAAGATGAATGCCATGCGTTATCCGAAGATCCACGATATTACGACCGATATCGCCACCCCGCCGGAATTCGACGCCGTCATCCCCTACCGGGGCGGTCCGGTTCCCTATCCGGGTGCATCGGTTGCCGTCCAGCAACGGGAGGCGTACCCGGACATCAGGACCCTCGTCCTTCCGGTTCCCGCCGAGCAGGCCTTCAAGCACGCGGTTGGGGAGGTGCAGGATCTCGGCTGGCAGATCGTCGCCATGGATCCGGTCCACGGCAGGATCGAGGCAACCGATACGACCTTCTGGTTCGGCTTCAAGGATGACGTCGTCATCCGGATCACCCCCGCCGGGAAGCGGTCCCTTCTGGACATCCGTTCGGTATCGCGGGTCGGCATCAGCGATGTCGGCACCAATGCCCAGCGGGTCCGGAACTTCATCCGCGCCATGTCCCGGCAGTTCCCGGTTCAGTTGCCGATGTCCTGATCTCGCCTGCCTTTATGACTGGTGCACGTCCTTTTCTAAGGTGAGAGCGCCTTTCCAGGCGCGATCCGCCGAAGGCGGCGCTAGGGGGTCCTCCCGTTTACTCGCTTGGGAAGGCGCTCCCACTTGGTCGGCCGCTACCTCGCATTCAGCTAGACCCGATCGCGACCGCAACGTCGCTCCGGCAGGAAATCCCCTCCGCGGTCATTCCCCTTCACTCACCCTCGGTGAGCCCTTTCGGTAACGCCCCCAATCTTTTCCCCACACATTGAGATGCTGAAGTTGCCCATTATAATTGGTGCACCGCGGCGGATGCTGCTTTTAATGTTAACGCACTGACCGCGGTACTCATTAACTAGAAGCATCCGGAGGGGAGCACCGATGAGCCTGGAGTTAAACGACGAACAGCTGAAACTGAGGAACCTGGTTCGGGAGTTTGCCCGTTCCGAACTGGCGCCCGGGGCAGCACAACGTGATGCCACCGGCGAGTTCCCGGCCGACCAGATTCGGACCCTGCAGCAGATGGGCTTTTTCGGGTTGATCTTTCCGACCCGGTTCGGCGGGGGAGGGCGCGACTTCGCGAGCTACGTGATCGTGGTGGAGGAACTGGCCCGGGTGGATGCTTCCATTGCCATTACGCTGCTGGCCCATACCTTGTGTGCGACGCACATCGATCTTTTTGCCTCCGAGGAACAGAAGGAAAAGTATCTCGCGCCGCTGGTGAGCGGGCGGCAGCTCGGCGGCTGGGCCCTTTCCGAGCCGGATGCCGGAAGCGATGCCGCCGGTATCCGCACCATGGCGGTGGCCGACGGTGAGGGATGGCGCCTGGACGGCAACAAGTACTTCATTTCCAACGGTTCCCGGGCCGGCACTCTCGTGGTGATGGCGGTGACCGATCCCGCCGGGACTTCCGGCAAACTTTCCGCCTTCATCGTCCCCGGGGATGTCGAGGGGCTTGGTAAAGGGAAGAACCTCGACAAACTCGGCTACCGGGCCAGCGACACGGTGGCGCTCATGTTGCGGGCGGTGCGGCTCCCCAAGGAAAACCTGATCGGGGCCCAGAACCAGGGATTTCACCAGGCGATGCACGTGCTCGATGCCGGTCGGGTGGGGATCGCCGCGATGGCGCTGGGGATCGGGCGCGCCTGCCTGGAAGACAGCCTGACATACCTCAAGAAGCGAAACGCCTTCGGGCACCCGATCGCCGAGTTCCAGGCGCTGCGTTTCATGATCGCGGACATGGCGACGGAACTGGATGCGGCGCGCCTTTTGGTGATGCGGGCGGCGCAGATGAAGGACCGCGGGATACGTTTCACCAAGGAGGCGTCGATGGCGAAGCTCTACGCTTCGGAAGCGGCGACGCGCGCCGCGCTGAAAGCGGTCCAGATGCATGGCGGCTACGGCTATACCAGGGCCTTTGCCGTGGAACGTTACCTGAGGGAGGCCAAGTTGTGCGAGATCGGGGAGGGGACGTCCGAGATCCAGCGGACCATCATCTCCCGGGAGATGCTTGGGGAGGGGGGAAAGCCATGAGACCGGTCTACATGATATCGGGGGGGATCACCAAGTTTGCCAAGGCCCACCCGCAAAGCGATTTCCGCAAGATGGTGGCGGACGCCTTCGAGTATGCCCTTGCCGATCTTCCCGGCCTGAGCCGGGATGCCATCGACGGCAGCGTCTGCTCCTATTTCTCGGACCACTTTACCCGGCAGCTCATGGCGGGGGCGATGGTCCAGGACTACCTGGGGCTCGATCCCAAACCGTCGCGCCGGGTCGAGGGGGGCGGGGCGACCGGGGGGCTCTGTTTCCAGTCCGCCTGGGAATCCGTCGCTTCCGGCAGGCTCAACTGCTGCCTCGCCATGGGGTTCGAGACCATGGGGCGGGTGAACACCTGGAAGGGAAACGAATTCATCGCCCTTGCCTCCGACACCAACTTCGACTTCCCGGTCGGCGGCTTCTATTCCGGTTACTATGCGATGATGGTCCAGCGCCACATGCATGAGTTCGGGACCACGGTCGAGCAGATGGCGAAGGTCTCGATCAAGAACCACGCAAACGCGCTGTACAACCCCTACGCCCAGCGCCCCGGGAAGCTGACCATCGACGAGGTCCGCTCGGCGCTGATGGTGGCCACACCGCTCACCCTTCTCGACATCTGCCAGATGTCGGAAGGTGCCGCGGTGGTGGTGCTCGCTTCCGAGGAGGTGGCCCAGCGGTTCGGCGGGACCCCGGTAAAGGTCACCGGGGTAGGGAGCGGGACCGACGCGATGCGGATGGCGGACCGCCCGCACGGCAAGGTGATCCTCCTCCCGCACGAGACCGAAGAGGAGTATGCCGACCTCAAGTATCCCGGCGTCCACTCCTTCCGGGGCGGCCGGATGGCGGCGAAGCTTGCCTACGAGATGGCGGGCATCGGGAACCCGGGGGAAGAGCTCGATTTCGTCGAACTGCACGATGCCTACACCTCCTCCGAGATCCAGACCTGCGAGGATCTCGGGCTTTGCCGTTACGGCGAAGGAGGGAGCTACGTCGACTCCGGGGCTCCGTTTCTCCCCAACCTCGACTACGGTCTTTCCTTCTCCGGTTCGGAGCAGTGGCCCCGGCTTCCGGTCAACCCGTCGGGGGGGCTTTTGGCCTGCGGGCATCCGGTCGGGGCGACCGGCCTGATGCAGGCGGTGTTCGCCTTCTGGCAGTTGCAGGGGACCATCGGCAAGCACCTGCGCGATACCACCCTGCAGATCCCGGACGCTCGGCGCGGGCTCATCCACAGCCATGCCGGCACCGGAACCTACATCACCGTATCGATCCTGGAGAGGGTGTAACCATGGACAAACATTACCAACTGCCGGAGACCCAGGACGGAACCGTTCTTTTCAATACCGATCCCATCATCCAGAAATACCATTACGAGATCGACTACCTGCACAGCTACGCGCAGGACTCCCCTTTTTTCGTCGGGCTGTCCCAAGGAAAGCTCCTGGGAAGCCACTGCACCTCCTGCGGGAGGCGCTTTGCCACCCCGCGGGGCATCTGCATGGAGTGCGGCGGCAAGACTGAATGGTTCGAACTGCCGCGGGAGGGGAGGGTCCATACCTTCACCACCTGTCACTTCGGTGGCGAAGCCTTTTTGAAGGAGACCCCGTTCACCCTGATCCTGGTGGAGTTCGACGGGGTCGACACGCTGTTTTTGTCCCGGCTGGTGGGCGCGGAGCCAGAGGAGGTCTACATCGGCATGCCGGTCTGGGCGCGGTTCATCCGCAACAGCAAGTTCAAACCGACCGACGTCTATTTCGTGCCGCGCTGACCTTCGGCAGGCGCTCCCGCCCCCCGTCTTGGCAGGAGGGGCGCGGCAAAGCCGCCGATAGCCCCAGATGCCGATCCGGGCCGGACCGGCGCATACCCGGTGGGAACGCGCTTCCGGGCGCGATTGACGACATCATCGAGCTGGAATCGGAGAAAAGGGGATATCGCCTGCGGAGGCGGTCGGCCCAGGTTGTTGCGTGGCGTTCAAGACGGAGTTGGTGGGGAAGGGAAAGAAGGGTCTTAAGGAGAGATGGATCCGATACCGTAGGGGCGCAGCATGCTGCGCCCTTTTTCATCATCGAGATTGCCGGCTACTCAAATCAACTCTGCAACTCTTTCAGATCCCGGAACAGCTCCAGCGCCTCCGGATTGGCGAGCGCCTCGCGGTTCGGGACCGGCTCCCCGTGGATCGTCTGGCGCACCGCCAGTTCCACCTTCTTCATGTTCCGGGTGTAGGGGATGTCCGCCACCGCCAGGATCTTCGCCGGAACGTGCCGTGGCGAAAGCTGCTCCTTGATGGCCCGCCGGATCCGCTCCTGCAGATCCTCGCTCAGCTCCCCGCCGGCAAGTTTTAAAAAGAGGATCACCCGCTCATCCCCCTCCCAGCGCTGGCCGACGGCCAGGCTATCCGCCACCTCCGGAAAGGTTTCCATAAGTCGGTAGAGCTCGGCGCTTCCGATCCTCACCCCGCCGGGATTGAGGGTGGCGTCGGAGCGTCCGTGGATAATCATGCTGCCGGTCTCGGTGAGGGTGCACCAGTCGCCGTGGGTCCAGACCCCCGGGAATTTTTCGAAATAGGCCCGGCGGTACTTGCTGCCGTCCGGGTCGTTCCAGAAATAAAGCGGCATCGAAGGGAAGGAGGCCCGGCAGACCAGCTCGCCTCCCTCACCGACCACCGGTTCCCCTTTCGCGTCGTAGACCTCTACCGCCATGCCGAGTCCGCGGCACTGCAGTTCGCCCGGGTACACCGCCCCGATCGGGTTCCCCAGAGCGAAACAGCCGTTGAGGTCGGTGCCTCCGGAAATGGAAGCCAACTGGAGGTCGTTCTTCACCTCCCGGTAGACGTAGCGGAAGGTCTCTTCGGATAGGGGGGAGCCGGTGGAAAGGACCGCGCGCAGCCGGGTGATATCGAAATGCCGGCCGGGCCAGGGGAGGGTGCGCTGCAGGTTGGCGAGGTAACGCGCGCTGGTGCCGAAAACGGTGATTCCCTCGTCGGCCGCCAGCCGCCAGAGCACCCCGGGGTCGGGATGGAAGGGGTGTCCTTCGTATAAAACGATGGTGGCGCCGACCGCAAGCGATGTCACCAGCCAGTTCCACATCATCCAGCCGCAGGTGGTGAGGTAGAGGATGGTATCGTCCCGGGTGAGATCGGTATGGAGCACCAGTTCCTTTAACTGCTGCATCAGGATTCCGGCCGCCCCCTGCACCATGCATTTGGGGGGTCCGGTGGTCCCGGAGGAGTACATGATGTAGAGCGGGTGGCTCGCCGGGAGCTGGGCAAACGATAGGTCCGAGCCGGCGGTCCCGGAGGTAAAGTCCCGCCACGTGGTGGAGCGCGGCACGCCGCCGCTGCCGCCATCGTCGACGAGCTGCGGCACCAGCACCACCTGCTCGATTTCCGGGATCCGCTCCACGATCTCGGCGAGCCGGTCGCGAATGTCGAACTCCTTGCCGCCGTACCGGTATCCGTCCGTGGCAAAGAGAACCCGCGGCCCGATCTGTCCGAAACGGTCCACCACTCCCTGGGTCCCGAAATCGGGGGAGCAGGAGGACCAGGTCGCCCCGACGCTGGTTGCCGCAAGCATGGCGATCACGGTCTCCGGGAGGTTCGGGAGCAGCGCCGCCACCCGGTCTCCCGGCCCGATCCCGGCGCGCCGCAGCGCTTGGGCTACCCGCGCCACTGCAGCGTAAAGCTCGGCATAGCTCAGGCGGGAAAGCTCTCCGCTTTCGGTGCCGGACACGATGGCGGTCCGATCGTCCCGGTAGCGGAGGAGGTTTTCGGCGAAATTGAGCCGGGCACCCTCGAACCAGCGCGCCCCCGGCATCCGTCCCGGGTCGTCCACGACCGAGTCGTACCGCTTGGAGGCGATGATGCCGAGGAAGTCCCAAAAATCGGCCCAAAACGAAGCAATCTCGCTCACCGACCAGTCGTAAAGCTCGCCGTAGCTGGAAAACCGGCTGCGGTGCCGCTCGTTGACCAGGCGCATGAAGCGCATCAGGTTGCTGCGCTCGACCCGTTCCGGGGAAGGTGTCCAGATCGGTTGCTTTTTCATGGCACGGTACCGTTTCGTTTCCGGACCGTCACCTGCAGCCCCTCGACCCCGACCACCTCGACCGGTTCACCGCTGCGGATCGCCTCGTTGCTCCGGGCATTCCAGTACTCGCCCCGGATCAGGACCTTGCCCTGGGCGCCAACGTCGGTTTCCGCCACCCCTGCAGTGCCGATGAGCCCTTCGGGACCGGTGATCGGCCGCTGGCGGTGCGCCTGGACCGCCTTGGTTATGACCAGCGTTACGAAGAGGGCGGTCGCCAGGCAGGTCAGTGCGATGATCCAGCGCGAGACCCGGAGATACGGCTCCGGGGATGGAAAGAGGAGGAGCGAGCCGAGAATGAAGGCGATCGCCCCGCCGATGGCCAGGATGCCGTGCGAGACGATCTTGATCTCGGCGATGAAGAGGACGAAGGCGAGCAGGATAAGGAGAAATCCGGCGTAGTTGACCGGCAGGGTTTGGAAGGCGAAAAAGGCGAGGATCAGCGAGATGCCGCCGATGACGCCGGGGAAGATGGCGCCGGGGGTGGAGAGTTCGAAGAAGATGCCGAGGATCCCCAGGAGCATCAGCACGTAGGCCACGTCAGGGTTCCCGATGGTGTTGAGGATGCGGTCGCGGTTCCCCATCGGGTGCAGGACCACCTTGGCCCCCGAGAGTCTGAGCACGGTTTCCCGGCCCCCCTTCACGATGCGCCGGCCCTCCAGTTTTTTGAGGAGATCGGTCCGGTCGGTGGCGATGAGGTCGGTCACCTTCTCCTGGAGGGCACGCTCGGCGGAGACCGAGATGCTTTCCCGCACCATCTTTTTGGCGAGTTCCACGTTGCGTCCGCGGTTGCGGGCGATCCCCTCCACGTACGCCTCGGCATCGTTGAGGATCTTCTCCTCCATGACTTTCTCGACCTTTTGCCCCATGGTGACCGGGTGCGCCGCGCCGATGTTGGTTCCCGGCGCCATGGCGCAGATGGCGGCGGAAAGGGCGATCACCGCACCGGCCGAGGCCGCCCGCGCCCCGGAGGGGGCCACGTAGACCGCCACCGGCACCTTGGCGGCGAAGATCTCCTTCACGATGCCGCGCATCGAGGAGTCGAGCCCGCCCGGGGTGTCCATCTCGATGAGCACGAGCCGGTCGCCCCGGTCGGCGGCGCTCTGGAGGTTGGCCGTGAGGTAGGCGGCGGTTGCCGGGTTGATCGGCCCGTCTACGGTGAGTACCGCCACCTCCGAGGGCTGCGCCGCGCCCAGCAGAAAACTCACGAGCAGTATCAGTGCGCATGCCAGGATCATTTTCATCAGGTTTGGCCTTTCTTGATGTTCCTGAATTCCGTCTCGTCCCTGTCATGAGCCGTTCCAGGATCGAGAAAGTCTATCCACGCCCCCGACTGTGTCAAACCGGGTGCAGATACAAGAACGGCAGTTCTCGATAAGAGAGCTGCCGTTACTGTCTGCCCTGTATCAAAGGTCATGGACCTCATTTTTTACCCCGTGCCGTGGACGAGGTTTTTCTGGCCGCAGTGATATGCCCCCCGATCGGTTTGCCGCCGCTTCTCCCTCTCATCTGAGCCGGGCTTTTGGCAGCTACTGACATACCTTTGGGCGCTTTGGTGCTGCTGCCGCGCTTCATACTGCCGATGCTTTCTTTGGAATGTCTCATTTTGCCACCCCCCTTCCTTACAACTAATGCTTTGCCTAGCTCCCTACCTGCATGATAGCATAGGGAGCGAAAAAAGCCTCATGCTGCCTGCTGTGAGAGTTGCGGGAGATTGTTCCCGGCAGCGTTATTTGGAACCGGTCGCTTGACCTACCTGTGAAAAGGAAGTCTATGAGATATCTGTCAGTTAGTGCCGTCCTTTCCTGCACCATCCTCTGTTCCTCGCTCGCCGCCCACGCCGAGAGCACGTACTACAAGGGTGACCTCGAGATAGTAAAAGTGTCCGGCAATGCCTGCGGTGACATGACCCCCGGCAAGAAGCTCCCCATGGAGATGGTGCTGCAGCATGAAGGGGACAGGATCCTCGCCTACTTCACCGCTCCGGACATCCAGATGGGGAAAGTCACCGGAAAAGACCCCGCCACGCTCGACATCGAATACCCGGATCCCTCCGGGGGGACCGGTCATCGCATCTCCCTCCAGGAGAACCCGCGCGGGTTGACCGGGGTGATGCACGAGGCGCCCCTGCCGCCGGATGGCAAGGGATGCAACTTCGATACGGCGACCCTCAACCTGATCCGCAGCACCGATAAGGACGGGGCAGATGTGTTCAAGAAGAGCGCGGGCAGGTTCGATGCCCAGCAAAGCTACAATGCCGCGCTCGAAGCGTACTCCGCCGGCAAGGTCGAGGCCTCGATCAGCGGATTTGAAAAGACGATCCGGATCCTGGAAGAAACGCAGGGGGTCGATTCGGACGGGGTGCTCGATCCCTGTCTCTATCTCTCCGTCGCGTACTGCGCGGTGGGGCGTTACGACGAGGGATACCGCCTCCAGGACAAGGCGTTCGGCATTCCCAAGGAGAAGGACAAGCGCCAGTTCCTGCGCAACGGCGCCCTGGTGAAGCTCTTCAACTCGCAGGTCGAGCGGCTGATCCAGGAAGGAAAGTACGACGCCGCGCTGACCCTGCTCGACCACGCTGCCTCCCGTTACCCTGATCTGGCCGGTTTGCAGGCCTCCCGGGCGGTTATCCTGGTCGGGCTCCGGCGTGCGCCGGAGGCATGCAAGGAACTGGAAAAGGCCCTGAAAGAGGATCCCAAAAGCGATGTCCTCAAGGAATCGCTCGCCTGGTGCCTGACCCAGCAGGGGCACGAGCGCTACACCGCCGAGGACGTGGATGGCGCGGTCGCCTTGTACCGCCGGGCGTACTTGCTGAACCCGAAGAACATCGAGTCGGTGCGGAGCATCCTCGCGGCCCTTTTGTCCAACAAGCGGGTCGCCGAGGCCGATACCTTCTTCCGGGCCAACGCCGCCGCGCTGGCCAAGACGCTGCCGCCGCACCATTTCAACGCGATCAAGGGATCGTTTTTGCGCGAAGAGGCGATTCTGGTCGAGAAGGAAGGAAAGCTGCAGCAAGCCGAGGAGCTGTACCGCGAATCGCTCAAGGTTTCCCTGGATCCCTCGGTCCCGGCCACCGACCTGGCGCGGCTTTTGACCAAGGCCCGGCGCTTCCCCGAGGCCGAGAAAATGCTGACCGAACAGCGCAAGCTCTGCAGCACCGATCCCTGCCGCAATGCCATCGACGCCTCGCTGGAAAAAGAGGCGGAAATGAACCGGCTGGTGTCGCGGATGCAGTAGCGAATAAAAGACCCGGGGGAGGCCACTCTCCCGGGTCTTCTCGTCTTGCTCCCTTCCCCCCTGCCGCCAGGCTTTACTTCTCCTCGACCGGCTCCTCCTTGCGTTCAACTTTGGGCTCCGGGTAATCCTTTTTGATGATGTTCACGATCCGTGTCACGCACTCCTGCATCGGCATCCCCAGGTCGGCAATGAAGTTGCGCCGCCTCGATTCCCTCAGCTCCCGGTAGCGCCGGGTCAATTCCAAACGCCCCAACGAATGCACCGATTCCGCTGCCATCTGGCGATGGTCGGGATGCTCACAGTGGATGCTGAACCCGAACTTCGCCGCATAGGGGCAGGACGGTTCCTCCTTCAGGCATCCCGAGTGTTCCTCGCATATCGGCTTTACCACGCATCTGCTCATCGTATTTTCCTCCGTCTGTACCGGGATTGGTGGTTGGCCGCAGCCGGTGGCGGTTCCGGAGCCTCACCGGCACGCCACGAAACGGACCGCGCTGCGGGTTTCGGACAGGATCTCTTGCAGGCTTTGCAACAGGTAGGCGATGTCGTCGGCGCCGGTTTGGGCGCCGAGGGAAAAACGGATCGAGCAGTGGGCCTGGTGCGGGGTAAGCCCCATCGCCAGCAGTGCCGGCGACGGATCGGGATGACCCGATTTGCATGCCGACCCGGACGAACAGGCGATCCCCTTGCGGTCCAGGAAGAGGACCAGCGACTCGCCGCGGATCTCGGGCAAGGTCAGGTTGAGGGTGTTGGCCAGCCGCGCCTCCCGGGGACCGTTTCGGGTCGCCCCCGGCAAAAGCCTTGCCACCCCTTCCTCCAACCGGTCGCGCAGTTCGGCCAGCCGCTGCTCCTCTCCGGCGTTGAGCCGCTGTACCGCAAGCTCTACCGCGCGGCCGAACCCGACGATCCCCGGCACGTTCTCGGTGCCCGCCCTGAGGCCGCGTTCCTGGCCACCGCCCCAGATCAGCGGGGCTACCGGGACGTCTTTGCGGATGTAGAGCGCTCCCAGCCCTTTGGGGCCGTGGAGCTTGTGGGCCGATACCGAGAGGAGGTCCACCCCGAGATCCTCCACGTCGACCGGGATCTTCCCCAGCGCCTGGACGGCGTCGCAATGGAAAAGGGCGCCGGATTCGTGGGTGATTTCGGCGAGTTCCCGGACCGGCTGGATCGCCCCCGTCTCGTTGTTGGCGAGCATCACCGAGACCAGCAGCGTGTCGGGGCGGAGCGCCTCCTTGAGCGCTTGAGGATCCACCGTGCCGTCGGGGCGGACCGGGAGCAGGGTGAAGAGATAGCCTTCGCGCTGCAGCGCCCGGCAGGGGGCGAGGACGGCGGGATGCTCGACAGCGCTGGCGATGATATGGTGACGCCCCTCGTCGCAGCCGTGCAGCACCCCGAAGATGGCGAGGTTGTTGGCTTCGGAGCCTCCGCCGGTGAAGACGATGCGCCGGGCGGTGCAGTTGAGCGCCTGCGCCAGGACCCGGCGCGCCCCTTCCACCGCGGCACGGGCCCGGCTCCCGGACGAGTGGATGCTGGAGGGGTTGCCGCACTCGGCGGAAAGGAAGGGGAGCATCGCCTCGCGCACCTCGGAGCTCACCTCGGTGGTGGCGTTGTTGTCCAGGTAGACCTTTCTTCCCGGCTCGCGCGGTTCGGCACGGTGCAGCGCCACCGGTTTTTCCCGAGTGCCGCGGATTGAAGGAGCCGAGCGGTCCCGGGCCCCGCGCTCTTCCTTGCGCACCCGGCAAAGGAGCGTCTTGTACACCGGGAAGCCGGAAATGGGGTCGAAACGCCCCAGGTCGGTCAGTTCATTTACGTTGCATTCGCGCCACGGTGCGGACCCGAGCGGCCCCCCCCCTCCCATCGCGGCGTCGATCGCCCCCCGGACGATGTCGGGGGTGACCCGCGCCGTGAACCGCGCCGCACCGCGCGGGCTCTCCACCAGGACCCGGTCCCCATCCGAGATTCCCAGTTCCCATGCGTCCTGGTCGTTGAGCGTCACCGGCGGTTCCGCCAGGTGCTGCGCCAGCCCCGGTACGCCATGGTGCTGGGTCCGGAAGTCGTAATAGGTGCGCGTCCCGGAGTTGAAAACGAGCGGATAATCCCGCGCCAGTTCCGGTGCCGCCAACGGTCCCTCGGCCGGCTCGGTGTAGACGGGGAGGGGATCATAGCCGTTTTCGGCAAGGATCGAGGAGGCGATCTCGAACCGGCCGCTCGGGGTGTTGAACCCGGCGGCACCGTCGGGTCGCAGCAGCCCCTTTTCCCACTTCTTGTATTGCATGAGCACCGGTTTCAGCCGGGCCTCCCCGTCGTTGGCGCGAACCTCTTCCAGATCGAACCCGGTCCCCTCCAGGGCGAAGCGGAGCAGATCCTCCTCGCTTTGGGGGTAACGGTTGCCGTAACCCAAGCGCCGGGCCAGTTCGGCCAGGATCAAAAAGTCGTTACGGGCCTCCCCCTGCGGCTCGACCAGGCGCTCACGGATCTTGAAAAGGGGGCCGTAGCGCATGTAGGAGACGTTTTCGAAATAGGTGGTGGCGGGAAGGACGAGGTCGGCGTAGGCGGAATCGGCGGTGTGATAGCGGTTGATGGTCACCAGAAAGTCCAGCGAGCCCAGGGTCTTCTTCCATATTTCCGGCCTGGGCCACGCGGTGATGATCGAGCCCCCCAGGACCGCGAGTGCCCGGATCGGGTAGGGGGATCCGCTAAGCACCGCATCGGGGAGTGCTATCGCATGGGATTCGCCGCGATAGGCGCTGTAGACCGGGAACCGGTCCCGGCCCAGGGCCTTCTTCAGGTCCGGGTTGGGGATGAGGCGGGAGCGGTTCTGGGGAAAGATGTTTTCCTTCATCCGGAAGAGAAGCCCGCCCGGGACGTCGAGTTGCCCGGCCAGGGCCCACAGGGTGAAGACGGCACGGATCGCCTGGACGCCGCTGTCGGAATACTCCAGTCCCGAGTACATCACCGGCGACGCCCCGCGCGAGGTAGCCAGGGACCGCGCCAGGGAGCGCACCGTCTCCTCGGGGACGCCGGTGATCCCTGCCACGACCTCCGGACGATAATGCTGGACCATCTGGGCCAGCTCGTCGAAGCCCACCGTCCAGTTGCGGGCGAATTCCTCGTCGTAGCTCTCCTCTTCGATCAGGACGTTGATCATCCCCAGCGCGAGCGCGCCGTCGGTGCCGGGGCGGATCGGAATCCATTCCGCTTCGGCTTCCCGGGCGGTTTCGTTGCGACGCGGATCGATGGCGATGATCCGGGCGCCCCGTTCGCGGGCGCGCAGCACCTGCTGGTGGGCGAGGGGAGGGGAGTCGGTGGCGGGGTTCGCCCCCCAAAGGACGATCAGCTCCGCCTGCTCCAGGTCCGTTTCCATGGTGACCAGCATCTCGCCCATGGTCAGGTGGGGGGCGATCATGGCAAAGGACACGTAGCAGAGCGCCCCTACGCCGAGGGTATTGGGCGAGCCGAACGGGAAAAGGACGCTGGAGGCGGAAGAGACCGCGACGTCGGCGGGCTGGAAGATGTCGCATAAAGCCATGTCGAAACTGCCGCGTCCGGTGTAGATGGCCACCGCTTCGGGGCCGGACTCGGACTTGATCCGGTTGAACCGCTCCACGATCAACTGGTAGGCGTCGTCCCAACTGATCGTCTCGAACTCGTAATTACCTTTCGGGCCCTTGCGGCGCTGGGGATAGAGGACGCGGTCCGGGTCGTGGACGATTTCCGGCGCGCGGCTGCCGATGCGGCAGATCATCCCCAAGGGGTGCCCTTCCCGCGGCTCGACCCGGACCAGCCGGCCGTTTTCCAGGGTGACGGTCACGAAGCACCCCGCCGGGCAGATCCCGCAAAGCCCGTTGGTAACCCCGTCGGTAATGCAAGGCATGGTGCCTCCTTTAAAGTAGGTCTCGTTGCGGAACCGAAAGGCGACCGTTCCGGGCCCTCCCGGCAGGCTTTTTCCGTTTCGCGACGAAGCGTTACCTGCCAGCCGGCTCCCGTTACAGTGAAGGGGGGAAGGAAGGGATCGGATCCGCCCCTTCAGATCCGGCGCAGCAGCACCAGCGCGTACCATTTCCGGTCGTCGGTAAAGGTCGCTTCGCAGTGCAGACCGAAGGATTCCAGGTAGGGGAGAACGGCCTCCAGGGAATACTTGCGGCACCGTTCCACCTCGATCGCCTCCCCGGCCCGGATCGGGAACCGCTGGCCCAGCTGCGAGACGGTGATCACCTGAGAGGCGGTGAACTGGGCCTTGATCTCGACTTCCTGCTGGTCCGGGAGATAGCGGGCCACGTGCTGGATCGAATCCACGTTCAGGCGGCTCCCCAACTCCCGGTTCATCCGGGCGAAGATGTTGCGGGTGAAATCAGCCGTGATGCCGGCGGCATCGTTGTAGGCCCGCTCGATGACCTCGGGATCCTTGGCGAGATCCAGGCCCAGGAGGAGAAAATCGTCCGCGGAGAGGGAGGCGGCCAGGGCGCCGAGGAAGACGGAGGCATGGCCGGGGGAGAAATTGCCGAGACTGCTCCCCAAAAAGAGGACCAGCAGCGGCGAAAGTTCCCGGAAGAGCGGAAAGGCACAGCGGTACTCCGAGTTCACCGCGATGACCAGCACGGAGCTGAAGGTGGATTCGATGAGGCGACAGGCTCCGGAGAGGGCGCTTCGGCTGACGTCGATGGGAACGTAGCGGACCCGGTCCCCGCGCTCCAGCCACGCCTGGAGCAGGATTCTGGTCTTGAGGGAACTTCCCGAACCAAGCTCGGACAGTGTTACCGCACCGGTAATCGCCCGGATGGCCTCGGCATGGGCGGCAAGGAGCGCGGTCTCGGTGCGGGTGAGATAGTATTCCGGCTGCTCGGTGATCCTTTCGAAAAGTTCGCTGCCGGCGCGGTCGTAGAGAAAGCGGCACTCAAGACGTCGGGGGCGGGCCGCCAGCCCCTCCACGGTGGAGTAGGCAAAGTCGAAAACCGGGTCCTGGCCGGCGTCACCGTCGAGGATCGCCGTAGTGTTGGATGCCACGGCGCGGCGAAAGCTTTCACAGATCGAAATCCTGGTGTAGGCATCCATGGGCAGGTTCCTTGGAAGCTTAGGTGTAGCTAATGAAATGAAAAAACAGAGACGAAGTCTACAACAGCCGCTGCTTCGTGCAACCGCGCCTTTGCATGAGGCTAACGTGCCGGAAATGGGAATGAATGCCGTACCGCGGCGGCGCGCCGGGAAAGGATTGCCCGGGCTTGCGTCCTGCGCAGTATCGGCAGGTGAGCGTCGGGGAAGGTGGTAGACTGTGCCGGTTGCCGGAACGTCCGACCGAGGAGGTAGACCATGGAAAGGGAGCAGCAAATGCGCAAACAGCTGATGCAACTTCTGGAGGGAGGGAATGCCCACATGACCTTCGAGGAGGTGTTGGAGGATTTCCCCCTGGCGCATATCAACACGAAGCCGCCCAAGACCCCGTATTCGTTTTGGCACTTCGTCGAGCACATCAGAATCGCGCAGTGGGACATCCTGGCATTCATCCGCAACCCGAGGCATGTCTCGCCCAATTATCCGGAAGGATACCGGCCGGCGCCGGACGCGGTAGCCAGCGAAGCCCAGTGGCAGAAAAGCATCGCATCGGTCCAGGCGGACCTGGAGGCCCTGAAGAAGATGGTGCACGATCCCGGCGTGGATCTTTTCGCCCCCATTCCGCATGCCCCCGGCTACACCGTGTTCCGGGAGGTACTGGTGGCCGCTTGCCACAACTCCTACCATATCGGCGAAATAGCCTTGATGCGGCAGGTGCTCGATCTGTGGCCCGAGGGAAAGAAATACCTGACCGGACGGCCGGACTGACCGGGAATTCTATGGAATTACCGCGCCTTGGGATGCTAGTATGAAATGGTGGTTAAAAAACGTTCATGGAGGTGGGGAGAGATGAAAACGCAACCGGGCGAAAAACTGGTTTGCGCCAGTTCGGAATGCAGTTCCGAACTGACCGTTGCCAAGACCTGCAACTGCAACCCGGACGGCTCCGCGTGCGACGTGGAAGCGACCTGTTGCGGTCAGCCGATGGTCCATCTGGAGCGGCAGCAAGAGAAATAACCGTCTTTCCACGCGGCAAGCGTGTTGATCATAGTAATGAAAAGCCCCCGGAATCCTTGGGGGCTTTTCTTGTCCACGCGGCGCCTCCGGCCATGTATATGAAATTTATACGTACCCATTGGTCGACTTTCCTGTTGTCATTTCAGTATCTTAGCCAGACAAACCCTCACGGTCCCGCCTGCTTTCTCCCCCTTTTCGGAAGCAATTGACTATACATCTGTGGCACCTTCCTGGACCGGTGGAAAAATTTACCACTGTTAAATCAGCTGGTTGGAACGTATTTCGTCGTGGCGCACGCTCTGGCACGCACGGTGCTACGTAAAGGGCAAAGGTCGACACCATACAGGAGCCCCAGACGGAGGATGCCATGAGAACGACCACGAAAGCACTTACCGCATTGATCGCCGCCGCAACCCCGGCCTATGCCGCCACCGGTGAGGCAAACGGTCTCGGAATTCTTACCATCGCCTTCATCGGCTTCGTCGCACTCATCGTCGTGTTCCAGATGGTTCCTGCGGTGACCCTTTTCATCGGCATGGTGAAGGGGCTTTTCGCAACCACGAAACAGAACCCCGACACCGCCCATAAGGACGCGAGAATGTAACGACAGCGCAGGCCGCAGGCGACCCGCCCAAAAAGGGGACAGAGATGGGACTTCTCATTGTTGATAAAGACAAGACAGCGCGGAGAGTTCTCGCCGACCTCCTCATCGAGGAGGGGTACGACGTGACGGTAACCAGCTCCGCGGCCCAGGCCCTCTACGACATCCTCAAGAAGAGCGCGCAGGTGGTTCTCCTCGGGGAAGAGTTCGACGAATTACGGGCCGCGGATCTGATCCCGCTCCTCAAACAGTGCCGGAAGGATGTCAACATCATACTCGTATCGGACAAGGTGCCGCTGCCGCTGATCCGCAAAGTCAGAAAGGAAGGCATCTTCTACCACGCACTGAGACCGCTCGGAGCCGAAGGGCGTGAAGAGATACGACAAGCAGTCCGATGTGCCCTTGCCAGTGTCCAGAACTGCCACTCGCATTAAGACGGAGCAACCAGAGGAGGTTAGTCATGAAAACGAAAAGCGCGTATCTCCAGGCACTCGCACTTCTGCTCGGCCCCGCAACCAACGCCTTTGCCGCCGGCTCCCGGACGGACAACAGCGGGATCTTCGTCTGGGTGTTCCTCGGCTTTTGCGCCATCATCGTGGTAGCCCAGCTCATCCCGGCCATCATGGTGCTGCTCGGCATCGCCAAGGGCGTTGCCAGCCCGAAGGAAGAGGTGCACGAAAAGGCAATCAAGTAGCCGGGTTTGGGGCCTGAACTGCCGCGGAAACCGGCTGCTCCAGGCCCCTGATTTCATTTGCGTTAGCTTCCTGATTCCGATAGTATGCGTCTCGCTGTTTCATGAGATTGCCTCCTGCTTCGGGACAAGGGACACCGGTCGGACAGCATAGCCTGCTGTCCGATTTTTTTTGTCTTCGTGTAGGCACTTTGCCCGATGGAGCGTTGATACGACAGGCGCGGCATTTTCGGCCGCGATGCAACGGCTGGTCGGCAGCAGGCATTCCCCTTCTTGAGGAAGGGCTGCCGGATTTCTCTGTGGGAGCGCCCTTCCGGGCGCGATGCCGGCCGCTGGTCGGCTTTGTGCAGGTGAGTTTTGGGTAGGAGGCTTTGGGTTGGCAAAGAAGGGTAAGGCAGTAAACCGGCGCAAGTCCAGCGGCGGCCGCCCGCCGTACGTGGCGCTGCTCGTGGTTCTGGCGGTGATCGTCGTCGTGGTTTTGCTTCTCGAGCAGACCCGGAAGAAGGTTTCCGTTCCGGAGCAGAAGAAGGTTGAGACGCCGCTGCATCTGAAGATGCCGGAGCGGACTGCGCCGGCCCAGCAGCCGATGAGCACGGCGGTGGCCGCCCCGGAGAAAAAAGAGCCGGTCGAGCCGGCACCGCGTCCGCACGGTTCCGGCACGGTCGCCATCATCATCGACGACATGGGTACCAACGTATCGGAGGTACGGGAACTCCTTGCCATCGGGCAGCCGTTGACCTTCTCCGTCATCCCCAGCCTCGCCAAGGCCAAGGCGGTCGCCGAGATCGCCCACAGTGCGGGGGCCGAGGTAATGGTCCACATGCCGATGGAGCCGCAGGGGTACCCGAAGCAGCGCATGGAAAAGATCGGGCTGCTCCTCTCGATGGATGACGCCGAGGTCGCGCAGCGGGTGAAGGGCTACTTCCAGACCGTCCCTTTCGCCGTGGGCGCGAACAACCACATGGGATCGCGCTTCACCGAAGATGCGGGAAAGATGGAAACGGTTCTCACGGTGCTCAAGGAGCGGGGGATGTTTTTCATCGACAGCCGCACCTCGCCGGCCTCGGTGGGGCTGGAAACGGCGCGGGAGCTGGGGGTGAAGACGGCCGCACGGCAGGTTTTCCTGGACAACGTGCAGGATGATGCCTTGATCCGGAAACAGCTGCAGCAGGCGGTTTCCATCGCCCGGAAGAGGGGGAGCGCGATCGCCATCTGCCACCCGCATCCCGCAACCATTCGCGCACTCCGTGGCGCCTTGCCGGGAATCGCCCGGGAGGGGATCACCTTCGTGCATGTATCCAAACTAGTGCGGTAGCGGTGCCCGCATCCTCCCGGTCCGTTGCCTACGACCCGGAAAGAAAAAAGGGATAAAAAAGCCCCCCGCGCCGGATGGTGAGGGGGGCTTTTTTTACTCGTAGGGACGGCTCGATCAGATCTGGGAGGCGATCATCCTTTTCAGCTTGGCCATCTCCCGGTAGTTCTCCTCCACCAGGATCGAATCGGGGCTGTCGCCGGGGATCGGGTGCACCATGAGGAAGGCGTCCCTCAGGTTCCCTTCGTATCCCGCCAGGGTCCCCTCCACCAGCGTGGAGAAACGGTCCCGTTGCGGGGCGGTCGCCAGCGGGAATTCCTTTTTGAGCAGGTGCCCGCCGGTCAGGTCGAAGCGGTGGAAATTCACGCTGCGGCGGCCTTCTCCCTCCACCGGATCCAGCACGTAAACCGACTCCTGCGCCGACTCGTTGATCATCATCCGGGTCGGATCGTCCGCCGGGAGGTTGTCGTCGATGTTGTAGATGGCCGACATCAAAAAGCTCGCAAAACAATCGGCTTCCATAAATCCGGTGACCCCGCCGTCGGAGGCCTCGCAGTAGAAGGAAATCTCCGCGTCCTGCCGCAGTTCCTCGCCGCAGACCAGGCACTGCGACTTGATCCCGGTGAGCCGGCCGAAGTAGGCGTCCTTTTTGCGCTGGTTTTCCTCTTTCTGCCAACGGTCGAACAGGACCGAGCGGGGCTCGGCGGTGGCGCGGTACTCCTCCAGCATGGTCTGGGCCAGCTGGGTGAACTGGGTGTAGACGTCGGTGCCGCGGCCGTGGGTCAGGATGGGGTAGATCCTGCCGTCCGGGTTGGTGTTCAGGCTCTCCACCTTGGGGCTTTTGGAAATGAAGAGGTCGAGGCAGCGGTAGCCGCGGTTGATGGCAAAGGCCCGCAACAGCGTCTTCTGGTCCTTGAAGAGCCCGTCGAACTTGATCCGCTCGTCGATCAGGCAGGGGATCAGGGTCAGGCTTTTGCGGTCCAGCCCGCGCTTGTCGAAGAGCTCGAAGATGTTGCGGCAGTTGTCCATGCTCGCCATGTCCTTGATCGGGACGATGACCCGGTCCGCGGCGTAGAGCGCGTTTTGGGTCATGATGTCGAGGTCCGGACGGGTGTCCACCACCACGATCCCCGGGATCTCCGAGTTGGCGAGGAGTTTCGCCAGCGTCATCGGCCCGTTGAGGTTCCCCTTAAGCTCGGGGAGCGAGTTCGACGAAGGGATGTAGTTGACGCCGTACTGCCCGGTGTGCAGAAGCTGCGCCCCCGGGGTCTCCTGGAGCAGATCGGCGACGCTGCCGGTCAGCGGCTGCCCCTTGATGGAGAACATCTTGTCGATGGAGAAGTGGTTGTCGAAGGAGAAGATCGACACCGGAAGGTCTTCGTGCAGCGCCTTGAGGAAGATGGCGAGGTTCATCGCCAGGGTGGTCTTGCCGACGCCGCCTTTTTCCGAGGAAACCGTAATTACATAGGGGTAACTTTTCATGCGCGGGATACTAGCATTTCCCCCCCGGCACGGTCAACCGGTTTGACAGGCGGAGCCGGGACGTGTTAGAAACGGCAAGTGCCTGCAAAAGGGGACTTTTCCTATTCGTGCCAAGGGGTTGTGATGGAACTTTTCAAGGAGCGGCGGGTGCTCACGGTAACCCAGCTCACCGGGCTGATCCGGGGGGTGCTGGAGGAGAATTTCGACCGGGTCTGGGTTGAGGGGGAGATCTCGAACCTCTCCTGCCCGCAGTCGGGGCACGTCTACTTCACCTTGAAGGACGCCGGCGCCCAGCTCCGCTGCGTCATGTTCCGCTCCTCGGCGCGCAGCGTCACCTTTCAGCCCAAAGACGGGATGCGGGTCCTGGTCCGGGGCCGGATCACCCTCTACGAGCCGCGCGGCGAATACCAGATGGTGGCCGACGCCCTGGAGCCGCAGGGAATCGGCGCGCTGCAGCTTGCCTTCATCCAGCTCAAGGAGCGCCTGGCCCGCGAGGGGCTTTTCTCGGAGACTCACAAACGGGAGATCCCCAAACTGCCGCGCCGGATCGGCGTGGTCACCTCGCCCACCGGGGCCGCCATCCGGGACATCCTCACCGTGCTATCGCGCCGCTTTGCCAACGTCGAGGTGCTGATTGCGCCGGTCAAGGTCCAGGGCGAAGGCGCCGCCAAGGAGATCGCCGCCGCGATCGCCGACCTGAACCGCTACGGCTCTCTCGACGTGATGATCGTCGGCCGGGGAGGGGGGAGCCTGGAGGACCTCTGGGCCTTCAACGAGGAGGTGGTCGCCCGGGCCATCCACGAAAGCGCCATCCCGGTCATCTCGGCCGTGGGGCACGAGATCGACTTTACCATCGCCGATTTCGTTGCGGACCTGCGGGCGGCCACGCCGTCGGCCGCCGCCGAGCTCGTGGTGCAGAGCAAGGCCGAGCTTACCGCGGACCTCGACGCGCGGACCCATCGGCTCATCGTCGCCATGGAGCGGATCCTGGGGCAGCGCCGCGCCGAGGTCAACTACCTGAGCCGCTCGGTGCAGGACCCCTCGCGCTTCCTGGGGCACCTGATCCAGCGCACCGACGACCTGCAGGCGCGGGTCTTGCGGCAAGGTGAGCTGCTCCTGGTCCGGCGGGCCGAGCGGATCGAGGGGCTCGCCAACCGGCTCGCGCTGCAGAATCCCGCCCTGCAACTCGAGAAGGTGCGCGAGCGCCTGGGGACCCTCGAGCTGCGGCTGATCCAGGCCAAGGAGCGCCGGCTTGCCGCGTTCCGCGATCGGCTCAAACTCAACGCGGGGAAACTGCATGCCGTCTCTCCGCTGGCGACGCTGACCCGCGGTTACAGCATCGTCCAGAAACTCCCCGAACTCTCGGTCGTTACCTCGGCGGCACAGCTCAACCCTGGGGACCGGCTCAAACTCGTTTTATCCTCCGGAAGCGCTCACTGTAAGGTGGATGCGGTCCAGCTTGACGAATCCTTGACGCCCCCGCCCACTTCTGTATAATAACGTTCTTTTTACTCTCGGTTACCCGTTTGCCGTTTCCTGGCAGGCATAGCCGAGGGCGGCAATTCTTTCTGACCCGATTTGTAAGAGGCCCACCCATGGCTGTGGAAAGATTCGAGACATCGCTGAAGAAACTCGAGGAAGTCGTAAGGAAGCTGGAAGCGGGCGAACTCTCTCTGGAGGAGTCGCTCAAAGCATTCGAGGAGGGGGTGAAGCACTCCGTCTTCTGCAGCAAGAAGCTCAATGAGGCGGAACGGCGGGTTGAGCTTTTGCTCAAACAGCGCGACGGCAGTTTTGCCAAGCGTCCCTTCGAAGAGGACCTCGGCACCGCCTGACCTGAGCACTCCCTCTCCCGCCGGGAGCGGAGCGGGGTGAGCGGGTCTTTGGCCTGAGTCCCAAGGTCCACCAGGGGACCACGCCTGTCTTTCGAAGCTCCAGCTTTGTAACGAGCTGAATGGTTTGATCGTTTCCGAAGCTGGAGCTTCCTATAACTGTTCCGTTCCCAAAGTGGACCTTGGGAACGAGATAAATGAAAGTGAGATGACGATGGATCTTAAGGAATATTTGAAGAAGCAATGCCAGGTGGTTGACGACGCGCTGGAGAAGTACCTGCCGCGCGCTGAAGAACTGCCCACCTCGCTGCACAGCTCGATGCGCTACTCCGTTTTCGCCGGCGGCAAGAGGGTCCGCCCGATCCTGCTTTTGGCCGCCTGCGACACCGTCGGCGGCAAGACGGCCGATGCCCTTCCGGCGGCCTGCGCCATGGAGATGATCCACACCTACTCGCTGATCCATGACGACCTCCCGGCCATGGACGACGACGATTTCCGGCGCGGCAACCCGACCAACCACAAGGTATACGGCGAGGCAACCGCCATCCTGGCCGGCGATGCGCTCCTCACCGAGGCGTTCATCCTCCTCTCCCGGGAAGGGGGCGATTTGGACCCGGCCGCCCGCGTCAGGGTGATCCAGGAGATCGCCCACGCCTCCGGCTCCCACGGGATGGTCGGCGGCCAGGTGGTCGACATGGAAAGCGAAGGGGGCGGACCGGTGGACCTCGCGACCCTCTCCTACATTCACACCCACAAGACCGGCGCCCTGATCCGCGCCTCGGTCCGCGCCGGCGCCCTGGTCGGCGGCGCCGATGCCGCAAGCCTCGAAGCGCTCACCCGCTACGGCGAAGCGGTCGGACTTGCCTTCCAGATCGCCGACGACATCCTCGACGTCGAGGGAACCACCGAAGAGCTCGGCAAAGACGCCGGCAGCGATGAAGCACGCGGCAAGGCGACCTATCCGGCCCTCATGGGGCTGGAAGCCTCGAAACAGCGCGCCAACGAACTCGTGGAAATGGCCCTGGACGCCCTGGCCCGTTTCGACGAGAAGGCCGAGCCGCTGCGTGCCATCGCATCCTATATCGTGAAACGGAAATCCTAAATGGCCCTTCTTGATCGGATTACGGAACCCAAGCATCTGCGCGGGCTTTCGCTTAGGGAACTGGAACAACTTGCGGGCGAGCTGCGCGACAAGATCATCGACACCTGTGCCAAAAACGGCGGCCACGTCGCGCCGAGCCTGGGGGTCGTCGAGCTGACCATCGCCCTGCACCGGGTCTTCGACTCCCCCTACGACAAGATCGTCTGGGACGTCGGCCACCAGGCTTACGCGCACAAGATCCTCACCGGGAGGAAGGAGGCCTTCTCCACCCTGCGCACCCTGGGCGGGATCAGCGGCTTTCCCAAGCGCGCCGAGTCCTCCCATGACGTCTTTGACGTCGGCCACTCCTCGACCTCCATCTCCGCTTCGCTGGGCATGGCGGTGGCGCGTGACCTCAAGGGGGCCCGCAACAAGGTCCTCGCGGTGATCGGCGACGGGTCGATGACCGGCGGGATCGCCTACGAGGCGCTCAACCACGCCGGCGATCTGAACAAGGACCTCGTGGTGATCCTCAACGACAACGAGATGTCCATCTCCGAGAACGTCGGGGCCATGTCGGAGCTCCTCTCCCGTACCGTCACCAACGAGTTCGTGCACCGGATCCGAAAGGACGTCGGCGCCTTTCTCAAGGCCCTTCCCATGGTCGGCACCTCCGCGCTGCAGATCGCCAAGAAGGCCGAGGAGTCCCTCAAGGGGCTCTTTACCCCGGGCATGCTCTTCCAGGCGTTCGGTTTTGAATACATCGGGCCGATCGACGGGCACAACATTCCGCTTTTGCTGGAGACCCTGGAAAACGTCCGCAAGTTCGACGATGCGGTCTTGATCCACGTGGTGACCAAGAAGGGGAAAGGGTATCCCCCCGCCGAGAAGAATCCCTCGCTGTTCCACGGGGTCGGCCCCTTCGAGCGGGAGACCGGCAAGGTGCTCAAGGGGAAAGGCGGCCCGGCAAGCTACACCGGCATCTTCGGCGAGACCATGAAGAAGATTGCCCGGGAGAACGAGAAGGTGGTGGCGATCACCGCCGCCATGCCGGACGGCACCGGCCTCTCTCCCTTTGCCAAGGAGTTCCCGGAGCGCTTCTTCGACGTCGGTATCGCCGAGCAGCACGCGATCACCTTCGCGGCCGGTTTGGCCGCCCAGGGGTTCCGTCCGGTGGTTGCGCTCTATTCGTCGTTCTTGCAGCGCGCCTACGACCAGGTCTTCCACGACGTCTGCCTGCAGAACCTCCCGGTGCTCCTTGCTATCGACCGCGCCGGCGTCGTGGGCAACGACGGCCCGACCCATCACGGGGTCTTCGACCTTTCCTACCTTCGGGTGCTCCCGGGGCTGACCATCATGGCGCCCAAGGACGAAAACGAGCTGCAGCACATGCTGCAGACCGGGCTCGAACTGGATGGTCCCAGTGCGGTCCGCTACCCGCGCGGCAGCGGTCTCGGGGTTCCCATCGAGCAGATCCTGCAGCCGCTTCCGGTAGGGAAGGGGGAACTTTTGCGCGACGGGAAGGACGCCGCCATCATGGCCGTAGGTACCATGGTGTACCAGGCGCTGCGGGCGGCCGAAACCCTCGCCGCCGAGGGGATCGAGGTCGCCGTCTGCAATGCGCGCTTCATCAAACCGCTGGACCGGGAGCTGGTAATCAAGCTCGCGGCGAAGGGGCGCCTGATCACCGTGGAGGAAAACGTGCTGCAGGGCGGCTTCGGTACCGGGGTTCTGGAAGTACTCGAGGAAGAGGAGCTCACCGAGACCGCGGTCACCCGCCTGGGCTACCCGGACGCCTTTGTGGAACAGGGGGAACAGCACGAGCTTCTGGCCCGCTACGGGCTGAACGCGGAAGGGATTGCCGCCGCGGTCCGAAAGTCCCTGGGTCGGTGATGCGTTGGCTCCCCATCCTCCTGATCTTTTTGCTGGCCGCCCCGGCGCTCTGCCGGGCGACGCCCCCCACGGCGGCCGTCCTGAAGGAGGAGATCAACCGGGGAGAGTACGACAAGTCGGTCGAACAGCTGCGCCGGGAACGCGAGCTCTTTCCCTACAATGAAGGGCTGCGCAACGACCTGGCCACCGTGTATGCGCTCATCGCACAGCGGGAGCTGAAACTCGGGCATTATCCGGAAGCGGCCGCCTACTTCGGCCAAGCCGAGGAAATCCTTCCCGAACGCTCCGACTTCATGCTTATGCGCGGGGTGGCACTTTACTTCGGCAAGCAGTACGATGCGGCCCGTTCCGAGCTGGGGCGAGCCGAAGAGTCCTGCACCGCTCTTTTGTTCGAAGGAAGGATCGCCTACGACACGGGCGATCTCCAAGAGGCGCTGCGCGCCTGGCGGCGGGCGCTGGAGCTGGAGCCCCAAAACGAAATGGCGCAGAAGTTCCTGACCAAGCTGGAGAAGGAACTTCCCGTCGAGACGCGCATGGACAAGGGGTACAGCTCCATGTTCGACGTGAGCTTCGACGCCGAACTCCCCTCCGGCCTCTCCGCCGAAGTGCTCGACGCCCTGGAGAGTGCCTACAACAAGGTCGGCGGCGACTTCGGCCTCTTCCCCAACCGGCGCATTCCGGTCCTTCTCTACCTCAAAAGCGATTATCGCGTCATCACCAACGGACCCGACTGGTCCGGCGGCCTCTACGACGGCAAGATCCGTCTGCCGCTCGGCAACGTAGCCAAGATGACCCCCCAGCTGCGTGGCGTCCTTTTTCATGAATACACCCATGTCCTCGTCGCCGAACTGACCGGCGGCAACGTCCCTACCTGGCTCAACGAGGGGCTGGCCGAGTACCAGGGGCGGAGGGAATTCAACCCGCCGCTTTCCTTTCTGGCCCCTGCCGGCAAAGAGGGGAAGCTCATGGGACTGGCAACCCTGAGCGGGCCCTTTGCCGGATTCGGCGGGAGCGATGCTGGCCTTGCCTACCAGCAGAGCTATTCCATGGTGAAGTACCTGGTGGCGAGCTATGGATGGCAGGCGGTGCGGGACGTCCTGAAATACCTGGGTGAGAAGGATTCGGTGGAGGAAGCCTTCAGGAAGGCTTTGGCTAACTGGGCCCTTGACCTCCCTGGCTTCGTGGAACAGTGGAAGAAAAGCCTCTCCAGTGACCATGAGACAATGAAACAATGAGACAATGAGTTCTCTTTGAGCTACCATTGCTGAGTGGGTGTTGGATTTGTATTGAATGTAGCGCGGGAAGTTCTATGTCGATCATGCAGGAAAGAGCTTAGGTCCGACTTTATGAGTTGATCCCGCTCAATCGTTGCCGGCATGAGAACCCCATCCTCACCCCGACCCTTTCCTGGGTTGATCGGCAAAGAATAATGGAGACCATTCTTGATCGTCGGCACCGGTGTGGACATCGTCGAAATAGCCCGCTTCGAGCGGTTCCTGCAGCAGAATAACGACGCGCTCTTCCGCCGTTTGTTCACCGAGGCGGAAATGCAGTACTGTTCCGGCAAGAAGCTCGCCGCCCAGCATTACGCCCTGCGCTTCGCCGCCAAGGAATCCTTTCTGAAAGCGCTCGGCACCGGGCTTCGGGACGGGCTTTGCTGGAAGGAGATCGAGGTGGTCAACGACGCGCTGGGCAAGCCGGAACTGAAGCTGTCCGGCGTCGCCGAAGAGAAGTACCGCCAGGCCGGCTGCACCGCCTGTTTCGTGTCCCTTTCCCACGACGCCGGTTCGGCGATCGCCATGGTCATCCTGGAGCGCTAGATGAAGGTCGTCAGCGGCGAAACCATGCAGCAGATGGACCAGCGGACCATCCGTGAGTTCGGCATCAGCGGGCTCACCCTGATGGAAAACGCCGGCCGCGGCTGCGCCGATGCCATCTGCGACCGCTTCGGCGCCGCCTCGGGACGGCGCGTGTTGATCGTTGCCGGCAAGGGGAACAACGGCGGGGACGGTTACGTCATCGCCCGGTACCTGCGGGAGCGGGGGTGGCAGGCTACCGTGCTGCTTCTCGCCAGCCCGGACCAGATCCGGGGGGATGCCGCGACCAACCTGGAACGTTTGGGCGGGGAAGGGGTGATTATCGCTCCGGAGGGGGTAGCGGCGTACGCGGAACTCTTCCCATCGAGCGACCTCGTCGTCGACGCGCTCCTGGGGACCGGGGTGAAAAGCGAGGTCACCGGCGTCTACGCCGAAGCGATCGGTGCCATCAACGCCGCCGGGGTCCCGGTAGTAGCGGTCGACCTCCCTTCGGGGGTCGATGCCAATACCGGCAGGGTGCTCGGCGTGGCGGTAAAGGCAGAGCTGACCGTCACCTTTGCCCTCGCCAAGTTGGGCAATGTTCAATTCCCCGGCGCCGAGCACTCCGGGAAACTGGTGATCGTGGATATCGGCATGCCGAAGCAGGTGGTTGATGCGGCCCCGGGCGGAGAGTTTGTCGACGCCGCTGCTGCGGCCCGGCTGGTCCGTCCGCGCCGGAAAACCGCGCATAAGGGAAGCAGCGGCCACACCCTGATCGTCGCCGGCTCGACCGGCAAGACCGGGGCTGCGGCCATGGCTGCCGCGAGCACGGTCCGGACCGGCGGCGGCCTGGTGACCCTTGCGGTGCCGGAATCGGTGCACCCGATCCTTGAGGTGAAGACCACCGAGGCGATGACGGTTCCGGTAGGCGACCACGGCCGCGGCCATTTCACCGCCGGAGCGTTTCCGTTTCTTGAAAACCTCGCCCAAGGCAAAGACGCCGTCGCCTTAGGGCCCGGGATCGGTGCCGCCCGCACCACCTTTTTCCTGGTGCAGCGGCTGGTCGAGGCACTCGAGGTGCCGATGGTGATCGATGCCGACGGGCTGAACGCCCTGGCCGCCGCGCCGGAGCTCCTCGGCAAAAGGCAGGGGAGGGTGACCGTCCTTACCCCCCATCCGGGCGAGATGGCACGGCTCACCGGAGGCGGCGTCGCCGATGTCGAGCGCGACCGCATCGCCACCGCCGTCGGGTTCAGTGCCCGCTACGGTGTCCATACCATACTGAAGGGGGCCGCGACGGTTATCGCCGCCCCGGATGGCCGCTACGCCGTCAACGGCAGCGGCAACCCCGGCATGGCGTCGGGGGGGATGGGGGACACCCTCACCGGGATCCTGGTTTCCCTCCTGGGTCAGGGGTATCCCCCCTTCGATGCCTGCCGGCTCGGGGTCTTCCTGCACGGCTTTGCCGCCGATCTGCTCGCTGCCCAAGGGTGCGGGGTCGGCATGCATGCCACCGACGTCCAGGAAAAGATTCCGCTGGCGCTTTCCCGTCTGGGCGGCTGACGTCCGCCGCTTTGCCCGAACCACACCAAGGAGAACCGACATGCTAAAGGCAAAAGACATCATGACCAAGGACGTAGTAACGGTCCGTCGCCAAACCACCATCCGCGAGCTCGCGGACCTTTTCTTCCAAAAGCGCATCAGCAGCGTCCCGGTGGTCGACGACAACGGCGAGCTCCTCGGGATGGTGAGCGAAACGGACCTGATCGAGCAGGACAAGAGCCTCCACATCCCGACCGTGGTCTCCATCTTCGACTGGGTCATCTACCTGGAAAGCGACAAGCGTTTCGAAAAGGAGCTGCAGAAGATGACCGGGCAGACCGTCGGCGACATCTTCACCGCCCCGGCGCGCTCCGTTGCTCCGGAGACCCCGGTCAACGAGGTGGCGGACATCATGACCCGGGAAAAGGTCCACACCATCCCGGTGGTGGACGGCATGCGCCTGGTCGGCGTGATCGGGCGGATCGACATGATCCGGTCCATGGTGAGCTGACGCATGGTGGTAGTGGAAACGTCGAGCGCCGAGGCCACCGTTCAACTGGGGCTGCGCCTGGGAAGGCTGCTCGGTCCGGGTGATTTCGTGGCCCTGTTCGGGGAGCTGGGGGCCGGCAAGACGCAGTTTGCCAAGGGAATTGCCGCGGGGCTCGCGGTCGACCCGGCGACGCCGGTGACCAGCCCGACCTATACCATACTGAACGTCTACCAGGGGCGTCTCCCCCTCTACCATTTCGATCTCTACCGTTTGCAGGGTGCCGAGGAGTCGGCGGCGCTCGGTTTCGAGGAGTACTTTTACGGGAAGGGGGTCTGCGTGGTCGAGTGGTCCGAGCGGCTGGAAGATGAACTTCCCGAAGAGGTGATCTCGGTGACCCTGGCCCACCTGGAGCATGACTCGCGCCGGGTGGCGTTCGAGGGCTCCGGGCCCCGCACCAGGGAAATCATCGAGGCGCTTCGGGGCTCTGGGTGAGGGCGTTTTCCGGCTGATACAAGGTAGCAAAGCGCGGCTCGCCGCGCTTTTTTATTCCGTATCCACTGGAATAGAACATCGCCGATTCATCCACGGCGCCGGACTTCGGCAAAACATTCCTTTGTCTACCGGATTTAGTAGAAAAATGTTTTGACTTCGCCCGTTTGTTCTTGGTATTAAAGGTGTTTCAACCGCTCGGCATTGATGCCGTCGGATCATTGTCTAGCAAAAGGAGGACTGACATGGCTTTGGTGGTCCAGAAGTATGGCGGCACCTCGATGGGTTCCATCGAAAGGATTCGCAACGTTGCCAAGCGGGTCGCGAAAACTTACGACGCCGGTAACGATATGGTGGTGGTTGTTTCCGCTATGTCAGGAGAGACTAACAAACTGGTCGCACTGGCCAACGAGATCGCCGAATTCCCCGATAACCGCGAGTACGACGTTCTCGTCGCCGCTGGGGAGCAGGTCTCCATTGCGCTGCTGGCCATGTGCCTTAAATCGATGGGGTACAAGGCGAAGTCCTACCTGGGCTTCCAGGTCCCGGTCGTCACCGACAGCGCCCATGCCAAGGCCCGGATCGAGGAGATCCCTGATACCAAGATGCGCGCCGACCTCAAGGAGGGGACCATCCTGGTCGTCGCCGGTTTCCAGGGGGTCGACGCTGCCGGCGACCTGACCACGCTGGGGCGCGGTGGCTCGGATACCTCGGCGGTCGCCCTTGCCGCCGCTCTCAAAGCGGACGTCTGCGAGATCTTCACCGACGTGGACGGGGTCTACACCACCGACCCGAACATCTGCAAGGACGCCAAGAAGATCGAGCGCATTTCCTACGAGGAGATGCTCGAACTGGCCAGCCTCGGGGCGAAGGTGCTCCAGATCCGCTCCGTCGAGTTCGCCAAGAAATACAACGTGGACGTGCACGTCCGCTCCAGCTTCAATGAAAATCTCGGAACTATGGTTACCAAGGAGGATAAAGATATGGAAGCAGTGCTCGTCTCCGGTATCGCGTATGCCAAGGATGAAGTGAAAATTGCCGTGATGCACGTTCCCGACAAGCCGGGAATCGCGGCCCAGATCCTTTCGCCGCTTTCCGACGCGAACATCTCCGTCGACATGATCGTCCAGAACGTAAGCGAGCAGGGCTTCACCGACTTTACCTTCACCGTGCCCCAGGCCGACTTCAAGAAGGCCCTGGCGATCACCAAGGAGGCCGCCGAAGCGATTTCCGCCAAGGAAGTCCTCACCGACGAGAACATCAGCAAGATCTCCATCGTCGGCCTCGGGATGCGCAGCCACGCCGGCGTCGCCACCAAGATGTTCCAGGTGCTGGCCAAGGAAGGGATCAACATCCAGATGATCTCCACCTCCGAGATCAAGATCTCCGTCGTGGTCGATTCCAAGTACACCGAACTCGCCGTCCGCGTGCTCCACGACGCCTTCGGCCTGTCCGGGGAAGCGAAGTAAAACCCGTTCTGCGTTCGACGTTCGACGTTCGACGTTGACTCGGTTGCCACCGGCTCAACGTCGAACGTGCCCCCCACTGGTGGTCCTGAACCGAGAGCGCTGGAACCTTATCAGCAACGTCGCACGTTGCACGTCGGACGTCGAACGAGCATCTAAGGTGGGGAAATGAGCCTGGTAAAACTGTACGATACGACGCTTAGGGACGGGACCCAGGGAGAGGACATCTCCTTTTTGGTCGAGGACAAGGTCCGCATCGCCCACATGCTGGACGAAAGCGGCATCCACTACATCGAGGGGGGCTGGCCCGGGAGCAATCCCAAGGACATCGCCTTTTTCAAGGACATCAAGAAGGAGAAGCTGCACCAGGCGAAGATCGCCGCCTTCGGCTCCACCCGGCGCGCCAAGGTCACCCCGGACAAGGACCAAAACATCCGCACCCTGGTGCAGTCCGAGGCGGACGCGGTCACCATCTTCGGCAAGACCTGGGACTTCCACGTCCACGAGGCGCTCAGGATCTCCCTGGAGGAGAACCTGGAGCTGATCTACGACTCGCTCGAGTACCTCAAGGCCCGCATGCCGGAGACCTTCTACGACGCCGAGCACTTCTTCGACGGCTACAAGGCGAATCCGGAGTACGCCCTGAAGACGCTGCAGGCCGCCCAGCAGGCGGGCGTCGACTGCATCATCCTGTGCGACACCAACGGCGGGACCATGCCGTACGAGTTCCCCAAGATCATCGCCGAGGTGAAAAAGGTCATCACCACGCCGCTTGGCATCCACACCCATAACGACGGCGACTGTGCAGTCGCGAACTCGATCATGGCGGTGGAGCAGGGGATCGTCCAGGTGCAGGGGACCATCAACGGTTTCGGCGAGCGCTGCGGCAACGCGAACCTCTGCTCGATCCTCCCGGCGCTCAAGCTCAAGATGGAAAAGGAGTGCATCAGCGACGAGCAGCTCAGGCACCTGCGCGAGCTCTCCCGTTTCGTCTACGAACTGGCGAACCTCGCCCCCAACAAGCACCAGCCCTACGTCGGAAACTCCGCCTTCGCCCACAAAGGTGGGGTGCACGTCTCGGCGATCCAGCGCCACCCGGAAACCTACGAGCACATCCGTCCCGAGCTGGTGGGGAACAACACCCGGGTTTTGGTCTCCGACCTTTCCGGCCGTTCCAACATCCTCGCCAAGGCATCCGAGTTCAACCTCAACCTGGACAGCAAGGATCCGGTCACCCTCGAGATCCTGGACAACATCAAGGATATGGAGAACCGGGGCTACCAGTTCGAGGGGGCCGAGGCTTCCTTCGAGCTCCTGATGCGCCGGGCGCTGGGGACCCACCGCAAGTTCTTCTCTCTGAGCGGCTTTCGCGTCATCGACGAGAAGCGGCACGAAGAGGGGCAGCCGATCTCCGAGGCGACCATCATGGTCAAGGTGGGGGGGAAGGTCGAGCACACCGCCGCCGAAGGTACCGGTCCGGTGAACGCCTTGGACAACGCGCTGCGCAAAGCGCTGGAGAAGTTCTACCCGCGCCTCAAGGAGGTCAAGCTCCACGACTACAAGGTGCGCGTCCTTCCGGCGGGACAGGGTACCGCCTCCTCCATCCGCGTCCTCATCGAGTCCGGGGACAAGGAGAGCCGCTGGGGCACCGTGGGGGTCTCCTCCAACGTCATCGAGGCCTCGTACCAGGCGCTGGTCGATTCCATCGAGTACAAGCTGCATAAGGAAGAAGACGCGGCCGCGAAAAAATGACCGGCCGGCGCAGCCGATTGGCCCTGTGGGTGGTCGCGCTGCTCCTTTTTCTCTCCCTGTTCATCCACGGGCGCGTCCCGACCGAAACGGTCGGTGACGCGCCCTTTTTTCATGCCGGCGATGCAAAGATAACGGTCCGCCTGGCCGGCGCCTTCCCCCGCCCCGGCGTCTACCGCTATTCTGTTGGCGCCACTCCGGAGAGCGTCATTAAAATGGCGGTCCCCTCCAGCCCCCGATCGCTGCGGATTGCCGGGGGGGCTTCCCGCCCCCTCCGCTCCGGCGATGTCCTGACCCTCACCAAGCTTTCCGCGCAAGGTGCTGATTTATCGCTTTCCACCATGCCCGCCGCCGAGCGGATGCAGTTGCACATTCCCCTGGACATCGACCGGATGGAGGCGTCGGACTGGGTGGCACTGCCCGGTATCGGCCCGGTGCTCGCCGCCCGCATCGCTGCCGACCGTCAATCAAATGGCGCTTTCGGCAGCGTCGAGGAGCTGGTGCGGGTGCGCGGCATCGGTCCGGCGACGGTTTCCCGGCTGAAAAAATATTTTTAAAAGATTGGTAACCTCTTTTGTAGTCGCGGTTTTTCTCCGGATGGCCCGCCCCGGCGGCTCCCTTGCCGCAACGTTACCTCCTGGTTGGCATACAAGATGTAATGTATTGGGCCACATGTTCTTTAATTTTATTCATCTCAAATCCGGAGGTTGATAGCTATGAAATGTCCTAAATGTAAAGGGAGAATGTTCGCGGAGAAATACTACGATTTCGTGAGATCTTTTGATGCCTGGAAATGCACCTGCTGCGGCGAGGTACTGGATCCGACGATCCTGGCGAACCGGGCGAGAAACTTCAACAGCCTCCTGGGCTGACATACAACTTGAAATGCAGAACCGAAAAAAGGGACGCGAGAGCGTCCCTTTTTTATTGCCCGAAATCAGCGGGGAAGGTTCCCCCGGAGAGCTGCATCAACAAAAGATGAGAGGGAGGGGGGCAGGGGTCAGGGGAACGGGGTGGCGGTGAACCGACGGTTGTGGTCGCTTTGCTCGATGAGGAGTAGTTCCAGTTCGCGCGGAGTGAAGTAGCCGCGCTCCACGAAGAACTGGCCGAACTTCGCCTGGAGGGACCGCTGGTGGTACAAAAGCTGGCGGACCTGAAACCGGCTCAAGAGCCCGAGTACCACCGCCTTGTCGCCGAACTTGCCGGCGAGGGTGGTGGTGCCGAGTACCGAGCGGACGCCGTGCTCGCTGAGCCAGTTCCAGCGCCGCGCCAGGGTTCCGATGGTCGGGCGCTGGCGGCGCTGCCAGGTAACCGCCTCGATCAGGGCCCGGTAGGGGATCAGCCCCCGGTAGAAGAGGTACCTCCCCAATTCCAGGTGGCGCTGGGGGAGGTCCCCCTGGTGGTAGTACTCCCCGTTGCCGTAGTCGGCGGGGGAAGGCCGGGGGGGGAGGGCGCTGCCGTTTTCCCGCTGCTCGAAATAGCTGAGCATCAGTTCGTACGCCTCGACCAGACGCCGGAACTGGTCCCCTTTCACCTCGGCGGCCTCGCGCCGGTGCAGGTCGGGATGGGTTTTCTTCGCCATGGAGCGGAAGGCGGCCTTGGCCCCGCTGGGCTGCAGGTAGCGCAAAAAGTCGCGGCTTACCTCGACCTCGGGGCCGAAAAGGGCGCGGCAAGCGGCGAGGAGCTGGGTTTCCGGGGGAGGGGCCAACATCGGAACTCCTTTGAGGTGATGCAACGGCGTATGTATATAGCACGGATCGACCGCAAATCGGAATATTTTCCGATTTTAAAAATGCGTTTTATTTATTCAATTTTCCTTGACACGGGTGGGACTATCCCGATATAAATGAGATTAAATTGGTCCTAAATGCATTCCGAAAGGTGAAATTTATATGATGGAACTGACCAGAAAAGGAGAGTACGCGATCCGGGGGATCATCTATCTGGCCCAACAGCCTCCCGGGCAGGTCGCGTTGATCAGTGAGATTGCCAATGCGGCGGACGTCCCCCAGAGCTTTTTGGCCAAGATCTTCCAGAGCTTTGCCAAGCTGGGGCTGGTCAATTCCTCGCGGGGGACCGGGGGCGGGTTCACCCTGGCCAGGCCGGCAGGTTCGATCACCCTGCGCGAGGTGGTCGAGGCGGTCGAGGGGCCGATACTCCCCAACCGTTGCCTCTTGGGTGATCCCTGCGCGCGCGGGGGAGGGTGCCTGGTCCACGGCGTCTGGAAAGACGTGCAGTTCCAGGTGGTGCAGATCCTGGACGGGGTGACCATCGAGTCGCTGGCGCAACGCCCGTGACCGGGGCTCCCTGAGAAAGGCCGCGGGGTGCCGGAATTGTCCGGCAACCTCGCGGCAAGTTCTGGTTGACATCCTCACCCCCCTTTGTTACTTTACTCCCTTCGATCCGACGGCATGGGGGCCTATCCGCCGGGCGGTCCCGCCTCGAGCCCCGCCACAAGCGATGCCCCACCTGCAGCAGGACGTTCCCCCACGGTAACAAAGGCAGCAGGCTGCCCACCAGTACATATAAAGAGAGGTTTCACAGATGCAGATCAATGTCGAAACGCTGAGCAGCGTCAAAAAGAAGATCAACTTCGTGATCCCTGCTGAGCGGGTTTCCCAGGAGGTCGACAAGGCTTACGGCGAAATCAAGAAGTACGCCGCCGTCAAAGGGTTCCGCAAGGGTAAGGTCCCGATGGGGCTCATCGAGAAGCACTACGGCGACAAGATGGCCGAGGAAGTGCTCAAGACCCTGGTAAACGACACCTACTATAAAGCGGTAGCGGACGAGGGGCTGAATCCGGTCTCCTTCCCGGTTATCGAAAGTGATGCCCTCAAGCCCGGCGAGGCCTTCAACTACTCCGCCACCATCGAGGTTTTCCCCAAGGTCGAGCTCAAGGAGTACGTCGGGCTGGAGCTGGAGAAAGAGCAGCTTGTCCTGGACCAGGAAGCGGTGAACGCGCGTCTGGCCGAGATGCAGCAGAGCATGGCGCAGCTTGTGCCGGCCCAAGAAGGGCACGCCGCCGCGCTGGGCGATTTCGTCGTCTTCGACTTCACCGGGAGCATCGACGGGGTTCCCTTCGAAGGGGGCGCTGCCGAGGACTTCCAGCTCGAACTCGGCTCCGGGCGCTTCATCCCCGGCTTTGAGGACCAGATGGTCGGGCTGAAGGCCGGCGACAGCAAGGATCTCAACGTCACCTTCCCCGAGCAGTACGGCAACGACACGCTGCGCGGCAAGCCGGCGGTCTTCGCGGTCACCGTCAAGGAGATCAAGGTGAAGGAGCTCCCCGAGCTCGACGACGAGTTCGCCAAGGAGTTCGGCGAGTTCGACAACCTCGACGCCCTGAAGGCGAAGCTCGCCGAGATCCAGAAAGAGCAGGAAGAGCACCGCGTCGAGTACGAACTCAAGGAGCGGATGTACAAGCAGCTCGTCGAGAAAAACGAACTCGAAGTCCCCGAGACCCTGGTCGACCGCCAGGTCGAGGTGATGCTCGAGCAGAGCAAACAGCGCCTTGCCCAGCAGCGGCTCACCCTCGAGATGATGGGGCTCACCGAAGATGCCTACAAGGCCCAGTTCCGTGATGCGGCGCGCGACCAGGTGAAAAGTTCTCTCATTCTGGACGCGGTTGCCGAAAAGGAAAATATCGAAGTGACCGATGCCGACTTCGACGCGCGCGTCGAGGAGATCGCTCAGTCCTCCGGTCAGGACAAGGGCTCGGTGGCCAAGCATTTCGCCAACGCCCGCGCCAAGGAAAGCCTCACCTTGCAGCTGCGCGAGGAGAAGGCTGCCGATTTCATCATCTCCAAGGCCGTCGTCGTGGAACGCCCGAAGGCGGAACTGAAAGCTTAGGAGACGCCCAATGCTGGTACCCATCGTAGTGGAGCAAAGCGGCAGGGGGGAGCGGTCGTACGACATCTATTCCCGCCTGCTCAAAGACCGGATCATCTTCCTCGGCGGGGGGATCGACGACAACGTCGCCAACCTCGTCATCGCCCAGCTCCTCTTCCTGGAGGCGGAAGACCCCGACAAGGACATCCACCTCTACATCAACTCCCCCGGCGGTGTCGTCACCGCCGGGATGGCCATCTACGACACCATGCGCTACATCAAGGCGCCGGTCTCCACCATCTGTATCGGACAGGCCGCCTCGATGGGTGCCTTTCTCCTTTCCGGGGGGGAAAAGGGCAAGCGCTACGCGCTGGCCAACTCGCGCATCATGATCCATCAGCCGATCGGCGGTTTCCAGGGGCAGGCGACTGACATCCACATCCACGCCAAGGAGATCCTCCGGATGAAGGAGCGGTTGAACGAGCTCCTCGCCGAGCATACCGGTCAAACCGTCGCCAAAGTGGAGGCGGACACCGAGCGGGACTACTTCATGTCTGGCGAAGAGGCGAAGGCCTATGGTATCATTGACGCCATCTTTGAAAGAAACCCCGCAGTCACTGGAGGTTCGCGGTGAGTAGAAGAGACGATCGCTCCGACACCCTGATCTGTTCTTTTTGCGGTAAAAGCCAGGAAGAGGTTAAAAAGCTCATCGCTGGCCCCACCGTTTACATCTGCGACGAGTGCATCGAGCTGTGCAACGACATCATCGCTGAGGAGTCGAAGCTCGAGGAGGCCACCTCCTCGGACGTGCGCAAGCTGCCCAAGCCGCAGGAGATCAAGGAGGTCCTCGACGAGTACGTGATCGGCCAGAATCGGGCCAAGAAGGTGCTCGCCGTTGCGGTCTACAACCATTACAAGCGCGTCGAGGCGGCTGCCAAGCCGGGCGAGGTGGAGATGCAGAAGAGCAACATCTTGCTCCTGGGCCCCACCGGTTCCGGCAAGACGCTCCTCGCCCAGACCCTGGCCCGGATCCTCAAGGTTCCCTTCGCCATGGCCGATGCCACCAACCTCACCGAAGCGGGCTACGTCGGCGAGGACGTGGAGAACATCATCCTCACCCTGCTCCAGGCCGCCGACTACGACGTGGAGAAGGCCCAGAAGGGGATCATCTACATCGACGAGATCGACAAGATCGCCCGGAAGTCCGATTCCCCCTCCATCACCCGCGATGTCTCGGGAGAAGGGGTGCAGCAGGCGCTTTTGAAGATCATCGAAGGTACCGTCGCTTCCGTCCCGCCCAAAGGGGGGCGCAAGCACCCGCAGCAGGAGTTCCTCAAGGTCGACACCACCAACATCCTCTTCATCTGCGGCGGTGCCTTCCCGGGGCTGGACAACATCATTCAGCAGCGGATCGGGATCAAGACCCTCGGCTTCGGCGCGGACGTGAAGAAGAAGGTGGAGAAGAAGTCGGGCGAGCTTCTCGCCGGGGTCACCCCGGAGGACCTTCTCAAGTTCGGCTTCATCCCCGAGTTCGTCGGCCGGCTCCCGATGCTCGCCGCCCTCACCGAGCTCGACGAGGAGGCGATGGTGCAGATCCTCAAGGAGCCGAAAAACGCGCTCATCAAGCAGTACCAGAAGCTTTTCGAGATGGAGCACGTGAAGCTGAAGTTCACCGACGGCTCGCTCATCGCCATCGCCCGCGAAGCGCTCAAGCGCAAGACCGGCGCCCGCGGGCTCCGTTCCATCCTGGAGAACGCGATGCTCGACATCATGTACGAGATCCCGTCCCAGAGCATGGTGAAAGAGGTGGTCATCTCCGAAGAGGTGATCTACAACAAGGAAAAACCGATCATCGTCTACGAGAACGTCGCGGAATCCGCGTAGGACTCGAAGGGGCCTCATGACCGAAACAACTAATGGCAGAAGCAGAAAAAGAGGGAACCCGGTGCGGTTCCCTCTTTTTCCATTAAGGGATATCGTCATCTTTCCGCACACCGTGATCCCGCTGTTCGTCGGGCGGGAGAAGTCGGTCCTGGCGCTTGAGGCGGCCATGTCCGGGCACCAAAAGCAGATCCTCTTGGCGACCCAGAGAAACGCCCAGACCGAGGAGCCGACCCCGGAGGAGATCTACCCGGTCGGCACCATCTGCCAGATCATCCAGCTCCTGAAGCTCCCGGACGGCACCGTGAAGGTGCTGGTCGAAGGAAAACGGCGCGCCTCCATCGTCTCCTTTACCGACGAGGCGAGTTACTTCGAGGTGGACGTCGAGGAGCTTCCGGAGCGGTCCGGCAAGGCGAGCGAGGTCGAGGCGCTCAAGCGCGGCGTGGTCTCCGGTTTCGAGAACTACGTCAACCTCACCAGCTCGGTTCCCGCCGAGATCCTCCAGTCGGTCACCGGGATCACCGATCCCTCCCGGCTGGCCGACACCGTTGCGCCGCACCTGAACCTCAAGGTGCCGCAGAAGCAGGAACTTTTGGCGCTGGCCAACCCGGGGAAAAGGATGGAGCGGCTCCTCGCCCTGATGGAGAGCGAGATCGAGATCCTGCAGATCGAGAAACGGATCCACGCCCGGGTCAAGAAGCAGATGGAGAAGACCCAGAAGGATTACTATCTCAACGAGCAGATCCGCGCCATCCAGAAGGAGTTGGGGGGCAAGGACGAGTTCAAGCAGGAACTGCGCCTGCTTGAGGAAAAGGTCGAGAAGGTGCGCCTTTCCGACGAGGCGCGGGAAAAGACCCTCTCCGAGATCAAGAAGCTCAAGCTGATGTCGCCGATGAGCGCCGAGGCCGCGGTGGTGCGCAACTACATCGACTGGCTCCTGTCGCTCCCCTGGGGGGTACTCACCCCGGAAAACGCCGACATCGAGGCCGCCGAGGCGCAGCTCGAGGCGGACCACTACGGGCTTACCAAGGTGAAGGAGCGCATCCTGGAACATTTGTGCGTGAACACCCTGGTGCCGGGGATGAAAGGACCTATTCTCTGCCTGGTCGGCCCTCCCGGGGTCGGGAAGACCTCGCTCGCCCGATCGGTTGCGGCTGCCACCGGACGCACCTTCGTGAAGATGTCGTTGGGCGGGGTGCGCGACGAGGCCGAGATCCGCGGGCACCGGCGCACCTACGTCGGTGCGATGCCGGGCAAGGTGATCCAGTCGCTCAAGAAGTGCGGCAGCGTGAACCCGGTCCTGTTGCTGGACGAGATCGACAAGATGACGGCCGATTTCCGGGGCGACCCGGCCTCGGCGCTCCTCGAGGTCCTCGATCCCGAGCAGAACGCCTCCTTCAACGATCACTTCCTCGACGTCGACTTCGACCTCTCCAAGGTGATGTTCATCACCACCGCGAACACCGCGCAGGGGATTCCCCGGCCGCTTCTGGACCGGATGGAGGTGGTGCGCCTGGAGGGATACACCGAGAAGGAGAAGCTCGCCATCGCGCGCCAGTATCTGGTCCCGCGGCAGGCCAAGGCGAACGGGCTCGCCGCGAAGGGGGTCGTTTTCGCCGACGAGGCGCTTCTCGAGATCATCCGGCGCTACACCCGCGAGGCGGGGGTCCGCTCCCTGGAGCGGGAGATCGGCTCGGTCTGCCGCAAGATAGCGGTCAACGTCGTCAAAGGTGGGCGGATGCGGCGCGTGGTGCAGGCCAAGCAGATCGCCCAGTATCTCGGGCCGCAGCGCTACCGCTACGGGGTCGCCCAGGTCAAGGACCAGGTCGGCATGGTCACCGGTCTGGCCTGGACCGAGGTGGGGGGGGAGCTCCTCGACATCGAGGTGGTATCCCTGCCGGGCAAAGGGAAGCTCACCATCACCGGAAAGCTCGGGTCGGTGATGCAGGAGTCGGCCCAGGCCGCGCTCACCTACGTGCGGTCCCGCTCCGAGCTTTTGGGGCTCGCTCCCGATTTCTACCAGAACATCGACCTGCACATCCACGTCCCCGAAGGGGCGATCCCCAAGGACGGCCCCTCCGCGGGGATCACCATGGCCTGCGCGCTCATTTCCGCGGTCACCCGGCGCCCGGTCTCCCGCGAGCTCGCCATGACCGGCGAGATCACCCTGCGCGGCGCGGTGCTCCCGATCGGCGGACTCAAGGAGAAGCTCTTGGCCGCCGGGCGCGGCGGGATCCGGACCGTGCTCATCCCCAAGGACAACGAGAAGGACCTCGCCGAAGTCCCCAAGGAGATCAAGGCGGGGCTCACCATCCATGCGGTTGCCCACATGGACGAGGTGATCGCGCGGGCGCTACCCGGCGACCTGGCCCAGCACGTCCATCCTCCTTACGTGGAGCGGATCGAGAAGGGTGAGGATGCGGCGACCCCGCATCCGTCGCATTAGCGGTACCGGACCCGATTTTTTTTGCTCGACGGCGAGCGCTGCCGGCGGTCCGGCTAATGTTTTGATTTCCCGCCGTTTGCCCCGTTTTGGGCTGCGGCGGGGGCGGCGCCCGGGCGGGGCTTCCGCCCGAAGAATCGCGCCAGGCTTGAAAAAGTGGTTGACACTTCGGGAAGTCTTCTGGTATATAGTTGATTCACTTTTGCGATGCACTCATGAGGAGGTCAGGATGAACAAGTCCGAACTGGTTGGCGCCGTAGCCGAAGAAGCTGGTCTCACCAAGGTTGATGCAGAAAAGGCCGTTACCGGTATCCTCGAAGCGCTGACGGACTGTCTCGCCCAGGGAGACAAGCTGACCCTCGTCGGCTTCGGTACCTTCTCGGTTGCCGAGCGCGCCGCGCGCTCCGGGCAGAACCCGCAGACCGGGAAGAAGATTGAAATCCCCGCCTCGGTCACCCCGAAGTTCAAGCCGGGCAACACCCTCAAGTCCCTTATCAATCAGTAGATTTTTCCGCAGGTCGCACGCTGCGGGGTTGTAGCTCAGTTGGTTAGAGTGCCAGCCTGTCACGCTGGAAGTCGCGGGTTCGAGCCCCGTCAACCCCGCCATTATTAGATTCGAAAGGGCGAATAGCTCAGCTGGGAGAGCGCCAGCCTTACAAGCTGGATGTCGGGGGTTCGATCCCCTCTTCGCCCACCAATCGTGCGCCGGATGCGGAAACGTCCTCCCAAGGACGCAAAAAATTGGGGTTGTAGCTCAGTTGGTTAGAGTGCCAGCCTGTCACGCTGGAAGTCGCGGGTTCGAGCCCCGTCAACCCCGCCATTATCAAGAAAAGGCCGCTTTCAGCGGCCTTTTTTGTTTGCCCCCTTTCACTTGACTTAGCACCTTAAAATCGTTTATCCTCGCCGAATCACTACCCCCAAACCCACGGCGTCATGCCGCTGAGCGAGTCCCCTTGAAACCAGTCGTAGTCATCCCAACCTATAACGAACGCGACAACCTGGAAAGGCTGACCCACCAGATCCTTGCCCTGGACGAACGGGTCCACCTGCTCGTGGTGGACGACAACTCCCCGGACGGCACCGGCGCGCTGGCCGACCGGCTGGCCGCGGAATCGGAACGGGTGCACGTTTTGCACCGCGCCGGCAAGCTCGGCCTGGGATCCGCCTACCGGGAGGGGTTCCGGATTGCGCTCGACCTGGGAGCGGACTGCGTGGTGGAGATGGACGCCGATTTCTCCCACGACCCGGAGATCCTGCCGATCTTTTTCCGGGAGATGGAGCGCTACGACCTGGTGATCGGGTCGCGCTATCTGAACGGGGTGTCGGTGGTCAATTGGCCGCTGCGCCGGCTGATGCTGAGTTATTTCGCCAGCGTCTACACCCGGGTCATCACCGGGCTCACCATCTCGGACTGCACAAGTGGCTTTAAATGCTTCCGCCGTGAGGTTCTTGAGGCGATCGACCTTGACCAGATCCGTTCGGACGGGTATTCCTTCCAGGTCGAGATGAACTACCGCTGTGTGGAGGCCGGGTTCCGGGTGGGCGAGGTGCCGATCATCTTCATCGACCGGCACGCCGGTACCTCCAAGATGTCGAAGAAGATCGTCCGCGAGGCGGTGGTCATGGTATGGAAGCTCAAGCTCGGTTCCCTGGCGCGCGGGCTGTTCGGAGGCAAGCGTGGCTGAGTGGTGGAGCGTGGTGACCCTGGTCGGGCTGTGGGGATGGATCCTGAGCGCGGTCGGCTTCATCCTGCGCGGCTTTCCCCGGCGCGGGACCTTTTGCGGCGGCCGGGCGCTCCCCTTTGGCGTAGCCCTGGTGATCTTCTTCATCCTCTGGATGGTGGGCATGTCGCACGCCTGAAGGCGTAACCCCCTGTCATGACCGGGGTTCGCGGGAGCTTTCCTGTTTTCATTCCCCGGCGTTTGTGGTAATGATAGGAAGTTATGTCCGTATTCAAATGCAAGATAGGTGGCGCCGACGGGCGGGTGGTCGAACGTGAGTTCGAGGCCGTCAACGCGGCAATCCTCAGACAAAGTCTCGTGGAGCAAGGTTTCGTCGTCTTCGAAATCAAGAAGAAGGCGTTCCAGTTCCTTTTCGATACCGGCAATGCGCGGCGCAAGGTTTCCAACAAGGAACTCCTGATGTTCAACCAGGAGCTCCTGGTCCTGCTCAAGGCGGGGCTCCCGATCATCCAGGCGCTCGACACCATCCTGGAAAGCGGTGCGCGCGGCAAACTCACCGAGATCCTCACCGCGATCCGCGAGGACGTCAAGGGGGGGATGGCCTTTTCCGCGGCCTTCGAGAAGTACCCCCGGGTCTTCCCGCACCTGTACATCGCCTCGATCCAGGCCGGCGAGCGGACCGGCGACCTGCCGCAGACGCTTCGGCGCTACATCGCCTTCCTGAAGCGGACCGAAGGGTTCAAGGGGAAGGTGGTCGCCGCGCTTTTCTACCCGGCGATCCTGGTGACCGTCGCGGTGATCGCGGTGGCGGTGCTCCTGGTGCAGGTGGTGCCGACCTTCAGCCAGATCTACAAGGATTCCGGGGCGGCCCTTCCGGTGCCGACCCAGATGTTGATCAACTTCACCACCATGCTGCGCCACTACCTCCCGGTTTTCATCGCGCTCGCCGTGGCCGGGGCCGCCTTCTTCCGGCGCTGGAAAGCGACCGAAACCGGGCGCTTCGCGGTGGACCGGTTCAAGGTCGGCCTCCCCTTCATCGGGCCGATGCTCACCCGGTACGCCGTCGCCGGCTTCACCCGGACCCTCGGCACCGTCCTCGGCTCCGGGATCCCGATCGTCGAGGCGCTGCGCATGTCGGTCGGGACCCTGAACAACCGGCTCCTGGAACAGGGGCTTTTGCAGGCGGTGATCAAGGTCGAGGAGGGGAGCAAGCTCTCCAGCGCACTGGACTCGATCAAACTGATGCCCCCTCTGGCGCTCCGGATGCTTTCCGTGGGTGAATCCACCGGCTCCCTCGAAGAGATGCTCGGGGACATCTCGGACTACTTCGAGGAGGAGATCGACCGCAACCTCCAGGTCCTCACCACCGCCATCGAACCCGCCATCATGATCCTCATGGGTATCGTCATCGGTGGGATCATCATCACCATGTACCTTCCGATCTTCAAGATCGCGAACACAATGGGTTAACGATAGATGCTGAACAACTTCCACAGAAGACGGCTCGGCGAGATCCTGCTGGCGAACGGTTCGCTTACCCGCGACCAGCTCGATTACGCGCTCGACAAGCACCGCACCACGCGGGAGCGTTTCGGCACCATCTGCGTCGCCGACGGGCTGATCTCCGACCTCGCCCTGGCCCAGACCCTCGCCGAGCAGTACGGCCTCGAATTCGTCGACCTCAAGGGGTTCCGCCCCCCCGAGGAGGTCTTCAACGCCATCCCCCCCGACGCCGCCTTCCGCTACCATTTCGTGCCGCTGGAACTCAAGGGTGAGACCCTGGTGGTGGCGGTTTCCGACCCCTCCGACGTGCTGCAGCTCGACGAGATGGCGATCCTTTTGGAGCGCCCCCTGGAATTCAAGGTGGCCGCCGCCTCCGAGATCGAATTCCTTCTGAAGCGCGGGGAGGGGACCAGCCGCGTCCTCAAGGAGGTCTCCGAGGACTTCATGCTCCAGCTGGTCACCGAGACCGAGAAGGGGGAGGAGGTCCTCTCCGTCGAGAACGTCTCGGCCGACACCAGCCCGATCATCAAGCTGGTCAACTCGACCATCCTGGACGCCCTGGCCCGGCGCACCAGCGACATCCACATCGAGACCACCCAGGAAGGGGTGATCATCAAGTACCGTATTGACGGCGTCCTCTACAAGGCGACCGACACCATCGACGGTCACTTCCAGGGGCCGATCATCTCCCGCCTCAAGGTCATGAGCGAACTCGACATCTCGGAGCGCCGCATCCCGCAGGACGGCCGCTTCAAGATCCGCTTCTCCGGCAAGTCGATCGACTTTCGCGTCTCGATCATGCCGAGCGCCTTCGGCGAGGACGCGGTCATCCGTATTCTCGACAAGGAGAGCATCGCCTCCGACCTCAAGGGCCTCACCCTGGACACCCTCGGCATGGCGCTGCACGAGGTGAAACGCTTCCGCAAGATGATCCGCGAGCCGTACGGCATGGTGCTCGTCACCGGTCCGACCGGCTCCGGCAAGACCACCACCCTCTACGGCGCGCTCTCCGAGATCCACACCGGCGAGGAGAAGATCATCACCATCGAGGACCCGGTCGAGTACGTTTTGAACGGGATCACCCAGATCCCGGTCAACGAGAAGAAGGGACTCACCTTCGCCCGGGGGTTGCGCTCCGTCTTGCGTCACGACCCGGACAAGATCATGGTCGGCGAGATCCGCGACTCGGAGACGGCGCAGATCGCGGTGCAGTCGGCGCTCACCGGGCACTTGGTCTTCACCACGGTCCACGCGAACAACGTCTTCGACGTGATCGGGCGTTTCACCCACATGGGGATCGACCCGTACAACTTCGTCGCCTGCCTGAACTGCGTGATGGCGCAGCGCCTGGTGCGCAAGATCTGCCCGTCCTGCAAGCGTCCGACCACCATATCCGACGAGGCGCTCATCGAAAGCGCCATCGACCCGCAACGGGCCCGCGGCGTCACCCTGTACGAGGCGGTCGGGTGCGAGGAGTGCAACGGGACCGGCTACCGCGGCCGTTCCGCCATCGTGGAGCTCCTCGACTTAAACGACGAGATCCGCGAGCTGATCATTTCCAAGGCCCCCATCGCCCAGCTGAAGAACGCGGCGCGCGAGGCGGGCACCCTCTTTCTCCGGGAGTCGGCGGTCGCCAAGGTCCTGAACGGCGAAACCACCCTCCGGGAGATCAACCGTGTCACCTTCGTGGAGTAGGGCGTGAGCATCTTTGCCAGGAAAGGAGTGGGGGCCGAAATCGCCCCGGGGGGGGTTACCCTCGCGCTTTTGGGCGGGTCGGCCAAGGCCCCGCGGCTGGAGGGGTTCGAGCAGGTCGTGCTCCCGGCCGAGGTCCTGCGCGTTTCCCGCCGGGAGCCCAACGTCCTGGAGACCCGGCGCTTCGTCAGCGCGATCAACGAGGCGCGGCTCAAGCTCCCCTCCGACGAGAAGGGGATCTCGCTCTCCATCCCGGACGCCTGCGGCCGGGTGATGCTCCTCGACCTCGAGGCCCGCTTCAAAAACCGGGAGGAGGGGGCGGAGCTGATCCGCTGGAAGCTGAAAAAAAGCCTCCCCTACGACATCGCCGGCGTCCAGCTGGACTACCAGACCCTTGCCGAGCGGGAAAACGGCGCCCTGACCGTGCTGGTCTCGATGGTGGCCCGCGAGGTGGTGACGCAGTACGAGGATCTTTTCGCCGAGGCCGGAATCGAGGCGCGGCGCATCGATTTCACCTCCTTCAGTCTCTACCGCCTCTTCGCCAACCGGCTCGATCTGGCGGAAAACGGCGCCCTGGTGAGTTACTACGGCGGGGCCCTCAACATTTTCATCTTCTACGGCGGGATCCTCTCGTTCTACCGGAGCAAGGCACTCCCCGGCGACGGGCAGGCCCTTTTCCGTGAGATCAACAGCTCGCTTCTGGTATACAACGACCGCAACCCCGGTCAGGTCATCTCGGAGATCTTCTGCCTGGCCGACGCCGCCGACGCCGAGGTCTTCCGTGCCGTCGTCGCCGAGGCGAGCGGCATCGAGCCGGTGCTGCTCGACCCGGAACGGGTGGTCGCCCGTCCCAACCTCAAGGTTTCCCGGGAGACCTTCCATGCCCTCACCGGGAGTATCGGGGCGGCCCTGAGGAGTCTGCGATGAAACTGCGGATCAACCTCGCCACCCGGCGCTATATCGACCACCGCATGGTCAACGGCATCCTGGGCGGCGCGTTTTTAGTATGTCTGCTGCTGCTTGCCTTCCAGCTCAACCGGACCGCCTATCTGGCCGGCGAGGTGCGGCGGGCGCGGGGCGAGGCGGCGGCGCTTGCCAAAACCGGCAAGGTCGAGGTGGTCAACGAGAGCCAGTACCGGGTGGTGAAGGCCCGGATCGCCTTTGCCAACACGGTCCTGGAGCGCAAAGGGCTCAATTGGCTGGGCCTGCTCGACGCCCTGGAGGCGACCGTCCCGGAAGGGGTCGCGCTGAACCGGATCGAGCCGAACCCGCACGACAACCTGATCAAGATCGGCGGGGCGGCACGCAACTTCACCAACCTGCGCCAGCTCATGGAAAACATGGAACACTCCCCGTACTTCTCCGAGGTCTACATCCTGAGCCAGAGCGAGGCGAAGGTGGGGCTGACACAGCAGGGGATTCTTTTCGGGCTCTCCACACGGGTGAACTTGCGATGAACTACGAGATGCTCCGAGATATCGCACGGGCCAAGCGCGGCGCGCTCCTTTTGCTCGGCCTGATCCTGTTCGGCTCCCTGGCCGCCTGGGGATACGGCGCCTTCGTCGCCGAGCCGGCCCTGGATCGGGCTCAAAACGAGTTGGCGGCGGCCCGACGAAACGCCTCCGGCGCGGCCGCCGGCACTCCTGCCGCGCGCTACCGCGCCGCCGAGGCCGACCTGAAGCTGTTTAGGGAACGGGTTTTGGACAAGAAGTCCTTCCCCGCTTTCCTGTCCCGGCTCTTCGAGGATGCCCAGCGCAACGCCCTCTCCCTGAAGCAGGTCAGCTATAAACCGACGGTGGTCAAGGACCAGGGTCTCTTGAGCTACGATATCGGTTTCACCGTGAGCGGCCACTACGGTTCGGTCAAAAGCTTCATCGCCGACCTGACCCGTACCCCGGAGATGGTGACCCTGGATTCGGTCTCGCTGATGAACCCGAGCCCGACCGAGGAACGGATCGACCTCAGGGTCCAGATCACCGCCTACCTGAAGACGGAGGGAGCATGAACCGGAAGAAGCTCCTGCTCGCCGTTTTGGTACTCTGTTTCTTCGGCGCGGTCGTCTCGGCCGTGCTGCGCGCCCCGCACCAGGAAAAGGTGACCCAGCTCAAGTACCGTCCCGGGGTGCCGGTGCCGGTGCGCAAGTCCGCCCCGACCAAGGGAACTGCCGCCCCGGCGGGCCCGGCGCGGGACCAGGGGGGGCTCGACATGGCCCTGATGGACCGGCAGCTCCCCGCCTACAGCGGGTTTCGCAGGAACATCTTCAGCCCGATCTTCCGGGAGGAGGTGAAGCTCCCTCCGGTCAAGGCGCTGCCGCTGCCGCCCCGGCCGCTGCCGCTGCCGCCCCCCCCGAAACAGCCGCCGCTGGTCGCGGCCGGACCTCCGGCTCCCCCTCCACCGCCGGAGGACAAGGATTTCGAGGAGCTTTCCCGGTTCACCTTCCTCGGTTTCTTGAACAAGGAAGGGAGCAAGACGATCTTTCTTTCCAACGGGAAGGAGATCTTTCTGGCGAAGAAGGGCTCGACGGTGGCCGGTAAATTCACCGTGGTCGCACTTACCGACGATGCCCTGACCCTGGGCACCCGCAGCAGCGGGAAGGAAGTGGTCATTCCGTTGATGGAAAACCGGGCGCTGATCCCGCAGCGCTCCGGGAGACGCTAAGGAGTAACGCCATGCACCACCTACGCACCCTCATCATCCCGCTCATGACGCTGCTCCTTTTGTCCGGCTGTACCGGAGGGCGGAGCGCCTTTTCCAAGGCGGAGAAACTGGAGCGCGACGGGAATCTGGATGCCGCCCTGGTGAAGTACGCCGAGGTGGCCGCGGCCAATCCCGACGTCGGGGAGTACCGGGTCCGTTACCTCCGGGTCACCGAGGCGGCGGCGCGTGCCCACTACAAGAAGGGCGAGGCGTTCTACGCGGCCAAGAACTACTCCGATGCGTTGCGCGAGTACCAAAGCGCCTATGCCATCGACCCGACCCAGACCCAGGCGAAGCAGCAGGCCGATGCGGTGCAGCGGATGATCAACGCCCGCACCTACTACCAGCAGGGTGAAGACTTCGAGAAAAACCGCAAGCCGCGCGAGGCGCTGGACGCCTACCGCCAGGCGCTCGAGTTCCAGCCCGACTTCCCCGAGGCGAAAGCCGGCGTGGACCGGATCGTCAAGACCCGCCACCCGAAACTGGACGGCTTCGAGCTCAACCTCAAGTCCACCAAGCCGATCACCCTCAAGTTCAAGGACGCGAAGCTCAAGGAGATTTTCAACATCCTCTCCCAGCTCTCCGGGATCAACTTCATCTTCGACGACGCGGTGAAGGACGTGAACATCTCCCTGTTTCTGGAGAACGCGACCTTCCAGCAGGCGATGGAGATCATCACCGGGATGAACAAGCTCGGCCGCAAGGTCTTGAACGAGAGCACCATCATCCTGTACCCCAGGACCCCCGAGAAGGCCAAGCAGTACGAAGAGCTCTTCCTGCAGACCTTCTACCTGAACAAGCTCGACGCGAAGAAGGCGGTCAACCTGATCCGGACCATGCTCCAGGTCAAGAAGATCTACGTGAACGAGGAGATGAACGCCCTGGTCATCCGGGACACCCCGGAAGTGATCGAGGTGGCGCGCAAGATCCTCGAGGCCAATGACGTCCCCGACGCCGAGGTGCTCCTCGACGTGGAGGTGTTCGAGCTTTCCAAAAGCGACGCGGAAAACTTCGGGGTTGCCCTGTCGCGCTACGCCACCTCCCTCGGGGTCACCCCCCCCGGTTCGGGCGGCACCAACCCGTTCTTTGCCGACACCCTGAGCCAGACCACGACCACCACCACCGGCACCACGACCACGACCAGTGCGGCCGGGCCGTCCAACCTGCTGCATCTGTTCAACTACCGCAACTTCAACGGGTACCTCACCGTCCCCACCGCGACCTTCAACTTCGGGAAGACCGTCTCCAACGCCGAGACCCTCTCCAATCCGAAGATCCGCGTGAAGAACCGGGAGAAGGCGAAGTTCAACGTCGGCACCAGGGTCCCGATCACCACCACGTCGTCGCCGACCGGCGGCGGGGTGACCGTCAACGTCCAGTACGTCGACGTCGGGGTCAAGGTGAACGCGGAGCCGACCATCCAGCTCAACAACGACGTCTCGATCAAGCTCGGCCTCGAGGTGAGCTCGATCCTGCAGCGGGACACCGTCGGTACCGACCAGGCGACCACGGTCGTCACCATCGGCACCAGGAACCTCGACACGGTCCTGTCGCTCAAAGACGGCGAGACCAGCATCATCGGCGGCCTGATCGAGCGCGATAAGAGCGACAGCAAGAACAAAGTCTCCTTCCTGGGGGACATCCCGGTAATCGGAGCGCTCTTTACCAACACCAACGACACCGCAACGAAGAAGGAGCTCATGCTCGCCATCACCCCCCGCATCGTGCGGGCGGTCACCGTCCCGGAAGGGGAGGTGGCGGCCTTCTGGTCCGGGCGCGAGGATGATCCTTCCACCAACAAGCCGTACGCCTCCTTCAGCCAGGATGCGGACCTGAATGCCGCCCCGGCGGCGACCGGGACCGGCGTGCCGCAGACCGCCGTTCCGGGCACCTCGCGCAGCCGGCGCCACGAGGCCGACGCGCTGACCCTGGCCCCGGGCGTCACCACCCCGGCCAAGGCGACCACCGTGCTGCCGACCCCGGTGACACCGGCGGCGACCGCTCCCGCCACCCCGGCCGGTGCCCCGCTGACCGCCGCACCCGTTCCCCAGCCGGTTCAGCCGGCGCCGCAGCCGGTGCTGCCCGCCGCGCAGGCGGCCCCGGCGGCCAACGCGGCCGCGGTCCCCGTGCCTGCGCCGCCGACCCCGGCCGGTGCCATGGCCCCGGCGGCCCCGGTTCCCGCTGTACAGCAAAGCGCCAAGGCGGCCGCCCCCGCCGTGGCAACCCCGGTCCCGACCCCGGTGCCGCAGGCGCAGGCGAAGCCCCAGCCTCAGCCCCAAGCCGGTGCCGCCAAGGCTGCGGCCAAGCCGGTCGCTGCACTCCCTGCCGCGACCGTGGCGCTTTCGGTCGATTTTCCCGCCTCGGTCAAAACCAACGAGCAGTTCGTGGTCAAGGTGACCCAAAGCGGTGCCAAGGACCTCAACGATGCCGCCTTTGCCCTTACCTACGACCCGGTACGTCTGGAACTGGTGACCCAGGTGGAAGGCACTTTCATGACGCAGGGGGGAGCAAAAACCACCTTCCAGGCGTTCCCGGACCGCAAGAAAGGCGAGCTCTGGATGGCCCTTTCCCGGGTCGACGCCGCCACCGGGGCCTCGGGGACCGGCACCCTTGCCGCCGTCACCTTCCGGGCCCTCACCCCCGGCGCGGCCCCCATCGGGGTCGCCAATCCGACTTTCAAAAGCCGCTCCGGGAGCAAGCTCGAGGTCGTACCCTACAACTCCGTTGTGGAGGTGAAGTAGCCCGCCTCGGGCGGGGAGTATCATGAAAAACATCCTCAAAAACAGGCGCGGACTGAGTCTCATCGAGCTCGTGGTCACCATGGTCATCCTGTCGATACTGGCCGCCATGGTGCTGCCCACCTCGCAGATTTCGGCCAAGCGTCAAAAGGAGATGGTGCTGCGGAGAAACCTCCGGGAAATCCGCACCGCCATCGACGAATACAAGAAAAGCTACGACAAGGCGATCGACGAGAAGAAGATCAACGTCGTCATCAACAAGTCCGGCTATCCCGAATCGCTCAAGAAACTGATCGAAGGGGACGACTTCGGCGGGCTGTACAACTACAAGAAGCGCTTTTTGCGCCGCATCCCGACCGACCCGTTCAATCCGGCCAAGCCGGATGAGAACGAGGACAAGCTCTGGCGCCTGCATTCCTACACTGATGATGCCGACAGCACGAGCTGGGGGGGAGAGGACGTCTACGACGTCTCCTCGTACAGCGACGGGACCGCCATCGACGGCACCAAATACAAGGACTGGTAAATGCTGAAGAGGCTACTGAAATCCAGGCGGGGCTTCACCCTGATCGAGCTGATGATCGTCATGACCATCATCGGCATCCTGGCGGCCATCGCTGCCCCGAGCTACCAGTGGGGGATCGTCCGGGCCAGGGAGACCGTGCTGCGCGAAGACCTCTATTCGCTGCGCACCACCATCGACCAGTTCTACGCCGACCAGGGGAAATTCCCCGATTCGCTGCAGGAGCTGGTGGACAAGAAGTACCTCAAAGCTATTCCCGCGGACCCGTTCACCAAGGACAAGGACTGGGTCGTCGCTCCGCCCCCCCCTGAGATGGGACCGGACGTAAAAGGATCGGTCTACGACGTCCACAGCAAATCCGAGCTCAAGGACTCCAACGGCACCGCCTACAACGAATACTGAGGCCTTCACACTAAAAACGAGGCAACCTTCTCGATGATTCAACTGCATCACGTTCATCTGTCCTATCCCGGCGAAAGCACTGCGCTTTCCGACGTCTCCCTCCGGATTTCCAAGGGGGACTTCGTTTTTTTGACCGGTCCTTCCGGCGCCGGCAAATCGACCCTCTTGAAGCTCCTCTACGCCGACCTGAAACCGACCCGGGGCCAGGTCCTCATCGACGGGCAGAACCTCGCCATGCTCTCCAAAAGCCAGATCCCGTACCTCAGGCGTTCCATCGGGGTGGTCTTCCAGGACTACAAGCTCCTGCCGACCCGCACCGTCCTGGAAAACGTGGCCATCACCCTGGAGGTCCTGGGGTGGGGGAAACGGGAGATCGGCCAAAAGGTCTACCAGGTGCTGAAGCGGATGGGGATCGCCGACAAGGTGAACGCCTACCCGCCCCGCCTCTCCGGTGGCGAGCAGCAGCGGGTGGCGCTTGCCCGCGCCCTGGTGAACGATCCCAAGATCCTCATCGCCGATGAGCCGACCGGCAACCTCGACGACGCCAACAAGGAAGAGATCCTCTCCATCTTCAAGGAGGCGAACGTCCGCGGCACCACCGTGGTGGTCGCCACCCATGACCGGCGGGTCATCGAGAACTCGCACCGCCGGGTGATCCGTCTGGAGAAGGGACACGTGGTGGAGGTCGTCGATGAACAAAAATAAGGCCAAGGGGGCGATCCGTCCCAAGCAGGCGCGCGAAGGTTTCTTCGGCAAGTTCGGCTACTTCTGGGCCCGCGCCCTCACCAACTTCAAGCAGAACCTCTTCGTTTCCATGGTCACCGTGGCGACCATCACCCTGGCGCTGCTTCTGACCTCCCTCTTTCTCCTGGTCTACGTGAACCTGCAGGGGATGGCTGAGGGGTGGAGCGAGAAGGTGCAGATCACCGCCTACTTCGACAAGGAGCCGACCCCGCTTGCCGCGGCCGCCCTGAGGACGCGGGTGGAGGCGATTCCCGGCACCAAGAAGGTCCGCTACGTGAGCCAGGAGGAAGCCGTGCAGCGCTTCCGCAAACGGCTCAAGGGTCAGGAGTCCCTTTTGGAGGGGATCACCGCCGACGTGCTCCCGTCCTCCTTCGAGATCACCCTGGACCGCGACCACCGCGACGGGGCCGAGCTGGACCGCTACGTGAAGGCGCTCAAGAAGGTCGCCGGGATCGGCGAGGTCCAGTACGGCGAGGAGTGGGTGAAGCGCTTCAACACCTTCATGAACTTCGTCCGGATCGTCGGTGCGGTGCTCGGTACCTTCCTCGCCCTGGCGGTCCTCTTCATCGTCTCCAACACCATCAAGCTCACCGTCTACGCCCGCAAGGAAGAGCTCGAGGTCTTGGGCCTGGTCGGGGCGACCCGCTTCTTCATGAAGGCCCCCTTTCTCATCGAGGGGGTGCTCCAGGGGGCGCTGGGCGCGGTCCTGTCCCTTGCCCTTCTGACCGGCTGCTACTATCTCTTCCTCAACAACGCCGGCAACTTTTTGAGCGTGAACCCCGCCGCCTACGGCATCTTGTTCCTGCCGCCGGCCTACCTCGCGGCGATCTTCGGTGGAGGCGTCTTTCTCGGCTTCTTCGGCAGCCTCGCGTCGCTGCGCCGTTTCATCACCATCTGACATGGTATTGATCCAGCGCATAACTGCCGTGGCACTCCTGGTGCTCCTTGCCCCCCTCCCGGCCCTGGCCGGGGCGAAGGAGGATCTGCAGGGGGTGAAAAAGGAGATCAACGAGAAGAACCGTCTCCTGACCAAGACCAAGAAGGTCGAGACCCAGGTCTCCGGCGAGATCGAGGTGATGGGGCGCTCGCTCAAGGAAAAGCAGGCCGCCCTGGCCTCGCTGGGGCGCGACCTCGCCTCGGTTGAGCAGGGGATCGGGCGCACCATGGGGGAGATCGACCGGGTGAGCCGGGAGGCGGAAAAAAAGCGCGCCCAGATCAACCGCCGCGTGGTCGCCGCCTACAAGGGAGGGGAGGTGGGGAACCTGCGCGCTTACTTCTCCTCCGAGTCGCTTCCCCAGATGTCGGAGAACCTCCGCTACATGCGGAGCGTGGTGGAAAACGACCGCAAGCTCTTCACCCAGTACCGCGCCGACCTCGACCAGCTCAAGGTGCTCAAGGCGAGCCTGGAAAAGGACGCCCAGAAAAAGGAAGGGATCCGGCGCAACATCGAGGCCAAGAAGCGGGAGATCGAGCAGGAGAAGAGCAAGAAGTCGACCTACCTGGTAAAGGTGCGCCAGGACAAGCAGCAGTACCAGGCGAGCATCAAGGAGCTCCAGGCCAACGCCCGCCGGCTGCAAACCATGGTGCAAAAGCTCGAAGCCCGGGCGCGCCGGGCGTCTGTTCCGAAAACCCCCAAAGGGAGGCTCGCCAAGCACACCCCGCAGCCCACGCGTCCGGGGCTGAACGAGCCCCCCACGGTGCAGGTTCCCGACCAGGGGCTCGGGGGGCAGAAGGGGAGACTCTCCCTTCCGGTTCGGGGCAATGTCGTCGACCGCTTCGGCAGGCATAAACATCCCACCTTCGAGTCCTTCACGGTGAGCAACGGCATATCCATTGCGGCGCCGGCCGGGGCCCCGATCCACGCCATCTACGACGGTGAGGTCATCTTTGCCAACTACTTCAAGGGGTACGGCAACATGGTGATCATCGACCATGGCGGCGGGTTCTTCAGCCTGTATGCCCACGCCGCCTCGATCGCCAAGCGGGTGGGTGCGAAGGTCGCCAAGAACGACGTCGTCGCCTCGGTGGGGGATCTTGATTCCAGTAAAGGACCAATTTTGTATTTTGAGATCCGCTACCAGGGGAAACCGGTTGACCCGTCCCCTTGGTTCAGGTAAGAATAGAGACTTCGGTAACACTCAACTGGGAGGCATAATGTTCAAGGGTAGGAAATTTGGCAAAAGAACCCTTATCGTCTGCACCGTTTCCCTTCTGGCGCTGCTCGTCGCTTTCGGCACCCAGCGGCGCTGCGTGGCAGGGGGGAACGACTACGAGTCCATCGAGCTCTTCACCGACGTTCTTTCCATCGTGAAGAAAAGCTATGTGGAAGAGGTGGACACCAAGAAGCTGATCTACGGCGCGATCAACGGGATGCTGACGTCCCTCGACCCGCACAGCTCCTTCATGCCCCCCGAGACGTATAAGGAGATGAAGATCGACACCAAGGGCGCCTTCGGCGGCCTCGGCATCGAGATCACCATCAAGGACGGCATCCTGACCGTCATCTCCCCGATCGAAGACACCCCGGCGTTCAAAGCGGGCATCAAGGCGGGGGACCAGATCCTCAAGATCGACGACAAGTACACCAAGGATCTGACCATCACCGACGCGGTGAAGCGGATGCGCGGTCCGAAGGGGTCCAAGGTCACCATCACCATCATGCGTGAGGGCTTCGAGAAGACCAAGGATTTCGTGCTCGAGCGCGACATTATCCAGGTCAAGAGCGTGAAGTCGAAGGTCCTGGACGACGGTTACGGCTACGTCCGGATCTCCCAGTTCCAGGAGAAGACCGACGACGACCTGGAGAAGGCGCTCAAGACCCTGGAGGCCAACGCCCCGCTGCGCGGCCTGGTGCTCGACCTGCGCAACGATCCCGGCGGGCTCCTCGACCAGGCGGTCCGCGTCTGCGAACACTGGATCCCGGAAGGGAAGCTGATCGTCTACACCGAAGGGCGCGAGAAGGACTCCAAGATGCGCTTCACCTCCCGCAAGGGGAACAAGGAAGGCGGCTACCCGATCGTGGTGCTGATCAACTCCGGTTCCGCGAGCGCCTCGGAGATCGTGGCCGGCTGCCTGCAGGACCACAAGCGTGCGGTGGTCATGGGGGTCCAGAGCTTCGGCAAAGGGAGCGTCCAGACCATCATCCCGCTCTCCGACAACTCCGGGCTCCGGCTCACCACCGCCAAGTACTACACCCCGAGCGGCCGTTCCATCCAGGCCAAAGGGATCACCCCGGACATCGTCGCCGAGCGCGTCGACATGACCCAGACCTCCGAGAAGAAGGACGGGATGCACATCCGTGAGAAGGATCTGGAGAACCATTTCGAGAACGACGGCAAGGATGCGGGCGACGAGAAGAAGCCTGCCAAGCCGGCACCGTACAAGATCGACGATGCCTTCAAGAACGACAGCCAGGTGCTGCGCGCTCTGGACCTGCTGAAAGGGTGGGACATCCTGAGAGCAACCGGCCGGGCTTCCTGAGCCATCAAACGAGTAGGTAACAAAAGGCGGAAGGAGCCATCTCCTTCCGCCTTTTTTGATCAGGGAACGAAAGCACGCCGCGGCGATCGCCCAGGCACGTAAAGGAAATCTCCTGCTCTATCTCAAACTCCGGCCCCTCTCCCCTGGCGAGGGCGCGCGCCCAAGCGCTGCCTGCGACGGACCGGGTGAGGGGGTAGGGGCCGCGAAACAGCTACGCTTTTCAACTTCAAGATGCAGTCAACCCCGCTGAGGTCCGCTATGCCCGCAGCCAAACATATTCTGCTCCTTTTGACCCTCATTTACGCCATCCTCCTGGTCGGCGGCACCATCCTGAACCGCCTGGGACCCGATCGGTGGTGGTTCGGCGCGGTGAACCTCTACCTCCCGCAAGTGATCTGGCTCATCCCCGGCATTCTGCTGCTGGTTCTCTACCTGTTTCTGGCCCCCCGGCTGATCTGGGTCCCGCTCTTATGCGTGGTTTGGGTCCTCGGTCCGGTGATGGGGTTTTGCTGGCCTCTTGGGACCGGATCCGCCACCGCCGCTGCCAAACCCTTTCGGGTGATGACCTGGAACGCCAAGTACGGCATGAGGGAGAAAATCCGCACGTTAGAGTTGATGCGGGAGCTGGAGTGGAACAATCCCGATCTGGTCCTTTTCCAGGATGCCGGCGGGGCAACCTTGCCCCAGAGTCCCCTGATGCCGCTATTCAATGGGTGGTACCTGCGTTCCGTTGGCCAATATGTTATCGCGAGCAGGCATCCGCTCTCTGAAGTGCGCGAGATGCCCCTGTTCGCTCCCAAGGAAAAGCATCTCTGCTTGCGGTGCGAGACCGAGGTCGGAGGCAGAAAACTGGTGATCTACAACGTTCACCTGCAAACGCCCCGGGAGGGGCTGAACGCCTTCGGCGCGGTGCGCCGGACGCCGGAATTCCTTCCGTTCGCGATTTCCCGCCTGCAACTGAACGTGCGGATCCGCTTGAGTCAGGCCGAGACCGTGGCCCGTTACGTGGCGCAGGAAACCGATCCGGTCCTGTTGGCTGGAGACCTGAACTCGCCTGATCCATCCTTCAGCTGCATGCTGCTGCGCAACGTCGGCCTTCATGACGCCTTTGCACAGGCCGGGAAGGGTTACGGCTACACCTACGGCCATTTCCTGCTCAATCGCCGCCTGCCGTGGCTGAATTACTCCTGGATGCGCCTGGACCACGTCATGACCTCGCATCAGCTGCAAGCCATTCGCTGCTGGACCGGGACCAAGGACGCCTCGGACCACCGCCCCGTCATCGCCGACCTTGTCTGGAGCGCTAAGTAACCGATCCTGTCTGGATCGGCAAGTTGCCGATCCTTATCTGGACCGCAAATAACCGATCCTGGTCCGGACCGCAAAATTACCCACCTTCCAACGTCCCAACACTCCCCCCTGGCCCACCTATTACGCCGACAGGCCAACGATTCCCCCCTTTGCCAAACCCGTTAACTCCCCCCTTTAGCAAAGGGGGGCTGGGGGGGATTTGCGTTTCTACCTCCAATCCTGAAGATCGAACTGCCTCCCACGCTCCTCGTGGTTTGCCGATTCTAATTTTGTTGCTATAGTTACACTCGTTTTTCGCGGTCCCGGACCACGAGAATCTCATGAAGAGCGTGAGTTTCCGAAGCAAATTGTCGCAAGGGAAGGATCCGCTGCCCCGAAGATGGGGGAACCCGGCGTTTCCTTCCTTCAAGGTTGCGCGCGGAAAGCGCAAGCTTGAAGAGGGCAGGGTGTGGACCGGATTTACTAACAAAGGATGGATCATGAACCGACACGCGATCACGCTTACGGTCCTTACCCTGCTCTCCGGGGTTGCCATATCCGGCTGCAGCAGCAAAAGCGGCGGCGAACCGCTGGATAAGAGCAAGGGGGCCAGGCAGTTCCAGCGTCTGAGCCGAAATCCCGCCGGACATCGGGGCGGACGAAGCGTTCCTTCCGGTGGTTGGGCGACCGAACCGGGTGCCGGTCCGGGCCGGGAACGCCAGCCGGGGGAAACCGGATCGCGTATCGACGAGGAAACCGGTAACCGCATTGGCGGTGATCGTTCCGCAACGCCGCCGGCGGCAAACGGGAAGCCCGGGGGGCAGGCCCCAGGTTCGGACATCGACGAAGGACGCAGACACGGCACCAAGAGCATGGGGCAATGAGCCAGGCAATGGGCAATGAGCAAAGACTGTTTACCCAATTGCCTTTCCGGGATTTCGGAAGCCGTCCAGTATTTGACTACGAAGCGCTGCACGAGACCTTACGTTCCCCCCTTTGCGAAGGGGGGCAGGGGGGATTTGCTTTTGACATCCCGCTAGAATCCAGGAAGGAGAGGGGACGCGTGAGAAGAAGTATTCCTGACTACGTGGCGAGGTATGTTCACCATCTATTAACCACAAGGAGGACGCCATGGACCATGACTATACGCAATACATCTATCTGCCGGTATGCCAAGACGGGTGCGGAGCGATCACGGATTGGATGCACAGCGGCGAGGTCGCACGCCAGGTTGGGCAAAACCATGAGCGCCAGTACGGCCATCACTGGACGGTCCGCTCGCGAATGAGGGAGAATAAGGCAAAGGTCATTGTCATGCGGCCGCGGGCCACCCGGAACCATAAAAGAGCCGAGGTCCGGTAACGGCAGCGCACCTGGGCATACAGGAGGAGACGATGACTGACAAGAGGGAAAACGAACCGCTCGGCGCGCTCTTCACCGACCTGAAGAACGAGACTACCAGCCTGATTCAAAAGGAACTGGAACTGTTTCGGATCGAGATGGGAAACAAGGTAACCCAGATCGTGAAGGACGTTGCGGCACTTGGGGTAGGGGGCGCCCTGCTGCACACCGGGATGCTCACCCTGGTGGCCGCACTGGTTCTCGGGATCGCCTGCTTCATAGCGGCATGGCTTTCCGCGCTGCTGGTCGGCGTGTTCCTCTGCCTGGCGGGGGCGTTGCTGCTGATGAAAGGGAAGAAGGATCTCTCCCACCTGAAGATGTCGCCGGAAAAAACAACACAATCCCTGAAGGAGACGGCAAAATGGGCAAAATCGGAGATGAAATGACCACGGCGGGTCCGGAAACCACCGACAGGATCCAGGAGGACATCCGCGATACCGAGTCGGATATTTCCAATACCTTGCACACCATTGAAGACCGGCTGGCCCCGAAGAACCTGGTCCACGATGCGGCGGATGCACTCAAGGACTATTCCATCCGCGGATACGTCAAGGTGACCGAGGCGTGTCGTCGCCGTCCGGTACCGGCAGCCCTGATCGGAGCCGCGGCCGCCGCAGTAGTGGTAGGGCTTGCGATGCGTCGCCCCTCCAAAAGGGCCCGACTGGTAAAGAAAAGTGCGGCCATTCTCGATGCCCTTCCCAAAAGGATCAAAAGGCATCCGGAGCAAGAAGTGAAACGCTACGTCACGTTAGGCCGGGTGGCAGTGACCGTCGCCTCCGCGCTGGCGACGTTCCTGCTGCGCCCTCGCGCAGCGGGCGGTCTGCACCGCCTGGGCCATGAAGGCCGTTTCCCTGCCACCGTGAAATGAAGCCGGATAAAAGCTGCACAAAATGGCATTACTTTCGGCATAGAAGGAGAGGGGGAGCCCCAACGTTTCCTTCCCTTCAAGGGGCGCGCGCGAGAGCGCGGCTGGCGACGGACAGGGTGGGGATGGGGTTCCCATCCATCTACAACAAAAAAAGGCGGCCCAAAGCCGCCTTTGCTATTTTATGGAAAGCCCCCCGCCAGCAGCAGGGGATGCCCTAATGGTGAGTGATGGACCGTCCGACGCTGATCCCCATGAGCAGCATGATAACGGCGACCGCCAGGAAGATGAAGAACAGGACCTTGGCGATACCCGCCGCAGCCGATGCGATACCCGCGAAGCCGAAGATCGCAGCGATGATGGAGATGACGAAGAAAACGGCTGCCCAGCGTAACATGACCTATCACCTCGCTTTTAAAGTCATTTATTTCCGGTGATGAACTCAGTATAGCATGTTAAAAGATGGTTAATCTCGCATTCTTTTCTTTCTAACCCAGCGTGGAGTAGTGGGACGGACAAGGCAGGTACAGTCTTTTTCTATTGACAAAGAAAGTCAAAGAGACTATAAAGTGAAGCTCTTGAGGCGCTGGCAAGTTCAAGCCGAGCCGAGAGACCGGAACATACAATCAAACAGTTTCGGCGGTGTAGCTCAGCTGGTTAGAGCATACGGCTCATATCCGTAGTGTCCGGGGTTCAAGTCCCTGCACCGCCACCATAAAACAAAAAGCCCCTCAGTCCGCCGACCGAGGGGCTTTTTGCGTTCCGGATCAATCATCCTGGCGCCAACATTGACCTCCCTCTCCCTCCGAAGGCGCCTGCGAGAGCACGGCTTGCGACGGGCGGGGTGAAGGGGGTGCCTAAACGACCTTTCCTTCCCCGGAAGCACCGGCACCAACCCGCTGGAAGTGCCCTTCCGGGCGCGAATAATCCAAACCTTTCCGACCAAACCCTTCCTGCCGAGTAGCAATCCGCAAAAAAACGGACGCACCGAAACATCCTTTTCCCCGGTCAATCATTTCCATAACCTATAGAATTCACGATGGTTTGGTCCCCTTTGTGATTGACATGGAGTCGATGCGCACGGTATTAAGGATTCAAAGGTAGGAGGAGCCGGGGTGGGGGACGTCAGGTCTCAAGGGGGAGCGGAACGGAAGGGGTAGGGACGGTTTCCTCATCGGCTGAAAGGGCGTGGGAACCATGCTCGATCAGGCTGAACAGATGAAGGTAACTCTCGACCAGAGCCGGATCGCGGGTCTTGCGGCCGAAATATTTGCCCGGTTGACCGAACACCTCGGTCGCAACCTTTTCGTCGTAGATGGCGAAGTCGAACGCCCCGGTGGTATCTCGTCCGCCGATAGCGGTAGCGGTCGGAAGCTCTTCGCGAAAGGCCACCCGCACCTCGACCCCGTCCCTTTTTTGCTGCATCAGGACCTTCTGCACCTCCGGGGCTCCCAACTCTTCCCTGGGGATGACGAAGATTCGCGTGATGGTCACCCCCCGCTCTAAAGCCCGCAGGTTCGCCTGGTAGTAATTGACCAGTGCCCCCCGGCTGTCCCAATGCACCGTCAGGGGATCGACCGCCCGGACCCGTTGCCTCGCTTCGCCGAAGTACTTGGTTCCCTTCATGTAGAACTCGGTTTCGTCGAGGGGGACGTACCCCTGGCGCAGCAGCGCGAACGTCCGCTGGGTGCTGGCCAGGATTTCCTGCGCCTTGTCGCGACACTCCGGATCGGTGATCTGGGCCATGGTGAACGTGAGGTCGTGGGCGTGGTCGTACTGCTCCATCAGCGCGGCGCGGGTCAGCTCGATGTCCTCGCGCAGGAGGTAGGTAGCGAGCGACAACAGGATGCCGACCCCGAAGATGAGGTAGGCGGCCTCCGGGTGGTGCAGCACGAAATGAAAAAAGATTGCCAGGCCGGACCCGGCAATGAACTCGATAAAGATGGCCATGCTCTGAACTTTGCTCTGCATCGATGGCACCTCCGCGGTGGTCTTAAAACAAAAAAGCCAAACCGCACCGTGTCCGACGACACTGGTGCAATCCGGCACCTTTCCGTCCTTAATTGTTGCCCCCTGGCGACAGGGCGATGAGTGCATCTTAATGTAGTCGGAGCTCGGAGTCAAGGACGAACGTGCAACGCTTGTGTCACAAGTCCCTGTTTTACCGTCCGACTTCCAGCTCCCGGCCGGCCCGTTCGACATTTGAAGACGAGCCCGCCTCCCGGCACGAGGCGGGCTCCTCATTTCGGTGGTGCCGCGCGGGTGCACGCTCCCCAACCTGGGCTTTACCAATCAGGAGCTTTGAAAACCGATGCACCACCAGCAGGATGCAATGGGCCGAATTCGGCCCGGTTACCTCCCGGCCCGTCGGGTAAGTACCTGATCGACTGAAATACTGTGACAGGCGACTCTTAAAATTCCATTGCCCGTATTTCCGTTGGTCGCATTGTCACTCAACGGTATTGCTGCCAGTATCGCAATAAAGTCAGAAAACTAAGAAACTACAAATAGTGACGGACAGGTAACAGAAGTTTAAAGAAAAATTCAAAGTGCGATGAATGTACTACGTCCTGTTGCCAGATCAGGAAACTCAGCTACAGTATCTGCTATTTCCCAATTCAGAAGGGGCACCCATGAATGCTGCAGAGTTAAGCAACAAGCTGTTTGCAACCATGATCGAGGCCGATCGCTCCGGTGCGGCACGCATCGTAGAGGAAGCATTGTCGGACGGGATGCCCCCGCAGCAAGTCATAGCCGAAATTCTCGATCCGGCTATCGTCAGACTGGGGAAGCAATGGGAAGAGCAGACTATGTCATTGGCCCAGAATTATGTAGCATCGAAAATTGCTGAAGACACTCTGTTGCGCTGTATTCCTAAGAAAGATGAAAGATCGTTGAATAAAGGCGCCGTCGTGATCGGCAACATCGAGGATGATTTTCACAGCCTCGGCAGGCGAAGCGTGGGGCTGTTTCTGGAAGCTGCCGGATGGGAGGTTCATGACCTGGGGAACGACATCCCGGCCGAACAGTTTGTTGAAAAGGCGCAGGAGGTCGGCGCTTCGGTAATCGGTGTCTCAGCAATGATGCAGACCACGGCACTGAATATCAGGAAGGTTCGTGAACTACTTGATCAGAGGCATCTGAACGGTTCCATCAAATTGGCGGTCGGAGGAGCCGTGTTCAACTGGCGTCCCGAACTGGTCGCCGAAGTAGGTGGCGATGGAACGGCCCACAATGCCGTCGGCGCAGATGAGCTCTTTCTGCGGCTTCGGTCCGAAACGGGCGGAAGGTGATGCCATGAATTCGTACCAGAGGGTGATGGGCACGTTGCTCGGCCAGCCGGTTGACCGTCTGCCGGTATTTGCCGTCCTGGGAGCGTATGGTGCCAAACTGACCGGAGTCGACCTCCGCACCCTGTATTCTGATGCCGCGGCCTATGTGGCCGGTCAGCAGGCGGTGTACGCCCAATTCGGTTTCGACCTCGTGATGACCCCCTTTGTCTATACTGCGCTATCCGAGGCCTTCGGAGGAGAAACCGCCTGGAGCGAGCACCAGCCACCCAATATGAAACGACCGGGGATGCTTTCCGTGGCCGGGGCGATCAAGGCGCCCTTGCCCGATCCTCAGACTACCGGCAGCCTCGCGACCGTTCTGGATGCGACGCACCGACTAGCGGATATCTTCAAGGAACGGGTTCCCATTATCGGCGTGCTGCCGGGACCGGGCATCATGCCTTCCCTTGTGGTCGGCATGGAGCGTTGGATGGAAACGCTTCTTTTTGAACCGGATCTCGCCCGTCAACTCACTGACCATCTGACGCCGTTCTTTGTCGCATGGGCCAATGCCTTGCTGGATGCGGGAGCGGATTGCCTGGTGATTACCGAAGGCATGGCCTCGGCCGAGATTGCCCCCCGTGATCTTTTCCAGGCGCGTGTCCTGCCCCTTCTTTCCACAACCTTCCCGCAGGTTCGCGGACCGAAGGTTCTGCATCATACCGGGGGACGTATCAATCACGTTCTCGATCTGGTGACCGGTCTGCCGGGACTGGTCGGGGTCGCCATCGGCTCGAAAGACAGTCTCGCTCAAGCCCGGGCGCTGGTCGGGCCGAATCTGAATCTGATTGGCAATCTGGACAATCTCGCCTTCCCTTCCGTGCCGGACGAGCAGATTTACCAGAGCTCCCGCAGCTGCATCCGCGAGGCCGGCGCGGCAGGCCACTACATCCTGTCCAATTCCGGGGCGGATATTCCGCTGGCCACCCCGCCCGAAAACCTGCGTGCGATGCACCGGGCGATTGCCGATGTCGGCAGCCGTTCGGGAGCATGGTCATGAGCTGCGGCACGGTTTGGCTCTGTTGCGGGGTTTTGCGCAATGAAATGGAGGAACTGGTACGCCGGGGCAAGATCGGCGGCGAACTCCTCTTCCTCGATTCGATGCTGCACATGGACCCTCTCAAGCTTGAGGAGAGAGTGGCGGCCGCTTTGGAACGTCTCTGTGAGACATCAGACACCATCGTGCTCGTTTACGGAGACTGTGGGGCCCATCTGCTCGACCTGGTCCGGAAATACCGTATCGGAAGGGTCCCCGTCATCAACTGCGCCCAGCTGCTCGTCGGACGGGCACGGTACCGCCGGTTGATGCAGGAGGGGGCGTTCCTGGTGCTTCCGGAATGGGCTTTGCGATGGGAACAGATCATGAAAAGCGAGTTGGGGTTGAACCGGTCGGTAGCCCAGGACCTGATGGGAGAGCATAGAGGCGTGCTCGTTTATTTGGACACCGGCATTGTCCAGGTTCCGCAGCGGCAACTTCAGGCGTTTTCGAGCTACACCGGTTTGCCCTGGAGAGTCGAGGCGGTCGACCTCGACGTCATGCTGGAGAGCCTGCTCGCGGCCCGGGCAGAATCCCTCACGGAGAATTCAGCGCGGGAACAGATATGAACCGTACCGATGCCAGACTGTCCGCCCAATTGATGGCAATTGACATCATCTCTCAACTGTTGGTCTCTGCCGCTCCGGAGACCCTGGGCGAGCAGCTCACCGATCAGCTCCGGGAGCTGACCGGCGCTAAAACGATCGTGCTCATGGTGTATGACCAGGACCTGGATCAACCCGTGATCCTGTCCGTGAGTCCGAAACGGCGTTCAACGATTTTTTCGGCAGAGGAGTTGGACTGTTTCTGCGCCGGATCTCCGCACGATAACCTTCCTCTTCTGGTGGAAAACTTCCCCGACGGGCTCCCCGGAAAGGCGGCCTTGAGCCGGGCCGGCGTCACCGCTGCCGCACGTTATCACCTGATCGCCGGCCATGAAACGGTCGGCACCTTACTCCTGCTGGATCCTCCCGAAATCGATCGCATCGAGGAATCCGACGCGATCATTCACCTGCTTTCACCTCCGATTGCCCTTGCCCTGAAAAATGCCCTGGCATATCGAAAGATCAAACGCCAGGCGAATGAACTGGAGAGCCTGGTTGAAGAACGGACCATGGAACTGCTCCGGAAAAATGCCGAGTTGCAGCGGGCGGAAAACCTCTCCCGGACCATTCTCCAATCGGCAAGGGAAGGCTTCTGGCTGGTCGATTCCCGCCTGAGAATCGTTGACGTGAATGATGCCTACTGCACGATGAGTGGCTTCAGCCGCCAGGAACTGATCGGGGCTCGCATCGAGGACCTCGATGCCTGTGATTCCAAAGAAGAGGTCGCCGCTCGTGCCAACAAACTCATTGAATCCGGTTCGGACCGGTTCGAATCGGAACACCGGCGCAAGGACGGCAGCCGGTTCCCTGTTGCAGTGAGTGTAAGTTACGTACCGATCGATGACGGGCTTTATTCGGTATTCATCAATGACATCACCCAGCGCCAGCGGGCCGAAGAGGCGCTCCGCCACAGCGAGGAACAGCTTCGCCAGTCCCAGAAGATGGAAGCCGTCGGCCAGCTTGCCGGCGGGGTGGCTCATGATTTCAACAACATCCTGCAGGTCATCGAGGGATATTGTTCGCTTTTGCAGACGGACCGAACCCTGAACCAAGATCAGCAGGCCAAGGTAGCGGAAGTAATCGCCTCCGCGGAAAGGGCCGCCCAACTGACCCGCGGTTTGTTGGCCTACAGCCGCAAACAGGCCATGATCATGAAACGCGAAGATCTCATCGAGGTCATTCAGCAGGTTCACCGGTTCCTTTCCCGGATCATTGGCGAGGACATTACCTTCCATTCGGAGAGCGTCGCTTCGGAACTGCCGGTGCATGCCGACCGGGGGCAGATAGAACAGGTGCTGATCAACCTCGCCACCAACGCCCGTGACGCCATGCCCAGCGGCGGGGTATTTTCCGTAAGGAGCGAGCGGGTGGTTCTCGACGACTGCTTCGTTGATTTCCACCAGCACAACGTCCAACCCGGCACCTATGCCCTGCTCACCGTGTCGGACACCGGGGCCGGGATCAAAAAAGAACATCTGGAGCATATCTTCGAGCCCTTCTTCACCACCAAAGAGGTCGGCAAAGGGACCGGTCTCGGCATGGCGATCGTCTACGGCATCGTCAAACAGCACAACGGCTTCATCAACGTCTACAGCGAGCCGGGCGAAGGGACAACCTACCGCATCTACCTCCCGATTCTCGATGCGGGCGGGAACCCGCTTGTGGAAAAGAGTGAGGTCGTCTCGCCTCAAAGGGGGAGCGAAACTATTCTTGTTGCCGAAGATGACCCGGCGGTCCGTGCGTTGGTGTCGCAGATACTGACCAGCTACGGTTATGAGACCATCCTTGCCGAAAACGGCGAGGACGCCGTAGAGAAATTCGCGGCTCATCAGGACCGCATCCGGATGGTTCTCATGGATGTGGTGATGCCCAAGAAGAACGGCAGGGAGGCGTTCGAGGAAATCAAACGCCTAAGCCCCGGAACCAAGGCGCTATTTTCCAGCGGCTACACCGCTGATTTCATCGAAAACCGGGGGGTGTCTGAGGAAGGGATTGAACTGGTAATGAAGCCGATACATCCAATGGAGCTCCTGAGAAAGATACGGGAGATGCTGGACGCCTAGCATCGGAGAAAGAAAACATCGGGGACCCAACCCCCTGGTACCTCCTTCCTCATTGACAACGGAGAGCCAGCCGCGTTAAGAATAGGGCGCCCAGAGACAGGTCCCTGGGGGGGAAGCTCGGTTCGGACCTACTTGGCAGGAGTGAGTCTGCGGTCGGATCAGTTCGTTTTCGGTAGAGCATGTCCAGTTACCGGCCTGGGGGCAGTTTGGATACTTTCACTGGTTTTTTGAACAATGCCGCATTGATGCTCATCCTGTGCGTGGCCTATGACACGTTCAGCATCTATGGGATCTCGAACCAAAAGCTGCGGGAAGGTCTGACCGGCGTCCTGGTGGGACTCATCTGCATCGCGGTGATGCTCAATCCCTGGTCCCTGGAAAAGGGACTGTATTTCGACACCCGGTGGGTGCTCCTCAGCCTGTGCGGGCTTTTTTTCGGAACCGTCCCCACGGCGATTGCGGTTGCGATCGCCGGCGCCTTTCGGCTCTACGTGGGCGGTCCGGGGGGAATCGTCGGAACGGTCGTCATCGTCGTGACCGCGGCGGTGGGGCTGGCTGCAAGACATTGGCAGGAAAAGCGGGAAAACCCGCCCAACTGGCTGCAGTTGTACCTTTTCGGCGTTGTGGTCCAGTTGGCCATGCTCTCCTGCATGTTCCTCTTCCCCGCGGCGATGCGCATCGCCATCCTCAAGAAGATCGCCCTTCCCATCCTCCTCATTTATCCGGTCCTCACGGCGGTCATCGGGCTCATCCTGAAAAAACAGGAAGTCCGCCGCATCGCCGACCGCAAACTCCTCTATTCAACGGCTCTGGCAACGGCCGCACTGGAATCCACCCCGGACGGGATTCTCATCGTGAACCGGGAGGGGAAAGCCACCCGCTGGAACCAGCGGTTCATCGAGCTCTGGAAGGTGCCGCCGCATCTGCTTGATATGGCCAATAACGAGGAGCTCCTTGCCTACGCCGCCTCCCAGCTGGCCGACCCCGACGAATTCCTGGCCCGGGTCACCGATCTGTACCGGCACCCGGAAGAAACCGGCACCGACACCCTCTATTTCGCCGACGGCCGCATCTTCGAGCGCTACACGCAGCCCCAGAAAGTCGGCGCTGAGGTCATGGGGCGCTTCTGGTCCTTTCACGACATCACCGAGCAGAGAAACGCGGCGGAGTCGCTGCAGATGATGCGGTTTTGCGTCGATCACGCCGGCGACAGCATGTTCTGGATCAACAGCGAAGGGCGCATTCTCTACGTCAACGATGCGGCCTGCCAGGGACTTGGATACTCCCGCGAGGAACTGCTCAGCATGAGAGTTTTCGACCTCGATCCGGACTTTACCCCTGCCGTGTGGGGGCCCCACTCCGAGGCGCTCCGGCAGCGGGGCTCCTTCACCTTTGAGACCAGGCACCGTGCCAAGGACGGCCGGGTTTTCCCCGTCGAAGTCACGGCAAACTACGTCCATTTCGGCGGCCATGAATTCAATTTTGCGACCACCCGCGACATTACCGAACGAAAGCGCATCCTGGAGGAGCGGCTGAAACTGGAACAGCAGCTTTTGCATGCCCAGAAGCTGGAGAGCCTCGGGGTGTTGGCCGGCGGGATTGCCCACGACTTCAATAACCTCCTTACCTCCATCATCGGCAATGCCGACCTCGCCCTGATGCGCATCAATCCCGAGTCTCCCGCCATCGACAACCTGCACAGCATCGAAAAAGCTTCGGCCCGTGCCGCCGATCTGGCCCGGCAGATGCTCGCCTATTCCGGCAAGGGAAAGTTCGTCATCAGCAACCACGACGTCAACGACCTCCTGGAAGAGATGCTGCACATACTCCAGGTCTCCATTTCAAAAAAGGCGGTGTTGCGGCTCAACCTCACCCGGCCGTTGCCCCCGGTCGAGGGGGATGCCACCCAGATTCGCCAGGTCATCATGAACCTGGTCATCAACGCCTCGGAAGCCATCGGCGACCGAAGCGGCGTGATCGCCATCACCACCGGCTGCATGGACTGTGACCGCAGCTATCTGAAAGATGTCTGGCTGGACGAAAACATCAAAGACGGGCTTTACGTCTTCATCGAAATTGCCGACACCGGGTGCGGCATGAGCAAGGAAACCCTTGCCAAGCTCTTCGACCCGTTCTTTACCACGAAATTTACCGGCCGGGGCCTGGGCATGGCCGCTGTTTTAGGCATCATCCGCGGGCACAAGGGGGCGGTCAAGGTATACAGCGAGGTGGGGAAGGGGAGCACCTTCAAGATCCTGTTGCCGGCCAGCGGCAAACCGGCGGAGATCTTCAATCACGACACCGGGAGCGAGCACTGGCGGGGAAGCGGCACCGTGCTGCTGGTCGACGACGAAGAGACGGTGCGCGCGATCGGATCGGAAATGCTCCGGGAGATGGGCTTCGACGTCGTGACCGCCAACGACGGTCGGGCGGCGGTAGACGTTTTCCGGTCCCGCAACGATATCGCGTTTGTCATCCTCGACCTCACCATGCCGCACATGGATGGCGAACAATGCTTCCGCGAGCTTCGGGCGCTGAATCCGAAGGTAAAAGTGATCATGAGCAGCGGGTTCGGCGAGCTGGAAGTGACCCAGAAGTTCGTCGGTAAAGGATTGGCGGGATTTGTTCAGAAGCCGTACAAGTTCACGGCGTTGCGAGACTGCATTGCCGGTTTGGATATTGACCGGAAAGACCATTAGCCGCGGCGCTGCCGCCCATTGCCACCATAAAAGGAAAGCCCTTCGGTCTGAAGACCGAGGGGCTTTTTTGCGTTGGGGGCGCGTTGGGGGGGCGCGCCCTGATCCGGCTGCGTTCATCGGCGTGGATCTGCGGGCTACCTGGGGCGGTTGGAGAAACCGGTTCTTGCTTGTCGTTAACCTGGCGGAAATCCTATAATTTAAGAAGGATGCGATCGTTACGGGTTCAGGCCGGGGGAAACATCCCATCTTCGCCAGGGGAGGGCGCCATGGCTGAAAACAAGGAGCTGTTGGCAAGAAACCGGCAGTTGGAGAAGGAACTTCAGGAGCTGAAGCGAAGGGAATCGCTATTCCGGAAATTGGCCTCGGCGGTGGAGCACAGCCCGATATCGGTGATGATCACCGACCGCAACGGCAACATCGAGTACGTCAACCCAAAATTCTGCGAAGTCACCGGTTATACGCAGAAAGAGGTGCTCGGCAAAAATCCGCGGTTTCTAAAGGGTGAGGAGAAACCTGAACTCTATCGCCAATTGTGGGAGACGATCCTCTCCGGGCGAGAATGGCATGGCGAACTGCGCAACCGCAACAAAAACGGGGGCTACGTATGGGAGTTGGCCTCGATCTCCCCTTTAAAGGACGAGACCGGCTTCATCACCCATTTTGTCGGAGTGAAGGAAGATATCACCGAGCTGAAGCGGCTGCAGGCGGAATTGGGGCTGATGGCGCATTCCGATGAATTGACCGGGCTTCCCAACCGGGCTCTGTTTTTGGACCGCCTGGAGCAAGTCATCAACCGGGCCAAGCGACATCGCAATCGTTTCGCCCTGCTTTACCTGGACTTGGACGGCTTCAAGTCGGTCAACGACCAGTATGGCCATAGAGCCGGCGATGAAGTTTTGAAGGCGGTAGCCGATCGCCTGATGGCGTCGGTGCGCCGCTCAGACACCCTCGCCCGGATCGGGGGAGACGAATTCACCGTCATCATCGACGACCTGAAGCACTGGGACGAACCGGGGCATGTCGCCAGAAACCTGCTGGAAGCTTTCAATACGCCCATTCAGATCGACCGCATCGTTGTCCAAATCGGTGTGTCCATCGGTATCAGCGTCTTTCCCGACGATGGCGAAGACGGCCAGACCCTCATTTCCTCGGCGGACACCGCCATGTACGAAATCAAGCGCGGCGGCAAAAGCAACTACACGTACACCCGCAAAAGCGTTTAAAGGAAGGAGTTAGATTGTCAAATCGTCCGCCGATGAACGCCGATGGACGCTGATATTCACCAGGTAGCGCATCTCAATTTATGGGCTGTCACCAGGACACGGATGAACTCTGCCAGAGGATCAAAGGCTGACGGTGGGAGCGCCCTTCCGGGCGCGATTTGAAACTGGCCGCCGATGAACGCCGGTGAACGCGGATGTTCAAGAGGGGAGGGCTGCATAGCCTTTCTTACGACCTCGATCATGCCCGCCATCTTCCCCGCGCCGCTGAACCTAAGGGCCCTTCGCTTTATACGGATTCAACAATCTGCGTTTATCTGCGTTCATCTGCGGCTAATTCGACGTGGCTACCGGTCTTAATGCCGAACGCCGGCACATGCCAGAAGATGCCGAGGTAGGTTACCTCAGCGTGGCAGCGATAGGGGAGCGTCATACCTGGTACGCCATTACTTATCGGTTTAATCAATGCATTGCATTAAAAACATTAAATTTACAAATGCTTAAGAACGTGATAGATCTTCCGCACATGTTAGTTGCGCCGGACCACGAGCATTCTCTTCCAGCAGTAGGAGGGGAGCGGCTCCTCCGGCGCTCTTGTTTTCGCATTTCAGCTAAATGAAGAATGAGAGGCGACTTTGTCACTGACCGTATCTTGTGCTTGTTACTCCACAATATTCGCCGTCGTCGAAACGATTGAGTATCATGGTCCTGCGACGGGGTTCAGTATCTTGCGGGTGCTCCCTCATGGTGAAACGGTTCCCATTGAGCTCTTGGGAAAGATTAGGTCGGTGTCGGTGGGCGACCATATCCAGGGATTTGGAGTTTGGAAAAACCTCGAAAAGAAGGCGTTCAGTGCCTTTGAGCTAAAAAAAATGCAGGAGGCAGCATGATCTTACGGGTGGTCAGAGCTTCGGGACAGTTAGGATTCGCGCCTGCCAGTAATATTGATCTCTTGATCGAACAAAGGGAAATCCTGGCCTTTTGCAGGACGGACGGGTGGGCCATAATTGGCAAAGATCCCGTCCGCGAACGACAAGTTTCCTTTCAAGGTCAGGGGCGCAGGTTGCGCGACATCCTGGAAAGATACGGCCGTAGTTGTTGAGAGCGCCAACGAACTCCACGCTGCGAACACCGATCTGCGTTTATCAGGGTTAATCTGCGGGCAATTTAGGGTTATCTTGGGGACGGCACTTGCCAACGGAACAGGTGTCTGTAAGATTTCTCCTTAAAATAAACTAAGGAGGTCCCGACGATGCCTTTCCTGAAAGTGAGCAATCCTGAGATGATCACCAAATCCGCGCTGGTGGCGGAGGGATTCACCACGGAGCTGTATGCCTACCTGGTGTCCCTTATCCCCACACCGCAGAGCTACGCGGAGGAACACAGCCGCTTCGAGGCGAGCTATTCGGCGTCCCTGAAGGGGGACCCGGAGAAAATGAAGGACTGCGAGGCGGACCGCAACGCGGTCAACCAGAGCCTGTCCATCCTGATCGGCATTGCGAAAGCGGCCGCCATCAAAGATCCCAACGTTCCGAAGGCTCTGGGGCTGGCCAACCTGATGGAGAAGCCTGCGGCGCCAGCTGCGTCAGTTTCCCTGGAACCCTCAGGGTTCCGGACCGCCTTCAATCGTAAGGGGGAGCTGATTGGGACCGTTTCCAAAGTGCCCGGTGCCAAATGGTACGAGATATGGAGCTGCGACGACGACCCGAACCTGGAGACCAATTGGAAGCTGGTGGCATCTACCTCAAATTGCAGAGGCATCCGCATTACCGGGTTGAACCGATCCAAGACCAATTGGCTTAAGATCCGGGCCATGCTAAAGAACGTAGCCGGCCCTTGGTCGCACTGCCTGAGCCTGCCTCCCGCCTGATACGTCCACCCCGTCCCCGTTCGGTGCTCTACCGAGCGGGGACTCATTCGATTGCCCCTCCGCGCCTTCCGCTCAAATCCTATCGAAATGCCCTGGTGCCAAACCATATCTTCGTTTCACAAAATTCGATGTCGCAACGTGAAAGTTGCATTTCGCGCAACGAAATGAACTTTTGCCGTTGGAAAATGCGACTTCGCTGCGCGAACTCGCATTTTGGATTTGGAAAGTTGCAGTTCGCGTCGCGAAATCGCATTTTGGATTTGGAAAGTTGCATTTCGCGTCGCGAAATCGCATTTCGATTCGGGAAAGTTGCATTTGGGGAGGGAACGTGCCGTTTCCAACTGCGTTCGTCATTAATCTCGGATTTTCGAGCGAAGGCGTGAGTAGAGGCAGCATTTTGGGTAATGAGTTCAGACCGCCGAGCCGGTAGGAGCGCCCTTCCGGGCGCGAATGACAAGACGTCCGCCGATGAACGCTGATGCACGCCGATCTTCATTTCCATTCGAATAAGCCGCACCCTGTAGGAGCGGCATTCCTGCCGCGATTAATCCGATTCGTTGTGATAACCCACAAACGCTGGCAGCGGCGACGAGTAATCCGTTCAAAGCCTCCTCCCCGTTTTTCTGCATTCCACGGTTAAACAGATGGTAAAAAACAGGCAGCGAGTAGCGCACCGGTTTCGGGAGCAGGGGGTCGGAGGTTCGAATCCTCTCATTCCGACCATTACAAATCAAGGCCTTTGGAGAAATCCAAAGGCCTTTTTGTTTGTCGCTCCGGTCCGATTCCGGTCCACGAAAAAGATTCCTTTCCCCGCCTAGCCTCTTTCAAACCACTCTTCGGGTGCCACCTCGGCCCCTCAAACTCCTTCTCGCAGCGATCTTCGGCCAGGCGGCCCCGACTTCCTCCGCCCTCCGGTTTCTCCGGTCCTTTTCCGGTACATCAGCAGTTGATCGGAGGCGAGATTCGTGCTTCTTGACCGCATTGGCCGCTTCGAGAGAGCACGTCAGAGCAGAAAAATCACCTTGCCATGCACATCAAACTGCACTAGATTGACCTTGGCTAATCCCGGCCACCGGAGGGAACGGACTTGCTCTACATCTTGGGCGATACATCAAAGACTTGGGAGGCTGTGGCGCGGATTCTCGCTGCGCGGGAAAAGGTTGACATGGTAGCGCTCTATTATCCCGGCACAGAGATCCCTCCTTCGCCGTTTTTGGTTGCTGCTAGATTTGAAGACCTGGAGCCAGTGACAACTTGGGATGAGGATGCATCCGCGACTGCGAGTGCACGGATGCACGTGAACAGCCAATTCCTTGGGTCCTTAGCGGCACTCTCCTTTGATTCCTTCGAGGGCGACCTCGCACTCTACCCCCCACGAACGCGGGAGTGGATCGCGTGTGCAATTCCGCACGAGAAGATGGTACTTGTTCGCGACGACCAGCTCTTGGGGCCTCTGCGGGAGGTCGGAGTACCGGCCTTAGATACGGCACCCGACGGGTGGTGGTAGGAAAGAACCTTGAAGATCGAATTCGACAAGATCATATCCCCTTACTCTTATCCATTTTCAGCCGCCGAAGTGAAGCAAGTGCTGGCGGAGTGCGTGCCTCCAGACATTTTGGCCACACTATCCAAAGTTCACTTTGGCTGCAAACAGCGAACGACCCAAGAAGCGAGAATAGTGGGACGGGGGTCCAGTTTCGAAATCCGGATCAACTTCTGTCCGAAAGACGGAAAGACCAATCTGCTTAGCGACAAACGGGAGTGGCGCGAGATCGTTGAGCTTTGTGGAGGCCGTGCCGATAGTAAGGCCCGCACAGTGATGTGGACTCTCCTTGCAGCAAAGAAATATGCAGCTTTCCTCATCGCCCACGAAGTTGGGCATGTTGCATATGCACATCGTAATGGCTTCGGAGGGATCAACGGTCGGAAATCTTCGCCTAGCGAGGAATCATGGTGCGACGCTTTTGCGAGGACTTTCTTGCAACGCTTGTGACGTGTGCCGCTCCAAAGACAACGCACGATGCAAAAAGGCGCGAAAAACCACATCTTCAGCCGTCTCACCAATGCACGCCATCCAGCGGCCGAGCCGTTGTCCATACCAGGAAGAGAGACATGATTGTAATTGATGACTCAGACTTTGACCCTATCGATGAGTTTCCGCTCCTTTGGCGCTGGAACGACGAAAGCCACGGCCTGTTTCTTCCCCAAGAGCTAGACCTCATCCGGCCTCTCAAAGCTGCTTTCGCTCGAAAACTGCACGATTCGGTGCTGGCAGCAGATAGGCTGAATGTCCCGGAAGATACCCTCGTCATAGAATCCAGTAACAAAAGTAGCGACGATATCCAAGATTGGCTCATGAGCCTTCCAGTTCACGAAACAGAGCAGGTTGTACTCTCATGGACATCTGACGCCGCACCCCTGCTCCCGAACCAAGCGCACTAGGGGCCTCCCCAAACGCGACGGGGGAGGAAATAGCTGCATTTTCGAGGTGTTTCGCACACGCCTTTGGGGAGGTGACGTTTGAATCCTCTCATTCCGACCATATTAGAAAAGGCCCTTGGCGATTGCCGAGGGCCTTTTCCGTATCCGCTCCGGTTCTTCTCCGGTCCACGGGGCTGCCGTTTCGGTGGGAGCATCTCAAACGGTCTGTCGTAATAATCATACCGCCTCTTCTTCTCGTGGGATTTTTTCTCCGGCATCCGGCGCCATCACCCCGTAAAAGAGTCCGGCGAGCGCTGCTCCAACCAGCGGAGCGACCCAGAAAAGCCAGAGTTGGGCCAGTGCCCACCCACCGACGAAAAGAGCGGGGCCTGTACTGCGCGCAGGATTAACCGAAAGGTTTGTCACTGGGATGCCGACCAGGTGTATCAGCGTCAGACCGAGCCCGATGGCGATTGGTGCGAATTTGCCGGGAGCGCGCCGATCGGTAGCTCCAAGAATGATGATCAGAAAGATGAAGGTCAGCACGGTTTCTGCGAGCATGCAGGAGAGGAGAGAATAGTGACCCGGGGAATGCTCGGCATAACCATTGGCGGCAAATCCGCCTGGATCAAAACCGGGCAGACCGCTGGCTATCACATAGAGCACAGCCGCGCCGATGACCCCTCCCAAGACCTGTGCGGCTATATAGGGAGCCAATTCCCGTGCGGGAAATCGTCCGGCCGTCCACAGGCCAACCGACACGGCAGGATTCAGATGAGCTCCGGAGATGTGGCCGACGGCGTAGGCCATGGTGAGAACGGAAAGGCCGAAGGCGAAGGCAACACCCAGGAAGCCTATGCCGGTCTCAGGAAATTTCGCGGCAAGCACTGCGCTACCACAGCCGCCAAAAACCAACCAAAACGTGCCGAGCAACTCGGCCAGGAATCGCTTATTCAGTGCCATGGGTAGTTCCTCCTTGACTACGAATCGCTGTTCGAGCTGCTTTTCCTGCGCTCAAATACTCCACAGTACTGCCGTGCAGCAGCATGTCCCACAATCGTCTTATCCCACCCCCTTTCTTCCGGATCTGCCTGCAAACCCTTACGTTGTTGCAACCTCCACTGCCGCACTTTAAGCACGCCCCAACTACCCCTTCAGAGCTCCCCGCCTTGCCAATTTTCGCAACGTTTGGTCGAGCGCATCGTTTCTCTTGCCGCTTCTCTCCTGTTCGGGCATGACCACACCCTATACCATAAGACTTCCCGACTGTCCCACCGATGCGTACATGACTTATTCTGCCTCCCCGCGCAATTACTGGATTCGAGTTCAATCCTCCGAAGGAAGTCGCGCGGAGAGGATACCAGGTCTTGAAATGGCGCGAATGACAAGTCGTCCGCCGATGAACGCCGATGCACGCCGATCTTCATTTCCATCCGATTAAGGGCTCTTCAGGATATTCCGTGGGTAGTTGCAGAAGGGGCCAAACCGGAAGACATTCCAAACCCACTCCTCGGTGGAAGCCCATGGAATCCTAAATTTTAACGTCAGAGCCATCAATTGTTGAGATTCAAAATGCCGGTTCTTGCTCCAGCAGGAATGCAAAACGCCGTAACCCACTGTCGTGCCGAGGGTTACGGCGTTTCCTCGAATGCCCACTTTTTTACAAAAGTTGGGTTTCAATGTTTCGAGGCACACTGGCTAGCGGAACGAAAGACCGTGTGCCGCCGCATGTTGAGCTATCTTTGTTTTCTTGATATTTCCCGATTGCCAAAGAATAGAGTCAACAGGATCAATAATGGAAATGCTATACCGCCTATCATTACGGCGATAGTTTCATCCTTAAATATTGCCTTAGGATCACCGAGTAAAGATGTCTCTGGATGCTGCGGATCAAAATAGATTGTTACCTCTTCTCCTACTTTGAGATTGTTGAAGGACTTGTTCGGTGGAAATGAACCTCTCATTCCTTCAAATGTCTTGTCGCCAAATTTATAGCTATATCTTACGAGATTATGGTTCTCCGGAAGCAGCTGTAACACGATAGCTTTTTCACTGACTCCATGATTTGCAATCCGATAGTATGACACCCAGTATTTTTGTGCCAACAAGTAACTTGCGACTGATGCACAAATCATCCAGGTAACAACGAAAGCTTTGATTCCTAAGGGACTGTAAAGGATCTTGTGTAAATGGGTGGTATCTGGCGTTGGTCCAGTGGAATGGTCACTGAATTGGTCCCTCTTTCCATTTGTCATGGTATGGGCTTTCCCACCTTTGTTTGTCACCCTGATTTCGTCATTTAGCCAAAGAAACCCACCACCTATTATCCAATAGATTTCTTTTTCACCTTGTGCATTTCTTGCAGTAACACGGAAGTTTGCCGGATGAAATCCTCCACAGAGTGGATAATACCAATGCCATGGTACGTAAACCTTGGATAAAACGTCTACCCCTCTATCTTTTGCCCACCGGTCTATTTTTATCCTTGTTATCGCGTTTATGCGCCAGAAGAAGTAGATGATTAATACAGTAACCAGATAGTTTGGCAACCCATTCAAGTTCATTTTTGCCTCTCCATTCACTTCTATTCCTACCGCCACCTCAATATCACATTAAGAGCCGCCGATAAAGCCCATTTTTGAATCTTAACTTTTGGAGCAAAGTTGGGATTCATTTTCTGAATTGGGAGACGACCCTCTCCGAGCTCGGTAAAATTACCTACGGAATATCCTGAAGAGCACGATTAAGCTGCACTATGCAGGAACGGCATTCCTGCCGCGATTGATCGGATTCGTTGTGATAACCCACCAATTAACAGCGCTTGCCGCGGCGACGAGTGATCCCTTCAAACCTTCCTCCGAATTTATCTGCATTGCACGGTTAAACATATTCATAACCTACAGAATTCACATGGATATTATTCCGTTTCAGGTTGACATAGAGCCTTCTAGCCATGTATTAAGGCTCTGAAATCCTTGAGGCAGGCGGGAAGTCTGGGCTTGTCGATGTGCAGGATCGGCACTTAGCGATCTCGACTAAGCTACATTAATGTAATGATCTAACGCGAGGACCTGAGGTCAAGTTTGGAATCTTTACGTCAAAAGTTGGGAGAGCAAAAGTCAACAATAAACGGCCTGTTGCCCAAAACGATTCAAAGGTTTGGGGGTAAACGTCCGGTTCCGTGGGGCGGAAGCAGTAGTTGTCCG
>NZ_JAEMHM010000014.1 GCF_016458275.1 Geomesophilobacter sediminis
CGAGCACCTATTTCGACCACCCAAAAATACGCCAAATCCACAGCTGGCGCTACTTTAGAGTCTATGGGACAGCAGTGGCCAGAAATCTAAATCTCTACAAGCACTCCATCCTTACTGCAGAGATAGCAAAGGATATAGTGGTTTGCACCGACAAAGACTTCGGTATTACTCCTGCTCAGGCCTACCTGGCTGGAATGCTTCATGATGTCGGTAAGCTTTTTGTCCAAGACAGGATTCTCGATAAAAGACATCCTTTGACGGAAAAAGAATGGGAAGTCATGGAGAAACATCCTGCATGGGGCCATGAATATGTCAAGGGTACCGTTTTCGAGCACTATGGGGATGTGATTCTCCATCATCATAAACTCCCTGATGGCTCTGGATACCCGAAGGGGCTGGCATCTAAGGAATTGGATGAGCGTGTTCGTCTTATTTCCGCTGCTGACAAAATCGCGGCGTTTATCGAAGATCGGCCTTATCGAAGGCGCATTCCTCATACGGAACTCATATACCAAGAAGTGAGATTAGTAGCGGAATTGTTATTCGATGATGAGAAAGCTGAGACGATCATTGCCACTGTCATGGGAGCCATTGCCATGGACCGCTGGTCACCTCTCCACAAGGAGCAATTTTCTACAATTGCCTGGAGGGAACTGTGAAGATCACCGAACGGATATTGGTCGATTTATGCCGTAAGATGAATGCTGATAAGCTTAAGCGTTGGGATTCAGGGTTGAAAATCGAACGTCGCGGAGATGAGTACTTCGTAATACGACTTTTTCGAAAACCTCAAAATGGAAGACCAAGGTGTCTCGACCTTTATCGAGGATCTTCCCGTGAAATCAAGGCCTTTTGCGACGGTTTTGCCCATGCTGCTGAACTCGTAAATAGCGCCTCTGCCGAATGAAAAATTAATCGAAGATACAGATACCTGCAAACATCCCCCCTACATCTGAAGCCATCCATTTCCACGCAAGTTAATTAGCAATCAAGTGGTTACATCGAAGCAAGTCTTTGCGGTTATTTGCGGCAAAAAGCGGTTGACAATCGGTTTCTGCCAAAGTATTTTGAGTAAAATTTAAGCTGGGATTAGTGTATCCAGGCTGGCCCGCTTCTCCTCCGGTGAAACGTGGCAACAATTCTGCCATGAGGACCAAATTGATATGGCCGAGATAGAAGATCGCTGGTTATCAGTAGACGAGATAGGCAAGTACCTCGGTGTCAGCAGTGACACCGTTTACCGCTGGATCGACAAACATGTGATGCCCGCCCATCGCATGGGCCGTCTTTGGAAGTTCAAGAAAGACGAGGTCGACGAGTGGGTGAAGGCTGGCGGCGCGGCGGACAAGACGAGACAGGATCAAGCTGAATGAGCAGGAAGAACGGAAATAACAATTCAGTCGATCTGGATATCGGGACCCTCTCCGGGCATCTCTGGGAGGCGGCCAATATCCTGCGCGGTCCTGTCGACGCGGCCGACTTCAAGACTTACATCTTCCCGCTGTTGTTCTTCAAGCGGCTCTCCGATGTCTATGACGAGGAGTATGCCGCGGCCCTGGAAGAGTCCGACGGCGACGTGGAATTTGCACAGTTCCCCGAGAACCACCGGTTTCAGGTTCCGGAGGGCTGCCATTGGAAGGATGTCCGGGCCAAGAGCGCCAATATCGGCCATGCGCTCCAGAAGGCCATGCGCTGCATCGAGCAGGCCAACCCGGACACCCTGCACGGCATATTCGGTGACGCCCAATGGACCAACAAGGACCGCCTTTCTGACGCGCTGCTCAAGGACCTGATCGAACACTTCTCATCGCTCAACCTGGGTAATGAGCACTGTAAGGCGGACATCCTCGGCCAAGCCTACGAGTACCTGATCAAGAAATTTGCCGACCTGACCAACAAGAAGGCTGGTGAATTCTATACTCCGCGCTCCGTGGTCGCGCTGATGGTTCGCATCCTTGCACCCAAGGCCGGGGAAACTATCTATGACCCGGCCTGCGGGACAGGCGGCATGCTCCTCGAGGCGCTGCACCATGTCAAAGAGCATGGCGGTGACGAGAACCTCATGCTGGGCAAGCTATATGGCCAGGAAAAAAACCTGACCACCTCCTCCATCGCCCGGATGAACCTCTTCCTCCATGGTGCGGAAGATTTCCATGTCGAACGCGGCGACACCCTGCGCTTGCCCGCCTTTTATTCAGGCGACAGCCTCGCCACCTTTGACTGCGTCATCGCCAATCCTCCGTTTTCCCTGGAAAAATGGGGGGACGACGTCTGGATCAATGACCCCTACGGCCGCAATTTTGCCGGGTTGCCGCCAGCCAAATCCGGCGACTTCGCCTGGGTTCAGCACATGGTCAAGTCCATGGCCCGCAAGATCGGCCGCATGGCCGTGGTGCTTCCCCATGGCGTGCTGTTCCGCATGTCCAAGGAGGGCGAGATCCGGCGCAAGCTACTGGAGATGGACATCCTCGAAGCGGTGATCGGTCTCGGGCAGAACATTTTCTATGGCACCGGTCTCGCGCCCTGCGTGCTGGTCTTCCGCGACAGCAAGCCCAAGTCCCAGCGCCAGAAGGTGCTGTTCATCGACGCCTCGAAGGAGTTCAAGGCCGGTCGCGCCCAGAATGAGCTTCTCCCGGAACACGTGGACAACATCCATCGCTGGTACGAAGGCTACCAGGATGTCGAAGGGATCTGCCGGGTGGTCACGCTCGACGAGATCCGCGAGAACGATTTCAACCTGAACATCCCCCGCTACGTGGAGCCGGTGATCGAGGAGGAATCCATGACCATCGATCAGGCCATCGCCAACCTCAAGGAATCGCTGCAGGCGGCGTACGCGGCCGAGGATCGCCTGAAGGGGCTGCTGCTCCGGGAGGGACTGCTGTGAAGATCTACCAGTATAGATCACCCATCGGTCGCTTCCTCATCAAACCGCAAGCGAACAGTCGCTGGGGGCTTTGGTTCAAAGACGACCTGCTTGGCTCCTATCACTCTGCCATGGCTGCCGCCGATGACGTCTATATGCAGGCGACCGGCGATTACAACTGGGACTCCCTGGATGGCGTCGATATTCCAACGGACATTTCTGAATGGGAAGTGGTAGCGCGATGAAGAAGAACAAACACATTTCCCAATCGGAGCTGGAATCCTACCTCTGGGGCGCAGCCACCTTGCTGCGCGGTTACATTGACGCCGGGGACTACAAGCAGTTCATTTTCCCGCTGCTGTTCTACAAGCGCCTGTGCGATGTGTACGACGAGGAGCTGGCCGATGCGCTGGAGGAATCGGGCGGCGATCAGGAATACGCCGCGCTTCCCGAGCAGCACCGCTTCCAGATCCCGGAAGACGCCCACTGGAAGGCTACCCGCACCAAGGTCAAGAACGTGGGCAAGGCTATCCAGGACGCCCTGCGGGCCATTGAGACGGCCAATCCCGACACCCTGTATGGTGTATTCGGCGATGCCCAGTGGACCAACAAGGACCGCCTGCCGGACCACATGCTGCGCGAGCTGATCGAGCATTTCAGCTCGCAGACTCTTTCACTCTCCAACTGCCCGGAAGATGAACTGGGCGTGGGTTATGAGTTCCTGATCAAAAAATTCGCCGACGATTCCGGCCACACCGCTGCGGAGTTCTATACCAACCGCACCGTGGTTCATCTGATGACCGAGATGCTCGAACCCAAGCCGGGTGAGTCGATCTATGACCCCACCTGCGGTTCGGCAGGCATGCTGCTCTCCGCCGTCGCCCACCTGAAACGGCAGAACAAGGAATGGCGGAACCTGCGGCTGTTCGGCCAGGAGCGCAACCTGCTCACCTCGGCCATCGGCCGGATGAACCTGTTTTTGCACGGCATCGAGGACTTCCGCATCGTCCGGGGCGATACCCTGGCCAATCCCGCCTTTGTCGAAGGCGACCGACTCATGCAGTTCGACGTGGTCCTGGCCAATCCGCCGTACTCCATCAAGCAGTGGGACCGCGATGCCTGGGCCGCCGATCCGTGGGGCCGGAACATCTACGGTACTCCGCCCCAGGGCCGCGCCGACTATGCCTTCTGGCAGCACATCATCAAGAGCATGAAGGCCAAGACCGGCCGCTGCGCCATCCTGTTTCCGCATGGAGTCCTCTTCCGCAATGAAGAACTGGCCATGCGCGAGAAGCTGGTCGCCCACGACGTGGTGGAGTGCGTATTGGGCCTCGGCCCCAACCTCTTTTATAACTCACCGATGGAAGCCTGCGTCGTCATCTGCCGCATGAACAAGCCGAAGGAGCGCAGGAACAAGGTGCTCTTTATCAACGCGGTGAACGAGGTGACCCGCGAGCGGGCTCAGAGCTTCCTCACTGACGATCACATCCAGCGCATTGTCGCCTCCTACCAGGCCTTTGCCGACGAGGACGGCTTTGCCCGGGTGGTCAGCAATGACGAGATCCGTGAGAAAGCCAGCAACCTCAGCATCCCGCTCTACGTGCGGGCGGAAAACGGAAACGGCAATGGAAACGGCGCGGCCGAAGCGGTCAGCCTCAAACAGGCCATTGCGAACTGGCAGGAAAGCTCGATGGCTTTGCGAGAGTCGATGGACGGTCTCTTCGAGGTGCTTGAGGACACACGGGTGATGGGAGGTGCCGAATGAGCACGCGAAGCCTGAAGCCCGGCTGGAAGATGGTCAAGTTCGGCGACATCGCCCAGAACGTTGCTGTGCGGGTGGACCCCGCCGATGCCAAAACCGATGTCTATGTCGGGCTGGAACACCTCGATCCCAGCACGCTTCATCTTCGCCAGTGGGGGCATCCGTCTGATGTGACCGGGCAAAAGCTGGCTTTCAAAAGGGGCGATGTTATTTTCGGCCGCCGCCGTGCGTATCAACGCAAGCTCGCCGTGGCCGAGTTTGACGGCATCTGCTCGGCACATGCCATGGTTGTCCGCGCAAAACCTAAGATGGTTCTGCCGGATTTTCTGCCGTTCTTCCTGCAGTCCGACATGTTCATGGATCGGGCCATCGAAATATCGGTGGGCTCGCTCTCTCCGACGATCAACTGGAAGACGTTGAAAGTGCAGGAGTTCCCGCTGCCGCCCATTGATGAACAGAAGCGCATTGCCGAGATCCTGTGGGCAGCGGATGAAGCGCTGGAACAATTTTCTAACGCATCAGAGAAATTACAGCAGACACGAGAGACGTATCTTCGGGGTCTATCATCAAATGGTGCGGCTAAGAAATGGAAGGTAACAAAGCTTTCTAAATGCTTTGAAATTGTTTCTGGTCAAGTCGATCCCAAAGAAGAGCCTTATCGCTCAATGCCGTTGGTTGCTCCTAATCACATCGAGCAAAACACTGGACGTTTGATATGCATTGAAACGGCCAGGGAGCAAAACGCAATTAGCGGCAAATATTTGTTCCAATCGGGAGACGTTGTTTACAGCAAAATTCGTCCCAATCTTCGCAAAGCATTCATCGCCGAATTTGATGGCTTGTGCAGTGCCGATATGTACGCACTTCGTCCCTTGCCTGATCGGATAATGACTCGATTCCTTTTGTCGATTCTGCTTGGCGAACACTTTACCTCCTTCGCACTTACTCGCTGTGTAAGGACCGGCATTCCCAAGCTCAACAGGCAGGAATTGTCTGAATACGAGTTGCCGCTACCGACAATTGAGGATCAAAAACAAATTTCCTCACATCTCGAAGCGATTGATGCTGAAGAACAAAACTTGATCAGACATCGGGATGAAGTACTTGAGCTTAAGCGGCAGATTAGCCGGGAATATTTGGAGACAGCCCATGTTTAACGAAGAAAACACGGTCGAACAGATGGTTCTCGACACGCCCTGCACTGGCGTGACTTCGAACATGGTTACCTGAGAGCTATCCAGCCACGGCGGCGCATGCAAAAGAAACCAAGGAGGGTTACTCCATGGCATTTAAAATCCCCCAGAAATCTTCGGTATCCATCAAAGACCCTGAATCGTTATTCCGTGACCTGCGGGACCGTACCGTAGAAGGCCTCCTTGCGCAGCAGGCCGATATGCTCCGCAACTATTTGGACCATGTCGACAATCGTGATATCGCACTTGAGCTACCCACCGGCAGCGGCAAGACACTGGTTGGTCTCCTGATCGCAGAGTGGCGTAGAAGAACGAAACGGGAGCGATGTGTACTGCTTTGTCCTACCAAACAGCTTGTCCATCAGGTGGTTGAACAGGCCAAAGAAAAGTATGGAATCAACGCTCTTGATTTTTCGGGATCTAAACACCAGTACCCGGAGGCTGATAAGACCGCTTTTAACAATTGCGAATCAATAGGTGTTGCCACCTATAGCGCTCTGTTTAACACAAATCCGTTTTTCAGCGACGTTCATACACTCATTTTTGACGATGCCCACGCCGCTGAGAATTATGTGTCGAGTTTCTGGTCATTGGAGATCCGGCGCTATCAGGACGAAACTACCTTCGATGCAATCTGGCAGATCATCGCACCTTACACCACAGAAAATGACCAACTCCGTTACGATCAGGGCAACGACGGATCGCTTGATACATCATTCGTCAACAAAATTCCGACGCCTTATCTACTCAAGTGCAGGACAGCGCTGACGGTTGCAATTGATAATACCTCTAGAGATGCTGAAAGCCCAGAGGAATACGGTTATCGATGGCGCATGATCAGAGATCACCTTCACGCCTGCCATCTCTATTACACCAGCAATTCAATACTCATTCGTCCTCTTATTGCTCCAACCAAGAGCTTCGCACCCTTTCAGAATGCGCGGCAGCGCATCTACATGTCCGCAACTCTCGGTGAAGGTGGGGACCTGGAAAGAATTTTCGGCCGTAAAAAAATCGAACGAATACCTGCTCCAGAGGGCTGGGATAAGCAGGGAATCGGCCGCCGATTTTTCGTGTTCCCAATGCGGATGTGGGATGAAGCAACGTCATTAAGTCTCGCGATTTCCTGGGTTACTAAATTTGACAGAGCTCTCGTCCTCACTCCAAGCAACCGCGATGCCGACAAAGTCAAAGAAGTCATCAAAGAACTCCCGGCAACGCAGAGCCATACACTCTTTGACGCTGAACAATTGGAGGCATCGAAAAAATCATTTACCAAGGCCGGTTCCGCCATTGCTGTTCTGGCGAACAGGTATGACGGAATCGATCTGATCGGAGACGAATGCAGATACTTGATAATCTATGGTCTTCCGGAATCTACAAATCTTCAGGAGCGTTTCATCATCAGCCGATTTGGCGCATCTGTACTTTTCCAGGTGCGCATCCGCACCAGGATTACTCAGGCAGTAGGAAGATGCACTCGCTCATCAACCGACTATGCTCTCGTAGTTATTATCGGCGATAAGGTGCATCAATATTTCCATATGCCGGAAAAAAGAGAAACACTGCATCCGGAGCTTCAGGCCGAAGTCAATTTTGGTGTCGAGCAGTCAAAAGTCGATAATCCCTCTGCATTAGGGGATAACATCGACATATTCATTGCCCACGGACCAGAGTGGAAAACGGCCGATAATCATATATTGGAAACAAGAGATGAACTCACTCAATTGCCCATACCTTCCGCAAGTCCGCTCGGAGAGTCGGTTGTTCATGAAGTAAAATTCCACGATGCCCTTTGGTCCGGCGATTTTGACACTGCACTCTCGTCAGCAAAAGATGTGCTTGCCAAACTTGCAGGTGGGCACGATCTGAAGGGATATTCTGCTCTTTGGAATTACCTTGCTGGCTCTGCTGCATATCAGGCAAACAAAATGCCGGCAGCTCAAGAACATTTTTCGGCAGCATTTTCATGCGCAAGTACGTTGCCTTGGCTTAAGCAGCTTCAAAACCTGATCTCCACTCAGACTCAGGAAGCACCTATCGATATTATTTACGGGGAACGTATCGAACGTATAGAAGGAGTCCTCGAACGGTTTGGAAAATCCGGCAGCGCAAAAATTGAAAAGTATTTTCAGACTATAAGGGAAGGGCTTTCAAGTCCGGAATCGAAACCGTTCGAAGAAGCTCAAGTTAAGCTTGGTCACCTGCTGGGTTTTGAATCGGGTAACACTGAGCGTTCTGGTGATCCGGATCCTTGGTGGATCTTTGGGCGACAGGGCGTTGTATTTGAGGACTACACTGCAACTGGCGATAAACCCATTGTTTCCAAAGAAAAAACACTACAGGCCAAAGCTCATCCGGATACCCTCGCAGCCGAACACCCAGGTGTAAATTTCTCGGTCGTACTTTGTTCGAGTTCAGACAAATTACATTTCGCTGCTGAACCTCATACGGGAAGTGTATTTTACATCAGCGTTGAAGAATTCAAAAAGTTTTCAGAAGAGTGCATGACAACAATGCGTGCGCTCTGGGACTCTTACCAGTCCCCCGGAATCATTGAATGGCGAGAATTTGCTGCACGCAAGTTGGTTGAAGCAAGACTGGGTAGTGATGACATTCTGGCAAGATTGACGAGCAAAAATCTTTCCTCGTTGGCAGGAGGCGGACAGAAATGACCTTCTTCAACGAGGAAAATACGGTTGAACAACTCGTGCTGGACACTCTGACTGACAGAGACAACCAGTGGTGCATTGCCGAGCCGCAAGCTGATTATCTTGATTCACACCTCACCCTTCTCATTTCAAACCTCAAATGGCGCTTCGTGGCCGCCGAGGAGTTGCCGCGCCAGCACTCCGACGTGTTGGTGGAGTCGATGATGCGCGACGCCCTCATCCGCCTGAACCCGGAAATCAAGGCCCAACCCGACCGCGCCGACGAGGTGCTCTACCGCCTGCGGACCATTCCGCTGTCGGTGCAGAGCGAAGGCTTGGTGCGGGCCAATGAGCTGTTTGCCGAATGGCTGCGGGGCGAAAAATCCATGCCCTTCGGCGAGCGCGGCGAACACACACCGGTGCGGTTGATCGACTTCGAGAACCTGAGCAACAACGATTACGTGGTCACCAACCAGTGGGTCTATCCGGTCAAGGAAGGTGGCCGCCGCTTCGACATCGTCATGCTGGTCAACGGTATCCCGCTGGTGGTCGGCGAGGCCAAGACGCCAGTGCGCCCGGCGGTGACCTGGGTGGACGGGGCCAGCGACATCCACAACGGCTACGAACAGAGCGTACCGCAGATGTTCGTGCCCAACGTCCTCTCCTTTGCCACCGAGGGCAAGTGCTATCGCTACGGCTCGGTGCGCATGCCCATCGATATCTGGGGGCCGTGGCACGAGGGAAACAACAAGGCCGAGGGGACGCTGGCGGACGTGCAGCGCTCCATCCGCTCCATGCTGCGCCCCCATGTAGTGCTGGACATCCTGCAGAATTTCACCCTGTTCGCTACCGATAAGAAGCACCGGCGCATCAAGATCATCTGCCGCTATCAGCAGTACGAAGGCGCTAACCTGATGGTGGCCCGCGTGGTCAAGGGCTATCCCAAGAAGGGCCTGATCTGGCATTTCCAGGGCTCGGGCAAGTCGCTGCTGATGGTGTTCGCGGCGCAGAAGCTGCGGATGCACCGCAAGCTCGGCAACCCCACGGTGATGATCGTGGTGGACCGCATCGATCTGGACACCCAGATCACCGCCACCTTCAACGCCGCCGATATCCCGAACATGATCGGAGCGGCCACCCGACAGGAGTTGCAGAGCCTGCTGGCGGCCGATACCCGCAAGATCATCATCACCACCATTCACAAGTTCGGCGAGGCGGACGGCCGCCTGAACGAGCGCTCGAACATCATCGTGATGGTGGACGAGGCGCACCGCACCCAGGAAGGCGATCTGGGGCGCAAGATGCGCGACGCGCTGCCCAATGCCTTTCTCTTTGGTCTGACCGGCACGCCGATCAACAAGCGGGACCACAACACCTTCTGGGCCTTCGGCGCGGACGAGGATGAGCAGGGCTACATGAGCCGCTACTCGTTCCAGGACTCGATCCGGGACAAGGCCACGCTGCCGCTGCATTTCGAGGCGGTAGACGTGAAGCTGCATATCAACAAGGACGCCATCGACGAAGCCTACTCTCAGATGACCGATGAGCTGAGCGAGCTGGATCGTGACGACCTGGCCAAGCGGGCCGCCAAGATGGCGGTGCTGATCAAGGCCCCGGCGCGGGTGAACGCCATCTGCCAGCACATCGTCAAGCACTTCCAGGAGAAGGTAGAGCCGAACGGCTTCAAGGCCCAGGTGGTGACCTTCGACCGGGAGTGCTGTGTGCTCTACAAGAAGGCCATGGACGAGTTGGTCGGCCCGGAGGCCAGCGCCATCGTCATGCACACCCAGGGCGGAAAGTCTGACGAGTACGCGGAATGGAAATTGGCCAAGGATGAGGAGGAAAAGCTCCTCGACCGTTTCCGCGATCCGAACGACCCGCTCAAGTTCCTGATCGTCACCTCCAAGCTGCTGACCGGCTTCGATGCCCCCATTCTGCAGGTAATGTACCTCGACAAGCCGATGAAGGATCACAACCTGTTGCAGGCCATCTGCCGCACCAACCGTGTCTACCCCGGCAAGACCCACGGTCTGATCGTGGATTACCTGGGTATCTTCGATGACGTGGCCACGGCCCTCGATTTCGATGAAAAGGCGGTGCAGAAGGTCATCACCAATCTGGATGACCTCAAGAAAGAGCTGCCCGGCGTGGTCGCAAGATGCCTGGCGTTCTTCCCTGGCGTGGACCGCACTGTCGGCGGCTACGAGGGGTTGATCGCGGCGCAGGACTGCCTGCCGGATAACGAGACCCGGGACAAGTTCGCGGCGGAATACTCGGTGCTCGCCCGTCTGTGGGAGGCGCTGTCTCCCGATCCCTGTCTCGGCCCTTATGAAAAGGACTACAAGTGGCTGACCCAGGTGTATGAGTCGGTGAAGCCGCCGAGCGGCAACGGCAAGCTGCTTTGGCACGCCCTGGGGGCCAAGACCATCGAGCTGGTCCATGAGAACGTGCATCTGGAAACGGTGCGCGACGATCTGGACACTCTGGTAATGGACGCCGAGGTCCTCGAAGGGCTGCTCGATGCCAAGGACCCGGACAAGAAATCCAAGGAAATCGAGATCAAGCTCATCGCCCGCCTGCGCAAGCACAAGGACAATCCGAAGTTTGTCGCCCTGGGCGAACGCCTCGAAAAACTCAAGGAGCGGCACGAACAGGGCCTGCTCCACAGCCTCGACTTCCTCAAGGAACTGCTGACCCTGGCCAAGGAGGTTGTCCAGGCCGAGAAACAGGTGGACCCGGTCGATGAACAGGCCAAGGCCAAAGCTGCCCTGACCGAGCTGTTCGCCGAGGTGAAGAACGGCAAGACGCCGATGGTGGTCGAGCGGATCGTGACCGACATCGACGAGATCGTGCGCCTGGTCCGATTCCCCGGCTGGCAAAACACCAAAGCCGGAGAGCGCGAGGTCCAGAAGGCCCTGCGCAAAGTGATTTACGTGAAGTACCAGGTCAAGGACCAGGATCTGTTCGACAAGGCGTTCGGATATATCCGGCAGTACTACTGAGAAGGGATGGTAATGGGGCTCTATGGCTAAAACAAGTCAGGCAAAGCAGATCATTGAAAATCGCAGAGGCGACACCTTTGGCGGTTGGCCTGCCCGTACCCTGCTGGAGGCGGGCGACATTCCCATTGCCCAAATCGCCGAGCTTGCCCTGCGTGAAGGTCAGAGCTCGAATCCTTTGTACCGGGTCCACCGCTGGTTTGCTCGCCGGGTGGGCTCTCAGTTCCGTTCGATCCTCACCGCGCTGACCCTTCCCCCTGACAAGGCCGACACCTTTTGGGATACCTATCTCGGCAAGACCTCCGTGCATGGCGCTGTCGTTCTCGACCCCTTCATCGGCGGCGGGACAAGTTTGGTGGAGTCCATGCGCTGCAACGCCCGGGTGATTGGTTTTGATATCGACCCGGTCGCGACCTTTATTACCCGATTTGAGTTGGCCGCCTCCCGGATGGAGGATCACTACCCGGAAATCGAACAGATTTGCAATGAGGTCGCACAACTCATTACGCCGTTGCATCGCACTATGGTGGATGGTGTCGAACGGGATGTTCTTCATCATTTCTGGGTCCAGGTGAAGCAGTGCTCGAATTGCCAGAGCGATGTAGAGCTTCATCCCCATTTTCAACTGGCCTACTCCAAAGAGAAGTGTCTGCAGTGGGTATTCTGCAAGGACTGTCATGCGGTCCATGAATTGCGGATTGAACGCAAGGTGCTGCACTGCTCTTGCGGCAAGCGCACCACTATCAGCGCGGGCACGCACGGTAACGGGATCATGACCTGCCCGACCTGCAAGCACACACAGAAGATCGCAGCGGATGACCTTGACGGTGCCGAACGCCCCACTTTGAGGCTCTTTGCCCAGGAGTATCTGGTCGGAACCGGCAAGAACTGCACAAGGCATTTCAAGCGCGTCGAAGAGGCGGACCAGGCGTTGTATGACCGAGCCACCCGAAAGCTGCGGATGATCGGGAATGGCTTGCTTGTGCCGACAAGAAGCATTCCCCGTGAGGGCCGTTCGGATGGACGACCTCTGATCCACGGGATTCGGCATTATGCAGACTTTTTCAACGACCGGCAGAAGCTCCACCTGCACCTTCTCGGTTCGGCCATCGGCCGAGTGGAAAGCGATGAGGCGCGGCGCTGCCTTGAGCTGGCCTTCAGTGAACATCTCACAACGAACTGCATGTACACAGCCTATGCGTTTGGCTATCGCCGAACGAGCCCGATGTTCTCCATTCACTCATACCGGCACATCACTCGTCCGGTTGAGCTGAACCCTTGGCAGGATGGCGTCGGACGGGGGACGTTCATCAACACGGTCCGGAAAATATCGAAGGCGATTGCGTTTGCCAAAGCGCCCCAGGAGCTGCATCCGGAAGGCACCAGAGTCGCTTATGAAGATGATTTCGAGCGCGAACAAGCCTGCCTTGGTTCTGTCGATGATGTATTGAGCGGCAGCGCCACGGCGGCGATTGAAACCCAGTCTTCCGAGGAACTCCATTTACTACCGGACGGCTCAGTGGATCTCGTGCTGACCGATCCGCCGTATTTCGACAATCTGAGCTACTCGGAACTCTCGGACTTCTATTTGGCCTGGCATCAGGCTTTGAGAATTGCACCGCACCCGTATGACGACAACGTCACTTCGGCTCCGATACTGCAGAACCTGGCCATCACGCGACGGTCCGATGAAGCCATCAAGGGATACCAGGAACGGCTTCAGCAGATTTTCATGGAATGCAACCGCGTACTCAAGCCGGACGGGATCTGCGTGTTCACCTACCACCATAAACTCGCATCGGCGTGGGATGCTCTCGGCACGGCTCTGCTTCATTCGGGACTCTCGGTAACCAAGGTTCTGCCCATGCGTGGCGAAGGCCAAGGAGGTCTTCACACTTACGATGGGACCATCAAGTGGGACGCGGTGTTGGTCTGTCGCAAGAAGAGCGGTGTCATCAAGGGGGGGGGGGCGGTTATCCGCGAAACAGCCTTCAAAGACGCCATATTGGAGGCGGACTCTCATTTTGAGGTCTTGTCCACCTATAAACGGATCGTCTTCAAAATACCTGATTTCACTAATTTGGCTCGGGCGTTGGTCGTCAGTAGAAGTTTCTTAGGCGAGGCAGATGCCAGCATACGACCGATGTCGGATGCACTGAAGAACATACCAACCCCGGGAGAGATGTGATGGCAAAACTCGATAAAGGAACGCTTGCCCTAACATTCAAATTCGATTGCGACCGGTTTCTCCGGTTTCGTCTGGCCAGTGATGCAGAAAAGGACACGCTTGGCGTCTCGGACGAGACCTACAAACGCCCTGGTATTGAACTTATCAAAGCGGCCGGGCGGCGTTGGGAGGCCGACAAATATCAGGATCTGATCGACACCTCAGATGATGGAAAAGTTGTGTTTCTTCTCGAGGACAAGGTCGATGATCTTCTGGGACGAAAGCCCTTCAAAAAGATTCAGAACCTTTTTGACATCCTCCGGCAACAGGATCCACCCCAGGCTATTATCGAGGCGGAGTTCACGGTTCCCACAAACGTTACTCCCGGCCTTCAAAAGGCATACGACGATTTCGGCCTCGAACAGGTAAGAGTGCGCCCGGACATCCTTTGGATTCGTCCAGGTGGTACTGGTGCGCCGCTGATCGGCAATGGGACTGTGCCTGAATACGAAATCCATATTATCGACGTGAAAATGGCTGCGGAGCCATCACTACGGCACTTCACAGAGGTGACCTACTACGCTCTGGCATTGGCCACTGCCATCCAGCAAGAAGGGCTGAGCGGCAGATATGCCGTTTCGGCGGAAGGCACCATCTGGCCCGGAAGCCACGACATCAACGCGTTCAGGAACCTGGTCCAGCTTTATCAGGCCAAGGGAGCCGCAGATCCCGTTTCCGAGGCCCTCAGCGAGACGCTGATTCGGGTTCCGTATGAGGTCTATGAAGTCCACGTGAAACAGTTTTTCGAGGACCGTCTTCTCCGGGTTCTGCAGACCGATATGGAGGATGCCAGTTGGCATGTCGGTCCCAAGTGCCAGCTTTGCGACTACGTTCGCTATTGCCGAGACAAGGCATCCGAATGCGATCATCTTTCCCGGCTGGCCTGGCTCAATCAGGGGCAGGCGGAACTGCTTCGTTCAAATGGCATCACCACTACGGCGGAACTGACCGACGCTGTGACTACCGCCGATGATCGGTGGCAATCTGTTATCGACTCCAGCCACCAGTTGCGGGCGGATGGGCCAGCACTGGCAACTCGCGCCCGATCCCTGACCGTGGGAGCACCCTTGCCGGTCGAGGGCCGGCGCAGTGCGATGATCCCAGCCTGGACTGATCAGAGCATCTTTATCACGATCCATTTCGACCCGGGCTCCGGTATCTCGTTTGCCTTGGGCGCGGCGCGGCTCTATTTCCCACATGGCCGCAACCCGGGCGATCCTCCGGTGACGGACGAAAAGATTTTCATCGTCGACCGTGTCGATGCGATGAACCCGGAAACGGAACGCGAGAGGCTGAAGGAATTTGCGGCTGTGGTTTCTGAGTGGTTAGAGGAGGTATCGACCGTCAACACGAGTCTACCCGCCCGTGACCGTCTCTCTTCCCATATCTTCTTCTGGGACATGCTGGAGGTACGTCAGCTCAAGCGCATGTTCGAGCGTCATATGCAGAACCCTGACGTGATCGAACTGATCGAGGTGCTTACCCGATTCTTCCCGCCGGACAGCCTATTGCCCGATCCGGATGCTTTCAAGTCTCAGCCTGGGACAATCGTCAAGGAAGTCCTTCGAATGCTCGTTGGGCTGCCGGTTGCCCACGATTACTCCCTTTTTGACGCAGCGAACAGTTTCTTCCCAAATGTGCGGGAGGATGGCACGCCGTATAAGTTCGATCTGCCTTTTGGATTCGCCACCCCAATGAGCGATCAGATACCTTTCGAGCGAGCTTATGAGCTTTGGCAGGACAAAATATTCGTCCGCCATTTCAACAAACTCCACCCTACGGACCCAGCCCAGTGGAGACGCTACACCCGAGACGAACTCTACGATGGCATCAAGCGGGCCACAAAGGTTCACCTGCAAGCTTTGCAGCACATCGTCCGGAGACTGCGTGAGAACTACAAAGACCGGTTGGTACTGAAAAAGAGCGGCTTCTCTGCTGCAAGATCCTCTCAGGCAAGCGTGCCAGAGGCGGCAAGAAGCCTGATCGCTTTTGAGAAGCTCAATGTCGCGTGCCAGGAAATGGAGAACCGGAACACTCGCTCACTACCTGTCGATGAACGAGAGGCGAGGTTTTTCTCGATTCGCGGTCTGACTTTGAAGCCTCAGTCAGAGGCCGATCCGATCATCGATGAGATCAAGTTCGCGAACCCACAGTATCAACACGACACACTCCATGTATTTGATTTTTCCCCGACCAGCAGGGACTCTCGGATCAAGGAAGGCGAATTTACCGTCGCTTTATCCAACGAGTGTGAACATGTGGATCTCGACGAACCATGGCGTCATCGACTCGGTCTGGGCTTCCAGGATGCCGAAGCACTTCTTGGCGAATACGGCCTTACCGAGCGGTGGATGCCTAACAAGTCGATAGGGGCATTGCTTCAGGTAGAGGTCATTCGGCTGGAGGCTATGCAGGACAATCCCTATGTAGTCCTTAAGCCGGGACATCAGGGGCTCTTTCAGTTTGCCGTCGCCCAAGGACTCGTGGCGCTCGACTCGCCGCTTGTCCTTGATCCAATGTATCGGGATTTCTCAAGCGACAGGATAGAAAAGGCATTGAGAGCAGTTGGCGGGATGGCAGCACCGATCAAACGTGCCAGGAAGCGGAGGTAAGGCAATGGCTAAGAAACCGACAAAAATGACTGAACCAGCCCATAGCCTGATGTACACCCCCGGCTCGCTGGCGACGGGAAAAACATTCGCTGACACCAACCAGTTGTACGCGAAGGTAAAACCGTATCTGAAGGATGCATTCAACGAAAAGCAGGAATCCCTTTTCCACGATGCATTCGGCCAAAGGATTTCTTTGCTTTGGGGACCGCCGGGAACCGGAAAGACCACGGTCTTGGCCGGGACCATTCTTGGGTGGATTGAGCATTACGCCGAGGCAGGAATTCCGCTGCGTGTGGGTATCGGGTCCAGCAATTACAATGCTATCGATAACGTCCTCAATGAAACCCTGGAGTTGATGAGCAGGCGGACGGCCACCGTTGGCGCGTTTGCATGCCCAATCCGTGTGACAAGAGTGAGAAGCGACTCCTCCGCGCCCCCCTTGAGTGATCAGATCGAAGACATGCCAAGAACTTCCACAAGAGCTCAGAGCTTTGTGAATACCATGAAAAGTGACGAGCTCGGAATCATCATCGTTGGTGGAACCTGGCAACAGCTTGGACGTCTGGCCGAAAAAGACCATCAGGATAGCGAGCCGACCGCCGAATGGTTTGATCTGCTTGTGATAGACGAGGCATCACAGGTGCAAGTTGCTGCGGCTGCGGCTTACTTTCTGCTATTGAAGTCCGATGGGCATGTTGTCCTTGCCGGTGACGACCGGCAGCTTGGCCCGATATACGGCTTCCAAATGAAGGACAGCGTGCAAGGGCTGTTCGACTGCATTTTCTCTTACATGAAGGAGACGCACGGCATCACCCCGGTGCAACTTAAACACAACTACCGGACCAACGTGGAAATTTCCGCATGGCCCTGCAAGCGGTTTTATAAGGACGAATACGAGGCGTTCTTTCCCGAGAGAAAATTGAATCTCACAATCAACATCGACACCAAGCCTGCCGACTGGCCCGAGCAGTTGCCATGGTCCGACCAGTTCCTGCGCATTCTTGATCCTGCCTGCCCTGTGGTGGTGATCAGCTACTCGGCCAACACCTATACGTTGTCGAATCCTTTCGAGGCGCTGATCGTTTCCGCTTTGACCCTTTTGTTCAAGAAACTGGTCGATAGCCAGCAGGCCGGAGTGAGCCCCCAAGAGTTTTGGACTCAGAAAATCGGTATCGTGACACCCCACCGAGCCCAGATGGCATCCATCAGGAATCTCCTCGTGGACGCGGCAGGGATGACGATGGACCCCCCTCCATTTGTTGACACTGTAGACCGGTTCCAGGGCCAGGAGCGTGACCTGATCCTTTCCAGTTATGTGGTGGCTGACCGGGATTTTGCCGCTTCCGAAGACGCATTCATCCTGAGCCCGAGACGATTCAATGTGACTCTCACCCGGGCGAGAAGCAAGTTTGTGATGCTTATCAGCGACGCGCTTCTCCAGTATCTGCCCTCCGATCCCGACGTGGCCCGGGACGCTGCTCACCTGCAGCTTTTTGCCGAGCAGTATTGCAGCTCGATACGCGACACCATCGATTTGCCGTTCTTTGAGCGTGGCTCTCTTTCGAGTATGAGATGCAAATTGAGGGGGCGATACGAGAATGGGGCTTGATGCAGCAAACACCGATCCATTTGCAGCAGTGCGGAGGGGGGACTGACCTATGCCTTCCGTCCTTGCATGGATTGACCATGACTCGAAAGCGAGGGAGCGCACACTTCGCATCCTTTCCCTTTTCCAGGAAAAGGAAAGTCGTGACGAGCTCGGACTCGGCTCCGTGCGGGACAGCTTTGCCGACCAGTTATTCCCCGGCACAAGCACGATCCAGACACGCCTCCGCTACATGCTTTTCGTGCCATGGATTTACCATTCCCTGGAAGAGAAAAGACTACCAGCGGAGAGCTTTGCGATCCAGGCTGACAAGCTAGAAAGAGATCTGGTTCAGCCTTTGATGGATTCCGATGATCAGGCCGGTGTATTTGGAAAAACCGCAGGAAAAAGGCTCAAACGGTTGCCCAGCTCCGTCTACTGGGCCGGTCTCGGTGTCTGGGGAATACGCCTTACGTCATTCTCACAGGACGAATATCACAGGCGCATCGACGAAACTTACCGTCGCAGGAATGCCCTGAAAGCTCTTGAGAAAGACGCAAAGTCGCGAGGAGATGACATCGACGTTGAGCAGCGAATGGCCACACTCAGTTGGCATCCGCGATTGCCAGCGCCTCCACAAGATTTTCCGTCAAAGGTGGACTTTGCTTTGTCCCGGGAAGAAGCCGAGTTTATCCGGGATCGCATCCAAGTCGCTTGCCCCAACAGCCTTCTCTCTTTCTTGGCGTTGCACTGCGAGCCTGCCGACATCCACGCCCCATGGGAACATCCGGATTACGGCAGCTTTTCCGAGCAGCACAAAGAACTCCTGACCCATGCACGGCTTTTCTCTGAAGTAATGCACGGGGCGGCGCTCTCGTATAACGTCCAGCTCGCCAGGCTTCGAAACCATGAAGAGCTTGTCTCCGAGCATCAGGCAAGTTTCGACGAATGGGCGGCAAACCTCCCCATAGAGGAGATTCACGCCTGGTCGGTGAGCCGCCTCTGGGAGTTGACCATGGATCATGGCCACACCATCACTCCACAAACGAGATCCTTTATTCAAAGGTGGATCGACCACAGCCAGAAGTCCCCTAACGACCTCCTTTCTAACGTCGAGGCGCTCAACCTGATCAAAAGCAGAGAAATGAAACTCAAAGGCACGCGTTCCCGGTTCAGAAATCAGAGGGCGCTTGAGCAGTGGGGTGGGTACTCCGGCGTTGGGAAACTCGTATATCGGTGGCCGAATGTGAAGGTGCTTTTGAACGACTTGCACCAGGGCATGAACCGGGAGGAGAAATGCTGAACCCAAACTCCCGGTGTCTTTATACCTCTGCATTGACCCCTCCGCCGGGAATGATTTTCGACGAGGCGATAGCGACCACCTTTTCGATGGACCCAGCCTTACTGCTTGAGGCTCCTGTCTATCTGGCGTTATTGGCGGCGGATGGTCAGACCGATCCTGACCCGTTGTCTGTGCTTGAAGCCATCCGCAGGTACTCGAAACGAATTACCGTCTATGTACAACGAGGACGTATTCAAGTTCCCCAGACTGCCAAGCCGAACCCCTTGTTTGGTTTTCTGGAGGAAATGGTAATAGAGGTTACAGCCCCTGGCGGAGGCGTCTTTCATCCAAAAGTCTGGGCAATCCGTTTTGTCAGCACTGACAAAAGCAGCTCGATGTATCGCTTGGTGGTGCTGACGAGAAATATGACCACCGATCAATCCTGGGACCTGTCGCTTCAGTTGGAAGGCACGATTGCACGACGAAAGTACAATTCAAATAGGCCGTTGACGCATTTCTTCAAGTTGCTTCCTGATCTGGCTACTGGACAAACAGACGCGGGCCGAGTCGAGCAATCGCTCAGGTTCGCAGAGGACCTGCACCGAGTTCAATGGGAACTCCCGGATGGCTTTGACGAGCTGACCTTCCATCTCCCGGGAACGAAAGGGTTTGACTGGAACCCCCCCACAGCGAATCGGATGGCCGTCATCTCGCCTTTTTGCTCTGACGAAGTCCTGCGAGCTTTGGTGAAGCAAACCAAGGTCGCTGATGCACTGATTTCACGGCCGGAGTCATTATCAGCCCTGAAGAAGGACACTCTTCAGCTCTTCTCCAAATGCCTCAATTTGGATGCAGCAGCGGAAACCGAGGATGGCGAGGAAGACGATGTCGCTGAGCAACCGTTTGCAACAGGCCTTCACGCGAAGGTCTATCTGTTTGAGACTCGATACTATTCCGACTACACCCATGTGGTAATGGGGTCCGCGAATGCGACCAACGCCGCACTGAATGCCTCGAAGAATATCGAGATTCTTGTCGGGCTGGTTGGCAGGAAGAACAAAGTGGGCGGCATCGACGAGCTGCTTGGCGCTGACGGCTTGGGAGAATATCTTGTCGATTTCGACACGATGAGGGAAGCAGAGATTGATGCAGTCCGGCAGGAGGCTGAGGAATTTGTTGAGCGGGCTCGTTCCCGGATATCTGAAGTAGCCCTGTCCATCGAGTGCAGCCCCGGATCGAAGGATGGTCTGTGGGCATTGGTGCTGACCGGAGAAATCCCATCCCTTGAGGGGATCGTCAGTGCTTTTGCATGGCCGATAACCGTCACGCGAGATTTCGCGGTTGACATCCTTGACAGCGATGCTCATGGCGGTATTAGGCTTGGAGAGTTTTCCGCCTCTTCTGTGACGGGCCTTATAGCGTTTGAGCTTAAGACCAACCATCCGGATGTTACGGCCAGATTTGTACTGAATCTTCCCGTTACAGGCGTTCCGGAGGAACGCAATGCCGCCATCCTGCAAACCGTGATCAGCAATAAGGATGGATTCATTCGTTACCTCTTGCTCTTGCTGGGTGATGATTCGGCATCCGGACTTGATCCCGGCAATGGCTCCGGGTTCGCCAAATGGTTGGCCCGGCTTACCGATGGTGAGGATGTCCCGCTACTGGAAGAGCTGACCCGCGCGTACAGCCGACACTCGGAGAGGCTGTCGGAGATCTCGGGGTTGGTTCGTGATCTGTCCCAGGGAAGCCAGAACGCCATTATTCCCGAGGATTTTTTAAACCTCTGGACGGTTTTTGAATCTGCTATCGGGGGGCGTGATGCATAGCAACCGCTTTTCATCAGCGCTCGCTTTGGCAGGTCTGAAAGACTTCCAGAGGAAGACCGTGGAGTACGTCTTCAAGCGACTCTATGGCGATGACTTGACTTCCCGTTTTCTGGTCGCCGATGAAGTTGGACTCGGGAAAACGCTCGTTGCGCGGGGAATCATCGCCAAGACCCTGGAGCACCTGCAAGACCAAGTAGATCGGGTCGATGTTATCTACATCTGCTCCAATGCCGCCATCGCGACCCAGAACGTCAATCGGCTCAACGTCAGCGACACTGATGGTTTTTCAATCGCCACGCGACTGACTTACCTGCCAAGACAAGTACGGTCGCTGCGAAAGAACAAGGTGAATTTCATCAGTCTGACGCCCGGCACCGCCTTCGACCATGCCCGCAGTCGAGGGGGGCATGCCGACGAACGAGCAATCCTCTATCGGATGTTGTATGACTTGCCCCTGGCGCAAAATGAACGACGTAGGCGGTTGCGCGTAGGCCTGCTCAACCTCTTGCAGGCGACAGCAGGCAAGGATAACTGGCGAGCAAAGGCCAATAACCTCCCTGCGGAGGATCTGGATGCAGACCTTTCCAAGGCTTTCCGCCGGGCAATTCTTGAAGATGCCGAACTGTACGCGGCCTTGAAGGAAGGCTGTGAACGCTTTGCCCGTTACCGTGACTACAGCAGAATCCCCTGGGAGGATTCCGAGCTTCGCTACGACCTGATCGGAAAGCTCAGAAGCAAGCTGGCTTCAGTGTGCCTTTCCGCGCTTGAGCCCGACCTGGTCATCCTTGATGAGTTCCAACGATTCAAGCACCTGCTGGACGGCGATGACGAAGCCTCCATGCTGGCGACTGCACTCTTTGAACATCCCGACGTTCGTGTTCTCCTGCTTTCCGCAACGCCCTACAAGATGTTCACCCTCGACCAGGAAAATGACGAGGACGACCACTATCCAGATTTCATCAAGACGCTGAATTTCCTGTTCAATGACTCCAGCAAAGTCGATGAGGTCAAGAGTCTCTTGTCAGAACATCGAACGACGCTTCACGCCTGTGCGAAGGGCTCGGCATGTCATTCAGGGAAAAAGACCGAACTTGAACAGGCTCTCCTTAAAGTAATGTGTCGAACGGAGCGGGTCGCGACAACCCGTGATCACAACTCGATGCTGACCGAGATTGAACGACCGGCACCCCTTACGCATGCAGACCTTCAGCACGCCGCTACGGTTGACGCGGTGGCCATCTGCGTCAAAGCCGGGGAGCCAATCGAATACTGGAAGTCTGCACCTTATCTGATCAACTTCCTGAAACATTATGATCTGAGGCATAAGCTTGATGCCCAGTTGAATGCTCCCTCAGATGCTCTTCGAGGTACTCTCTCAGCGGCAAATGGACAGTTGCTGACGAAGGACAAATTGGAAGGCTATCAGGCTCTCGACCCTGCCAATCCGAGGATGCGCGTACTTTTCGAGGACACGATTGATAAAGGCATGTGGCAGCTTTTGTGGATGCCGCCGTCCATGCCGTATATCGAGCCTGGTGGCGCGTACCGGGACAAGGATGGCTTGACCAAGGCCCTTGTGTTTTCCTCATGGAGCGCCGTTCCAGACGCGGTTGCGTCAATCTGCTCCTACGAAGCCGAAAGGAAGATGATTGCCGGGACCTCGGTTTCCCACAGCGAACTCTATGACAAGATCAAGCCGTTGCTACGGTTTGCGGTGGCCTCAAACGATAATCGCCTAACTGGCATGCCGGTCATTGCCTGGTTACTGCCATCGCCAACCCTTGCCAGCAAGATAGATCCGCTTGAGATTGCGCTTCGTCGTGGACGCGGAACACTGAGCGTCCAAGAGCTGAAGGAAGAGGTCAAGGCTGTTTGCCGCAGTTTGATCGAAACCCTGCCTGATGCCGGGGAAGGAACGCGGGCCGATGAGCGATGGTATTGGGCAGCTCCCATTCTTCTCGATTCCCATAACGGTCTGTTGGACTGGTGTAAAAGCTATTCGGGATGGAGGTCCGCTACGCCTGACCATGAATCAGGCACTCGCTTCAAAGATCACATCGACCTATTGGTTAGCATGGCAGAGGGCAGCATTCCTCTCGGCCCACAGCCGGATGATCTAGTAGATGTGCTTTGCGATCTTGCTCTGGCCGGTCCTGGCGTGTGTGCCTTGCGAGCGCTTCGGCGTATCGGTGCTGGATTCGACGCATCCGATTCGAACCTGCTGTCAGCCGCAGCTAGAGTCGCATCCGGCTTCCGATCTCTCTTCAATATGCCGGAAACGATTGCCATGTTGCGGGGCTCCGGCGAGGATACCTATTGGAGGTTGACGCTTCAGTACAGTATCGACGGCAATCTCCAGGCTGTTCTCGACGAATATGTGCATGTCCTTCGAGAATCTCTTGGGCTCCAAGAGCATTCTCCGGAGGAACAAGTGGCAGGAGTAGCCGAGTGCATTCAATCAGTGTTGTCACTACGGACCGCTCAGATTCGAATCGACGAAATAAAGATGTCAGGCGACGGCTTTGCGGTTGATGATTTCAACACTCGCTGCCGTTTCGCGCTCCGGTTTGGGGATATTCGAGACGACAACAACCAGGCTCTCGTTCGCGCCGATTCGGTACGGGACGCGTTCAACTCGCCGTTTCGTCCCTTCGTTCTGGCTTCGACCTCAATAGGCCAGGAAGGATTGGATTTCCACACATGGTGCCATGCGGTGGTGCATTGGAACCTGCCTTCTAATCCCGTTGATCTTGAACAACGAGAAGGCCGGGTTCATCGCTATAAAGGTCATGCGGTCAGAAAAAATATTGCTGAACGATATGGATTGACTGCTCTCTCTGAGACTCACGTGGGCGGTGACCCGTGGCAGACCCTGTTTAATATCGCTTCTCAAGGCAAAAACAATGGACAGTCCGACCTTATCCCATATTGGATATTTGAAGACGGTTCTGCTCGGGTGGAGCGCCGCATTCCGCTGCTCCCGTACAGCAAGGAGGTCGGGAAGCTCAAACGGCTGAAACAGGGTTTAGCTCTCTATCGGATGGTTTTCGGTCAACCCCGCCAGGAAGACCTGCTGTTCAGCCTCAGCCAGAATGGCAACCATGAGTCAGCTGATTTGGCTGAGTGGCTGATTTCGCTTCAGCCCCCGGAAACTGATTTGAATGATAAACCGGAAAACATGAGTTCTCGAGGGGAGATCTTGTTTACCCAGGAGGGGCCATGAATCAACAGGCGCTGCCGTCACCAAGAGAGCATCATTTCTACGTAGCGATTGCCAAGTTCCTTTTCCATCATCCGCAGTATGGCATTGTATCAGTGCAGGACCCGATCAAGATCAAGGATGCAGAGCGATACGGGCTCAGCCCGCTTATACTCTATGGATTGACCGTTGCGGGGTTGCCCCTTCGGTGGATGACCTTTACCCCAGTCGATCCGCCAAGGGCCGTCCGGGATGTTCTTCTGGAAGCGTGGAGTAACGCCGAGGGTTTGCGTGGCCGACCGGACATCCTGCGGATCAACCGCCACTTGGCCCTGGCCAGCCCGGGACTGATTTTGGATATGGCAAAGATCGAAGTCCAGGTTGAGGTCGCCGATGCCAGGGAGAAATCCCTTCCGGCTTCCCTGCGCTCAGCACAGGACTCCAGCAAGTGGCTGATGGGGAAGCACGACAGAAAAGACCGGTCTCTTACCGGGTCCATCCAGGCCCTTTGCCAAGACGCTCAATATGATCACGATTTTCATGTCAGGGGTGGGCACAGAGGCGTGAACAGCCGCGAGGTGGAAGAAAGAATCCAGCAATGGCTTGCCTTACCGTCACAAAGGCCGGAGCCAACATTGACCGGAGGACTGGACTGGGAACCCGGCTCATGGCTTTCATCCTGGGAATCTTCTCTGCCGCCCGATCAGCCCCGTTATTTCAGCCTCGACGGGTTTAATGGCAGGACCTGGCTGCTGACAGGTGAGAAGGCACCGGAGGATATCGCTGAGGATGATGATTTCTGGGCCGACAGTGACCATGACAACGCAGCCGAAATCGCCAAGAACCTCGTGGCGTGCTGGCCCAATCCGCCTGCAGAGATTGCCAAGTGTGCAGGGGCCACCCTGCGGGAACTTCAGTGGTTCACCTCAGGAAAAGCCCCCCTTGACCGGCATGCGCGCTTTGACCTGGAAGACTTGCTCGGCATCGAATACGACGAAAGCATGGGTGGTTACGTAGGGGCCGGGCCTTATGTCCTGATGGCCAACAAACCCTTGGCCCTCAAAGAAGTCTATGAATCCATTTCCAAAGGCGGAGATGCATGCCCCTGTGAGATTGTCCCTCGCCTAGGAGCCGCAGACCCAAGCTGGCGATACGTGTTGATCAACACGTATGGCGAGCCCCCGAGTATTGTGATGGCACCTCGCGGAGCAAAAATCACGGAGCGCCTTCCGGAATTGCTTATGAATTATGACGGCATCAGGCCTGTCGCTCCGGAGTTCTACCGGGATGTCGTTTCTACCTGCGCCCGGGCCTGCCGCGAACCTGGGGCCAACATTCGCGAGATGAAAGACTTTGTGAAGCGTTACGAAGAGCACTGGGTAGGTTGCGCCTGGCAGCCGGAGTAATGCTAGGCCCAATTATTCTGCATCCACACTTATTGATTGATACGATTTTTCAACAGTACGCTCGGCTTGAACGTCAGAACCTTCCGCGAGGAAATAGTGATAGTTTCCCCAGACTGCGGGTTTCTGCCATTTCGATCAGCCTTCTGCCGAACGACAAAATTCCCGAACCCGCTTATCTTCACATGCCCTTCGGTCGCAATGGCATCCTTGAGAATATCCAAGGTGAGCTCCACCAACTCAACGGCTTCTTTCTTATTGCATGAAAGCTTTTTTTGAATCTTGTCGGCTAAATCGGCTTTCGTCATCTCGGACCTTTCATTTGCACTGATGTGAAATCTGTAAGTACCACAATTCACGAATAATTTCCAGGTACTAATAAGAAAAGGCGGCCACGAGGGCCGCCTCTATCCAGGCTGGATGGGCTTCATCCAACCTGAAGACTCTTGCAGGGTCGCATTCCCGTGAAAATGGATACGACCTCGATTTGGCCGCCGGTAACATCATTCCTCAGCACTGCCTTCTCGAATTCCTCCCACGAAAGCGAATACTCCCTGCCGTTTATTCTTGCCTTGACTGTCATGGTCCTCTCCCCCTTATCTTTGTGATTGGCGCCCAAGAGGGCTCCCCGCAACCACCGTGTTGACGGAGGCTCCGAGGAACCCTCTTGGGCCGAGGAGAGGATTGGGGAGGGTGCATGAAGCACCGCTCCCCTTATCTGAAGGGTGGACTATGCCACCTTCCAACCGGCTACTTCGTCACGGTCTCAGGCGGACCCGTTCGCGACTTTTCCGGGGGTGGTTCCTTTTTCTGCTCCTCTTCGTGTTGCTGCACCTTTTCCCGCAGCTCCTCTTGAGGATCGGTCAGTGCCCTGCCGGCGCTGGCGGTCATGTGGACCACCGTAGCGACGGGGTTCAACCAGGAAGCCCCCTTGGTAGCAAGCTCGACACTGGCCCACTGGCTGTGGCTGCAGCCGCCAAGGACCGTCGCCAGTACCATAAGAATCAGACGCGTCTCTTTCATACCCATGCTCCTCTGTGATGTTTTCATGTGGGGACAACCTCCAAGCCGTTCGCTTCAGCAAACTCCTCATCCTCGATAATGCCGTTCAGATCGGCGCCTGTTTCCAGGTGCCGCAACACCAGCCTGATCGCTGACGCCACCTCGTTGAGGCAGGTCTTAGGCCCCTGGTGGCAGGATATCCCGGCCAGGGCCTTGACAGCGTCATGGGCCTCCAGTCCGGAGCGAAGTCCGTAGGAGACAAGCCGAGCGATGCCGTCGGCCATTGCCGAACCGCAACCGCCGGCCTTTCCGAAGCGGATGAACACCTCGAACGGTTTCCCTTCCATTGTCGTCACAGTCACGAAAATCTTGCCGCAATGCGACCGACGTTGAATTGTGTATCCCGGCGCGGCGGCCGGACGTGGTGTTTTGGGACTCATACCATCCTCCTTTTCCTTGACCTACCATCCTCTCGCATCCAGCTGATCCATGACGGCAGCAAGGCCGATCTCCGCGTGGTCGAAACCCACGTAACGGCCGGTCGCCGTCGAGATGGAGCCGTCCTTTTGGGGCACCTGCAGCAGCTCCTCCTCGTCCGCTCCTTCCGTGTCATAGTCGAGGACCATGAGGTTCATCGGCTGGATGTCATTCGGACGGTTGGAAACGATGCACTGCACCAGGCCCCCTTCGAGGATGACGGCTACGGTCGGTGATTCATGCCGCCGATCCGACAGGCAGTTTCGCACCCGCTCGCGCAGGGTGAAAAACTTGTCGGTCCGCTCCGGGTCCTCGTCGGTCACGTTCTCAATGAAGTCCCAGCATGCCTTTAGAACCGCGAGCGCTTCGCTCTCACGGTTTTCCTCGCAATCGAGGTATTCCCTGACATCCAGGATGAACTCGGAGATGAAATTGACGGCTTCGCAGCCGTTGATCTCCTCGCCATGGAACTCGCTTGCGGGATCGGCCTGGGGAAAGTTCTCTATCAATTCCAGCAGAAGGTTTCTTGCCATGTTCTGTCTCCTTTTCTGTGTGAGGGGGCAGAACTCCCCCAGGGGGGAAAGTTCCGCCCCCTGTCGGGGTGGCATTGTCGGTCAATCTCTCAGCCGCTCGTCCCAGCAGCATTCGCCGATGTAATGGGCGAAATCGTCGCTCTGGTAGAAAATGCGCGCGGTGCTTCTTACGATCAGGTTGCCGCAACCGACGCATTTGACGGCTTTCTCGACGGGGCTGTCCGCAACCGTCAGTTCCCGGATGAACGTTCCATCGCAGTTCTGGCATTCGAAGATCACCCGGTCGATCCCCAGCAGGGTGTCGGTCCGAGAGACTTCGAGAATGCAGCCGCACTCCGGACAGCCGAGATTATTGGGGATGCCCGTTTGCGCCTCCCTTTCATGTTCGTAATTGTCTCGAGCGACACGGAGGTTTTCATCGAAGTCGATTTCCATCCGCTCGCAGAAGTGCATCAGGTCCGTGAGCAGGTCCCTGACGTCATCTCCGTCGCCCTCGAAATCCCTGCCATCGAGAGTCAGGCAGTAGGCCTGCATCACTGTGTCGATCCGCTCGGCACGTTCCTCGTTGGTAGGTTCATCTGTCATCTGTTTCCGGTGGGCCATGTCACCACCCCCTCTTCTTGATCTGATGGACAACTGCTGCTAGGTCATAGTCGGAGTTCGACAGCTTCACGATATGACCCACGGCATGTTCGATCTCGCCGTTGTGCGGGATCTTGAGGAGGCTTTGTTCGTCGAAACCTTCCACGTCGGTGTCGATGACCACTACGTCCATGGATGCAGGAAACTGTGCGGGGAGGTCGGTAACGACCTTCTGAACAGCTCCACCATCCAGGACGACGCAGATGGTGGGAGGCTTCGGTCCCTTGTCCGCGTTTTCCGCTTCATGGATTCTCTGTCCCAGCCATGAACCGGTGCCGAAATACTGCACGTCATCGGCGGTCACGAATACCGCGCTGCCGCCGAATCCGTCCGGCAGGTTCCTGGTGCAGGTGTAAGCCGTCTCCTTCGATATCCAGGGGAGTTCGCCATTGGAGCGGCGGATGATCCCCTGGAGGCAGGAATAGAGAGCCTCCTCTTCAAGTTCGATGTCATCCTTCGGATCTTCCGCGGCAAGGATGCCGTGGGTGCACCAGTCATCGGCGAAGAGGTACAGCTTGTCTTCTCCGTCCGGTGTGATGGTGAGTCCGAAGGCATCGAGAATCTTCATGTCTTCTTCGGTTATCAGATGTTTGGGTATCGAGGGCTGGAACCCCCCCTGGGAAATGTAGTCAGCCATGGCTGTCTCCTTGTGGTTTGAAATGGGGAGACAGAGCCCTTTCCGGGGATTGTCTCCCCGGTTGGGGGTGATGATCAGGACCAGGCGACCTCTTCGCTATTGGCCTTTCTCAAAAGTTCAAGTGCGACGCGGCCGGTGATCCAGTTGAAGCCGCACGTTCTGAGCGACTTCCCGACGATCTCGATAGCCTCCGGAATCCCCGGAGTCGGATCGGAAGGCAACGGCAGCGGCCCGTACTTTATCGACCTGGCCAAAGCCAGGGCTTCGTCAAGGGTGTAGTCGTAGTGGGGATGTCTCATAAGGACTCCTCTCAAGGGTATTGTCTTCTCTCAGCGCAGCGGCCGCAGTTCGCCGTCCTTGTCAGTCCACCACCCGTACCCCTTGATCCTGGCGTTCGGGTTCATGGTTTTGGTATTGACGACGAACATCCGATGGGGATTGACCTTGTTTCTGATGAGCGCGAGTTCCGTGTCACGCGGCCCGTAAATACGGTAGGCGTAGCCCAGAATCCCCGGCTCATCCGTCCTCTCGATCCGGTATCCACTAAGATCGACCATCAGACGGCCTCCTGTTCTTCGTTTACTGGATACTCTTCCCGCTCGTCATAATCGTCGCCACTGTCAAGGTCTGAGAGGTATACCGTGCCGGTTGACCATCGGATGTCAGTGTGCCTGTACAGCCCGGACCAGTAGAAGCTGGTGTCGGTGACGTTGAGGAGGTTGCACTCGGTCCTACCCTGGTATTCCTTCAGCGGCACCTTGCCGCTTTCCCACTGGTCGTAGTCGGTGTTCATGAAGGCGCAGGAATAGTCGAACTCGGAAACCCTGTAGACGCCCAGGTTGCAGACGGCTTCGGAGAGCTTCCTGATCCGCGCGATCATGTCGGCGGTAAGTTCGATTACCGCGTAATCCGCAGCCTCGAAGAAATCGCTGCTGTCGGATACGGACAGGATGAGTTTTTTCGTTGTCGATGTGTCGTTGCCGGTTTCTTCCTTTTTCATTCTTGTCTCCTCTCGGGTCTGTTCGGACAGGGGACAAGAACCCCCGCAGGGAGCTCTTCCCCCTGCCGGGTTGTCAGATAAGGCCTTGCTCGGCGAAGCTCAGATAGCTTTCGCCGATGATGATGTGATCGAGCACCTTGATGCCGAGGAGGTCGCCCGCCTCTGTTATGCGCCGGGTGATCTCCAAGTCCTCGCGGGAGGGGGTCGTATCACCGGTGGGATGGTTGTGGAGGAGAAGAATCGCTGCGGCGCTCGACAGGAGAGCGGTCTTGAAGACCTCCCGTGGATGCACGATGCTCTGGTTCAGGGAGCCGACCGAGACCCTGTCGAGACAGGCGATCCGGTTCTTGCCGTCCAGGTGCAACGCTATGAAATGCTCCTTAGCCTCCAGCCGAAGGTCATGGAACATCTCGAAGACCTGGCTCGCCGACGTGAAGCGTTTGGAAACCCACGCCGGGGCGTCTTCACGCACCACCTCTTTTCGGTACTTGGCCTCGATCGACAGGATCGTTATTTTCTTTTTCTCCGGGGGAAGTTCCTCTCCGAAGAGATTTCTTGGATAGGGGGACATGCGCTGGCTCCTTTCCGGAGGGCGGACGTCCCCATGGGGGACTTGAGCCCCCCGAAGGGTGTTTGGTTTATCGATATGACGTTTGCCGATCGCTACAGACTATCCTGACCGACTGGAACGGTGCGCCCATGACTGCCGGGCCCCCGTCCGATCTCTTGGTCGAGATCTCCAGATGGCACGGTATCCAGCCGGTGGATTTGCCGACCCAGAAGCGCCGCTTCTCGCCGTACCGGTCCACTACCTCGACCCTCTTCCCTTCCAGGCCGATGAGCTGAGGGGTGAGTTCCGCCCGGGAGCGGTACCCGGTCTGCCTGTGTTTCTGATGGACTAGATCCGTCAGCAGCCGGTACTTCTTGTAGGCCTTCATCGTGCCCCGTTCGACCGGTAAGGGAGTCAGGTCCCAGCGGTCCAGCTCTGCTGCAAGCAGGTTCCCCAGTTCCATCACCCGGTCGAAGCCGAGGGTGGTGCATCCTTCCTCGAAATGGATGACGTATAGGCCGTTGCCGGGGCCGAAGTAGTCCGGATTGATTGTCACTCTGTTCTTTTTCACGGTTGCCTCCTGAAGACACTCCTCCCATACGGGAGTGTCGGTTCGAACTCCCGGTAGGGGCGGGGCCTCCTTTGTGGAGGTCAGGCGGCCTTGCGTCTGGTGATAAGCGCCTCCTTGAGGAGTCCGATCAGCGCGGCGGGCAGATCGTCGATCTGCCTGATGACTGATGACGTTTCCTTGAGCCAGCTTTCTATCCAGGAGTCGAGGATGCCGATTCCGTACACCTCGATCCCACAGGCTCTCAGCCGCACCACCGCTCTTTCGGTCTTCTCGTAATCGTCCGGAGCCCCGTCCGTCATCGCGATGACGATCTTCCGGGTTTCCTGACGGTGGGTGAGAAGCATACCGGACCACAGCAGGGCCTCCGCCATGGGGGTGCCGCCGCTGGCGCCGACATTGAAGCGTCCGGCTCTCGGTTTCGCACCGAAAGCCTTCAGCTGCACGATGTCTCTGCCCCAGGGGAAGGCTCCCACGGCGCAGGTCACTCCCGGGAGGAGTTCCAGCGCCTCCGCGGTGACGAATGCGCCCTGCAGCGCCACTCTGATCTTGTTGTTGTCTTTCATCGAACCCGAACGGTCGGTGAGCAGGACGATGGCGGTGTTGTCATCGTCCTTGATACGCCGGGATGCGAATACGCGGGTGTCAGGTGTCCAGCAGCCGATGAGATGGACCGACCGGCCGTCGATCCGGAACCCGACACGTTTCGGATATGCTTGTTTCATGCGGACGGCTTGCAGGAGTCCCGCAAGCTGGGCCCTCAACCTGCTCGTCTTGCGACGGGCTTCGTCGAGACCCATGTCCCCTTCGACCATCTTCTGGTCTCCGGGGCCACTTCCAGCCCCGACATTGAAATGCGAGGTGTCGGGGATATCTTCGAGTGTTCCGTTGCGGGCGGCCTCCTCATGTTCTCTGCCAAGCATCGCGGAAACCATCTGCCCCAGATCGACCCCCTGGGAAGCTTCGGCGGCGTCCGCCCCCTTCAGCTTCTTCAGGTTGTTTTTCTGCCGGTCGGAGAGCGGGTCGCTTCCGCCGGCCGCGCCCTTGTCCTCGTCGGACTCGGGAGCATCGCTCTTGGTGGCGGAAGGACCGTTGCCGCTCTGTGTCGATTTCCCTCCATCGTCCTTTTCATCTTTCTGCCGGTTGCCCTGTCGGGGCGGTGCCGTAGGAGGAGGGTCGGGCGGGTTGTTGATGAGGGCCTCGATTTCCTTCGCGAGCCTGTCGCTGTCGGCCGTCGATCTGCACGAACCGATTCTGTCAACGAGGGCCGCGAAGAGATCGCAGAAGGGGTTACCTAAGGCTTTCCGGCAGAAATCTTCCGCCTTCTTCGCGATCTTGCCGAGGGGTTGGCCGAGCACGTCGGTCCTGGCACGACAGCACGCCCACGACATCAGCATCGAGAGCGGCTGCGCGCGAGTCCCGCGAAACCTGCCTTTTCTTGCCAGGAGCGCCGCCAGGGTCTTCAGGTTGGCGGCGCAGCCGGGATATATCTCCCCTTGTTCCTTTTCGATCCGCACGTCCTCGATGATGTTGGTCCAAGGCGGCATCTCGATGGAAAAGTCCGTGAGCGCTACATGGGCCGCTTCATGATCGACGTAGCCACGGGCGAGTATCGCCGCCTCATGGTCATCTGCGGGAAGGGTGGGGATGACGATGATGTTTCCGTTGGTGTAGGCCTGGTCCCCCTCTATGTGGAGGGTCACGCCCATCTTCGAGGCGAGGGCCTGCAGTGCAATCCGCAGCCCCCCGATGACGGTGGATATTTTCGGTGCCATGGTTTCTCCTGATGACGCTCCCCCCTGCGGGGAGCGTCGGTTGATGACTCCCCGGCAGGGTCGGGATCGTCCTTTACAGGACTAGAACCATTCGGATGGCGCCTCCTCGAACTGAGGCACATAAGGTGTGAACGGGACGACCTCGATCTCCCGGGCTTCTTCCGTCGGTTCCGCTTCTTCCGCCGGAAGTTCCTCTGCCGGTTCTTCCTCGACAAGGGGATTCTCGGCGATCTCGCGGGCCTCCGGGATGTTCCCGAGGAGGTGGATCGCACCGCACAGGGCGGCGAAATCCCTCCCTTTGATCGGTCCGGTTTTCGGCAAACCGGTCAGGGTCAGCCTTATGCCGGTGACCAGCTCGTTCAGGCCGGGTTCGAGAAAGACCAGTCCTTCGATCTTGTCGAGCATCGCCCTGATCGGCCGCACCGCTTTCTGCCCGACCTCCAGCTTGCCCCGGAATGAGCTGTCCCAGGTCGCCAGGGCCTGCTGCCGGACTTCGTGGCGGAGCTGGTCGGCCAGGCCGTTCAACTCCTCCGCGAGGCCGTTTTCATGCCCTTCCACCGGGTTGATGGTGAAGGTCTGCACGGAGAAGGACAGCTGCGTTCGCACGTAGCCTATGTCCTCCACCGCGTTGCGGATCACGCTCTCCCAGCCGGGGTTTTCGGCGATCCACTCTTCGACCGCCGTGTCGTATTCGGCCAGGAAGGTCTCCTTGGCTTCGTCGAACTCCCTGCCGATCTCCGCCAGATCGCCCATGAGGGTTTTCAGCCTCTCCATGGGGACTGCGTAACCCCCGAGGAAACGGGTTCCGACCCCGAGTACAGCCCGCTCGGCCCTCCGCTTGAACGTTGCGAAGGGAGCCAGGGCGCTTGGGTCCATGACCCTCTTGCTCCCGAGAGTGGCGAGCTTGTCGGGTGGGAGTTCGCTGCCGTCCGCCAGTTTCAGATCCTCCGGCCGGAGTTTCTTCGTTCCGGTCCAGAGGGAAACGGACAGGACGATGATGGAAATGTTCTTGAGTATGTGGTCTTGGCTCATTGCGTCTCTCCTCGATGGTTGGGGAGGAGACGCCACCCCCCGCGGGGGTGATAGCATCTCCCCCGGGTTGGGTCAGAACCATTGTTCGCTGTTCTGGTCGGACAGCCACTCCCGCATGACGTTTCCGTTCAGCGGCGGGGTTGCGGCAGCCGGCCTGTTTTGCGATGGTGGGTTCGGTTGTGGTGGCGGTTGGGCCTTTCGTTCGTGCGACCATCCGCTGCCGGGAAACCATTCCCCGACGACACGGTAACCCTTTCCCCTCTTCTCCTCGATCTTCTGGTTGAGAAAAATCCGGGAGGGCGCCGGTCCGATGACCTTGCACTGGTTCACCTGGCCGGTCTTTCCCCATTGACTTATCACTTCCCTGTCGGTGAGGAACCCGATCCAGTCCTTTCTGCCGCTGGAGGAGGGTGCCCTCATCCAGATGCCATATTGGGTGTTGCCGGGAACGAACATGACCCCACCTCCTACGCGATGATCCGCTGCACCAGTTCATGGAGAGCCTGGCGGGAGGCGGGTTCGGCCCGGAAGCCGAGCGCCCGGTCAAGGGCGTAGGTCATGGGGTTTATTCCCGGCTTCGCCTTGAAGAACGTGGCCAGCTGCGCCCACCGGATGAGGGTACGGGTGCAGAAGGTGACCTCGATCTCGCCGTTTCGGAAGAGATCGCGCACCTTGTTGGCCACTTCGATCATTTTTTGCCGGATCGGGGAAGGAACCTCCGGGACAGCCTTCCCCAGAGCCTGATCCTCCTCCGCGGCATTCGCGTAGCCGACCTCCAGCATCATGAACCTCCCCATGGAGGCGAGATTCTGGCGTTTGGTCGACTGGTAGAGACCGGTCGTGTCGCCGTTGCCGGCGGTGTTCCCGGCGTAGATGATCCGGGCGCCGAAACGGAGCGGGTCGATGGTCTCCCCGGTTTCGGGAACGATAATGGAGCGACCTTCGAGAAGGGCGTTCAGCCCGACGAAGGTGCCCGGGTCGAGAGTATCCGCCTCGTCAAGGAGTATCCATGCCGACGCCGGGTCCTTGAGCCCCTGGATGAAGGGGCCGTCCACCCATTCCATCTCGCCGCTTCTGACGACGAAGCGACCGAAGAGCTCGGGGATCTCCATCCGCTCGTGGCACGAGACCACGTAGAGAGGAATGCCGAGCCGTGCGGCGATCTGGGTGATGATGGAACTCTTGCCGGAACCGGTAGGACCTACGAGATAGAGGGGATCGGTCCCCGCCGCTCCTTTCATCCATGCCAGAATGTCCGACAGGATTTCTCTCCGGAACACGTAGTCCGGATTGGAGCGGGGGATCATCGCGTGTATCGCATTGTCGCGCACATCGACGGTGATCGTGGCGGGAGCCTGGATGCCGAATACTTCCGTGATGGATTTTTTCATTATGGTCTGTCTCCTTTCGGAGGCGGACCATCCCCCTTTGGAGGAGATGATCCGCCCCCATGGGGTTTGAAATACGTTCAGGTGAGAGTCCTATGCTTCAGGGTTCACGATCCCCCTCCTCCAGAAAAAGCGTGTCCATGCCGTACCAGTCGTGTGCCTGGTCGGCGATGGCGTCGAGGAGGTTCCGGATTCCTTCCAGAGGTTCCAGGTCGGTGGAAGGGTGCGGTTTCTCCTCTTCGAGGAGGCGGGAAAGCAGTGCCCGCTGTCTCTTGAACAGCGCCGGGTCGATGGAAAACAGGAATACCTTTCCCTCCCCGAGCTCTTCTTCGTAGAGTCTGAACACCGCCGATATCGCATGGTCTATCGCGACACAGCGGGTGATCTGCTCCACGATGGCGGCATAGTCGTCAGGCAAGGCCGCCGCGGACAGTCTGCCCCCTTCGATGCAATCGGACAGGATGTCGTGGAGCTTGCCGTACGTCTTGTGCAGTTCTCTCAGCGCGGTGATCGCGCCGCAATCACATAGGTCCTTCATATGGCCTCCTTCCAGGCGGAAATGATCTTCGGGCATCCCGACGCCATCCTCGCTATCACCGTGACCCCCTTGTAGCGAAAGCGCAGGGGTTTATCCGTGAGAAGCGGGACGGCGAGCTTGACGCCTTCCAGTGCCTCGAGCGGTACCGACCGCTCAAGGATTCGATTGGCGCCGTGCAGCGACAGGGTAAGAGTCGGCATGCCCGTGACCTCCTTTCAGGATGACCGCTTCTTGAGCCTCGGGCTCTGGAGCGGCGGAGGCAGCGAGAAAACAGAAGCTGACCGAGATCACCATGACGACTGCCGCCAGGATGGTCCACAGGAGCTCTTTGAGGTCCTCGCTGTTCATCTTCGACCGGAAGAGATGTTTGTAATCTTTGGGCAGGACGCCCGTTCGTGGTTTCATGACTGCTCCTTTTCAGTGCGGATACGCGCCTCCCGTGAAAAGGAGTGACCCTGGGGGGGCGCGTGATTCGCCCCCGGATGGGGTTTGGTCTCAGGCCGCCTTGGCGAGCGGCGCTGGTGGCAACTGTCTGACTTCCAGCTTCGTGTAGCCCGCTTTCGGCTTGCTGCAGGCCCGGTACACGTCGGGGAAGTCTTTCTTCAGTCTGGTGGAGTCGACGGTCTCGCCCGGAGCGACGGTTGTGGTCGCCACGGCGATCCCTGTGTCGGTGATCCCCTGGAACCGCTCTCCGAAGAAGGAGATCAGCTCTTTCTTCAGCGGGTCCATTCTCTTTTCGAGGGCTTTTTTCTGCCGGTCGAGACTCTCGTAGTCGGCGACACGGTCTGTGACCTCCTGGGGGATCTCCTGGTCCCAGTGGGCCGGGCACCCTGTCCGGTACGAACAGTGGCCGCACAGAATGCTCGGTATGGTGTTCGGTTCGCACTCGCCGCGCATGGCGGAGAGGATGTGACTGCCCCTCTCGATCAGGGGGGTGAAGACCTCCGGGTGGGGAGCGTAGGAGTTGAACTCCCGGTATTCCCCCTTGTTCAGGTCCACCGCCAGGATCGAGCCGCCGATCTCCGCTTTCTCGCCTTCCCTGATTCTGAGAAGGCCCATCTGTACGTGCAGCTGGTCGACCCAGCTGCCGTAAGGTTCCTCGGGAATGCCGCCCGTGGACTTCATCTCGACCACATGGAAGCGGTTTTTCCCCCGAAAGAGGAAATCGATATGACAGACGATGTCATAGGATGGGTGGCAGATCTCGACCTCTTCCTGGAAGGTGGCGCCGCCCGACAGGAAGAACTCCCTGAACATGGCCTGCGCCGCGTGCCCCCTTGCGAAGACGAGTTGCTGCTTGATGGAATGGGCGACCGGCTGAAGCTTGCCAAGTACCGCCTTGCGGGGGCATCCGGCTATGTCGGAGGCCCCGGCATACCTGGTGCGGTCACCAAGATGTGCTGACATCTTTTGCTGATGTGCGGGTATTGCCTTTTTCAGAAAATCGTCGAGGCGTGCCATCGGTTCTGTCTCCTTTTCATGCCCGGGGAGACGGAACGCCCCCGAGAGGGAGTCCGTCTCCCTGATCGGGGTTTGTGATGGTTTACATGCAGGCGTAGGCGATGACCGCCGACGCGAGGAGGGTTGTCCCTACCATGATTCCGGCGATGATGTTCTTGCAGGAAATCTCGACAGCGGACTTCTCCGCCTTCATGTAGATGGTTCTGCCGTTGGCGCATCTGATGGCTACTGTGTTGGATCTCATTTCGTGTCTCCTTTCGGGTTGTCCCAGGAGGAGACACGTATCCCCGGAGGGAGACGGAATCTCCCCGAGGGGTGGTTGATGGTTGGCGTTTTACGCTCGGCCGCGCCTTGCGCACTTCCCGGTCACGAGGTACGTGCCGAAGAGGGTCACTTCCAGCATCCCTTCTTCCAGGTACTCGCGGTACTTCTCAGCCGGGATCTGCCTTTCGACCTCCCAGCCGCCTTCGAAGACGATGACCGGGACGGTTTCCGGAGCGGGCGGCGTCGGTGGTTCCGGCTGCGGAAAGGGTATGACCTTGGCCGCTGCCGGAGGCGATGTTGTGATCTTGTTTTCGTCCCTCACCCTGGCGTTGTCGGTTCGGGTCATCTTCTTGAGCAGGGCGCTAGGGTCCTGGTAGTCGATGTTCCCTTCCTTGAGCGCCTTGGTGATGAGTGCGGAAAACGACTGGTTGCCGCTTGTGCATTCCGCGGGGTCGATGTCCGGTGTTTCCCCTTCCGCCAGCTTGGCGATCATCCTCTTCTCCAATGTGTACGCCAATTGGGCCTCCTGGATCGGCGAAGAGGTGAGATACCAGTATCGGCAGGGACGGACTTCCCCGTAGATCATGCGGTGTATGTCGGCGGTGTTGACGCGCCGGATTCTCCCTTCCCCCTGTTCGGCCAACCTGGTGTTGTCGGAGTAGTCGTACCAGCAGAGGTTGTTGAACTGACTGAGGTTGAGTCCGGTGGCTACCCGGTGGTATGAGGCGATGACGACCTGGGCGGTGGTCTTTTCGAACCACGCCGTCAGTCTTTCGGGAGCTACCGAGTCGGGAAGAACGTCGATGGACAAGCCGGGAACGCTGTCGGCGATGATCCGCCTGAGCGGCCCGCGCATGTCGATCTTTTGCGTGTTCCCGGTGTAGACCAGGAGCCGTTCTCCCCATGTCTCTACCAGACGGGCGATGTTGACGAGCTCTGTTTCCTTTTCGAGCAGTTCATCGACCGGCCGTCGCCACAATGTGCCGAGGAGTTCGCCACGCAGGCGGATTTCGTCGTCTGCATGCCTGAAGGTGTCGGACACCCGCAGGAAGGCCGCCGTTCTTACGCTTGCGACCGGTATTCTGTCCTCGATCGGTAGTTCCGCATTGTCGATGATCTTGTCGATGGTCCTCATGCAATCTTCCACTTCCGTATGAGGGGCGCATTTGATGACTTCCCGTTCGACGGGGGGTAGGTCGTCGAAATCCTCCGAGTCCACGTTCACGAAGTTCGGCAGGGTGTAGACCAGGGCAGCCGGCGAGATCCCCGCCGTGTCGTAGGTCTGCACCTTTTCCGAATCACGGTGGCGGTTTCTCTCGTCGCTTTTCCTGACCTCCTTGTAGGCGCCGAACCGCGCCTGGAAGTCGGTGGCGGACTTCATGTCCCATCCCGCCTCCCGCATCTGCACCGGATTTACCCCCCAGAGCAGGTTGTAGAGGCTCTTCGCCATACCGTTGGTGACAGTCGCGGTGAGACAGAGAACCCGTCTTGCGGAAGCCGCCATGCGGATGAACGCCGTCCCCTGATTGCTCATCAGGTTGGCCGCGTTGTGAGCCTCGTCGAATATGGCGAGGTCGAAGGGTATCCGCTTGAGGAAGCGGAGGTAGGGAAGCTGTTTGTTGTGTGATTTCACCTCCGTTGACGCGCCGTTCCTTTCGATGTCGGCGATCCACTGCCGGTAGCGAAGGCGCGGCCGTTTGTTCTCGGGTATGTAAGTGTAGAGGACGTCGCCGCAGGCGGGGCAGTGTTCCTTGCTCCCCCTGCTGATCCTCTTCACCTCGGCCGAGCAGTTGAGGCAGGCGTCGGTATATTTGATCCCTTCTTTCGTTTTCACACGGGTGGTCTTCGTGACGGGCACGAAGTCCGGGTGCATGCGCAGACGGGTGTAGGCGATGAGATAGAGACCCTTCGGCTTGGTGCGGGCGAGTTCCCGCAGCCGTTGCCAGGAGTCGATCACGTGGACAGCGAAGCCCTCGTATTCGTACTCCTTCACCATCTGGGGGACGAGCTGCGGTTCCGTCACCATGATCGATCTCTTGGCGCCGGCGAGATACTTTACCGCCTTCGACATCCAGGTTTTCCCCGTTCCGGTGTTGGCCCGGATGCCGATCCCCTTCCTCCCTGAAGCAAACGCCTTCATGACCGCCTTTACAGCCTCCCGCTGGGGGGCCTTCAGGCCGATCTCCTTCAGTTCGGACGCGAGATATTCCTCGTCCCGGCCGATCTCGTGAAGGGGTTTGTAGATGGTGGTGAGCTTCTTGAGGAGGATGGTGGACAGCTGGGAATTGAGCTCCACGTAGTCGAAGCCGAGTTCCCGGGCGGCTTTCACCTCGCCCGTCCTGTCCATGAGGAAGGTCTCTACAGTCGGTTTGTGGATGACGGTCGTCGTCTTGATGCCGTTATCGTCGTAATCCTCGAACGTCTCCGGCTTTTCGACGAGCATGTACTTGGCCAGGTAGTGGACGCCGTTTATGGCGACGCTCTCGATCTGGCTGTTCATGGCGGCAAGCTGGACGGCATGGGCCGTTCTGAGGGTGGATACGGGCTGAATGCTGGTGTCGTAGCTGGCCGGATACTCCTTGTCCAGCATCACCGTTATCGCCTTGTCCAGCCTCTCTTCGCACTCCAGGTAGAACCCTGAAAGGTCCCGGCACTGGAGCATGGGCTTGGTCTTGACTCCGCCTGCCTCGACCTCGATGGTGACGGTCGGGTTTTCGGCGTGGGTCAGGATCAGGTCCTCCCCGGCGTTGTCCAGGTTGTCGTAGTTGTGATAGTAGGGTGACCGGTACGAGGTCGTTTCGTTGCTGACATTCTTCCGCAGGAATATGACCAGCTGCCTGAAAGCCCCGTATTCCTCCGATCTGTATGCATACCGGTAGGTGAAGCTTCCCCGCAGGAGTTCGGTCATTTTCCCCTTGAGCTCGTATTCCGGGATGATCAGGACCATGACCCCCCGCTTGGAAACCATGGGGGCGGCCTTTTCGACCCAGGAGATGAGCTCTCCGCCGTTCCTGTTGTAGGGCGGATTCAGGAGAACGATGTCGAACGACCCGGTGTTGGTGGTGTCGAAGAACGATGTGTTGAGTTTCTGATCGGTGCCGCGGATTTTCCTGAAGCGCTCCGCGTCCAGTTCCACTGCGAAAGAGGCGACGGCCGTGTTCTTGGCGCTTGATCCGGTGGCGGCCTGTTTCGCATGGCGGACCATGCTCGACAGGAAAGCCCCTTCGCCGGCGCACGGGTCGAAGATGGTGACCATCTTCTCGTGGACGCTCGTCCGGTCCCAGCCGAAACTTATGCTGACGACCTTTCTGACCAGCTCCACGTCGCGCGGGAAGGTGGGATAGAATCCCTTCGCCAGCTCGTTCCCCTTTGTGCGGGAGTGGTTGTTGATTTTTTCAGTGAATTCCATGTCCGCTCCTCGTGAAAGGGGAGGCGGCATGGCTATCCCTTTGCGGGGAGGTGACCATGCCACCTACCCCTTCCGGGATAGATTGTGCTACTGCTGGGTTTGTTCCTGTTTCACCTCGACCGAGATGCGAGACGCAGGCTCGGGGAAGGCGAACCCGCCGTATCTGATCCGGTTCCTCACTTCATCGGGAACGTTCTCGATATGGCGGTAGCATTTCTTGGTGCCGATGAGCGGTGTCAGTTCCTCTGCCATGTCGAACAGAGGGAGATACCAGTCCCGGTGCACAAACTGCTGCTGATCCAGGATACGGGAGTAGATGCCGAAGCATTCCTCCCGGCTGTTCCCGACAATGAGGCGGCGCTGCCGACTGGGAAGGATGTACAGCCCCGAGTAGCCGTTATCGATCTTGCCGATAAGGCTCACGGTACCTCCCATTGCCACGCGGTCTCTTTTCCTGCCGGTGATTTCCAACACGGGCGCCTCCCGGTCGTGGAGGATCTGGGCGAAGGCCCTGACCTCTTGGGAGGGGCCGTAGGCGGACAGCAGAACGACGAGTTTGTCGTCTTCCAGGATCAGGTTGCTGCAGAAAATGGTGGCCGAAGCACGCTGGCCAATGAGTGAAATGGTGGGTTGCATGGTTTCCTCCCGTTCATGGGGTCCAGATCGCGGTCAGGCCGCCATCTTGATGACCCATGCCTTGTAGGAGGAACTCCACTTGAAGCCTTTCGTCTTCAGGAACTCCTTGGAGGCGGTATCCTGATACGACGGAGTTGCGTAGACCTCTTTGTTGGTTTCGTCCAGTTTGAAGGGGATGCGGCGTGCTGCCAGGATGGCCGTGATGTCGGTAACCGTGCCCGGTGTCCCGTCGCTCTTCTTCGTTTTCGCTTCCAGGGCCTTGAGTGCGGCGGTCATCCGTTCGGCGGGAATATCCTCGAGTCTGTTCACTCCCAGATAGGCGAGGAACTTGTCCCGGTCGGCTCCCACTTCACTGATTTTCGTCTCCAGTTCCATCACCTGATCCTGCGTGATAGACTTCGGCCCCGAGGGTTGTTGTTCCTGGGTGGTACCGGCATGATTCTTCGCCGACTCTCCCGATTCCAGCCAGGCGCGGATGGAGCTTCCGTGTTCCTCCGTCAACTTCCCGTGGAAACCATCGAAAATCTCTGTCCGGTCCTTGCTGGTGGTGGCGATGTGCCGTTCCTGGTCAACATCGAAGACCAGTGTAAATTCAAAGTCCATTCCTTCTCTTTGAATGGGCGCCATGCCGACCTTTTTCGGGACTTTCTTGCCTCTCTCGTCATCGACAAGGACGTACTCGGTCTTGCTGCGCATCGTTGCGATGACATGCATCTGCGACTGCAGCATGGCATCGACGAGGGAGTTGTGCTTGGGGGTCGCTTCACGCCACCCGGCAAACTTGTTCCCCTTCGCCGATTCGGTCCTCGAGTCAACGAACTCCAGGATACCGCCGGTCCCTGCCCATGCATGTGAGAGGGAGTCGATGATGATGAGGTCGTAACCCAGTTTTTCCGCCTCTCTGATGCCGCTTATGTACTTCTCGACGGTGAAGGGGGGCTTGATGACGGCGACGTGGTAGTCGCCCAAGTGGGCGTAGAGAGAAGCGCTTTCGTTCTCCGTATCGAGTACCGCGATTTTTCCGGTGGGGCCGACGATCCCGAATGCCAGCTTGAGGGCCGACATGGTTTTGCCGGAGCCCGCCGGGCCGCAGATGCCGATACGTGCTTTCGCTCTCTTTCTGACTGCTTTCTGGAACATGATCTCGATCTCCTTTCTGTGGGTTGTACCCGGACAGAGGAGACGGACCACCCCGCAGGGGTCTGTGTCTCCCCTGTCGGGCTTGTGTTTGGTTTCGGTCGTTACGGATGGTCAGGGCTCAGAAAGGAATTTCGTCTCCTCCGGAAGGCGGCTGGTAGAAGCTGTCCTGTTCCGGGTCGCCTTCGCGTCCGGTGTCTTTCCTCGACAGCATCTGCATCTTCTCGCCGACGATCTCCGTGGTGTAACGGTCCTTGCCTTCCTTGTCCTGCCATTTCCTGGTCTGGAGCCGGCCCTCGATGTACACCGTCTTCCCCTTTGACAGGTATTCGCCGGCGATTTCAGCCAGACGCCCCCAGAGGGTGAGATTATGCCACTCGGTCCGCTCTTCGTATTCTCCTGCCTTGTTCTTGAAACGTTCCGACGTCGCCAGAGAGAAACTTGCGACCGCCGTTCCGGATGCCGTGTACCTGACTTCCGGATCCTTGCCCAGATTCCCTATCAAGAGAACCTTGTTCAAACTTGCCATGACTGCCTCCTTGCTGGTTTCCCGAACGAGAAGACGGTCACCGATCCCGCGCGGGGAGAGGTTTGGTCTCCCTGTCGGGACAGGTTGAATTCCCGCCGCTTCCAAGGCTTGTCGCGGGTTTTGGGTACAAAAAAACCCGTTCCGGCACGATGTCCGAAACAGGTCTTTAAGGGGTTATGGTATGAAAAAAGGCGCTGTCCGGTTCTGGACGCACCTCTAACGTCGCTGTTTAAAGTCGCCTTTGCCCAAGGTCGACTACCTGGTGCTCGTCGAGCACGCTGACTTCTCACCGGGAAAGGGGCGAAAAGCGCGCCTTGTCTTTCCTTGCGTTGCATCCCTGCCGGGGCGTTCAGATCAGGGGCTATCCCTGAAATTTGTTCCGGGGTGCGTGACCCAAGCGGAATCTCTTCGAGGAAGAGTGTAAAAATATGAAAATCTTCTACCACCTTCGTGATGAGGGGTCAAGCCGGCTTCCTACGCGAAGGGGTTCTTCACCGTATCAGGCTGTTCCACCTCGACCTTGTCGGGCAATTCCTCGCCCGTCATGGCCGCGACCACCGAATCGACTATCTCCTTCAGCTTGGCCGCCTTCTCCAGACCTTCCTTGTCCCGGGTGATGTCGAGGCTGCCGTACAGCGACACCCGGTCCAGGCGGTTCTCGATGGTAAGGCCGTTGATCTGGAGGCACTCCGATTCGTTCTTAAACGGTGCGATACTGAGATCCTTTTTCCTGCTCACCTGTAAGTCCTCCCGTGCCTCTTTCCGCCTCCCCTGCGCTCCTTCGGTTTGGGAAGCGGCATGATCTCCCTCTTGACGGCCGGCGACATGGAGGGGAAGAAATCGATCCCGGCCATCTGCTCGAGTTCGGCCACCGAGATGTAGCGCAGATCCGCCTCGGCGGCGTTGTTGACCAGGTAGACCCCGGCGGCGTTGCGCTTCGGGCTGTACACGATCTTGTAGATATGGGTCGGCACCAGGACCCGGCGCTTGAGAGCCTTGACATTGTTGCCGACGAACAGGGGACCGGTGATGACGTACAGGTTTCCTTCCCGCTTCGCCAGCGTTCTGACCGCACTCTCGATCCCGCTCCAGATTCCCCTGTTGTTGGTGCCGTCCTGGGGGACGATGTTGGCGAGGCTGAAGCTCTCGTGCTGCGCCTGATCGGTGGACATGTCGGCGTTGGGAGACATGTGTCCCCTGTCGAAGCCGCTGCGCGCGTAGTCTGATAGTTCCGCCCGGTCCGACTCCGGCAGCCGCTCTTCGGCGTGGAACGTGTCCTTGCGGACCATCCCCCTGGCGGCATCGAGCCTGGACCTGGTGAGATGCTCGGCGGACCAGAGCGGGGTGCGCGTCAGGCCGGAATGGACCACGCCGAACTCATCGTAGCAGAGTTCCTGGGTCTTTGCCTGCATCTTGGCGTTGATGATGTCCGGCGCCTCGCCTCCGACGTAATGCTCCCCGCAGGAGGTTTTCATTGCGAAAGAGGAAGCGGTGAAAAGCGCCAGGATGAGGGCGGTCACAAGCGTGATCGAAAACCTGTTCTTCATGGGTTTTCCTGTCGATTCTAACGGGTATCCGGATTTCATGGTGTATGGCCGGTCAGAGCGGCACCTGCAACACGATCTGCCTGCAATCTGCGCATAAAATCTTCGGGGGCAATACCTTCCCTACGCAGGTACAGAATCAAAGCGATTTCTTTTCTGCTGTATCCCTCGGCATGATAGATCGTGCGATCATTCGGGCAGTAGTATAGAGAGTCAAGCCACTCTGCAACAGCTAACCCATCTTGCCCAGGTATCTGTTCAGGGTTCTCTCTCAACATTGTACTTAACAAGTTGATCATCTTTGGAACAGCTACTTCACGCATGCGATCCCCTGCTGCCAATCTTCATGAATGCTTCCATTACAAGCGGCTTGATCAAAGCATTCCGTTCCTGTAGAGAGAGAAATTTATCCACCTTTGACACAATATCCAAACCATGAAGGAATGTATTTTTTGCTTCCCGAAAGACCGGATCAGTCTGATGCCAATGAGCTATATAACGCTCGAAGAGTTGGTTTGCCGCGAGATATTCATCATCCGTAAGCCCCTCTTTGTCGTACTTTGATTGAATACGACGAAACTCTTGATCGTCTTCCTCAGTCCAAGTCACTCTGCTAGTGGCGGGATTATTCGCTGGCATCGTCCACCTCGTATTTTGCTTTGAGAGACGCCACAAACTGCTGCCACGCATACCCGATTATCCAACCGGCCGTCATCCACAGGAACAGATGGATGACCCATGTAACACGGACAGGATGGAGTGGTTCCGGTTGGACTCTGCTGACGACATCGAAGGTAACCCCGATCGATGTCACCATGATAGCGATTATAAAAAGGATGACTCGTTTCAAGAATATCTGTCAGGCACTGCTTCAATCATGAAATACGGATACCCAATAAAATGAAACGGCGCACATCATATCATCTTACGGTTGACAAGTGAAGATCTCCCCGACCTTTCAGGCCGACGCCGGCAACTCAATGCCCTCTTGTACCAAGATGGCCGAGCCGGTCACGCCGGCACTCTTTTTCTCCGCACCGGCCTTCTTTCCCGATTGTGCCTCGTCGGCATCCTGGTCGCTTTTTGCCAGCGGGTCGTCAAACCCGCGGGGCGGAATGTATCTGTCTCCCAGCAGCCTACTTATTTGCGCATTGAGGAGATTGATGTCTCCCTTGATTTTGTCGGACTTCTCAATGATCTCCGCCACTACGGCGAAACTGAGTTTCCTGCTCCTTCCTGCCTGCAATCTCAGCTTGTGGAGCATGATGTCGTGGGAGTTGAGAAGACCGATGAAATCGAACTGGTCGTAGGTCCGCCGGCTGATGAACGCCAGGTCGCTACGTTCCGACTTCTTGTGCCGCTCTTCGCGCCATTCCTCAGGGGTAGGGCGGGGTTTCCTCTGTTCCTTTTCGCCGCTTTCATGTTTCTCTTGCCCTTTGGTAGACTTGCTCATGATTTTCTCTCCTTGAGTGTGGTTAGGATTTCCCCAGTGCCCGCCGGGCTACACCCGTCCCGAAGCGCCCCGAGAGTTCCGCGAATACCGTATCGTCGAATCGTTTCATGTTGAGGACGAGCATTTCCACCGAGTTCACCTCGGTTGCCGCGTTGGCGTAACTTTGATGGGCCTCCTGCAGCAGATGCAGGGTTTTCTCCTCGAGGGTCTGGAGATGCTGGAGCCCTTCGCCTAAAAGGGCAATCTGGCATGTCTCGGGCGAAGCCCCCGCCTTGCTCGTCTGCTGGCTCGACATGATGTTCTTGGCGCTTTCGCTGAGCTGCACCGCCCGGTTGAAGAGGTCGAGGAGCATGTAATAACCGAAGGCCCTGGCGGTGACCTCCGAGAGCTTGCCGATGACCTCTCCCTCGGTGTTGGTGGCCGTCGCGTTCTTCAGGATCAGGCCGACCGAGAGGGGGGTGCTCTTCAGGAACGTCTCTTCGTCGGCGGAAAGAGGCTGCCTTGCCTTGAGCTTGCCGGCGATGGCCTGCATCTGGCCGTTCACGTAGGTCAACAGGTTCTTGTTGGCGTCTGTGATGTCCGCGCACGCCCCGCCACTGGCCCTCCGTTGAGCAGTGCCGTCGATGAAGGAGCTGAAGCTCTCATTCTTGTCGCAGGGGGGGATGTACTGGGCACGGTAGGTAGTCCCCGAAGTGGCCGGACTCTGGACCACGACGTCGCCAATGAAACCCCTGATGAGCTGCAAGTAGTCGCTGCTCATCCCCCTCTTCGCGGCCAGATTCTCCAGGACCGACCCATCGCCGAACACGGTCCTCACCTCGTCGGGACAGCCCGCCGTGGCGCTGGCCGCCGATGCCTGGATGGTGCCGGGAGCCATGGGCTTTGTCCCGCTCGCGGACTTGAGCTCGCTGTCGAACAGCTTGCTCACGTCATGGGCCAGGTCTTTCGCCCCGCTGGAAACCAGGAAATCGGTCTGGGCCGACTTCATCTCCGCCTTCAGACTGTCGGACATGATGGAGGAGAACGGGCTAGAAGCCGTAGCCACCAGGGCCTTTGCCGCCTTGCAGTCGTTGAGCTGGAGGGAGTTCAACCGGTCGGTGATCGCCTCCAGCGTCTTGATGGTGTCCGCCACCTGGGGAGCCAGAGTCTTCAGGGCTATGTCGAAGGCGGCCGCCGGCGCCGCGGAAAGGATGTTCTGCAGCTTCTGGACGAGATAATCTACGTTCATGAACGAGAATCCCCCCAGGAAAGCATCGATGCCACCGCACCCCGACTTGAGCTGCGGGAGCGACGCAGTGACAAGGTAGTCGTTGGAATTGGCCCAACGGGCCGAGAAGCCGCCGCCCGTGTAGTAGCCCCGCTTCGCTCCCTCGTAGTAGCTGGGGGAGGTGCTGCTCTTCTGCTTTATCCAGTCGTCCACCCAGCCCGAGCCGGGCGCGAGCCCGGGGAAGGCGGCGAGAGAAACGACCACCGCCACCGCGATCAGCTTGGTTCCCTTGCGACGCATCATGGGTTCAGCCCCTTTCGTCCGGTTGTTGTACATCATGTGACCAGTGCTCCGTACCGAGTTGTCAAACCGGCCGGGTTTCCCCTCTTGTAAGGTTGGGTGATCTGGAAATTCAGGTTACCCATTGAAAAGGCCTCGACGCCTCGCAGATATTTGGCGATGTCGATCTCTACACCTTTTTCCAATCGCCGTTTATGGGCACTCACCCAGTGAAGGATGGGTCGCCTTCGTCCCGATGCGGTCATGGGCAAGCTTCGGGCGTAAAAGAGGCTCTGAATCATAGGTTCTTCGATCCCGAAGTGCACCTTTGCATGACCTTTGCTATCCGACAGTTGGAACGGCTCTTCTGTTGTCACCATCCATAAATATTTCGTGTCAGCCAGCAAAGAGAGGGCGCCAGGGCCAAAGTGCGAGCCGGCATATCGGTCGATTCTGAATGCGGCAATCTTGCCGTCCCTAAATTTCGCAGTGTCAATTGTCAGCCAGACGTCACCATGTGCATCGATGGCGAAGTAGGTGATTTCGATGATAGGGCAAAGCTTGCCGGCCTTCGGCATTTCAACCACATACACCTTGTATATGTAAGCGGGAGCCTTGCATTGGCAGACGACCCCTTTCTTGAACCTTCTGACCCGTTTAACGGCGGCATACGAAAACTCCATTCCCTCACTTGGTTTCACATAAACGCAGCCGGACTCCGGCAATTCATCGACATCGAGATCGAAAGTGCCCCAGTAATAATTTCTCTTCGATCCCGGAATATAGACACCCTCAGTCAGAGCTTGGAAATGCTCCATATCCTTTCTACCGCAGCCGCCGAATTGCATTGCCTCGACTTTTTCGCCGGGTTTCGGCACCCAGTCGAGTATTGCCAGCAAACCGGAATAAGCCTTGTCTACCAGTTCTTCGGAATCCAGTATCGACACGCTCTCGCCAATATAAGGTTTTGCTTTCAAAACGGCCTCCTCTCAACGGGGCTCCCGGCCCGAGCCGGTAGGGCAAATCGTTTGCAGCTTCTTCGTCCTGTCTATTTCTCCGTTGACGCGGGAGGACGCTTCTTCACGTCGAAACCGCCTCCCCGCTGGAAATCGTAGAGGGAGAATTCCTCCGGGGTGATCTCCCCCTTGAGGAGCCTCACGGCCCGGTAGGTTCTGTCCTCGATCTCGTCGGCGGAGATCACGCCGGACGACACCGGGAAATAATCCTGGTTCCCTTTCTGGATCAGGACGAGAGTGGGGGTGATCTCCACTTGGAATCTCGCGGCGAGCCCTGGGTTCTCCTGGGTGTTCACCCTATTCACCACCCACCCGGTCGAGTTGGTGAACCACTCCAGGATCGGCGCCTGTTCGTCGCAGAAGCTGCAGTCCTGCCGGAAGAAATAGATGAGCGCGAAGTCGTCCCGGTTTTCGCGCAGCTTCCTACTCTTTTCCTCCCTGATCCGGGATATGCGACCCAGATTGCCGGGGGTCGTGATCGGATAGTCCTTCTTGGTGGACAGTTCCGGGTATTTCTGCCAGACATACTGGGAGACGTTTGTGAAGGCGAGGGCCTTCTTCCTGGCGATCTCCTGGACTTCGTAGTAGTCCCTGACGTTCTCCTCCGACGGGTTCCGCACCGCCTCCTTCTTCAGACCTTCGGCGAGCTTCTCGAAGTTGTCGGGATGCATGTCCCAGATCTGATCGTAGGTATAGTCCCTGAGCTTTGCGGGCCTGGGGCCGGCGTCACGTTTCTTCTCCTTCTCCTCTGCCGCCTTGGGAGGTTCTTTCTCGTACCACCACCATCCCTTGCCCGCCTCCGAGTAGTAATCGGCGTTGGCGGTGGCGGCGAAGGCGAGGAGCAGGCCGGCGACGATCAGGTTACGCATGTGGCGCCCTCCCTGATCTTCAGCTTGATGTCCGCGACCATCTGTCGCAGCGCCTGCGGCTTCTCGCTCTCCAGGGTCGAGGGGAGTGCGCCGAAGGCCTCGGCGCGGAACGGTATCAGCAGGACTGAATACCCTTTGCCACCCTTGGTGACGACGGTTGTCTGCGTCATGTAGTGGCCGCGGCCCATCAGGTCGGTGGCGATGGCGTTCCTGACCCTGCTCAGTTCCCATACGACGGTGTGGAGCAGGTTCCGCTTCATCTCCTCGTTCGCGTCCGCCAGTTTCACCAGCGGGTCGTGTCCTCCGATCCGGTGAATCACCCGCCACAGCGCGTCCTGGTTGGCGAAGACCAGACCGTTCGGCATGGAGACGATATGCCAGCGGCTGCCGGTGGGGGTCTCCTCCAGTCGATTCACCATCTCTCCAAGAAGCGACATCACGGTGTCCGCGTCGAACCAGGGAGGGAGTTCCAGCGTCGTCGGCGTGAATTTCCCCTCCACCGGAGAGCCGAGCGGGTGGTCCGTCTTCGGCCGATCCGCATCGGCCGTCACCTGTTCGGCCGGCAGCAAGGGGACCCCGACATTTCCGAACGACGCCAGCTCTTCCGCCCGAGCGTCATGGTCGCACCGCTTCAACTGCACGGTGAGTTCGTCCGGAGGGGTTATCGCGTGGTGGTTGCCGATGGCGGCGTCCAGTTCCTGCCTGTTGGGAAGGGAGGCGTACTCGGGTATGCCGCCGAGAACTATCTTGGAAATGACCGGGTGATCCGCGGTGGAGTAGTACTTCTTATGGAAGGACGGAATCTTGCCGATGTCGTGACCGAGCGCGATGATCAGACAGTCGGCCAGCATCGCCCCCTTGCCGGCGGTTGCGGCGAATTTGCGGGCTACCGCCAAGCTGTGCCTGTAAAGGGGTATCGTGGCGAGCAGGGAATACGCCTCGGCCCCATACTGGGCATCCGTTTCTGTCACCTTTCCCCCACCGCCCGCGTGTCCCTTGCCCACGACGGAAGGGCAGGTCCCTTCCGCGTCGAGCATTTTGAGGATCTCAACGATCACCGTCCGGCGGGCCCCTTTCACGAGCCGCTGATTCTCAACCATCGTCCGGTAGAACCCGGCTATCTCCTCGATGGCGAAGGCAGGGGGCGGTGTGGCTACTTCGTCCGTGGCGGAAGCGGGCTTGCGCCAGAGCTTCGCCACTTCCGTGAACTCGATGACGTTGCCCGCCAGCGCGTTGTTCTCGTCCGAGGGAGTGTCGTCCTCTTCGGTCCAGATATGGCTGATCTCCTTGAGGGTGAGGGTCTCCATTTCGCCGTCCCCCTCTTCGCGGCGTTCCTTCTCCTCGGCGGCCCTTTCGGGTCGAAGGGCGATGAACAGCCTGATCGAGAACAGGACCAGGCCGACTCCGATCAATCCGGCGATTAAGGCCAGGGTTTTCATTTCGAGCTCTCTCTCTGCGCTGAAGGCACGTTCAGCGGGGCGGCGGGAAAGTTGATCTTCACCGAAGGGTCTTTCACCATGAGGGTGGTCCCCTTGTATCTCCCCGAATAGGTAAGCATGTAGAACTCCTGCGGCTGCAGGCCGAGAATGTCCTGGACCTTGAGGATGTCCTGTTCCACTTCGCGGGTCGTGACCTGGTTCGAGCCGAAAATCCCCGTGAGCACGTTTCTCACCCCGAAATGCCGCACCACGTACTCGGAGGTCTCGGCGTCAGAGCAGCGCATGAAGATCTTGGTGTTGGTGTTGTCGAGGATCGACTTCCCGAACTCCTCCCCCACGGCGGCGTATATCTGGTTCACGGACTGGGCGAAGGCGTGCACCATCACGTCGGCCGATCCCGCCTTGGCGAACAACTCCTCCACGCCCTGATAGATCAGACTCTGCGCCTCGTCGATGTAAATCGACAACGGAGGAGAGACCTTCTGCCTGTTGGAGAGATAGACCCTGCCGACGAACGACTGGATCATGGAGAGGAGTACCTTGCCGAGGGTGGCGGCTGCCTCGCGGGTGATCAGGGAGCCGGTGTGGACGACCATGATGACCGGTTTTCCCTCCTCCAACCGGTGGATGAAGCGGTTGCTGTCGGCCTGGCCGATGATTTTGCCGATGTTGCCGGAGGAAAGCTCCATGAGGCAGGTGCGAAGCGACGAAGAGACCTTCGAGTAGTACTCCTGGGGCGAGTCGAGGATGTCCCTGAACATCCCCGCGATCAGGTCCGCCTCCGGCATCTCCAGTCTCCGCAGGTGGTTCATGGTGTATTCCAGGGAACTGCGCCGGATACTGTTGCGGATCGTGTCCATGTTCAGGACGAGCTTGTGCCCTTCCTCTTCGGCGAGGATGATGTTGCCGGTGATGACGGCGGTCGTGATCTCCTTGGCGATGTTGCGGTAAAACGGCTCCCGCCCTCCCTGAATGCCGGAGATGATGTGGCCGACCAGTTCGTCGACCATGAAATAGAAGGCCATCGGATCGACCACCGCCGAATACTCGGGGAAGATCGGCGTCACCAGCATCAGGTCCTTCAGCCTGCCGGACTCCCGGGCCACCTCGAATATCTTGGTGAATATCTGCTGGTCCCCCTTGGGGTCGAAGTAGACCACGCTGTTCCCCTTGCGGATGTCCTGCTCGATCAGGTTCTCGCAGAGCCGGGTCTTCCCCACGCCGGTGGTTCCGAACACGAACATGTGCCGTCTCCGGAAGGAGTCCGGGATCGAGATGGGGACGATCCGGGTCGGCTGCTCCATTCGGACGCCGGTGCCGATGTCGGTGGACGGCCCGTCACCTCCCGCTTTTTTCAGCCACGAAAACATACAGGTGTTCTCCCAGTTCCTTTCCGACGGTGTTGATGGCGCTCTTGGGAAGACGGACCGGCGTCGCGAGCCTGCTGAACCCTCCGGCGACCCGTCTCTGGCAAACGATGCCGTCCACTCCCGTGAGTTTTTTCAGGAGCAGTTCCGGCAGCCGCGCCGACGTTCGGCTCAAAAGGATGCGGACACGCGCCGAGTGCCTGCCGGCCTGAACGGCGTGGACCCGTGTAACGTGAAAAGCCCGCATGTCGCCGACCCGGTAAAGCCCACGTTCATGCCCGGGCTGGTAGAATAGTGGGCATTCCCCGCTCAGGATCAGGCGGCGGAAGGCTTCGTCGATCTCCAGCACCACGCGCAACGTCTCACCGTCCTCGATCCTCCCGACAGTGCCGTATATGACCTGGCCCCGCAGTTCCTGAAGGACCTCCGCCTCGCGCAGGGCCTGCCTCCTTTGCAGTTCCAGTTCGACGTTGTGGAGGATGTGGCGCCGGAGTTTCCTCGTTATGGCATGCAGCGGAACCTCGACCGGCCTTCCGATGCGCGGATAGGCGACGATCTCAAGTCCGTTTTCCGCCCTGACCGAGACGGTTGTGTCGAGGGCAGCGGACAGGGTTCTGGTCACGGCAAGTTCCACGGCATCGAGCACCTGGTCTTCCGGCAGCCCGTACTTCTGCAGAAGGTCAGCGGTCAGCACGGCCGAACACCGCCAGCCACGGTGTATCTTGCGCCACGGCCCCGGCCGAGGCCACCTGTCTGATCGGCTGGGTCCCGGCGTGTTCCGACAGAATCCGGAACACCCTTGCCGCGTAGCGGTCGCGCTTCGACGGAGTGCGGGAGTTGTAACAGCCGACCGCCTGCCAGGTGTACCCGTAGTCGGAGACACACTGGGCGAGAATCCAGGCCCCCACCTTCACGTTCGTGCAGGGATCTCCGAGACCACTCCAGGTCTTTCCGAGCCGTCCAGCCCAGGAGGAGTTGATCTGCATGAGCCCGAAGTCGTAGGTGCCGTTGCGGTTCCAGTTCACGGCCCCCGGATCGAAGTTGCTCTCCACCTTGGCGATGCTCCAGAGAAGCTGCGGCGAGATGCCGTAAAGCTCTCCCGCCTCCTGGAAGCAGAAGGCATGAGCGCTTGCAGTGTTTACCGCAAGGCAGAGCATCACCAGGATGAATGCCGACAGTCGGATCATGTTCGTTTTCTCCTAACCCTATATCTAGCGGGGGGACAGCTCTCGTTGTCTTGACAAGACAAGGTGACCCTGATATATAGTGCTCAATTGGACACTATGCGAAGGAGAATACGGTGACCGACCTCACGGCACGACAGCAGAAGGTACTGGACTTCATCGCCCGGTTCATCCAGACGAACAGCTATTCGCCGACTCTGCGGGACATTGCCGGTCACCTAAGCGTGAGCAGCACGTTCGGCGTGAACCGCCACCTCGACGCCCTGGAGAAGAAGGGCTTCATCAGGAGGTCCGGAACGGCGCGGGGAATAGTGCTGGCCACGCAGGGCGCCAAGAGTGTCCCGCTGCCGATCGTCGGCACCGTCCGCGCCGGCCAGCTCCACCCCGCCATCGAGGACATCCAAGGGTACTTTGCCGTCGATCAGGGGCAGGTAAAGGGTGAAGGGTGCTTTCTTCTGAGGGTGAAGGGGGACTCGATGATCGGGGCGGGGATTTTCGACGGCGATCTCGCTCTGGTCCGTCCGCAGCCCGTCGCAGAGAACAGGGACACGGTGGTCGTCATGGTCGAGGGAGAGGCCACGCTCAAGTGGTTCTACCGGGAGCGCGACCGCATTCGTCTTCAGCCGGCCAATCCCAACATGGAGCCGATCATGGTGGGACCGGACAAGGACGTGTCGATTGTCGGCAAGGTCATCGGCATCTATAGGCAGTTGGAGTAGGAATTGGAACGGGTCAGGGAACAGATACGGATCGCCACCATCTTCACGCCGGGGCGCCAGATCAAGCCGGTCTGGTTCGACTGGCACAACCGGAAGCACTCGATCCTCCGGACGACGTACTTCTGGAGGGAAAAAGTGGGCGATGCTCTTCTTCTGCACTTTTCGGTGACGGACGGTGAGGCGCTCTACGAGCTGGTCTACAACACGAAAGACCAGAGTTGGCTGCTGAACGGCATCGAGGTGAAGTGATGAGCCGCGTGATCATGCATCTTGACATGAACAGCTTTTTCGCCTCTGTCGAGCAGGCCGCCAATCCGGAACTGCAGGGCAAGCCCGTTGTCGTCACGGGTTCGAAGCAGCGCACGGTAACCCTGACCGCCAGCTACGAAGCCCGCAAGTACGGCGCTTGAGAAGAAATGATTAAACAGCAGGGTAAGATATGGCGCGAGGTTTCGCCAAAGGGGGGCTCATTGGTAGTCTTTCCACTTTTCAGCGTAAAATTCAAGCCATTCTTCAAACGAAAAATATTTTCCTGTGCCTGCATCATAGCATGACGTCAAGAGTTTGATGTCACCGGTTTTCCTGTGCTCAACGGCCCTATTTTGAAGGTACTCCTTCAGTTCCTGTTTCGATACCCCCCACTCTTGAGCCAGTTTTCTCGTTCCCACGGCGTTCCGGTTTTGCGCCATCTGCCAAAGGGCTTCAAACTGAATCTCTCTTAATTCATTTTCCGCAAGGCCACGAGATGCCGCAATCTCGGCAGCCCTCACAAAATTGTTTCGTTCCAATTCGTATTTCAAGTCGTCATTGCCGACCATATTGGCTCTCCCAATGTAGACCGCTGGGTAACCACAGGCAGGGACAGGGACGGCATGGACCTGTCATGCTTGACAATGGAGTTACCCGACCCTACCCAGAGTCACCCAGCGTAAAAAACACAGCGGCCCGTTTCCCCAACTCCCCTTCAGCCCATACCTTACCCCGCCGTGGTGGGTGATAATGCGTTCCACGGTGGCAAGGCCGATGCCATAAGCCCCGTATTCTTCAGTTTACTGCGAGGCGTTGGAAAGGGCCAAAGAGCTCGGCTGCTGAACCTCCATTCTCCTCCTGATACGAAATATCATAGGACAGTGCATAAGCCGTAAGAAATGAAGCAGCCACCCGTGCGGGAAACCCGACTGTACTTCCAGATTTCACCTCCCCCAATTCCAAAAGACCCGGATTCAGGTACATCGCCCTCCGTCGATGCAAAATCAGTCAATTTTGATCTTTTTAACCTTCTGAACCGCCGCTTCCGTTTTCGGTATCCTGACTTCCAGTACCCCATCTTTAAAGGAAGCCTTAGCCTTGTCGCTCTGTGTTTCAGCGGGCAGGGTCAGACTCCGGGAAAATGATCCGCAGGTGCGTTCAAGCCGGAAGTAGTTCTTCTTCTCAACCTTTTCTTCCGATTTCTTCTCGCCTGAAATTGTGATCACATCATCGGTGACGTTGACGTCGATGTCATCCTTGCCCATTCCCGGCAGTTCGGCTTTCACAACCACGTCGTTTCCTTCTTCAAAGATGTCAACGGTAGGCGAGAACTCTCTCAGTTCCCCAAACTCCGGAAATCTGAAACGAGACATCCACGGGGAGAAAAAAGGTCTTCTGAAAGCTTCGTCAAACCAGCGCTCCATCTCTTCGAAGGGCGTCATGAATCTCCTGGATTCCTGGGGGATCAGTTCCTTTGACTCTTTTTTCGAGACGTCTTTCGACTCCTTGTCGGCCATAGCGTTACCTCCTTTGCTACAGTTTTGTGCTGACCTCAAATTGTGTCCAATTATGAGGTCATCCACTTACTTGGCGTTGTACTTTCCGGGTGGCTACCTGTATACAAATTTAGTGGCGGTTTTTTCAAAGTCAAGGGTCAAAGATATTGAAATAGTTACAGTATGATGGCTTTGGACCCGGAAAGCCAACGCATTCGCTTGCAGGGATAGGAATGAGTAAAAAACATTGGACACCTACGCGGACTTCACCACCTTCGGAAATCTCTCCGGCTTGGCAGCCGATTTGATCAGGAACGTTACTGGACGTTGATTTCTCAACCCTGTTGACTTGCGTTCAATAATTTGGTATGTTCAAAACAAATGAACAAAGAAAATATTGAACACAATCGAACGGCCGGGCATGAAGCCGACATCCTCCGGCAGGCGATGGAAGCGTTGAAGGCGCTCGCTCCCCTGGAATACGAAGCGGAGCCGGTCCGCGACCTTCGTGACCAGGGATACGACTACATTGTTCGTGCAAGGGTTTTCGGGAAGGAATTCGTTTGGTGCGTCGAGGTCAAGGACCGGCTTACCAAGGCGGCGGAACTTCAGGCTCTGATCAACAAGGATAAGACGCAGCATCCGTTTCTGCTGGCGACAGGGTACGTCCCGCCCGAGGCCGCGGCAAGACTGCACGACGGCGGCATACAGTTCATCGACACGGTCGGAAACGCCTTCGTCAATCAGCCGCCCCTGTTGATCTTCGTGAAAGGCAACAGGCCGGGAAAGGAAGAACCCCCCGTTCCCGCCGCCCGTATCTTCAAAGGGGTCGGACTGAAGATCGCCTACCTCCTTTTGTGCCGACCGGAACTCGTCGACAGGCCGTATCGCGATCTTGCCAAGATGACGGATGTCGCCTTGGGCACGGTGAACGGTACCATGACCGAACTGGTCCAGAAAGGCTTCATCCTCGACATGGGGAAAAAGGGGAAGAAGCTCCTGGAGAGGAAGACACTCTTCGAGCGCTGGATTGCGGCGTACCCCGATTACCTCAAGCCGAAGTTGTTGCTGGGGCGCTTCCGGGGTGAAGGCGACTGGTGGAAGGATATCCAGTTGGACCCCGCCCTCGCCCAGTGGGGGGGAGAGGTTGCCGCAGCGAAACTGACCGGATACTTGAAGCCAGGCACCGTCACGCTATACGCGGACAAGAACCGTCTGGCCGATCTGGTGATCGCCAATAGGCTGAAAAAGGACCCGCAGGGTAATGTGGAGATTCTCGAACGGTTCTGGCCGCCGGGAAATGGCTTCGGTGAAGGCGAAACCGTGCATCCGATCCTCATCTACGCCGATCTGGCCGCGATAGGCGAACAACGAACCATGGAAACCGCAAGGATTATCTATGAACAACATCTCGATCGATATTTCGGGGAGGATTGACGCCGGCAGGATATCAATTCTCAGGAGCATCAAGGCAGTCGCCGAGGAGCTCAAAATTCATTTCTTCGTGGTGGGGGCTTTCGCCCGCGACGTGATCTTTGAGCACATCCACCGGATTCCCGCTCCCCGAGTGACGGAAGACATCGATATCGGTGTCGAGGTCGCAAGCTGGGAGGAATTCCAGCGTCTGACCGGCGCCCTGATCGACCGCGAACTGCTCTCGGCGACGAAATCGCCACACCGCTTCATTGCCAGCTCATTTGCCGCCATGGTCGATATCGTACCCTATGGAGGGATAAGCGGCGAGACGAAACGGATCAGTTGGCCACCTGACCATGACATGATCATGAGCATGCTCGGGTTTGAAGAAGCATATCAATCGGCATTGAAGGTGCGCCTCAGCAGCGACCCGCCCCTGGAAATCCTTGTCCCTTCGGTGCCGGCTCTGGCACTTCTGAAGATCATCTCCTGGGCCGACGCGTACCCGAGACGCGAGCACGATGCCCATGATCTTCTCTTCATTCTGGAAAACTACGACGCGACCGGTGTCGAGGCGAAGCTGTACGAGTCCCATGTACCCCTTCTCACCGAGGAAGAATTCGATTCCCGGCTCGCTTCCGTTCGGCTGCTCGGGCGGGACATTGCGCAGTTGGGCAGCCCGGAGACGCTAAAGACGGTAGAGGAGATTCTGATCCGCGAAACTGACGAAGAGCAGGGTTTCAGGATGCTCTCCAATATGGTCAAGGGTGCCTCTTTCCAAGGAACCAAGTTCGAAGCCGCTCTGCAACTTCTGAAAAAGCTCCTGCAGGGAATTCAAGAGGAAAAGCCAAGGGAGTGAGCGGCCGTGTGCGGAAGATTTACAATCATACTGCCGCCGGAGGTTCTGGCTGAAATCTTCGGCCTTCCCGAGTTGCCCCGTATCGAAGCACGCTACAACATCGCTCCGACGCAGGAGGTAGTCGTAATTCGACAGAATGCCGAAGGTTTGCGGCAGTTGGTGACGATGAAATGGGGATTGATTCCCTCGTGGGCGAAAGACCCCCATATCGGCAACAAGTTGATCAACGCCCGATGCGAGTCGGTCCACGAAAAGCCGGCCTTCAGGCAGGCGATCTGCACCCGTCGATGCGTTATTCCGGCCAGCGGATTCTATGACTGGACGCACACCGACAAGAAGATACCTTTCTACGTGAGCATGGCAGACGGCTCGCCGATGGCTTTCGCTGGGATCTGGGATTCATGGAAAGCACCGGACGGATCACGGCTGGAATCTTTCACGATTCTCACCACCAATGCCAACAGCTTGATAGCCCCCATCCATGACAGGATGCCGGTCATCCTGCATCCAGCAGAGTTCGATCTCTGGCTCGACCGCGACATCACCGAGCCTGAAAAGCTAACGCGCCTCTACCAGCCATATCCTTCGGACCTTCTGAGGGCCTGGCCGGTCTCGTCGCTCGTCAATTCCCCCCGCAACGAAACGCCTGCCTGCATTGAGCAGACTGTTTCATGAAGACGGAAACCTCGACCGATACTCCCTGCAGTTAGCCTCAAATTTTGTTCGAATTAAATATTGACAGTATATTGCCATTATGACAACTTATTGTCACAAGGAGACTGAATGCAAATGGAGCATACGCCTTCCGGTGCCAATTTCACCAAACTCATCTTAGAAACTTTTCGGCTGAATGGCACTCTCATTGCTGCTGGAGACCAGTTGGTATGTGATCTGGGGCTGACCAGTGCCCGCTGGCAGGTCCTTGGGGGGGTGTGCGAAAGCTCTGCAACAGTAGCGGAGATTGCACGTCGGATGGGTCTCACCAGGCAGAACGTCCAGCGCATCGCCGATTGTTTGGCCATGGACGGATTTGTCGCAACCTCCGCTAATCCCGCCCATCGCCGGGCAAAACTCTATTCGCTGACCCCCCATGGAAGAACTGTGATGGAGGAAGTCGCACATCGCCAGGCGGAGTGGGCCAATCGGATCGCCGACGGAATCAGTTCCACCCAGATTGTCGAGGCTGTTTCATTGATGACGGCGCTCACGAAACGGCTCGAGCACGACCTGCCACGGCGCAAGTAATTGTAAGAAAGGAAAACTCACATGGAATCTGCAATTGCGAAGGCATTGAAGCTGGAAACGGAACCGGTCGCGCTGATCTTCTCAGATGAGAGGCCGGAGGGGGCAGCACAATTCAAGCCAGGGGCACCGTCCTGTGTCATGTTCATGTTTGCTTCGGCAGCCCGGGGAAAGGCTGCGGTTTTCGATCGGGAATCATATGCCTGCCCTGGTGGCGGGATCGGACTGGGCTTCGGCAATGCGTATGTGAAGTTTCCCGGCGGCCTCCCCAGTTTCTGTCAATTTCTCTCTACGGGCAACGAGAACGATCCTGCCGGCAAAGTGATCGGGGAAGGAATGAGGGCAGCGGGTGCGCCTGCCATTTTTGTCGACCACTTCCTGCACGGCGAGCGGTACAAGCAAACACCGGATTTGGCGGAGCAGTTCGTAAAGACTTTACCGATTGCTGAGGTGCCGACTCAGTACGTCGTGATGAAACCGTTGTCACATCTGGACTCTGATAAGGAGGAACCCGTCTCCGTGACCTTCCTAGTGAACCCGGATCAGCTTTCAGCGCTGGCCATCTTCGCCAACTATGACCGACCCGGCTTGGAAAACGCAGCGGTCCCCTATGCTGCGGCCTGCCAGGTTATGGGTATACTCTCTTACAAGGAGGCACAGTCGGAGAACCCGCGCTGCCTCATCGGCCTCACCGACATTTCTGCCCGCACGTACCTTAGAGGTCAGGGCTGCGCTGACAAGCTCACTTTCACAGTCCCGTTCCGGCGCCTGCTCCAGATGGAATCCAACGTGGAAGGAAGTTTCCTGCAGGGCAACACCTGGGCCGGCGTCTTGGAGAGAGGGGAGGGGTTTTAGCGGCCCTTGATCCAGAATTGCATGGTGTGATCCCGTTTGACGCCATCGGTATCATGTCATATGAAGTGTGTGGTTATCCCAGAGAGCCGGACAAAACCGGTGTGTGCAAGGAACCTTGTGATGGGAACGTAGTATGTAGATGGGCTGGACAAGGGGCTTGCCGTAAGGATGGCCATGTTTGCGGTTGTCATGGTATTGAGTACCGTACTGGTCAGGCAAATGGCCGGCTGGCTGCAATTGCCCCAGATTCGATCGTGGGGAGAATAGCTCACGAACTCCAGTCGCACCTCGGCAGCGCGGCCCAGGAAGCACGGATTCAGCTTGGGAAATACATTTATGTTGATGCGTCTTTTCAAACTTTTCGCACTTACGCTGCCACTCAGCGCGATCTGTGGCTGCGGGACACTTCAAGGAAGTAAGCTCGTTGCACCTGAAAGCTTTGGATTAATATCCATCGCCCCGGACGTCTACATAGAAACAAACGCCGACAGTGCAACCCGCGCAAAACTGCTTGAAGCCGTTGAAAGGGCAAGAGAAGCAGTCCGTGAGACCTACGGCAGTGTGATTTCTCACCCAATAGTCAATGCCTGTGTCAGCGAATCCTGCTATGTGAAATTTGGTGGCAGAGGCTCTATTGCCAAGGTCTACTTCGATCGCATTTTGCTTTCGCCACGTGGCTTGAATTGGCATTTTCTTGCCCACGAATGGTCCCACGCCGAGATGCGTACTCGCCTCGCATTCTGGGCTTGGTGGTGGCGCTTGCCGCAATGGTTTGACGAAGGCGTGGCTGTTACCGTGAGCCAGGCGCCTGAGCACTCGGAAGATCACTGGAACTACCTTCTTTCTCACAACATTCCCTATCCGACCACGGAAGAGCTCCATGCTCTCAGGTCCCTGAGAGACTGGAATAAGGCCCTCGATCATTACGGAGAAAAGAATAATACCGAGCGTCGAGCAAAGGGTGAGGTGGAAATCCGGCCCGTCTACACGGCAGCGGGACACGAGGTGCGGCTCTGGCTTGCCAAGGTCGGTACCACTGGTCTTCTCCAAGTAATTGAGAATCTGAATGGTGGCGAAAAGTTTGAAGACGCCTATCATGATGCCAAAACAGCGGTCGAGAGTTCGCACCTTCAACTGCGCTAGGATCGCCCCAATACACTAAATTTGTTTTCCCCCCCTTGATTTTTCTCTTCACCGTTCTTATTTTTTTTGCGTTTAGCACTCATCTGTAAGGAGTGCTATTTATTTCACTAACCTCGCAACATCATACGAGGAAAGGAGACCAAAAGCATGAATCTGAGACCGCTGCACGACCGCATCATCGTCAAGAGACTGGAAGAAGAGAACAAGACCGCTGGCGGCATCTTCATTCCGGAGACAGCCAAGGAGAAGCCCCAGAAGGGGGAAGTCATCGCTGTCGGAAAAGGCAAGAAGGCCGAGGACGGTAAGGTTACTCCCGTTGATGTCAAGGTGGGAGACAAGGTCCTGTTCGGCAAGTATGCCGGCACTGAGATAAAGATCGATGGCCAGGAATATCTCATCATGCGTGAGGACGACATCCTGGGTGTCATGGAGTAACGGTAGACCTTCACATTAATGGCGATTCCTGTCGTTGCCCGCACCGGGATCGTCCCCATAATCATCAAGAACAAATGGAGGATATGGAATCATGGCTGCAAAGCTCATCAAGTTCGATCAGGAAGGAAGAAAGTCCATTCTCAGGGGGGTGAACACCCTTGCCGACGCGGTGAAGGTGACCTTGGGTCCGAAAGGGCGCAATGTCGTGATCGAGAAGTCGTTCGGTTCTCCCCTCATCACCAAGGACGGCGTTACCGTTGCAAAGGAGATCGAACTGAAGGACAAGTTCGAGAACATGGGTGCCCAGTTGGTAAAAGAGGTCGCCTCCAAGACCTCCGACGTTGCCGGTGACGGCACCACCACCGCGACGGTCCTCGCACAGGCGATCTACCGGCAGGGCTCCAAGCTGGTCGCTGCCGGCCACAACCCGATGGAAATCAAGCGCGGCATCGACCAAGCGGTGGAGACCATCGTCGGCGAGTTGAAGAACATCTCCAAGCCAATCAAGGACCAGAAGGAAATCGCCCAGGTGGGGACCATTTCGGCCAACAACGACAAGACCATCGGCGACATCATCGCCGAGGCGATGGAGAAGGTCGGCAAGGAGGGGGTGATCACCGTCGAGGAGGCCAAGGCGATGGAGACCACCCTGGAGACCGTGGAAGGCATGCAGTTCGACCGCGGCTACCTTTCCCCCTACTTCGTCACCGATCCGGAGCGGATGGAAGCGAGCCTGGAAAACGCCCAGATTCTCATCCATGACAAGAAGATCACCGTCATGAAGGATCTCCTGCCGCTCCTCGAAAAGACCGCCAAGAGCGGCCGGCCGCTTCTCATCATCGCCGAGGATATCGAAGGCGAAGCGCTGGCCACCCTCGTTGTCAACAAGCTTCGCGGCGTTCTCAATGTCTGTGCTGTCAAGGCCCCCGGTTTCGGTGATCGCCGCAAGGCCATGCTGGAAGACATCGCCGTTCTAACCGGTGGCAACGTGATCTCCGAGGAACTGGGCGTCAAACTGGAGCATGCTACGCTGGAGATGCTCGGTCAGGCGAAGAAGATTACCGTCGACAAGGACAACACAACCATCATCGATGGCGCCGGTTCCGAAGCGGATATTCAGGGACGGGTCAAGCAGATCCGGGCACAGATCGAGGAGACCAAGAGCGACTACGACCGGGAGAAACTCCAGGAGCGTCTTGCCAAGCTCGTCGGCGGTGTGGCCGTGATCAAGGTAGGTGCCGCGACCGAGACCGAGATGAAAGAGAAGAAGGCCCGGGTTGAAGATGCCCTCCATGCCACCCGCGCTGCAGTCGACGAGGGGATCGTCCCCGGCGGCGGCGTTGCCTATATTCGGGCTCTTGCATCTCTGAGTTCCCTCAACCTTCCCTCTGAACAGCAGTTCGGGGTAAATATTATCAAAGAGGCCCTCGAGGCACCCATCCGCCAGATCGCTCAGAATGCCGGGGTTGATGGCTCCATCGTGGTTGACAAGGTAAGGAACGGCAAGGACGCCTTTGGCTACAACGCAGCAGATGCTGAGTATGTCGACATGCTCAAGGCCGGGATTATCGATCCGACCAAGGTCTCCCGTTGCGCCCTCCAGAACGCCGCGTCGGTCGCCGGTCTCATGCTGACTACCGAAGCGATGATCGCCGAAAAACCGAAAGAGGAAAAGCCGATGCCGGCCATGCCCGGCGGAATGGATGACATGATGTAGGTACAGGATGCCCTGACGTTGATAGGGGGATGGCGAACGAGCCGTCCCCCTATTTACGTAACGGCAATTGACAAAGCAGTGGAACATCAAGCCGGTTCCAGCGCAATTTGGACGTAAGCCATATCGGAGGTTAACCATGAAGCAAACGGCAGTACGCTTGTTTTCTACGGTGGTGGGGGTAACGCTACTCGTCTCAAGCTGTTTCGGGACGGCTTGGGCAAAGGAACTTGCCCCCGACTTTGTGGAGTTGGCCAAGAAACTGAAACCATCCGTTGTCAATATCAGTACAGCCAAGACGGTAAAGCCGCAAACACAATTCCGACGCCCTTTCAGCAGCCCCTTTGGCAACGACCCCTTCCAGGATTTCTTTGACCGTTTCTTCGACAACATGCAGCCTCGCCAGTACAAGCAACGGAGTCTCGGCTCCGGATTCATAATCGACGGAGGTTACATTCTTACCAACAATCATGTGGTGGCCGGCGCCGACGAGATCAAGATAAAACTGGCCGATGGCCGCGAATTCAAGGCCGAAATCAAGGGGCTTGACGAAAAGCTGGATCTGGCACTGCTCAAAAGCGACGCCAAGGAGGAGTTGCCGACGGCGAAACTGGGTGACAGTGACGCTATCCAGGTGGGGGAGTGGGTAATCGCCATCGGCAACCCATTCGGACTTGCCGAAACGGTAACTGCCGGCATTGTCAGCGCCAAAGGCCGGGTGATCGGCAGTGGCCCGTACGATGACTTCATCCAGACCGACGCTTCCATCAACCCCGGCAACTCTGGGGGGCCCCTCTTCAATGCCAAAGGGGAGGTAATCGGCATCAACACGGCGATCATTGCCGGCGGCCAGGGAATCGGTTTCGCCATCCCCGTCAACATGGCCAAGTCCATTATCCCTCAACTGAGGGAGAAGGGGAAGGTTACACGCGGCTGGTTGGGGGTCTCCATCCAGCCGGTTACCCCCGATCTGGCGAAATCTTTCGGCCTGAGCAGCGAAAAGGGAGCCCTGGTGAGCGAAGTCCTGCCGGAGAGCCCGGCCGAGACGGCGGGGTTTAAGCCTGGTGACATCATTCTGGAGTTCGATGGGAAAGTCATCCATGAGATGAGCGAACTCCCACGGTTAGTGGCTGCAACCGATGTGGGCAAGAAGGTCACGGTCAAGATATTGCGTGACGGCAAGGAAGAGAATGTTACTGCTGTCATTGATCGTTTGAAGGATGGCGGTGGCGATGAGCAGGGTGAAGCTGCCCAGGATAAGCTGGGGCTCACCGTCAGGGAGTTGAACAAAGAACTTGCCTCCAGGTTTCAGCTAAAGGAAACATCGGGTGTGGTTGTGACCGAGGTGAAATCGGACGGGCTGGCTCAGGAGGCGGGCATCGCCCAGGGAGATATCATCAAGGAGATCGACGGGCAAAAGGTGGCCAACCTGAAGGAATATGAAAAGGCCATAGCCGCCCACAAAAAAGGTCAGATCATTCGCTTCCTTCTGAAGCGGGGTGACAGCTCTCTCTTTGTCGCCGCTAAACTCGATTGAGTTGACAACATATCCGCAACCGGAGGATAGAATGCTCAGAATCATCATTGTAGCCATGCTTTTCCTGTTCATCACCATCCCTTCATTTGCCGTCGAGGGGCCTAAAAATGAGGATGAGAAGACTCTTTATGCCATCGGGCTGACGGTTGCCCGGTCTCTGTCGGTATTCAACCTATCCCCCGCCGAATTGGAGCATGTCAAGCAAGGGATTACGGATGCGGTCGAAGGAAAGAAACCGGCGGTAGATTTGGCCGACTATACCGGGAAGGTGCAAGAACTGGCCCGTGCGCGCCGCAAGGCCCAGGGAGAGAAAGCTGCTGCTGCGGGTAAGGAGTTCCTGGAGAAGGCGGCCGGCGAAAAAGGGGCTGTAAAGACCGATTCCGGAATGGTGTACCAGTCCTTGAAGGATGGAAGTGGCGCCAGTCCGACCGCAACCGATACGGTAAAAGTCAACTATCGCGGGACCCTCGTTGATGGAAAGGAATTCGACAGTTCGTACAAGCGTGGCACTCCTGCCGAGTTCCGTCTGGACGGGGTCATAAAATGCTGGACCGAAGGGCTGCAGAAAATGAAAGAGGGTGGAAAGGCCCGGTTTGTCTGCCCGTCCACGCTCGCCTACGGCGATGCTGGTGCCGGAGAACTCATTCTTCCAGGATCAACGCTTAACTTCGAGGTAGAACTCCTCGAAATCAAGAAGAAATAGGAGCGTGCCTTTTAAGGCCGAATCCGGTCGATTTCACCTTTCTATACCGAAAATTTAACTGTTGACGCCTCTATCTAATGGCACGGATAGAGGCGTCTCGCCTATATTCACAGTTTACTCAGCCACAACCTTTCCGTTCAATCTCAGCTCAGCCTATGTTTGAGCCAAGTCAGAATCGCATCGAGCGGTTGCGCTCCCGCAAGTTGACCGACAACGCGCCCCTGCTTCAGCAGCACTATGGCCGGAATTCCCCTGATACCGAATCGAGCTGCCAGATTTGGATTGTCTTGGGTACTGATCTGTAGTACTGCCGCCTGCCCGGCTAGTTTTTCAGCAACTGTCCGCACCACCGGTGCGAAGGTGTGGCAGTGCGGTCAGGTGGGAGACCAGAATTCAGCCAGCACCGGACCAGGATAGGAGTTGATAAAGGAGTCAAAGGTCCGGTCGGTTATCTGCTGGGGATGGCAGTACAACGCCGGTAAAGATGACTTGCAGTTGCCGCAGCGCCCACGCAGACCCTCTTTATCAGCAGGGATACGGTTGCCAGTGCCACAGGATGGGCAGGAAACGATGTAACTTGCCGTAGTCATGTCACTTTACCGCGGTTGCAGGTTGTTGTTCTCTTGGATACTGCCGACGAAGCCGTTCCAGCCCTTTTTGCCAGCTCTCGGCGTCGCCGTACTCGAAGAAGCGCGGATAATGCTCGTGTGCCGCCTTGATCCGGCGAGCATGCTTGATCGGGCACCAGTATTGTTCGGTCCGTGCAGCGATCTCCCGACCATAGGCCATGAGGCCGTTGCCATAGGAACAGTAGAAACAGTTGAACTTCTCGATGACGTTCAGGTACGGGAGGTCCTCCCGGTCGAAAATCAGATAATCGGAGCGCTTTGCCTTGGGAATGCCGTACACAGGAAAGCAGATCGACTGATAAAGCCAGAGAAACAGATCCAGGATCATGAAGGGAATAAACCCGGCGTAGATGACCGGAGCGGTCAGGACATTGAGCGGTCTTGCTTTGATCAGATAGCGGAACCAGCCGATTTTCAGACGACGTTGCTGCCGTGCCACCTCCTCGGCGAACCGAACCCGTTTCTTTTCAATGATGAACTCGAATTCGTCCCGTTTCTTCTTGAACTCGACTTCGAGTTCCTCCTGCAGTTCCTTGATCCGTCGGATGAGATCGTCAATGGTTTGGGGCATTCCGCTTCTCCCTGGCTTGATTTTGCTTACTCTGCCTGCAACTGAACGCTGCGCTGCTGCTGTTTGCCGTCACGGAGAATGGTGATGGTCACCGTATCGCCTACCTTGAAGTCATCCAGTCGAGCCAGCAATTTGGGAATCGTTTCGACCTGTTTTCCTTGTACGGCTGTAATGATGTCTCCCGGAGAAAATGTTCGGTCGCGGTTAATGGTTATGCCTCTGAACCCTGCACGTGCTGCCGGAGAATTTGAACGCACCTTGAGTATAGCCACCCCCTTGACGCCAAGCTGCTCGGTAATCGCTTCGTTAAGATCCTGGTCAATTTCAATTCCCAAGGACGGGCGGACATATTTCCCTTGACCAATCAGTTGCGGAACCACCCGGTTGACGGTATCGACCGGCACTGCAAAGCCGACCCCGGCGGATGCGCCGGACGGGCTGTAGATGGCGGTATTGATGCCGATGAGCCGACCGGCGGAATCAAGCAACGGCCCGCCGGAATTGCCCGGGTTGATGGCGGCATCGGTCTGGATCAGATGCTCAATGACGCTGCCGGATTCCCCCTTCAATGACCGGTCCAGAGCAGAGACGATCCCGGTGGTCAGGGTCCAGTCGAGGCCAAAGGGATTGCCGATGGCAAAGACCTTCTGGCCAACTTTCAGGTTGTGTGAGGTGCCCACCGGCAGCGAATGTCCTTTGAAGCCGGTGCCGATCTTTAGCACTGCAAGATCGTGCATGGGGCTGGCGCCGACCAGGCTGGCCTTGTACTCCTTGCCGTCCGACAATCTGACCCGTGCTTCCGAAGCCCCTTCGATGACATGGTAATTGGTGACCACATGTCCCTTGTCATCCCAAATGAACCCGGACCCGGTGCCACGGGGGATGGTGAAGATATTGCGGCTCCAGAAGTCCATGACCCGTTCCGATGTGGAAATATACACAACCGAATCGCGGGACCGTTCGAACAGTTCGATGGTCGATTTTTCATCAGCGGCCAGATCGCCCCGGGCAGTTACCGCTCGCGGTGTTGCCGATTCTTTCTGGAACGCCCGATCAGCCCACGACAGGGCATGCCAGGCGAACAGCACCGTGATGACTGCGATGGTCAGCCAGCGCAGGCGACGCAGGAACGGGTCACTTGGCGAGTACTGAGGCATGTGGTACTCCGATCATACAAACAATTAATGTTATCCTTCTTCTTGCCGGCCATGTTCCATGTTCCAGGCATCCCGTTCCCGCATAAGCCAGTACACGGCGCCAAGAGCGATAAGTGCCAATGCCAGCGCTGCAATCTTGGCCGCTTCTATGGCCTGGATATCAAGGATAATGAATTTGCGGGCCAGGGCAAGCAACGAAACCAGGATGACCGTCTTTACCTGGATGATGTTCTGCTGCCGTTTGGCAACTACCAATATGGAGTGCTTGAACTCCATGGCGATGAGCAGGGTCATAATCCCGCCGAACACCGTCTGGAAAGTCTCGTGCTTCAGGGGGTCGAAGGCCTTGTTCACCAGCAAATTGATAACATCCTCGCCTAGCTTGAAAAGGGCGATAACCACGATGAATGATATGAGCAGCACCAGAATATTGGCGATCAGGTTCTCGAAGAGATGATATGGTTTCGCTTTACGTGCTTTTTCGGTTGCCTTGTGCAGCCATGTTTGCTGCCAGTTTCGTTCAGTCATGGCAAAGCTCCTCGGACCTTATAGTCGCCGCTCCAGGTCGTCGATGCGGTCCAGCAGTTCCATCACCAGGGCCACGGCATCGAAGTTGAGACCAAGGTCCCGTTTCAGGCGCAAGGCCTTCCTTGCCCTGATAACGGCACTCCGGTCAAACAGAGGAGTTGCCCCTCCCGACAGCGGCTCGATGAGGCCGATGGAGAAGAGCCGCTTTGCTACCGACAGGTGGCATTCGCACAGTCTACACAATTCATGAATGGTGATGCCCGGCACCGAGACCATTTCATGTTTTCTGCTGATAATGATTTCATACTGTCGTGCTGTCATGGCGTCCTCGGTCACGTACGCGGATCAAATCGCGATTCCTTGGCCAATTCCTCGAAGAGATGCCGCTCCCTGGCCGAGAGATGCTTCGGCACCACGATGCGGACTTTCACCAGCAGATCTCCATAGCGTCCCGTGGTAACAGGCATCCCCTTGCCTCGTACCCGCAAGGTCTGACCGCTCTGGGTACCAGCCGGCACGGTGAGATTGATCCTGCCATCGACCGTTGGCACCAGCACCTTGGCCCCCAGAGCTGCCTCCCAGGGAGTAATATCGACCGTCGTGGCCAGGTCATGGCCGTTCAGGGTGAAGCGTTTGTCGGGTTGGATTTGGACCCTCAGGAACAGGTCACCCGCTTCCGCACCGCCGCTGCCGCTGCCACCTTGCCCGGCAAGCCGGATCAGGGAACCGTCCGTAACACCCGGCGGAATGGTGACATCATAACTGCGTCTGGTCCTGATCGGTCTGCCGCTGCTGTCCGCTTCTACCCGTTCCAGTTCGATGTTTTTTCTGACGCCATGATAGGCGTCGGACAGCGTGATGTCGATAGTGGCCTCATGATCCCGCCCCCGCCGTCTCCTGGTACCTCCGCCCCGGAATTCGGCCTCTTCGCCAAAACTCCATCCGCCGCCGAACAGGTTCTGAAAGAAGTCACTGAACTGGCCCGGGTCGGCATTTGAGAAATGGAACCGCACATTGTTGTCACCCTGAGACCCCTGATTGGCGAATCGCCCATCCCAGCTGCTGCCGACCTGATCGTACCTGGCCCGTTTTTCCGGATCTCCCAACACCTCGTAGGCTTCGTTGATCTGCTTGAATTTCTCCTCGGCGGAGCTTTCCTTGTTGATATCGGGATGGTACTTTCGTGCCAGCTTGCGGTAGGCTCGCTGGATCTCTTCCTGGGTTGCCGTTTTGCTTACGCCGAGGATGGCGTAATAATCCTGAAACGTTGCCATTATCTTCTCTCTCGCCTGAACCCATCATTCTTTGTTGTCGTCTTCAGGCCATCTGCGCATGCAGTAGATGCACTGTTCAACATTGTGCGGAATCGTGTCCCGCAGAATTTCTTTCTGAAACTGGACGCCACAGCGCTTTGGAACCGGATAACGATGCAATTTGTTGTCTTTGATGAAGTAATGCATGCCATGCTCCTTTCTCTTGCGGTAGCGAGTTACGTTGTGCGTAATTCCCAGCATTGTTCGGGTCATTCTGTGTCCCGGCAAGAAACTGTAGTACGTTCTGAAGGTTCCTGAGCCTCCTCGCCAAGACTTCCTTTTGCTGCGGGTCGTCGGTAGTTCTGTATTGGCTGTGCAACTCCTTCATATGTTCTTGAACTATCGTAACGGGGTTGATGCATTTACGCTTCATCTATCCTTCCTCCGTGTCTGCAAGAAAGAATAAGGGGCTTTTCCGATAGAACCGGCGAGGGCCGCATCAAGCGGCCCTCAATCGTTCAAGCTGGTTCAGGAGATCGGCACGCGATAGCGGGCATGCCGTCCTTTCTCCGGCTTGGGGAGCCGGATGGTCAGGACCCCGTGTTTGAGGTCCGCCGCAATCGTCTTTTCATCGATTTCGTACGGCAACCGGACAGTTCTGGCGAAGCTGCCGTACCGGCATTCTGAAATTAGGCACCCATCACCTCCTTTCCGCTCGCGTACAACGTTCTTTTCACCTTTTATCGTTAACCGCCTGCCGACAAGTTCGACTGAGAAATCTTCTTTCTTCAGCCCTGGCATTTCTGCCCTGATAATCAGTTCATCAGTGGTTTCATTCATGTCGAGCGACGGACCACCAAACTGCATGAAGGCTGGCAGGGCATCGGCTGTGATCCGCTCCGGGGTATGTTCCTCTTTCTTCCGCGGACTTAGTTTGTTCAGGAAATGGCCGACTTTGTCATGAACCCGCTCCAGCGCCTCGCCCCATTTCTCGGGCAACAGGTTTGACATGGTGATCACCTCCCAATCAGACTCTTCAGCCGACCTGGATTGCGATCCGTTTCGGTTTGGCGACTTCAGACTTCGGTATCCGCAGGGTCAGGATGCCGTTCACGTAGTCGGCATGGGCCTTTTCATGATCGAGGCTCTCGGGGATCGAGAACTGGCGGTAGTAGTTTGCCAGTTCAAATTCCCGATAGGACGAAGTTCCGGGCACCTTGTGCTGGGCCGGTGCGCTGATGGTCAGAATGCCTTTTTCGACGTTGACATCGAGCGATTCCTTGGAGGCGCCCGGGATGTCGGCGGTCAGGACCATACCTTCTTCATCCTCGATGATGTTGACTGCCGGGCGGATATAGCGTTCGTTGGACCGCGTCTCTTCACGGGTCTGCACATTCCGTTCGTCATTTCTTTCCGTAAGACTGTTGACTGCCATGATTGATTACCTCCTTTCCGTATCATGTCGTTCGTTATCACGACAGTTTAATGTCGATTTTTTTCGGTTTGGCATGTTCGGCCTTGGCCAGGGTGACCTGCATGATGCCATCCCTGCAACTGGCCGTGATCTTGTTGGAATCGATGTCGACCGGCAGTTCCAGGGTACGGGAGAATTTGCCGGAGCCGAGTTCGGAGCGGTGCACAATCTGCCCTTCCTTCTCGACGAACGGTTTGCGTTCCCCGCTGATGGTGACTGTGTTCCGCAGTACGGTCAGATCGACATCCTTCGGATCGACGCCGGGAACCAGTGCCTCGATGTAGACATGCCCCTCGTCTTCGCTGAAATTGACCAGCGGAAAACGACGAGTTGTTACCGGCGAAAGGAATGTCGGTCCAAACGGCCGACCAAAACCTGCGCCACGGAACGCTTCATCGATTTCCCTTCTCAGGTTGTCCAGTTCCTTGAATACATCCCAGCTTGCCATGTGGATTACCTCCTTTCGATATGTGATTTTCTGGTCAAAAAATAAGTACGCACTTCCTGCGTGTCAAGAGGGGGGGCTAATTTTTCGAGCTACCTCAACATGCTGATATCATGGAGCATATTTCTCTATTTCTTCTTGAAATCGATATGATGCTTTGCTATTATTTTAGCACTCAGCGCCATAGAGTGCTAATCATGATACAGTCTTTCAGGAGGTGCATCGTGGTTACCAATCTGCCAATCGTTACCGACAGTCTTACCCTCTATCTTTCCGAAATCCGCAAATTCAAATTACTCACTGAAGACGAGGAAAGAAATTACGCCGTCAAGTTCTTTGAGGAAAAGGACCTGGAGGCAGCCCATGCCCTCGTAACCTCAAATCTGCGCTATGTGGTTAAAGTTGCCTCCGAATACCGTCATTACGGTCTGAAAATGCTCGATCTGATCCAGGAGGGCAATATTGGCCTCATGATGGCGGTTCGCAAATTCAATCCCTATAAAGGGGTTCGATTGATTTCCTATGCCGTATGGTGGATACGGGCCTACATTCAGAATTTTATCGTCTCTACCTGGAGCCTCGTCAAAGTCGGCACGACGCAAGCCCAAAGAAAATTGTTTTACGGGTTACGCAAGACAAAGGAAGCACTGCTCAAACTAACTGGCAATGACAGCGACGCCCTGGAAGTGTCAAGCGTGCTCCATGTTCCAGGCCATGAAGTCGTTGAGATGGAGCAACGGCTTAAAGGGGAAGTTTCTCTCGATAGAGAGATATATGACAGCGACGGCTTGACCATTCTCGAAACCATTGCCGATGATCGGATGAATCAGGAAGAAATGCTTGGCGAGTATCAAGAAGAGCATGCACTGAAAATAGCGGTTGCTCATGCAATGCAGGGATTGAACGAGAAGGAGCGCTACATTGTTGAACACAGGATCACCAGTGATGATCCCGCAACACTTCAAGATATTGCGGACCACTTTTCTATCTCTCGTGAGCGAGTACGCCAGATAGAAGAGCGTGCATTGACAAAACTAAAAAATATTTTGAAGACTTAATTGCTACTTGCACATCGGTCAGGAGATCAATCTTCAACTTGAGTTATTTGGTGAGGTTTGTTTATAATATTAGTAGGGGATTACGTCATGAGGAGAAGAAATCATGATCATCCATGCGCGATCAATGATACCGAACGCATGACGAAAATTTATTTTAACAGATGCAAAAGCAGAAGCGCTGGCAAGAAGGAGATATCCGTCATGAAAGGGAGAATTTACGACAAACTCTGCGCCATCGATGACAGTGGAAGAGCAAGCGCTCTGTCGACCGAACCGACGGTTTTCTGTGCGCAGTGCGGCGCCGAGGCGCATGATCCGTCGAGCGTCTGTGAACCGGTGGATATCCAGACCAGAAAGTAGGAACTTGATGTTTCTGGACCTGAGAAGGTGGGCTTGGTCTTTCAAGCTCACCTTTTTTGCTTATGATGAGGCTGATCACTTCCACTATTATTAAGTATAAAATATCCAAACCCGGATATTCGGCATTTTCTCATCAGCGCAAGCCATGGGAGCAGCCCCCAGGAAGATCAGGCTTTCTCGCTCTCCAGAAGGAGTTGCTCCGCGGAGGGGAGATCCTCCTCAGCCAATTGCACTTGTAGCGGGCTGATTCCATTTTCCGGTTCACGAGCCAGTGAATACTCGATCCCAGCCCTTTGCAGCATCGCCTCAATCCTGGCCAGGTCGGCCGCGTCCTTCGGATCGTAGAACTTGACCATAGAGCCACCTCCCTTAGAATTCCTCGTACACGACAACCAATTCTTTTCCGGGTTATTCTACCTCTTCCGGCAGGATTCGCATCCTGCCCTCGATCCGGCATCCGGATGTCTACTCCCGTTCGAGAGCTTTTCGCTCAGACAAAACAATAGTCCTGGGACGGTGCACCATGCGCTGTCCCACTCGTAAGACTCTAGCTGAATATCATCATGTTGCCGATAATAGCATTCAAGGTACCACTTGGTCGCATGGCTTTGGCTGTTTTTACCTTGTCGGGGTGATAGTACCCTCCCATGTCAACGGGTTTTCCCTGGGCACCGAGCAGTTCCTCATTGATCAAGGATTCGTAATTTTCAAATTGCCGTGCCACGTTGACAAAGCGGACCTGAAGCTCCATGTCCTTGTTCTGTTCTGACAGCGCCTGAGCCCAGTACATGGCGAGGTAGAAATGGCTGCCGCGGTTGTCGATCTGTCCGACCTTGCGGGCAGGTGACTTGTTGGCGTCAAGGAACCTGGCGATGGCCCGGTCGAGGGTCTCGGCGAGGACCAGGGCCTTGTCGTTCTTGAAGGTGGTGCCGAGATGCTCGAGGGAAGCGACAAGGGCCGAGAACTCTCCGAGGGAATCCCAACGCAGATACCCTTCCTTGACAAACTGCTGAACATGCTTGGGGGCTGAACCTCCCGCGCCGGTCTCAAACAGACCGCCACCAGCCAGCAGCGGCACGATGGAAAGCATCTTGGCGCTGGTCCCCAGCTCGAGGATGGGAAAGAGGTCTGTCAGGTAGTCCCGGAGAACGTTGCCGGTGACTGAGATGGTATCCAGCCCCTTACGGATCCGCTCCAGGGAGTAGCGCATTGCCTCAACCGGCGGCAAGATCTTGATTTCGAGGCCGGTGGTGTCATGATCCATCAGGTATTTCTCTACCTTGGTAATGACCTGAGCATCATGAGCGCGGTTCTTGTCCAACCAGAAAACCGCATGGGCACCGGTGGCCCTCGCACGCTTGACGGCCAACTTGACCCAGTCCTGGATCGGGATGTCCTTCACCCGGGACATCCGCCAGATATCGCCTTCCTCCACCTGGTGCTCCATCAGAACCTTGCCGTTGGCGTCCACCACGCGGACGGTTCCATCGTAAGGGATCTCAAACGTGGTCGGATGAGAACCGTACTCTTCGGCCTTCTGAGCCATGAGTCCAACGTTGGGGACTGAGCCCATGGTGGCTGGATCGAAGGCGCCATATTTCTTGCAGTCCTCGATGATCTCCTTATAAATCGTGGCGTAGCAGCGGTCCGGAATCATTGCCTTGGTATCATGGAGCTGGCCGTCCGGCCCCCACATCTTGCCGCCGTCACGAACAACTACCGGCATGGAGGCGTCAACGATGACGTCGCTGGGTACATGCAGATTGGTGATACCTTTGTCGGAATCAACCATTGCCAACCTCGGACGCTTGGTGTACTCAGACCTGATGTCGGTTTCGATTTCGAGACGTTTTGTTTCCGGTAGGCTCTGGATCTTCTTGTAGAGGTCGCCGAGCCCCATGTTGGGATTAACGCCAAGCTCCTTGAAGGTTGCTGAGTGCTTCTCAAACACGTCTTTGTAAAAGATGGATACGGCATTACCGAACATGATCGGGTCAGAGACCTTCATCATGGTGGCCTTGAGGTGGAGGGAGAGGAGCAGATCCTGTCTTTTGGCATCCTCGATCTGTTCAGCAAAGAACTGGCGAAGCGCTTTTTTGCTCATGAAGGTGCCGTCAAGTATGTCACCCTTCTCCGCCTTCAACTCGTCTTTCAGGACAGTTGTCTTGCCGTCCTTGTTAACCAGCTCGATCCTAAACTCGAATGTGTCCGCTGCAGTTATGGACTTTTCGTTGCCATAAAAGTCGCCTTCGCCCATATGGGCGACATGTGCTCTGGAATCCGGACTCCAGGGGGCGAGTTTGTGCGGATTCTTCTTGGAAAAATTCTTTACCGACAGAGGAGCTCGACGGTCGGAGTTGCCCTCGCGCAGCACAGGGTTGACGGCACTGCCGAGCACCTTGGCATACCTCTCTTTGGTCTCCTTCTCGGCGTCGGTCTTGGGGGCCTCAGGATAATCAGGGACATTGTACCCCTGGCTCTGGAGCTCCTTTATAGCCTCTTTCAGCTGAGGGACAGAAGCACTGATATTGGGGAGTTTGATGATATTTGCTTCCGGGCTCTGGGTAAGCTCACCCAACTGGGCCAGATAATCGGGAATCCTTTGTGCTTCCGTCAGGTTCTCGGGGAAATTGGCGATAATCCTGCCCGCAAGTGAGATATTCCGGGTTTCAATCTCAATGCCGGTTCCCTTGGTAAACGCCTGAACGATAGGCAGCAAGGAGTACGTTGCCAATGCGGGTGCTTCATCAATTTCCGTCCAGATAATCTTGTGTGTCGTCATGTTACCCCCTTCTTAAGCACTGATTAAACTGACGATATTCTTGAATTATAAATTTAATAACGTCTTGGTCAATTTTCAAGGAAAGGGAGATCGCTCTCTTGTACTGCGCCATAGCCATAAGCGTTTATTAATCTTGTGCAGTCGTCACAATTTCTCATAGATGCCCCAAGAAACCGCTCAATTTTCTCCAGGCTCTTCCTGAACGGCTTGTGCCGTCCGCTCAACCAATCGGAGAGCTGTTCCGGATCACGACCCATCGCTTCCCCTAGTCGCTCAAGACTCATTCCATGTACTCGCTTGAACCATGCAAGCCGGCCGATAGTGTCATCGGGGCAATCGAACGGAACATATCCTAGAAAATTAATGATTTTTGGGTTATATTGCAGTTCCGGTTCGACACCGTGCTCCCAGTTCCAGATGGAGGACTCGGTGACGCCGATGATGTCGGCGACCTCCCGCTGCAGCAGACCTAGATCCATCCGTTTTTTGCGGATGTGCTCGCCGGTGGTGAGGGGATGTTCGGGATACCCGATAAGTGGTTGTTTTTGCAAGGGGATGACAATTAAAAAGGTATGGCGGCGGGAGAGCGAAAAGTAGGAAAAGGTGCACACAGCCCTGTCCTTGCGGGTACTTGGGAGATCCCGTGCACCTCTGTTCGTGCACGCCGCTTATGATCCAGCGCTACCGCTCCCGGATTTCCGGACCGCTGCTGGACCGGATCGACATCCACATCGAGGTCCCCGCGGTGAAGTACCGCGACCTTACCGATCATGCCGACGGGGAATGCTCGGCCGTGATTGCCGCGCGCGTTGCGGCATCCCGCGAGGTGCAAAAGGCCCGTTTCGCCGGAACCAAGGTGCGCTGCAACGCACAGATGACCGCGCGGATGATCCGGCAATACTGCGAACCGGACCCCGCCGGGGCCCGGATGCTGGAACTGGTGACTGACCGGTTGGGCCTCTCCGCAAGAAGCTATACCAGGATATTGAAGGTGGCCCGGACCGTTGCCGATCTCGACGGTTCCGATGGCATCAAGGAGAACCACATCTCCGAAGCGATCCAGTACCGAAGCCTCGACAGAAAGACATAGGGAAGGATCTGCCGCAAAAGTGACTGGCTCCGCAGGTGCCAGTCACTCTCCTGGTGGAGGTGAGACGTGCCTCGCGTACACAGGAAGATCGAAGCCGACAGCATCTACCATATCTTCAATCGAGGTAACGACCGACAACGAGTTTTTCAAAAAGATGGGGACTACCTCGCGTTTCTGACATTGCTTGGGGAGATGAAGCAACGATATCGGATGGACCTATATGCATACTGTCTCATGCCAAACCATTTTCATCTGCTTGTGAAGGCAATTGTCGGGGAAGAACTGAGTAAAGGGATGCAGTGGTTCATGACAACCCACGTCAGGCGTTATCAACGCCATTACCTGAGTACCGGTCACCTCTGGCAGGGTAGGTTCAAGAGCTTGCCGGTAAATGGGGAGGAGCACTTTCTGACCGTCACGCGATATATAGAAGGAAATCCGGTACGAGCCGGCTTGGTGGAAAGCGCGGAGAACTGGGTCTGGTCGTCCCATCGGGGCCGCCGCGGCCTGCAAAGAGAACTTCTCATCGAGCCACTACCGGTGAGTTTTGTGGGAGATTGGACCACCTTTGTCGACACGCCGCTGACCGCAAACGAGCTGGCGAAGGTGAGGAAGAACCCGGGGCGTGGATGGGAACTTTCTGGCCAGCCGGAGGCTGAAGAGTGAGAAGCAGAACCTAACGAACTGCTGCAAACGGGACTGACTTCGCACGTGCCAGCCCCTCGGCCCGGAAAGCGTGGCCGAAATCTTCACATTAAAAGGTGCCTGTCCCCCTAAAGAAACCTAAAGAATGTCCCCCTAAAGAAACGAAAGACATAGGGAGGGATCTGCCGCAAAAGGGACTGGCTCCGCAGGTGCCAGTCCCTCTCCATGGAAAAAGGTGCCTCACATTAAATGGTGCCTGTCCCCCTAAAGAGGTCGACAGAAAGACCGGCTGAGGGGGCTGGCTGCGCAGATGCCTGTTTCCCTTAAACTTTCCGGCTTTCTTGCCGATATGATGTTCAGCAGCCAGTTTGGAGGTTGAGATATGGAGCAGGAACAAAAAAGGAAGCGGATTCTGGTGGTCGACGATCAGCAGATGGACCGGCTTATGATCGCCCATCTCATGGCCGGTTTCGGGGCGGTTGACTTCGCCGCGACGGGGGAAGAGGCCGTTTCCCGCCATGCCGCTGCGATAACGGAGGGATGGCCCTATGACATGATCTGCATGGATGTGAACATGTCCGGGATGCTCACCGGCAATCAGGCGGTTCGCTGTATCCGGGAGCACGAACACCGGGTGAACATCACCAAGCCTGTCGCCATCATCATGGTGTCCGCCGCGAATCGGCGGGAAGAGATCGAACTGTCCCTGGAACTGTGTGGTGCTGACGACTATGTCTGCAAGCCCTTCGACAGCGAGGAGATAAAAGCGATAGCGCGAAAACATCTTACCTGAGCTGGTGGGCATTCTTTCCTGCGTGAGTATCGCCCTCGCAATCAACGCCGCCCAGCACCAGCCGGTTACTCCAAAAGGGTACTCTTGCTCCAGCGGCAGCCGGCCGCGATCGTCGGGGAAGCGAGGTGGAAAGAAAAAGGGACTGGCACCCGAGGGAGCCAGTCCCTTTTCTACGTCTGCCGTTTCACGTCACGCTGCGGGAATACGTCGGTCGGTCGGTATTCCCAGGCTTCCTCTTCGAGGACCAGCCCCATGCTCCGGCACCGAAAAGGCTCGGTGGAAGCGGCATCCGTTCCTGTTTGCTCCGGCTGTTAGCCGTACAGCGACGACGACAGCAGGGTGCTGTTGCTGCTCTGGGCGTAGGCGTTGCTCCACTGCATGTAGTTTTGCACCGCGGAGGCAAGGAGGTCCTTCAGGCCCGATGCCGAAGTGCTGCTCGTCGAACTGCTGGAATCACTGGATGAGGATGAGGAATCCGACGACTGGTCGCTGCTCATCATGCTGATCAGGGACTTGAACAGTTCGTTCTCTTTGCTGGTGGATTGGGTCTGGCCGCTGCCGCCGTCCGGCGGTGCCCCGTGCGGGCCCTGGGCCATCTTCTCTTTGATCTGGGAATAGGCTTCCTTGGCGGCGTCGAGGTCGCCGGAGCTAAGCGCGTTGCTGAGGTCGGTGATCTCCTGGGGCTGGTTGCCGTTGGACGGGGCATTTTCCTGCAGCTTTTGGAAGGCTGCCTGGGCATCGTCCAGGTTCCCGGAATCGAGTGCGCTGCCGATTGCGTCGAAGTTTTCCTTCATCTGGCTCCTCTTGCCCCCGTCCGGGCCCTGCGCGCCGCCCGTCGAGCTCTGGCTCTGCATCTGCTGGGCGACCTTCGCCAGGTTGGCTTCGGATTCCTGAAGCGATAACAGACCGTTGCCGTCGGAGTCGGCGTTGTTGAAGATGCTGTCGACCAGGCTGCTGACGTCGGTACTGCTGCTGGTACTGCTGGAACTGCTGCTCTGAGAGTCGCCGCTCTCGAGGTTCTGGATGAACGAAGTCATCTCGCCCTTGGACACCGTACCGTCGCCGTCACTGTCCATCGCCGCGAACATCTTCTTCTGCATCTGCATCATCTTGGTGAGATCGAATCCCCCCGAACTGCCTACTGAACCTACCATGGTAATCCTCCTCTGTTTGTTTTGGCCTGTCTGATACAAGCACTCACTTCAGACGTATCGCGGATAACCTGCAAAGATTTATGGGGATTGTGTTCAGTGCGTGTAAAGATTTGTCGCGAAATGTAAGAGCTGGCTCGGGCCGTACGGCCCATTGCGGTGCGAGCGCCCTTCCTGGCGCGATCCGCCGGAGGCGGTGACATCGGTCCAGCAGGCAATCAATCTTCCTTAAACGGGAATGAGGGTGCCGATATAAAAGAAGCGCCGGGGTCCCATCTTTGGAAGCCCGCCGCTTCTTTTTTACCAATACCGCCCGCAATCTCCGTTGCCAAGCCGCCCCGCCCCTGGCTGGCGGGGGCGGCAAAGATACAAAGGGACCTGAATGGTCTTAAAAGCCTTGACCGCGACCGCACTGAGGGGGTATGCTGCGCGGACAGGCGATTTGCCCCCCTCTCCTTCCTTCCCGCGCCAACCTGAACTGATGCCGCAATCGCTCTGATTCCATGTCATGACGCCCCTTTTTCGGGCCTTTCTTAGGATAGCAGGTGCAGCTCTACAGCCTGAGGTCGAAATTCATCCTGGTGATCCTGGTCATCAGCGCCGTCATCGGATTGGCGACGCTCTTTGCCTTCGACACCAGCATCAGCCGGATCATCGCCGAAATGGCGCTCCGGTTCGGGACCAAGCAGGCCCTCCTCGAAAAGAACAAGATCATCTCCCTGATCAACCGGGAAGTCGCGCTGGCGCAGAAGATGGCCGACGACGTCTCGGTGAAGCAGTGGGCCGCCCATGAGGAGTCCCCGTCCCTGCGCCGGGAGGCGCTCACGGAGCTGGAAAGCTACCGCCGCTTCTTTCATGACAAGAGCTTCTTTGTCGCCCTCAAAAAGACCGGTCACTATTACCTCTACAACGAGCACGACGGCAACGGCCGCGTCGAGATGGTGCAGCTGGATCCCGCCCAGGGCCACGACCGCTGGTTCTTCGACGGTCTGCGCACCATCGACGGCTGCGCGCTGAACCTCGACTACAATGCGACCCTCAAGGAAGCCAAAGTCTGGTTCAACGCCGTCATGCGGGACGACCGGGGGAACAAGACCGGGATCTGCGGCGGCGGCATCAACGTCAGCGACTTCCTCAAGGAAACCGTCTACTCGTCCGAAAAAGGCCTCTCCACCATCCTCATCGACCGCAACGGGGTGATCGAGGCGCACCGGGACCGGAGCATCGTCGAGCACAACGCGAACGTCCGCGATCCCGCCCAAAAGCTCACCATCTACCGGCTGCTCGACCGCCCCGCCCACCGTGCCGAGCTCAAAGATGCGATCCAATCCCTGGTGGCCGGAAAGGATGAGGTCCGGGCCTTTCCGGCCGTGGTCCACGGCAAGAAGTACCTGCTGGCGGTGTCCTATCTGCAGGGGATCGGCTGGTTCAACGTGGTCCTGGTCGATGTCTCCAGCGTCATCAGCATGAAGGCCTTCTTCCCGATCATCGCGATCATGACGCTTTCCCTGCTGTTCGTGATCGTCACCATCGTCTTGTTGATGAACCGGATGGTGCTGGCGCCGTTGAGCCGCCTCTCCAGCGCTTCCGGTGAGATCGCCGCCGGGCGTTACGACCTGGCGCTGCCGGTTCCGGGGCGCGACGAGCTCGGGGAGCTGACCCGCTCCTTCAACACGATGAGTTCCACCATCCTGGACCATACCAACAACCTGGAAGCCAAGGTCAAAGCCCGCACCGACGAGCTTTCCGCGGCCTATCGGATGTTGGAGAGTTCGCAGCAGCGCCTTTTGGAAAGCATCCGCTACGCCTGCATCATCCAAAGCGGCATTCTCCCGTCGCGGGAGGCCCTCCAGCGCACCCTGGGGGAACACTTCGTCCTGTACCGTCCCCTGGACCTGGTGGGTGGGGACTTCTACTTCTTGCGGGAGTACCCGGAGCACTATCTGCTGGCGGTGATCGACTGCACCGGCCACGGAGTCCCCGGCGCCTTCATCACCATGACGGTCAACGCGGTCCTCTCCCACGTCGTCGACGCGGTCTGCTGCGACGACCCCGCCGCCATTCTCGGCGAGTTGAACCGGGGGGTGCGCGGGAGTCTGGAGATGAGGGAGGTCGACGCCGGACTCGACATCGGCATTTGCCTGGTGCGTCGCCAGACCGGAGAGCTGGTCTACGCCGCGGCGGGACTCCCCCTTCACCTCGTTTCCGGCGGGACCGTGCGCCAGATCCGCGGCGACCGGCAGCGGGTCGGCTACAAGGGATCCCGGCTGGATTACCGGTACACCAACCATCGGATGCTCCTTGCTCCCGGCGACTGCTGTTATCTCACCACCGACGGGCTTTTGGACGAACCGGGGGGAGCCAAGGGTTTCGGTTTCGGGACGCAGCGGCTGCAGTCGGTGCTCGCGGCCAACGCCCATCTCCCCCTGGAGGCCCAGGTGGCCCAACTGGAGCAGACCCTTAACGAATTCCGCGGCATGTACGCCCAGCGCGACGACATCACCACGCTCGGATTCCGGTACCAGCCGGACCCGGGCCGATAGCAGAGCAAACACAGGAGCGAATATGGACCTTTTCCGGCTGAGAGAGCAGTTTTCCCAAGAAGGGATCCTCATGTGCTTCAACGGCCCGTTCTCGCACAGCATCATCGAAGAGATCGGCACCGCCATCAGGAACCACTTGGCAGGGGAGAATATTTCGCGGATGGCGGTGCAGGATGTTTTTTCCGCCTACATCGAGATGACCCAAAACGCCCGCAACTATCTTGCCTTGCGCGGAGTGCCGGTGGCCGATGCCGGTTCCGCCACCATCGTGATCGCCAAGCGCGGCGATTCCTACGCGATCAGCTCGGGGAACGTGATCCTCAAGGAGGACCGCGAGCCCTTGAAGGGGAGGATCGACCGCATCAATGCCTTAAGCCCCGAAGAGCTGAAAAAGGAGATCCGGCAGCAGCTGCGCCGGGAGCTCCCGGAAGGAAGCGTCGGCGCGGGAATCGGCCTGATGGAGATGGCGAAACGGGCCACGCAGGGACTGGCCTACAGCTTCCGCGACGTTGACGACCGGTACTCCTTTTTCACCCTTACCGTACAGATTTAGGAGGAGCTGATGCTTCCTTTTCAAGATATCACCCAGACCGTCTCTACCCCTGAAATCAGGTTCGATGCCGCGCGCTCCTGCCTTTGCATAGCGGGGGAGTCCTACCCGGAAAACTCCTTCGACTTCTACGCACCGATGCTACGCTGGGTGAAAGAGGTCCTAACCGCCCTGGCGGAGTTCCATCTCGACGTCAACGTCAGTTACCTGAACAGCAGCAGCACCAAGTGCATGCTGGATCTTCTCGATTTGCTCGAGGAGGCTCACAAGAAAGGGACCGCGGTCACGGTCACCTGGCAGTACGACCGGGAGAATCCCCGTTCGCTTGATTTGGCGGAGGAGTTCAAGGAAGAGGTCACCTTCCCGTTCGCCGTCGTTGCGCTCAACGAGTGAGGTAGGCACCGTGCCCAAAAAAGCCATGACCGAAGATGTCGCGTTGAAGCGGGCGGCCAAGGTCCTGAAGGAGCCGGCGGCGGTCGACCTGGCCGGCGAATACGCGGCGCTGGCGGAGAACTACCGGAAACTCCTGCGCCGGTTCAACAAGACCCTCACCATCAGTGACGCCTTCGAAACCCAGCACCAGGAGATGGCCCGCAAACTGGAGGAGGCGACCCGGAAGTACCGCCAGCTCAAGGACGTGGCGCTGCCGATCTGCATGTATTGCAAGAAGGTCCGCTCCGATGACGACTACTGGCACCGGCTGGAGACCTTCTTCAGCAGTCACGTCGACATCATGTTCAGCCACGGCATCTGCCCGGACTGTGTCAAGGACGCCTACCGGAACATGGGGGTGAACGACCGCACCGGGAATTTTCTGGCCCAGGAACGGGAAAAGCGCGCTGAGGGGCCGCGGGAGCCGGTCGAGGACGAGGCCCTGAAGGAGATGCGTGCCTTGGTCCGCCAGCGGGCCTTCGAAGGAAACCCGATGGCCCCGGAGGTGGAGAACTTCGTGGAGCGGTACGGCAAGATGCTGCGCCGTTTCAGCAAGACGGTCAGCATCAGCGACAGCTACCAGTCCCAGTTGATGGAGCTGAAATCCCGCCTGGAGCTCATTGCCCGCATCGATCTGTTGACCGGGCTGGCCAACCGCTGGGAACTCGTCTCGCGCCTGGAGTCGGAAAAATCGCGCTCGGAGCGGCGGGGGCAGTCCTTTACCGTGATGCTCGCCGATATCGACCATTTCAAGAAGGTCAACGACACCTACGGCCACCAGGCGGGGGACCGCGTCATCCGCGGCATTGCCGACACGCTCAGGGGCAATCTGCGCGGCGAGGACATCTGCGGCCGGTGGGGCGGGGAGGAGTTCCTGCTCATCCTCCCGCAGACCGGGCTGCCCGAGGCAAAACGGGTGGCGGAAAAGCTGATCAAGAAGGTGCGCGGTACCCGGACGCTGTGGGAGGATGAGCCGCTGATGGTGACCATGAGTATCGGTTACGGCGTCTTCACCGCCGGGATGACCGTCGACGGGTTGATCTCGGCGGTGGATCGCGCCCTGTACGAGGCAAAGCGCGCCGGCCGCAACCGGCACGCCGCGGCGGGGTAGGGTCGGTGCCGATGCTTTTAACTGTGGGAGCGCCATTCCTGGCGCGAGTAAGTCTCGATCGCGCCAGGAATGGCGCTCCCACAGGGCTCGCGCCGATTGTTCCGTTCTCGTCGTGATCGGCTCATTTCCCGCGGCACGAATGCCCATTCCAAAAAGAAAAGCGGCTTCTGACTTCCAGGAAAGTCAGGCCGCTTTTCTTTTTGCATCTCTATATGAAAACAGAAGGGGCTGGGTGAGCTTGAGGTCCCCAATCCCTTGTGGGGGCTCTCTCAGCGGTGCTCTTCCCGGTTGTGCCGGTGGCTGACCCGGTATTGCGGGCGGTAGAGCCGGCCGCGGTAGTGTTCCCGGTCCCGCTCGTAGCGCCTGAACTCGGCCTCGCGGTAGCGCCGGATCTCGCCTACCCGGTAGGAAACGAAGACCCCCGGATAGCTCCGTCTCGGCACGTAGGCCCACGGTCCGTTGTAGTACGGGCCGCGGTACCAGCGGCCGCCGTAGAAGTAATAGTATTCGCTCCCGGTATAGACCAGGTCATAGGGGACTCCCACCGCGACGTAGATGTTCATTTCGGGAGAGTAGATGAAGCGCGGTGCCTCCTCGAAGTACGGCTCGGGCGTTGCGGCATAATCGTCGGCTTCGGCAGGCGGTGGCGCCACGGCCGGCGGCGGAGGCGGCGGGGCGGCCGCCGGTTCGGCCCGGGCCACCCGCCGGTACCCGGGGATCTGGTTTCCGTAGGAATACATGCATTGTACGTAGGCGTTGTCATAGCGACGCTGAGCCACCCGCGCATCGGAGGCCCCCGCGTTGGCTCCGGCCAGCGAGCCGACCAGAAGGCCGTACCCTGCGCCGATGACCGCTCCCGCCCCGGGATTGTGCGCGGCGGAGCCGAGTACCGCGCCGATTCCGGCTCCGACCGCCGTTCCGGTTACCGCACCTTTGGCGACATCCTGATCGTGGGTCTCCTGGGCCGACTGCGTCTGGCGCTCGGCCCACTGCCGGCAGGTCGCATCCTCGGTCCGGAAGGCTTCGAAAGACTTGCAGCGCGCCGGATAGACGGTGACGCTGGGGCCCGAGGGGAGCGTGGCGCAGCCACCGGTGGCGAGCAGCAGTGCTGATGCTATGTATATGCGAGCGTTTCTCATCTCGGTCACCTCGTATCTGCGTACTGGTGCATCTGTTCAGGTAACGCAGGAGAGGGGAAAACGTTTACCGGGTCCAGTTTTCAGCATTTTCCAACGCAACGCAAAGCGCGCCGGACGGGACAGCTCCGGCGCGTTTCGCGTTTGCTGGGGCTTGGTACTAGTCGAGCCCGTTCACCCTTTCCTGGAACCTCTGCTCCCGTTTGGCCTGGATCTGTTTGAGCTTCGTCAGCTGGTCCGGGGTCAAGAGGGCCTGGAACTGCTTGGCTGCCTGGGCGCGCTGGACGACCAGGTCCGCCTGGATGGCGGCCACCTTGGCGCTCTGCGCGCGCAGCGCGGCTTCGTCGGCGGTCCCGGACTGGACCAGGGTGCGCAGCTGGTGTCCCTCCGTCCTCAGGCTGGCGAGAAGCGGTTTCGCCTGGTCACGGTTACTGCGGAAGAGCTCTTTCGCCTGGGCCTTCTGCTGGTCGGTCAACTGGAGCTTGCGGGCGAGCCGGGCAAAGAACCGGTGTCCGCGGTGGTGCTTGCCCCGGAAGTGAGTCGGCTGGTCCGCATCCGAACCGGTCGCGGCCTGGGGTGCGGCCGCCGGAGCCGCAGTGTCGGCGAAGGCCTGGGTGGAGGTGACGGCAGTGGCGGAGGCGAGGGCGGTGACGACGAGCAGTGATCTGAGAACCTTTTTCATCGGCATTCTCCTTATGGTTGGGTGGTGATCAATCGATGGTCCTACGATAGGAGGAGAATGAGGAGCCAATGTGGAGCAATGGGGTGAATATTAAGAAAGCATTGAGGACGACTAGAGGAAACGGCGGGAGTTGTCCGGACCCAGTTCGGTAGCGATGGCGAGGTAGCGGGCGAGCTCCTCCCGCCCCCGCTCCGGATCGAGGAACCAGAGCTCGCTCCCTTCGGGGGTGCTGACCATCAGCTGTTCCGAAGCGGCGTTTCGGGACTGCAGCGTGACTTCGGTGTGGAGGTGGCCGACCCACAGATGCAGGATGCCGTACTGCGGCGCAACCCGCCAGGTGCCGGAAAAGGATGGACGGTAATCGGGGCTCCCGTCGACGGTGTTGCCGATGGACCGGGTGAGGGTGCCGTCTTCGTTGAAGACCAGCAGCCCGAAGGAAAGTTCCGGAGCGATCTCTACCTCGTAGCTTGAGATCGGGACGAGGCTTGGATAGGTGACCCAGTAGACGCTCCGTCCCCGGACCGTTTCGGCGCTGAAGCGCTCCACCGGGGGGACGGCTCCGCTGTAACCGAAGCAGGAGATCTGCACCTGGGCCAGCCCGTCCGGCCCCAGGTACCACGCCTCGACCGATACCGGACCGATCCGCATCAGGGCGGGGAGCCGGGGATGTTCCGCGGAGATCCGGGCGTAGTCCCGATCGCTGCCGGTGAGCCGCGGCCTGAGGCGGAGCACTCCCTGTGGGGTCAGCTCCCAGCTTCCCGCCGGCACCGTCTCCGGCTCCTTGCCGTTGGTGGTGGTGATGGAGGATTCGGCATACGAGCCGTCGGCGGTGAAGACCAGCTTGTGGAAGGAGTTCCGGTAGTCCCAGACGTAGACCGGATGCCGGGTGAGCAGCTCCGGAGCGATCGGGATCGGCGCCGCGGCCCGGATCCGCTCCCGATAGCGGGCAAAGGCCCGGTTTTCTCCCAACCCGCTCAGAAAAGGGGTCATCACCATGGCGAAAAGGACCAGCGCGATCAGCGAGAAGATACCGGTCTTCTCGTAGAGGTTTCCCTCCATGCCGCGGCCGACGCCGGCGCACGCCGCCGGCACCAGGACCAGAAAGGCCAGCGCGGTTCGTTTGATTACCTTGGATAGGGTCATGGCGTGTGGTGCCCGGCCTGCGGCCCCGGGCAAGGGCGGAGTCGGCTTTGGCCCGTTGGGGCTCCGTGAGTACTTCAGCATAGCGCACTCTTGCAAAACGGCCTGCCACTGGAGTTGTTTCCCGATTTTTTCTGCAAAGCCTTCCTTGGGTCCAGTCAGATCCGCACCACGAACTCTTTGACGATACCTGTTCTTTGACAAAGCTGCGACAGGTGATATTTCTTGGACGTTGCTAATCTTTTTGCCGGACTCTTTCCACGGCCCAGAATCCCTTGGAAGAGGAGCCGCACTCTCAGGAGCGGCTACGTGAACTGGCTGAAAAGGTACTTGAGAGGAATCGCGGGAACGATGATTGGGCGGGGAAGCAGCGCTTCGGCAGTTCCGCCGTTTGACGGTAAAACGTTGCCAGGACCACCGGTTCGATGCCGGTAGCAAATGTCAGTTACGGACGCCGCGCAGCAGGCGGCCACCAATCGTTGGGAAAGGGAGGGAAACCATGGCCGACAGTGCTGAGACCAAAAGGCTGGCAGACGAAATCAGCAGGACCCTGCTGGCGGACCTTCCGGACCTGCCCGCCCTGGCGCACCGCCTCCGGGCCGGAAACGTCCTGACCGATGGAGAGGCCCGGACCCTCATCTACCACGCGACGCGGGAACTCAACGCCAGCCTGTTTCCTCCCATCACCAAGATGGAACTGGTGCTGACCGAGGCCTGCAACCTCGATTGCACCTATTGTTTCGGGAAACAGATGCGCCGGCCCCGCAACATGCCGGTCGACGTGGCCCTGGGGGCCGTCGACCTCCTGATCGCCTACTCCGGGAACGCCCCGTGCCTCGACATCACCCACTTCGGTGGCGAACCGCTGCTCAACCTCCCCACCCTCATCGCCGCGACCGAATACGCCGAGGAACGGGCCGCCGAAACGGGGCAGATGGTCCGTTTCAATATCACCACCAACGGGATACTGCTCAACCAGCGTCTGGTGGAGTACCTGGCGCGGCACCGCATCCAGGTGCTGCTCAGCCTGGACGGAACCGCCGCGAGCCACGACCGTTATCGGCGCGACGGGAAAGGGGGGGGGACGTACCTCCGGGTGCTGAACGCGCTGCGGCTCCTCAAGGCCCGGCAGCCCTGGATCGGGGTCAAGATGACGGTGATGCCGGCCAACGCGCCGCAGCTCTTCGACGACGTCAGGGAACTGCATGCCGAGGGGGTGAACCAGTTCCTGATCGGGCACGCCTCGGGGGTGACCTGGAACGGCGCGGAGATCGCGGCCTACGACGAGCAGATGCGACGGCTGGGCGCGTGGTACCGCGAGGGGCAGCGGGAGCTGCGGATCGCCGAATTCGAGGAGGGAGACGGGCCGGTGCCGCGTTTCGGATGCCAGGCCGGGCGCGACAGCATCTCGATTTCGGTGACCGGAGAGGTATCGAGCTGTTCCAAGGTGCTCGCGCTGGACAGCCGGAACCTGCTCGGCAAGCTGGGCGACGTGCGGTACGGGCTGACCCACCTGGTCAACCGGGCCCAGTTGGTCGGCTGCGTCGAGCTGGAGAGCGCCTGCGAGTCCCTGGGGATCGCTGCCGAGTATGTCGGCGGATGCCTGGCCGGCAACTACCAGGAGACCGGGAGCCTGTTCCGGCCCAGCCTGCAGGATCACGCCTTTTCGGTGGCCAAACGGGCGGCAGAGCCGATCCAGACCGAACTGCCGCCGCCGAGAAAGGAAGGTCCCGGGCCCGAGGCCCGGCCGTGATGAATGGGGGAACTGCCCCGCGGTACCGGGGAGTCGGTCGCCGCGGCGGGAAACGCTGAAGGAGGACGCCATGCTCGACGACAGTGAGTACGATCTTCGTGAACTGGCGGCGGAGATTGCCCGCCGTATCGCCGCCGACCCGTCGGTGAGCGCCACCCTGGCCAGCAACTGGCCGGCGCAGCCCGGTACTCCCCCCAAACTCTGTTGTTTTCAGGGCTATGACTGCGCCACCCCCTTCCTCTGCCAGCGGGATTTCAGCTGCTCCAACGGGTTCAATGCCGGCGACGTCGTCCCGTGACGCTACCGGTGGGGCGGGTGCCGCCGGAAGACGGCGCCGGCCTGGTCGTTCCCGGCAAGGTGCACCGGTTGCTCCCCTGACCACGCGGGAAGCGACCGGAGCTTGTTGCTGGGTGAAGATTAAAAAGACTTGAAAAGATATTGTTAATGTAATACGATCGGCGCTTCTCACTCTGAAAACCAGAGCATCGACCATCCTTGCCCGAGTTCCCACCCGGTGTCCCACCTCGGCAAAGGCTCTCCCATGACCGCTCCCTGCATCCTCGACATCGTTCACGGATCCATCACCGATGGCCCCGGGATCAGGACCACCGTGCACTTCCCGGGATGTCCCCTCTGCTGCGTCTGGTGCAAACATCCCGCCGACGGCTCGGCCTGCGCCCCGCGTCCCTCCTTCGAAATGGAACGGGGCGGGGCCGCCGGAGCCGCCGGGGCCTGCGCCGGCAATGCTCCCGCGGGGAACCTTTACGGTGAGCCGTGGCCGGTCGATCAGCTCGTTGCCGCGCTCCTCGAGGACTACGAGCTGCACCAGGCAACCGGCGGCGGGGTCACCCTGGCCGTGGGCGATCCGACCCCCCATGCCGGCTACCTGGCCACCCTCCTCAATAACCTCAAGGAGAAGGGCACCCACCTCACGCTGCAGACCTGCGGCGTGTTCGACTACGACGTATTCCGCCGCGAGCTCCTGCCGTCTCTGGACCTGGTCTACTTCGACCTCAAATTCGTCGACCCGACCCTGCACCGGATCTACACCGGGTCCGACAACGCGCCCATCCTCGCCAATTTCCGCCTGCTGGCCGCTGACCTGGGCGACCGGCTGATCCCGCGGGTGCCGATGGTCCCCGGCATCACGATGACCGAGCAGAACGTCGGGGGGATCGCCGCTTTTCTGCGCGAGTCGGGAGCCTCCAGTTCCATGCTGGTCCCCTACGTGCCGTGAGCCGGCCCACGCCCGAAAGCCGGGGCGCGACCGCCTTGACGACCGGGGACATTTTTCCGGCATCGGCCCTTTTCTAATTTCTCAAATGCTGCTACTATCCGTGGCGCCAATCCTAGCCGTGCTGCGGGAGGAGTCATGACCAAAAAATCGCCGCCTGCCGAAGCCGGGGGGACCGTCTCGACGCGGCCGCCTGGCTCTGCCTTTACCGACCCCGCTGATCCGCTCCTGGATCTGTCGGCAGGGTGCAGCGAGGGCGCTGATCCCCATTTGGGGGAGATCTGCGCCATAGTCAGGTCGCAGACCGGTCACGACTTCAGCTCCTACAAGCGGGGCACCCTGCTCCGCCGCATCCAGCGGCGCATTGCCGTCACCGACGCCTCCGGAACCCGCGACTATCTCTCCCACCTCTCCGAGACCCCAGCCGAAGCCGAAGCCCTCGCCGCCGAGATCCTGATCGGCGTGACCGGTTTCTTCCGGGACCCGGAAGCCTTCACCGTGCTGGAGCAGCGCATCATCCCCCGGCTCTTCGCCGCCGGCGATTCTGAAGAGCCGCTGCGGATCTGGCACGCCTGCTGTGCCACCGGCGAAGAGGTCTACTCCATGGCGATGCTGGTCCGGGAATACCTGACCCGGGAAGCCGTGGCCCGCCCCGTCCTGTTCTTCGCCTCCGACATTGACGAGGCCGCCCTGGCCCAGGCCCGCGCCGGGGTCTATTCCGAGGCCGCCGCCGCGGAAATCGGCGCGGAGCGGCTGCAGCGTTTCTTCGTGAGGGTCCCGGAGGGATGGCGGGTCTCCAAAGAGCTGCGGGAGATGGTGGTCTTCGCCCACCACAGCCTGATCAAGGACCCACCCTTTTCCCGGCTCGACCTTCTGGTCTGCCGCAACTTCCTGATCTACCTGAACCAGGAACTCCAGCAGCGCCTGGTCCCGATGTTCCACCAGATCCTCCGCCCCGACGGCGTCCTCTTTCTCGGCTCCGCCGAGACCATCGGCAGCCGTTCCGACCTTTTCACCCCGGTCAGCAAGAAATGGAAGATCTTCCGCCGCCTCGACTGCGCCGTGCGGGGGGATTGCCTCTTCCCGACGCCGGTGCCGGTCACCCGCTTCGCCACCGTGACGGGGCGCCGCACTGCCGGAAACTCCCAGCCTTCGGCCGCCTCGATCATCGAGAAGGTACTTTTGGAGCGGTACGCCCCCCCTTCCGTCGTCGTCGACGACAAGTACGGGGTGGTGCATGTGTCGGGGCGGGTGAGCCGCTTTCTCGAGATCCCGGAGGGGGAGCTCACCCGGGACGTCCTGAAGATGGCGCGCGAGGAGCTGCGTCCCCTGCTTCGGGCCGCCATCTTCAAGGCCTTCGCCGATCAGCGTGAGACGGTGCTGCGCGGCGTGCAGCTCGCCGACGGGGCCGAGGCGGTAAACCTCGTGGTGCAGCCGCTTCCCGGCACCGGGGCCGCCGCCCAGGCCCTGGTCATCTTCGAGCCGGCCCCACCACCTCCCCCGCTGGCGGTGCCCGGGGAAAGGCAGGAGGGAGGCGCGGAGAAGGACCTCCTGATCCGCCAGCTCGAGGAGCAGCTCCGGCTCACCCACGAGCAGCTCCAGGCGACCTCGGCGCAGATGGAGGCGACCCAGGAAGGGTTCCTCTCCGCCAACGAGCAGCTCGTCTCGATGAACGAGGAGTACCAGTCGGCCAACGAGGAGCTGCAGTCGACCAACGAAGAGCTGGAGACCTCCAAGGAGGAGCTTCAGGCGCTCAACGAAGAGCTGGCGACGGTAAACACCGAGCTGCAGACGACGGTCGAGGAGCTGCACCGGACCAACAGCGACATGGAGAACCTCTTCGCCAGTTCCGAGGTCGCCACCCTCTTTCTCGACCGGGCCCTCAATATCAAGCGCTTCACCCCGAGTTTTGCCCGGATCCTCAACCTGATCCCCTCCGATGTCGGCCGCCCCTTCCGCCACCTGGCGGGGATCGCCGCCTGGGAAGGGCTTGCCGAGGATGCCGAAGCGATCATCAACGGCGGCGCGCCGGTGGAGCGGGAATGGCCCCTGCCGGGGAGCGGGCGGCATTACCTGATGCGGGTGCTCCCCTACCTTGGGGAGGCCGGGCCCGAAGGGATCGTGGTCACCCTGGTCGACCTCACCGAGCGCAAGCGGATGGAAGATGCGATCACCAAGGCCAAGGACGAATGGGAGCGGACCTTCGACACCGTTCCCGACCTGATCGCCATCGTCGACCCGCAGCACCGCGTCTTGCGCGCCAACCGTGCCATGGCGCAAAGGGTCGGGATCACCCCCCAGGAATGGATCGGCCGGATCTGCCACCAGACCTTCCACGGCACCGACACCCCGCATCCCCACTGTCCGCACCAACAGACGCTGCGCGACGGCACCGAGCATACCGTTGAGATCAGCGAGGAACAGTGGGGCGGGAAATTCCTGGTGACCACCACCCCGCTCACCGACGGGGAGGGGGAACTGGTCGGCTCGGTCCACGTGGCACGGGACATCACCGAGCTCAAGCGGGCTGAAGATGAGCTGCGCCAAAGCAAGCTGCAGGTGGAGCGCCATCTGGCTGAAATCCAGACCATCCTCGATCATCTGAACGACGGGGTGGTGACGGCGGACCTGGAAGGAAACCTCTTCCATTGGAACCCGACGGCCCTGGCGATGCACGGCTTTACCTCACTGGAGGAGTGCCGGCGCAAGCTCCCCGAACTGGCCGAGACCTTCGTGCTGGCGACCGAGGAGGGGGAACTTCCGGTCGAGCGCTGGCCGCTGGCGCGGATCCTGGCCGGCGAGACGCTGCGCGATTGGGAAGTCCGGGTGCGGCGCAAGGATACCGGGCTGGAACGTATCTTCAGCTACGGGGGTACCCTGGCCCGCGACCACGAAGGACAACCGGTTCTGGCGGTGGTCTCGGTAACCGACGTTACCGAGCGCCGGCGCGCCGAAGAGGTGCAGGCGCGGCTTGCCGCGGTGGTGCAGAACTCCGACGACGCCATCATCTCCAAGGACCGGGACGGGATCATCGTCTCCTGGAACGACGGCGCGGAGCGGATGTTCGGCTACCGTGCCGAGGAGGCGATCGGCCGCCCGGTGACCCTGCTCATCCCCCCCAAGCAGCAGCACGAGGAGGAGGAGATCCTGCACCGGATCCTCGCCGGCGAGCGGACCGATCATTTCGAGACGGTGCGCATCACCCGCGACGGCCGCCTCCTCGACGTCTCGGTCACCGCCTCGCCGGTAAAAGACCGCCACGGGCGGATCATCGGCGCCTCGAAGATCGTGCGCGACATCACCGAGCACAAGCGGGGGGAAGAGGCGCTCCGGCAGAGCGAACTGCAGTTCCGGACCCTGGCCGACGCGATCCCGCAGCTTTGCTGGATGGCCAACGGCGACGGATGGATCTTCTGGTACAACCAGCGCTGGTACGAGTACACCGGGACCACGCCGGAGCAGATGGCAGGGTGGGGTTGGCAGTCGGTCCACGATCCCGCCGAGCTGCCGGGAGTCATGCAACGGTGGCAGGAGTCGCTGGCGAATGCAGAGCCGTTCGACATGGTCTTCCCGCTGCGCGGCGCCGACGGGGTCTTCCGCCCCTTCCTCACCCGGATCCTCCCGGTGCGGGGCCAGGACGGGACCGTGGTCCGCTGGTTCGGCACCAACACGGACATCTCCGAGCAGCGGCGGATCGAGCAGGAGCTGCGCCGCAGCAACGACCGGCTGAATTTGATCGCCGAGACCACCGCCGATCTTTTGAAGTCGGATGCCCCGCAGCAGGTGGTCGACACCGCCTGCCAGCGGGTCCTCGCCTTCCTGGATTGCGACGTGTTCTTCAACTTCCTCGTGGACGAGGAGGCGGGACGCCTGCATCTCAATGCCTGCGCCGGCATCCCGGAAGCCGAGGCGGAGCTGATCGAGTGGCTCGACTACGGGGTCGCCGTCTGCGGCTGCGCTGCCCAGGAAGGGTGCCGCATCGTGGCCGAAGAGATCCAGACCACCCCGGACCCCCGTACCGACCTGGTCCGCTCCTACGGGGTGCGGGCCTACGCCTGCCATCCGCTGCTGGCCCAGGGGGTGGTGCTGGGGACCCTTTCCTTCGGCACCCGGAGCCGGGACTCGTTCACCAATGACGAACTCGCCCTGATGAAGACGGTTGCCGATCTGGTTTCCATCGCCATGCAGCGCAAGCGGATGCAGGATTCCCTGCTCCAGGCCCACCACGAACTCGAACAGCGGGTACGGGAGCGGACCGAGGAGCTGGCCGCGGCCGTGGAGACGCTCCTTGGGGAGATCTCCGAGCGGGAACGGGCGGAGGCGAGCCTGAGCCGGCTGAACCGTCTGTACATGGTGCTGAGCGAGATCGACCAGGCCCTGGTCCGTGCCACCGACCGGGAATCGATCTTCCGGGATTTCTGCCGGATTGCGGTCGAACACGGCGGATTTCTGCTCGCCTGGGTGATCATTAAGGAGGAAGACGGTGCGGTCCGCACCGTGGCGGCAAGCGGCATGACGAGCTACCTCGACGGCATGCAGATCACGCTGGAGAATGAGCCGGAGGGGGAGGGGCCGACCGGGATCTCCCTGCGCAACGGGACCTATTACATCTGCAACGACTTCCAAAACGATCCGCACACCCGCCCCTGGCACGAGCGGGGACGGCGCTTCGGCATCCGGGCTTCCGCCTCGATCGCGATCAAGGAGGAGAACCGGGTTATCGGCGCGCTCACCCTCTACGCCGGGGAGAAGGACTTCTTCGACCTGCAGCATGTGGCGCTGCTTCGGCAGATGGGGAACGACATCTCGTTCGGGCTCGGCAACCTGATCCGGGAGAGCCGGCGCCGGGCGGCGGAGAAGGCGCTGCAGGAAGAGACCCTGGAGCGGCTGCGGGCGGTCGAGGACCTGCGCGAGAAGGAGCGGTTGCTGATCCAGCAAAGCCGCCTGGCCGCCCTGGGTGAGATGATCGGCAACATCGCCCACCAGTGGCGCCAGCCGCTCAACGCCTTGGGGCTGATGATCCAGGAGCTGCCGATCTGCTACGAGGCCGGGGATTTCAGCCACGCGTACCTGGAGCGGACCGTGGAGAAGGTGATGCAGGTGGTCTTCCACATGTCCCAGACCATTGACGACTTCCGCTACTTCTTCCGCCCGGACAAGGAGAAGGTGACCTTCAGCACGGTGAAGTCGGTGGAGAAGGTGCTCTCCATCATCGAGGGGAGCATGAGGGCCAACCGGATCCGGGTCGAGGTGAGCCAAAACGGCAATCCGCTGGTGCACGGCTATCCCAGCGAATTTTCCCAGGTGCTGCTCAACATCCTGCTCAACGCGCGGGACGTCTTCGCCGAGCGGGGGGTCGCCGACCCGAAGATCGAGGTACGGCTCTTCGAGGAGGGGGGGCAGTCGGTGGTGACCATTCGCGACAACGCGGGGGGGATTCCCGAGGAGGTGCTGGACAAGGTCTTCGACCCCTACTTCACCACCAAAGGGCCGGACAAGGGGACCGGGGTCGGCCTTTACATGTCCAAGGTCATCATCGAGAACAACATGGGGGGGCGGCTGATTGCCCGGAACGCGCCGGATGGGGCGGAGTTCCGGATCGAATCGGCGGCGCAGTAAATAAAGCCCGCGCGGGTCGGTCCGATCCGCACGCCGGGGCTTTTCCCCAAAAAAACAAAGGCCGCTCCGGAATTTCCGGAGCGGCCTTTTGCATGGCAGGTGCGGGGCGCTACTTGAGGAAGCCGAACTTCTTCATCCGGTAGCGGAAGGCGTCGATGCCGAGGTTCAGCTTCTTCGCCGCTTTGGACTGGTTCCAGTCGGTGATTTCCAGCGACTGCTTGATCAGCTCGCGCTCCACTTCCTCGATGTCGATCCCCTCGGGGGGGAGCTTGAAGGTCGCCATCGGAACCGAAACGGTCGAGGCCTTGGCCACGATCTCCAGCGGCAGGTTCTCCAGCAGCAGGTTCTCGTCGGTGCCGAGGATGATGGCACGCTCGATGACGTTTTTCAGCTCGCGGATGTTCCCCGGCCAGTTGTACTCGATGAGGAGCTTCTCCGCCATGCTGGAGATCCCCTTCATCGACTTGTTGAACTCCTTGGAGTACAGATCGATGAAGTGGTTCGCCAGGGGAATGATGTCTTCCTTGCGCTCGCGCAGCGCCGGAAGGAAGATCGGGATCACCTGGAGCCGGTAGTAGAGGTCGTTTCGGAAGGACTTGTCCTCGATGGCTTTGATGAGGTCCTTGTTGGTTGCCGAGACGATCCGGACGTCGACCGGGATCTCCTTGGAGCCGCCGATCCTGCGGAAGGTGCGGTCCTCCAGGAAGCGGAGCAGCTTCGCCTGCATCCCGATTTCCATGTCCCCGATCTCGTCCAGAAAGACGGTCCCGCCGTCGGCAAGTTCGAAGAGCCCCTTCTTGGACGCCTTCGCGTCGGTAAAGGCCCCCTTCTCATGGCCGAAGAGCTCGCTTTCCAAAAGGGTGGCCGGAACCGCGGCGCAGTTGATGGCGACGAACGGCTTTTCGGCGCGGTTCGAGGCAAAGTGGATGTATTTCGCCACCAGCTCCTTGCCGGTCCCCGATTCCCCCTGCACCAGGACGGTGGCCGCGTCGCTTTTGGCGACCTTGGACATCATCTCCAGCACCGTTTTCATGTGCTTGGAGTTCCCCAGGATCTGGGGCGGCCCCTGTTTCTTGTGCTCGCTTCTGAGCTGGACCACCTCGCGGCGCAGGTCCGAAGTCTCGAGCGCCTTGCGGATGACGATCGCCATTTCGTCCAGGTTGAAGGGCTTGTTGATGTAGTCGTAGGCGCCGTGGCGCATCGTGTTGACCGCGGTTTCCAGCCCACCCTGGGCGGTCACCATGATCACGATGATCTCCTCGTCGATCTCCTTGAGGCGCTGCAGCACCTCGAGACCGTTGATCCCGGGGAGGTGGTAGTCCAAAAGGACCAGTTCCGGCTGTTCCTCGCGGGCGAGCCTCAGGGCGTCCTCGCCGGTGCCGGCGGTGCAGACCTCGTATCCCTGCTTCTTCAGGTTCTGCTCTAACGACCAGCGGATCAGGTGCTCGTCGTCTACGACCATTATCTTCGTCTTGCGCATGAAAGCTCCTTCACAACATGGTGTTGCTTACTTCAGCCGGCGGACCGGCTCACACGGACGGCGCGATTCCAGTGACACACGAATGTGCTGCTTCCCCTTCGGCCGGGCCGGACGGCCGCGGGCAGTACGCGGGGAGCTCGACGGTGAAGGTGGTCCCCACCCCGTCTTCGCTCGCCACGGATAGTTTTCCCCCCTGCTGTGCAATCAAGCGGTGGCTGATGGCGAGGCCGAGCCCGGTCCCCTGCGCCTTGGTGGTGAAGAAGGGGGTGAAGATCTTCTCCAGGATGTTGGGCGGGATCCCCTGGCCGGTGTCGTTCACCAGCACCCGGATCCGGTCCCCTCCGTCTTCCCGGACCAGCGTGCTGCGCACGGTCAGGGTACCTCCCTGCGGCATCGCCTGCACCGCGTTCAAAAAGAGGTTGAGGAAGACCTGCTGCATCTGCTTGGCGTCCACGTAGACCGGAGGCAGATCTTCCTGGAGTTCCAGCTTTTTTTCGATGTCCTTGCCGCCGCGGTGCTGGGAGGCGAAGATGAGGATCTTGCGCAGTGAGGCGTTGAGATCGGTGCAGCTCGGCTCGGGGAGGGTCGGCTTGCCGAAGAAGAGGAGATCGTTCACCGTCTTGTCCAGCCGGGAGATCTGCTCCAGGACCTCGTTGATGATGCCGACCCGGCCGTCGTCCGGGGTGAAGTCGTCCTTCATCACGGTGATGGCGGCGGCGATACCGGTGAGCGGGTTCTTGATCTCGTGGGCGATGCCGGCGGCCATCTCACCCACCGAGGCCAGCCGGTCGGCGCGCTCCATCTGCTGGAAGTGGAGATCCTCCAGTTCCTTTTTCGCCTTGTCGAGACGGTCCACCATCGAGTCGAAGCTCGTGATGAGCTTGCCGATCTCGTCCTGCCCCTGGCTGGTCATCCGGACCGAGAGGTCGCCGGCCTCGACCTTGGCCATGTTCCCGGCCAGGCGGTTGAGGGGCTTCTTGACGAACTTGAGCATGACTGCGGAGATGGCGAAGGAGAGAAAACAGATGATGGCGAACGTCGACAGGACGAAGAGCTTGGTGAGTTCGACCATCCGCTTTTTGGTCTCGGCCAGGGAGTAGTTGACGTTGAGCAGGCCGATGATCCGGCTCTTGTTTCCGTGGCAGAGGGTGCAGGACTTGTCGTTGTAGATCGGCTTGACCATGCTGAGCACGTCGCCGTACCCGTCCAGGTTGAAGACGCCGGTCCACTTGTTGTTGAGAAAGAGTTTGAAGTCCCGTTCGTTGACCAGGCGGCCGACCTCGGCGGGCTGGGAGGATTTCAGGATCACGCCGTGGGGGTGGAAGATGCGGACGCCGACCAGTTTTTCGTTTTGCCCGACCATCTCCAGGATCACCTGGACGTCGGCGGTGTTGCCGATGCGCATGGCGTTGTAGACGCTGCGCTCGATGGTGTTGATGAGCAGCTCGGAACTCTCGCGGGCCGAGTTGATGAGCTGCATCTGCTCGCGCCTCAAGGTCAGGAACGCGAAGGTGCCGATCCCGAAGACGAGCAGGAAGATAGTGAGTCCGATGACCCGCGTTGTAAGACTCTTGACTATCAGGGTGCCTCCATCACAAAGCGTCGGGGCAGGGTTTCCCCGCGCCCGGTCTGATCGGACCAGTCGTCGGATCCGACCGATCGGCAGGATCGGTCCGGCGCAAGGGGCGGGCCAGAGTTCTTTCTTGCTACTGCTGCCCCGGCGCCGCCGGGGTCGGGCTTCCCAGCGATTGGCCGGCGGGCGCGTCGGGGGAGGCCGGCCCGGCCGCTGCCCCGCCGCCCCATCCGGGAACGCCCGGGGTGGAGCTTCCCGTCGGAGCACCCCAGCCGGGGACGCCGGTGCTGTCGTAGCTTTGGGACGGGGTTCCCGACGGCATCCGGGTCGACCCGGGGATGTTCACGTTGCCGCCGGTGGACGGTTTCGGGTTGGAGCGGCAGTTCAACAGCCAGTCGCTGTACTTGGTCTTTCCCTCGAAGTCGGCAAACTCGTCGGGGAAGTTCCCCTTCTTGATCGGCTCGGCCTCGCTTTTGCTCTTGATCCCGACGATCCCGGTCGCGTCCTTGACGATGTCGAAGTCCTTGCCGGTCATCGGGTCCTTCATGGCAAAGATCGACTTGCGCAGGTAGCGCACGGTTCCGGCGTTGCCGGGATCCTTGGTCAGGTCCTTGAGGTCGTTGAGCGGCGGGACCTGGGTGATGTTGCTCGGGTTTACCCCGGCCTTGTCGAGGCCGTAGTAGCGCCTGAGCGCGGTGCGGTATTGGGAGAGGATGTAGAGCAGCTGCTCCTCCTTCTCCCGCTGCATCTGCATGGACCAGACCCGGACCGCACCGGACAAGGTGATCCCGAGAATGATCATCATGAGCAGGGCCGCCAGGTAGGTGAAGCCCCCCTGGGAGCGCAGCCTCTGGTTCAGGCCCCAGCCCCCGGAAAGGGGGCAACGGCACCGGATGTGGTCGCGAAACGCTCGACGCGCCGCGCGAAGGGGTGTTTTCATTTCTTCCTCGAAACGATCTCCCTCCCGGCTTCAATGAGGGCCTCAGCGTTCAGCCCAAAGTACTTCAAAAGTTCGTCCGCCTTGCCGGAAAGACCGAAGCGGTCCAGCACCCCGATCCGCTTCAAAAGGGTCGGGCACTCCTCGCTCAAAACTTCGGCGACCGCGCTCCCCAGCCCGCCGACCACGGAATGCTCCTCGCCGGTGACGATGGCGCCGGTTTCCCGGGCGGCCTTGAGCACGAGCTCGCGGTCCAAAGGCTTGATGGTACCGATGTGGATCACCCGCGCCGAGATCCCCTCGCCTTTGAGCTTCTCGGCGGCGATCTGGGCCTGGGCGGTCATCAGCCCGGTGGTGATGAAGGTGAGGTCGGTGCCGGAAACCAGCTCGTTCCCTTTGCCGATCTCGAACTTGTGCCCCTCGGGGAAGACGCTGGCGACCTTGTTGCGCCCCAGGCGGACGTAGACCGGCCCCTTGTAATCGGCAACGGCGCGGATGGCGGCCTTGGTCTCCTCGCCGTCGGCGGGAACGATGACCGTCATGTTGGGGATGGCGCGCATGATGGCGACGTCTTCGACCGACTGGTGGCTCCCGCCGTCTTCACCGACGGTGACCCCGCCGTGGGTGGCGACGATCTTCACGTTGGCTTTCGGGTAGGCGACCGACTGGCGGATCTGTTCCCAGGCCCGGCCGGCGGCGAAGATGGCGAAGGTGGAGACGAAGGGGATCTTGCCCACCGCGGCGAGCCCGGCGGCGGTCCCGACCATGTTGGCCTCGGCGATACCCATATTGAAAAAGCGCTCCGGGAATTTCTTGGCGAAGACCCCGGTCTTGGTGGAGCCGGAGAGGTCGGCGTCCAGCGCCACGATCCGATCGTTCTCGGCGCCGAGCGCGGCCAGCGTTTCCCCGTAAGCGTCCCTGGTTGCTATCATAATGAATTCCTTTCCTTGATCTAGTCGCAGCAGCCGAGGCACTTCAGCGCCACGGGGAGCTCTTCGTCGTTGGGGGTGACGCCGTGGTAGGAGGCCTTGTTCTCGAAGATGTTGACCCCTTTGCCCTTCACGGTCTTGGCCACGATCGCGGTCGGGGCCCCCTTGTGGGACTCGGCATGGTCCAAAGCCTCGATGATCTGCCCCATGTCGTGCCCGTCGATCTCGATGACGTTCCAGCCAAAGGAGCGGAACTTGTCCGAAACCGAGGCCACGTTCATCACCTTGGCCACCTCGCCGTCGATCTGCAGCCCGTTCAGGTCGATCATGGCGCAGAGATTGTCGCTCTTGTAGTGGCCGGCGGCCATGGCCGCCTCCCAGACCTGCCCTTCCTGAAGCTCACCGTCACCCAGGACCGCGTAGACCCGGTTCGCCTTGCCGTCCAGCCTGAGCCCGAGCGCCATCCCGTTGGCCATGGAAAGCCCCTGCCCCAAAGAGCCGGTGCAGACGTCGACCCCCGGGGTCCCCTTGCTGTCCGGATGCCCCTGGAGGTGGCTCCCCAGGCGGCGCAGCATCATGAGGTCCTCGGCCGGGAAGTAGCCGGCTTCCGCGAGGGTCACGTAGAGTGCCGGCGCGGCGTGCCCCTTGCTGAGCACGAAGCGGTCGCGGCCGTCCCAGGCGGGTTCCGCGGGGTTGTGGCGCAACTTGTGGAAGTACAGGGCGCAGATCATGTCGATGGCGGAGAGGGAGCCGCCGGTGTGCCCGGACTGTGACTTGTGCAGGGTTTTCACGATGGAGACGCGCAGGCGTCTGGCCTTTTCTTCGAGCTCTGCAATCTTCTGTTTCACAAAGGTTTCCTTTCGGGGGGTGCGTTCTATCTTATGCATGCTGCATAGGGGGACCGGCATCTTTGGTGCCGGTCCTCTCGGGACCGCGTGAGCGAAGAGTGGGTGGGGGTCAGCCGGGTGGGAAGGCACGAGCGTCGAACTCGCCACCGGTCAGCCGCCGCAGCATCTCCTTGTGCTGCTCCTTCATGATCGCCTCCACGACTTCACGCACCTGGTCGGTGCTGACGATGTCGGCGTAGCTCGTCTTTTGCGAGCAGATGATGGTGCCTCCCATGAAGAGCTGGGTGACGATCCTGGGGTTCTTGATCCCGCCGTCCTCGGTCTGGACGTGGAAGATGACCCCTTTGTAGCGGATATTGTGGTTAAATCCTGCGATCATCGCCGATTTTTCCTGTACGCCAAATGGCGGACCTCCGCCAAATTAGCACAGCAGAACCGCCGTTGCAAGCGATATTACCGAAAGGGGGTTTCCGGCACCGCGGCCGGAAAACCGCCTATTTTCCGAGCATTTTTTTGATCAGCTGCACCGCCTCCATGGCGTCTTTGGCGTACAGGTCCGCCCCGATCTCCTTGGCGTAGTCTCCGGTCACCACCGCACCGCCGACCATGGTAAAGCTCTTGACCCCTTCGGCCTTCAAAAGGGCGATCACCTTTTCCATCTGCGCCATGGTGGTGGTCATCAAGGCGGAGAGCCCCACCGCGTCCACCTGGAGCTCCTGCGCCTTTGCCACGATCTTCGCGGCGGCGACGTTTTTGCCCAGGTCGATCACCTCGAAACCGTTGTTTTCCAAAAGGGTCACCAGGATGTTCTTGCCGATGTCGTGGATGTCCCCCTCGACGGTGGCGATGAGGATCTTGCCCAGCGAGGCGAGGCCGCTTCCCGTCAGCTCCTTTTTGAGCCGGGTGAAGGCCGCCTTCATGGTGTCGGCCGACTGCATGACCTGCGGCAGGAAGAACGACCCCTTCTCGAAACGGCGCCCGACTTCTTCGAGTCCGGGCAGCAGTGCCTCGGAGCTGATCTGCATCGGGGTGAGCCCCTCGGCGAGCGCCTGCTCGACGAGCGCCTCGATACCTTCCCGCTCCCCGTTGATCACCGCGCGGCCCAGGCGGCCCCGGATCCCTTCCGGTTCGGCGGCGCCGGCTGCCCCGGCCGGCTCGGCGACCGCACCCTTGTACGCGTCGATGTAGGCCGCGGCGTTGACGTCGCGGTGCAAAAGCACCATGGCGCTGCGCCAGGCGGCCATCATCGCCTGCTCCTTGGGGTTCACGATCGCGGCGTCCAACCCGGAGAGCATGGCCATGGAGAAGAAAGTGGAGGAGATCAAGGGACGGCAGGGGAGGCCGAAGGAGATGTTGCTGACCCCGAGCACGGTATTGAGGTTCAGTTCCCCCTTCACGCGGCGCACCGCATCCAGGGTTTCCAGCGCCCCTTTCTGCTCGGCGCTGACGGTGAGGGTGAGGCAGTCCACCACCAGGTTGCGCCGGGGAATCCCGGCGGCCGCGGCCCGCTCGGCGATTTTGCCGGCGATTGCCACCCGCCCGGTGGCGGTGGCGGGGATCCCCGCATCGTCCAGGGTGAGGCAGACCAGGGCGGCGCCGTATTTCCTGGCGAGGGGGAGGACCGCGGCGAGGCTCTTTTCTTCGCCGTTCACCGAGTTGATGAGCACCTTGCCGTCGGCGGCCTTAAGCCCGCGCTCCAGCGCTTCCGGCGAGGAAGAGTCCAGCACCAGCGGCGTCTGCACCGCCCCGGTCACGCAGAAGACGGCCCGCTCCATGGCGGCCGGCTCGTCGATCCCCGGGGTGCCGACGTTCACGTCGAGGAGCGTCGCACCGAGCTCGGTCTGCTCCAGGGCCTCGCGCCGGATGTAGGCGACCTTCCCCTCGCGCAGCTCCTGGGAATAGAGTTTCTTGCCGGTCGGGTTGATCCGCTCGCCGATGGTGGCAACCGGGTGGCCGCCGCCGATGGCGGTAAACGAGCCGCGGCTGGAGAGCCAGGTGGTGCTCCCGGCATCCTTCGGGACAAAGGGGACGTTCTTGCCGTCAAGCGCGGCGCGCATCGCCTTGATATGGGCCGGCGTGGTGCCGCAGCAGCCGCCGATGATCCGGACGCCGAGCTCGATGAGCCGGTCGTGGTAGGCGGTCATGTCGTCGGGGGTGCCGGGGAAGACGGTGACCCCGTCCTTGAGGATGGGGAGGCCGGCGTTGGCCTGGGAGATGAGCGGCAGCGAGGTGACCGAACGCATCGCCTTGAGGATGTCGTAGATGCCGTCGACCCCCAGGCCGCAGTTGGAGCCGACGATGTCGACGCCGACCGCTTCCAGGGTGATGGCGGCGGCCTCGGGCGGGGAGCCGAGCACGCTTCTGCCCTTCTCCTCGAAGGTGAGCATGGCGATGATGGGGAGATCGGCGGAGAGCTCGCGGATGGCGATCACCGCGGCGCGGATCTCCTTGATGTCCAGGAAGGTCTCCAGGGAGATCGCGTCGACCCCCCCTTCGATGAGGGCGGCGGCCTGCTCGCCGAAGATGGCGGCGGCCTCGTCGAAGCTCATGTCACCGACCGGCTCCAGGAAGCGACCGGTCGGGCCGATGGAGCCGGCCACGTAGGCGTCGGGACCCGCGGCCTTGCGGGCGATCTCCACCGCCTTTTTGTTGATCTCGGCGACCCGGTCCTCCAGCCCGTAATGGGAGAGCTTTGCCGAGCTGCCGCCGAAGGTGTTGGTGACGATGATGTCGGCGCCCGCCGCGACGTAGGCCTCGTGCACGCCGCCCACGACTTCCGGGGCGAGGAGGTTCAGTTCCTCGGGGGACTGCCCCGGTTTCAGGCCGCGCTCCTGGAGCATGGTGCCCATCGCCCCGTCCAAAACCAGCACCCGCTCCCTGATGGCCTGCAAAAACGGCTTCTTCATCGTCTCCTCCTCGAAATGAAAAACCGATCGGACCGATCCGTCGGATCCGACCGATCAGTCTGATCTGAACTACTTGGTATTCGCAAAATCGGGCTTGATCGGGTGGCGCAGGTCGACGTGCCCCTTCAGGGTCTCCGGGACCGCCCCCTCGACCAGGAACTGGACCTCTTTTACCGTGGGGAAATTGGCCGCCACGGTATCGGCTACCGACGTGACCACGGTGGTCTCGGCAGAGCTTCCCGCCGGGAGCTCGTCCTGCAGCTCGTGCCCGAAGTTGATCTCCGCGACGTCCCCTTTCAGTTGAACCCCGAGCACCCGGGTCTGCGGCGGCAGCGTTGGGGCGAGGCCCCCCACCGGTCCGGAGATCAGCTCGTCCAGCACCGCTTCCATGGTCTCCTCCACGGAATCGCCGATTTCGATCTCGCGCCCTTCGCGCACCAAGCCGCTCGCGTCGGCGGCCTGGAAATAGAGCGAGACCACCCGGGTCCCGGCCGGTTGTACCGGGGGGGCCTGCTCCACCTTGCGCTGTGCCGTCTCGTACTTGCGCGCCACCAGCGCCCCGAGCACCAGGGCGAGCAGGACGAAGGCGAACCCGAGCATCCCCTTGGCTTTCTTAATCTTGCGCCGCACCATCTCCCCCTTCCCGGGCGTCATCCTCCAGGCTTACCTGGTAGACGTCCCCAAGCCGTCCGCCGAGGAACCGGTTCCCCACCCTGATAAAGCCTGCCGGAATGTCGGTCACGTAATAATGGTGGTTCCCCTGCTCACCCTCGGGACGGAGCAGTTTGCGCTCGCCCAGGATCTGTGCCACGGTGAGAGCGGTCTGCTCGGCCGAATCGACCAGGGTCACCTCCGGTCCCATCACCTCGGCGATGGTCCCCTTGAGGATGGGATAGTGGGTGCAGCCTAAGACCAGCGTGTCCACCCCCTCGTCCAGGAGCGGTTTCAGGTAGGTCTGGGCGGTCAGCCGGGCAACTTCGTTGTCGATCCACCCCTCCTCGGCCAGGGGGACGAACAGCGGGCAGGCACGGGTCACCACTTCTATCTCCGGGTTTATCTTCTTGATCGCCTTGGTATAGGCGGAACTCTTGACGGTGGCCGCGGTCCCGATCACGCCGACCTTGCCGCTTCTGGTGGCGGCGGCCGCGGCGCGGGCTCCCGGCTCGATCACCCCGACGATGGGGATGGCGAGTTCGCGGCGCAGGGTGGGGAGGGCGACCGCGGATGCGGTATTGCAGGCGACCACCAGGAGCTTGATGTCGTGGCTCATCAGGTAGGACGCGATCTGGCGCGAGTAGCGGATGACCGTCTCCGGCGACTTGGTTCCGTAGGGAACGCGGGCGGTGTCGCCGAGGTAGATGGTATCTTCCTGCGGCAGGGCGGCGGTAATCGCCTTGAGGACGGTCAGCCCTCCGACCCCCGAGTCGAAGATGCCGATTGCTTTCCAGGGCAAGATTTTTCTCCGTTGGGCGGTTCGGCCGGCAATCGTCTTATTGCGGCGGAACCTGCCGTGGCGGCCGTCCCGTTTCCGAAAGCGGAAAGGAAACGGCCTCAGGAATAACCCGTCGCGGCATGTTTTGGCCGCAGTACGAGCAAGAGAACCATACTATTTGATCCGGCAAGGTATTGTCAAGCTTGCGGCGCTGGCACCGTGCTCAATGAGACAATGAACCAGGAAACCATGAACAATAATGGCCGAGTGACGTACGTCGCAGGTCGCGTGGAGGAACGAAACGCGACGACCGATTCCCCGGCAGGACGGTGGGCACGGGGTGCCGACCCTACGACCTGGCGTAAGTGTCAATGTGGTACGAAAAGGCAATAATTCCGAAAATGGGACAGCCGTTTTACCTTAACGGAAACGCGGGACCGCTGGTTTTCCAGCAATCACTGACACTTCCGAAATGGGCTCGGGTTTGACCGCAATATAACATTATTCCGTATTGACAAACCCGGACCGATCTGCTTTTATAGCGCCGCATTGACGGAACTAGTTGAAATAAAAGCGGTAAAGCGTTACCAGAATTCGGTTTCACTTTTAGGTTTTCACTATTACGCCTTTGGGCAAAAAGGAGCGGCAATGGAGCAGAGGAAATTCAAAAAGGTGATGGCAGCCAACCGCGGTGAGATCGCGATCCGCATCTTCCGCGCGTGCACCGAGCTTGGGATCAGCACGGTTGCGATCTATTCGGAAGAGGACAAGCTCTCGCTCCACCGCTACAAGGCGGACGAGGCCTACCAGGTCGGGAAAGGGAAGAAGCCGATCGACGCCTACCTCGGGATCGACGAGATCATCGCTCTCGCCAAGAAGATCGAGGTCGACGCCATCCACCCCGGCTATGGCTTCCTCGCGGAGAACGCCGAGTTTGCCGAGAAGTGCGAGGCCAACGGCATCGTCTTCATCGGCCCCACCGCCGAGATGCAGCGCGCCCTCGGCGACAAGGTGGCGGCGCGCAAGGTGGCGAAGGCAGCCGGGGTGGCGACCGTCCCGGGGACCGAGGAGCCGATCCAGCACGAAGAAGACGCCCTCATCTTCGCCAAGAACCACGGCTACCCGATCATCATCAAGGCGGCGGCCGGCGGCGGCGGGCGCGGCATGCGCGTTGCCAACGACAAGAAGGAACTCCTGGAAGGGCTCCAGTCGGCGAGCTCCGAGGCAAAGGCCGCCTTCGGCGATCCCAGCGTCTTTTTGGAGCGCTACCTGAAAAATCCGAAGCACATCGAAGTCCAGGTACTTGGTGACTCCTTCGGCAACCTGGTCCACTTCTTCGAGCGCGACTGCTCCATCCAGCGCCGCCACCAGAAGGTGGTCGAATTCGCGCCGTCCATCTGCCTCCCGGGCGCGACCCGGCTCGCGCTCTGCACCGACGCCCTGAAAATCGCGAAGCAGGTCGGCTACCGCAACGCCGGCACCGTCGAGTTCCTCCTCGACGAAAGCGGGTCGTACTACTTCATCGAGATGAACCCCCGCATCCAGGTCGAGCACACCGTCACCGAGATGATCACCGGGCGCAACCTCGTGCAGGCGCAGATCCTCATCGCGGAAGGGAAACGGCTCGGCGATCCGGAGATCAACATCCCGAACCAGGGCTCCATCGAAATGCGCGGCTACGCGATCCAGTGCCGCATCACGACCGAGGACCCGGCAAACAACTTCGCACCGGACTTCGGCACCCTGACCACCTACCGCTCCTCGGCCGGCTGCGGCGTGCGGCTCGACGCGGGGAACGCCTTCACCGGCGCCCAGATCACCCCGCACTACGACTCGCTCCTGGTCAAGGTAAGCGCCTGGGGGCTCACCTTCGCCGAGGCCTCCCACATCATGAACCGCGCGCTGCAGGAGTTCCGCGTCCGCGGGGTGAAGACGAACATCGGCTTTTTGGAAAACGTCATCACCCACCCGGTCTTCGTGGCGGGCGAATGCAACACCTCCTTCATCGACAACCATCCCGAGCTCCTGGAGATCAAGGAGAAACAGGACCGCGCCAACAAGGTCCTCTCCTTCATCGGGGACGTCATCGTGAACGGCTCCGCCGGGGTGGCCAAGCCGCTGCGCTCGGCCGATCTGTTGGAGGCGACCCTCCCCGAGGTCGATCTCTTGACCGCCCCCCCCAAGGGAACCCGCGACATCCTGCGCGAGCGCGGGGCCGAAGGGCTTGCCGCCTGGGTCCTGGAGCAGAAGGGGGTCCTCATCACCGACACCACGATGCGCGACGCCCATCAGTCGCTTCTGGCAACCCGGGTGCGCACCCATGATCTGCTCCAGATCGCCCCGGCGACGGCGCGGCTGGCCAGCGGCCTCTTCTCCCTGGAGAACTGGGGTGGGGCGACCTTCGACGTCTCGATGCGCTTTCTCAAGGAATGCCCCTGGCAGCGTTTGCACGCCCTTTCCGAGGCGATCCCGAACGTCCTGTTCCAGATGCTTCTGCGCGGCTCCAACGCGGTCGGCTACGCGAACTACCCCGACAACGCGGTGCAGCGCTTCGTCGAGGTGGCCGCCGAGGCGGGGATCGACGTCTTCCGCGTCTTCGACTCCCTGAACTGGCTCCCGGGGATGACGGTCGCCATGGAAGCGGTCCGCAAATCCGGCAAGATCTGCGAGGCCGCCATCTGCTACACCGGCGACATCTCCGACCCGACCCGCACCAAGTACCCGCTCTCCTACTACGTCTCCATGGCGAAAGAGCTGGAGAAGATGGGGGCGCACATCCTCGCCATCAAGGACATGGCGGGACTTCTGAAGCCGTACGCCGGGTACCAGCTCGTGAAGGCGCTCAAGGAGGAGGTCGGGATCCCGATCCACCTGCACACCCACGACACCTCCGGCAACGGCGGGGCGCTCCTCCTCATGGCGGCCCAGGCCGGGGTCGACATCGTCGATGCGGCGCTCTCCTCGCTCTCCGGGCTCACCTCGCAGCCGAACCTGAACGGCCTGGTGGCGACCCTCAAGGGGCAGGAGCGCGACACCGGGCTCAACGAGCGCGGCCTGCAGCAGCTCGCCAACTACTGGGAGACGGTGCGCGACTACTACGCCCCGTTCGAATCCGAGCTCAAGAGCTCGACCGCCGAGGTCTACCACCACGAGATCCCGGGCGGGCAGTACTCCAACTACAAGCCGCAGGTGGCCGGCCTGGGCCTCATCGACCGGTGGGAGGAGTGCAAGGAGATGTACCACCAGGTCAACAACATGTTCGGCGACCTGGTGAAGGTGACCCCCTCCTCCAAGATCGTAGGGGACATGGCGATGTTCCTCGTGAAGAACAACCTCCAGCCGGAGGACGTCTACACCCAGGGCGCCGACCTCGCCTTCCCGGAATCGGTCGTCGGGTTCTTCAAGGGGATGATCGGCCAGCCCTACCAGGGGTTCCCGGAAGAGCTGCAGAAGGTCATCCTGAAAGGGGAGGAGCCGATCACCTGCCGTCCGGGCGACCTCCTGGAGCCGATCGATTTCGAGGCGGAGCGCGCCAAGGCCGCCGCCAAGGTGGGGCACCCGGTCAATGACAAGGACCTCATGTCCTTCCTCATGTACCCGAGCGTCTACACCGAGTTCGACAAGCAGCGCCAGGAGTTCTCCGACATCTCGGTGATCCCGACCCCGATCTTCTTCTACGGACTGGAGCCGGGGCAGGAGACTTCCATCGAGATCCAGCCGGGCAAGACCCTGATCATCAAGCTGAACGCCATCGGGCGCACCCAGGCCGACGGCACCAAGCAGGTCTACTTCGAGCTGAACGGCAACGCCCGCTCGGTCACGGTGCGCGACAACTCGATCAAGGCCGACCAGGCCACCCACGAGAAGGCGGACAAGTCCAATCCGAAGCACGTCGGCGCCCCGATGCCGGGCAAGGTCCTCAAGGTGAACGTCGCCGCCGGCGCGGCGGTCAAAGCGGGCGACATCCTCGTCGTCACCGAGGCGATGAAGATGGAGACCAACGTCAAGGCGAAGGAAGACGGCACCGTCGCCGAGGTCCGCTGCAAGGAAGGCGGCCAGGTCGAGAAGGAAGAGCTGATCGTCGTGATGGCGTAAAGCTATCCCGCTTTCGCCCAACAGAAAAAAAGCCACCTCCCGAAAGGGGGGTGGCTTTTTTGGTACCGTAGGCGACAACAGATGTCGCAGCTTCGCGGCGGCGGAAGATTGGCTCCAATCAGGTAAAACATTCAACTCTGGAGCGACCGCGGCAGGACTGCCACTCCCGCCCGGCTGGGGGGCGTTCCCGCAGCCGCTACCACTTGGATCTCGTCCCCCTGTATGGTCACGCGGGGATCTTTCCCCAGCAAAAACTTAGGTAATCTTTGCTTCATCAGCCCCATTCCGCGCAGCACGTTAATAAATGGGGCGATCGCGGCGGTACCGTGAAAACGGGTGCGGAGGACGTAAAGATAGATATCGTTCATGGTCGCGATGACCTGCGGATCGGCGGTCGGGACGATGACGTCCTTTGCGACGCCCAGCGCCAGGTATCTGGACCCTGAGCCGAGTAGACTGTGGAGCAGGACCGACGTCCACGGGATCTCCCCGGGAATTGCGGGCAACTGGTGGTGAAGGACGGGGAATATTTCCGAGACCAGCTCGAACGGTTGATCGCGCTCCCTTTTCTTCAGGTACGACGCCGTCAACTCCTCTATCGTCGCCTGCTTTTCGTCGGTCCACCCCAGGGTCTGCCGCGCCACCACGGCGTTGAGGGTGTACCATACGATCTTCTTTCTGCTTTTCATGAGCTGATAGATGTTGTCGATGTTACGATACTTCGGCCGAAGAAATTCGAGCAACTCCCTCGTGGTACACGGGGCCGCCAGGTCCTTCACGTATCGCACGACCTGGGCGGCCAGCGAAAGCGGTCGCCGGGTGACCACGGGGTGTGCCCCTTTTTTTCTGCCGGGTTTCGATCGGTCCGGTCGGGGTGGCCGGGGTGGGGGTGGGGGGCGGAACCCGGCACGGGAGGGCGAAACGGCGAATTCGCCGGCATGGAAATGATGAATCAGGGAATGGAGAAACAACGGTGTCGTTATCCCTTGCTGCCGGCAGAGGGCGAAGTTGCGCTGGTACACCTGGCCCGCAGTGACCGGAGATACGGTGAATTCGGCCAAGGTTTCGATGATCGGCGCGAGATCGGATTTTTTCACGCCGAGGTTGCCGACATGGACCACCTTCTTCCCTCCGGTCCGGATCAGATTTGGGATTCGAGCCGCGTAATTTTGCAACTGCGTCCTCTCAACCCCCAAGATGGTCAGGGCGAAATTCACCAGCTCGGCCCGAAAAATGGGTTTTCCCCGCTTTAACAGGTAGGCTTCGAGCGCTTCGGGTATGCGGGGTAGCGTGCTGTCGCCCTGCCTCCGCACGTAGGGATAGTCGGGGAAACTCAGGGTGGCACTCCCCCTGCGTCGCATGCAGGAGTACAAAGCTTCACGGGAAGGGACATTCCGGGCTGCCAGCCGATCGCGGTAGCTCTCGAAGATGCCCCCGTTCAACAGTACGAAGGGGAGGTCATGGCTCGTGAGCCGCTCCAGGATGTCGTCTTCTATTTCGGCACAAAGTGTCTCCGGCACCGTTACGAAGTCCGGGTGGATGAAGCTCCCTGGCCCCCATAAAACGGAGGATCCCGATACCCTCGAGTGGGCGCTTGAGGTAGACATCTGCAGGCCTGGCACCAGCTGACCAATTTGCCGCTGGACCTCCTTGAAATGCAAGCTGCTTCCCGCCCGAAGTAATATCTGTTCCACAAGGTAGCTGATCCGCCCCTTTTTTTTGTTCTCGCCAAGGTCCGCGGCCAGAAAGTCACCGTGACGCGAGATTCCCTCTGTGGAGTCCCCGATGCGTCGGACGAATTGAGCTGAGAACCGCACGAGCCAGGAGCTTTCCCGGCAATGCCTTTCCCGGCAGAACCGGGTCATCACTTCCGGCGCCCGCTCCAAGGAGAGCATGCCATCGGGGGCGCGATTGACGTGCTCCAGAAGAGCCGACCTCACTTCTGCGCAGTTGAGGCACCGGTGAGTGGACAGCACCAACTCCAAGGGCCTGCCCGGAACCACTTCGTACCGCGGGGAGAGGACGATCGAAGAGATGAACGCCTCCTCGCTCGGCAGCGTCGTCCACCCCAACCGGTCCTGGAGCTCTGCGGCGATTTCGGAAACCGTGCCAACTCCCCCTCGCGTGGCGAGCAGGACATCGATCCAAAGCCACAGATACCGCAGGTACCGTAGCCGCGCCGGGTCTCCGAGTACGGACCTCATTCTGCTTTCGATCTGTCGCACCCGCTCCCGGCTCACCTGTACCGCCCGCCCCAGTTCCTTCAAGGTCCATACCCGCCCGTCCGCAATCCCCAGGCGTGCCACCATCAGCCCGAAGTCCCTTTTCTTCACCGCGCTCTGGCTCGCGTCGGGGCCGGAATCCTCCGGGAACACAATCCGTAAGTAGGCCTCGAACAGGTGGTGGAATTCCCCGTGAGCTGCTGCCGAAAATCCTGCGCAAGCTGCTCTTTCGAGATCGCCGGCCAGGTTTCTTAACCGCCAAAGCTCTCCAATGGCTTTCAGCGCGGCGACGGTGAATCCGGAGGTCCCGATGATCGTCTGCTCGGTGATTGCCGCGAGGTCTTCCCAAGCCACCGTCGCTATTTCGCCCCCACCGGTTCCCGCGGGGACCGGAAAACCGGACAGCTCATCGAGCCGAATATCCGAGTAGAGAGTGGCATCCGAAACGTTCTCGATTACGATCGAAGCAGCAGTGACGTCGGGCCAGCCGGATAGCTCCCCGAGCACCCTGAGGATGATCGCGATGGCAGCATCCGACAGTCCCGCTTCGATGAGGTAGCCCACACCGGTGCTCCACAGTGTCTCGGCCTGGTCCTCGGGGAAAAGGGCGGTGGCGCGGAGCCGTTCCAGGTCGGCAGCGGGGAGCCCCAAATCCCCTATGGCAGGGCCGGTCTCGTCTGCTTCGAGAGGGGGCAGGGGCGGAAGCTGAAAAACTTCCGGGAGGGAGCGGTTGAGAACGCTCCAAGGGGCGGGGCCGTCTCGGAAGCCGTCCCGTGCCTGAATCGATCGTTTGTCCGACAATGCTTTCGACATTGGTGACGGCGAGCCCATGCGTGAACCTGCCTTCGAAGCAAAAGGAATTTGGCGCATAGCGCTGGATTGTATTAGAAAATACAAATCAATCAACCTTTTTACCATTCCTTTTCCTATCCAATGAGTCATGGGAACAGGCCCGTATGTCATGAGAGGAGCTCACGCGACATGGGAACGGGCGCCCCCTGCGTGGTTAGGGGTTCTCACGTCATGGGAGCAGGCTCCGGCATCATGGGAAGATGCTTCCGTGACGTGCGCCCGGGCATCCCTTATCTCGTCACGTCTCCAACACGACGTGGGAACAGGCACCTCGGCAAGGGGAAGAGGCTTACGCGACATGGGAACGGGCGCCCCTTACCTGGCAACGCGTTCTCACGTCATGGGAGGAGGCTCACGCGTCATGGGAGGAGGCTCACGCGTCATGGGAGGAGGCTCACGCGTCATGGGAGGAGGCTCACGTGACATGGGAGGAGGCTCACGTGACATGGGAGGAGGCTCACGCGACATGGGAGGAGGCTCACGCGACATGGGAGGAGGCTCACGCGACATGGGAGGAGGCTCACGTGACATGGGAGGCGGCTCACGTGACATGGGGACGGGCGCCCCTTACCTGGTAAGGCGTTCTCACGTCATGGGAGCAGGCGCTGGTATCATGGGAAGAGGTTTTCGTGACATATGAACCGACATCCCTTATCTCGTCACGCCTTCAGAGGCCAAGGGAAAGCAGCTCATGCATCGGGGAAAGAGGTCAGTTTGAGAGCATAGATGGGGCCGACCGCAATGGTGCTTGACCCACCGATAAAAAAATGCCGGCGTCAAGAACTTGAACGCCGGCACAAGCTGGCTCGATGCGGGGGGCGATGGGAAGGGGTCAGGTCACGAACGTGGAAACGGGTTTGGACCAGTTGCCAACCCCGTTTTCGGTGATGTCCCGGTACCGAACAAAGGTGTTGGTTCCGGCGGTACACTCCATTTCCATCCTCGCATTAGGGGGGAAGACCGCCGTTTCGCACCATGCCGCGTCATCGGCAGGATTGCCGGTGGTCGTCTGGACTTCCCGGCTGATCACCTCGGGGCTCCAGGGCGCGTGAAGGAGGATCTTGGTAGCTTCGGCAAGATTCTCAGCCATGGGTTCTTGCGTCGGCGCCGCAGCGGAGGACGCAAAAGCGTTGCCGATCTGGGAGCTGCTGGTTTTGCCGTGCCGCTGCCGCAACGGGAAGCCGGAGCTGCGCAGCGCGGCCAGGTTGTCGCCTGCTATCACTTCCACGTAGTGGGCAAGCTTGTCCAAGACGTTCTGAACTTCTATCGCCACCTCGTTTCTGGTGGCGATATTGTCCCGGTCCCCCCTGCCGGCCGCGAAGATCCAGGAGTCATACTTGTCGGCCAGGGCAAGGCAGATAGCAATCGACAACCCTGCGAGCCAGGGTTCAGGGAAATTGCTATTGTTGGTCATGTGAACGATCACGTTGCGAAAAAATACCGAGCGTTCCCCGTGGGTCATCCCCGCCGTGCTGCTTTTCAACTTGGTGCCCATAGAGCCTCCTTGCTGGGAGCTTCCGCTTTCGATGCGGTCTTGATGTTGTCGTTAATGATAAAATACAAATCTATCCGGCGATGACGGGAGCATACCAGGGAGGGGGGCGATTGCAAGCGGAGAGAGGGACAACTCGATAAGTTTTGTTGCGGCACCGATATCAGCCGACCCCGAGCGGATTGGTGATATATAATGATGCCCCAACGATTCCCAACTTAAAATCCGCGCGAGAAGAGCCCCTTCCGGCGTGGGAAGCGGCTCTTTCTCGTTCCGCCAATATCGTGACGGGCGGCGTTGCCGCCCCGAGGTCGGCGCCCAAATCGTGGGCAGATGACCCGGTTGGGCAGGGAAATTGCCGGATGCCCGCCACGGGCAGGTTCACTATCCACAGAATTATCCACAGCCCGCTGCCTCAAAAAGCATCGCAGGATTGCAACCATCAAGGATGTGCAGCAATACATCCTTAAAATTTGTCCACATTTTCGGCATGATTAGCGGTTCCGACATTCTATTGACGCTTGGCCCGAGACGCAAAAAAAGGCCGGAAATCATTAAGAAATCCGGCCCCTCTTCTCCTTTCGGCGTTTCTTCTTGGGACTTTAATTTTTTACCTCTTTCAAGAGCTCATCGAGGGTGAGTCCCTGCGCTTCCACCACGGCGAACGGCTCCTCGCCCTTGCGGTAGAGGTCGAAGCGGGGGGAACGCTCGCCGTCGGCGCCGGTGAGCTTGGAGGCGACGACGCCGCGCTCGGCGAGCTGCGGCTGTGCGCAGCAATTGGGACACCCGGAGATGGCCCAGGTCTTCAGCATCGCCTCGGCGCCCATCTGGGCGACCATGGCCTCGGCCACCTCCCGCGTCGGAGCGAGTCCCATCAGGCATTCGTGGGTGCCGGGGCAGACCCGGAAGCGTACCAGGTCGCGCGGGGTATCGCCGCCAAGCCCGGCTGCGCTTAAGGCCTTTTCCGCCTCGTCGCGGCGGTCTTCTTGTTCCAGATGGATCACCAGGTTCTGGTCCGACGTCACCAGCACCATGCCGCCGCCGAAGCGCTCCGCGACCGCCGCGACCAGGGCCAGATCCGCCGCCTTTACTTCTCCCGCGAAAAAGGGAATTTCCAGGCGCAACGCCGGCGAGGCCACCACGCCGACCACGGTTTCCGAGAGGGTCGGGGCCAGCGGGAGCTCCTCGGAGGCCCCAGTGTCGGCGAAGACCATCTGCCGGAAGACCTCGCGCCCGGTTTCCCGGACCAGGTGCTTCAGGCGCTTTCCCGCCGGGGTGTGGATCCGGTAGATCCTGAGCACCGCTTCGATGAGCGGGATGACGTTGGTTTCGGCAACCCCTTCGGCCAGCAGGAAACCGGGGCTGGGCTCGCGTCCGAGGCCGCCGGCGGCCCAGACGTCGTAACGCGGTACCTCCCCCTCGGGCTGGGTGGGGACCAGCGCGATGTCCTGGATCAGGTGTCGGCCGCTGGAAATATCGGGCTCGACCGCGATCTTGAATTTCTTGGGGAGGCTTTCAAAACGGGGATTGCCGGTGAAGTGGCGGTGCAGGCGGCGCACCATCGCCTCCAGACGCGGCGAACCGGCGGTGCCGATGCCGCTGCTGGTGACCCCGCGCACGGCGCCGCCGCAGGCGCCCCGGCTGACCAGCCCCACCATTGCGAACTGCTTCGCGACGGGAGCGAGGCCGTCCTCGGTAAGCCAGTGCAATTCGATGCTTCCCCGGGTGGTGAGGTGCACCATGCCTCGGGCGTGGCGCTCCGCGATGCCGGCAATGGCTTTCGCCTGGATGGCGGAAAGCATGCCGCCGGGAAGCTTGATGCGCTGCATGAGAAAGCCCTTCTGGCGTTGCAGGTAGATGCCGTCTAAACGATAGTGACGCTGAGCGTCGGACATGGTGCCTCCAAATGCAGTTGGTGAGGGAATTAACGGACTAAAGGGGCGCCGGGGACCTGTTTCAAGAGAGATTCCCCCAGCGCCACAGGGAGATGATGAGCACGATCAGAAAGACCGCACCCAGGTTGAGGTATGCCATGAGGTAAAAGACCCGCTCGTGCAGCGGCCTCTTGCTGCCGGAAAGGAGCTTGCCGACCTCCCGGCGCCCGAGCATCTTCTCCGCTCCGTGGGGGGCGAGCTTCAGCGCCTCGGTCAGGTCGGTGCCGGCCTGGTGCCTTCCCATGTGGACTCCGTCTTTCCAAGCCCGGCTTCCGGTGGCGTCGTAAATCGTTCCGTCAAAGGCGAAGTAGGCGGGGCGCCTCTCCTTGCCGTCACACGCAGCGAGTTCGTCGTCGGTGAGATCCCCGGATTCGGGTATGGCTCCGGGCGCCTTGCGCTTTGCCTTCAAGCGGGGACCGATCACCGTGACGACAACCAGGGCGGTGGTGACCATGAACAGGTAGATCCCGATCTTGACCAGCAGCAGGACCCCGAAGCGGGTGTGCAGCAAAACGTCCAGCGAGGGGATGCGGAAATGGGTGAGGATGGCCCCGGTGATGCCCATCACCACCATGGAGAGGAGGCCGACGCGGACTTCGCCGCGCGGCAGCCCACCGGAGGCGTAAGCAGGCTTCAGGACGAGATGGACGTACAGGATGGTGCCGAACCAGAGGATGGCGATCAGCAGGTGGAGGTATCCGGCGGCAAAGCGGATGGCGCTGCGGGCGGAAAAGGCGGGTCGCACTTCCGCTTTGGGGAGGCGCGCGGCGGCGAAGGTCTTGCCGGCCGCGGTGAGTTCACCGCCGCCCGACGGGTCAACGTGGCAGGCGGAGCAGGGTTTGCCGGTCTCGGCGGCAAACTGCTCGGTGGCACGGGCAGTGGGTACGTTGAGGAAAAGAGCGCAAAGGAGCAGTGCAAGGGATACCAGTCTCATGTGCGACAGGTATAACCAGAGTGACGCCCAAAGTCAACGCTTCTCAGCACTCACGCGGCGGCACAGGCCCCCTTGACCAGAGGTTGCTCGTCAGGACGCGCCGGTACCATGGGGAGGTGCAGCGCCTGGCGTACCTGGCGGTCCAGGTCGTCAAGCAGGGCGTAGCGCCGCTGATAGGCGGCCCGTTTGTTGCTGCGGATATCGGCGATGGGGCGGCGGGCATGCTGGATCGGGAGGGTGAACAGCCCGGCCTGTTGCGCCGGCTCTCCACCGATCTCTTCCCAGAACCGGTCGTAGTCGAACTTGATCCGGTCCCGTTTCTTGGCCGAGCCTCCATACACGTGGGTGCGGCAGCTTACCCCTCTCAGGTCCTCCACCCCCAGATGCCGGCACAGGCTCTGCAGCAGGAAAAATACCAGGTTCTGGGGGCGCAGGCCGTGCAGACTCTTGGTCAGCTGCCGGATGGCATCCAGGTCCTGTTCCGAGGAGGAGCCGGTCGTTTCCGGACCGATCAGGCAGCCGACGATGGCGCTGCGCCGGCGGGAGCCGGCGAGCAGGGAAAAGGTCGCCGAGTAGAGGCGGCGCTCGGTATCGTACAGAGCCAGGGTAAGTTCCCCCTCCTTTTCAAACCGGTCCTGGTAGTGGAGACGGACGGCAAGCGGCGCAGTACCGGGAAGGTCGAGGGTCGCCAGGGTAAAATCGCGCTCCACGAAGATCGACCGGATCCAGGAGGGGGGGAAGGACTCCTCCACGAACCGGTAGCTCTCCTCGATCATGCGGACCCGCTCGGCGAGGCCGGTTCCGGTGAAAAGGTAATCGCGGTAGGGCTTTTCCACGATCCGGGGATTGGCCGCCATGATCTGAAAAAGCGACGGACGGGCGAAGATTGCCTCCACCTTCCGGTGGTGCCGTTGGAACAGAAGCAGGCGCAGTAGGAGCTTGACCCGCTTCACCTGGATCGAGAAGTTCTCCCCCGGGTGGGCGGCAACTGCCCGCGACCATGCCGAAAAACCTGCCACACCGCTGGGAAAAACCTGGGGGGATGCCTTGGCGAACACCGGAAAACCTCGCTGGACTGCTGATGAAAAACACAACTGGGTATGGGGCGGGAACCCCGCTCGATCAGGGGCTCCGGGAATTAGTGCGCGCAATAGAACATATTTTTAATCAAGATGCAACTTACGTTTTTCCTTCTTTTTTCCTTTTTGATTACACATTTGCGGGCGTTCAGACTGCGGCTCTCGGGGAGGGGGTGGTGGGGGTGGGAAAGGGCGGAAGTTCCGTTGCAGCGGTCGGTTCTCTATCTGCCGTTGTCTTTACTGTGTGAGTGTCCACATCAAGAACATTGAAAGATTGAAAAGATGGGCGCACCCCGGTACAATTGCCCCTTTCCCACCGGCAGGCGTCATCGTTGTGACAGTCCCCTGAAAGCCTTCTGGGAGCGCCGCCGGCACTTCAATCGTGAGGATGACCCCATGTCCCATACCCATGCCCATGTCGAGATCCGCAGAGAGGACTACACCCCGCCCGACTACCTCATCGAAACCGTGGAACTGCGGTTCGAGCTGGACGCGGAGACGACCCTGGTTTCCTCCCGGCTTGCCCTGCACGCAAATCCCGACCGAGTCGGCCGGGCCCCGGAGCTCAGGCTGGACGGCGAGGAACTGAAGCTGATCTCGTTGCAGCTGGACGGTGTGGAGCTTGCCCCGGAACGTTACCGGGTAGAGGAAAAGCACCTGGTGATCCCGGATCCCCCGGAGCGGTTCATCCTGGAAGCGGTCACCGAGATCAGCCCGGCGCGCAACACCGCGCTCTCCGGACTCTACGTCTCCGGCCCCATGCTCTGTACCCAATGCGAGGCGGAAGGCTTCCGGCGCATCACCTATTTTCTGGACCGTCCCGATGTCATGGCGGTGTACCGGGTGACGCTGGTTGCGCCCAAGAGCAAGGCTCCGGTGCTTCTGGCCAACGGCAACCGGATCGAGACCGGGGAGCTTCCCGACGGGCGCCACTACGCGACCTGGCTGGACCCGTTCAAGAAACCTTCCTACCTCTTTGCGGTGGTTGCGGGGGATCTGGTCGCCTTGAACGACCGCTTCACCACCATGAGCGGCCGTAAGATCAACCTGGAACTCTACGTGGAGCAGAAAAACCTCGGCAAGTGCGATCACGCGATGGCGTCCCTGAAGCGGGCGATGCGCTGGGACGAGGAGAAATTCGGCCGCGAATACGACCTGGACACCTACATGATCGTGGCGGTGGACGATTTCAACATGGGGGCGATGGAGAACAAGGGGCTCAACGTCTTCAACTCGCGCTACGTGCTGGCCAGCCCCGAGACTGCCACCGACGACGACTACCAGGCGATCGAGGAGGTCATCGGCCACGAGTATTTCCACAACTGGACCGGGAACCGGATTACCTGTCGCGACTGGTTCCAGCTCTCCCTCAAGGAGGGGCTGACCATCTACCGGGACCAGGAGTTTTCCGCCGACATGCAATCGCGCCCGGTGAAACGGATCACCGACGTCCGCCTGCTCCGCTCGTCCCAGTTCGCCGAAGATGCCGGCCCGCTGGCGCACCCGGTCCGGCCCGATGCCTACCTGGAAATCAACAATTTCTACAGCATGACCGTCTACCACAAAGGTGGGGAGGTGATCCGGATGCTTGCCACCCTGCTGGGGCCGGACGGCTTCCGCAAGGGGATGGATCTCTACTTCGAGCGCCACGACGGGCAGGCGGTGCGGGTCGATGAATTCGTTCAGGCGATGGCTGACGCCGGTGGGAGGGATCTGGGGCAGTTCATGCGCTGGTATGACCAGGCGGGAACGCCGGTTCTGACGGTGACCGACCACTATGACGCGGCTACCAGGAGCTACCAGCTGATCGTGGAGCAGAGCTGCCCGGCGACGCCGAACCAGCCGGAGAAAAAGCCCTTCCACCTGCCGCTGGCGATGGGGCTTTTGGACCGGCAGGGGAGGGAGCTGCCGTTGCGCCTGTCCGGTGAAACCGGTGGCGATTCCCGGTCCCGGGTCCTGGAACTTCGGGAGGCGCAGGAAACCTTCACCTTTACCGGGGTCCCGGAAAAGCCGGTCCCGTCCCTGCTGCGCAACTACTCGGCGCCGGTGAAGCTCCGCTACGACTACACGGAAGAGGAACTGGTCCTTTTGATGACCCACGACTCCGATCCGTTCGTGCGCTGGGAGGCCGGGCAGGTTCGGGCCGGCCAGGTGATCCTCGACCTGGTGGCGGACCGGCAGCAGGGGAGGGGGATGGCCCTCGAAGACTCCTTCGTCGCCGCCTTCCGGACCCTTTTGACCGATGCGAAGCAGGACCGCGCGTTTCTTGCCGAGGCGCTCACGCTCCCGGCGGAAAGCTATCTGGCCGAGCAGATGGAGGTGATTGACCCGGATGCCATCTTCGAAGCGCGGGAGTTCGTCCGGGCCACCTTGGGCACTCGCCTGGCGGCGGAGTTCCAGCAGACCCGCGCCGCCTGTGCCCCTTCCGGTCCCTATCGTCCCGACGACGGGCTGTCGGGCTGCCGCCGTTTGCGCAACCTCTGTCTTTCCTACCTGATGGCACCGGGGAGCCAGCCGGCGATCGACGCCGCCTTCGGACAGTTCCGCAGCGCCGACAACATGACCGACAGCATCGGGGCGCTGATGCCTCTGGCCGGCTGCGACTGCCCCGAGCGGGGCGAGGCGCTGCGGATGTTCTACGAGAAGTGGAAGGGGGACCGCGGGGTGGTGGACAAGTGGTTCACGCTGCAGGCAACGTCGCGGCTGCCCGGGACGCTGTCCGAGGTGATTGCGCTTCTCGACCATCCCGATTTCGAGTTCACCAACCCGAACCGGGTCCGATCGCTGGTGGGGGCGTTCAGCCAGTCGAACCAGGTCCGGTTCCACGACGCCAGCGGCGCCGGCTACCGTTTCCTGGCGGACCAGATATTGAAGCTCAACACCATCAACCCGCAGATCGCGGCGCGGATGGTGACGCCGTTCAGCCGGTGGCGCCGTTTCGATGCCAAAAGGCAGGAGATGATGAAGAAGGAGCTGGAACGGATCCTGGCCGAGCCGGGACTGGCCAAGGATGTCTATGAGATAGCGGCAAAGTCGGTGTAGGCAATGAGCAAAACAGCAATGAACAATGAGCAGTAAAACGAAACGGGGCCGCCTCAACTCTCATTGACGCGGCCCCGTTTGTAGGGAAGCGTGCTCTTTGCTCACCTGCCCCAGAGTTCTTTCAGCCGCCGGTCGCGCCCGCAGTTGGTGCGGTAGAACTTGTAGCGGATCGGATTCTTCTTGTAATAGTGCTGGTGATACTCTTCGGCGGGATAGAAGGTGCTGGCCGGGACGATTTCGGTCTGGATCGGGCCGGCAAAAGGCTTGTGCTGCTCCAGCGCCCGCTTGGACTGTTCGGCGAGCCGTCGCTGCTCCTCGTTGTGGTAGAAGATCGCGCTCCGGTACTGGTGGCCGACGTCGCAGAACTGGCGGTCCTTCACGGTCGGGTCGATGTTGTGCCAGTAGACGTCCAGCAGTTTCTGGTAGCTGATCCGGCTCGGGTCATACACCACCTGTACCGATTCGGCATGCCCGGTCCCCCCGGCGGAAACCTCCTCGTAGGTCGGGTTCTTCCTGGTTCCCCCCGTGTAGCCCGAGGTAACCGATACCACACCCGGCAGCTCGTCGAACGGGTGTTCCATGCACCAGAAACATCCCCCGGCGAAGGTTGCCTTCTCCTGCGTCCGGGGCGGCCCGGCCGCTCCCGCCTCACCTATCGTCAACAGGCAGCCCAGCCCGAGCAACGCCAGCAAGACCGCGACTTTCATGGCGAACTCTCCTCATCAAGGAGGATCGGCTGCGCACCGCTTTTCTCCGGAAAAGGTGCTGCAAACCCCATCCTCACCCTGTCCCTCTCCTTGAAGGAGAGGGGACGTCATGGCCACTCTTTGCCTCGCTTGACTAAAGAGGTGATCCAGGTCCCCGACCCCAGATCCCCGACCCCTGCCTTTACTTGGTCGGCACGAACTCCAGTGCGGCGGAGTTCATGCAGTAGCGAAGCCCGGTAGGCTTCGGACCGTCGTCGAAGACGTGGCCCAGATGCCCGCCGCAGCGCCGGCAGTGGACCTCGGTGCGCGTGGTGAAAAAGCTGCGGTCGGTCTCGGTCCCGATGTTTTCCGGCGCGATCGGGCGGGTAAAGCTCGGCCACCCGGTCCCGGACTCGAACTTGTCCTCGGAACGGTACAGGTCAAGTCCGCATCCGGCGCAGCGGTAGATTCCGTGTTCGTGGTTGTTGGCCAGTTTTCCCGTGAACGCCCGTTCCGTACCCTTCTCCCTGAGCACGTGGAACTGTTCCGGGGTCAGTTGCATTTTCCACTGTTCCTTCGTTTTGACGACCTCGTCACTCATGACGTAACTTCCCTTTGCTGCGGAATAGACTCTTATCCGGGCGGCGGCGTGGACCGTGCCGGGTTCCAGGAGGCGGTTTGCCTCCAGCAGGCTTCCGGTCACCAGCCCTGCCAGCGCCAGTCCCAGGAACAAAACCAGGTATCTCATGCCAGCTCCCCGGCCGCTCCCGGTGCCCCGCGGCCTCAAGCTGGCGGGGAAAAAGGCGGAAACGGCCAGTACCATTTGGGTACAGGGTTCATTATCCGCTCTTTCAACTGTCTTGCCCAGACTCTTTGTGTGAGTGAGGCAGCACCCCTTTCCGGTCCAGAAAGTGTCGGTAGGCCTGGTCCTCGCTCTTGATGTGATTGTAGAGCCATCCCAACAGGAAGTTGCGCAGGTGAATGGTCAGCCCCTCCCGGTCGGTTTCATAGCGGTTCTTGAGCTCATCGATCTTCGAGATGAAGGCTAGATGCTCCTGCCGGTGGTCAATGAGATCCGGGTAGTTGTGCATGCGGAGGAGTTCCTCCTCGTCGCTGAAGTGGGTATTGGCATAGTTGTAAAGGTGTTCGATTATCGGATAAACGAAGTCGGGTCCTTTGTCGTATTCCACCGCGAGCTGAAGCTCGTTGATGATCGCCATGAGCTGCTTGTGCTGTTCGTCGATGTAATCTATGCCAATGCTCAGTTCGTCGGACCACTCTATCATGGACATCGGTACCTCCTTTGTCTGTCGGGAAAGCCGTTCATTCAGCGGGACGGATCAACCTTACAACCGTTAAGTCAAAAGACAAGTTCGCCGGCCCCTCGGGGCGGTGGAAAATCATCGCGCCCGGAAGGGCGCTCCCACAATCTGCGTGACCTGCCCCGTTACCTGCCGGTCTTTTCCTGAAGACCGGTTCCGTGAGCGGTTTTTTCGATTGAATACGCCGGCAATATCCTCAATAATGTAGGGTCTGTTGATTTGGGGGAGGGATCTGATGAGAAGAGCGCTGGCGCTTTCGCTTTTGCTGGTAACGGTATCGACCGCTTCGGCCGAGATATTCACCTGGACGGACCGGGGTATCAGGCACTACACCAACAGCATTCATGAGGTTCCGGCGCGGTTCCGGAGCAGGGTAAAGGTGCTCGACGTTCCGACCGGAAAGAAGCTGAATCCGACTGCCGCCCAACTCGCGGGACAGACCCAGCCGGACCAGCCCGGTGGCCAGTCCGCTGCGGCCGCTGCGCCCGCTCCGACGCTGCCGGCTCCGGTACCGGTGGCCACCCCGGCCCCGGCAGGGACCGCCACCGCTGCGGCCCCTGCCCCGGCGCCCGCAGCACAGGCGGCTCCTACCCGGGTACCGGCGGTGCCCTATCCCGTATCGACGCCTACCGCGGCACAGCAGGCCCGCAGGGCTCGACACCATCCCCCCGGTGGCAGCCGCGAAGAGTAATCCATAAGGAGGAACGACATGAAAGGTATGGCAGCGGCCCTGGCGGCAATCCTGCTTTGCGCTGCATCGGCTTCGGCTGATGACGATCTGGTCTGCAACGGAACGATTACCAGTATCCAGGGCGAAGGAATGGTGGCACGCACCTACCGGTTCGACGTACAAAACGTGACCGGCTCAGATGTTCAGGACGTGCTCGAGAAGTGCAAGAAGATCGCGGCGGATCGGCAGGGGAAGCTCTACCGCAAGGACGCCTCTTTGTTCTTCAGGAAGAATTCGCAGGTGGAGCTTGAGTGCAGGAAGGGAGTGGAGAAGCTGAACGTCAGACGTCAGATCACCGTGAAGTGAAACTGCGGCGAACCGGCCAGGTGCCGGTTCAGCCGCGGGTCCGCAGTTCCTTGATGATCTCGCTTTGCTGTTGGAAGATGAACTGGCCGATGATGTTTTCGATGCGGGTGGTCGGATTCAGCCTCAGGATGTACTTCTTCCCGTCATCATCCTCCAAGACCCGGAGCAGCTTCGCCGGAACGTCCACCAGGGACCCCGACACCGCAATGCTTGCTTCCCCCTCGATTTCTTCATCGACCTCCGGACATTCGGCGGTCACGAAGGAAAGCCCGGACAAGGATATGTCCCGCAGTCTCCCCCCGAACGAAAAACTATCCCCCCGAAAAAAGACGTCGTGATCCCCAACCACCTTCACCCGCACGCTCTCGCGCCGTTCCGACCGGATCTGCGCATAGCTGAAGCGGGAGACTACGGCCTGTTTCGCTTCCGGACGTACCTTCTGCACCTTGGCGACCACGTCGTGGGGGAGGTGCGAGCTCTTCAGGAAGGTCATCTTCTGGTCGATCATGGCGACCGCCTGCGAGGGGTGGACGGTGAGTTCGGCGAGGTCCCGGTCGACAAAATCGACCTGCGCCGGGAAGTTGATCGGGATCTCCTTGAAATAGTTCAAGAGGGTGAGGTCGTTGGACAGTTTCTTGTTCTTGATGTCCATCAGCACCTGGATGATCGCAGCCTCGTCCTTCTGGACGGTATCTACGTTGAAGATTTGGTAATACTCCAACATATTCTTTCCTTTGATTACCTTTGCTCTCTTTTATGCCGCCGGGGCTCAGCCATCCCGCCGTGCTATCTTCGATTACTACCACGAACGGGATGGCTGATCAAGGAAATAGGTTGTGACTCCGCCTGGTTATGTCGGGGCCAGGGTCAGCGGCGCACCACCAGGGTCAGCTCGGCCCGCTCGCTGTCCGGGAGGTGCAGCGGGAAAAAGACCGCGACGCTGCCGGAGGGGACCGGCAACCCTTCCGGACCGGGACGCTGGGAGAGCGGCGGCAGGATCTCGACATCCTGGCCCTGCTGGGCCGCCTTGGCTGCCACGTTGCCGCAGACGATGTTGACGAACTCGAGCACCGTATCGTCCAGGACCGCTTCCGATTCGCCGGCAACGTCCTCTTCCATGAGCACCCCTTTGGCGATCTTCTCGCGCAGGGAGTCGGAGACGGCGAGGTGGTAGCGGGCGGACACGCCGCCGGCCAGGTCGATTCCGGCGATGAGCGCGTTGCCCGGAATCTTGTCCACGAGCATGCAGTCACCCAGCCGGCACTGCACCCCGACCACGCGAATGAACATCTTGGCGGTAAGGTCGGCGCAGATCTCCCAGACCGCGGCGTTGGGCACCTCGGCCGGAATGACGATCCGGGAGGTGGCGTACTTCGCCTGGTCCGCCGAGAACTCCTTCAGGTACCCGGGGAGCTCCTCTGCGGTCAGGGCTCCGACCCGGACCAGTGCTTCGCCGATGCGCAGGTGCGATTTCTGCTGGTGCTCCAGGATCTGGCTGATCTGGTCCTTGGTCAGGATGCCCAGTTTCACCGCCATGTCCCCGAGCATCAGGTCTTCGCTGCGCTGGGCGTCATGGATCTTCTTGATGTCCTTTTCGGTGAGCAGCTTGAGCTCGAGCGCCGTCTCACCGAACTTGAGATTCACCGATTCCTGCAATTCGACCGCTTTTATGATTGCCTCCCGCGAAACAACCCCTTTTTCGAGCAGGAACTGACCGAAAAATTTGACTGCCATCTGGTACCCCCTCCCTGGCTACGTGCCGCTGCACGACAAGATTCATCAACTAGGACGCCCCCGGTTCAGACCGAGCGGAGCAGTTGCAACAGCTCCTCGGCCTCGAACGGCTTGGAGATGACCCCCTTGGCCCCGAGCCGAAGCGCTTCGGTGAACTTGTCCCCGACGCCCCCAAGCGAAGTGACCATGACGACCTTGGCGTTTTTGTCCAGGGCCACCAGGCTTCTGAGGGCGGTGATCCCGTCCATTCCCGGCATGTTCATGTCCATGCAGACGAGGTCCGGGTGGTGCTGCTGGTACAGCTTGATGGCTTCAAGGCCGTTGCGCGCCTGAGCGACGACTTCGAACTCCCCCGAGCCGACCAGGATCTTCTCCAGCTGGCGCGCTACGGCGATGCTGTCATCGGCTATGACGACTTTTTTCATCGTTGACTCCCTCCGGGATTTCGCGACGCAGCGAGGCGTCGTTGTATTTGATAAGTTACTGATTGGTATCGGCAGGAACGGTCATTTTCTTTATTAAAAAATTGGGGCAGCTCTGAATTCCCTTCCGGCCGGGCCAACGGCGACCGGGGGGAGGCGGAAAATGCGGCGGCGCCCGGCGTAAGCCCCGGCGCAGGCGGTCCGTCTCCGCAAAAATGGACCTATTTTGCGCTTCCTGTGCTATGGTAGGGGGCCGGCCGAAAGGTGGGTCCCCGCCGCCGCTCAATCGAAGGGACTCCGCGCCCGGCCGGCATCTCGCGCTGCATCCGTTTTTTCTTCCCCGAAGCTGCCCGGGCGCCCACCTGGCGCCCCTGCTTTGGGTGCAGGAGCCACCCCAGGTTAACGAGTCGTTGATGAGCATTGATCTCCCGCCGGGGAACATCCGCCCCGGTCCCCGCATACCCTCGGCGTTGCCGCGTCTTAGCATGCTGCTCCTGGTGCTGCTCCTGGCCGTCGCTTTCCCGCGCCCGGGCCACGCGGCCTACGACGAGGCCAAACCGGCGGGGCCGCCGATTCTGGTCGGCGCGAACTACGCCTATCCCCCCTACGAATTCCTCGACGCCAACGGCCACCCGGCCGGCTACAACGTTGACCTTACCCGGGCCATCGCCGAGGTGATGGGGGTGAAGGTGGAGTTCCGCTTCGGGACCTGGTCCCGGCTGCGCGACGAGCTGCGCGCCGGGCGGGTCGACATCCTGCAGGGAATGTCCTTCTCCGACGACCGGACCCATGAGGTCGACTTCTCTCCGCCCCACACCATCGTGCACCATGCCATTTTCGCCCGCCGCGGCACCAAGGTGGTCACCACCCTGGAGGAGCTGCGCGGGAAAAAGGTCGTGGTGTTCAAGGGGGGGATCATGCACGACTCCCTGGTGCGGCTCGGGCTGGGGCCGGAGCTGGTCCTTGCCAAGTCCCCCGCCGACGCGCTGCGCCTTCTGGCTGCCGGAGGATGCGAGTACGCCGTGGTGGCGGCGCTTCCCGGGATGTCCCTGATCAGCCAGCTGCATCTTACTAACGTCGTCCCGGTTGCCCGCAGCGTCGCCGCCGAGAAATACTGCTACGCGGTCCGCAAGGGAAATACCGAACTGCTCACCCGTTTCAGCGAAGGTCTCGCCATCCTGGAGCAGACCGGGCAGTACCAGGCCATCTACGACAAGTGGCTCGGGGTGCACGAGCAGCCCCGGCTGAGCCGGGACCGGGCCCTGAAGTACGGCCTGGCCGTCCTGCTCCCCCTGCTGGGCGTCCTCGCCGGGACGGCGGTATGGTCGCGGACGCTGCAGCGGCGGGTCGCCGACCGCACCGCGGAGCTGGCCCAGGAGGTGGCGGAGCGCAACCGCGCCCTGGAGGAGTTGAAACGCCACCAGGACAAGCTGATCCAGGCCGACAAGATGGCGACCCTGGGGACGCTGGTGGCGGGGGTCGCGCACGAGGTGAACAACCCCAACGGCCTGATCCTGCTCAACCTTCCGATTCTGCGCGACGTCTTCCGCGACACGGAGGAAACCCTGGAGGAGCGCTACCAAAAGGAGGGGGACTTTCCGTTGGGGGGGATCCCCTACAGCAGGATGCGCGAGGAAGTCCCCAAGATGCTGGAGGAGATGGGGGAGGGGGCGAGCCGGATCAAGCGGATCGTGGAGGATCTGAAGGATTACGCCCGCCAGGATACCGTGGCGCGCAAGGAGCCCTTCGACCTGAACGACGTGGTGCAAAAGGCGCTGCGTCTGCTCGAGCCGACGCTGCGCAAATCGACCAGCCGCTTCTCGACGCAGTTCGCCGAGAACCTCCCGCCGGCCCTGGGGGTCCCCCAGCGCATCGAGCAGGTGATCGTGAACCTGCTGGTCAACGCCTGTCAGGCCCTCCCCGCCCCGGACCGCGCGATCCGGCTCGCCACGAGCTACGATCCGGAGCAGGCGCTTTTGCGGGTCAGCATCCGTGACGAGGGGGTGGGGATCCCCCAGGAGTTCCTGAACCGCCTCACCGACCCCTTCTTCACCACCAAGAGGGAGAGCGGCGGGACCGGGCTCGGGCTCTCCATTTCCGCCGGGATCGTCCAGGAGCACGGCGGCAGCTTGAGTTTCGACTCCCCCCCGGGTGGGGGAACTACCGCGGTCCTGTCACTGCCGACCGGACCAGGAGAGCAGCAATGACGCAGACCGTCCCTTCTTTCGGCATCCTCCTGGTGGATGACGAGCCAGCTTGGCTCCGCTCGGTGAGCCTCACCCTGGCGCGCGCCGGGATCACCAATATCCTCACCTGCAGCGATTCCCGCGAGGTCCCCGGGATTCTCGCCACCCGCAAGGTGCGCCTGGTCCTTCTGGACCTCACCATGCCCCACCTTCCGGGCGAGGCGCTCTTGGCCCAGATCGCGGAGCGGCACCCGGAAATCCTCACCATCGTGGTGAGCGGGATGAACCAGATCGAGACCGCGGTCCGTTGCATGCGGCTGGGGGCGTTCGATTACTTCGTGAAGACGGTGGAGGAAGACCGCCTGGTGACCGGGGTGCTCCGGGCCATCCGGGTCCTCGACCTCGAGCGGGAAAACCGCGCCATCTCGGATCGGATCCTCTCCAGCGAGCTGAGGCACCCCGAGGCCTTCGTGGACATCGTCACCAACGACCGCGCCCTGCGGGCCATCTTCTGCTACATCGAGGCGGTGGCGAAGAGCCGCCAGCCGCTTTTGATCTCCGGGGAGAGCGGGGTCGGCAAGGAGCTGGTTGCCCGCGCCGTGCACACCCTGAGCGGGAACACCGGTCCCCTGGTCGCGGTGAACGTGGCGGGGCTTGACGACACGGTCTTTGCCGACACCCTGTTCGGTCACGTTCGCGGGGCCTATACCGGCGCCGACCAGGCCCGGCGCGGCATGATCGAGGAGGCGACCGACGGGACCCTGTTCCTGGACGAGATCGGGGATCTGAGCATCCCTTCCCAGGTGAAGCTCTTGCGTCTTTTGCAGGAGGGGGAGTACTTCCCGCTGGGGAGTGACCGCCCCAAAAGGCTCAAGGCGCGCATCATCGTGGCGACCCACCGGGACCTGGTTGCCAAGGAAAAGGAAGGGGCCTTCCGCCGCGACCTCTACTACCGGCTTCGGACGCACCGCGTCCTCATTCCGCCCTTGCGGGAGCGCCCGGGGGACATTCCGCTGCTTTTGGACCACTTCCTCGGAGAGGCAGCGCAGGCCCTGGGGAAGAAGAAGCCGACCCCGCCGCGGGAGCTGGCCCAGCTGCTCTGCACCTACGATTTTCCCGGCAACATCCGCGAGCTGCGCGCGATGGTGTACGACGCGGTGAGCCTGCACCGGGAGCGGATCCTCTCCATGGAGACCTTCCTGAAGGCGATCGGGCCTGCCGGCGCCAAGCGCCCCGCCGCCCCGGCACCGGAGCGGAACCTCTTTGCCGGGGCGGACCGGCTCCCGACCTTCACCGAGGCGGCCGAGCTCCTGGTGGCCGAGGCGATGCAACGCTCCGGCGGTAACCAGACGATTGCTGCTCGGCTGCTGGGGATCTCGCAGCCGGCGTTGAGCAAGAGGCTGAAGAACCGGGAGTAGCAAGGCTGAACCCCATCCTCACCCTGTGTTGCCAGCTTGCGCTCTCGCGCGCAACCCCCTTGAAGGGGAGGGGACGTATCGATCACCACCATCCGCCCGTCCACCTTGTTCCCACCTTGTCCACCTCGTCCACCTGATGTAATGGGTATAACCTCGGTTATGGATATAACTGCGGTTATACGTGCCGCAACTGGTTGATGTCACAAGGTTTTTGGCCCTCACCCCCCGTTCTCCCGCAAACCGGTTATACCCTTTCGCTCTTCCTCACAGTCCTTTCTCCCCTTTTTTCTACGCACTTCCGGCATGTTACAGATTCGTTACCGGGCGGCACGCGGGTTGCTAACATTGTTTTAAGAATTTCGTATACGGTTGCGGGTTTCGGCTGCCGCGCAACTCTCCGCGAGACGTTTAACCCACTACGGTATCGACATAAAAAGGGGTATGACATGAAAGGGAAAAAGTTTTATCAGCATCTGTATGTCCAGGTCCTAACGGCGATTGCCATTGGGGTTACGCTGGGGAGCCTCTACCCGCAGGTCGCCGTGGAGATGAAGCCTTTGGGCGACGGCTTCATCAAGCTGATCAAGATGATCATCACGCCGGTCATCTTCTGTACCGTCGTCACCGGCATCGCCGGGATGGAGGACATGAAGAAGGTCGGCCGCGTCGGCGCCAAGGCTCTCCTTTACTTCGAGGTGGTTTCCTCGGTGGCCCTGGCCATCGGCCTTGCCGTCGTCACCTTTCTCCAGCCCGGGGTCGGCTTCAACGCGGACGTCACCAAGATCGACACCAAGGGGATTGCCGCGATCACCACCCAAGCCAAGTCCGCCCACAGCACCGTCGACTTCATCATGAACATCATCCCCTCCAGCGTGGTCGATGCCTTCGCCAAGGGTGACATCCTCCAGGTGCTCCTCTTCGCGATCATGTTCGGCTTCGCCCTCTCTGCCCTCGGCGAGCGGGGCAAGGTGGTCTTCAAGTTCATCGACCAGGTCTCCCACGTCTTCTTCGGGGTGGTCGGCATCATCATGAAGGCCGCTCCGATCGGCGCCTTCGGGGCCATGGCCTTCACCATCGGCAAATTCGGGGTCGGTTCCCTCGCCAAGCTCGGCGCCTTCATGGGCTGCTTCTACCTGACCTGCCTCCTCTTCGTCTTCGTGGTGCTGGGGATTGTCGGCAAACTCTGCGGCTTCAACATTTTCAAGTTCGTGCGCTACATCAAGGAAGAGCTCCTCATCGTCCTGGGGACCTCCTCCTCCGAATCGGCCCTGCCGCGCATGATGGCGAAGCTGGAAAACCTCGGCTGCACCAAGTCCGTCGTCGGCCTGGTCATCCCGACCGGCTACTCCTTCAACCTGGACGGTACCTCCATCTACCTCACCATGGCGGCGGTCTTCGTGGCCCAGGCGACCAACACCCCGCTCACCTGGACCCAGACTTTGACCATCCTCGCGGTGCTGATGCTCACCTCCAAAGGGGCCGCCGGGGTCACCGGCAGCGGCTTCGTCACCCTGGCCGCCACCTTCACCGCGATCCCGACCATCCCGGTGGCTGGCCTGGCGCTGATCCTCGGCATCGACCGCTTCATGTCCGAGGCACGCGCCCTGACCAACCTGGTCGGCAACGGCGTCGCGACCGTCGTCGTCTCCCGCTGGGAGAAGGAGCTGGACCTGAACCGGATGCAGCGGGTACTGGACGGCGAGCCGGCCGAGGCGCAGGAAGAAGAAATCGCCCTCGATGCCTATGCCGGGGAAGCGTAACCTTCGGCAGCTTATCTGCTGAACCTGGGGGGCCCGGAAGGGCCCCCTTTTTTATTCCGGCTCCGGGACCCTGCAGCTCCAGGATTCACCCCTCCCTGTCAAGTCCAAAATTCGTATTCTCGTGCAAAATTATGCTTAAGTAACCGCGTTTGGCTCCGAAGAGACAAGCAAACTTCCGCCTTCGGCGAGCGACCTTCACATCCGTCGGGGCCAAGGCGGCCCTTCGGGAGCAATATGAACGCGATAACCAACCTGTATCTGAACCTCACTATCGGGCTGCGCCTGACCATCCTCTGCACCTGTTACAGCCTCTGCATCGTCGCCACGGCGATGACTGCCGAATCCCATTCGGTGCTGATCCGTTACGGCGCAGCGGCTTTGTTCATCGTCATGGGGGGGCTTTTCGGCTGGATCAACATCTGGTCCATCCGGACCCCGCTGAACCGGGCGGTCGGCTATCTGGAAACGATGGCCAAGGGGGATCTTTCCCAGGAGATCAAGATCCTCCGCCGCAACGAGATCAGCCGGATGCTGCACTCCATGCGGAAACTCCAGGAATCGATGCGCGAGATCCTGTCCCACGTTCAGCAGACCGCCGAACAGCTGAGCCGCGCCTCCAGCGAACTGAACACCACCTCCGCGAAGATATCGCAGGGGACGGAGGAAGCGTCGCACCAGTCCAGCGCCATCACCAGCGCGCTTTCCGACCTGGCCAGCGTGAGCAGCGACATAGCCCTCCATTGCCAGAAGATGGCGGCCAACGCCGAGGGGACCGGCCAGGCCACCCGCAAGGGGGAGGAGACCGTCGCCCACATGACCATGATCATGCAGGAAATCGAGCGGATGGTGGTGGGGACGATGGATGCGGTGAAGGCGCTGGGGGCGAACTCGGAGCGGATCGGCGACATCGTGGTGGCGATCGAGGACATCGCCGACCAGACCAACCTCCTGGCGCTCAATGCCGCCATTGAGGCGGCGCGGGCCGGCGAACAGGGGCGCGGCTTCGCCGTGGTCGCCGACGAGGTCCGCATGCTGGCCGAGCGCACCACCTCGTCGACCCGCGAGATCCAGTCGATCATCGGCGCGCTGCAGCGGGACGTGAAGAACGTGGTGGGGTCGATGGAACAGAGCGCCGGGAGCGTAAGAAACGGCAGTGAGGACGTGCGGCACTCCTCCCAGGCGATCGGGAGCATCAAGGAGCAGATCGCGCCGCTTCTGGAGTCGGTCGCCCAGGTGGCGACGGCGGCCGAGGAGCAGTCGGCGACCAGCGCCGACGTGACCAACAGCATGCGGCACATCGCGCAGGTGGTGCAGGATGCGGCGGCGGGGGCGAGCCACTCGGAGCAGTCGGCCGCGCAACTGGCGCAGTCGGCGCACCAGCTCACCGAGATGGTGAGCCGGTTCAAGGTCGGCTAGTGGGCTTTGCTGCCACAGCGGTAACGAAAAAGGGCGCCAGATTTTGGCGCCCTTTTTTTGCGAATGCTGCTGCCGGGGTCCGATTGGACCCGGCAGGCACCCTCCGACTAAACGTGGAATTTCCGGGCCAGGTCGTTGTCGATCACGTAGACGCAGATCTCCTTGGCCGCCTGCTTGGTGTACTTGAACTTCTCGGAGCTCAGGTTGTTGATCAGGAAGGTCACGTCGTCCCGGATCCGTTTGTCGTAGGTCTTGAACGCCTCGGTGTCGTAGTCCTTGATGGCGCGCCTGAAGTTCGCGTTCTCCAGGAACGGCTCGAGCACCTTCTCCTTCAGGTTGAAGACGTAGCGCTCATGCAGTGACTCGTAGAGATGGGTCTCCTTCGGGCTTTTGCCGTCCACCAGGATCTCCTGGGTGAGCGCCCTGCCGGTGTACTCCTTCTGGGTTTCCAGCCGAAACGCCATCCGGTTGTCGTAGTCGGCCTTGCCCCCCAAGAGCCTCCCCTCGATGCCGGTCAAAAACTCCTCGGTGATCTCCAGCTTTTCGCCGGTGAACCGGCAGATCTCCACGGACCCGATCTCGAAGTTGACGGCGAACATGTAGTTGAGGATGTCGCGCTCGATCTGCTCCTCGTTGTAGTAGTACAGCGACTCCTTGACCTCCTGGAGCACCTGGTAGTCGTAGTTGTGCACCAGCGAATCGAGGAACCCCTCCGGGATCGCCTCTTTCAGCTCCTTGTGCCAGCGGGTGAAGAAGGTCACCAGGTGGGACATGTTGATCATCTTGTCCTTCCTGGCGTAAGCGGAATAGAAGTCGGAGAAGATCTTGATCGACTCGCGCCCGGAGAAGCCGCGGTCCCCCTCGTGCTCGCTCTCGGCAATGATCCGCCGGCGCCTTTTCGCGGTCAGCCGCTTGCGGTCCTCCTCGGTGAGCCAGCTCGGGATGTGCCCGGTGTAGATCTCCATCTTGAGGATCTGCAGCTTTTCGTCGCAGTAGAGCCGGTACTTGGACGGGTCGCCGATCCATTCCAGGAGGGCGTCCGACTTGATGTTCATCCGGGTCGAGATGATCACCCGGGCGAAGTTGTGCAAAACCCGGGGGAGAAAGCTCGTGTCGATGTGTTTGCCGAAGATGTTCCGGTAGATCTCGACCTCGGTGTTGAGGTCCATGACGTAAGGGATGTTTATGAACTCGATCCGGTCGGTGAAGGACTGCACCCCCTCGATGGTCCGCTCGTCCTCCGGGTTCATCAGGGCGATGAAGAGGCTGCGCACGTTCTCCTCGAGGTCTTCCACCTTGTGGATCCCCTCCGAGATGATGTTGTGCAGGTCGAGGAGTCGCTCGGCGTTGTGCGCCTTGACGTCCATGAGCGCGTAGATCCCGTTGTTGGTCCGGGCGAGGTTCGAGTAGAGGTACTTCACCTCGTTGGAATCGCGCAGCAAAAGGTCGATCTTGCGCTGCAAAAGCTCGTTGGTCTGGATGTTCTGTTTCATCTGCCGGTCGCCCGGGTTGAACACCGTGATCCCTTCGCCCAGCCGCCGGTTGAAGCGGTAGGGGCGGACGTAGATCATCTTGAAGAGCTCGGACGGGTGGTCCAGCCGGCTCAAAAGCGCCTGCAAAAGCGAGGAGCAGATGGTGCAGGGGGAATCCTTGAAGACCCAGTCGAATTCCTTCTCGGTGAACAGGCGCCACTTGAACGAGTCGTTTTGGAACAGGTCGTCGAAGAACGCGCGGCGGTGCGCCTTGTTGATCATGAGGATCGGGCTGTCGTGGCTGGGGCAGGCGACCTCGACGTAGTCGCCGCTTCGGTGCAGCGCGCTCTTGTTGTCGGGAAAATCCTGCGGCTCCAGCTCGTACTCGTCGAGCAGGTGCGAAAGCTTCTCCATGAAGGCGCCGACCTGGTGCTCCTTGAACCGCCCCAGGATGCGCCGGTCCAGGCGCCAGACCACCTCGTAGCAGCGTCCCGCCTCGGTCGAGGCGTACTCCTCGAACTTCATCAACAGGTTGTTCAAAAAGGTGCTCTTCCCGGAACCGGGGGGCCCTTCGAAGATGTAGATCTTGTTCTGGCGCGCCCCGCTCTTCATGGCGGCGACGTGGTTCATCAGCCGGTTTGCGAAGAGCCGGTCGGCGAAGAAGGGACGGTCCGAGTTTTCCACGAAAAGCTTGCGGCAGTCGTAGTTCACGAAGTTGATCGATTCCGGGTCGTCGGGGTACTCGTCGGCCCCCTCCCCGACGTAGGAGTGCACCATGTCGTGGAAGATCTGGAAGATGTTGCGCATGACCGCCTGCGGGTTCGCGGTGAGGAGCTGCAGGTACTCCTCGAAAGTGAGGGGGGCGCGCACCTCCCGTTCCACCATCGCGCGGCTGAGCTGTCTGAGTACTTTCTCGGTGTCTGCCATGGTTTCCGTCCGTTAGAGCGTTTTGCGGGTCAGGACCTTTTCTTTCATGGTGTAGACCACCCGCTGCCAGGTGATCTCCGGCTCGGCCCCCTCGTCACGCGGTCCCGAGTGGCTGTGACTGGGCTGGGAGAATACCGCCTCGCTGGTCTCAAGCTGCACCGGTTTGCCCCACAGGTATTCGATCCCCACCAGGGTGTTGGCGATGTACTCCTGGACCAGCTGCTTCCCTTCGAAGTGGTGGATCAGGTAGAGCGCGCCTTCTTCCCCCTTTTCGGTGTCGATCTCGATGTTGGGCGGATGGTAGAGCGTGTTCAGACACATGTCGCGGTACTGCCGGGCGTCGCGGCTCTTGACGTAGTACTGCCAGACCATCCGCTGCTGGTCGAGCCTTTTGCCGGTGACGAAGAGGTTGTACTTGTTGGTGAAGTCCTGGTCGATGAAGTTCTTGAGGAAGAGGTAGTCGCACAGGTTCTCCCGCACCTGGAAGATGAAATCCTCTCCCGTGCCGTCGCCGCGGTCGTAGTTCTTCCGCTCTTGGGCGTCGGTGAGCCGGTGGAAGTCGTAGGTGGTCCGCCCCGCGTCGGCCGCCTCTTTCAGGAACCAGAAAAGCCGCATCCCGAGCGCGTACGGATTCATCCCGACCCGCGGCATCGAGGTGACCCCGGCGTGGACCCGGGCGAAATCGACCTCGTGCCCCTTGATCCGGTCGTCCTGCAGGAAGAGCTTTTCGTGCCAGTAGCTCGCCCACCCCTCGTTCATGATCTTGGTCCGGATCTGGGGCTGGAAGAAGATCGAGGTCATGCGGATCACCTCGAGGATCGACTTCATCCAGACGTTTTCCTCGCGGGCCAGAAATTCCGAGTTCTCCACCAGGAAGCGGAGCAGGTCGCGCCGCTCGGTGTGCTTCACCCCGGTTTTTTTCTGGAAGTGCGCCTCGAATTCCGGGTACTTGACCTCGATCTGGGCGAAGAAGGAGGTCTCGGCCTCCTCTCCCAGCCGGGCCACGAAGTCGTTGTAGCGGTTGATCTCCTTGAGGAAATCGCCCACCGAAAGCTTCTTCTCCACCTGGAGGAAGACGTCGAAGTAGTAGTCGAGCCGGCTCGAGGTGTGCTGCTTGGGAGAGGCGAACAGGGGGGAGAGTTCGGTGTGGTAGCCGACCAGGTTATCGATGGAGCGGGCGAACTCGATGATGTAGTCGACCCAGCGCCCCTTCTCGGCCCGCAGCTTGGCGATCACCCGCTTGTCGGAGAGCGCCTGCCCGGTGAAGTCGTACTCCCAGGTGTGGCGGAAGTAGAGGTTGTTCTGGAAAAAGTCGATGTGGCCGAGCACGTGGTAGAAGATCATCACGTTGAGCCAGTCCGGGTTGTTGTCGTTGTAAAAGGAGATCGGCGGACGGGTGTTGATGACCGTCTCGTAGGGGTTGTGGGGGTAGAGCTCGTATTCCCCCTTGCCGCGCAGGACCTCGACGTCATGCACCCAGTAGTCGTAGAGGGTCGGGATCATCACCTTGGGCGAGAGCTCGATCAGATCGCGGTTGGTGACGATGTACTCGAGGCTCTCGTCGGTGAAGGAAAGACCCGCCGCGCGTGCCCGCTCCTTGCAACCCTCCATGATCTCCTTGGTATGTTGGTTGATCAGTTCCATGCCTGCCTCTAAAGAGCGTTCAACGTTCTACGTTCAACGTTCAACGTTAGTCGTTCCACGTTAGTCGTTCGGCCCGTCCTGCGGGTTCAACGTTGAACCTTGAACGTTGAACCTCTTTTTAGGAAATAAGCTTCTTGATCCCCTCGATGATCCGCGCCTCGTCCGCGTCCTCGCTCATGATGTCCATCCGGATCAGGTCCGGCTTGTCGCGCAAAAGGCCCGAGTTCTCCATGTAACGCGCTACCTCGGTCCACTGGGTGCCGCTGTGCTCGGCGATGGTGATCCCCATACGGCTCGCGTAGGAAAGGATCTTCATGATCTCGGGTAGCGCCTTGTCGCCGCCGGTGTCCCAGTCGTCCCCGTCGGTGCCGTGGAAGACGTAGATGTTGTAATCGGCATCCAGGTGGTCCTTGGCCACGATCTCGTTCACCAGCTTGAGAGCGCTCGCCACCTCGGTCCCGCCGGCCACCCGGGAGTTGTAATAGGTGTAGAAGTCGGAGACCTCTTTCGCCTCGGTGTCGTGCAGGATGAAGCGCGACTCCACCTGCCCGCCGTACTGGAAGAGGAGCCAACTGTAGATGAGGACGTGCTGGGTCACCACGAGTTCGGTCACCTTGCCGGCCATCGAACCGGAGTAGTCGCGGACAAAGAAGACCAGCGCCTGCGGTTCGTAATCCTTTTCCGGGGAGAGGACGCGGTAGACCTTGTCCTTGGGAGCGATCAGGAACCGGACCGGGTCGAGATCCTCCAGGCTCGGGAGGTTCCCCAGCGCGATGTTGGTCTCCACGATCTGGCGCAGGGTGGCCTTTTTGTCCAGCACCTGCCCGCTGCCGCGGTTGCGGTCGGTGAGGTCGTAGGTGTAGCGGGTGAAGGAGCGTTTCTTCCCTTTCTCGCGCAGGTTCGGGAGCTGGAACTTCTCGGTGAGGGCGCGCCCCAGTTCATAGGCGGTGGCGTCCAGGTCGTGACCTTCCCCTTCCCCCTGGCCCGGGCCGGCGCCCGGCTCACCCCCGGTATCGCGTACCGGCTGCTCGCCCAGGATATCCCCTTCCTCCTCGCTTCCGGTCCCGCCGGTCGAGCCCCCCTCGCCGGGAGGACGCACCGTCGGGTCGTGGATCAGCTTCTCTTCCTCGGTAGAGGGGACGACGACCACCTTTCCCTTCCCCCCCTTGCCCGGCTTGATCAGCTTGCCGACCTTGATCTTGCGCGGAAAGCCGTCTTCCTCGCGCTGCCGGTCCCGTTCCAAGAGGTCGTCCAGCGACTTGAAGTGCAGGGTGTACGGGTTGGGCACCCGCTCCTGCCGCTGCAGCACGGCCTGATCCTGGAAGGAGTAGATGCTCCGGGAGAATCCCGGGAAAGGGCCGGGCTGAGCCGGTGCCGGGGGATTGTGGTCCGCCTCGGCCTGCTCCAGCTCGTCACGGAAGCGTTTTTCGCGCTCCGGGTCGAGGCCCTGTTGTTGCAGTTTAGTCAGTCGATTTTGCAAGTCGCTTTTGGCCATGGCCCTGCCGACCTCGTAGTGCGTGATTTGTTTGCTGGGCCTTCCCCGCGCGGGACCGATCCGACCCGCGCAGGGGAAGGAGGAGTCCGTTTAGCTCTCGTCCTCCTGGGTGCAAAAGTACTCGATGGTCTTCTGGGCGCAGGTGCGGCAGTAGCCGAGCTTGCCGAGCATGGTTACGATCATCCGGTCGTAGAGCTTCTGGTTTTCCTCGTTGGTCCGGTTGGCCAGGGCGCCGATCAGCGACCCGGCACCGGCGATGTCGGACTTGAGCCTCACGTCGGTTACCGCCTTGACCAGTTCGAGGTTGTCCATGAAGTCGTAGTTCGGATCCACCGAGATCTTCTGCCCGTAGATCTTCCGGATCGAGGTCCTAAACGACGAGCGCTGCTCCTCGGTCTTCAGCCCGATCCGCTCCTCGACGCTCTTCACGTAGCGCTCGTCGATCTTGAGCGCCTTGAGCTCGCCGGTCTGCGGGTCCTTGTACTTCCACATCCGGTCCGGTCCCAGGTTCTCCGCGTCGATCCCGATGATCATGTTCACGTAGTTCAGGACGTCCTTTCTGATGGCGAACGGCTCGTCCATGTAGGCGTTGAACATCTCGGTCATGATCCGCTCGCGGTAGAGCTGGCGTCCGGTCTTGAGGTCCTCCAGGTACTTGGCGCGCTCGTTGGGCTCGACCACGTAGTCCAGCACCACCCGCTCCAGCGACTTGAAGATGTCGTAGGCGGTCATGCAGCGCCCTTCGTTGGTGTCCGAGCTCTCCTTCAGGATCTGGATGCTCCGGCCCAGGCTGCGGTGGCCCAGCCCGCGCTGCCCGAACCGTTTGGTGATGTCCGGTTCCTGGCCCAAGGTGTCGATCACCTCGGCGAGCGCCTTGATGCTCTTCTCGCCGGCGACCTCGCCCGCGGCAAGCTTCATGGTCTCGATCGGGGTCAGTTTTTCCGAGCGCGGCAGACGGGTCAGCACCACCCCGACCGAAGCGGCGTAGTTCAGGTTCGGGTCCTGGTGCAGGGTTTCCTTGGCGAGGGTTGTCCGCTGTTCGCCCCCCAGGGCGTAGTTGGTCAGCCCTTCCTGCATCCGGTAGTTGGTGTTGTGCGATACGTAGCAGATCCGGCAGCGGTCGACGATCGGCGCCTCTTCCTTCTCGGAGAGGAAGCGGTTGAATTCCGAGTTGTTACTGGTGGCGATGATCATGGAGTCGATCGGCCACCGGTAGCCGTCGATTTCGATGGCCCGGTTCTGGATCACCCCGAGGTAGACCTGGACCAGGTCCTTCTTGTTCTTGAAGATCTCGTCCGAGAAGTGGATGCCGCCCCCGGCAACCCGGGCCAGCGCGCCGCGCCTAAGGTCGAAGCGGTACGGGTTGTTGGTGTCGGACAGGTGCAAAAGGCGCTGGATCGACTCCTCCCCCAACAGGTCGACCGCCGAGGAGGTGATCTTGTCCTTGGCGGGGTACTTGCCGGTCAAGGTCCCCAGGCTCTCGCTCATCGGCACCGGGATGACCTCGATGGAATCGAGCATCTTGTCGAGGTTCAAGTCCTCGAACTCGCGGATCTCGTTCCAGATGTAACCGGAGCACGCCCCGAGCGGGCGGTAGTTGCGGTACAGCGTCTCGAGCTCCTCATCGCTGAACCCCCCGGCCTCGGCGAGGAACTGCCGGTTGCGGTCGGGATCGTCGAAGAGGTTCATCGCCAGGATCATCGGGTCCTCGTAGGTCTGGGAGTCGATCTCCTTGATCTTGCCGTAGTGCCCGAACCGCTGCATGTCCAGGAAGCGGAAGGTGTATTTCCGGTTCCGGTCCTGGGAAAGGAAGTTGCGGTACTTGCCGCAGAGGAACTCCACGAAGAAGGTCTTGCCGTTGCCCGGCTCACCCACCAGGACAAAGGCCATCTCCTTGCTGGACCCCCCTTCGGCCGCGTCCTTCACGAACGAGACGAAGCTGTTGATTTCGTCGTACATCCCGATCGTGTGCTTCCGTCCGGTTCGAAAAATATTGAAGTCGTAGGTGGTCTTCGCGTTGACCACGACCTTTTCGAACCCCGGTTCCAGGATCATCCTGATGATCCCTTGGAAAGCGTTCTCAAAAACGCGTTCACCCGCCTTGACGGCTGCCAAGTGTTGCCGGAGCGTGTTGTTCTTCTGCGCAGTCATGATTCCCCTCCGAAAAGGTGGTCTTTAGTGCTTGATGTTAATATTCAACTTCATTGGTAAGTATAATCTACTACTGATTTTTTTAGCAACAGCAATGGCGAGAAGTACCGCATCTCCGCAGTATTGCTGAAATAGCGCTTTTTCGGGTCGAAGGCTCACTTATTTTACCGGCGGCAAATGAATCCGCAAGCATAATTAATTGTAATTAACTATGCTTGCGCAGCGATATTACTCAAAAAAAAGGTGACTGAATCAGTCTCTGGGGGTGGGGTTTGGCAGGTAAAGACGGCTTTGAGGGAGTGGCGGGAACACTCGATGTCAGGGGGGATGTCCCTTTGACGGGATGCTAAGTGGCTGAGAGTGTGATGAAATGTTGTCGCATTGCTTGGAGTGGAGCTGGTAGCTCGCGTCAGGGGCGGAAGACGCGACGGTTCCCGGTTCTGGCAATGGCAGCTCGACCAGGAAGCGTCCGGCGCTGACTGCGTCAGTACCGCCATCGATCATTGATTGTCGGTCATTGATCGTTGAACTTACTGCCTCGCCTTACGCTGAAACTTGTAATAGTACATGCGCGAGTCGGCAAGCTTCAAGGTGGGGAGCAGGTCGGCGCTGGTTGCGGCCGTCGCCGATCCGATGGAAAGGCTCAAAGTGTAGTCGCTGTTTTCCCCTTCGTTGATGCGTGCCTGGTAGTCCCGGACCCGCTTCACGGCCTCTTTCACGGCATCGGTGTCGGTATCGGGGAGGATCACGGCGAACTCGTCGCCGCCGATCCGCGCGATGACGTCCTCGGCGCGGAACGCCTCGCGCAACGCCTGGGCCGCCTGCTTGATCAGCCGGTCCCCTTCTCCGTGCCCGAAACCGTCGTTCACGTGCTTGAGCCCGTCCACGTCGGCGATGACGATGCTGACCGGATAGTGACGGCTGTGCATCACCCGGTCCAGCTCGGTGTCGAAATAGGCACGGTTGAAAAGGCCGGTCATGGAGTCGTGGGTGCTCACATAACGGAGGTTTTCCTCGATGTACTTCCGCTCCGTGATGTCGCTGCAGGTGCCGGCGACCCGAAGCGCCCTCCCGTCCCCTCCGCGGGCAACCACCTTGCCCCGCTCCAGGAACCAGACCCATGACCCGGTCTTGGTCTGCATCCGGTACTCCGCCTCGTAGGCGTGGGTGACCCCGGCGAGGTGCTCGTCCAGGACCGCCTTCAGTGCGGGCCAGTCCTCCGGGTGCACCAGGTTGCGCACCGCCTGTGCGGTCGACGCCACCTCTCCCGGCTCGAAGCCGAGGATCTCGAAGTAGCGGGCGCTGGCCTGAAGTTCCCCGGTCGCCACGTTCCAGTCCCAAAACCCGTCCCGGCTTCCTTCCAAAACCAGCTTCAGCCGCTCTTCGCTTTCCTGGAGGGCCTGTTCGGTCTGGGCCCGCTTCCGTTCCAGCGCGAAATTGTCCAGGGCAAAGGAGATGTTCGCGGCCATCTCCTGTAAAAGACCCACCATCTCCTTGTCGAAGAACCCCTTTTCCTGTGAGTACACCTTGAGCGCGCCGACCTCGCCCTCCTCCAGGACCAGGGGGAAGGTGGCCGAGGCGGCGATGCCGAAATTGCGGGCGGATTCGTGCCAGGGAGCGGTAGTGGGATCGGCGTGGAAGTCGTTGCAGATATAGGGGATGCGGGCGCGGAGCGCCCGGCCGGTCGGCCCCTGTCCCTCCTGGACCGACTCGTCGATGGAAACCTTGAGCGAGCGGACGTAACGCTCGGCCGTGCCGCTGAAGGCAACCGGGCGCAAAAGGCCGGTCGCGCGGTCCGGCAACCCGATGCAGGCGAGGCAGAACCGGCCGTACTTGACGGCGATCCGGCAGATCTCCTGGAACAGCGCGTCCCGGCTCTTGATCTTGAGGATGGCTTTGTTGGTATGGCTCAGGGTCTGGTAGAGATTGCTGAGGCGGGTCAGTTTTTCCTCGGTGCTCTTTCGGCCGGTAATGTCGCGCAGCATCTCGACGGCGCCGATGATGTTCCCGCTGCCGTCGCGCAAAGGGGAGGCGACGGTCTCCATCACCTTGAGGTCGCCCTGGACGGTGAGGCGCCGCTCCTCGACGCGGGTCTCGCCATCGTTCATGCAGGCGGCGATGGGACAACCGAAACAGGGGATCTCCCGGTTACTGTAGGCAAGGTGGCACTTTTCGCCGACGTGCTCCCCGAAAAGCCCCACCATGACCGGATTCTGGTAGATGATGCGGAGCTCCCGGTCGTGAACGCTGATCCCGGCCCCCACCGAAGCCAGGACCCCCTCGGCAAAGGCCTTTTCCTGCTCCATCTGGGAAAATTGCTCGATCAGGCGCCTCGCCTCGTCGTCTGTGGCTTTTCGTCCCAAAACGGCGAGCATCTCCCGCACTTTCTCCTCGATTAGAGCGAGGGTTTGCTGGCTCAGCGGGTATTGAGCGTGAATGTTGCCGGACCACACGGACGCCGCTGTACTCATAGTGCCTCCCTCGGAAGCGTTTTCGCTGCTCTGACGGCGGAAACCGAAGTCATTGCATCGGAGAATTCCCTCGCGATCCGAAAATGAATAGTGAGGGGTATTATATCTCAAACATCCAAGTTGTGAATATCCTGTTACTGCTGCGACGGATTATTTAACCTGACGCGACGGGGACGCACTTTTATCGGATGAATCATCACGGCCGCTGAAGTACCGGCAAAACAGACAGCAAAACGTGACCAAAAGTCCAGTTTGAAGAGCCGGAATGGTAATTGGTAACAGTTTAGTTGATCGATTGACATGAATCTCTTTTTAAGTACCATTTGCCTCTGTGCTGCACCGAACCGCCCTTGAATCAGGAAGTACCATCAGTCAGGCATTCCCGTCCTTTCCGAGCCCAGCCATGTCCAAAACCGTCTCCGTGATGACCTACAACGTGCACAGTTGCATCGGCATGGACGGCAAAGCGGCCCCGCTGCGGATCGCCGAGGTCATCGACCGGTGCAATCCCGACCTGGTCGCCCTCCAGGAGCTCGACCTGGGGCTGGCGCGCACCTCGCTCATCGACCAGGCCCACGTGATCGCCACCGCACTCAACATGTCCTACCACTTCCACTCGTCCATCCGCCTCGAAGAAGGGGGATACGGCAATGCGGTCCTCAGCCGTTTTCCCCTGCGCCTGATCAAGGCGGGGCCGGTGCCCACGACCCCGTGCCGGGAATGCTTTGAGCGGCGCGGTGCGCTCTGGGTGGAAATCGAAGCGGAAGGGGGGCTTTTCCAGATGCTGGCCACCCACTTTGGCCTCAACCGAGCCGAGCGGCTGGCCCAGGCCGAGGCAATCGTCGGGCCGGAATGGCTGGGGCATCCGGACTGCCGCACCCCGGTGCTGCTGTGCGGTGATTTCAACGCCCTGCCCGGCTCGGGCGCCTATCGCCGCATCACGTCCCGGTTGCGCGACGGCCAGCGCCTGGCGCGCCGCCTCCCGTGGCCGACCTGGCCGGTACGTTTGCCCTTCATGTGCATCGACTACGTGTTCGTCTCATCCGAGGTACGGGTAGTGAGCGTCGCGGTCCCGCGCAACCCCTTGACCCGGGTGGCTTCGGACCACTTCCCGCTCCTGGTAACGGTGGAGTTGCCATGACGATTCTCAAGGAAGGGGTGAATTGCCTGGGAACCTTCCCCACCGACCGGTGCAGCCTGCTGGTCGACGGCGCCGACTACTACCGCGCCTTCTACCTTGCCGCGCGAAAGGCCCGCCGCTACATCCTGCTGGCGGGATGGCAGTTCGACACCGAAGTCCGCCTGCTCCGCAATTCAGAGGCCGAGGGTAAGGATGTGCAGTTTCTGCACGTGCTGGAACGGCTCTGCGCCGAGACACCGGAACTGGAGATTTACCTTCTGGCCTGGGATTTCAGCCTGGTCTTCACCATGGAACGGGAGTGGTTCCAGAGCATCGTCTTCAACTGGACCACCAACCAGAGAATCCACTTTCTCTTCGACGCCAACCACGCGGTCGGTGCCACGCATCACCAGAAGTTCGTGGTCATCGACGGGGAAATCGCGTTCCTGGGGGGGATGGACATCTGCTCGGCGCGCTGGGACGATCGGTACCACCGGGAGGAGAATCCGGGCCGCACCGACATTGACGGCAACCCCTACGGCTCCTACCACGATGTCCAGACCTACCTGACCGGGGCGGTGGTTCGGGAACTGGTAGATTTGTTTGCGGAACGCTGGGGCAATGCCGGGGGAGGAGCCCTTTCCTTCCCGGCGGTTCCGGAAGCGTCTGCCCCGGAAGAGCCGCCCGGGGCGCTGCCGATGGGCGCGGAGCGAGTTGCCCTCAGCCGGACCCGCGCCCGCTGCAGCGTCCCGCCTCTGGAGCCGGTCCACGAGATACGGCGTCTCTTCATCGACGCGATCCTGGCGGCGGACTCGCTCATCTACCTGGAGAACCAGTATTTCAGCTCCCACGCCATCTACTGGACCCTCATCAGCCGGATGTCCGCTCCCGGCCGGAGCCGTCTGCAGATCGTGATGGTCCTGCCGGAGCGGCTGCCGTTCACCGAGGAGCTGTTCCTCGGGGTGCCCCAGATGAAGATGCTTCTGGCCCTGCAACGGATTGCCCGGGAGACCGGGCACCGGCTCGGCCTGTACTCAACCCGCTGCTCGGTGCCGGAGGAGGGCAAGATGACCTTCATCCATTCCAAGCTCCTGCTGGTGGATGACCGCTTCCTGACCGTGGGATCGGCGAATCTCACCAACCGGAGCATGGGACTGGATACGGAGCTGAACGTGAGCTGGGAGGCGGATCCGGAGCGGGAGCCCGGGCTGGCGGCATCGATCCGGCAGGTGCGTTGCTCGCTTTTGGCGGAGCACGCGGGATGGTTCGGGATGGGGCGGGAGGATGAGTTCAGCTCGCTGGAGGGGCTCTGGGCACGACTCGAAAAACTGGCCGACGATCCCCAATGCCGCCTTTGTCGCTATGCCCCGGAGAAGGGGCTGGAAGGGAAGGATCTTTACCAGGTGCTCGAGCCGGTAACCCGGGTGGTAGACCCGGAAAGGCCGTTGGACGAGGAGTTTCTTTTCGAGGAGATCACCCGCCAAAACGGTGCCTTCGCCAAGGGGATCCTGGTGCTGAGCCACCTGATTTCGGTGCTGTAGCCCGTCTTGGCGAAAACGACCGGAAGGTTTGCTTCGGCAAACGTAAAGCGGCCGCCCGAAATGCTCGGGCGGCCGCTTGCGTCTTTGGCGGGTTGATGGCGGTCAGATGACGTCCAGGGTGGCTCCCCAGTTGTCGCGCATCTGGATGCGGTAGAGAGCGTTTACCCCCTGCACTTCGTAGGTGATCTGATCCGCCTCTTCGGTGGTCAGCCCGATTTTGGGACGCACCCCCATCCAGTGGGTTTTCTCGCCCGCAGGGCTCTCCAACGGCCTGGGGAGGGGCGGCCCGGGCTTGTACTTATGCTCCATGAACACGGCGGCCTCGTACTGGTTGCCGTGCCTCACGACGCAGATCTCGAGTAACGCCCCGGTATTCTGGAGCACCCTTTCGAGAATGACTTCCCGGACTTCCATGTCCGCAGGCATATCCAAGTAAATACTCATTTTGGTCTCCCCTACCTTTCAAACAGTAGTCGTGCTGCTAGGTGATATCGGCTGAAACGATCCCCGGCTTTAAAAAAAAATTCCGTTCCGGTACCGTTGCCTAAAGTAAATGCCCCACCTGTTACCGGTCCGGCTTCAGCCGGTCCCGCAGCCGGTATACCTGCCACAGCTTCGATGCCTGCCGGATGAAGTTCAGGGCGCGATATTTGATCCACTTTGCCTCGGTCATAGGTGTCCCCTCTCAATGCCTTGCTGCAGGAGAACTCATTCGTCGCTGGCGGTGCCCGGGATGGGTAAAAAAGCGCCGTGGGAGAGGAGGACTCCGTTCACGGCGCAGGTACGGTATGGGACGAACCCCTTTGGCAGCTCATTGTCATTTGTCTGTACAACAAGGATGCCAAGATCTCGCGGCCGACGACTTTTGCGTAAGTTATTGACCTGGCAGATGATTTGCGCCAAGGCCGTCGATGTGCCGGGCCGGGTGGTGACAACGGTTGAACAGCACGCAGGAGGGGTTTCCTCCCTGGGAGGAGGGGGGACGTGGAAGTTTCTCCCGGTATTTCTGATATTTGCCCGTATGCCTGGGCGGTACCAAGTTTTGAACAGCCGGCGGGTTTTGAACACAAGGGGGGCACGAGTTCACGAGCAGCACTGTGGGGAAATTTACTATTGGTGCCCCGGAATGGACGGAAGAACCAAAAAAAAGCGCCGTGGGAGAGGAGAACTCCTTTCACGGCGCAAAAGTTGTTAGTTCGGTTCTTGCTCGTCGTTTCGTCGTCGACAGCTATCTCACTACAAGTTAGGTGCCAATTCGGCCGGCATTGGGGGTGATCGTGTAAGTTGCCGTTTGGGCGAAGTTTTTGCCTGGTCCCGTTTCCGCCTTCAGTATGGCGGTCTTTATCCCCCTTTGAACAGCCCGCCCTTTCTCATGGGACGTTCAGCCGTGTTTTTCAGCTAGTTACGTTCATGATGCCGGTAGTCACGTTTTGAACAGGTGAGCAGAAGATGAGCAGCTCCCCTCTTTGCAGCGACATTCCGGAAATAAAAAAGGTGAGCCCTCGCGGACTCACCTCATGACCACCCTGTGCTGCCGGGACTGTTCCCGCTACACCCGTACCAATTCGTACTGGCGCGATCCCATCCCGATCTTTTCCGCGTGTTCCAACTGGACTTCCCAGTCAATGTCGGGGTGCACCCCGCGGAACTTGTCTCCCCCCGGCTCGTGGCCGCTGGCCAAAGCGGTGTCCTGGTTGCCGCGCGCGTTGTTGACCAGGTCGGCGCAGGCCTGGTCCAGGGCGACCGGATCGGTCGAGGCGGTGATCCCGATGTCGTTGACGATCGGGGCGTCAGCGTGGCCGTAGCAGTCGCAGGCCGGGGAAACCTGGGTGATGAAGTTCAGGTACAAAACCTTTCCCTCCTTGCCCAGAACCGCCCCCTTGGCGTACTCCGCCATCTTGCGCATGAGCACCGAGGCATTCTCGTTCCATTGGATGTTGATCGCCTTCTGCAGGCAGGCGGTGACGCAGCGCCCGCAGCCGACGCAGGCCTTCGGATCGATCTGGGCGCCCCCTTCGAGAACCGCGATGGCATTGTGGGCGCAGGCCTTGAGGCAGAGGCCGCACCGATTGCAGAATTTCTGGGCGACCTTGGGTGCCACGGTGGAGTGCTGTTGCAGTTTGCCGGTGCGGCTCGAACACCCCATGCCGAGGTTCTTGAGCGTGCCACCGAAGCCGGTCAGCTCGTGGCACTTGAAGTGGGAAAGCACCACCAGGGCGTCCGCCTCGACGATCTCGGTGCCGATGCTCACCTTCTTGAGCAGCTCTCCGTTGATTTCCACGTCCACCGCCGTGTGGCCGCGCAGCCCGTCCAGCATGATGAGCGGAGCCCCGACCACCGCATAGGCAAACCCGTTTTCCACGGCGCAGCTCAGCGCCGAAACCGCCTCCTTGCGCTCGCCTACGTAAAGGGTGGAGGAGTCGGTGAGAAACGGCCTGGCGCCGGTGGCCTTGATCTCCTCGACCACCCGGCGCACGAAAATCGGACGGATGAACGTATGGTTGCCCCGCTCGCCGAAGTGAAGCTTCACCGCCACCAGGTCCCCCTGGGCCAGACTCTCGCGGCAACCGGCCTCTTTCATGAGGCGAGCTATCTTGTCGAAAAGGTTTTCCCGGGCGCCGGCGCGCATGTCGGCAAAAAACACTTTGCTGCTCATAAAATTCCCCTTTCCCTTTGTTTACTTAAGGTCAGCGCTTTGTATCACATATCTGCCAGCGCTTCAATGAGGATGCCGCCCTGGATCCTTCTGTTTGAGGCGTTGAGGTTAGCTCAATGATGTACGGGAGATAAAGATTAGCGCGGCGGCGGTCTTGTTTTAAGTTTTTGTTGCGGCGTTTGACAAATATGTTATTTATTAAAAATCTTCCGCGGGGGTGGTTTTAATGATTGAGTGTGATGAGCGTGAATTCTGGGTGATGGGCCTGGGGGCCAATGTGGAGCGGGGTGCGATCATCTGCAGTTACCTCGCCGAGGGGGGGCACCGCTGCCGGACTGCGAAACTCCCGGAGCTGGGCACCTGCACCCCGAGGGCGATCCTGCTCGATATCTCCCCGTACTCGGATGACGGGTGGGGGATGCTGCTGGAGATCAAGAAGAACCCGCAGACCCGGGACATCCCGGTCCTTCCGGTTTATCTGAGCGAGGCGGGGCAGGTTGGCGTGGTTTTCCCGGTGGCGGGCTTTTTCACCCTGCCGATTGAAAACGCCTACGTGAACAAGAAGCTGACCAACCTGGGGCTGACCGACGAATCCGAGGACTACGACCTCCAGGTGATGCTGGTGACGCGCCGCGGCGAGGAGCCTTTGCAAAAGGTGCTGGAGAAGACCGGCTTCGAGATCGTCAACGCCTATACCGGCAAGGAAGCCATTGCGGTCGGCACCACCGTGCATCCATACATGGTGTTCAGTTCGCTGATGCTGCCGGACATGGCCTCCTTCGAGCTGTTGGAGCGGCTGCGGCTTTACCCGCAGACCCGCAACATCCCGTTTTTCGTGCTTTTGAAGGACACCATGGAAGAGGGGGAGAAGCAGGCGATGAGCCGTGCCATCGACCACCTGGTCCGCAAGAACTGGCTCACCCGGGCCGAGTTTCTGGCCTTCTTCAAGAAGTCCGCGTAAGCGGGCATCACGACAGAAGCAAAAAGCCCCGGAGGTTTCGCCTCCGGGGCTTTTTCTTAGGCGGAATAAGTATGGATTCGGGCAAAAAAACATGTTATAAACCGGCCTCATGAACTGCACCGACGCGCTTACGGCACTTAATATTATCGTTGCTACCCTCGGTCTGATGTTCATTGGCATTACGATCTACGAATACGTGCGCCTGAAAACGATCAGGAACGACTTCGAAAACCTCAGCAAGCGCCTTCGTGAGGAAAACATTGCCGCCCAAAAGGCGATGCACCGTATCATAGCGAGTTACTCTCTTTCTGATCCTTTGGGTAAGATTGAGCTTTTAGAGTCGGCCGAAAAGATAGATCCGACAGCATTCAACCTCTATAACAGCATCGGATATGCCTGGTTGAGCAAGGGTGAGCAGGTCCGTGCGGCTAATGCCTTCCGGGAAGCCACGCGGCTCCATCCCAACGACAAGGCAGGATACTTCGATCTGGCGTATGTGTATGTCCTGATGAACCAGCCTGACCTGGCTCTGGAATGCCTGGAACGGGCGGTGCAGGTAGATCCCTCCTCGGCGGCAGATCTCAAAGACAACCCGCAATTCGCTGCAATCTCGGCAGAAACACGCTATCAAAGGCTGACCGCGCGACCGTAGGAAAAAGCCCCGGAGAGACCGACTCCCGGGGCTTTCGTGCGCCGTTTTGCCATCTTGGTTATATCTTCACCGTCTTGTACAGGAAATTCTTGAACCTGAAGAACCGCTTCCGTTCTTCCTCGTCTCCTTGCGGATCCCCGGTCACCGCCTTGAGCGCCCGGGCGATCTCGGGCATGCTCTTGCCGGCCTGGGCCCGGCACTTCTCCACCACCAGCCGCACCACGTCGCGCGAGATCTGGCTTTTGGAATACGGCTCGTACACCGCCATCCAGAAGTCGCTTCCTGCCGCGATCTCTTCCATGATCCCCTGCGCCACCTCCCCGGTCAGCCGCTCCGACGCCGGCGGGCTCTGGTCCCGCATCCCGTCGCGGATTGCCTGCATGATGTTCTCACCGGTCACCACTTTTCCGGTCCGGAAGAAAAGCGCCCGCAAAAGGATCGAGCGCAGTTCGCGGATGTTCCCCTTGTAGTGGTGGGCCACCAGCGCGTCTTTGGCCTCTTTCGAAAGCAGCGGTGCGTCTTCGCGCGCCTCTTCGCGGCTGCGGTAGGTGCGGTAGAGCTTGCCGAGGAAGTGGGTGGCGAGGTCGGGGATATCCTCGCGCCGCTCGTTGAGCGAGGGGACCACCACGGAAAGCTCGGTGAGGCGGTGGTAGAGGTCCTCCCGGAAACGCCCCAGGCTGATCTCCTTCTGCAGGTCCTTGTTGGTCGCCGCGACGAGGAGCACGCGGCTGATCCGCTCCCGGTTCTCGCCCAGCCGGACGAAGCCGCCGTTGTCCAGAAAGCGTAGCAGCTGCACCTGGGTCTTCGGATCGGCGTCGCCGATCTCATCCAAAAAGACGATCCCGCCGCTTGCCTCCTCCAGGATCCCTTTCCGGTCGCTGTAGGCCCCGGTGAACGCCCCCTTGATATGCCCGAAAAGCTCCGAATAGGTGAGGTCCCCGCCGTAGGCGGCGATGTTGGTCTTTTTCACCGGGAGCTCGCCCCCCGGGTTGATCTCCTGCCGGTAGAGCTCGTTGAGCTTGTTGTAGAGGTTGTTGAAGAAGAACTCCTTGCCGGCGCCGGTCTGCCCCTGCACCAGGATGGAGGGGAGCCCGATGGTCGCCTCCTGCAGCACGTTGCGGCTCCAAAGCGCGATCCGGTTGGAGAGCGGGCGGGAAACCGTGTTGATGAACTCGACGATCTCCTGTGATTTTCGGCTGTTGCCGATGATGTTGCCCAGCCGGTAGGAGGAGACCTGCGGGTCCTTGTAGGCGACGTCGGTCTGCAGCCGGTTCACCTCGTACTGCAGGCTCTCGATCCTCTTGAGGTCGGAGATGTGCCGCGAGGTCAGCCGGTCGATGAGCTGCAGGATCCGCTTGTGCTCCTCGGTGAAGTACCCCTCGTGCAGCGAGTTCAGGCAGATGACCGCGATGACCTCGTCGTCGGCGATCACCGGGACCGCCATCTCGCTCTTGATCAGCTCACTCATCAGGCGGTGGAACCCCTCGTGCTGATCCACGTCCCACACCCGGCCGATCATCTTGGGCTGCTTGGCCCAGGCGACGAACCCGGTAAGGCTTCGCTCGGAATCGGAGAGTTCCGGCCCCCCGACCTTGAAGGGGGGGATCTTCTTCTTGAGCCATTCCTTGTTCTTCGCCCCGACGATGTTCCCTTCCTCGTCTTCGACGATCAGCCACTTCTCCCCCTCGCGTTCCTCGACGATGGCGATACTGCCGGTGTCCGCGCCGATCAGCTCGGTCGCCTTGGAGAGGACCTTGGTCAGGAAGGGGTGGAGCCCCTCGTTGCGCTCCTGCAGCAGGTCGGAGATCTCGGAGAGGACCTTGATCTCGAGGTGCTCGCCGCCGACCTCGTTGATGACCCGCTCCACCATCTCGGCGTGGGTCTGCAGAAGCCCCATCTCGAAGTCGTTGAAGCGGCTCACTTCGCGGGTGTAGTAATTGATCAGGCAGATGAGCCGGCGCGTCTCGGGAACGTAGCGCGGGACGAGATAGAGGGTGCGCAGCCCCATCTGTTCGATCAGGGCACGGCGCTGCAACTTCTCGTCGCGCAGGTCCTCGATGAAGAGCGGCTTGAGGAGCCGCTCGTCGGTGATGATCCCGTGTTCGTTCACGTAGCGGGAGACGAGCGAGCTCCCCTCGGTGAGGTCGATCCCCCCGACCGTTTCGTAATGGGCTTTCAGCTCCGGGTCTTCGGCGTGGCTGGCCAGTACCTCCATCCCGCGGTCGGCGGGAACGAGCACCGACGCGAGGGTCAGCCCGTCGATGAGCCTTACCGCCGAGCGGACCATGAAGCCGGCCGCCTCGCGCCGCTTGTAGAGTTCGACGCGGCGGGCAAGGAGGAGCTGCTGGTGGTATTTGCGGGCTTGATCGACCCGCTCGCCGGCCTGGTTGAGGAAGGGGCTGAGCTGGGCGATCTGATCGGAGGGGAGAGACGGGCCGTCGACGCAGACGACGCCGATCGATTTCCCCTGGCTGGTGACCGGGAAGAGCGTGGTGCCGTCGATGCCGAAGCGGCCGGAGAAGTCCCGGTCCATGGGAAGCCCTTTTTCTGCCGGGTTGCGATAGTCGCCACGCTGCTGGGTCACGAAGGTATGGGAGACCGCCGCTTCGCTGGAGATGATGGGGAAGGTTTCCTCCCGGATCTCCGAACTGAAGGGGCCGCAGCAATAGGCGCAGGAGAGCGCGCCGCGGGTGAGGTCTTCGAGGTAGATCCGCACCCGTTCCAGGGAGGAGACCAGGCGCACCCCTTCCCCCACCATGTGGAGCATCTCGTCCAGATTCTCTTTGCCAAAGGAAGCGATCTTGTCGGCGATTCTCGCCAACTGTCCGTCAGTAGCCGTCACGGGAACTCCTGAGTAGAAAAATTACACACTGGGTAACTTTACCCGAAAGCGCAAACGAGATGCAAGGGCAATGAGCAACCTGATTAGCGGCAATCTTCAGATGATCCCTCTCCCCCCGGGAGAGGGTGCCCGAGGGGCGGGTGAGGGAAGGTGCTCCGTGGCAGATCCCCTCACCCCGACCCTCTCCCAGAGGGAGAGGGAGGTGTCGGTGGCCTGGTATGAAGAGACGCTTAGCAGCAAGAGCAATGTGGAATATAGGGGGGGAATGTGGGATGTGCGGGGATGTCGGAGTCGTCAGGAAGGTGTTGTCGCGATGGGAGAAGGGGGGGGGAGGTACCGTCGGCCATCTGAGTTACGGCAAACAGGCTTGGCTGTGCTGCTCTTTGCTCATCGCTTACTGCTCATTGTTGAAGAACTCCCGCTCCAGCTCTTCGATGTAGAACCGGTCCAGGCCGGAGTTCTGGAGGAAGTCCTCGCGCAGCTCGTTGTTTTTTTCCTCGATGATCCGGGGGAGGAGGTTCTGGATGTAGAAAACCTCCTTCTGCACCGTCAGCACCGCCTCGTGGAAGAGGTGCTGTGGGATCTCGGCGTTGAAAACTCCCTTGTGGGCGAGCTCGCGCGCCACCTCGCGGCGCAGGGCCTCCTGGTCGGCGGCGGTGCTGTAGCGCGAGTAGAAGGTGCGGATCCGCTCCTTGATCTGCTCGCGCAACGTGATGTGCAGCCGCTCCTCGAAGTCGATTCTCAGCAGCTTTTCCACCAGGTCCTTGATGGAGAGCCGGCTTTCCTGGATCAGGGCGAGACCCTTGGCGAGCTCGGTGATTTTCTTGCGCCCGTAATTGCCGAGGTAGCGGTCTTCCAAAACCCCGGTCAGGAAGAGCTGCTCGAATATCTTGGGGGAGAGCTCGTCGAAGGCGTTTTTGTGCCCCAGGACGGAGCGGATGTGGTCCTCGGTGACCTTCACGTTTTCCATGAAGGCGAGGTTGTTGATCATCGAGGCGGTCGAGTCGTAGCGGTCGAAATAGGTGATGATATAGGAGAAGCCGTCCAAAAGCGAGATGTCGGCTCCGTCCCGGATCTTCTCGTCGCAGCTTCGCCCCGCCTCCAGGAGCATCTCCTCGAAGGCGCGGTCGCGGCTGTCGGCGGCCTTTTTCTTCGCCCAGAGGAGCTTCAGCATGTCCTCGGTCTCGATCGAGCTCTCGATCTCCCGCTCGGAGAGGAAGATCCCGGCGATGATCTCGCGGGTCTCGGTGAGGTAGCTCTTTTCTTCCTGGTGCTCCGGCTTGGGCTCGGCCTTCAACATCGAGTCGATGGTGTAGAAGAGGGCGCCCGGAATCTTCTTGCGCACCGAAAGGGTCTTCAGGCGGGTCAGCCGCGCGTTGTCGAACTTGCCGACCTCCCCTTTCAGGTGACAGGCGGTCAGCACCTTGCGGTATTCGTCCACGATGCGCCGGTTGTCGGGGTGCCGGTACATGACGTCGATCCGCATCCGCTCCTGCTGGTATCGGTCGATCCGGTGCCGGTCGGCGACCTCGGTCAGGCTCCGGAATTCCGGTTCGGGGATCTTCTTGTTGGCGAGGTAAAGCGAGCGGAAGGCGTCCCGGTATTCCCGGTGCCCGAGATGGATCAGCTTGAAGAGGAGCAGGTGGGCGGTCGGGTCGTCGAGAAGATAGAGGATCTCCCGCACGATGGCGTCGTCGTTGCCTTCCCCCACCGCCGGGGAGCGCTTGAGCGCCTTACCCAGGACCCGGATGATCCGTTCCTGCTGTTCCTGGATCGTGCCGGAGAAACCGGCGGCGGAGACGGTGAAGAAATAGTTGAGGACGGCGTTGCCGTCGAAAAAGATCTTCTCGTAGCTTTGGTGCCCCTCGGTGGTGGGGCTGAAGCTCAGCGTCCCCCCGTCGCGGTATCCGGTGCCGTAGAGGACGAGGCGGTTGCTGACGTCCTCCTTGACCAGGTCGGCCAGGGGTTGTTCCACGCCGAACATGTACTCGCAGCAGAAGCCGCCGTTGCCGCGGTAGCTGACGCCGGAGCGGTCGATGATGAATTCGTTTCCCGGGGAGAAAAAGCGGATGCCGTCGGCGTCGCTTTGGCCGGCGTTATAGAAATAGCGGCCGTAGGCATCGGCGCCGGCGGCGATTGCCGTGAATTCGATGACCTCGTTGGCGTAGCCGTGCAGTCTAATGTCTTTGAACATCAGCCGTCTGCCTTTCCCGCGGGACCTAAAGCTCGATCCGCATGCCGTCGTAGGCGAACTCCACCCCTTGCGGGAGCCGTTCACCATCGGCGTGCAGAACTTCGTGGGTCAGGTGGGTGAGAAGGGCGCGCCGCGGGCGCAACTTCTCGATCACCTGGAGGGCCCCCTCGACGTTGAAATGGTTCGGATGGGGGGTGTAGCGCAGGGCGTCGATAACGAGGAGATCCAGCCCTTGGAGCAGCTCCATTGAGCGGTCGGGAATGGAACTGCAGTCGGTAAGATAGGCGGCGTTGTCGAACCGGTAGCCGGTCGCCGGATAGGCGCCGTGGTTGAGCGGGATCGGGACGATGTGGCAGCCGAAAAGGTCGAGCGCCGTCTCGATCGGAAACGCTTCGAGCAGGGGAGAGTACCCCTCCGAAGTCAGGTCGTCGAAGATGTAGTTGAAGGTGGCCCTGACCTTCTGCAGCGTGTCCGCGCTTCCGTAGCACGGGATGAGCTTGCGGTGCAGGAAATGGAAGCCGCGCAGGTCGTCGATGCCGTTGATGTGGTCGGCGTGGGTGTGGGTGAAAAGGACGGCGTCGACGCGCGGGAGCCCCTCCCGAAGCGCCTGCCTGCGGAAGTCGGTGCAGGTGTCCACCAGTATGTACTGCGCCCCGGACTGAACCAGGATGGAGGCGCGGGTCCTGTTGTCGCGCGGATCGTCGGAGCCGCAGACCCGGCAATGGCAGCCAACCATGGGGACCCCCGTGGAGGTGCCAGAGCCGAGGATGGTAATGATCATGAGCGCACCTGTCCCTCGGGATTCGGCTCAAACTAGCATGAATGGCGGAGGCTAGGCAAGGGCTTTATCCCTTGCGCCGCGCGGGTTTTGCCGTTACTATGAGGCTCTCCGTGCTTACTCGGTGCATATAACGGTCCGCCTCAAGGCTTCGAGGTCCTATGCGTATTGCATTCATCGCCCCGTTTTACTATCCGGCCCAAAGCGGCAATGCCGTAACCGTCCGCCGGATCGCCGCCGAGCTTGAGCGGCTGGGCTGTGCCGTGGAGGTATTCTCCATCGACCAGTTCTCCTCCGAGGAGCTCGTTGAGCGCCTGAAGCGCTTCCGCCCCGATTTTCTCCATGCCTTCCATGCCTACCGCGGCGGGAGGATGGCCCACGCCCTCGCTCGCGAGCTGCGGCTTCCCTTTCTGATCACCCTGACCGGTACCGACGTCTACCAGTCCCTCATCGACCAGCATGCCTTCATTACCCGCGAGGCGTTGCAGGGTGCGGTGCGCCTGGTGGCGTTCCATCCCAGCATCAAGCGCCGGGTCGCCGAACAGCTCCCCACGGTGGAGGACAGGATCGTGGTGATTCCGCAGGGGGTTCCGATCCCGGAAAAGACGGTGTCGGACCGCAAGCCGGCCGAGGTGGTCTTTCTCCTCCCGGCGGGGGTGCGGCGGGTAAAGAACGTCCTTTTCCCGCTGAAGCCGCTGGCCGAGCTTTATCAGCGGGAGCCGGGGATCCGTTTCGAGCTGGTCGGGCCGGTGCTCGACCCGGAATACGCCGTCGAGGTGCTGGATGCGATGGAGTCCTGTCCTTTTGCCCACTATCAGGGTGGCGTGCGGCATGACGAGATGACGGAACTCTACCGTGACGCCGATATCGTGATCAACTGCTCTCTGTTTGAGGGGGGGATGGCAAATGCCGTCCTCGAAGGGATGGCATATGGAAAGGCGCTGCTGGTTTCCGACATCGAAGGGAACCGGTCGCTGATCGAGGACGGCGTCACCGGTCTCCTCTATCGTGACGCCGCCGAGTTCGTGGAGAAGGCGCAGCGGCTCGTCACCGACCCCCGGCTGCGCGAGCAGCTCGGCCAGGCCGCCCGGACCTTGGTACAAACGAAATACCCTCCGGAACAGGAGGGTAGGGCATATTACGAGCTGTATCGGGAGATCTTGGGCAAGCCGTAGGCTGGTTTTCCAGCCAGCCGTCGACAGCGATGTCGCTCTTTTAACCGGTGGAGTGCCCTTTTCTGTGGGAGCGCCTTACCAGGCGCGATCCGCCGAAGGCGGTGACAACAGTTGTTAATCCCGCGTGGAAAGGCGCTTTCGCCGGGGAGTTGAGTTCTCCGGCTTCCAGAAACAGCTCTACCGCAGGTCAACCTTCCTCTTCCACGATCTCCGCTTCCACAACCGCTTCCATCCCCAATAGATCCCGGCTTTCCTGCCCGGGCAGTTCCTCGATCCCCTTCAATTTCTTCCCGATGCGCCTGGTCCGGCTGGCGGCGGTGTCGATGCTCGACGACGCCTCGTCGAGCTTCTTCCTGGTTTTGTCCAAAAGTACGCCGAACCCGGCAAACTCGGTCTTCACCGCGCCCAAAAGGCGCCAGACCTCGCTGGTGCGCTTCTCGATGGTGAGGGTCCTAAAGCCCAGGCTCAAAGAGGAGAGGAGGGCGGCGATGGTGGTGGGGCCGGCGACGATGACCTTGTATTGCCGCATCATGGTGTCGAAAACGCCGGGGCGGCTCAGCACGGTGGCGTAGGTCGCTTCGTTGGCCAGGAACATGATGCCGAAATCGGTGGTGTCGGGGGGGGAGAGGTACTTATCGCAGATGAGTTTGGCCATCAGGAGCACGGTCTTGTCGAGCTGGCGCGCCGCTTCCTGGACCGCCACCTGGTTCCCCTGTTCCTGTGCCTCGATCAGGCGCAGGTAGTCCTCCTGGGGGAACTTCGCATCGATCGGGAGCCAGAGCGGGCGGTCGTCCTTGCCCGGCAGGCGGACGGCGAACTCGACCCGCGCGTCGCTTCCCGGCTTGGTCGCCACGTTTTCCCGGTACTGCTCCGGTGTCAGGATCTGGGACAGGAGGTTGTGCAACTGGACCTCGCCCAGCGTGCCGCGCGTCTTTACGTTGGAGAGGACCCGCTTCAGATCGCCCACCCCGGAGGCCAGCGACTGCATTTCCCCCAGCCCCCGGTGTACCTGCTCCAGCTGCCCGCTCACCTGCTTGAACGATGCGCCCAGCCGTTTTTCCAGCGTCTCGTGGAGCTTCTCGTCGACCGTGGCGCGCATCTGTTCCAGCTTCTTCGCGTTGTCCTCCTGAAGCCATTTCAGCCGCAGCTCCACGGTTTCCCTCAGCTTGTCCATGCGCTGTTCGTTACTGGTGGTAAGCCCGGTGAGCTGCTGGGTGAACCCCTCCAGTTGCCCCTTCTGAAGCGATGCGATCTCAATCATCCGCTTTTGCACCGACTCGCCGAAGTGGCGGAAGTTCCCGGTGAGCTCCTCGCGGTTGCGCCCCAGCTCCGCAAGAAAGGTGCGCTCCAGGCGCTCCAGCCCCTTTTCGAGCTGGTCCAGACGCGGGTCGGCTGCCGGGCGTGCCGACTTGACCGCGCGGAAGCAAAGCAGGATGCCGGCCAGGATGGCAAGAAGCAGCAGGAGGACGATCAGCTGAAAGATGTCTGCGCTCATACCAGGTTGGCACCGTGGAGGAAAGCGATGAGTGCGCGGTTGAAGACGTCGGGGCGTTCCATGTTGACCATGTGGCCGGCCTTTTCGATGACGGTTATGCCCAAGCAGTCGGGAAGCCCCTTCTGGAACACCTCTCCCGAGTGGGGTGAGCCGGCCCGGTCCTCCGCTCCCCCTATGAAGGCGGTTGGCTGCTGGAAGCCGGGGAGAAGCGGAGTGTAATCTTTGCGGTCCCGCATGGCGAGGAGGCCGCCAGCCACCGCCTTGGGATCGGTGGCGCGCATCCAGGAGATCACCTGGGCGACCAGGTGGGGATTGGTCTCGACCGTGTCCGGTGCGAAGAGGAGCTCCGCGAAAAGCTTGGTGATCGGGTTGGAGCCCAGGCGTTCCGCCTCGGTGGCAAGCGCCGTCCGGCGGGCCTTGCCAGCTTCGTCGTCCGCGGCGCTTTTCGTCGCGATGAAGCAAGCCGCGGCGATCCGCTGCGGGTAGCGCTCCAGGAGGTTCTGCAGGATATAGCCCCCCATGGACATCCCGGCGATGGCAGCTTTTTCGATGCCCAAGGCTTCCATGAGGCCGACGGTGTAATCGGCGAAGGAGTCAATGGTAGGAGTTGCGCTAGGTAATTCACTTTCGCCGAAACCCGGAAGGTCAAAGGCAATGGCTCTAAAACCCGCCTGCGCCACGGCATTCAGCTGCGGCTGCCACATCTGACGGTTCAAAGGAAAGCCGTGAATGAGAAGTACCGCCGGGCCGGTACCTATTTCGTCGTAGGCAAGTTCTATCTCTTTGGATTTAACTCTCATAGTGAGGTCCTCTGTATCTGTAGAGGCTGTTTGGGTACGGGCTGGAAGGGCAAATCCCCCTTTTTCAAAGGGGGACTTCCAACCCTGCCTTAATTCAGCCAACTCGCCCTTTTTCAAAGGGGACTGCAAGGCCAGACTCCCCCCTTTGAAAAAGGGGGGCTGGGGGGGATTTGCCCTTAGCAATCTAATTCTCTAATCGGTTCATTCTTTCGAGAACCACCTGTAAGATCCGCTCGACAACCGCATCCGTTTCCAGCAACGCCTGCCTGTCATCAAAACGCAGCACCAACAGCCCCTCATTTGCCATCGCTTGGTCTCTGAGTTCATCAGTTTGCAAATGTGACGGTTCCTGATGCTGGCTCCCATCCAACTCAATGACAAGATTTGCCTTTGGGCAGTAGAAATCGGCGATGAAACCAAGAAGAGGTTTTTGGCGGTAGAACTGTGCTCCCGCAATCTGCTTATCTCTGATCCTCAGCCAAATGGATCTCTCTGCATCGGTCATTTCATTGCGTAGTTGTCGTGCGAGTCTTTTGAGGTTGCTGCCGTAGGGTTTCATATGATCCTCCGGCTATGGATCTGGAAGGCAAATCCCCCTAAATCCCAGTGTTGTCCGGTTAGCTTTTTGCTTTAAAAAAGTTGTTCAGTACAGTCATTTTTT
>NZ_JAEMHM010000015.1 GCF_016458275.1 Geomesophilobacter sediminis
AGTTCTCAATCATTTACGAGGGAAGAATGCCCGTTATGTAGCCGATGGGGCATTTACACAAAATCCTTTACACGCCCCGAAAACAAAGGTGTATTTAAATGAAATACCAGAGGTGGTAATTGTCGATACCAGGGGTGGCAATTGTCGACACCAAGGGTGGTAATTGTCGGTACCAGGGGTGGTCATTGTCGATGCCAGGATGGTCATTGTCGATGCCAGGGGTGGTCATTGTCGATGCCAGGGGTGGTCATTGTCGATGCCAGGGGTGGTCATTGTCGATGCCAGGGGTGGTTAATTGTCGATACCAGGGGTGGTAATTGTCGATACCAGAGATGCCCAATGCAAAAACCAGAGGTGCCCAATGCAAAAACCAGAGATGCCCAATGGAAAGCAAGCGGTGCCACATTGGAAATCATGAGAGGCCAGATGGTAATAGGGAGGGGCAGGATGCCATCGGGAAGCAACCGGTGGAAATGTAGATGACATGTCGTAAATGGGGATCGCTCCGCTGGAAATTAAGAGACCGCCAAAATCAACGTGCGATGCCGCACGGATTCCGTTACAATCCCGCCCATGAAAGTTCTTCTCTCCACCCTGCATGCGAAGTACGTCCATGCTTCCCTTGCCCTCCCCTACCTTGCCTCCGCCTGCCGTGACATCCCCGGTCTCGAATGCGAGATCCTGGAGATGACCGTCAACGAGCAGAAGGACGAGATCCTGGCGAAGCTTTACGCCGCCGGCGCCGAGGTGGTCCTCTTTTCGTGTTACCTGTGGAACACCGAGCAGACCCTCAAGCTCGCCTCGGACCTGAAGCAGCTGCGCCCCGAAACGGAGATCGTGCTGGGGGGGCCCGAAGTCTCCTACGGCGCCTTCGACCTGATGCAGCGCAACCCCGCTATATCCTGCATCGTGCGGGGCGAAGGCGACGCCTCCTGCCGGGAGCTGCTCTATGCGCTTTGCCACGGGATGCCGCTCGACCACATTGCCGGGATCACCCACCGCGAGGGGGACGACGTCATCGCCAACCCGGACCGGGCGCCGATCGCGAACCTGGACGACATACCCTCGCCGTTCGCCCTCGGACTGGCCGACCTGGCCAAGCCGCTGGTCTACGTGGAAACCTCCCGCGGTTGTCCCTTTTCCTGCGCCTTTTGCATGTCTTCCCTGGAAAAAGGGGTCCGCTCCTTCTCGCCGGACCGGATCTGGGCCGACCTGTCGCTTTTGATGGAGCGGGAAGTCCGCACCGTGAAACTGGTGGACCGTACCTTCAACTACGACGCGCAGCGGGCCAACGAGATCTGGCGCTTCATCCTGCAGCACAACCGGACCAGCCGCTTCCACTTCGAGATCGCCGCGGACCTCCTGACCGACGCCAACCTGGAGCTGCTCCGAACCGTCCCCCCGGACCTTTTCCGGTTCGAGATCGGCGTGCAGTCGGCGGGTGAGGAGACGCTGGCCCAGGTGGAGCGGCGCTCGCACCTGCACCGGCTCTTCGAAAACGTGCGGCGGCTGCGGGCCGAGACCGCGGTCACGGTCCACCTCGACCTGGTGGCAGGGCTTCCCGGGGAGGACCTGAACGGCTTTCTGGCCTCGCTCCAGGGGCTGCTGGATCTGGAACCGGACCACATCCAGGTGGAACCGCTCAAGGTCATGAAGGGTACCCGGATGCGGGTCATCGCCCGGGAGGAGGGATATGCCTACTCGGAAACCGCGCCGTACAAGATCCTGCACACCCCCTGGCTGACCTACGCCGAAGTCCGTCACATCGAGGCAATCAGCCGGCTCGTGGAGGGCATCTACAACAGCGGACGCTTCAGCGCCACCGTCAAGGAACTGGGATCGGGCGCACCGTTATCCGCCTTTTTCGCCTCGGCGGCGGCACATTTCGAGGCCCGGGGGATCACCGCGAACCTGCCGCTTACCACCCTGTTCGAGGAGGTTTGGGAGTACGTCAAGAGCCGTGCTGCCGGCGACGAGTTGGAGCGACTGCGCGAGGCGCTGACCTATGATTACTGCCTGGTCGGCTATCCCGGCGGCAGTCTCCCCTCCTTCTTTGCGGCCGAGACCGCAGGGTCAAAGCGGGACAAGACCCTGCCGGAGGGATTGCCCCAGGCCCGAAATGGCGAGCGGGTGCGTTACTACCGCCGCCGTTTCGCCCGGGATTACCGACAGATTCCGTGGGTCGAGGAGCCGGCCGACATCACCTTCATCTACCGCAGCGCCCCGGGAGAAGGGCTCAGGGTGCAGGCCGTATGACGTTGGGAGGTCCGGTAATGCCGTAGGAGGCATTCCTGCCGCGATTAGCTCTCATTCGCGCCAGGAATGGCGCTCCCACAGGGTACGCAGCCGCCCCCCGTGCAGATTGGATGGACCTTAGAAGGTTGGATTGGGCTTATAATTTACGGGCGCAGCACGCTGCACCCGTAAGAACAAAGCGTGAAGATCAAGTTGGAGGAGATGGCTATGAAAAGAGCCTCCTTAGTAGTAACAGCTCTGCTTCTTTTGATCGCTTCCCGGGCACTTGCCTTCACCGCCGACGACATCCTGGGGATCTGGACCGATGAGGAGCAGCGCTCCAAAATCGAGATATTCCACTGTGCCGACCATTATTGCGGCAAGATCGTGTGGCTGAAGGAAGCGGTCTTCGCACCGGGAGATACGCACGGAGCGGCCGGTCAACCAAGAACGGACTGGCACAATCCGGATCCGGCTCTGAAGGATCGAAAGCTCCTGGGACTCAGGATCATGGATGGGTTCGACTTTCGCGGGGACGACACCTGGGGCGGCGGCCAGATCTACGACCCGCGGTCCGGGAAGACCTACAAGGGGAGAATCAGGATGGAGTCCAAGAACCGGCTCTTTTTGAAGGGATACGTCGGCATCCCCCTGTTCGGCCGCTCCACGACCTGGACCAGGTAACCTCAAAGGGGACTGGCTCCGTAGGTGCCAGTCCCCCTCTTTTTGATTACCGCCTACGGCGGATCGCGCCAGGAATGGCGCTCCCACAGGTGGCCACCCATGCGGGCGCTTCCGTTAGATATTTCTTTCCTTCCCACCGGAGCCTGTGCTTAAATGGACAAAAAAACAGGGCTGATCGTGATAGAGGAAGCTGCTTCCAATACCACGGTCATCCCTGTTCATGTTTCTGGGCCCTGAGCTGTCTTACGCCGGTTTGCTGGATCCTATCGCCAGGATGGTCACGGTGAGATCCCCGGCCGGGCGCTTGATGGTCACCTCGTCGTCCACCTTCTTCCCCAGAAGGGCCTTCCCCACCGGCGAATCCACACTGATCTTACCCTGGTTCACATCGAACTCGTCCGGGCCCACCAGCTGGTACGACTTCTCGTTGCCGTCCTCGTCCTCGTAGGTAACCCAGCAGCCGAAACTTGCCGCGGTCGGATGCAGGGGGGGATAAACCACCTTCACGACCTTGAGCCGGTCGCCCAAATGCTTGAGTTCCCGGTCGATTTCCCTCAGCCGTTTCTTGGAGTAGATGTACTCGGCATTCTCGGAGCGGTCCCCCTCGGCGGCGGCATCCGCCATGTTCTTCACCATCCGCGGGCGCTCGGTCTCCCATAAAAAATCGTAGCGTTCCTGAAGTCGTCTGCGCCCTTCGGCGCTGATCATGTTGGTAGGCATCTTTTTCCTTACAGCACGTGGTTTTGGTAGTTACTGCAATGCCGGCTCGGCGGGCGGGACGACCGGGGCCGGTGTTCCCGGAACGGCCGGTTGGGCTTCCGCGGCCGGAGCCTGGGGAGCCTCGGCGATTTTCGGGCCGGTGGAACCCTTGGGACAAAGCGTCTCCTGCACCATTTCGACGATCGATTCCGGCTGGATCGGCTCGTACGGGATATCGTCGGAGGCGACGCTCTTACTGAGTTCCTTGCGGTTTTTGTCGAACATGGCCGTCTCGCGCACCCGGTAGGTTGCATCGGAGCAGTCGAGTTCGTAGTTGGTCAGGATGTAGGAGAGGGTATTCATGTTGTACTCCCTCCGGATGTACTCCCGGTCTTTGGGGACCGTGCGCATCCAGAAGATGAACACGTTGTCCGGGAGGGGGAGCAACGATTTCTGATCGAGGTAGTAACGGATGTCGGCATCTTCGGCAAAGCTGGTCCAGCGTCCTTCCGCCGCGTGAGCCACCGTCGCGGATACTAAAAGAACAAACACCAGTAACGACACTCTTTTCAGCATGTTCCCCCCTTTCCGTCACCGACTCAAACCGGTGGCCATCATAGACGACTTTATTATGGGAAGCAACCTCGGTGAGCGAGTCCGAGGAGATTCGGTCGGTCCGCCGGAGCCTACCTCATCTGCGGCATGCCTACCCTTTTTGAGGCAAACAAACCGGCCGTAACTGGTTATTTTTAAAGCACTTTCCCACACCGGCGGCTTTTTTCGACTTTGGCACGGCCGATGCTACTACCAGATCAGGCAGTACAACACAAAGGAGAAACACCATGAGAAGAAGCATCACGATGTTACTGGCAACTTTGGTATCCGCTTCCGTAGCCTCGGCAGTACTCGCCGCAGAACCTGCTCAGACCGGGGGCGCTGCAGCCACCACGACGGCCGCACCGGCTGACGCCGCGAAAACCGCACCGGCCAAAGAACAGAAAAAACCGGCGGCGCACCGCAAACACAAAAAACACAGCAAAAAGCACCACGCGGCGAAACCGGCTCCGGCTGCTTCCGAAGGAACCACCAAGTAAGGAAGAAGCAGTCGACCGTTGACATAAAAAGAGCCCCGACAAACGCCGGGGCTTTTTTTGTTCTTCTGGGATTTCCTTTCTTGTGGAGCTTCCCCAGTCCCTGGCGCTCCACCCCTAAGGCGCTTCCTTGCGATACTCCCGGATCGCCTTCTCGTAGGTCTTCTGGATCTCGTTGGCGGGCTGGGTCTTTTGGTAGGTGGTCAGGTAACGGATCAGGAAGAAGCAGGCCGCCAACAAAAACAGCGTCCATAAGGACCGCAGCACGATCTGGCGCACGGTAAGCCGCTTCGGCGAAAGCTCGATGGAATACTCCCCCCGGACGTTGGTGCTGGCGCGTTGCGCCAGGTATTCGATCTGCTTCGCCGAGATGTGTTGGAAGATGAAATCCCGGTCCCGCTCATCCATGTGGACGAACTGGAACCCGGTGCGGTGAAACTCGACCCCGTCCTTCGGTGACTTCGGCTCCATGACGTGGATCACCGTCGCCACGGTGTGGACCTGGCGCGGCGGCTCCAAGGGGAGCACGATTTCGAGGTTCACCATGCTGTCGGCCGGGAGGCGCTCCTGAAGACGCAGCAATGCACCTCCGCCCCCCAGGTTCACCGCGGTCCAGGGCACGTCCTGCCACTCCACGTTGATGACGGGCGTTAAACGGGCGGAATGGGCGGCGATGACGAAATTGTCGTAGCCCTGGAACTTCATCCGCTCCAGTTCCAGCCTTTTTTCCCAGTCCGCGTGGATGTCGTCCTTGTTCGCCTCGATGATCTTCGAGTAGGTGACCCGGAGATCGAGGTCGATGCGGAAGAACTGGCGCCGCTCCCGGAGGGTGAACGAGCCGAAAAGCCGGATCTTGAACCGGCGCGCCGAGACGCGCTCCAGGACCATGCTCGAGCAGCTGTAAACGTCCTTGTTCCTCCAGACGCTGACGTCGAGTATGGTCCCCACGGAAACCTTGACCGTGAGCGGCAGCATGTCGCGCGAAATCTGGGCGACGATCTCGTCCTGGTTTGCGGCCTGGACGATCGCCCAGTCACGGAACACACCTCCGCCGGCGAGGGGAATCCCGACCTCGATGCGAAGTCCCTCGCGTATGTATTCCCGATATTCCGCAAACTCATCACGCATGTTCAAGCCCGTTTTTTTATGAATGGAGGATCACAGCATTGCTTCATTTAACGGTAAAACCCGCCAAATTGCAAGACAGCGGCCCCTGCTCTTCTTTACTTCATACATCAGTTATCGACAACAGCAACATCATTCTTGACAAGAAAATCTAATGTGCTATCAAATAGGGCTGGTTTAACCAAACTCGGTGTGAAAGGAGCGTTATGAAGAATGTAGTTAAGGTAGTAGCTGTGTCTATCCTTGTTTTTGCGGCCTCTCAGGCAATGGCAGTCCCTTCTGGCAAGAGCGTTGACTGGAAGACTCCCATGGGGCAGGTTGTCTTCAAGGGGGAGAATCATAAAGCACTGAAATGCAGCGAGTGCCATCCGAAGATCTTCAAAATGAAAAAAGGATCTACCGTAATGAAGATGGCAGACATCAACCAGGGTAAATACTGCGGCGAGTGCCACAACGGCAAGAGAGCCTTCAAGCCGGCCGGCAACTGCGCCAAGTGCCACAAGAAGTAACGGCATTTCCGGCGCATGGTTGACACTAAACCATGCGCCGGGTTACTTCCTCCCCCGATCTTCCCTTTCGATCAAGCCTTCCCAAACAAGACAATTCCTTAGATTCACCGCTCTCCCCTGATGCCACCACGCGATGTAATGCCACCCACGAGGTGGTCACCTATGCTGTGTGGTCACCTATGCTGGGTAGCCACCTATGCTGGGTAGCCACCTATGCTGGTAGCCACCTATGCTGGTAGCCACCAATGCTGGGTAGCCACCTATGCTGGTAGCCACCTATGCTGGTAGCCACCTATGCTGGTAGCCACCTATGCTGGTAGCCACTTATGCTGGTAGCCACTTATGCTGGGTAGCCACTTATGCTGGGTAGCCACTTATGCTGTGGGAGCACTTATCCTGCGGGAGTGCCTACCCTGTGGGAGCGCCTTTCCAGGCGCGATCCGCCGAAGGCGGTAACCACGGTTGCGGTTATTCGCGCCAGCAACGGCGCTCCCACAGGGTAAACAGCTTCCTGCTCATCTATATCTACCGACCCCCGATCGCGACAGCAATATCGCTCCTAAAACATCGCCGGCCCTCCCCGCTCCGCCGCGAAGATTTTTCTGGCATGCCGACGCCGTTGAGGTTACCCTTATGCCTTCCCAAAACCGAAACGTTTTCGTGCCCCTGCAGCGTTTCCCGCCGATGGCGTGGAGGTCCAAGCTGCCGGCGCCGAGGAGGCTTTTTCGATGAGCGCTGTTGTGAAAAGATCGGTCTGTCCGTTCGATTGCCCCGATACCTGCGGCATCCTGGTGACGGTTGAAGGGGAGCGCGCGGTGGCCGTCCAGGGTGACCCGCTGCATCCGTTCTCCCGCGGTACGCTCTGCCCGAAGATGCTCCACTACGAGCGGGGAGTCCACTCGCCGCTGCGGCTCACCACCCCGCTGCGGCGCAGCGGCCCCAAGGGATCCGGCGACTTTGAGCCGATCTCCTGGGAAGAGGCGATCCGGACCATTGCCGAGCGCTGGCGCGCCATCATCGCCGAGCACGGCGCCGAGGCCATCCTCCCCTATTCCTACGCCGGGACCATGGGGGTGATCCAGCGCAACGCGGGGCACCCCTTCTTCCACCGGCTGGGTGCCTCCCGCCTCGACCGCACCATCTGCTCCCCGGCCAAGGGGGCCGGCTGGCAGGCGGTCATGGGAAAAACTCCGACGCCGCACCCGGACGATGCGGGCAAGAGCGATCTTTTGATCCTCTGGGGGATCAACGCCGCCGCCACCAGCATCCACTTCATGCATAACGTGCAGCAGGTGAAGCAGCAGGGGGGAGAGGTCTGGGTGATCGACACCTACCGCACCCCCACCACCTCGGCCGGCGACCGCACCTTCCTGGTCCGCCCCGGCAGCGACGGCGCGCTGGCCCTCGGCTTGATGCACATCCTCGCCCGCGACGGCCGGCTCGACCGCGATTTCCTCGATACCCAGGTGCTCGGCTACCCGGAATTCGCCGAGGAGATCCTCCCCCGGCACACCCCGGAGGAGACCGCCCGGCTGACCGGGCTCGACGTGGCGACGATCGAGGAGATGGCCGCCGCCTACGGCCGCGCCCGGGCTCCCTTCATCAGGGTCGGCAGCGGACTTTCCCGCTACGGCAACGGCGCGATGACGGTCCGCTGCATCGCCACCCTTCCCGCCCTGGTCGGAGCCTATGGCAAGGAAGGTGGCGGCTGCTTCCCGGACACCTCGACCGGCGGCGCCTTCGCCATGGAGGAGCTTTTGCGCGAGGACCTGATGGAGCGCCCGTCCCGGGTCGTCAACATGTGCCAGCTCGGGCACGCCCTGAACGAGCTTTCCGGCCCGCGCATCATGTCGCTCTACGTCTACCACTCCAATCCGGCCGCGGTGACTCCGGACCAAAACGCGGTCCTCAAGGGACTATCCCGGGAGGACCTCTTCTGCGTGGTGCACGAGAAGTACCTCACCGACACCGCCCGCTACGCCGACATCGTCCTCCCCTCCACCAGTTCCCTGGAGCACAGCGACATCTACCGCGCCTACGGAACCTACTGCATCCAACGGGCTCAGGCGGCGATCCCGCCGGTCGGGCAAAGCCGTTCCAACTGGGAGGTCTTCACCGCCCTGGCTGCTGCGCTCGGATTCCAGGAGACCCTGTTCTCGCTCACCGCAGACCAGGTGATCGACCACCTCCTCGCCATCCCATCGCCGCTTCGCGAAGGGATCGATACCGCCGCCCTGGCGCGCGGCGAGGCGGTGGAACTGACCGTGCCCCGCGGCGGCTACGCGACCGCTTCGGGCAAGATCGAGATCCTCAACGCAGCGGAGAAATATCCCCTCCCCTGCTACCTTCCGACCCACGAGGAACAGGGGAAGCTCCCTTTCCGCCTGATGACGGCGCCGACCCCGTACGCGCTGAATGCCTCTTTCTACGACCGGGAAGACCTGCGTGAAAAGCAGGGTGGGATGCAGCTCATGATGAATCCCGCCGATGCCGCCGCCAAGGGGGTTGCCGACGGCGATCGGGTGGTCGCATGGAACGACCTGGGAGAAGTGACCTTCCTGTTGCAGGTGACCGACAAGGTCCCCACCGGTGTCGTCGTGGCCGAAGGGGTCTGGTGGCTCGCCTACGCCCCCGGCAAACGGTCCGTTAACGCCCTGACTTCCCAACGTTTGACCGATGCCGGAGGGGGGAGCACCTTCTACGACAACCGGGTCGACGTGCGGCCGGAAGCGTAAACGAAACGACGTAATAAATTTGCTCATGCTTTGGGGAGTAATGCCGATACAGTATCTATCGTTTTGAGAACTACCCCACAGGCGGAGGAAACATGGAACCGAATGCCAAGATACTGCTGGAAAGCGATACCAACGAGCTCGAGATCGTCGAGTTCCGGATCGACGAGGTTGACGACAAGGGGAACGTCATCCCTTGCTATTTCGGCGTCAACGTGGCGAAGGTACGCGAGATCATCCGCCTGCCGGAGCTGCGCAAGGTGGTCAACGCTAACCCCTGCATCAGCGGCATGATCAAGCTGCGCGACCAGGTCATCTCGCTCATCGACCTCTCCCGCGCTCTCAATAAGAACACCGAAGGGATCACCGCGGACCGCGTACTGGTCCTGGAATTCAACCGGGTCGTGGTCGGCATCCTGGTCCACTCGGTATCCCGCATCTACCGCATTTCGTGGGAGAACGTGGAGCCGCCGGTGAAGGCGATCCACGACGCCAACATCACCGGCGTGGTCAAGATGGAGGACCGGATCATCCTGATCCTCGACTTCGAGAAGATCATCGCCGAGCTCTCCTCCCAGATGGCCCTCAACATGCCCACGGCGGAGCAGTTGCTCCCCCAGGAATCGCTCAACCGCGAGACCAAGACCATCATCGTGGCCGACGACTCCCGCTTCATCCGCGCCACCATCTGCAACACGCTGCGCGAGGCGGGCTACAAGGTCGAAGAGGCGGAAAACGGCGAAGAGGCGTGGCAGCTGATCAGCGCGAAGATGGGGGCATGCGGCGGCAACATCGCGAGCAACCTGAACCTGGTGATCACCGACATCGAAATGCCGCGCATGGACGGTCTGCACCTGACCGCGAAGATCCGCAAGGAGACCGTTCTGGATCCGCTCCCGGTGGTCATCTTCTCCTCGCTCGCCAGCCAGGACAACAAGGCGAAGTGGAAGAACCTCGGCGCCGCCGACATCCTCACCAAGCCCGACCTGCCGAACCTGGTCGAAAAAGCGGACACCCTTGTCATCTGAGCCGAGCTTTGATCTGTCGGTAGTAGTTCCGGTGCTCGACGAGCGGGAGCAGATTGCCCCGCTCTTCGAGTCTCTGCGCCGCCAGATCGAGGTTCGGATCGAAGTCATCCTCTCCGACGGCGGCTCTTCCGACGGCACCGTCGAACTGGCCCGCACCTTGGCGGCCCCAGCCGCTCTCCCGCTGACGGTGGTAACCGGCACGAGGGGGCGCGGCGCCCAGATGAACCGCGGCGCCGCGGCTTCCCGCAGCCCTCACGTCCTTTTCCTTCACGCCGACTCCCGTTTCACCGATCCCCGTGCCCTGCGCAGCGCCCTCGACCGCCTCGCCGCTGCCGAAACGCGGCACTGCGACACCCCGGTTGCCGGTCGTTTTTCACTCATCTTCGCTTTCGACCGCACGCCCCCCCTTCCCTACCGTTTCTACCAATACAAAGCGCGCCTGGACCGCCCCGGCTGCACCCATGGCGACCAGGGATTCTTGTTGAGCCGGCACGCCTTCGAGCGACTGGGCCCCTTTCCCGAGACCTTCATGGAAGACAATGTCTTCGCCGAGCGGGTGCGGGAACAGGGCGCCTGGCTCCTCTTCCCCTCCGAAATCCTGACCTCACCGCGCCGTTTCCTGGTGGAAGGACTCCGTCCCCGGCAGACCTTGAACGCAGTGCTGATGAACCTCTACTGGATTGGAAGGTTGGATCTGCTGGGAGACTTGGAAAGGACCTACCGCCGGCATGGATCGACCGAAAGGCTCGACCTGAGCGCGTTTTTGCCGGCGCTGCGAGAGCGGATCGAGCGTCTGCCGACGGGGGAACGGAGCCGCTTTTGGCAGGAGACGGGGAGCTACGTCCGTTCGCAGGCCTGGCAGCTCGCGTTTCTGACGGACGTCGTTTTGGGGCAGGAAAAGAAAGGGATCTGCCTCACCTTGCATGACGGCATCTTCGACCGGCTCACCGACAATGCACTGGGAAGGCGGATTGCGACGCTGCTGACGAAGTGCTGGTTCCGGATGGTGGCAGGATAGTGCGGGGGGCGGGGGGCGGGGCCAGCGGCGCTGATTTCAACAGGCGGGTTGGGTCGTTCGTAGCAGGTAAGGGCGCAGCATGCTGCGCCCATTTTTATGGTTCATTGATCATTGTGTCATGGATCATTGAACCTACCGTGCCCTCGGAAAGCACCCCATCGCCACGTCCAGGAAAAGCTTGAGTGCGGCGAACTCGCGGTCGTCCAGCCCCCGGAATTCCACCCCGAACCCCTGGGGGAAGGCCGGTTTCGCCCGGTCCTCCCCGATATTCAGCCAGACCACCCGGCCCCCGGCCTCGAAAAGGATCGGGGTCGCCGTAGGGAGGTAGAAGACGAACTTGAGCGGCATGTCCACCCGCGCCGGCTCGTCGGAGGCAATGAAGATCCCCCCCTCCCCGATGTCGAGCGCCCGCGCCGCAAGGGGGCTCTTGTCGGTGAGCAGGAGCAGCGGGAAGTCGCAGCACAGGCGGATGTCCTGCCGATCTACGTTGACGGTGAACTGCCGGACCTTCTCCAGGAAGAGCTCACGGTCCACCGGCCGGATAAGGACGTCGTCGCAACCGGCGCGGAGCGCGCGTTCCCGGTCCCGGCGCTTGTCCGATTCCAGGAGCATGATCACGGGGATGGAGCTGAGATCGGGATCGGATTTGAGGAGGGTGCAGCAGGCGGGACCGTCCAGCAGGGGGAGGCTCAGGTCCATGAACACGACATCGGGACGGTCCTTCCGGATCAGATCCAGCGCCTGCACTCCGTGGCTTGCCGAGAGGATATTCACCGGGGTGAGCTTCAGGAACGTTTCCAGTTCCTGGACCACCCGCGCCTCGTTTGCCAAAAGCACCCTCGGTTTTCCCATCCTGAGTTCCTCCGCGGCCGCCCGGAGAGGGAGCGGCAATTAGACCCGCGTGACGCTCGTATTAATCCTCCAGGTCGCGCAGTTTGTCAATATGGAAAAACCGCCGTATTTTCTCTCTCTGGGCAGGCTGACTGCAAAGAAAGGCAAGGGGCTCCTTGAGGCCTCTGAACGGCCTCAGCGCCATTCTCGGGCGTCCGTCCATTCTCGGGCGTCTTTCTGTAGGAGCGACATTCTTGTCGCGATCGAGTCTGTTCAATGAGCAATGTAGCTGCCTACCCTGTGGGAGCGCCTTTCCAGGCGCGAATAACGCAACGGTTGTTACCGCCTGCGGCGGATCGTGCCAGGAATGGCGCTCCCACAGTGAATCCCACAGTGAATCCCACAGTGAATCCCACAGTGAATCCCACAGTGAATCCCACAGTGAATCCCATAGTGAAGATAAAATCGCTTCAATGGATATGAAGAGCGGCATCCGCGTCCACCTTTGACATAGAGCGGTAGAAAAGAAAAGGGCGCAGCATGCTGCGCCCCTACGGTTCTCCGCCAACGTTTCCGTTGGTGCAATCCCTCAGACAATCACCCGGCAGAAGTCCGCCAGCGACCTTACCTTGACCGGCAGCCGCCCGCAGGGGTCCCCGTCAAGCTGCACCGCCTTCTCCCCGGCCACCTCAAGCTCGGTCGCCTCGATCACCTTCACGTCCGGGCTCTCCGCCACCCTGCCTGAGGCAAGCAAGGCGGCAAGTTTGAGATAGGTAATCCTCCCGCCGGTAATGCAAAGAACCTGGAACCCGGGAGAAAAGATATCGGCCTTGGGAGCCAGCAGGAAGTTTCCGCCGTACTTGGCAGCGTTGCAGACGATGACGCCGTGGCAGGCAACGTTTTTTCCTGCCGCTTTTACCGTGAGGTCCTGGGCATCCCAGTCCACCAGGTGCCGAAGCGCCGACAGAACGTAGGCGCCTTTGCCCCAGCGCCGCTTTTCGCTCAGCCGCACCCCCTCGACCACGGCGCCGTCGACGCCGATTCCCGCCATCAACAGAAAGCGCCGGGTTTCCCGGCATGATTCCAGCTCCCCAACCGAAACCGCTCGGCTCTCCCCCTTGAGCACCCGCGCCACCGCATCATCCAGGGAATGTATCTTCAATTCCCGGGACAAGACGTTGGAAGTCCCCAGCGGCAGTACCGCCAGCGTGGCGCGACCCGGTTCCAGCCCGTTGAGGACACCGTTGATGGTCCCGTCCCCCCCGGCCACCAGGATCAGCGGCGTGGACTCCTCCGCGCAGATGCGGCGCGCAAAAAGGGGGGCATCCTCCGCGCTCCCCGTCGGGAGCAGTTCCGGAGCATATCCCCCCGTCTGCAGCTTTTCCAGGACCCTCTGTATTTTCTCCGTGCGGTACCCGCCGGAGGTGGGATTAACGATGAGAAAACAGCGCCGCGACAAAGATCCTCCCTTCTCGGCATCCCCCCTCACGCAAGGAAGTGGGGGAGTAATGTTTAACGTGAATGAGCACTCAGCTCTTTTCCGCCGTCGGATTATCCTCGATCCGCTGCTTATCCTTATCCGCCGACGTGACGAAGCGTTTCAGGTTCTCTACCATGGTTTTCAGCCGTTCGTTAATCAAAAAGTTGATGCAGCCGGGAGGGAAGGCGCCGTCGGGGCCGGCAACACCGGCCGGCATCCCGGTGAGAAGCTCGATCCCCTCATCGACATGCTTGACGCTCCAGATGTGGAATTTCCCCTCCGCCACCGCCTGGACCACCTCGTCGCTCAGCATCAGGTTGCGCTCGTTGAGCTTCGGGATGATCACCCCCTGCTCCCCGGTCAGCCCCTTCGCCTTGCAGACCGCAAAGAACCCTTCGATCTTGTAGTTCACCCCGCCGATCGGCTGGACGTCGCCGTGCTGGTTCACGCTCCCGGTCACCGCGATCCCCTGCTTGACGGGGACGCCGGAGAGCGACGAAAGGAGCGAGTAGAGTTCGGTAGAGGAGGCACTGTCCCCCTCCACCCCTTGGTAGGACTGTTCGAAGCAGATCGAGGCGGAGAAGGAGAGCGGCTTGTCCTGGGCGAAGCGCCCGCCGAGGAAGCCCGACAGGATGAGCACCCCCTTGTCGTGGATCGGACCGGAGAGCTTCACCTCCCGCTCGATGTTGACCATCCCGGCGCGGCCGAGGTAGACCCGGGTCGTGACCCGGGAAGGGCGCCCGAAGGTGTGGTCGCCCAGGGTGATGACGGAAAGGCCGTTGATCTGCCCCACCACCGCACCAGTGGTATCGCAGAGGATGGTGCCGTCGTCGAAGAATTCCTGGATCCTTTGCTCCATCATGTTGCTGCGGTAAACCTTCTCGCTGATCGCCTTCTTCACCAGGTCCCGGGTCACCAGCGGCACCTTGGCATCGGCGGCCCAGTAACTCGCTTCGCGGATCAGGTCGGAGAGGTCCATCAACTGCGACGAGAGCCGTTCCTGGTCCTCCACGACGCGGCTGGAAAACTCCAGCAGTTCGGCGACGGCGCCGGCATCGAAGGGGAGGAGGTTTTCGTTGCGGCAGTGGGTGGCGACAAAGAGGGCGTAATCGTTAAGAACTTCCGGGGTGCGCGGCACCCGGCTGTCGAAATCTGCTTTCACCTTGAAGAACTTCCGGTACTCCGGCTCCAGGTAATACAAGAGGTAGTAGATCCAGAGCGAGCCGATCATGATGATCTTCGCTTGTAACGGGATCGGCTCCGGCTTCAGGGTGACGAAGGTCATGAAGCGGTACTGCTCCAGGACGTCCTCGATCTTGATCTCGGCATTGCGGATGCAGCGTTTCAGCGATTCCCAGGCGAAGGGGTTCAGCAGCACCTCCCGGGCATCCACCACGAGATAGCCGCCGTTGGCCCGGTGCAGCGCCCCCGGCTTGATCAGCATGAAACTGGTCGTGGCGACGCCCCCCATCTGCATCACGCTTTCCATGCGGCCAAAGAGGTTGTTGTAGGTGGGGTTGGTCTCGAAGATGACCGGAGCGCCGTTGTCGTCGCTGTTTTGGACCAGGACGTTGACCTCGTAACGCTCGAAGGACGGCTCCTGGTGGGGGATCTTGATTCCGGGGATCTGGGGCGGCGGGGGCTGCGGCTTGAAGTCCTCGAGGTTCTCTAGCAGGTCCTCCTGGACGCTTTCCAGGTAGCAGGAGATCTTCGGGGAGCTCTGGTACTTCTCCTTGAGCGGGTTGAGATGGTGCCCGATCGCGGAGAGTCCGAGCTCACGGTCGAGCTGCGCCAGGGCGTCGCGCATCGATTTTTCGTTGTCGCGGACCTGGCGCAGGACGTCGTTCAGCTGGGTGGTGAGCTCCTTGCCGATGCCATCCATCCGGTCCCGCTCGTCCTTGTCCAGCTCCTCGTATTCTTCCTGGGTGAAGTTCCGCCCCTCCTTCTGGGGGACGATCACCAGGCCGGAGACGGTCCGCTGCAGCGCGAACCCCTGCTCCCCGGCCTGCTTTTCCAGATCGGCGAAAAGCTCCCCGGTTCGCTCCTGGAACTGTTCGATCAGGGCGACCTTGTTGCTTTCGTACTCCTTGCTCTCCAGCACCTTCGGGATGTTCACCCGCACGCCGGCCAGGAGATCCTTCATGTCCTCGGCAAGCTCGGCCCCCTTCCCTGCCGGCAGCGGGAGCGCCATCGGGCTGTCGGGGAAGGCAAAATTGTATACGTAGCACCAGTCGCAGGGGGGTGGCTCCGTCTTGGCGCGTTTTTTCAGGATATGGCCGATCGTGGCGGTCTTGCCGATCCCCGCCTCGCCGGCCAGGTAGAGATTGAACCCGTTCTGCTCCATTCCCAGACCAAAGCCGATGGAGGTCAGGGCCCGCGCCTGCCCTATGCTCGTCTCGAGGTTGCCAATCTCCTCCGTGGTCTTGAAGCTGAAAACGGAGAGATCGCAGCGCCACTTGAGTTTCTCGACCGGGACCTTGCAATCGTCAATAACAGCCATGGAAAACCTCCTTGCCAGCCCGGGAAGCGGGAAGCGGGGCTGGGTGGCACCTTCGGAAGACAGGGTAAACAGTTTACATTAGGTCCTTGTTATTGCTGCTTCACGCCGCGGCGAAAAAAGCGTCCAGCGAGAGTTCGAATTTGGTCCGCACCAGTTCTTTGATTGCGGGTAGCGACACCTCCGCGCCGCCTTCCGCGGCTAAGGAGGTCATTGGGCAGGAGGCGATGCCGCAGGGATTGATGCGCCGGAAGGGAGCGGCGTCGAGCGAGACGTTGAGGGCAAAGCCGTGCATGGTAACCCAGCGTCGGACGCCGACGCCGATGGAGGCGAGCTTGCCCCGTTCGGTCCAGACTCCGGTTTTCCCGGGGACGGAGAATCCCGCAACCGCGCAATCGGCGGCCACCTCCACCAGGAAGGACTCGAGGAAACGAAGGTAACGGTGCAGGTCCCTGCCGCGCCGGGAGAGATCCAGCAGGGGGTAGCCGACCAGCTGCCCCGGGCCGTGGTAGGTGACATCCCCGCCGCGGTTGACCCGTTCGGCGGAGATTGCCGGGTCGAGAACGTTGGCGGAGCTTCCCCCGGAGCCGATCGTGTAGACCGGTTCGTGCTCCAGCAGAAGCAGCGTCTCGCGCCCCCCCTCGCAGACCCGTTGCACCAGGCGCTCCTGCAGCTCGAGTGCTTCCCGATACCCGATCAAGCCAAGGTCGGTGACGTTCAGTGCCATGCGAGTCACCTCCACCGTCGCATTCGCGCCAATAATGGCGCTCCCAGAGCGCAAATCACCAGCCGCACAGAAAATCGGCAGCCCAAGCGTAAACCGGCAGCCACAGCGCAAATCAGCAACCGAAGCATGAATCAGAAGCCAAAGCGTACCCTCCCCTTCAAGGGGTGGGACAGGGTGAGGATGGGGTTCCGGCCCCTAGGCCTAGCCTCACCGCCCCGATCCCGCCTCTATGCATGTATCGCCCGTTTATCCACATCGAGCGCCGCTTCCTTCACCGCCTCGGAGAGCGTCGGATGCGAGTGGAAGGTGAGGGCGATATCTTCGGCGCTGCCGCCGAAGGTCATGGCGGTCACCGCCTCGGAGATGAGATCGGAGGCCCGCGGGCCGATGATGTGGACCCCAAGGAGCCTGCCGTTCTTCGCGTCGGCCAGGATCTTCACGAACCCTTCGGTCTCGTCCATGCAGCGCGCCCGGCCGTTCCCCTGGAAATTGAATCGTCCCACCCGGTATTCGACCCCCTCTTCCTTGAGCGCCTCCTCGGTCTTGCCGACCGACGCCACCTCGGGCCAGGTGTAGCAGACGCCCGGCACGAACTCGTACTCCACGATGCTCTTCTGTCCGACCAGGCGTTCCGCAAAGACCACCCCTTCCTCCATCGCCTTGTGGGCGAGCATCGGCCCGGCGATGAGATCGCCAATGGCATAGATGCCGGCAACGTTGGTCTGGTAATCCTGGTCGACGATGATGCGTCCCCGGTCGACGGCAATGCCGAGCGCCTCGATGCCGAGCTCGGCCGTGAGCGGCCGGCGCCCTACCGCCACCAGGACCTTGTCGCAGGTAAGTTCCTGGGACTCGCCCTCGCTCTCCACGACCGCCACGACCTGCTCGCCCCGAATTTCCGCCTTGGCGAGCTTGGCCCCGAGCAAAAAGCGGATCCCCTGTTTCTTGAGGGACCTAAGCAGCGCGTCCGCCACCTGCTGGTCGCTCCCCGCGATGAGCCGCGGCAGCATCTCGACAACGGTGACCTCGGCCCCAAGGCGACGCCAGACCGAGCCGAGCTCAAGGCCGATGTAGCCGCCGCCGACCACCATGAGGTGCTCCGGAACCCGGTCGAAGGAAAGCGCCTCGCGGGCGCTCGCCACCAGGTTGCCGTCGAACTTCAGGAAGGGGAGTTCCACCGCCTCGCTTCCGGTCGCCAGGCAGATCTTTTTACCGAGCACGGTCTGGCTGCCGTTCGCCCCGGTAACCTCGACCTGGTGCACGCCGTCGGCCCGGGCACCCTGGAGCCGGGCCACGCCGGGAAAGGTGGTCACCTTGTTCTTCTTGAACAGGAAAGCGACCCCGTCGGTGAGTTTTTTCACCACGTCTTCCTTGCGGGCCATCATCTTCGGGAGGTTCAGGACCGGCGGGGCGATCTCGATGCCGTGGCCGGAGAACTTCTCCTTGGCGAGATGGAACAGCTCGCTGGAGTCGAGAAGCGCCTTGCTGGGGATGCATCCCTCGTTCAGGCACACTCCGCCCATCGATTCGCGCTTTTCCACGACGGCGACCTTCATTCCGAGCTGGGCGGCACGAATTGCCGCAACGTATCCGCCGGGGCCGGCGCCGATAATGATGAGATCGAAAGTTTCTTCTGCCATATCCCTATCCTCCGCACTCCATTGATGAAAACCGAATTCGCGCCAGAAATGGCGCTCCCACAGGTTTAAACGATCCGCGTCCATTGATTCATCCGCTCCGCCTGAGGCAGCGGTGAATCGCGGCAGAAATGCCGCTCCTACGAGTCAGGAGGCCGCTGCGCCCCTCCGCGTCCTCTGCGGTGCGCTTGCCAAAACCAAAAAGGGTTCAGAAATCACCGGGAAATCTGAACCCTTCGGTTGCGGGCAGGCTTGGCCGCACCGCGGCACTCATCCTTCCAGAAGCAACTCCTGCGGATCCTCGATGTACTCCTTGACCCGCTTCAGGAAACCGACCGCCCCTTTCCCGTCCACGATCCGGTGGTCGTAGGAAAGGGCCAGGTACATCATGGGGCGAATCACCACCTGCCCCTCGCGGGCAACCGGACGCTCCTGGATCGAGTGCATCCCGAGGACCCCGCTTTGAGGCGGATTCAGGATCGGGGTGGAGAGGAGCGAGCCGTAGATGCCGCCGTTGGAGACGGTGAAGGTTCCCCCCTCCAGATCCGCCAGCTCGAGACGGTTCTCCCGGATCCTGGTCCCGAACTCCACGATGGCCTGTTCGATCTGGGCCAGCGTCAGCCGCTCTGCGTTGCGCAGCACCGGGACCACGAGCCCCTTCTCGCTCCCCACCGCGACGCCGATGTCGCAGTAGTTATGGTAGACGATGTCGTTCCCCTCGATGCTCGCGTTCACCTCCGGGAATTCCACCAGGGCTTCACAACAGGCACGAATGAAAAAGGACATCAGCCCGAGCTTCACGTTGTGGCGCTGGAGGAAATGCTCGCCGTGCCGTTTGCGCAGCTGCATCACCTCGGTCAGGTCCGCTTCGTTGAAGGTGGTGAGCATGGCGGTGTTCTGGCGCACCGATACCAGGCGCTGCGCGATCTTTTTCCGGAGCGGGGACATCGGTTTCCGGGTGATGCGCCCCGGTTCGGCAGGGGAAGCTTCCGGTGCCGGGCGGGGGGCGGCCTCCAACCCGGAAGGCGCGGCCGGAGCCGGTCCGGGCGTCGCCTTTGCCTCCGGTGCCGGCTCCCGGCGGCTTTCCGCCTCGTGGCGCCGCAGATCCTCTGCAGTCACCCGGCCGCCTCGGCCGCTGCCGGCCACGCCGTCGGCGGCGATCCCCAGCTCGCGGGCGAGCTTGCGTCCCGCCGGGGAGGTGGGGGGCTCTTCGTGCGGCTCGGCGGCGAGCGGCGGGGTTTCCCGGGCCGTCTCGCGTCCCGGCGCCGCCTTGGTCGGCTGGGCGGGGGGCGGCTCGGCCGGTTGCGCCGCCGGCTTTTCGGCGGGCTTCGGGGCCGCCATCGCTGGCGCCCCCTCGTTGATGTTGCCGATGACCGTGCCGATCCGGACCGTCTCGCCTTCGGGCACCACGATGTTCAGGACACCGGCGGCATCGGCCTGGATCTCCAGGGTGATCTTGTCGGTTTCGATCTCGCAGATCGGTTCGTCCTTGGCGACCGCGTCACCCTCCTGCTTCAACCAGCGGGCAACGAGCGCTTCCATAACCGATTCGCCTACTGCAGGGACCTTTATTTCCATAGGGGTTCTCCCCTCCTTCCGGGAACTTAATGCTTGAGGAAAGCTTCGGCGACCAGCCGGTCCTGCTCGGCGCGGTCCTGGCGATGCGAGCCGGACGCCGGAGATGCCGCCTCGGCCCTGCCGACGTAGCGCGGCTCCCCGCCGAGGATGCGCGCGAGCTTGCTGCGCATGAACTTCCAGGCCCCCATGTTATAGGGCTCCTCCTGGACCCAACGAAACCGCGTCGCGTCCGGATAACCCTTGAGCGCCTCGGCCAGCTGCTGTTCGGGAAACGGGTAGAGCTGCTCGATCCGGACCAGGGCGGTCCCCTCGATCCCGTCCCGCTCCCGGCGCTCCAAAAGGTCGTAGTAGACCTTGCCGGTGCAGATCAGCACGCTGTCCACCGCCGAACGCTCCTGGGAGTCGGCGATCACCGGCTGGAAACTGCCGGTGGAGAGTTGCTCGATCGAGGCAACGCAGCGCGGATGGCGCAGCAGGCTTTTGGGCGTGAACACGATGAGCGGCTTTCGGAAGGGCTGCTTCATCTGCCGGCGCAGCATGTGGAAGAGCTGCGCCGGTGAGGTCGGGTAGACGAGCTGCATGTTGTCGCAGGCCGCCAGGTTGAGGAAGCGCTCGATGCGTGCGCTGGAGTGCTCCGCCCCCTGCCCTTCGTAGCCGTGCGGGAGAAAGAGGACCAGGCCGCTCATCCGCTCCCACTTGGTCTCCCCGCAGCAGATGAACTGGTCGATGATGACCTGGGCGCCGTTGGCGAAGTCACCGTACTGTGCTTCCCAGATGGTGAGCGTCTCCGGGGCTTCCATCGAATAGCCGTAGTCAAAGCCCATCACCGAGAACTCGGCGAGCATGCTGTCGTAGGCGCGGAACGTGGCTTTGGCGCTGGCCAGGCCGTCCAGGGGATAAAACGGCTCTCCGGTCTCCTGGTCGATGATTGCCGCATGACGGTGACTGAAGGTCCCGCGCCGCACGTCCTGCCCGGAGATGCGGACCGAGGTCCCTTCGTCAAGCAGGGTCGCGTAGGCGAGGCTTTCCGCCCCCCCCCAGTCGATCCCTTCCCCTTTGACGATGGCGTCGCGCCGCTTTTCCAAAAGCGCCTGCACCTTGGGATGGGGATGGAAACCCTCCGGCAGTTTCGCCGCCCGCTCGGCCAGCCCCTTCAGGGTCTCGGCGTCGACCGCCGTCTGAACCGGAGCCGCGGTGTACCCGGCGTGGATCTCGCTCCAGGTTGCGTGCGGCAGCGGTTGCACCGGAAGCGGCCCGCTCTCCGCCGAATGCGAGAGGCACTCGGCAACTCCGGCCTCGATCGCCTGGAGATCCTCGGGAGGGAAACCGTCCCGCACCAGCTCGGTCTCGTAGAGGGTGTGCAGATAGGGCCTGAGCTTGATGCTCTGGTACATGAGGGGCTGGGTAAAGAACGGCTCGTCACCCTCGTTGTGTCCCAGCCGGCGGTAGCAGATCACCTCGACCACCACGTCCACCCGGAAGCGGTCGCGGTAGGAGGCGGCGAGCATCCCGGCGTGAAGCACCGCCTCGGGGTCGTCGCCGTAGACGTGGAAGATCGGCGCCTGGATCATCTTGGCCGGGTCGGTGGCATAGAGGGTGGAACGGGCCTCGGCGGAGGTGGTGGTGAAGCCGACCTGGTTGTTGAGGACGATGTGGAAGGTCCCCCCGGTGCGGTAGCCGGCCAACTGGGAGAGGTTCAGGGTCTCGGCCACCACCCCCTGACCGGCGAACGCGGCGTCGCCGTGAATCAAAACCGGCATGACTCGCTGGTCCGCGCCCGCACCGATCCGGTCCTGGCGCGCCCGGCACTTCCCTTCCACGACCGGGTCGATTGCCTCCAGGTGGCTCGGGTTCGGCGCCAGGGTCAGGTGGACCTTCCCACCGGGGAGGTTGAGCACCGATGAGGCGCCCTTGTGGTATTTCACGTCCCCCTCGCCGACCACCCCGTGCTGAAAATTGTCGGCAAAGTCCGCGAAGATGTTCTGGTAGGGGATATTGAAGATGCTGGCGAGCACGTTGAGCCGGCCGCGGTGCGGCATCCCGATCACGATGTCGGTCACCCCGAGGGTGGCGGCATGCCGGAGTACCTGGGCGAGGAGCGGGACCAGGACGTCACCCCCCTCAAGGGAAAACCGGGTCTGCCCGGGAAACTTCTTCTGGAGGGTCCGTTCGAAGAGGGCGGCTTCCTTGAGCTTCCAGAGGATGCCGCTCCGCTCCTCCGGGGTGAAGGTTCCCCGGTTGAGGGTCGGCTCCATCCGGTCGATGAGCCACTGGCGTGCCTCGGGATCGTTGATGTGCGAAAACTCCACCCCGATGGAACCGCAGTAGGTGCTGCGCAAAACGCCGAGGATCTCTTTGAGGGTCGCGCTTTCCTTCAAAAAGCCCTGAACGTGGAAGGTCTTGTCCAGGTCGCCCTGGTCCAGCCCGACCGCGGCAAGGGAAAGCAGCGGATGATCGAGCTTGCAGGGGGAGAGGGGATCGGTACAGGCCAGGAGGTGACCGATCTCCCGGTAACGGTGGATGAGCGACTGAACTGCGGCCTGCTTGCGCACCTCCTCAACCGAGACGGCAGGGCCGCCCGATTCGGTCCCTTCAGCGGAGCCGAGCTCGAACCCTTCGAAGAACGCCCGCCATTGCTCCGAGAGCTGCTCCGGCGACCTCTTCCAGAGGGCGTACTGCTGCTCCAGCCAATCGGGACTGATACTTTCTAAAAAACCCATCGCCTACTCCTTTCATGAGCAAAAGAACTGGTGAAGTGTAGCAGACGGGAAGTACCTTTCAACCTTGACGTTTTGCCGAATAGCACCAGACCGAGACCTTCTCCATCGTGATCATTCCGCCGTCCAGCATCGATTCGATGGTGGGCAGGAGCGCCTCGAAACGCTCCCGGCTGTCGACCACCTCGACCACGATCGGGAGATCCTGGGAAAGGCGCAAAAGCCGGTCGGTGTGATAGACGCTGTGGGCTCCGAAGCCGGCAATGCCGCGCAGCACCGTGGCCCCGGCGAATCCCTCCTTGCGGAACAGCTCGACCAGCGCCTCGTAGAGCGGCAGGTGGTTGAACTGGTCGCTTTCCCCGATGAAGATGCGCAAAAGCGCCTGTTCGCCGGTCATTTCCGTCATCTGCATGAAACCTCCTAGGTTACAGGGCCCGGGCCGCCATGATTCCGATCCAGGTACAGAGAAGACACGCAAGGACGCTTGCCATGATGTTGCCGAAGGCAATCAGCAGCGCGCCGTCTTCAATGAGCCGGAAGGTTTCAAAGCTGAACGTGGAGAAGGTGGTGAGCCCACCGAGAAAACCGATGGTGAGGGCAACCCGCAGGCTCGGCGAGACGAGCGCGCTCCGCAGCGAGAATTCCATGATGAATCCGATGAGAAAGGCGCCGATGATGTTGACGGCAAAGGTGCCGTAGGGGAAGGAGCGTCCGAGGAGGTCGTAGACCCACCCGGAAACGAAATAGCGGGCGAGGCAGCCGAGCGCCCCGAAAACGGCGATCAATGCAATCTGTTCCATGCTTCAATAACCCTCAACTCAAGGAAAGCGATATCCCAGCTGCAGGCCCCAGATGTCCGACGATGAGTCGGGTTGAAGGTAAATGCTCGTTCCGGTGGAGGTACGAACGCTCGTCAGGGGGGACTGGGAAAATCTAAATCCTTCGTAGGATGCCGTCAGCTGCCAGCGCCCCCAAGAGACACCGGCCTCGCCGAAAGGGGCCCACCGCCCCACCGGCCGGAAGGTAACGTCCCCTACGCCGGTAAAATTCACCCGGTTGGCGACGAAAAACGGGTTTTTCGCCCCCCCTTCCAGGTACAGCTTCGCCGCTGGGGCGATCGATCCATCCCAGCGCCCGCCGATTTTCGCGTACCAGTTTTCCCAGCGCTCGGTGTACCCGTACACCGGCGTGCCGGAGGAGGTCCGGGTATCGTGGAGGTTACGCGCCCACCACCGGTACCCGATGCCGGCAAAGGGTTCGAAGCTCCCCACCCGGGTTGGGAGCCGGCCTCCGCTGAGCATGCTCGCGTCGTACCCGACATAGTCGACGTTAAGTGAGATGGGGACCCCGGCCTGGGTTTCCCCTTTATACCCCACCGCACCGCCGAAGATCTGAAGGTGTTCCTGCAGGTGCCAATAATCGGTCCGTTGGTCGACCTTTACCCCCCCCGCCGCCAACGGGCCACTCTCCTTGAGGATCCGCCGCCCCCCCCCGCCCTCGTACTCTCTCCAGGTGAAGTATTGGCCGGCAAGGTAGGGGGTCGAGCTGAATTCGGCGGCGTCCAGGAGGTCGACTCCGGCGAGCAGGAAACAGAGGGTGAAAACCGCGAGTCTCATCGCGTCCTCCGGGTAACCGCGAGTAGCTCCTCGTTCAAAGGACGTAGGGGCGCAGCAAGCTGCGCCCCTACGTTTCGGCGACATCTCTTGTGGGACTTTCCGCTATCCCTGCGGTTCTTCCTTTTTCTTGCGCGGTGCGCGCGGCTTCTTCGGTTTTTCGGAAGCGCCTTCGGCCTTGGGCGCCTCAGCGGCGGGCTCGGCGGCGGTTTCCGGTGTCTTCCGGCTCCGCGGCGCGCGTTTGGGCTTCTCGGCGGCCGCTTCCGGCGCCGGTTCCGCAACCGGTTTTGCCGGCTTTGCCGGCTTTGCCGGCTTTGCCTTGGCCGCAGCGGACGGTGCCGTCGCCGCGGCTTCTGCAGCGGCTGCCTTGGGCCTCGCGGCACGCGTTTTCCGGGCCGGGCGTTCTTCAGCGGCCGGCCCGGTGGTCGGGGCCGGAGCCGCCGGCACGGGTGCCGGAGCAGGGGCTGCCGGGATCACGGCTTCCGAAGCGGCCTTTTCGGCGGCAGGCGCCTTGGCCTTTCGGGGGCCGCGGGTGCGCGGCTTCTTCGGAGCCGGTGCGGCAGCTTCGGCACCCTCCGCCGAGGCAACCGGGGCCGCCGGGGCCTCGGGAGCCGGCGTTCTCTCCGGTCCCGTTGCGACCGGGGCGGCAGCGGCAGCGGCTTGCACCGGTGCGGCGGCCTCCTGGGCCGGCTTTTTCTTGCGCGGCTGGCGGGCCTTCTTCGGCTTCTCCTCGCCGGCCGGCGCCCCTTCCGCGGCGAGAGCGGCTACCGGAGCCTCAGCGGGCGCCTCGGCAGCTTCGCCGCCAGCGGCCCCACCCTGAGCCGCTTCCGCGGCCGCCTCGTGAGCGGCAGCTTCGCCGCCAGCGGCCCCACCCTGAGCCGCTTCCGCGGCCGCCTCGTGAGCGCCACCTTTGCCGCGCCGTCTCTTGCGCCGCCGTTTCTTCTTCACCTCTTCGGTCCCCGGGGCTTCTCCCTCGCCGGCGGCAAAGGGTTCCTCGCCAACCACCCCTTCGGCGGGCTCGGCTACCGGACCCGCAGATGCCGCGACCGCGGCAACCGGTGCCAGGGCCTCCAGGGTCGGCTCGCCGCCACCGGCCGCCTCTGCGGCGCCCTTGCCCCGCTTCCGTTTGCGGCGCTTCTTCTTTTTCTGCTCCTCCCCCTCCCCTTCCGGGGCGGCAACCCCCTCCGGGTGCAGCGGGAGTTCCTCGGCCGCCTCGATGGCCTCGGCAGAGGGCTCGGCAACGACCGGAGCTTCCGGCTCGGCCTGAGCTTTCCCTTTCTTTTTCTTCTTCTTGCGCCCACCCTCGGCAGGGGCGGCCTCCGGGGCTGCAGCGGCTTCTTCCTTGGACCGCGGCGCCGGTTTTTCCTGGACCGGCTCCTCCAGCTTCTCGCGCTTGATGATCTCGAGCTCCATCTGGTTGAGAAGGAACGAGGGTTTCCCCTTGACGGTCACCTCGATGTCGTAATCCTTCTCGATCTGGGCGAGTTCGCGCCGCTTCCGGTTCAGCAGGTAGTAGGCGACTTCCAGCGGCAGCCCGCCCACGACCTCGGCGGTGGTTCCCTTGGCGGCGGCCGCATGCACCTTGCGCAGGAAGGAGAGCGCCATCGCCTCGACCGACTTCACCTTGCCGCGCCCGTCGCAGTGGGGGCACTCCAGGGTGCTCGCCTGGTTGAGCGTCTGGCGGATGCGCTGGCGGGACATCTCCAAAAGGCCGAACTCGGAGATGCGGGATACGTTCACCCGCGCCTTGTCCGTCTTGAGGGCCGCCTTGAGGGTCTTCTCGACCTCCGCGTTGTGCTTGCGCTCCCGCATGTCGATGAAGTCGATGACGATCAGCCCCCCGAGGTCGCGCAGCCTGAGCTGGCGGGCCGCTTCCTCGGCCGCCTCCAGGTTGGTCTTGAACGCGGTGTCCTCGACCCCCTTCTCCCCGGTCGACTTGCCGGAGTTGACGTCGATCGACACCAGCGCCTCGGTCGGCTCGATGAAGATGGAACCGCCGGACTTGAGGGGGACCTTCTTTTCATAGATGAGGTCGATCTGCTCCTCGAGCTGGTACCGGGAGAAGATGGGACGCTTTTCCTGGTGCAGCTTCACCAGCTTCTCGAACTCCGGGTCGATCTCGCGCAGACATTCGCGGACCTGCTTGAAGACTTCCTTGCTGTCGACCAGCACCTCGTCGATGTCGGCGGAGAAGTAATCGCGGATGGTACGGACAAAGAGCGAGGATTCCTGGTAGACCAGCCCCGCCCCCTTCATCTCGGCCCCCTGCGTCATGACCCCCTTGTAGAGGCTGATCAGCGAGTCGAGGTCCTTTTGCAGCTCTTCCCTGGTGCGCCCGACGGCTTCGGTCCGGATGATGTAGCCGTACCCCTCGGGGATCGCCATCTCGGCGATGATCTCTTTGAGCTTCTTGCGCTCCGACTCGCTCTCCACCTTGCGCGAGATACCGGAGGAATCGCTCCCCGGCATGACCACCATGTAACGCCCGGGAAGGGAGACATAGGTGGTGAGGGCGGAGCCCTTGTTGTCCCGCTCCCCCTTTTCGACCTGGACCATCAGCTCCTGGCCGCGCCGCAGCACCTCCTGGATGCGCGGGCGGCGGTGCCGCTGGTCCTCCGGGATGTCATCCCTCCAGCGCCAGTTCTCCGGGTGGAGCTCCCCCATTTGCAAAAAGCCCAGCTTCTTCAGGCCGATATCGACAAAGGCGGCCTGAAGCCCGGGCTCGACGCGGACGACAACACCTTTGTAGATGTTGCCGCGAATCTGTTCGCTGCCGGCGATCTCGACATCGAGATCGACCAAGCGACCGTCCTCGACGATCGCAACGCGCGCTTCCTCGGCGTGAAGCGCATTGATCAACATTTTTCTGGACATGCTAGGTGAAATCCTTTCGGCAGCTGGCGGGCGCATCGCTTCTCGCGGCGCTTCCGCAGCCCCATGCTTTTAGTGCGGCCGACCTGGTCGACCGTTCCATACCCACGCCGCTCCCGGTTCCGGCAACACTGAAGGAAAGAGAGGAATTCAAGGGAAAGGGAAGACACTCACCTCAACCTCGACGGCACTACCTGCGGCTGAAGGTTGGTACTTCAGCCGTATTTCTCTATATGCATCCCCCGTTGCGGGAGAGCGAAAGACTCATTAAAACTGTTCGATTATAGCAGAGTTTGACTCCAGAGCACATAAAAAAAGCGCTGAGGAACCATTCCCCTGCCACAACTCAGAGGCAAGCCAATCTCTGTGAGAAGAAAGGCTGCACCATTGACTTATTGCCGAGTTCATCGAATCTACCAGATTTTATTCCCGGTGCAACAGCGGCAGGGGGGAGACGGTTGAGCCGATGGCCAGAAAGGGTGCGCTCAGAATCTACCGGAACCGGGGGATGAACCAACCTTCATTCGATGCAGCAAAGGCGGCCCAGCATCCTTATCCAGTGAGCGTGACCGAATCACGGATACGAAAAAACTCCCCGGAAGGTATCACGGGGAGCTTCTTGTCGCTGCGGCTGTAAGCAGAAACCTACTGCTGAGACAATTGCAGGTAGCAGTCGGCGCGGTAGAGCGATGCGTCGGCAGCCACCGGCGAGTCGGGATAGCTCTTCAAGAAGTCGGAGAAAAGCGACGCGGCGCGCCGGTAATTCCCCTGGAGATAGGCCTTGCGCGCCGACTGGTACAGGCTCTGCGCGTCGGCGGCCGAACCGGCGGGACGGCTCGCGGCCACGGCGGATTTGGCGGCCTTGCGGGCGCTGCGGCGCTCCTTCTTCCGTTCGACCGGCGGTACGGCCGGCGTCGGCTGGACCGGCTCCACGGCCGGAGCCGCAGCTTCCGGGGCGGCCGGCGGAATGGAAACCCTGGTGGCCGGTACCCGCTTGCGGCTCTCCTTCCGGTGGTGCTTCGCCTTTCCCCGGAGGTGCGTTCGTTTCCCCACCTTCGTCTTGGCGCCCCCGCTGGACTCGCCGGAGACGGGAACGTAGAGCTTGTCGCCGGGATGGATCAGATCCGGGTTCGGTACCTTGTTGAAGAGCAGGACCTGCGGAAAGAGCCAGTCCTTGCCGATGTGCCGGCGGGCGATCCGTTTCAGCGTGTCGCCGGGCTGCACGGTGACGCTTTTGACCAGCACCCCCTTGTCCTTGCCCGCCTCCGCTCCCGTGGCCGGTTTCGGCTCGTAGAGCAGGTACTCCTCGCCGAGGCAAAGACACGGCAGGAGCAGGATCGGAACGACCCGGCACACCGTCTTGAGCAGCCGTTTCTTCATGCTAGTACCTGTTCCCGAGCAGATCCTGGTAGCTGAGGCTGTTCTTCATCTGCAGGTTGGTCCCGACGGCGATCCCCGGCTTGACCCGGTAGCTCACCTTGATGCTGCGCCGCTCGCCGGAGCCGAGCTCGTCGAAGCGCCAGCTGAACTTCCCGTCGTTGGAGACGGCGAAGCTGGGGTCGGCGGCGAGGAGTTCCAGCTGCGCGGGGAAGACGCTGGTCATGACCACCGACTTGGCCAGGTTGGAGCCGCGGTTCACGCAGTTGATCTCCAGCGAGGAAACTTCGCCGGGCTTGAGTCTACCACCGCGGGCGGCCATCGTCATTTCCAGGACCGGGCGGGAATAGATCAGCTGCAGCCCGACGACCGCCGCACGCCCTTCGCTGTTTTCCGGCTCGAAGACCACCGATACCGGGGTGGATGCGCCGTCGTTCTCGCTGGCGGGGGTGGCGATCTCCAGGACCACGTAGGACTCCTCTTTCGGGGTGAGCGGCCCGACGTGGTTGATGATCGGCTCGTTGGGCTGCTTCTTGCCGTCGCGGTTCAGGTCCTGGAAGAAGGTGAAGGTGACGTTGCGCGGAATCTCGGAGCGGATCGAGTAGAGCTGGCGCATGTTGCCGGTATTGGTGACGATGAGCGGGACCGAGACCACCTGTCCGGGGATGACCACGAGCTTGTCGGCGGTGGTCTTGGCGGTCACGCTGCTGACGCTCTGCACGACGCTCGTTGCGGAAAGGAAGGAATCCTTCTTGTCGAGGTCGTTATTGATGACGTCGGCGCGGACGAAGAGTTCCTGCTGGGCGAGCGCCTCCTCCTTCAACTGGAAGGTGACGTTCAAGACGGTGCTCTCGCCGGATTTAAGCTGCATGCCGTCCAGCACCATCGCCGCGCGGTTCTCGATCTTGAACCCGGCCGGGAGGTAGTCGACCGGCTCGTATTCCGGCGGATAGTTGAGGCGGACGGTGACGCCGCGAGCCGGCGCGGAGCCGATGTTCAGCAGGTCCACCCGGTAGGCGATCTTCTCCCCCGGCAGGAGCTTGGTCTTGTCGGTCTTCACCACGGCGCGCAAAAGCGGGGCCGAGGTGACCAGCTTGATCTCGCGGCTCTGGGAAGCGTCGCGGTTCAGGTTGGAGACCACCTTGATCGGGAAGCTGTTCTTCTGGCCGTCGATGTTGGCGCGGGGAACGGTACCGACCATGTTGCCCCGGAACTTGTCGCCCGGGGAGAGATTCGGGGTGGCGTTGATGGGAACATCCGGGTTGGCGGCGGCAGCGAAGTGCACGTCGTACTCCGGCGGGAAGCCGGACTCGAGGTAGAAGCTGTCGGTGCCGTTGCCGAGGTTCGTGACCTCGACCGGGATGGTGAAGCGCTTGCCGGCTTCCTCCATCTCGGGAATCGGGCCGACCTGGACGTCCATGTCCGAGAACTGGGCGATCTCCAGGTTGAGCACCTGCGAGGTGCCGGCCTGGCCGGCGGCAGGCGCCGCAGCCGGGGCAGCCGGCGCGGCGGCAACTGCGGGAGCCGGCTTGGCTACCTCGGGATACTCGACCCCGAGCGCCTTAAGCTTGGCCTTCGCGGTAACCGCGGCCGTGGTGCCGGGATACTTGTCGATGACTTCCTTGTACGCGGCGACCGCATTGGCGCGCATCGCCGCGGCAGCCTTTTTGGATTCCTTGCGCCCTTTCTTGGTCTTGGGAGCGGCCTGGGCAAGCCGTGCCGCTGCGGCCTTTTCGGCCGTGGCCTTCTCGGCGGCAACCTTGGCCGCCGCGGCTTTCTCGGCAGCGACCTTGTCGGCAGCCGCTTTTTCGGCGGCGGCTTTCTCTGCCGCGACGGCTGCGGCAGCGGCCTTTTCCGCAGCGGCCGTCTCGGCCACGGCCTTGTCGGCTGCGGCGGCCTCGGCGGCAGCTTTTTCCGCCGCAGCCTTGTCGGCGGCGGCCTTCTCCTCGGCGGCGCGGCGCACGGCGGCCTTTTCCGCGGCCGCCTGGACCGCGGCGGCATGTTCGGCGGCAGCCTTTTCGGCAGCGGCCTTCTCGGCGGCGGCGCGCTCCGCGGCAGCTTTTTCCTCGGCAGCCCGCTGCGCGGCGGCTTTTTCGGCGGCGGCTTTTTCCGCGGCGACCCGCTCGGCGGCAGCCTTCTCGGCAGCGGCACGCTCGGCTGCGGCGCGCTCGGCGGCAGCCTTTTCCGCGGCCGCTTTCACGGCGGCGGCCTTCTCGGCAAGCGCTTTTTCCGCAGCAGCTTTCTCGGCGGCGATCTGCTCGGGACTCTTCTGGGCCTTGGCAACTTCCTCGAGCGGCAGCCCCTTCTGGTAGCGATCAGCCAGCGTCAGGAGCTCTTCTTCGACGGTTCCTTTGAGCGGGCTGTCCGGGTACTCCTTGAGGAATTGGGACATGTATTTCGCCGCTTCCTGCTTGTTGCCCGCCTTGTAATGCGATCGGGCCAGCCAGAAAAGTCCCATGTCCCGAAGCGGGGTGTCCGGGTACTTCTTGAGCAGATCCGACATGCTGTGGATCGCGGACTGGTAGTCCTTCCTCTGGTAGGCATTGAACCCGGAGATGAAGACCTGGGAGTCGTCGGAATCGATAGCAAAGGAGGGCGCGGGAAGAGCCAGTGCAACGAGGAGAAACAGCGCCGGCATTTTCTTGATGAAGCGACGGGAAATCTTATAAAAATGCACGTGACACACCTTTCAGAGGCGAACAAATTAAAAAAGGTCGAAGTTGACGAAAAGTATCACCATAGGCAAGCGTTGTCAACGCTGAAAGGGGGGTCTGAGCTGCTGTTTGATATTCGACTCAATGGTTAAAAAATCAATAACTTCTGGTATTCGTCCCGTACCGGTTCGGCCCGTCAGAGACGGCATTCCGCACAGTGAGGATATCGTGTTGTTTCTTAACAGTTTGCACACCGTTTCGAGGAAAATCTGATACTGTCCCGCTGCGGTTGACACCTCATATCATGTTCGTTAGGATCACGGGCGCCCCTTTTCAAAGCACACCCGCATGAGGGCGCCGAGACACAGAGAGGAACCAAAGCGTTACCGAGCAGTAATTGCGGTGTCGGGTTCAAACCTGTGAGCATGCAGATAGAGGAGGTTGCCATGGCATTTCGTCCCCGCGGTCCCCGGCCGGGGCCGCCCAAAAGCGCGGAAGAGATCGACGAGATCGTGCGGAAGTTGCGCAACGAGCAGACCCGCCCGGAAAACTACCGGGAGCGGTCGCTCAAGCTGCACGGCTGGATCTGTGCGAAGTGCGGCCGGGAGTTTGAGCTTTCGAACCTGCATCTGCTGACCGTGCATCACAAGGACGGCAATCACAATTACAATCCTCCCGACGGCAGCAACTGGGAAAACCTCTGCGTCTACTGTCACGACGACGAGCACAGCCGGAGCATACTGGCTGATTACTTGGCAGGGAAGGATAAAAAGAGGTAAACTACTGCCTAAGCCGTCACTATAACAGTGACCGTGCTGACATTGCATTCCGCGTGGGGTCTGGTACCCGCCTTACATCCGTTTGAAGCCTGACGGCAGAAAGGATATTGAGATGCGCAGCTTGATCTATATGGTTGAAGAGGGAAAGGGAGGAGCCCGCACCGCCCAGGCGGTACGCGACTCCATCTATGCGGAAACTAAAACCATGGAGGACCTGGAAGAGCTGATGGATGACGCGGAAAGCTGCCACTACGACGAGTGAACGGTACCGGCCGGCGTTTCCAGCCGACTCCACTGCGTATTCAGTTCACCATGTGCCTTTCCTGGAGAAGCGGCATTCTTGCCGCGATGACTTCTTTGGAAAAGCGGCGTAGCTGCCTACCCTGTGGGAGCGCCATTCCAGGCGCGATTAACCGGAACCGTGGTCACCGCAGTCGGCGGTTCGCGCCTGGAAAGGCGCTCCCGCAGTTTCAGCGGTCTGTCCCTCCAAGCACATCTACTAAAGATTGAGCCCCTCCCTTTGCAAGAAACCCCTTCTCTATTCGCGTTGAGGCACGAAACGCGACGGACGCCCCTTCCTCAAGATGAGTTGATATCACCGCTTTACTGACTCCACGGCATCGGTGAAGAACTTCACCAGTTGGGGGCGGTACGGCGAGTTTTTTTCCACGAAGGCACCGGCGTGGCTTTTAGCCTCTAGGGTCCAGAACTCTTTGGGCTGCTTTGCCTTATCGAAGAGCTTCCTCCCTTCCGAGATCGGGATGACCGGATCCCTCGTTTCGTAGATCAAAAGCAGCGGCACGGGAGAAATCTTGTCCACTGCGGCAATGGCACTGTAGCTGTCGCCGATGAGGAGGTAGGACAGGGGCCATTTCAGAAGCGACAGCACCGGGATCAGGCCGATTTTCTCCCTGACGATGCTGCGCGAGGAGGAGAAGGCGGACTCGATGGCGACGGCGCGTATGCCCCGCAGCTGCCCCGAACCGGCCGCGGCGATGGCATTGGCCCCGCCCAGGCTCTGGCCGAAAATTAGCAGACGTTCCGGGTCCACGTCCTTGCGGGTCGCCACGTAACGGGCGGCAGCCACGGAATCCTCGAACACGCCCTTTCGGTCCGGATGCCCCGTCGACTTTCCGTACCCGCGGTAATCGAAGACGAAGACGTTGAACCCTTCCGCCGGAAGCCAGGAAACGAAGCTGAAATGCGCGGTCATGTTCTGGGCGTTGCCGTGATAATGGATGACGGTCCCCTTGGCCGGACCGACGGCGGGGACGAACCAGCCGGAGAGGATGTTTCCATCGGTGCTGGGAAAGGTGACGGAGTCGTAGCGAAGGCCGAAATTGGCCGGGGTTTGGTAGACGTTGCTGTCGGGATAATAGAAAAGGCGTCCGACGCACCCCTGGCAGGTCAGCAAAAGAGGAAGTCCCATCATAAGCAGCAGGTATTTAAATATGGGGACGCGAGCGATCCGGCACCGATGGCGCAGGGCAAAGCGGGAGGATGGGAGGCTCGGCTGCGCCTCGATGTCGGGACCGGTCACGGCGACTCCGGAGAATCGGTACTTGAATTGCCGGGCAATTCGGGATCTGGTTCCCAAGGTCCACCTGGGGAACCCTCAAAGGCGCCCCCAACGCTGTAGGAGCGCCTTTGAGGGCGCGATCAATCCATCGGTTTACTTGAAGTCGGAATACTTGGAGATGACGTAGTCGCGTGCCTTGGCTTCCTTGTCATGGCACTCGAAGCAGATCTTGGGATCCACGCCGGAAGGCTTGCCGTCCGGGGTGTACCCGGCGTAGAGCCAGCCGCCGGTCGCCGTCTGCTTCTTGTCCTTCTGCATCAGGACGATCATGCTCTTCTTCCCTTGGACCTTCTTGCCGTTGACGTCCTTGATGGTGTAGTTCACCACCACGAAACGGCTCCCCTCGGGAAACGGCCCGCCGGTCTTGTAGGGCTTCATGGTCTTCTTGTCGACGTAGATGTAATGGATCCCGTAGAACATGGACTTCTTGTCCGGGTCCATCCTCTGCTTGCTCTTCTCCCACTTCTCATACCCCTTCGGCAGGGGAGGCTCGGCCGCAAGGGCAGAACCGGCAAAGGCCAGCAGGGCAGCAACGGTAGCGATCACGCCAATCTTTTTCATATCGGTTTCCTCCATGCTTTATCCATGAAATGGCTCCCCGCCCCCCTCTCCCGGGCGGGAGCTTAAACGAAGCTAACTGATATAGCAGCCGGGGCGGGCAAGCGCAACAGTTATCTCGCCGCCGCGCCGATGGATCTTGTGTCATGGGGAAAAATTGACAAAGGCGGGGTACTGCACCTACAATGCCCCGTTATCTCAAGCGTCCTCGGAAGGAAACGTCCCATGCTGCACCTGAAAAAACTCTCCAAGGAGTTCGCGGGCAACCCGCTCTTCATGGAGATCAACTGGCACCTGAAAAAAGGGGAGCGAGTCGGCCTGGTCGGTGAAAACGGCGCCGGCAAATCGACCCTGATGCGCATAATCGCCGGAGAGGTGGAAAGCTCCAGCGGCGAGATCCAGATCGCCCGCGGCGGCACCGTCGGCTACCTCCCGCAGGACGGCATCATCGCCAAGGGGAAACCGCTCTTTGAAGAGGTGATGACCGCTCTCTCGGAACTTCAGGCCATCGAGCGGGAGATCGCCGATCTCACCCTGCGCCTGGAACAGACCCCGCACGACGCCCCGGACCACGACCAGCTCCTGGACCGCTTCGGGCACCTCCAGGAGGAGTTCCGCCTCAAGGGGGGCTATGCCATGGAGAGCGAGGTGGGAAACGTCCTCTCCGGTCTGGGCTTTCTCCCCTCCGAGTGGGAAAAGGAGTGCGGCGAATTCTCCGGCGGCTGGCAGATGCGCATCGCCCTCGCCAAGCTCCTTTTGAAAAAGCCGAACGTGCTCCTTTTGGACGAACCGACCAACCACCTCGACATCGAGGCCCGTAACTGGCTGGAAGGGTACCTCCAGAACTATCCGTACTCGGTCATGCTGGTCTCCCACGACCGCTTCTTCCTGGACCAGGTCTGCTCGCGCATCGCCGAGGTCTGGAACCATGCGATCACCGACTACCATTGCAACTACAGCAAGTACCTCGTGCTGCGCGAGGAGCGGGTCTCCGCCTTGAGGGAGGCGAAGAAGCGCCAGGACGAGGAGATCGAGAAGATCGAGGATTTCATCTCCCGCTTCCGCTACAAGGCCGACAAGGCCTCGCTGGTACAGTCGCGGATCAAGCAGCTGGAGAAGATCGAACGGATTCTCCTTCCGCCGGAGCGCAGAAGGATCCGTTTCACCTTCCCCACCCCGCCCAAAAGCGGCAAGACCGTGGTGGAGGTGACCGGGCTGCGCAAGGTGTATGGCAGCAACGTCGTCCTGGACGGGGTCGACCTCACCATTGAAAGCGGCGAACGGGTCGCCCTGGTCGGGCACAACGGCGCCGGCAAGTCGACCCTGATGCGGATCTTGGCCGGTGGAGCGATCGACGGCGGGGAGGTCAAGCTCGGCCACAACGTGATCCTCGACTACTTCGCCCAGGACCAGGCCCAGGAGCTCAACGGGACGCTCAGCGCCTACGACGAGCTTTTGAGCAACGCCCCCTTCGAGATGGTGCCGCAGCTGCGCGATATCCTGGGGGCCTTCCTCTTCTCGGGAGACGACATACACAAGAAGGTATCGGTGCTCTCCGGCGGAGAGCGCAACCGGCTGGCGCTGGCGAAGATCCTCTTGCGCGCCTCCAACCTGCTGCTCATGGACGAACCGACCAACCACCTGGATCTCTTCAGCAAGGACGTCCTTTTGGATGCCCTGAAGAACTTCCCCGGCACCGTGGTCTTCGTCTCCCACGACCGCTTCTTCATCGACGGACTCGCCACCCGCGTGGTGGAAGTGGGCGGCGGCAAGCTGCAGAGCTTCCACGGCGACTATGAATACTATTTGGAGAAGACCGGGGGGCAGGGTTCCGGAATAGCCGGATCGGACGGCGGGGGCGCCGGTAAAGATACCAGGTCCGCATCGGTTTCCCCCGACCTCCGCCCCGAGACCCCCGACCCCGGTTCCAAAGAAGACCGGATCAGGCAGCGGGAGGCGGAGAAGCAGCGCCAGAAGGAGGAACGGACCCGGGAGCGCCAGATCGCCGAGATCGAGGCGAAGATCGGCACGCTGGAAACCGAACTTGCCGAGCTGGAAACCACCATGGCGGATCCGGAGTTTTTCAAGGACCTCGCGGCATCGCGGTCCGCCGGCGAGCGGCACGCGGCACTCACTGCGGAAATCGCCGAACTCTACGAGAGGTGGGAGAGCTTGTAAACCCGCGCCGCTGTTGACAGGGAAACGATCTCAAGTACCCTATACATCTGTTCAAAAATCGACCTTTGATGGGAAAGGACCTGCTATGACTGAGAATATAACCATCAATATGCCTGAGATCGTTCCGCTGTACCCCTTGAGGGAGATCATTGCCTTTCCCTACATGGTCTTCACCATGTTTCTGAAACACGAGGACCTGCTCCCCTTCGAGGAGGCGGTCCTCTTCAACAACCTGGTGGCGCTGGTCAAGATCAAGGACGAGACCACCGGCGAGCTCCTTGCCGATCTGCACGAGATCGGCACCCTCTGCAAGGTGGTTTCCATCAGCAAGCTCCCCCAGGAAGGTGCCAAGGTGGTCCTGGAAGGGGTGATCCGGGTGCGGGTTCTGGCCATCGTGCAGCAGACCCCGGTTGCCCTCTCCCGCCTGGAGCCGGTCCGCGAGTTTGCCGAGAAGAGTATGGTTTCCGAGGCGCTGGTGGGAAGCCTCAACGCCCTGCTCAAGATCGCCCTCTCCTACGGACGCCCCCTCCCCGACGACGTCATGAAGATGATCGACTTCATCGACAACCCGGCCCGGCTCTCGGACCTGGTGGCGCTCTACCTGAACCTTCCGGTTGACGAACTGCAGAAGCTTTTGGAAACCATCGATCCCCTGGAGCGGCTCAAGAAGGTCTACATGCATCTCACCAACGAGGTGCAGCGGCTGCAGATCAAGGGGGAGGTCCAGGCGGAGGTCACCAAGAAGGTCGGCAAGAGCCAGAAGGAATTCCTGCTGCGCGAGCAGATGAAGCAGATCCAGGAGGAGCTCGGCGAGGAAGATTCCCGCACCGGCGAGGTGAACGAGCTTCGGCACAAGCTGGAACGGGCCAAGATGCCGGAGGAGGTCTACAAGATCGCCGAGAAGGAGCTCAAGCGTCTGGAGCGGATCAACCCCGCCTCCCCCGAGTACACCGTCTCCCGCACCTACCTCGACTACCTCATCGCCATCCCGTGGCAGACGAGCACCCCGGACAACAAGGACATCAACCAGGCGGAGAAGGTGCTCAACGAGGACCACTACGACCTGAAGAAGGTCAAGGAGCGCATCCTCGAGTACCTTGCGGTGCGGACGCTCAAGGAAAAGACCAAAGGGCCGATACTTTGTTTCGTGGGCCCCCCGGGCGTTGGCAAGACCAGTCTCGGCAAATCGATCGCGCGGACCCTGGGACGGAAGTTCATCCGCATCTCGCTGGGCGGGATGCGCGACGAGGCAGAGATCCGCGGACACCGGCGCACCTACATCGGTGCGCTCCCGGGCCGGATCATCCAGGAGATCAACCGGGCCGGCTCGAATAACCCCATCTTCATGCTGGACGAGGTGGACAAGATCGGGGTCGATTTCCGCGGCGATCCGGCGAGCGCCCTTCTCGAGGTGCTCGACCCGGAGCAGAATTTCTCCTTCACCGATCACTATCTCGACGTCCCGTTCGACCTGACCAGCGTGATGTTCATCACCACGGCGAACCTCCTCGACCCGATCCCGGCCCCGCTCAAGGACCGGATGGAGGTGATCACCCTCACCGGGTATACCGACGAGGAGAAGCTGAACATCGCCAAGAAATACCTGGTCCAGCGCGAGATCGAGGAAAACGGCCTGTCCGCCAATCCCATCGCCTTCACCGACGAGGCGATCATGCGCATCATCCATGACTACACCCGCGAGGCCGGGGTGCGCAACCTGCAGCGCAACATCGCCTCGGTGATCCGCAAGGTGGTGAAGGAAATCGCCCAGGGTAAAACCGCCCGCCCGGAAATCACTCAGGAGGTGGTCTCCGAGCTCTTGGGCCCCCAGCGGTTCTTCGACGAGGTCGCGGCCGAAAAGGACCGGGTCGGCGTCGCCACCGGGCTCGCCTGGACCGAGAGCGGCGGGGACATCATCTTCATCGAGGCGACCAAGATGAAGGGAAAGGGTGACCTGATCCTCACCGGGTCGCTCGGCGAAGTCATGAAGGAGTCGGCCCGCGCCGCGCTCTCCTTCGTGCAGGCCAACTCGGACGAGTTCGGGATCCCGAAGAAGGACTTCGACAACACCACCATCCATATCCACGTCCCGGCGGGGAGCATCCCGAAAGACGGCCCCTCCGCCGGGGTCACCATGGCGACCACCCTGGTCTCCCTGTTCAGCGGGCGCCCCGCCCGCCGCGACGTGGCGATGACCGGAGAGATGAGCCTTACCGGGCGGGTGCTCGCCATCGGCGGGCTGAAGGAAAAGGTGCTTGCCGCGCGGCGCGCCGGGGTCAAGACGGTGGTGGCGCCGGCCAAGAACAGGAAGGACCTGGACGACATCCCCGATAACGTGAAAGAGGAGCTGGAATTCCTCTTCGTCGAGGACGTTCGCGAGGTCCTCGAACATGCATTGAATGGTTGAATGAAACGAGGGGTCCCATCAAAACGCCTGCCATGCCGATAGCAGCCCTGGAAAATAAGCTGAAACTCTTCTTCGTCGAAGTGGAGGAGTTTTGGCTCCTCTCGTTCCGGGCTGTCATCGGCATTTTTTCCAAACCCTTCTACTACCGCGAGTTCGTCACCCAGCTCGACCGGATCGGGGTCGGCTCGCTCTTCATCGTCCTGCTCACCGGGCTTTTCACCGGGATGGTGATGGCGCTGCAGGCCCTCTTGCAGCTCAAGCCGTTCGCCGCCACAAGCTACGTCGGCGGAATGGTCGCCGTGACCATGGTGAAGGAGCTGGGGCCGGTGCTTTCGGCACTCATGGTGACCGGACGGGTCGGCTCCGCGATCACCGCGGAGATCGGCACCATGGTGGTGACCGAACAGGTCGACGCCATGCGGGTGGAGGGGACCGACATCGTCAAGCGGCTGGTGACCGCGCGGCTCAAGGCGATCCTCATCGCCATGCCGCTTCTCGCCGTCATCACCGATTTCATCGCCCTGGTCGGGGGCTTTTTCATGGCGGCCGGCTACCAGGTGAACCCGGTCATGTACCGGCAGTCGATTCCTCAGTTCATGGTGTTCCAGGACCTGATCGAAGGGGTGGTGAAGCCGGCCTTTTTCGGCTTTCTCATCGCCATGATCGGCTGCCACGTCGGACTGAGGACCGGCGGCGGCGCGGAAGGGGTCGGCAACGCATCCAAGCGGGCCGTGGTCCTCACGTCGGTCTTCATCCTGGTTTCGGACTTCTTCCTCACCAAGATCTTCATCGCCTTCCGGTAGCGGACGGCGGCAGCGGCAGGGAATCATGTCACCACACGGCATCGTCATGGACAAGGTCAGCTACTCGGTCGGCGGACGGCAGATCCTCAAGGATTTCGACCTGGTCCTGACCAAGGGCGTGAACCGCACCATCCTCGGGGTATCCGGGGCGGGAAAGACCACCATTCTCAAGCTGATCCTGGGCCTTTTGCCGGTGGACCAGGGAAGGATCCTCATCGACGGGGTGGAGATCGGAGCCCTGCGGGAGTCGAAACTGCGCGAGGTACGCCGCAAGATCGCCATCGTCTTCCAGGGGGGGGCGCTCTTCGACTCGATGACCGTGGGGGAAAACGTCGGCTACCGATTGATCGAGGAGGGTCGCCTCAGCGACTCCGAGATCGAGCGGATCGTCCTGGAAAAGCTCAGTTTCGTCGGTCTGGAGAACAGCATCGACCTCTACCCGGCGGAGCTTTCCGGGGGGATGAAGAAGCGGGTGGCGATCTCCCGCGCCCTGGCCGCGGAACCGGATTACATCTTCTTTGACGAGCCGACCACGGGGCTCGACCCGATCGGGGTGTACAACATCGTGGACCTGATGAAGAGGCTGCAGGGCGAGGGAAAGACCACCCTCATGGTCACCCACGACCTGCACACCGCCTTTGCCGTTTCGCAGCGCTTCTCGTTTCTGCACCAGGCGCACCTGGTGTTCGAGGGGACCCGGGAAGAACTGATGGCGGCGCCGGACGAGACCACGCGGGAATTTCTGTCGCCGTCGGAGCGCTCGCTGTTCCGGTTTACCGAGCATCCGCACCAGGAGCACCAAACCCGCACCATCACCGAACTGGAATAAAACTCGGGAAGCCTCGGCTTTCCGGAAAGCTGGACGCCATGAAACGCAGCCAAAACATCGCCTGGTCCCAGGCCAAAGCCGGCATCTTCATCGTTTTCGCCCTCATCTTCTTCGGCGGGGCGGTCCTCATCATGGGGGAAAAGACGAAGATGTTCGTCCCCAAGGGGAAACTCTCCATCATCATGACCGACGTCGCCGGGCTCAAGGTCGGCGCCCCGGTCTGGCTGGCCGGGGTCGATGTCGGCGTCGTGACCGGCATCCGCTTCGAAAATCCGGAGCGCAACAACCAGGTGGAAATCCTGCTCGAGGTGGACAAGGATGCCCTCCGCAAGATCGGGAAGGACTCGGTCATCACGGTGAAGACCCGTGGCCTGATGGGGGAGAAGTACGTGGACATCACCCCGAGCCAGCGGGTCATCGTCACCCCGGAAACCCGGGTCTACGGTACGTCCATCGTCAAACTGGACGACGTCATGGCCAAGGCGGCGCTCGCCTTCGACCGGTTGAACCAGACGATGGGCAAGGTGAACACCGGGCAGGGAACCGCGGGCAAGCTGATCGCCGACGCCAAGCTCTACGACAACCTGGTGACGCTCACCGACCAGTTGCAGCGCTTTGCCAAGGCGGCCAACAGCGGCCAGGGGACCCTGGGGCAGCTCACCAAGAGCCGCGAGGCTTACGACAAGCTGATGAGCACCCTGACCCGCGCCGACAACACCTTAAGCGGCGTGGAGAACTCGCAGGGGACCCTGAACAAGCTCATCTACGATCCGATGCTCTACGAAAAGCTGGTGCAACTCGCCGACAAGAGCATCAAGGCCGCCGACGACGTGCGGGAGCTGAACCGCAAGCTCACCTCCAACGAGAGCAGCATCGGCATGCTTTTGGGGAACCGGGAATTCTACGACCGGGGCATGACCCTGATCGACCGCGCCGACCGCTCGGTGAAGGCCTTCGAGGAGGTGGCGGGCCGGGTGAACCGCGGCGAAGGTACCGCCGGGCAGTTGGTGAACAACAAGATGCTCTACGAGAAGATGAACAAGATGGTCGAGGACCTCGACCTGCTCCTGAAAGACGTGAAGGAGCACCCCAAGCGCTACCTGAAGTTCTCGGTCTTCTAACGGGGGACCGGTAAGAAGCCAAAAGGCGGGCCTCCCAGCAAGGAGCCCGCCTTTTTTTATTCGCCGCTGTCGCCGGTTGCAGGACCAGGCGACACGGAACGGACTCCGGCGATGCTCCATCCTGCCGTCTCCGTTGAGGTTTCTCCGTTGCATTGCATGCGGGTTGGTGCTATCTTTTTTCCTCGTTTGCCTTCACTTTTAATGATTGACGAGGTAGTCATGAACAGAGTCATCACCATAACCGTGGCGCTGGCGCTCACCCTATCGGCCGCCATCTCCTTCGGTGCCGGACTCGAGGATCGGGTGCGGGAACATACCCTCAAAAACGGGATGAAGCTTTTGATGGTGGAACGGCACACCTCGCCGACCGTCGCCGCCTGGATCCGGTTCAAGGTCGGCAGCGTCGACGAGCGCAGCGACGAACGCGGGCTCGCCCACCTTCTGGAACACATGCTCTTCAAAGGGACCCAAAAGCTCGGGACCAAGGATTTCAAGGCGGAGAAACCACTTCTGGACAAGATCGAGGCGACCGCGCAAAAGCTCATGGCGGAGCGCGCCAAGCGGGAAAAAGCCGATCCGAAAGTAGTGGCCGAGTTGGAGAAGGAGCTGGAAGGGCTGGAGAAACAGGCCGAGAAATACGTGGTGAAGGAAGAGTTTGCCGACATCTACGCCCGAAACGGCGGAAGCGGCTACAACGCCTTTACCAGCAAGGACGGGACCACCTACATCATCAACCTCCCCTCCAACAAGCTGGAACTTTGGGCGGCGATCGAATCGGACCGGATGCAGCATGCCGTCCTGCGCGAGTTCTACACCGAGATGAAGGTGGTCAAGGAGGAGCGGCGCCGCTCCTACGACGCGGAGCCGGAAGGAAAACTCTGGGAGACCTTCATCGCCGACGCCTTCAACGCCCACCCCTACGGCCAGCCGACCATCGGCTGGATGTCCGACATCGACTTTCTGACCCGGACCAAGGCGGAAAGGTTCCTGCACGAATACTACGCCCCCAACAACGCGATCATGGCCATCGTGGGGGACATCGACCCGGCCAGGACCATCGCCCTGGTCGAGAAGTTTTTCGGGGGGATCAAGCCGGGCAAGCCGGTGCCGCCGGTAGCGGTGGAAGAGCCGGTGCAGCAGGGAGAGAAGCGGACCGAGGTGATCGGTGACGCCGAGCCGGAGCTGATGATCGGCTTCCATAAGCCGACTCTCCCCTCCCCGGACGACTACGTCTTCGACGTCATCGACATGATCCTGACCAACGGCAGGACCTCCCGGCTGTACCGCAAGCTGGTCCAGGAAAAACAGCTCGCCACCTCCGTTTCCGCCTTCTCCGCACCGGGAAGCCGCTACCCCAACCTCTTCATCATCGGCGCGACGCCGCGGGCGCCGCACACGGTGACCGAGGTCGAGGCGGCGATCAACGAAGAACTGGAACGGCTGAAGACCGAACCGATGACCGCAGCGGAGCTCCAGCAGATCCTGAACCAGCTCGAGTTCGAGGAGTCGCGGCAGATGGCCACCAACGGGGGGCTGGCACGCAACCTCACCGAGTACGAGGCGGTGGCGGGGACCTGGCGCTACCTGATCGAGCACCGGCAGAAGGTAGCCAAGGTGACCCCGGCGGACGTGGAACGGGTGGCCCGCCAGTACTTCACCAAGGAAAACCGCAACGTCGCGGTCATCACCAAGAAAAACCAGTAAGGCACTCCCCTTTACGCTCCCCCCTTTGCGAAGGGAGCTGGGGGGGATTTGCCTTTCGCGCTGTCGAATGGGCCTGCCCTCCTGGCGCTTCCCCTCCCCCCTGGGAGAGGGGAAGCAGGCAACCGATCCAAACTTCTATTGACGAGGTCTTTCTTCATGAATTACACGAAAAGGCTCTTGGTACTACTGATGCTGCTGGCGATCGCTACCGTCTGGGGGGCCCCGGGCGCCTTCGCCAAGGATCCCGATCCCCGCGCCATGAAGTTCCCGCCGCTCGACTTCAAGGTCCCCAAGAGCGAACGGGTGCAGCTTAAAAACGGGATGGTGGTCTATCTCCTTGCCGACCACGAGCTCCCCATCGTCAACGTCACCGCCTACGTCGGCACCGGAGGGGTGTACGACCCCGCCGACAAGGTAGGGCTTGCCTCGCTGGTCGGGGCCACCCTGCGCAGCGGCGGCACCAAGCGGACTTCGGCCGACCAGCTCGACAAGGAACTGGAGTTCATGGCGTCGTCCATCGAGTCGGGCATCGATTCCGACATCGGGAGCGTCAGCTGCGCGACGCTCACCCGCAACCTGGACCGGACCCTCGCCCTCTTCGCGCAGGTCCTGACCGAACCGGCCTTCGAGCCGGCCCGGGTGGAACTGGCCAGAAACCACGCCCTGGAAGGGATTCGGCGCCAAAACGACGATCCGAAGGCGGTCGGGGACCGGGAACTCAGGGAAGCGGTCTACCAGGGGCACCCGCTGGGACGGATCCCGACCCAGGCGTCGGTCAAGGCGGTCACCCGGGAGGACCTTCTCGCGTTCCAGAAGCGTTACTTCTTCCCGAAAAACATCATCCTCGCGGTGGCGGGGGACTTCGACCGGGACAAGCTCCTGGCACGGCTGGACGAGCTTTTCGCGGCCTGGCCGAATGAGTCGACGGTCTTCCCGCAAATCCCGCAACCCAGCGCACCGCTCATCCCGGAAGTGCTCCTGGTGCAAAAGGACGTGAACCAGTCGGTGATCCGGATGGGGCACCTGGGGATCGACAAGAGCGACCCGGATCTCTACGCCCTGCGGGTGATGGACCATATCCTCGGCGGCGGCTTCACCTCGCGGCTGACCCAGGAGATCCGCTCCAACCGCGGACTCGCCTACAACGTCTTCTCCTTCAACGACGTCGGCAGGCGCTTTACCGGGAGCTTCATCGCCGAGACCGAGACCAAGACCGAGAGCACCGCCAAGGTCGTCGGCCTCATGGAGTCGATCATCGCCGGGATGACCAAGGCGGAGGTGACCCCGCAGGAGCTCTCCCTGGCGAAGGACTCGATCATCAACTCATTCATCTTCGGGTTCGCCACGCCGATGGCGGTGGTGAACCAGCAGGCACGCCTGGAATACTACGGGTACCCGCCGGGATACCTGGACAACTACCGGGCCAACATCGCCAAGGTGACTGCCGCGGACGTTCTCAGGGCGGCGCGCAAGCACCTGCATCCCGAGGCGATGAAGGTCGTCGTGGTAGGCAACAGCAAGAAATTCGATGCCCCCCTCTCCCAGTTCGGGAAGGTGCGGGAAATTACCCTGGAATGCGTCAAATAGGAGGTAGCATGGCTACGTGGAAATGTAAGAGCTGCGGATTCACCAAGGAGGGTCGTTGCAAGCCCCAGAAATGTCCCCAGTGCCAGGAGAAAGGGAACTTCGAGAAGACCGAGTAGTCCCCTCCCCGGTATTTGTCAGATGCAATGCAAAAGGGCCCGAAAATCGGGCCCTTTTTTTGTTCAGCTGGTCCCCCTCTCCCTCCGGGAGAGGGTCGGGGTGAGGGTAGCTTCTTCTGGTATGGCCCCCCTCACCCCAGGGGGCGAGGGAGCAAACTACTCCCCGGTGAACACCGGACTCCGCTTCTCCAGAAACGCCTTGATCCCCTCGCCGTAATCCCTGCTGTCGTAGACGGTCCGGCGCAGCCCCTGCACCCTTTCGAAGGTGAGCGGGCTCATCGGGTGGGCGCTCGCCAAAAGCCGGATCTGCTCCTTGATGACCCCGATGCTCAAGGGGCTGTTTTTGGTGATCTTGCCGGCCATGTCGTAGGTGAACGCCTCCAGTTCCGACGACTCGATGAGGTGGTTCAAAAGCCCGGACTGGTATGCCCGGTCGGCACTCAAAGGCTCGGCGGTGAAGAACATCTCCTTGGCGATGTTCACCCCCATGATGTTGATGAAATGCAGGATCCCGGAGACGTTGTACGGCACCCCGATCTTCGCCGGCGTCATGCAAAAGGAGGCCGTCTCGCAGCCGATCAGGATGTCGCAGCTCAAGGCAAGATCGCAGGCCCCGCCCCAGACGCTTCCTTCCACCATCGCGATCACCGGGATCGGCAAGCTCTGCACCGAACGGAGCACCGTCACCAAGGGGTCGTTGTACGAAAGGGGATCGCGTCCCGGCTGGGGCAGCTCGTGCACGTCATGGCCGGCGGACCAGACCTTGGCCCCTTTTTGCGCCCGCAAAATGAGCACCCGCATCTTGCCCTTCTGCAGCGCGCTGATCGCCTGCAGCACCTCGGTGATCAAAGCCTGACTCAACACGTTGCGCTGCTTCGGGTTGTTAAAAGTGATGGTGCCGACGTTGTCCAGCAACTGCGTCGTGATAAGCGACATCTCGATCTCCCTTTTCGCTGAAGTGGGGGCGGGGCCCGCGCCCTCTCATGATCGAGGACGAGCTATGAGTCTAACAGAATTATCTCAAAGCGCTTCCCGCACCCCTTACCATTGCAGTGCCAGGATCATGTGCACCAACAGGATCTTCCCGATGGTGGAAACGGCGTAAACCGAGGCGTACCCCTGATCCGGCAGGTCGTTGCCGGTCTGGTCCTTGGCAAAGCCGAGCACCGCGATCTGGGTGTGCATCCCGGCAACCATCCCCGATACCAGGCTCATCGGGATCTTGAAGAGGCGGTGCCCGATCCAGAGCACGGAAAATGCGGTGACGGTGGTGAGGATGGCGCCCGCGACGAAGATGGAGATCCCGCCGCCCCGGCTCAAGGTGGAGACGAAGGTGTAGCCGGCCCGGGTGCCGATCCCGGCGAGGAAGAGGACCAGGCCGATCTGGCGCAAGGTCATGTTCGCGGCGTAGGGAAGGGTCCAGACCATCCCCCCGGTGCGCCCGAAGGTCCCCAGAATCAGCGCAACCACCAGCGGCCCGCCGGCAAAGCCGAGCTTCACGCTGCTCCCGCCCGGAAACGGAATCGGGATCAGACCGACGCACAGACCGATCACCAGTCCGAGACTGAAGGTCATGACGTCGACCTCGCTCACCTTCTTGTACGAATTCCCGAAAAAGGCCGCCACCTCTTTCATCTGGTTCTGGTGCGCCAGGACCCGGACCACGTCGCCCAGCTCCAGGACCGCTTCCTGGCTCGGGACGAACTCGTCGTCCCCCCGGCGCACGCTGGTGACCACCTCGCCGAACCGGTCCCGCAAGTTGAGCTCCCGCATCGGCCGGCCGGTGACCTGGGGATTGGAGACGAAGATACGGCGGTAGGCATACTCGGAAGCGTCGACCCGCAGCTCCTTCCTCCGCTCCCCGACCGCCTGACCGACCTTCATCAGCTCCTCCCGGGTCCCGGTCACGATCACCAGGTCGTTGATCTTGAAGACCGTCTCGGGGGTGCAGACGAAGAAGCGGTCGCCCCGCTTGACCCGGCCGAACAGGACTTTCCAGCCATACGTCTCCCCCATCTCCTCGACGGTAGCCGATGCCGACTCCAGGCTGTGCACGCGGAAGGTGCACTGCACGGTGTCCTCCACCTCCTCGTTGGAAGGGTTGCGCAGCCGCTGCGCTTCCGCCCGGTAGTCGGTCTTCCAGAGACGCTGCGCCAGGCTGATGGCCAGGACCACGCCGATGACCCCGATCGGGTAGGTGACCGAGAAGCCGACCACCGGGTCGGCGAGGAGCTGTTCCAGCTGGTCCGCCGGCGCGGTCTGCTTGATGGTGTCGAGAATTCCCGCGAGCGCCGGGGAGGTAGTGAAGCTCCCGGCATACATCCCGGCGGCGACCCCGGCCGGCAGATGGAGGAATTTCTGGAAGCCCAAGCAGGCGGCGGCAGCCAGGATCAACGCCACCGCCACCAGGATGTTGTTGCGGATGCCGTCGCGGCGCAGCGAGCCGACAAAGGCAGGCCCGGCGGCAAGGCCGACCGTGTAGACGAAGAGCGCCTGCCCGAGCACGTAGACGATCTCCGGCGCCTTCAGATCGCGGTGCAGCGAACCGATGGCGATCCCGACAAAGAGGACCGCCCCGACCCCGAGGCTGATGCCGTAGACCTTTACCTTGCCCAGCGGGTAACCGATGGCAGCGACAATGAAGAGGAGGAGCAGGGGATTTTCGATCAGGAGCTTGAGCATGTCGTTCACCTTTGTGTTCCGGGGAAAAAGTGGGGGAAACCTGCGGGAGAAAACATGACGCGCTCTGCGGGAAAGACGTATGAAAAGGAACGGGAGAGGATTAGGAATTTCTCAACGAAGGGAGAAGTGTACCAGTAAGCCGGGGGGGCGCAAACGGAAGGAGATCGGTCGGAAGAGGCGGGTCGAAACGGCAAGGGAACTGTGGGAGCGCCTTTCCAGGCGCGAACCGCCGAAGGCGGCAACCACGGGCGTGAACCATCGCCCTGGAAGGTTACTCTTGCATAACTGGCGGGGGAGCACGTTACTGTGGGAGCGCCTTTCCAGGCGCGATCCGCCGAAGGCGGCAACAAAAGGCTGCGGTTATTCGCGCCAGGAAGGGCGCTCCCACAGAGTAGGCGGCAATGAAGCAGTTCGAGGGGGAAGAGAACCGGTCGCGGCAGGAATGTCGCACCTGCCCGAGGACTTGAGGTTTACGGCGCCCCTTGCAGCAAGACAAGCGGCAGGACCTGGTACCCATCCAGCTTGGCAATGAGGGTATCGGGCTCGATCGGGTGATTCACCTCCGGGTCCTCGAAGGTGATCTTCACCTCTCCTCCCTTGCCGTCATGGATCTCCATCTTCTCCGGGAAAGGGACCCCGTCCACCATCCGGTAATCGCGATAGATGACCTCCTCACCCTCGGGGGCCACCTTGCGCTGTACCAGACCGTTGTCCATGAAAAAGATCCGTTCCCGCCCGAACTCCTCGCTTTCCATTTCCCGGGCCCCGAGCGAGGGACCGGGCACCGGGGGGCGCGCCAGCACCCAACGCATCAGTCGCAAGGTGGCGAGATAATCCCCGGGGGGGAGCTCGGTGACCCTCCCGGCGTAGGCGGTTTTCTTGTCGGGGACCAGACAGGTCAACCGGTCGTCATCCATGAAGAGCTCGAACACGGTCGACCCGAACGGAGCCAGAAAAACGACGTGGAGCCGGTTCGGGCGCTGGAAGAGCAGGAAGCCGTGCGCGCTGCCGCTGTGCCCCCGCCCCTTGGCGCTGACCGCTACCGACGACGAGAGCGTGTCGACGCTGGCCCCCGGAATGACCTTTACCGGCGGCGGCGCCGTGACGCACCCCCCCAAAAACAGCAGCAGCGCGGCGATGCCCCAGAGGAAGCGTTTGCCTTGCCGAAGCGCCATCAAGCCATTTCCTCCACCAGGGAGAGGAACTGATCCAACCGGTACCCGGCCGCCTCGGCCGTTTCCAGGAGCGCTCCGGCCAGCTTCCCGGCCGCCTCCGGCTCCTCGGGAGGAGCCGCAAACGGTGCGATCGCGGCAAGCCAGGAGAAGAGGAGCTGGAACTGCTCCTTGACGAACCAGGTTACCCCGCCGCTTTCGTGGAGTCCGACGAAGGTGGCGACCTTCTCGTTGTCCAGGAGAAGCTGGCAACCAGCGGCCGTCCCCTTCTCGCGCACCACGGCCCAAAACTCCTCCGACTCCAGCAGCAGCGCCAGGAGCTCGCCCCATCCCTTGGGGGGAAGAACCGGGGGGAGTTCCGGCTCGGCGGCCGCCAAAGCCGCGAAGCTTTCCACCACCGGCCGGATCAGGCCGTACTGTTCGCAAAGTTCCGCCGAGGTCATCTCCTTGAGCTCCCCGAGCCGGTGCAGCGCAAGATAGCTGCAGAGCAGGAGCCAGCCGTTGGGGTTCTTCACGAACTCCGGAGCAACGTGGCGCAGGGCCTGCTCCATCTCCCAACCAAAGGTCGCCAGGAGGGCGCGCTGCGCCTTTTCTTTCGACTGCGGGGCCGCGGCGCGGTAGAAACCGGCCAAAAGCGGCTCCAGCGGAGGCATGAGTGCCTCGGTTCCCTCGGCGAGGTTCTCCGCACCGACCCGGGTCACCTTTTCCAGCAAGATCCGCAGCTGGTCGTTGACCGCACGGTAACGGACCTGCTTCACCTCCTCGTCGAGGCATTCCACCCCGCAACCGTTGAGCTGGTAGCAGACCGCGCCGAAGGTGCCGTACTCGTCGTCCCACAGCTCGCGGAAGTCCAGGAAGGCATGGTAGTCGTAGGCATGAAGCTCCACGTAGAGCCCCTTTTCGCAGAGGTCGCGCCCGTTGCGGAGGTACTCAAGCCCGGTGGCATAGTCGCGGAAGCTGTAGTAATGGCGCCCGTCGTCGAGGAAGCCGAGCGCCTCGCCGAGGGTCTTGCGAACCAGGTGGCTGCCGCCGTTTCCGTCCTTTTTGGCAATGGCCGAGGAGTCCCGGATCCAGCCGGAGGTCGACCCGAAGCGGTTGTGATAGAAGATGATGCCGCGGTCGCCTCCGGCGCGGTTGGAGTAGGCGAATACGTTTTCGTCGACGTGGCCGCCGCTGTAGAAATCGTAGAGGACGAACTGGTCGCTCCCCGAGAAGAGGTAGCGCCGGCGCATCAGCGGGAAGATCTGCGCCTCGTGGCGCGCCACCAGGTGCTCGTCCACCGGCTCTTCCCACATCGCCCGGCGGTATTCCATCCCGTACTTCTCGTGGAAACCCTCGATCTGCCCGTGACCGAACATCGGGAGGCCCGGCATGGTCACCAACAGGACCGAGGCGCCGAAGTACTTCCCTTCCTTGCCGAACTGCTCCACCGCGGTCCGCTCGTCCGGATTGTTCATGAAGTTGACGAAGCGCTTGAGGATTTCCGGATCGAACTCCAGGACGTTCTTGATGGTCTGCCGGTACTTGGCGTTCTCCTCCATTTTCAGCATGTTCATGAAGGCGCTGTTGTAGACCCGGTGCATCCCGAGGGTCCGCACAAAGTACCCTTCCATGAGCCAGAAGGCCTCGGCAAGGAGCAGGGTGTCCGGCGCCTCGACCGCCACCCGGTCCACCACCTCGCGCCAGAATTCCACCGGGAAGACCTCGTCGAAGCTGGGGCGGTCCAAGCCGTGTTCGGCGCGGGACGGGACGCCGCCGGAATGCCCGGGAAGCGGAAACCACAGCCTCTGGTAGTGCTTTTTGGCCAGGGTCATCGCGGCATCGAAGCGGATGATCGGGAACTGGCGTGCAACGTGGAGAATGGTCTGGATGACCGCCTCGCGCACCTCGGGCATCAGGTAGTTGAGCTGCGCGGTGTCGTTCCAGGGGGTGCTGGTCCCGTCGTTGCCGTGGTAGATGTAGCGGACCCGGCCGGAGTTCCGGTCCAGGTGCTTGAAGACGACCGCGGCGTCGCGCTTGTCCCAGTAGCCGTCCTCGATGAAAAGGCCCAGGCTACCGTCCTCGGAGAGATCGGGGCCGTTGTACTGATAGGAAGGGTACGGCGGGTAGTCGAGCTGGATGAACCAGTCCGGATGCTCCCGGACCCATTTCGAATACAGCCCGGTGTGGTTGGGGACCATGTCGCTCGCCAGCCGGATGCCGCGTGCGGCGCAGCGGGCCTTGAGGTTCTGGAGCGCCTCCTCGCCCCCCAGATCCCAGGCGATCACGTAGTCGTAGAGGGAATACGCCGAGGAGATCGCCTCGTAGTTGCCGCCGATCCGCTTGATCTTCTGGGAGGCCGGCGAGCGTTCCCAGATCCCGATCAGCCACAGACCGCTAAAGCCCCAGCGGGCGAGCCGGTCCAGCTCCTGGTCCGGGATCTGGTCCAGGCGGTGGATCTCGATCCCGTAGCTCCGCGACAGCTGCCCGAGCCAGACGTAGACCATCTTGGCGATCATCACCACGTTGGCCATCCAGTCGGCGTCGCGGGAGAAACGCTCGTACTCGGGGTAGTCGTGGCCGCCGAAGGGGCCGAGCCCCTGGCGCCCGAACTCCAACACCTGCGGTTTGCCGGGACCGCCGAAAAACATCCGCCACTCCTCCTTGGCAACTTCCAAGGCGGTGAGGAGTTCCGAGAGGAGGTCGGGGGGGAGGATGGCGGACCAGTTGTCCTTGATGTACTGGATCTGGCCCGGCAGGGAATGCGGGGACGCCTCGATGGGGGCACGCAACAGCTTGGAAAGCGGAAGATCGAGCGGCACGAAGGGAGGCGCCTGGGCCAGGAGCTTGTCGAAGGCCCCCATCACCTGGAGAAAAGGGGCCTTCTCGGCCAGTTCCCGGTCGTCGAAGATACGGCGGAAGCCATCCAGGGCGCGGTTTTCGCCGCCGATCTTCAGCAGATAGCTTTCTGACGCAAGGAGCATCCGCCGGCTCTGGCCGGCATCGTCCCCAGCGAGAAACCCCTGCGGGGTCTCTCTCCCCAGCACCATTTCGGTGCCGGGAAAGAGCTCGGCAAAGCTTTTGAGCAGCCGCTCGGCGTCACCGGAAAAGCCCGGGTAGCCGGCATCGGCCATGAGGCGGGCAAGGAGCCCCGGCTGCTGGGTTTGAAAGTAGCTCCCGAGCAGGTAGCGGTAGATCCGGTTCAGCATCGCGTAAAGGTGAATCAGTCCCGGCTGGTAGTCGCTGCCGGGGGTGGGATCGACTTCCTTGAGCCGCTTTACCAGGCGCCGCGCGAACACGATGCCGGGCACCCCCCTGGTCTCCTCGAGGATCTCCTTCAGCTGGACCTTCTCACCGCAGGCCTGGGTAATCTGAATGCCGAACGGGAAATAGGCCGCCTTGTCTAACCTCTGTTCCATGAAGCACCTCTCAAGAAGATTTATGCCCCACCCTACCAGGCACCTAGGCCGCCTATCATACAATGGAATGCCCCGGCTGTCTCTAAAAAAGTTATTATTAAATATACTTCAGGCAAATCCATCCTCTAACTGAGTCAGTCCGCTTAGGAATTGACCTTTGAGGGTGAATCAAGGTAATATGTCAAGGATTTCATTCAGGAACAGGACTGCAGCCATCGGACGTTCAGAACTCATAGCCTTTCTGCGCAAGCAGCGCCGTTACGTGGTGGTGCTGGTAGCGCTCATCGTCATCCTTCCCCTGGCGCGGTTTGCCGCCTTCACCGCTTTGCCGGCCGGCAAGGGGCGGGTGGAAACCATCGTGGAACTGGGCAAGGGGCGCCCGCTGCGCAGCCTGGCCGAAGAACTCCAGAGCCGCCGCATCATCAGCAGCGCCCGGCTCTTCGTGCTCTATGCCCGCCTCAAAGGTGGCGATGCCCGCCTGAAGGCCGGTTACTACCAGTTCAGCGACGGGATGCGCCCCTCCCAAATCCTCACCAAGATGGTCACCGGCGACTTCTACCGCCGGATGTTCGCCGTGCCGGAAGGGTATTCCACCTACCAGATCGCGGAGATGCTGGAAAAGCGCGGCATCTTCACCAAGGACGCCTTCCTCGCCGCCTGCCGCGACAAAAAGCTCCTCTCCGAATTCAAGATCCACGCCGACTCCGCCGAAGGGTACCTCTTTCCCGGGGCGTACAACATCATCCCCGGGCGCACCGAGAAGGACGTGCTCAAAGAGATGGTGGAGCGGCAGCAGAGTCTGATCGCGGAGCGTTTCGCGGCGCGCCTCAAGCAGAGCCACCTGTCGGAACGGGAGGTGCTCACCCTCGCCTCGATGATCGAGAAGGAGGCCATGGTCGCTACCGAGAAGCCGCTCATCGCCGGCGTCTTCCAGAACCGGCTGAGAAAAGGGATGCGCCTGCAGAGCGACCCCACCGCCCTCTACGGGGTCCGTGCCTTCGCCGGCAAGGTTTCCAAGCGCGACATCCTGAAGGACACCCCCTACAACACCTATCGCATCGCCGGGCTCCCTCCCGGCCCGATCGGCAATCCCGGCGCGGATTCCATCGATGCGGTCCTCACCCATCCCCCCACCACCTATTTCTACTTCGTCGCCCGTGGCGACGGCAGCCACCAGTTCTCCAGCACCCTGGGCGAACACAACCTCGCGGTACGCACCTACCTGCGCTCCACCCCGCCCCCGGCAGCCGGTCCGGAAACCACCCCGGTCCACAGTACCAAGACCGCCCGCTAGACCCGCCCCAACCTTTCTAATCTTCGTAGTTGCAGTATCCAACCGCGTTTTCGGCTCGCTTGCGCTCATATCATTAGAATGTATTATTTAGCGCGTCCAAATCCCGAGTTCGGTTTGCGCCTTTTCCCTGCTTGATGCCGGGCATGGGACGCCACCCGCCGAGGGAGAATTCCCATCGGTGCACCGGAAACGGCATCATTTGGCTTTTACCGGTGGCCCCATTCAGCTCCAGACGTTGCCCGATCCGAAGCGCTCCGGCGCGGCTGCCGGAAAACAGGAGATCCTGCCATGACGGTAAAGGGAAAGCTCCTCAGCAACGTGGCACTGACCATCGTCGGCATCGTGGTGATCGCGGGGATCGGCATCTTCTCCATCGGCCGGGTCAGGGCGAGCATCGAGATCCTCACCGGCAAGTCGACCCCGCTGCACCTGAAGATGCTCGAGCTCCAGCAGACCGTGGAAAAGGTTTCCGCCGACTTCATGCGGCTGGAGATGACTTCGGAGCCCGCCGAGGTGGCGCGGCTTTCCGACACCATCACGGCCCGCATCCAGCGGATGGAGGAGCTCAACACCGAAATCCGCACCGGCGGGGCGGGCTCCTCCGGCGTCGACACCACGGTATTGAGGGACATCGAGCAGACCGTGGTGCGCGTGGTGTCGCAACGGCTCAAGGACATGAGACTTTTCCAGGCCGAGAGCGCTTCGGTGAACGCGGAACTTCTGCGCGCCGAAAACGGGGTGGCCGGCATGCGCCGCGGCATCAGCAAACTCGGCACCAGCTCCCTTTCCGCCATCAACACCTCGCAACAGGCAAACCTCGAAGTGAACAGCAGCATCAAGAAGCTCCTCACCCTGCAAAGCCGGCTCAAGGACATCCACATCATCCTGAGCGACCTGGAGCTTTTGAAGAACAAGTACAAGATCGGCCCGTTGCGCGAGCGGCTGAAGACCGCCATGGAGCTGACCCGGACCATCCCGGTCGACAAGGGGGACCACCCGGTGATCCGGGAGGTGAAGGGGGTGGCGCTCGACATCTTCGACAAGATCGGCAAGGAAAACGGCGGCCTGATCGCCTTGCGGCTGGAAATCCTGGGGAGCGCGGAGAAGACGGAAACCGAGCAGTATGGCGCCAGGCGCCAGGAGATCGTAAAGCCCCTGGAGGAGAACAGCCGCAAGATCTTCAACACCATCGACAACCTGGAACTCCAGATCGTCAAGGACCGCAACAACGTGGTCTCGTCGCTGGGGCTCCAAAACGCCACCAGCGCCGTCATGGAAGGGGGGAGCGCCATCAGCGTCGACGTGAAGGAACTGAGCTCCGGGGTGCGGCAGATCATGCTCAGCTCGACGGAGCCGGAAGTAGGCGCCATCACGGCGCGCCTGGGGCAGACCGAACGCCGGATCCAGGAGAACGTGGACCGGGTGCGGCGCATCCTGCAGAAGGCCGGACAGGCCGGGATGGCACGCAGCATGGGGGAGGTGTCGGACATCGTCTCCCGGGCCGGGGGGTCGATCCGCAAGATCGCGGCGACCAAGGGGGAGGTGATCCGGAGTAACCTTGCCATGCAACGGGCGCTGGAATCGGCCCGTGGCATCTCGGGGGAACAGGCGCAAAAGAGCGAGCAGCAGGTCAAGAACATCGGGGAGAACCAGCGCCAGATCTTGACCGGGGTGCGCCAGGCGGTAAAGCACGCCGCATTTCTTTCGGTGGTCATGCTCCTCGTGTCGCTGGGGGTGATCGCCCTTTCCCTCTTCATCAGCCTGCGCATCATCGCCTCGATCACCCGTCCCCTGGCCCTGGCCAAGGAAGTGACCGCGGAGATCGCCGACGGCAACCTCACCCGGCGCATCGAATTGCATAGCCGCGACGAGATCGGTGAGATCTGCAGCAGCATCAACAACATCGTGGTCAATTTCCACCGGGTGATCTCCGAGGTGGTCCGCAACACCGGCGAGGTTGCCGCGGCCTCCACCAAACTCTCCGGCGCCGCCGAGCAGATGGCCGGCGGTGCGGCACGCGCCGCCGGCGAGGCGGAAGCGGTGGCGACGGCAAGTGAGGAGATGGCCGCCACCTCCAACGAGATCGCCCAGAACTGCTCGGCCGCCGCGGTGGGATCGGATCAGGCGAGCACCGCGGCCCAGACCGGGGCCGCGGTGGTGAAAGATACCGTGCACGGGATGAACCTCATCGCCGACAACGTCAGGAAATCGGCCCGTACCATCGGGAGTCTCGGCAACATCTCCGAGCAGATCGGGGCGATCGTCGGGACCATCAACGACATCGCCGACCAGACCAACCTCCTGGCCCTGAACGCCGCGATCGAGGCGGCCCGCGCCGGCGAGCAGGGACGCGGCTTCGCGGTGGTGGCCGACGAGGTGCGCGCCCTGGCCGAGCGGACCACCCAGGCGACCCGCGAGATCGGCGCGATGATCAAGAACGTGCAGACCGAGACCCAGGGGGCGATCAAGGTGATGGAATCCGGGGTGCGCCAGGCGGAAGCGGGAACCACCGAGGCGGCCCGATCGGGGGACGCCCTGGAGGAGATCCTGCAGCAGATCCAGGCGGTGACCATGCAGGTGAACCAGATCGCGACCGCCGCCGAGGAGCAGACCGCCACCACCGGGGAGATCACCAGCAACATCCAAAGGATCAACGAGGTGATGCAGGAGACCGCGCGGCACGCCCAGGAATCGGCTGCCTCGGCGCAGCTTCTCTCCCGCCTGGCCGAGGAGCAGCGCAAGCTGGTCGGGCACTTCACGCTGTAAGGCGCGTGCGTTCGACGTTTGGCGTTTGGCGTTTGGGAGTTTGACGTTCCGAGTTGCCGGGCCGGCAAGCCTTCCCCTGTGGGAGCGCCTTTCCAGGCGCGATTAAAGCTTCGACCATCGTAAGGAAAGGAGGTTCACATGAAGAGGATAGCGCTGATGGTTGTCTTGCTGCTTGCGGTCGCAGCGGTCGCGTCCGCGGAAAACGTCATCAAGATCGGCATGGTGAACGACCAGACCGGTCCCAACAAGGGTGCCGGTATCGCCATGAAAGCCGGGGTCGCGGCCTACTTCAAGGCGGTCAACGAGCGCGGCGGCGTAAACGGCGCCAAGCTCGAACTCGTGGTCGCCAACGACCAGTACGACCCGGACAAGACGGTGGACGGGGTGCTCAAGCTCATCGAGGAGCAAAAGATCTTCGCCGTCGTCGGCACCATCGGCACCTCCAACGGCATCTCCATCCTGCCGATCGTCAAGGAACAGAAGCTCCCCTTCGTCAGCCCGCGCTCGGGCGCCCTGAACTTCCGCACCCCGGTCATCCCCGAGGTCATCAACATCCGGGCGAGCCACCAGGAAGAGATCGACCGCCTGGTGGATCTTCTGGCCAAGGAGGGGGGCGCCAAGCGGTTTGCGGTCTTCTACCAAAACGACACCTTCGGAACCGAGATCCTCTCCTGCACCGAGACCGCCCTCAAGCGCCACGGGCTCTCCCTCGCCGCCAAGGGCTCCTTCCAGCGCGGCACCCTGGCGGTAGCCTCGGCGCTCTCTTCCATCATCCAGGGCAAGCCGGACGCCATCATCCTCGGCTCGGTCTACGCCCCCGGCGCAGAGTTCGCCAAGGCGGCCCGCAAGGAAGGATTGAAAAGCTACTTCGCCTCCGGCTCGTTTGCCGGGGGAGCCAACCTGGTCAAAGCCGCCGGAGCCGACGCCGAGGGGATGATCTTCTCGCAGGTGGTCCCGCCCCTTTCCGACCTGAGCCTGCCCATAACCAAGGAATGCAAGGAGGCGGTGGAAAAGAATCCGGAAGGGGCCGGCTTCAACTCGGTGAGCCTGGAGGGGTGCATCACCGCCAAGTCGATGGTGCTGGCGCTCGAAAAGGCCGGGACCCCGCCGACCCGCGACGGCTTCATCAAGGCTTTCGAGGCGATGAAGGGGACCGACCTGGGCGGGATCAAGCTCAGCTTTGCCCCCGACAACCACCAAGGGCAGAACAACGTCTACATGGAGATGGTCAAGGACGGAAAACTGGTGCCGTTCACCGCACTCAAATAACCAGCGAGGCACACCGCGTGGGGCCAGGGGAGTTCCCGAAACGGCAACCACGCGACCACCGGGAGGATGACATGAAAAGGTTTTTCCTGCTTGTCAGTATCGTCGTTTTCGGTGCCACGGCCCTCCATGCGGAACCGACCGGCAACGTAATCAAGATCGGCATGGTCAACGACCAGACCGGACCGACCAAGGGGTCGGGCCGCGGGATCAAGATCGGCGTGGACGCCTATTTCAAGGCGGTGAACGAGAAAGGTGGGGTGAACGGCAAAAAGCTCGAACTTTTGGTGGTCAACGACATGTACCAGCCGGAAAAGACCGTTGACGGACTGCTCAAGCTGATCGAGCAGCAGAAGATCTTCGCCGTCGTCGGCACCGTCGGCACCTCGAGCGGCGTCTCCATCATCCCCGTGGTCAAGGAATACAAGCTCCCCTTTGTGGCGCCCCGCTCCGGAGCGGCCGATTTCCGCACCCCGGTGACCCGGGAGCTCTTCAACATCCGCGCCAGCCACCAGGAGGAAGTCGACAAGCTGGTCGATCTCCTGGTCGCCGCCGGGGCCAAGCGCTTCGCCTTCTTCTACCAAAACGACACCTTCGGCCTGGACGTCCTCAACTGCACCGAGAAGGCGCTCAAGCGCCACGGGCTCTCCATCATCGCGAAGGGGTCGCACGAGCGGGGAACCGAGGCGGTCACCACCGGTCTGGCCTCGATCATGGCCGCCGGGGCTCCCGACGCCATCGTCATGGGATCGAGCTATGCGCCGGTCGCCGAATTCGTGAAGGGGGTGCGCAAGGAGGGGTTGAAGGTGTACCTGGCCACCGGCTCCTTCGCCAGCGGCGCCAACATGGTCAAGGCCGCCGGGAACGCCGCGGAGGGAGTCATCATGTCGCAGGTGGTCCCCCACCTCCAGGACCTGAGCCTTCCGCTCACCAAGGAGTGCAAGGAAGCCATCGACAAGAACCCGGAGGAGATGGGGTTCAATGCCGTCACCATGGAGGGATGCATGGCGGCCAAGTCGATGGTCATGGCACTGGAAAAGGCCGGCGATCCCCCCACCCAGGAAGGGTTCATCCAAGGCCTACGAGTCGATGAAGGATGCCGACATGGGGGGGATCAAACTGACCTTCACCCCGGAAAACCACCAGGGGCAGAGTAACGTCTTCGTCGAGATCGTGCGGGACGGAAAGCTGATCCCGCTCAAGTCGTTGAAGTGACTGAAAGGGGACCGGCCTCCGCCCAGGTGCCGGTTCCCTTTGTACCACCAGCTTTCTCGAAAGGGGACTGGCTCCGCAGGTGCCAGTCCCCCTCTTATTACCTGTCAGCCCAATGGGACATCCCAGAAGGAGAGGCGCCATGACCGTCAAAAGCAAGCTTCTCGGCAACGTCGCCCTTACCATCGTCGGCATCGCGGTGATCGCAGGAATCGGCCTCTTCTCCATCGCCAAGGTCCGATCGAGCATCGAGATCCTGACCGGAAAGTCGACCCCCCTGCACCTGAAGATGCTGGAGTTGCAGCAGACCGTGGAGAAGGTGTCGGCCGACTTCATGCGCCTGGAGATGACCACCGAGCCGGCCGAGGTGGAACAGCTCTCCCGTAACATAACCGACCGGATTCAGCGGATGGAGGTATTGAACGAGGAGATCAGGAAGGGGGGGGCCGAATCCTCGGGAGTCGACACCGCCGTCTTGCGCAACATCGAGGCGACCGTGGTGCAGGTGGTCAGCCAGCGGCTCAAGGACATGGCGCTGTTTCGAAACGAGATCGGAGTGGTGAACAGCGAACTGCAGCGGGCCGAAGCCGAGGTGAGCGGCATGCGCCGCAGCATCGGCAAGCTCGGCTCCAATGCCTTGGGGGCCATCAACTCGTCGCAGACCGCCAACCTGCAGGTGAACAGCAGCATCAAGAAACTCCTCACCCTGCAAAACCGCTTCAAGGACATCAGCCTGATCATCGCGAACCTGGAGCTGATCAAGAACAAGTTCAAAATCGGCCCGCTGCGGGAGCGCATCAAGGACACCACCGACCTCACCCGGAACATCGAGGTGGAGGCCGGCGATCATGCGGCGATCCGGGAGGTGAAGGGGGTCGCCCTGGACCTTTTGAACCGGATCAGCTCCGACAACGGCGGACTGGTCGCGCTGCGACTGGAGATCCTGAACAGCGCCGACAAGGCGGAGACCGAGCAGTACGCGGCGAAAAGGGCGGAAATAATGAAACCGCTCGAGGATTCCAGCCGCAGGATCTTCAACGTCATCGACGCCCTGGAGCTCCAGATCCTCAAGGAGCGCAAGAGCGTGGTCAACTCGCTCGGCTTCCAGGGCTCCGCCGCATCGGTCATCGAGGCGGGGAGCGCGATCAGCGTCGACGTGAAGGAGCTCAACTCCGCGGTGCGCCAGATGATGCTGAGCGCCACCGAGGACGAGGTACGCAAGGTCGCCGCGGCGACCGACACCACCCTGCGCCGGATCGACGGCAACATCGCCGCCGCGCGGCAGCTCCTGGTGAAATCGGGACAAAGAGCGCTGGCGGGAAACATCTCCGAGGTTTCCGGGACCATCCACCGCGCCGCGGCTTCGATCCAGAAAATCCGGACCACCAAGCTGGGTGTCATCCAAAGTAACGCGGCCATGCAGAAGGCACTGGAGTCGGCCCGCGGGATCTCGAAGGCGCAGGCGCAAAGAAGCGAGGAGCAGGTGAAGAACATCGGGCAGAACCAGCAGCAGATCCTCACCGGGGTCCGTCAGGCGGTTCGCAACGCGACCACCCTCTCCTTCGTGATGATCGCCGTATCGCTTACCGTCGCCCTGATCTCGCTGGTCATCAGCCTGCGGGTCATCAGCTCCATCACCAAGCCGCTCGGCACCGCCAAGACGGTCACCCGCGAGATTGCCGCCGGGAACCTGACCCGGAGAATCGCCCTGGAGAGCCGGGACGAGATTGCCGAGATCTGCGCCAGCATCAACGAGATGGTGCAGCAGTTCCACGAGGTGATCGCCCGGGTTGCCCACAACACCCGCCAGGTGGCCAATGCCTCCACCGAGCTTTCCAGCGAGGCGGAGAAGATGGCATCCGGCGCGGCCCGCGTCGCGGGGCAGGCCGAAACGGTCGCCACCGCCAGCGAGGAGATGGCGGCGACCTCCAACGAGATCGCGCTCAACTGCACCTCGGCCGCCTCCACGTCCCTGCAGGCGAACAGCGTGGCCGCCTCAGGGGCCGAGGTGGTGAAGGAGACCGTGAAGGGGATGAACCTGATCGCCCAGCGGGTCCAGGAATCGGCGGTCGCCATCGGCAACCTGGGGCACAAGTCCGAGCAGATCGGCGCCATCGTGCGGACCATCAACGACATCGCGGACCAGACCAACCTGCTGGCGCTCAACGCGGCGATCGAGGCGGCGCGGGCCGGCGAACAGGGGCGCGGTTTTGCCGTGGTCGCCGACGAGGTGCGCGCCCTGGCCGAGCGGACCACCGAGGCGACCCGGGAGGTCGGCGAGATGATCAAGTCGGTTCAGGTGGAGACCAAGGAAGCGATCAAGATGATGGAGGCCGGGGTGCGTGAAGTCGAGCGCGGCACCGTCGAGGCGGCGAAGTCGGGAACGGCCCTTGAGGAGATTCTGCAGCAGATAAACGAGGTGAGCACCCAGGTGAACCAGATCGCGACCGCAGCGGAAGAGCAGACCGCGACGACCGGTGAGATCAGCGGCAACATTCAGACCATCAACGAGGTGGTCCAGGGGACCGCGACCAGCGCCCGCCAGTCCGCCGCCTCGGCCGCTCAGCTCTCCCGCCTGGCCGAAGAGCAGCAAAAGCTCATCAGCCACTTTGTCCTGGAGTAGCAAGGGGACCCAAAGGGACTAAAGGGGACTGGCTCCGCAGGTGCCGGTCCCCCTCTTCGTCCATGTCAACGTAGATACCTGCCGTGCACCCGCAATCTTCGCTGCCCAGTCCCCTCGCCCCTGGCGGGCGGGGGTTAGGGGGCGGGGGAAGGTGCCACCGCCTCATCCGAGGAATTTGATGCCACCGGAGCAAAAACCTGAGACGCCCTACTCCGATGGATTGCATTCGGCGTGGAAAATACTAGAATTTTCCAATCTTAACCCGGCTGGCGAATTGACACTCGAAGATCCATCACGGAAAGGAGGTCCAATGCTCGGTATATCGGCCGATCTAAAAGGAAAAGACACCGTCTTCATCAGCAACACCTATCGCTACCATAGCGGACTGTGCGGTCTGAGCATCTACCGCAACCCACCTGCCGGACTCTCCACCGCAGAGGTAAAGGTGGAGCTTGACGCTCTGCAGCAGGCGTACGAAGGGGGTGCCACCGGTAACCACGCGCAGGTAGCCCTGCGCAGAGTCCTGCGCAAAAAGGTAACGGAGACCTTCAAAAAGATCATTCTCTACCTGCGAATGGTGGCCACCGAGAATGACATACCCGCCCTCATCCAAGCCGGGTTTGTCGTACGGCAGCGCGTGCCCCGGAAAAAGGCGGTTGTTGCGCCGGCATGACCAATGTCGTAGACGACCTGAGCCACAACCACTCCAAACTTCCCGCCAGCCTTGCCAGTCTTACTTGAATCCTCCCCCTGGGAACGGGTTCGCCAAACCCGACGCTCCCTTCCCGGGGTCTTTCCCGCCCCTCAAGCTCTCCTTCGATTGAACCCGCCGCATCACGATCCGCTGGTGATGTCCAGCCATCCCGTAACCGGTGGCAATAGGTCAGGTTCGACCGGTGATGACCATGTTCCGACCGGAGATGCCCATCACCCGCAGATAAGATACCCATGTTCGCAGCGATGATCCGCATGCTTCAACCTGAGACGTTCCTTCCCCAGCGCAACCACACGCTCAATCAACCCGACCGCCCGTATACTTCGATAGAAGATACGCATCTTCATTCCGACGACACCGGTGGTTTCAGTCGTAGCTGCGCATCGATGGTCGAACCCATGCGGTTGTGTTCACCAGGAGATGCCCAACTTCGACGTGGAAATACCTGTCTTCAACCTGGAGGTCTCCGTCTTCAACGTGGAGATGGGCATCACCAGCGCGATGATGGGCATCTTTCACTTGAAGATGCCGCAGGTTCAACCCGACGACACCTGTCTCCTGCCGAAACAAAGCAGGGCCCCTTCCCGGTCATGCGTCTGGTACTGGTACAAATGCGGCATCACCGACGTAACCACACCCCTCTTCCAACAAGACATGGACGTCATCCGGCAAGGATATGTCCATGTTTCGGTTGACGACGTGCGTCGCCAGCAAGACCATGCGCATCGCCAGGGAGAAGATGCGCATCATCGGCTAGAGGTATGCGGATCTTCTTCACTGGTGATTCGCTAGGTCGTACTGAAAATGCGACTTCGTCAGCATGAACACAGGCATCTCCAGCTCGACTAAGGACATCGTCTGGCCGACGAAGAACATCACCTACTCGACTAAAGACATCATCAGCCCGACCAAGGGCATGATCCGTTCGACCATGCGGCATCTCCGAATGAAGTATGGGCATGTTCAACGTGGATACGCCCATGGTCAAACTGAAGACGGTTCATCGCCAACAGGCCTATGACCTTGAAAGCCACACCACAGAGGCCCATTTCCGCCCTTGGAAAGGTGGAGGTCATTGCAGCCCGCGGACCTTGATCCATAACGAGAGGCGGCATCTATTGCCTCAGAAGAAACGCACCCGATTATCCGCAGTTACATAAGCCTTCAATAAATTTGATCAATCAAGAGGCTGATTTCATTAGGCATTCTTTTATGTTATAAGGCCGGAAACGGTGGAGACAGCGGAAGGGAGCGGGAAGCACCTCCCCTGCGGATGGAGAAACTTCAATGGCCACTCATCAGTTGCAGACGGAAATAGCAATCAAGGCTGCGCCGGAGCGGATCTGGTCGATACTCACCGATGTGGAAGCCTATCCCGACTGGAACCCGTTTATCCGGTCCCTCCGGGGCGACCTGGTGCGGGGCGCCAAACTTGAGGTGCGGATTCAGCCACCCGGGGCTAAGGGAATGACCTTCCGTCCGACGGTCCTGGTCGCGGAGACGGGTCGGGAGTTGCGCTGGCTTGGCCATTTCCTGTTCCCCGGGCTATTCGATGGCGAACACAGCTTCGTGATCGAGCCTGCCGCTTCCGGCCAGGCGATATTCCGGCAGTGCGAGCGTTTCAGTGGGATCCTGGTGCCCCTTTTCAAGGAGAACCTCGACGGAGCTACCCGGCGCGGTTTCGAAGAAATGAACCGGGCGTTGAAGGCACGGGCGGAGGCGGGGATTGCACTCTGAGGACTCCGACTCAAACAGAATTTGAGCAAACTGGCGCAGGTAAACTATTCGGTGGAGGTTCTACTTTCTTTTCCGCAGTCGGATGGTTTTACGATTGTTGGATTATTGGTAGGGTACCAATGGATGCTACAACAAGGTGCCCCTGACTCTTATTGTTAGCGGACGGTATTCATGAATTTGCCGGCGCATTGCAAGTCCTGCTACCCGCCGCTGTGCTCTCAGCGTTGGCAAACTTGGAGGAAACATGAATAGGATTGCGAGGCGAGCCTTTATGGCCATGGCTGTGGCTTTAACAATGATTTCAGCACCGTGCTTCGCCGTTGATTTCACCACGCTTAGAATGGACTTTGCAGCAAAACCTAATTTTAACCCTTACGCAATTCAGGCAATAGAAAAAGCTCTAATTACTGAAGCAATGGATGCATGGAAGAAAGGTGACGCCGTCACGACTTTTAAGAAGTTTGATGAAGTTTTAAAAATATACCCGACAAGCATTGAAACCCACAAGAGGATGAGCGACGGGTTCAAGCACCTCCTCAGCATTGCTAATGAACAGCAAAAAGAACGGCTCAGAGAGCTTGTCCAACAACACAAGGATGCCGCAGATGGGATTATTACGTCAATCCTTTCATCAGGAGATGGAAGGAGCAAAAAGACTGCCTACAAGGTAATAACAATTTCAGAAGAGTATATGGTGTTGTGGTACCGTGGTCTTAATTTCAAGAAAATCGAGCTTGATGACCTTGGCACAATCCCCTTTGACATAGCAATTATACCCAATGAAGATGGAACAGAGGCTAAGGTTTTTTTCGATGTTAGCATCCTGAAAAACTCTGCAATAGCTGCGTCCAAGAAAGTATCACCTTAGGGAAGGACAAGGGGCACGCCCATGAATTATGAGTTTCTCACTGCACTAACGCATAATTGCATGGGCGTCCCCCTTTTTGCCTCCTAGGAGGTCATGATGAAACGTTGCATTCTATGTTTACCCCTCTGTCTAGCCCTTCTCGCCCTCACTGGATGCTCTAACAATCTACGAATCCATACTGATTTTGTTCCTCCCGGGTCGCTTCGACTCGCGCAGGTGATGGTACTTGGGAAGCGTGCGGAGATCGTGCAGGCAAAACCTCTTTACGATGCCATCCTCGCGGATGGAATCCGGGATTCCGAGATCGTCGACGGGAGCGTCGTCATGGCCAGGATCTTCTGCTGCGGCGGCATGACCGACAACCTGAGTTCGGAAAAGGTCAACTCTTTGATTCTCTACGTCCCGAAAGAGGTGACCGTCGGTCGAGGAGACATCGTTGAAGTGAGGGTTGGTCGCCCTCCGGAAAAGGGAGACGCCGGAAAGGTGCACCTCGTAACCCGGGTCGTGCAGAAATACGGGGGGAACGAAGAAAGATGCTGGTGGGACCCGAAAGACGACCGTCTCTGGCTAAGGGTGATTTATTGCGACTGGATGCCTAATGAGGGATGGATCAAGCAGGGAGGAACGAACCCGGCATGGTACAAGCTAGAGTCATCCGGCCTTTGAGGGGACAGGACGATCTAATGTATCTGAGGCAAGCTGAGGTGTCAGGTCTGGACATGGACAAAGTGTCGGCCGTGGGGTGGCTAGAAACCAATAGATGCTGGATTAATTCGAACCTTCCATCGCGGTAAGGTCGATAATCCGCTAATGCGAGGCAGAGGCCCAGAGGGGGTATCCGCGCTTTGACGGTGCACTTTTCGAGGTCTGTCCATGTCCAGACCTGACACTTTCAGCCTCTCCTAGTAAATGGGGCTTTACGGCATCGAAGACACCATCGATTCGGTGGAAACTGATGAACCGATCGGTCCACCGGGCTGACCGCGGGCCGAGATCAACAAGGCGGTACATGATGAGCGTTACGAGGGAAGGTTAAGGTTGCGTAGCGGAAGGGAGAGGGGGAGCGCCTCTCCAGCAGACGGGAGAACTTGTAATGGGCACTTACCAGTTGCAGACGGAAATTGAAATCAAGGCAGCGCCGGAGCGGATCTGGTCGATCCTCACCGACCGGGAAGCCTATCCCGACTGGAACCCGTTCATCCGGTCCATCCGGGGAGACCTGGTACGCGGCGCCAAACTTGAGGTGCGGATTCAGCCACCCGGGGCTAAGGGAATGACCTTCCGCCCCTCGGTCCTGGTGGCAGAGTCGAACCGGGAGTTGCGCTGGCTCGGCCATTTCCTGTTCCCCGGCCTGTTCGATGGCGAACACAGCTTCGTGATCGAGCCCGTCGCTTCCGGCCCCGTGATATTCCGGCAGTGCGAGCGTTTCAGCGGGATACTGGTGTCCCTCTTCAGGGGAAGTCTCGACGGAGCTACCCGGCGCGGTTTCGAGGAGATGAACCGGGCGTTGAAGGCACGGGCGGAGGCAGGGATTGCATTTTGAAATAGTTGTTTGTTAACGGTCTAGGCCTGTCCCTGGAGACTCCTTTTGGCTGAGAGAAATGAATGGAGAGCACTTATCCAACCGCTTAGGTTTTCGACGTAAAATTGCCACATACTCGGATATTTCAACGCCCCCCCTGCCACCAGAGGTGATGAGAGATGTTGGAAACTATAAATAACTTCCTGTTCAAACTTTTTGATGACTTCTCGTGGAAAAGGCTCTTCACGACGGTTCTGGCAATTGTAATTTCAATTGTTGGGTTGTTGGTATTTGAGAGATATACCAGTAGCTTTGAGCTAAATAGGATTCAGAAAGCGGCTGAAATATTATCAAATTTGCAAAAGATTGACACATACCATACTCCATCAAGTAATGAGGTTGAAAGTGTAAAGCATCAGCTATTGACTGATTTAACAAAGTGCATAAAACAAAAACCACTAACGATCGAGCTTCCTGAAATTATGTTGTCGGGTGTTTGGTCCACGAGGATTAAGAATTTCGTATCAGGAGCAGCCCCATGGTTAATTCTTGCAGTTTTATCGTTACCGGCGGCACTAAACAGAAAGCCCCCTAATACAACCTCATTTGCTACTTTTGGAGTTTTTGCAGTTGTTTGCGGTGCTGCTGCCATTTATTTGAATTTAAATGTATCTGCGGTAACCAGTTTTTTAATCTTCTCACTAGCACCACTAATTGTAGTTGCTGCCATTGGTATCGCCGCAGCAATTGCAATCCCACAATTTGCGGCATATCGCATGAAAGCATATGATTCATCAGCTATCGTTTGTTTGAAAAATGCCATAACAATCATTGAGTCATTTTTTATTGATCATACCAGATATCCAGAATCATTATCTGAAGCAGGTTTAATAAAATTACCTCCATCAATCATATTAGACTACAAACTCATGACTGAGGATACCTATTTTGTTACAGCCACGCATCAGAAGAGTGGTAGGATTTATTTTAAGCTCTCAGGCGCTGATCAGATATATTCTAAAGACAAAGATGCCAAAGACGGTGATCTAACTGAAACGAATATGGAAAATCCAACGATTTAATTGAAGTGAGATCTGAATCCTTCAGGTCCAGTCAAAAAGAATGTGCAAAGTCGTTCGATAATTAAAGGTGAGCTGAGGTGTTCGGTCTGGTCAGGCAAGCTGAGGTGTCAGGTCTGGACATGGACAAAGTGTCAGCCGTGGGGTGGCTAGAAACCAGTAGATGCTGGATTAATTCGATCCTTCCATCGCGGTAAGGTCGATAATCCGCTAATGCGAGGCGGAGGCCCAGAGGGGGTATCCGCGCTTTGACGGTGCACTTTTTGAGGTCTGTCCATGTCCAGACCTGACACTTTCAGCCTCTTCTATCTGCATGGCTGCGAACGCGTTGTCTTGGATATGGAGGTCACGGAGAGGACCATGAGGCCGATTTTGCAATGTCCACAACTGATGAAGTCCGTGAAAAGGCGAGAGGGTTACATAGAGTCATCGGATCAGTTTGGTTGGCTCAACTTGGAGGCAGCCACCGTGTGACGAATACCAATATCGCCAGGGCGTTAGAAGCCTTCCATCATCTAGTATCCGCCGGTGATGGGGGGCGTGTGCAAACAGTCGCTGTCGAATTGCTCGCCGGGAACCTTGAATGGGCACGTCACCGCATTGAGAGGTATTCATTCCATCTTTATGATACGAATGCGCCCATTTCTAAGCAACGTGAAGCGCTTGAGTATTGGGTTGTTCTAGAGCCGGACAATAATAAATTGCATTGTTTTCTTGGGCAGTGTTGGCAAAAGGAGGAGGGGACGGGGAGCCAAAAGGCTCTTGATTGCTTTAAAGAGGCTTGCCGTTTGCGAGAGGACTATCCTCCAAACTGGGCTAATCTAGGCAAAGCCCTTCTAGCAAGAGGGCGTGACGGTGCGGTTGATTTTCTCCAACGCCTTGAGCGCGTCGAAAAAGATTGTCCCCAAGCTATTGACGGTCACGTTCGAGCAATTCAAGCAAATTGCTACAAGCTTGCAGGGAAAGACGTAGAGGCTGCTGCGCTTCGCATGGAGAGAATCCGCGGCGGCAGTCTTGACGCGATTTTCTACAATGACGAAGCGAGAGCCCGTCTAGCTGCGGGGAATCCTTCTGGTGCTCTAGAGATTCTTGATCTTGCGGACAAGACTGGTTGCGCTGACGAATTCACAGCCGGAATACGATATACCATTTTTCAGCAGACCGACCCTGCGCAAGCGGCAACCCTTCGCATGGAAAGAATAAACGCCGGCAGTCAAAGCACAATATTCTATTTTCAAGAAGCCAAAGCCCGTTTAGATGCTGGTAGTCCATTTGGAGCGTTGGATATTCTCGACCTCGCTGACAAGAACGGCTGTTCTGATGACTTTACGATCTCGTTGCGATGCAAAGTTCTTCAGCAGACTGATCCTGCACAAGCTGCCGCCCTGCGTATGGAACTGATCAGAGCCGGCAGTCGCAACACCGTAATTTATGTTCAGGAGGCAAAAGTGCGGCTAGATGCGAACAATCGCTCTGGCGCACTAGAAATTCTTGACCTTGCAGATAAGAACGGTTGCGAAAATGACTTCACAGCCGCAATGCGTGGCACAATTCTACAGCAGACAGATCCTGCACAAGCCGCTGCCTTGCGGGTGGAGCGAATCGTTGCGGGTAGTCGCAACGCGGCGTTCTATACCGATGAGGCCAAAGCGCGGTTAGAGGCAGGCAATCCATCTGGTGCGCTTGAAATTCTTGATCTAGCAGAAAAGAACGGCTGTGCTGACGATATCACAAGATCAGTGCAGGGCGCAGTACTCCAACAAATCGACCCTGAAAAAGCTGCTGCTTTCCGTATGGAAATAATCGATGCCGGAACTCAAAATGCCGCGATCTACGCTCAGGAGGCAAGAGCACGGCTAACTTCAGGCAACCCTTCTGGCGCACTAGAAATTCTCGATCGTGCCGAAAATACTGGCTGCGGAGGTGATTTCATAACTACAATCAGGGGCGCAATTCTCCAAGGGAGGCAGGCGGACCGGGAAGACAGTCGGACCGAGTATTGATAATTTGCTAACGTGTAAGCAAGAACGGCCCCCGGCCGGGAAGAAGCATCTGTCACACGGTAGGGCAGATGGTCTCCCTCCCCAGAAGGGCGGAGGAGCCTCTGTGAACCGTAAGGAGACTTTCCGAAATGGACATTCCACGGATCTTCAACATCTGCGAAAGTGCTCACCGCATCCATAACCCGTTCACTCCTGAAAAGCTCGCCACTCTCGGCGCGGCGCTGCGACTGGAAAAGGGGACCCGGGTGCTCGACCTCGGCAGCGGTTCGGGGGAGATGCTGTGCACCTGGGCACGTGATTACGGCATAACCGGCACCGGTATCGACATGAGCCGGTTGTTTACCGAACAAGCGAAAATGCGCGCTGCAGAACTCGGCGTCGCCGATCGAGTGACGTTCATCCATGGCGATGCTACCGGCTACGTTTCGGAGGACAAGGCGGGTGTGGCAGCCTGCATCGGTGCCACCTGGATCGGCGGGGGAGTCGCCGGCACTATCGAGCTTCTGGCGCGGAGCCTGCGCCCCGGCGGGATTATTCTCATCGGCGAGCCCTACTGGCGGCAGGTACCGCCGACGGAAGATGCTGCCAAGGAGTGTCATGCCAGCTCAATCGCAGACTTTCTCATGCTTCCGGAACTTCTCGCGTCTTTCGGCCGTCTGGGCTTCGACGTCGTTGAAATGGTCCTGGCGGACCAAGACAGCTGGGACAGATACGAGGCGGCCCAATGGCTCACCATGCGCCGCTGGCTTGAAGCCAATCCTAACGATGAGTTGGCGAAAGAGGTTCGAGCCAAACTGAGCTCGGAACCCGAGCGGTACGCCGCGTACACGCGAGAATACCTGGGCTGGGGTGTGTTTGCGCTGATGCGGCGGTGATGCGTTGAACATCCGGTGGATCGGCAGCCGAACTGGACGGGCCAAAACCTCAAAAGCACCCCCCCTAGATCCCCCTTTGATAAAGGGGACTTAGGGCGGACTTTACGGGAGCAGGATGCTGCGCCCCTAAGTATGGCTGTTGGCGGTCAACTGATCGCCGCCCAGCGCATCAGCGCGGTCATTCGCGCCAGGAATGGCGCTCCCACAGGGTAAGGCAGCTTTTGAGCCTTGAGCTTGCTACTTCCAACGACATCTCTCACGGTTTGCCCCGCCCGGTTCGCCCTTAATCCGAATGCCATTCGGGCGCCGCTCCATACGATCCACAGGCCGTAACGATCGTGGCCCTTCCACTGAAACTTTTTTTGTCACAGCGTGTCAATTTTTGTCACTTTCTTCGCAAAGATGGCGACCCGCTTGGTGCCAAATCGGGCAGTTGGAGGGGGCAACCGACTGGCCCGGAAAATGCTTCAAATCTCCACACATTGCGGCCACCTCTTCGGTCAAATAGCAAACCCGGGGTAACCCGGGGACGCAAAGCCACGGGTCCTCGTCGTGAGGACAGCCGGGTTGCCAAAAAAGAGGGCGGATCGAAAGACGCCCCTTTCTCTTCGAACGGGGCGTTTTTTTAACGCCTCACCTGCACGTTAGTAGCTGGGAGGCTCCGCCATGCCACAGAGTACGTCACGCTCTTCCCTTTCCTTGTCCCACTCCCACCATTTCGCTGCCATGGCCCGATCGGGCATCCTAATGTTCCTCATGGTCCTGCTCGTTTCCTGCAGCGGCGGCGGTAACGGCGTTACGGGAACCTCGAAAAACAACGCCGGCCTGCCGGTGACGGCTTCCATCAGCGGCACCGTCGTCGACCGCAACGGAACTCCGGTCCCCGGAGTCACCGTCACCGCCTACCACAACAACGATCACACCTCGGTCACCGCGACTACCGACGCCCACGGGGCCTACGCCATCGCCGGCCTGCCTACCGGAGCCTGGACGGATTTTACGGTCTACGCCAGGAAAGCGGGGTTCGCGTTTTACCCGTCGACCGGCGCCGACGGCAGGGTCGGCAGGCAGGATTTCGACGGCGACTACCGTACGGTGGTGCGCTTCCTCACGCTGCCTACCCATGACGTAACCGCGAGCTTCACCGCATTTCGTCCCGGAGACCGGGAAGCAAGCCTGCCCAGGACCGGGCAGACCACGAGTTACGCGGCGGGCGACGACTTCTCCGTTGCAGCGGGAATCGCCTGGCCCGCGACCCGTTTTTCCGACAACCTCGACGGAACGGTCACCGACCACCTGACCGGGCTCGTCTGGCTGAAAAACGCGGGATGCTTCACCCCGAGCGATTGGTCCAGCGCCCTCACCGCCGCCAACAACCTCGCCAGCGGGGCCTGCGGCCTGGCCGACGGCTCTGCCAAGGGTGACTGGCGGATGCCCAACGTGAACGAGCTGGAAAGCCTGGTCGACGTCTCGCAAGTCAACCCAGCCGTTTCCGTGGCCAGCCCCTTCATCAACATCAATCTGGCCGCTGCGTACTGGTCCTCCACCACCTACGCACCGGTATCCTCCTACGCGCTGGCCATCCGGTTCAGCGACGGGCGATGGATCAACGGTTCCAACAACGGCTTCGACAATACCAAAGCCACTGCCGCCAACGCGCTGTGGGCGGTTAAGTCCGGTGCCGCCGGCACCGTTTCCCTGCTGGCGACGGGAGCGTTCTCCGGGCAGGGTGGCGGCTCCGGCGTCTCCTTTGGCGCCGGTGACGACCCGAGTCTCCAGATCGGCATCCCCTTAACCGATCCCAGGTTCGTCGACAAGGGGGATGGGACCGTGGCCGACACGGTCACCGGTTTGACGTGGCTCAAGCAGGCGGACTGCATCAACGACACCTGGTCCGGCACCCTCTCGGCCGTCAACAGCTTAACCAGCGGCCAGTGCGGCCTGACCGACGGCTCCACCGCCGGTCAGTGGCGGGTGCCGAACCGAAACGAGATGCTAAGCCTGGCGGATCGCGCCCCCACCTTCCAGATCGCGAGCTACCTCAACGGGATCGCCGGTCCCGACATGGTCACCGTAACCGGCCCAGTGTTCTTCAAAAGCTTCCGGATCTCCAGCTATTACTGGACCTCCACCACCAGTGCCGCCGATACCACCCGGGCCTGGACCGTCTACAGCTGTGACTTCGGGGCATACGACCAGCCGAAAAGCGGTACCGGATACGCCCTCGCCGTGCGGTAAGAGGGAGCGGTTCGCCCCGAGGGGCAAACAGTTGGCGAACAGACAGCAGAAGGCCGTGCCGGGTTTTGAGCCCAGCACGGCCTTCTGCTGTGAAAAGTGCGACATGGTGGCATGTCTATGGATTATGCAATTGCGGTAGTCGTGACCGGGTATGGGGGCTGCCCCCTGAGGACTCCCACTCCAGCGCATCAACGTGGGTCATTCGCGCCAGGAATGGCGCTCCCACACAGGGTAAGGCAGCTTTTGGCCGATGCCTAGGCGGTAAGGATCATGTGGTGTAATGGGCATTCTCGTGGACGTAGCCCTCGGTGAGGTCGCACCCCCACACCGTTTCTGAGTACGGGCCGCTGCCCAGCACGATCTCCAGGAACACTTCGCTTCGCTTCAGCAGCTCGGAAATGTCGTCCAGCGGCACTTCATTCATATCCATCGCGGCGTCCAGCTTCAACCGCTCCGCCCCCTGCCCGAAATAAATCACCAGTTCAGCTACATCCACCTGATACGCGAAGACCTTGCCGATGGCCATGACAAAACGGCCCCAGTTCGGGTCGGCGCCGTAGATCGCGGTCTTTACCAGCGGGGAGTTGACCACTGACTTGGCGGTCAAAAGGGCCTGCTCGGCGGTCTTCGCGCCGGAGACTTTCAGCTCGATCAGCTTGGTGGCCCCCTCCCCGTCCCGCGCGATCTCCTTGGCGAGATACACGGTCATCTCCTGCAGGGCGGCCTCGAACGCCTCCAGATCGACCGCGCCGGCGAGGCCGTTTGCCAGGAGAACGACCGTGTCGCTGGTGGAGGTGTCGGTGTCGACGGAGATCCGGTTGAAGGACTTGTTGACCGCCCGCTGCAGCATTGGCTGGAGCACGGCGGATGGGATGGCGGCGTCGGTCATCAGGTAGCTGAGCATGGTCGCCATGTTGGGCTCGATCATTCCGGCGCCTTTGGCCACCCCGACCAAGGTGGCGTTGCCCACCTTGACGCTCATGATCTTGCGCCGGGTATCGGTGGTCATGATGGCGTCGGCGAAGTTGAGCAAGTGGCGCTCGGTTTTGCCGAAGTCGTCCTGCAGCGATGCCGCACCTTTAACGATCACTTCCATTGGAAGCCGGCGCCCGATGACGCCGGTCGACGACGGGAGGACCAACTCAGGTGCGATCCCGCAGCTTTCGGCAACGAGCCGGCACATGCGCCGGGCGTCTTCCAAGCCACCGGTGCCGGTGGCCACGTTGGCGTTCTTTGAGTTGACAATGACCGCCTGCAACAGCCCGTCTTTTATATGCTCCCGCCCCACCTGCACCGGTGCACCGGGGATGGTGTTTTTGGTGAAGACGGCCGCGGCCTGACAGGGGACGTCGGCGAGGATGCCGCCAAAATCCAAAGTTTTGTCTTTGATGCCTATGTTTTTCCCGAACCAGGAGAAGCCGGGGACGATGTCGATATGTTCCATTACGTTCCTCTTTCTACTGTGCTTCCGCCTCCGCTGAAGCTCAAATTATGAGCGGCTTCGGCCGAGCCGATGCTGGCCGTCTGGATGTTCCGGGGTCAGTAGCCCCGGTCCAGGCTCTCGATCCTGACCACCCGGCCGTATTCCAGGAGAACCGCATACTGGAACTCGTTGGGCCCGAAGTTAAAGGTCCAGTCATCCAGCGTTACGAGTTCGGTACGCTCCGACGTTTTGCCACCTGGTGCACCGCGCTTCTCACGACGTTGGGTGGTGAAAGCCGGTGACCCGCATTTTCCCACGACTTCAGCAGCCGTATTTCCGAGGGAGACGAGCCCTCCGCTGCACCTCATGGTCCCCGACTCGGTCGCGAGCACTACATCATCGAATGTCGCCAGGGCGAAGACGGCTGTAACGACGCACAAGATCCGCTTCATTCTTCACCTCCCTTCCAGCAGGTAATGCCACAATGGTGGGTACCGTCCCGCCGCCAATCGTCGAACTACCCTCTCCACCTGGGACTTACTGGAAGAGGGGCTGGAGAACAGTCTGATGTGTCCTTAGCGGCTCTGCTCCGGCTTTCCGATCGGTTCTTGAGGCGAACTTGGCAGCCCGTGACAACGGGCGTTCATTCGCGCCTGGAAAGGCGCTCCCACAGGGTAAGGCACTACCTTGCTTGGTTAAAAAGACTCAATCGCGACAAGAATGTCGCTCCTGCATTATTACCGTTCGTTCTGCCTGAAACTAAAATCGCAGTTACCGGGGCTGTTCTTCTCGTTGACGCTTATAGTCGGAGTATGACGGTTGCTCCGGCTTTCCGATCCGTTCTTGAGGAGAACTCTGGAGTTCGTTTCTTGTTTTTATGCCTTCATAGATCCCTTGTTTGACGTGCTCCGCGCTGCAGCCGCACAGGCTGGAGATGATAACGAGTGCAGCAGGCAAAGTGATCATTCTGCTGACGTTGCGCATAATAACCTCCGTTTCAAATCTCGTGCTGATTAGCGTCCAATCTTCATACCAGGCCACCGATACCTCCCTCTCCTCATGGGAGAAGGTCGGGGTGAGGGGATTCGCCACGAAGCACCTGCCCTCACCCGCCCTTCGGGCACCCTCTCCCGGAGGGAGAGGGATCATATGAAATTGACGTACTACGGTGGCGGTCGTTCGCGCCTGGAAAGGCGCTCCCACAGGGTAAGCAGCAGCCTTCCTTTATAGGGAAGTGGATCGCGACAAGAATGTCGCTCCTACAGACTGGTAGCCTCTACTCTCCCTCGGTTGAGGGAGGGGTGGGAAGAACCAGGAACAAAAGGGTCATGGCGCCGTAGCCGGCGGCCAGGTGCCAGGTGAAGGGCTCCGGCGGGGCCCAGGGGAGAAACATCGCTCCGGACTCCAGCGGCGAGTGGATGACACCGCAGAGGGTCGCCAGGGCGGAGCAGAACATGAATGCGGCGGCCTGCTTCAGCTTGTGATCGATAAGCGCCGCTATCGCGCCTCCCCAGAGGAGCGAGGTGACGATGAAGCCGTTGCCGAGCATCAGGGTGGCATGGTAGGAGACGGCGAACTCCCCGGTCAGGGCCTGCGCCTTTTTACCGACGTTGCTGAGCATCAGGGCCAGCTCCAGTTGCAGCAGACAGGCGATCGCCGGCAGGAAGGAGAGCGCTACGGCGCGGGCATGACGCCGGGGCGACGCCTCAAAGGCTTGGGCGGTGATCTCCATCCCGATGAAGATCAGGATCGGCGCCACTACCGCCTCCGGTAGAAGTTCCACGAAAAAGGAGAGGTAGCCGAGGATTCCGCCCAGGCCGATGAAGATGGCGGTCGCCAGGGTGTAGCCGGCCCGTCCGCCCATGTCTTTGTAAGCGGGATGCCCGATGTAAGGGACCGATTGGATGACCCCGCCGCAGACTCCGGCCAGCAGGGTGCCGAACGCCTCCACCAGGAGGACGTCCCGGGTCGGATATTCGTCCCCGGCCGCCGCGGCGCTCTCGGTTACGTCCACCCCGCCGACCACGGTCGCGAGGGCAAACGGGAGGGACAACGGCAGGAAAGTCAGCGCCTTCGGAATGCCTTTTACGAACTCCAGGGTGGGGAGCGGCAGGGCGAAATGGAGTTCCGGAACGTGGGGGAGCAGTATCTGCTCTCCCGCAAGCAATCCGAGGCTCCCCAGCAGATAGTAAACGGCCGTGCCCATGGCTATCCCGGCCAGAGCACCCGGAACTCGGAAGGGAAGCCTCACCCGGGCCACCAGCGAGGCGAGGACCACTCCCAGCGAGAGGAATCCGGCCACCGGCGAGGTGAAAAGCTTCAGGGTGGGAAGATAGGCGATGAGGAGAAGCGCCACGGCGGCGATGCTCCCCAAAAGGCCGGCGCGGGGGACCGTTTGCCGCAGCCAGGGTCCGAAAAAGGAGGCGGCAATCTTGAAGATCCCCATCAGGACCACGGTCGCCATCCCGACCTGCCAGGTGAAGATGGCGTCGTGGGTTGCCAGGTAGGTCGGTCCCAGAACGCCGAAGGCCATGCCGAAGATGGAGGGGGTGTCGAGGCCGAGCGGCATGGCGGTCACGTCGTGGTTTCCGGTTTTCTTCGCCAGCCGCACCGCCATCCAGGTGAAGAGGAGGTCGCCGAAGAGGACACCGATGGCGCTTCCCGGGAGCATTTTGTAGAGGACGATGTCTTTGGGAATGCCAAAGGCCGTGGTCAGGATGCCGGCCAGGATGATCAGCCCGGACATGTTGTCGAGCATGAGGCCGAAGAAGGCGTTGACGTCGCCGACGGCGAAGATGCGGTACTGCTTGGACACTGGGCTTTCCCTCCATCTCCTTACCAATTACCCGTCTGCAGGATCCAGGAATGGCTGATGACGGTGGGCAGAGGCTGCCCACCCTACGTTACAGCTTGGCCTCCCACATGAAAAAATACGAAATTGCCCCTCAAGGGGGGGCTCGTTTTGGTTCTGCTCTCGTAAAGTCAGCGACCTTAAAAGCAAATTCCCCTAAATCCCCCTTTGCTAAAGGGGGACTTAAAACCGCTGCATTAGATACACACTGGTAAACTCGGTTTTCCTCTGCGTGCCTCTGTGTCCTCCGCGGTGAGCTTTGCCTTTTACGAAAAAAGGCCCCGACCGGAGTCGGAGCCTTTTAATTACATCATTGTGAGATTTTCCGCTACCCCTTCTCTACCTTGACCTCGACCAGGTTGCAGTTCCCCTGGAGCAGTGCATTGGCGTTCAGGCTACGGAAGTGCGACGGGACGAAGAGCAGCCCCGGCTGCACCTTCTGGCTCACCTTGGCTGCGGCGGTGATCGATCCCCCGCCGGCGCTGACGCGGACGTTCGCGCCCTCGGTGATGCCGAGCGCGGTGGCGTCGGTCGGGTGCAGTTCCACATAGCCGCTCGCCGAGACGGTGAGGTTGTTCTCGGAGCGGGTGGTGGAGGTCCCGTTGTGGAAACCGATCGGGCCTACCAGCATCTGGAACTTGGGCCGTGCCCCGGCGGCGGGCTTGGCGATCGGCGCGTAGGCGGCACCGGCCTTCACGGCGACTTTCTTGGTCAGTCCGTTGCCGGCTGCGGCATAGCCCGGAACGGCAACCGGGATTTCCTTGACCGGATCGATCGAGGAAGCCGGACCGGCAGCGATCCGGATCAGAAGCTCGCTCAGGATGGCGGCGTCGGCCTTGGCCTGGCCCGGAGGGTTGGAGGCCTTGTCGAAGCTCTGGACGCGGTTGTCGCCGCTGGTGAAGGTGCCGCTCTTCTCGGCCGGGGCCGCGGCCGGCAGGACCACGTGCGCCAGTTCGAGGAGATCGCTCTTGAAGATGTCCTGGACGATGAGGAGTTCCAGCTTGGCGAGCGCCTTGCGGATGCGGCCGTTTTCCGGGAAGGTGGTCGGGTCGCAACCCATCAGGTAGAGGGCCTTGATCGAGCCCTGCTCGATCCCCTGGATGATCCCCCAGAAGTCCTTGCCGTTGTCGGCGGGGGTGACCCCCATGTCGACCAGGCCGACGCTGTTGTTCTTGGCGTCGATCGGGAAGATGCCGCCACCCTGCTCGGTCGCGCTTCCGGTGAGGAGGGCGAGGTCGGCCAGGGCCGCTACTTTGTTCTTGGCGTCGCTGGCTCTCATCACGTCGGAACCGAAGAGGATGGTGACCCGGCTCTTGCCGGTGATCAGCCGTGCGGTATCGAGGAGGAGCTCTTCGGTCAGGCCGCTCGCGGTGGCAAGTTCGGCGAGCGACAGCGCCGCCAGGTCGGCCTTCACGGTCGGATCGGGATCCAGGTTACCCACCTCGATGAGCGCCTTCATCAGGCCGTAGGTGACCTGCAGCTCGGTCCCCGGAGTGTACTTGAGGTGCGAGTTGGCGAACTTGCGGAGCTTCACGTCGCGCATGTTGACCAGAATCAGCTTGGCGTCGTTCTTGGTGGCCGCCTTGATGACCCGGTATTCGGCATTGGTCGCCTCGGCATTCAAATCGGTGCCGAAGACGATGATCGCTTCCGCGTTTTCGATGTCGTGCAGGTTCTTGCTGGCGCCGGTGAAGCCGAAGCGGTGCTGCAGCTGGGCCTGGGCCTGCGCAAAGCCAAGGCCGGCTTCGGAGTCGATGTTCCCGGTGCCGATCCCCTGGCGCATCAGCTTGGCGAAGAGGAAGCTCTCCTCGTTGCTCACCCTCGGGGAGCCGAGGCCGGCCACGGCGGCAGCGCCGTCACGCCCGACGATCTCTTTGAGCTTGGTCGCGGTGTGGGCAAAGGCGGTGTCCCAGTCGGTCGGGGCCAGCGAGCCGCCGCCGACGCGGAGCATCGGTGCGGTGAGGCGCTCCGGGGAGTTCAGGTAGCTGTAACCGAAACGGCCGTTGATGCAGAGGTTGCCGTTGTTGTAGGTGTGGTCCTCGCTGGTCACCCGCTCCACGATGCCGTTTCTGACGTGGTACTCGATCTGGCAGCCGGTGCCGCAGAAGGCGCAGACGCTCTGCACCCGGGTGAAGCTCCAGGGACGCCCGCGGAACTTGAAGGGCTTGGAGATCAGGGTGCCGGTCGGGCAGGCCCCGACGCAGTTGCCGCAGAACTCGCAGTTGAGCGGCTTGCCGTCGACGGTGTCGATGATGGTCGCCTCGCCGCGGTTCACGATGGCGATCGCGTCGCAGCCGACCACCTCGTGGTCCACCTTGACGCATTTTTCGCAGAGGATGCAGCGGTTCGGGTCGCTTTCGATGAGCGGCCAGTCGTAGCGGATCTGGCGCCGCTCCAGAAGGGCGGAGTATTCCTGGCGGTTGACGCTCAGGTTGTAGCAGGAGTTCTGCAGGTCGCACTCGCCGCCGGCATCGCAGACCGGGCAGTCCAGCGGGTGGTTCACCAGCATCAGCTCCATCACCTTGCGGCGGATTTCCGCAAGGTTCGGCGACTGCGTGGTGACGTTGATCCCCTCCTTGACCGGCGTGTTGCATGCGGTCATGGTGCGGTCCACCCCCTCGACCTCGACCGCGCAGACGCGGCACGCCCCGGTCGGGGATACCTTCTCCAGCCAGCAGAGAGTCGGGATAGTGATGCCGACTTTCGCCGCGGCATCGAGAATGGTGGTACCGGCTTCGACCTGCACGCTTTTGCCATCAATGGTTAAGCTGACCATAGAAAACCCTCAAATATTTCAGTTCTTGAAATGGAATTGCACGGTGGGGCCAGGATTTTACCGCCCTATACAGCAACCATGGCGACGCGGTAGCAGCGGAGGCAACGTTCGGCCTCCCGGACCGCCTGGGAGTTCGCGAAGCCGAGCTCGACCTCGCAGTAGTTCCCCTTGCTCGCCCGCTCCTTGCCGTGGATTTCGGCCTGGTGCGCGCGGTGCGTGCCATCGAGCCAGGAGACTTTTTCGTTCTTGTCGTAGACACCGAAGTAGCTGAGGATGTCTTCCATCCGCTCGTCGTCGGTGAGGTCCACGCCCTTCCCTTCCAGGTAGCGCGCGATCACCTTGGCGGCACGGTGGCCGGAACCTACGCAGGCGACGACGGTGAGGGGGCCGATCTCGGCGTCACCGCCGGCGAAGACGCCGTCGCAGTCGGTGATCAGGGTACGGGAGAGCGGGTTGCCCATGCCGTCCTTGAGATCCTTGCCGTCGGCACCCTTCAGGGGGACGTACTTGGTGACGATGGTGCTCCACTTCGTGGTGTCGATGTTGAAATCGGCAGGGATGAAGGAGAGATCCGCATCCTGGCCGATGGCAGGGATGATGGTGTCGCACTCGATGATGAATTCGCTCCCCGGGACCGGCTCCGGCCGGCGGCGCCCGGAGGCATCCGGCTCGCCCATCTGCATCCGGATCAGTTCGACGCCGGTGACCTCGTTCTTCTCGTTGGCGACGACCCGGGTCGGGAGGACCTGGAACTCGAAGCGGACCCCTTCGGCATCGGCGCCGTCGACTTCCCAGACGTCCGCCGGCATCTCCTTGCGGGAACGGCGGTAGACGAGCACCGACTCCTCGGCCCCTTCACGCAGCGCCACGCGGACGCAGTCGATCGCGGTGTTGCCGCCGCCGACCACGAAGACCTTCTTGCCCATCCCGCTCGGCAGCCCGAGGTAGACGTTGCGCAAAAAGTCGATACCGCCGGTCAAAAAGCCCTTGTACCCCTTGTCCTCGCCTTCGACACCCATCGGCTTGGAGCGGTGCGCGCCCGGGGCGAGGAAGACCGCGTCGAACTTCTCCTTCAGCTCGGCCATGGAGATGTCCTTGCCGACGCGGGTGTTGTAGATGATCTCGACGCCCAGGGCGGCGATGATGTCGATGTCGCGCTGCAGGATGTGCCGCGGCATACGGTAGGGAGGAATCCCGACCGCGACCATGCCGCCGCCGATCGGAAGCGCTTCGTAGATGGTTACCGGGTACCCTTCCAGGGCGAGGTAGTAGGCGGCGGCGAGCCCGGCGGGGCCGGCGCCGACCACGGCGACCTTCTTGTTCTTCTTCGGCTTGGGCTCCATCGGGGGGAGCATGCCGTGCTGCCATTCGTAGTCGGAGGCGCTCCGCTTGAGGACCATGATGTTGATCGGCTCGTCGACGTTGGTGCGGCGGCAGGCGGTCTCGCAGGGATGCGGACAGACGCGGCCGCAGACGGCGGGCAGCGGCATCGAGTCGCGGATCGCGTCGAGCGAGTCGTCGTAGCGGTAGTTCTTCACCGCCTCGATGTAGCGCGGGATGTCGATGTGCGCCGGGCACTTGTCCATGCAGGGCGCGGTGTACTTGTCGATGTAGGCGTACTCCCTCGACAGGCTCTTCGCGCCGCGGATGTAATTGATGAAGGCGTCGCGGTAGTGGGTCACCGCGTCAAGCACCGGCACCGCCGAACTGGGGCACAGGGTGCACTTGCAGTTCTGGAGCAGCCCCGACAGATCGGTCAGGGTGTCCAAAAGCGCCTCGGTCCCGCGCCCTTCGACGATGGCGAGGAGCGCGTCCATCATGACGCGGGTCCCCTTCTTCCCCGGGGTGCAGCGGCCGCAGACGTATTGGGTCTGCACCCGCTTCATGTACTCGGCGACCATGGCCGGAACGTCCACATCCTTGTTGTAGACGATGAGCCCGTCCCAACCGATGAAGGCGGAAAGGGGACGCTCGCCATCGTAGGTGACGGGAAGCTTGAAGGAAGCCGGCTTGGCCTCGCCCCCCTTGCGATTGTCGATTATGTTCCTGCCCCAGCTGGAAAAGACCACCTCAGCCACAGTTGCCTCCGGAATAACTAGAAAATGCGCCTTTGAGACCGGCTAAATACTTGCATTTACTGTGAAAGACATCACTCACAAATTGTATACAGTATCCACTTTATTATCACAACGCTTCTAGCGAATCAAGCTAAAAATGCCCGAGAAAAGGCGTTTCCCGGCCATATTTCTGGCCTTTTACGCCCCCTTTTCCCCCTTCCGGGCACCGGGCCGCCACCCCCTCCCTGCCGCGCCCATCGGGGCTCGCGCCTCGCATTTTTTGCAGATTGACTCATTTTTTTCTAAGATATGCCGATAAGAGATGACAGACAGGGATTGTCAGGTTTCCGGAGGGGAACATGGAAACAGTTGGAATGGAAGACAGCGGAATTGCCCTTAAGGTTGGCGACGACGGCCACACCCTGGTGGCGACCTACACCCCGGCCCCGGGACGGTCGCTGAACCGCGGCGTTTTGGTCGCGGCGCTCAAGACCCAGGGGTACGCCGAGTGGCTGCTCAAGGACGAGGCGGTCGAGGGGCTGTTGCGCAAGGGACGTGCCGCAGCGATCGGCTTTTCCATGGAGATCGGGGAGAAGGTCGACGGCACCTTGAGCGTGGAGGTTTCCAGCGACCGGATGGAGGCGTGGCTTACCGCCACCCCCTCCCACGGCGGCAAGAAATTCGACGAGGCGGCGATCACGAGCCTTTTGATGGAGCACGGGGTGGTCTTCGGCATCGACATGGCGCAGGTGGCCCAGGTGGCCCAGACCGGCCAGGCGAACCACGTGGTGATCGCCCGCGGGATCGCGCCGGTACCCGGCGAGGACAGCCAGTTCGTCAGCCTGATTCCGGAGATGGCGGAACAGGCGCCGCAGCTCAAGGAGGGGGACACCGCCGACTACCGCAACCTGGGGGGGATCGTCTCCGTCTCTTTGGGCGACCCGCTGATGCGCCGCACCCGCCCCACCCCCGGCATCCCGGGACGGGACGTGACCGGGCGCGAGCTCCCCACCGAGGACGGCGTGGAGCTTCCCTTCGCGGAGGACATGCCTGGGGTCGCCTGCGACCTGCACGACTCCGACCTCCTCATCGCGGCCATCTCCGGGTACCCGGTCGCCCTTCCCAACGGCGCCACCGTCGATCCGGTGTTCCGGGTGAAACGGGTGGACCTCTCCACCGGCAACCTCCATTTCAAGGGGTCTTTGGAGATCGAGGGGGACGTCTGCGAGGGGATGGCGGTGACCGCTACCGAGGCGATCACCGTGGGGGGGATCGTCGAGGCGGCGCGCCTGGATGCGGGGGGCGACATCGAGGTCAAGGGCGGGGTGATCGGGCACGGCAAGCTGAGCTTGAACGACGCCGAAAGCTGGAAGGATGCCGCCCAGCTCAAGGCCGGGGGCTCGATCACGGTCCAGTTCGCCGAAAACGCCGTGATCCAGGCCGAAGGGGACATATTCATCAAGGAGCTCGCCATGCAGAGCGAGCTCACCTCCGGCGCCGCGATCCACGTCGGGGAATCGGGGAGCCGCAAGGGGCATCTGATCGGCGGGCTGAGCCGCGCGGCAAGCCTCGTCGAGGCGATCGTTCTCGGCTCGCTGGCCGGCGTTCCCACCGTGGTGGAGGTCGGGGTGGACCCGGCGCTCAACCAGAAGATCGAATACGTGCGCGAGACCCTCTCCGAGAAGGAGCGGCTCATGGAGGAGCTGGAGAAGACCCTGGCCTACGTGAAGGAAAACCCGGGAAGCATGGAACCCGGGCTCTTGCGGGTAAAGGAAAAGGTCCACACCAAGTACGAATCGGAGATCACCGAGCTCACCGCCGAGCTGAAGCGGCTTTTGAAGCGGATGGAGGTGAACGCTCAGGCCAAGGTGGTCGTGGAGCGGGATGCCTTCATCGGGGTGCAGGTCCGGATCGGCTCAAGCCGCCTGCTCGTCGAAGAGGACCAGATGCGCCCCATGTTCGTCCTCGGTCCCGACGGGGTGGAGGTGCACAGCCGCAGCTAAGGGGGGCCGCCTTTTATGAGATCGACGGCACCTGCGCCGGCCGTGCCGCGGATTTTCTTTCCGCCGGCATTGAGCCGGCGTTGATTTTCCGGTACCATGCCGTCTCCGAGGCCGACCGTTGGGAAGCCGGGCGGCCCAGGGGCAGTCTTTTCAGACTTCATCGTACTTGCGGGCGCAGCATCCTGCGCCCTACGGGTGGTGGGGGCGGCGCAGTGGGAAGGACCCGCGCCCTCATATACTTTATAGTGAATCGGCGTCCCTTCGTCGGGGGCATCAAGCAAGGAGGAACGATTCGTGCGCATCATCGGGCTCACCGGGGGGATCGCCTCGGGTAAAACAACGGTCGCGAGGCTTTTCGAGGAACTCGGGGCGGCGGTGGTGGACGCGGACCAGTTGGCCCGGGATGTGGTGTGCCCGGGGGAAGAGGCTTACCAGGCCATCGTCGCCACCTTCGGGGACCAGATCCTCCAGGGGGACGGGACCCTGAACCGGGCCGCCCTCGGCGCCATCGTCTTTGCCGACCCGGCGGCGCGCCGCACCCTGGAGGGGATCACCCACCCCGCCATCGCCCAGCAGGCCCAAAAGCGCCTGGCCGCGCTGCGCGCCGCTGGGCACCGAATCGTTTTCTACGTGGCGCCGCTTCTGATCGAGGCGGGGGTGACCTCGCGGGTGGACGAGGTCTGGGTGGTGTACCTGGACCGGGAAACCCAGCTGCGCCGGCTCATGGCCCGCGATGGGCTCAGCCGGGAAGCGGCACAGCAGCGGATCGACTCGCAGATGTCCATGGAGGAGAAGCGGCGCTACGGCAAGGTGGTGATCGACAACTCGGGAGATTTGGCCGCGCTTAAGGAGCAGGTGCTTAGAATCTGGCGGGAGGAAGTGGAGATGAGCGTCTCCTGGTAATTCGGGGACCGATCCGACCGATCGGGCGGATCCGACGGATCAGGATGACAAAGAAGAAAGCCCCGCCAAGTTCCCGGCGGGGCTTTCTATGTATTATCGCAGGCTGCCTACTATTTGTGGTAGCCGAGCTTGTGGGAGATCTCCTCGCCGGCCTTGACCACCAGCGGAATCAGCTCTTTCTCCAGCCGCTCGTCGGAAAAACGCATCGACGGGCCGGAGATGCTCACCGCACCGATGATCCGGCGGGTGTAATCACGGATCGGGGCGCCGACGCATTTCACCCCGACGTCCATCTCCTCGTCGTCGATCGCATAGCCGCGGTCGGCGACCAGACGCAGGTGCTTTTTCAGCTCTTCCCGCTCAACCATGGTCTTCGGGGTGTAGCGCTTCATCTCGCGGGCCGGGAGGTAGTTTTCCAGCTCCTCGTCGGTCATGTACGCGATCTGCACCTTGCCGGCGGCGGTGCAGTACGCCGGCAGCCGCGCCCCGACCCTGGGCACCACCCGCACCGTCAGGTCGGTCTCGACGACGTCGAGGTAGACGATGTGGGAGTCCTTGAGGATCGCGACGTAGGTGGTCTCGTTGCACTCTTTTACCAGCCCTTCGATCACCGGGCGGGACTGGCGCAAAAGCCCCATCTGCTTGATGAAGGTCTGACCGAGCTCCAGGGTCTTAAGACCGAGGCGGTAGTTCTCGGTCACCCGGTTCTGTTCTATGTAGTTGCGCGACTCCAGCGTCGCCAGGAGCCGGAACACGTTGTTCTTGTGCAGCTTGAGGCGCTTGCTCAGCTCGGTTACCCCGAGTTCGTCAACCTCATCGTGAAACTGCTCGAGAAGGTCAAGCGCGTGCGAAACGGCCTGGATGATGTATTCGGATTTTTCTTTTTTCGCCATGGGCTGCACCTGTGCTTTGGTTTTGAAAGTACCAAACGGTTTAATTAGGCTTTTTGCTATTCCATGTCAAGGGAAATAATCTCTTGATAAAACGTTTTAATCTTTGTACACTGCACCGACCCCAAACAGGGGTTGGTACGGGAGCGGCGGAAAAAAGCCATCATTCCGGCCCCTTAAAATGTTATACCAACGATAAAATATCGTTCTATAAATGTCAAGTCTGAAAAACCTCTAAAACGGTTGATTTCGGGAATAAAACACCCGAGCGGATTAGATTCACGGGGAGCGCATGCGTCTTCACCTGATCACCAAGCTGACCGCAGCGACCGGAGCGGTGCTCCTTTGCACCATGGTCCTCTTCGCCTACCTGAACCTCAACAACCTCAAGGGGCTCTTGCTGCAGGAGGCCACCCTCAACGCGGACCGCATCTCCGAGACCATCCTGCGCACGACGCACAGCCAGATGCTGCGCGACGACCGCCCCCTGTTCTACCGGACCATGCAGGAGATCGGCGGCCAGCAGGGGGCCGAAGTCCGGGTGGTGAACCGGACCGGTCGGGTGATCTTCTCCACCACCGAAGCGGAAACCGGCATGATGCTCGGCAAAAGCGCCGAGATCTGCCAGGTCTGCCACAAGGGGAGCCAGCTTCTGGTCCGCGCCTCGCTCAAGAACCGGACCCGGCGCTTCTACCGGGACGGGACCGAGTACCTCGGGGTCACCAACGCCATCTACAACGAGGAGAGCTGCTACACGGCCAGCTGCCATTTCCACCCCGAGGAGTACCGGGTCCTGGGCATCCTCGACGTGGTGGTCCCGCTGGACAAGATGCACGCGCTGCAAAACGCCTTCCGCAACCGGAGCATCGCCCTCACCCTCCTTTTGATCGCCATCACCTCCCTCTCGCTTACCCTCTTCACCCAGAAACTGGTCAACCGGCCGGTGCGCGAGCTTTTGGACCACACCAAAAGGCTCAGCCGCGGCGAATTGGACGGCAAGGTCCCCTCGTTTGCCAACGACGAGCTGGGGGAACTGGCCCAGTCCTTCAACCTGATGACGGCCAACCTGAAAAAGGCGCGCGAGGAACTGGAGGGGTGGGGGAAAAACCTGGAACAGATGGTGGAGGACCGGACCCGGGAGGTGACCCAGATCCAGGCCCAGCTGGTCCGCTCCGAGAAGCTCGCGAGCCTGGGGGAGTTGGTGGCGGGGATCGCGCACGAGATCAACAACCCGCTCACCGGGATCCTGGTCTACACCTCGCTGGTCCACGGCGACGAAAAGCTCGACCCGAGCCTGAAGGAGGACGTCGAGACCGTGATCCGGGAGACCAAGCGCTGCGCGGAGATCGTCAAGGGGCTCCTGGAGTTCTCCCGCTGCTCGACGCCGCACCTGGGCAACGCTTCGCTGAACGCCATCTCCGATGCCGCCCTCTCCATCATCGAGCACCAGACCCTGTTCCAGAACATCGAGGTGATCCGGGAGTACGACCAGACCCTCGCCCCGCTGGTGGTCGACCCGGGGCAGCTGGAGCAGGTGCTGGTGAACATCTTTTTGAACGCGGCCCAGGCGATGGATGGCGAGGGGACCCTCAGGATCGAGAGCGGCGCGGAGGGGGGGCAGGCCTACATCGTCATCTCGGACTCCGGCTGCGGCATTCCCGAGTCGCATCTGGCGAAGATCTTCGACCCGTTCTTCTCCACCAAGGAGAACAAGGGGACCGGTCTGGGGCTGTCGGTATCCTACGGGATCATCGAGAAACACGGGGGGACCATCGAGGTGCACAGCCAGGTGGGGGTGGGGACGACGTTTACGGTCCGGCTCCCGCTGGGGGAGCCGGCGCAGATCAGCTGCAGCGCTGCCCTTTGATGGAGATGCCGAGCTTTTTCACCAGGGCCTGAAAATTGGGACGCTGCATCCCGGTCTCCTCGGCGGCGCGGGTGACGTTCCAGTTGTTGCGCTCCAGGGCCTGCAGCGCGAAGGCCTTCTCGATCGGCTCGACCGCCGATTCCCGGATCAGCCGCTTGGTCTCCTTGAGCTCCTCGACGCTCAACGGGACGTGCATGGAAAGATCCTGGTTCTCCCTCCCCTCGGCGGTCTGCAGCTCCAGGTCGTGGCTTTCCACCAGGTCGCCCGCGCAAAGCACCACGGCCCGCTCGATGGTGGACTGCAGCTCGCGCACGTTCCCCGGGAAGGGGTAGTTGTCCAAAAGCGACAGGGCGTCCGGGGCGATGCCGCGCAGCTCCTTCCCCATCTCTTCGGAGAAATGCTTCAAAAAGTGCCGGATCAGGATCGGTTTGTCCCCCTTGCGCTGTCGAAGCGGCGGGAGGTCGATGGGGATGATGTTGAGGCGGAAGAAGAGGTCCTCGCGGAAGGTACCTTCGGAGACCATGGTGCGGAGGTTGCGGTTGGTGGCGGCGACCAGGCGGATGTCGATCGGCTGCGGGGCGGTGCCGCCGATCGGGGTCACCTCGCGCTGCTGCAGCACGCGCAGCAGTTTCGCCTGGGTGGTCAGCGAGATGTTGGCGATCTCGTCGAGAAACAGGGTCCCGCCGTCGGCGACCTTGAAGAGGCCGGTCTTGGTCTGGATGGCGCCGGTGAAGGAGCCCTTCACGTGGCCGAAGAGCTCGCTCTCCAGGAGGTTTTCGGCGAGCGAGGTGCAGTCCACCGCGACGAAGGGGCGCTTGCGGCGTCCGGAGTTGCCGTGGATGGCGCGGGCCACCAGTTCCTTCCCCGTCCCGCTCTCCCCGGTGATCAGTACCGTTGAGTCGGTCGGCGCCACCTGGAGGATCCGCTTGTAGACCTTCTGCATCTCGGGGCTCTCCCCGATCAGCCGCTCCAGGCCATGCTCCCGGACCTCGGGGAGCGCCGCGGTAGCCTTCTCCAGGCGCATCGAGCGCTGGGCCAGCGCGCTTCGGCTTTTTTCCAGGATCTGGGCCGGCTCGAACGGCTTGGGGATGTAGTCGAAGGCGCCGTTGCGCATCGCCTCGACCGCGGTGTCGACCGTCGAATACCCGGTAATGATGATCACCGGCACGTCGGGCTGCAGCCCCTTGATGGCGGTCAAAAGCTCGAGTCCGCTCATCCCGGGCATCTTCAGGTCGCTCAGCACCAGGTCAAAAGAGCGTTTCTGCATCAGCTCCAGCGCGAGAAAACCGCTGGCGCAGGTTTCCACCGCGATTCCCGCCTTCTCCAAGGCGCGGCGCACCCCCTCCCGGATCACCGCCTCGTCGTCCACGACGAGGACCAGCGCTCCGCTCTCCTCAGGAGCAGCTTCCACAGCTTCCATCATCACCTCCGGATGCGCATACCGCTGCCGCAGCAGCCTCTTGTGACCAGAGAAAGAAGCAGGGCCCACCGGTAACGGGGAGCCTCAGCCCGCCGCCTGGTCCACCGTTTGCGCCGGTGTCCGGCCAGGCCCAGATACGGAAATAAATTTTAATTACAAAGATACAATAGGCTTCTCACCAAGTCAAACAATCTAATAAGTATTTCGCCACTGTATACTTAATCTTACCTCTCCCCGGTGCGGCCCGCTCCCCTGTATATCTTTACATACACCCCCCCTTTTACCACAAACCGTCGCGATTGCAGCCGGTTGCACGCCGTTTCCGGAAACCGGCCCGCCCCGGCGCCGCCGGCTCGTGTAGCGTGTTTCTATACATCCGCGGGGTCCCGGGCCCGAAGGCGGCGCCCCGCGGCACCCCTGCCGTACCGTGATTCCAAGTGGTTAGAAAAAACTTTTGGGAACCCTCTCACAGTGGTACAGCATCTGCAGCAGGGAAGCCAGCGCAGCCAGATTGCAGGAGGATGTACTTAAATTCCACCCAAAGGAGACCTACCATGTCCCGACACCACCTTCTTTTCCTGATCGCACTGGCGCTTTGGATCCCCGGCATCGCAACCGCGGCGGAAAGCAACAGGGATTGCCTCGGCTGTCACGGCAAGAGCAGCATCGTGAAGGGAGACCAGGGTAGCTACCTGTATATCAACCCGCAGCAGTACGGCGCCACCTCGCACGCCAAGATCGGCTGCCCCTCCTGCCACGTGTCGGTCAGCGCCGCCCATCCCACCGACGGCATCCGTCCCTCGCGGGCCAGCTGCCAGGAATGCCACGGCGACGTCATGGCCGAGTACGGGGCAATCCGCCACGCGAAGAAGGCCGGCTGCTCCGACTGCCACGATCCGCACGCGGTCAAGACCAGCGCCTCCTCCTCCGGGGCCGACGTCAACCGTCCCTGCGCGCGCTGCCATCAGCGCCCGACCATGATCGCGGTGCACAGCAAGTGGCTCCCGCAGACCAACCTGCACATGGAGGCGCTCCCCTGCATCGCCTGCCATACCGGTTCCAAGGACTACATCATCAACCTCTACGTCGAGAGCAAAGTCGGCGTATCCGGGGACTTCTGGCTGGCCCCCCTCACCGATCTCAGGCGGATCGGCGGCAAGAGCGACCCGGCGGCCCTGGTGGACCGCAACGGTGACGGACGGGTCTCGCTGGAGGAGCTGCGCCAGTTCAACCTGTGGGCCAAGGACAAGGGGCTGCGCGTCAACGCGATGATGATGCCCAAGGTGATGACCCATACCTTCCAGACCCTGCAAAACCGTTTCGACTGCAGCTTCTGTCATGCCTCGGGGAACAAGGGGAACCAGGAGAGCTTCGTCTGCCTGCCGCAGCCGGACGGCCGCTACGCCCAGATCCCGGTGCAGCGCGGCGCGGTCCTGGAACTGATCTACGGCACGCCGGACTTCTACATGATGGGGGCCACCCGGAGCAAGGCGCTCAGCATCATCGGCGGCCTGATCGTCGTGGGCGGGATGATGATGCCGATCGGGCACGGGACACTCCGCTTCCTGAGCCGGAAGAACCGCCAGCACCATGACCACTGAGCCGGATCGGGTTCACGACATGAACAGAAATGGGGAGTATCCAACTACAGATCTCACAAGGGGGAAGGCCATGTTGCTACGAACCGTATTCCTTTCCGTTGCTGCAGTCGCCGTATGTGCCGCTTCCGCAACCGCCATCGAGCTCAAGGAGATCGCCTACGACACCCAGAAGGGGGGCAAGGTCGTCTTCAGCCACAAGGTCCACATGAAGCAAAAAGGGATCACCGGCAGCTGCAAGAGCTGCCACAGCCAGGTCTTCCCGCTGGACCGCAAGATCCACGCCACCATGGCCCAGATGGAACAGGGCAAATCGTGCGGCGCCTGCCACGACGGCAAGCGGGCCTTCCCGCTGTCGAGCTGCGCCCGCTGCCACCAGGTGAAGGACGTGGCCATCCAGGTCCCGGCCACCGGCCCGGTCCGTTTCAGCCACGCGCGCCACACCGGAAAGTTCCCGGACTGCGCCTCCTGCCACGAGAAACTGTTCCGGATGGGGTCCAACCACCCGGTCGGCATGGCGGCGATGGAAAAAGGGAAATCGTGCGGCGCCTGCCACAACGGCAAGCGCGCCTTTGCCGTGGCCCGCTGCGCCGGGTGTCACCCGACCAAGGAGGTGAAGTTCCAGATCGCCGCGACCGGCCCGCTCACCTTCAGCCACAAGAAACACATCGCCAAGAGCAGCTGTGCGGCCTGCCACAACAAGCTCTACACCATCGGCAACAGCCAGCATGTCTCGATGAAGGAGATGGAGAAGGGTAAATCGTGCGGCGCCTGTCACAACGGGAAAACCGCCTTCGCCCTCGCCAAGTGCGGCGGCTGCCACCAGTACAAAGACAAGGTCTACGCCGTGAAGCAGACCGGGCCGCTCCCCTTCAAACACGCCAAGCACCTGCGCAGCCTCTCCTGCGACGCCTGCCACGGCAAGGTCTACGCCCTGGGCGCCAAGCACCGTCCGGCGGTCACCATGGCGCAGATGGAAAAAGGGGCCTCCTGCGGCAGCTGCCACAACGGCGGCGTGGCCTTCGGGCTGAGAAACTGCGGCGCCTGCCACCCGGTGAAGAAGATCGCCTTCAAGGTGAAGCCGGTAACCGCATCCTTCAACCACACCAAGCACCTCTTCTACTACGACTGCACCGCCTGCCACGCGAAGATCTACAAACCGCAGCAGGGGGGCCCGAGCTACACCATGGCGCAGATGGAGCAGGGGAAATCGTGCGGCGCCTGCCACAACGACCAGCGCGCCTTCACGGTGGCGGGCAACTGCGGCAAGTGCCACGACATCGACAAGAAGTACCGCCGGGTGGAACATGCCGGGCTGTAGTCGATGATCGGATGAACAATGACCAGTGACCACGAAGGCAGGGGGGACGATTAAGATTAAAGTCTTTTGGGTCTTGGTACGATAAGGGAACTATCAGCCGAGGAGGCGCCGGGGAAGCCGGCGCCTTTTCGCCGTCCAGAAGGGGGAAAGGCATGTACCGAACGCTGAGTGCCCGGGCGGTCGTCCCGGTGGCGGTGGCGATCACGGGATTCGTGGTGATCTGCTGCGTCCTTCTCTACGCCTCGATGAAAAAGGACATGATCGACGGCGCCTTCGCCCAGGAGCGCAGCCTGGCCTCCACGGTCATCAAGAGCGCGCACTACACCATGCTCAAGGCGGACCGCGAGGGGCTCGCCAACATCGTCGCCAACATCGGCTCCGGCGAAGGGGTCGAGCACGTCCGGATCATCAACAGCGCCGGCGCGGTCGCCTTTTCCAGCCGCAAGGGGGAAACCGCCCTCCCGGTCGAGCGCGCCGTCGCCGACCTCTCCGCCGCCCGCGGCGGCCGGCTCTTCATCAACGGCGAAGGAAACGAGGTGCTGGCGATCCGGGTCCCGATCCCCAACGAGGACTCCTGCTCCACCGCGGCCTGCCACTTCCACCAGGCGGCCCAAAAGGAGCTCGGGGTGCTCGACATCGGCCTTTCCACCAAGCCGCTGCGGGGCAACCTGGCGGTGATGCGCAACCGGATGCTCGTCTTTTGCCTGATGATCCTCGTCCTCACCATCGGCGGGGTGGCCGCCCTTTTGAAACGCACCGTCTTCACGCCGGTGCACCAGCTCACCGAGTTCAGCGACGGACTGGTCGCCGGAGAGCCCCTGGAGATCCCCCACCACCTGGGAGGGGAACTGGGGCGGCTGGCGAAAAACCTGAAGCAGTCGTCCGAGGAGCTCAAAAAGGCGCGCCAGCTGGCGCGGCACGAGAGCCAAGCAGCACCGGGGACAGGAGCAGATGTCCAGCGCTAACGCCACCATGCTGCATAAGGCGATGATCCGGGAGCTCTTCGGGGCGGCGCTCTTTCTCGGGATCAGCGTCCTTGCGGTACGCAACTTCGCCCCCTTCCCCCCTCTTTCCGAGGAGGGGCGGGCGATGCTGGGGCGTCCCCCATCCCAGGAGATGCTCGCCGCCGCCCTCATCGTCTACAGCTTCTCCGCCATCGTCCACATCCTGGCCCGCATGACCAGCGGCTCGCCCAAGGCCGGCCCGTTCGCGCATGCCGGCTACCTCACCGCCTTCTATCTCTTCTTCCATTTGAGCGGGATCCTGCCGGAAAACTTCTGGGCCGTCTTCGCCGCCGGGGTCACCATCTTCGCGCTGGAAACCTACCAGATCCGCAACGCCGACGGGGAAGACGACGACCAAGAAAACCATTGACTGAACACTCCAATATTGCTAGTTTACGTCCTCTAGCACATACCCAAAGCTGCCCCGAATGAGGCAGCGCCGAGGCCGGCTGCCATCCGCATCCGGCTTTTTCCGCATCCAAGGAGAAGCAACACGTGCAGATCACCGTCAACGGCGAAACCGTAACCACGGAACCGGTCACGGTCCTGGCCTACCTGGAGTCAATCGGGATCGACCCGCGCCGGGTCGCCGTGGAGCTCAACCGGGACATCCTTCCCAAGGCGGAATACCCGGCCACCCTCCTTGCCGAGGGGGACCAGATCGAGATCGTTCAGTTCGTGGGAGGGGGGTAACCCCCTCCTCCGCGTTTTATTGAGAAATGAGGGAGAACCGATAATGGCTGAAAACGACAAGCTCGTCATCGCGGGGCGGGAATTCAACTCGCGGCTCATGGTGGGAACCGGCAAGTACGCGAACTACCAGCAGATGGTGCAGGCGCTCGAAGCCTCCGGGGCCGAGATCATCACGGTCGCGGTGCGGCGGGTGAACATCTCCGACCGCAACAAGGAGTCCCTGCTCGACTACATCGATACCAAGAAGTACACCCTGCTCCCCAATACCGCCGGCTGCTACACCGCCGAGGACGCCATCCGCACCTGCCGGCTGGCGCGCGAGGCCGGGCTTTCCGACTTCGTGAAGCTCGAGGTGCTCGGGGACGAGAAGACCCTGTTCCCGGACAACGAGGAGCTCCTCAAGGCGGCGGCGGTCCTGGTGAAAGACGGTTTCACCGTGCTCCCCTACACGAGCGACGACCCGATCGTCTGCAAGCGCCTGGAGGATCTGGGCTGCGCCGCGGTCATGCCGCTGGGGGCCCCGATCGGCAGCGGCCTCGGGATCCGCAACCCGTTCAACATCCAGATCATCATGGAGAGCGTGAAGGTGCCGGTGATCGTCGACGCCGGGGTCGGGACCGCGTCCGACGCCGCCATCGCGATGGAACTTGGCTGCGACGGCGTCCTGATGAACACCGCCATCGCCGGCGCGCAGAACCCGGTGGCCATGGCCGAGGCGATGAACCTCGCGGTGCGGGCCGGCCGGCTCGCCTACCTCTCCGGACGGATTCCGCGCAAGCTGTACGCGACGGCCTCCTCGCCCCTGGCGGGTCTCGTTGCGTGACCGCTGAAAGGTCCCCGCGCGTCGATTTCAACCTGTACCTGATCACGGACCGCACCCAGACCCGCGACCGCAACCTCGAGTTCGTCCTCGAGGAGGCGCTGCACGGCGGAGTCCGCGCGGTACAGCTGCGCGAGAAGGACCTCTCCTCCAAGGCACTTTACGAACTGGCTTACGACCTCAGGCGGCTCACCTCCCGTTACAACGCCCGCCTGATCATCAACGACCGCACCGATGTGGCGCAGGCGGTGGACGCCGACGGCGTTCACATCGGGGTCAACAGCCTCCCCCTGTACAAGGTACGCCGGCTGATCGGGGACAAGAAGCTGATCGGGGTCTCCTGCCACAACCAGGTCCAGGCGATCACGGCGCAGGAGATGGGCGCCGACTTCATCACCTTCGGACCGGTGTACTACACCCCCTCGAAGGCCGCCTACGGCGAGCCGGTCGGTGTCGAGCGGCTCGCGGAGGTCGCGGAGCTGCTGGAAATCCCCGTCTTCGCCCTGGGAGGCGTCAAAAGGAAGCACTGCGGGGAACTGCTTGCCGCGGGGGCGCACGGAGTCGGGGTCATCTCGGCCATCCTCTCCGCCCCCGATCCGCGCCGCGCGGCCCGCGAGCTGCGCGGGTTCTTGCCCGCTTCGGAGCCACGCAACTGAACATGCCAAGCGCATTCATCAATCCCGACTTAAGGTTCAATTCCTACGGCACCTACCTGCGCCGCCGCTTCGGCTGCCGGGTGAGCAAGGTCAACGTCGACGGCGGCTTCACCTGCCCCAACCGCGACGGGAGCCGCGGCACCGGCGGCTGCATCTACTGCGACAATTCCTCGTTCTCCCCTTCCGGCACCCAGGCGATCGTCCCGATCGAGGAGCAGATGGCCGCGGGGATGGCCTACCACCGCACCCGGCTGGGGAGCGAGAAGTTCCTCGTCTACTTCCAGAAGTTCACCAACACCTACGGCCCGGTCGAGAAGCTGGCCGACCTGTACCGCCGCGCGCTGGCCCACCCCGACGTCCTCGGCATCTCGGTGGGCACCCGTCCCGACGCCTTATCCGACGGGTCGATCGAGCTTTTGCAGGAGCTGGCCCGGGACCACTACGTCTGCGTGGAATTGGGGCTGCAGTCGCGCGACGACCAGGTCTTGAACCGGATCAACCGCGGCCACACCTTCCAGGAGTACCTGCAGGCGGTCCACCGCCTCGCCGGACGCGGCCTGGAGCTTTGCACCCATCTCATCTACGGCTTCCCGGGGGAGTCGCGCGCCGAGTTCGTCAAGGGGGCGCGGCTCTTCTCGGAGCTCCCCATCGGCTGCCTGAAATTGCACCAGCTTCACGTGGTGCAGGGAACCCGCCTCGCCGAGCTGTACCGGCAGGGGGCCTTCGCTCCGATTGCGCTGGAGGAGTACGTCGGCACCGTCTGCGATTTCTTGGAAGAGCTCTCCCCGTCCATTTCGATCCAGCGGCTCTACGGGTCGGCACCGGTGGAGATCCGGGTCGCGCCGAACTGGGACCTGAAGAACAACCAGATGTGGTACGCGGTGGTCAACGAGCTGAAGCGGCGCGGCAGCTGGCAGGGGTGCCGCTTCGACGGCGTCCCCCGCGCGGCCAACGGAGAATGGTAGACAAGGAGGGAGCATGAGAGAGGCGAAAATCGCCGGAGAGGCCGAAGGCTGCCGGATCGGCAAGATCCTCTGCATCGGCAGAAACTACGTGGACCACATCAAGGAGCTGGGTAACGAGATCCCGGAGCGTCCGGTCGTCTTCACCAAGCCGGCGACCTCGGTCATCGGAGACGGCGAGGAGATCGTCATTCCTCCCTACAGCAGCGACTGCCACCACGAAGCCGAGCTCGCCATCCTGATCGGGACCACGGCCAAAAAGGTCCCGGTAGCGAAAGCGCTTGATCACGTGGCCGGCTACGGCGTGGCGATCGACCTCACCCTGCGCGACGTTCAGGCCGAGCTCAAGAAGAAGGGGCTCCCCTGGGACATCGCCAAGGGTTTCGACACCGCCTGTCCGCTCTCAAGCTTCGTACCGGCCGATTCGATTGCGAACCCGCAGGACGTGGTGATCACCCTCACCGTGAACGGGGAGCTGCGCCAAAACGGCTCTACCGCGCTGATGATCCACCGGATTCCCGAGCTGATCTCGTACTTATCCGGCATTTTCACCCTGGAACCGGGGGACCTCATCCTTACCGGGACGCCGGCCGGCGTCGGGCCGATCAAGCCGGGAGACCGCGTCGTCGCCGAGATCGCCGGGGTGGGGAAGGTGGCTGTGACGGTTCGGCAATGAGCGATGAGCAAAAAGATGGGCGCTGTTGTTAGCTGATACTGCCGTATCGCTCCGACATGCCTCACCTAACAGAAAAGCCTCCGGGGAGCCGGAGGCTTTTTTTATTGCCGGTGCGGGATGAAAGGGGTGAGGCCATTTCCTTTCAGGGTGGACCTTGGGAAAGAGAGCCGATTGATCCCACCCTGAGGCCCCCACAGCAAGGGGCGCCGCCGACGCGGGGTGCGCATCGGTGCCGAACGCGGGACGCACCGGTACCCGGCCGACCTACTCCCCGCCCACGACCGAAGGGGGGTCGCTCGCCTGTTTATCGGCCGGATCGGCGGAACGGGTGGCGGAAAAAGGAGCCGGCAGGGTGTTCTCGATGGGCCCCAGCACCCGGGTCGCCAGGAAATGGCTGGGCGGCGCCTCCTCATCCCCTTGGCTGCAGAGCACAACCACCAGCGGTTCCTCGGCGAGCGGCCGGTAGAAGTAATACCCCTGCAGCCCGTCGCAGTTGCGGGCCTTCAAAAATTCCGCCTGCTCGACCGTCTCCACCCCTTCGGCGATCACCTTCAGGTCCATCGCCTTGGCGATCCCGATGATGGCGTCGACGATGGCGCGGTGGTTGGCGAAGTGCGGGGCGTTCTTGATGAAGCCGCGGTCGATCTTCAGCCGGTCGATGGGGAAGTTCTTCAGATACTGCAACGATGAGTAGCCGGTGCCGAAATCGTCGACCGAGATCGATACGTTGAGCTCCTTGAGCATGCCGAGTTTTTTGGTGGTCTCCTCGACATTCTGGATCAGGCAGGTTTCGGTCAGTTCCAGCTCCAGGTAACGGGGGTCGATCCCGTTTTCCTTGAGCGCCGAACTGACCACGTTGTAGATGTCCCCCTGCATGAACTGCCGGCCGGAGATGTTGATGCACATCCGCACCAGCGGGAGTCCGGCCTCCTGCCATTCGCGCAGCTTGGCGCAGGCCTTGCGCACCACCCACTCCCCGAGCGGCAGGATCAGCCCGGTCTCCTCGGCAAGGCCAATGAAGACGTCGGGCATCACCCTCCCCTTTTCGGGGCTGTTCCAGCGGATCAGGGCCTCCACCGCCGAAATCCGGCCGGTGCGGGCGTCGATGATCGGCTGGTACTCGAAGAAGAATTCGTCCTTCTCCAGGGCGCGCCGCAGGTCGAAATCGAGCTGCATCCGCTGGTGCAGCCGCTGGTTCAGCTCGGCCCGGTAGAAGCAGAAATCGCCGCCGTGGTTCTTCGCGCTGTACATCGCGATGTCCGCGTTCTTGAGCAGTACCTCCGAGCTGTCGCCGTCATCCGGAAAGACCGAGATCCCGATGCTCGCCCCGAGGTAGACCTCGCGTCCCCGGACGCCGTAGACTCCGGAGATGCACTTGAGGAGGTTCTTGGCGATGTAGCCGGCGTTTTGTTCCTTGTCGTAGGTGGAGACCACCACGAACTCGTCCCCGCCCAGCCGCGCCAGGGTGTCCCGCTTCCGGACCGACCGCTGCAGCCGTTCCGAGACCTCGATGAGGATCTGGTCCCCCGCCTCGTGGCCGAGGGTGTCGTTGATCACCTTGAACCCGTCCAGGTCGATGAAAAGGACCGCCACGTTGACCTGCTCGCGCTGCGCCACTCCGATGGTCTGCTCCAGCCGATCCAAGAGCATCCGGCGGTTCAAAAGGCCGGTAAGGCTGTCGTAGTATGCCAGCCGCTCCAGCTGCTCGGCGGAACGCTTTTCCGCGGTCACGTCCTCGAGCAGGGTCGCCAGCCGGTCTCCCCCCGCCCGGAAGACGGTTACCGTGAAGAAGCGGTCCCGCCCCGGGTGCTGCATCTCGAAGCTGACGTCCTTGTTGTTGCGCAAGACGCTTGCGATCTTGCCGTGATAGGGCGCGAAGATCCCGTCGCAGATCTCGTCGATCGACCGGCCCGGGTCGCGGGACCCGAAGCCGAAAACCGTTTCGCAGACGGGGTTGATATCGGTCAGTATCAGTTCGACCTCGCCTTCCTCCCCCGGGATCACCCGGTAGAGCGCCAGCCCTTCCTTGAGCGATTCGTAGACCGAACGGTACTTCTCCTCGCTTTCCCTCAAGACCCGCTGGACCGCCTCGATGGTGCGCAAAGGTGCCATCCTCAGCTTGAAAAAGGAGAAGATCCCGACCACCAGGCCGAGGGTCAGGAGCAGTGCCGTGGTGGTCGCGGTCGGGGCCAGGGAGCGGACGATCTCGATGGTGGCCACGGTCCGGCCGCCATCCTGGATGTCGCAGGAGTAGGAAATGGTAGGGGGGAGTACCGGGTCGGCGCTTTCGGCGACGACCTTCTTCTTTAAGTCGTAGAGCCGCCGGATCTCGTGGGTCTTCTGGCGGGGGCGCTTCTGGAGGAGCTCCTTGAGGCGCACCTCCTCGAACTGCCAAAGCCCGGGGTTGGCGAGGACCAGCCCCCGGACCAACCGGGCGTTGATCTCCGCTTCCGCCTCCAGCATGCCCCGGATGTGGGAATAGGACATGACGAAATGGGTTGCGGCAGGGCCCAGCGCGACGATGCTCGCGACCAGGATCGCGACCAGCGTCGTATTGCGGCGTATGGTGCGCCTTTCGTCGTCGATCATTTTGCCTTGGCTGGGAGGGTAACCAGAACTCCGCTCCGGGCCGCCACGGCCCGCCCCTTGCTCGAAGCGATGAACTTGAGGAAGTCGGCAAGCGCGCCGGCCGGCTGTCCCTTGGTGACGATGAAGATCTCTTTGTAGTAGCGGTACTTCCCGGAAGCGAGGTTCTTGAGGGTAGGCTCGACTCCGTCTAGCTTGGCCAGCCGCACGGCGCGCGGCTCCGACAGGGGCATGACCAGCCCGATCAGCGTGATCGCGCCCGGGGTCTTCTTGACCATTTCGAAGGCGTCGGCGTCGGTGATGGCGACGATGGGATAGTGCTCGTGCGACGCGGTCACCCCCTGGTCCATTTCCGGGGACATGGCGCGGGTAAGCTTGGTGTCGACGTCATCGAGGGGGCGCAGGATGAGGCGCACCGTCGGGCCGTTGGGCCAGGCCGCCATTCTCCCGTTGAAGATGGACTCCAGCAGCTCGTGGCGGATCTCCGCCAGGTGGGGGTATTTCCTGTTGGTGATGACGACAAAGGGGGTCCGCCCGTACTCTAAGCCGGCGAGCCCTTCGCCGCTCTCCTTGGCGGTGAGCGGGCGGGCGGAGACGGCGATATCGAGCGCCCCTTTGCCGAGCGCCTTGATGGCGCCGGAGCTGCCGAGGCTTTTCTGGAGATCGAAGACAGCCTGCGGATTCTCCTTGGCGTACGCCTCGACCAGCGCCTTCATCAGGACCACCCCGCTGCCGGTGCCGTTGACCCGGATCGGAGCGTCGGCATGGGACGGGGTGGTGATGACGAACAGGGAAAGGACGAGAAACAGCGCGGCTGCGCCGATGCGGTGGAGGTGCATGTTCTGGGCTCCCTTTCGGTACCGATAGTTCATTGCCTTCGTTCCTATCGGCAAAAGATGCAACTTGCTTGAGTGCTTTTCGCTAGAGAATGAAATCGACAATGAGCCCGCGGATCTTCATGATCTGCGCGGCGATCCGGATGTTGTCCTTCTGCTCCCGCATGACCAGGTGATAGAGCACGTCGGCCTCCTTGTCGATCACCGAGATCACCTCGTGGACCCGGCCGATGGTTCCGCCCAGCTGTTCCACCCGGTACGCCTCGGCGTTCACCTTGCGCGCCAGGGCGCCGATGGTGTCGCGGAAGCGCCGGTAGTTGGCCACGGTCGGCTCGCGCTCCAGGATCTCCCCGATCTCGTCGAGCTCCCCCTTGAGGCGCTGGAGCTCCTCCGGGTAATCCCCGCTCTGCCGGGCCTGGTTGAGCCGGCCGGCAAAGAGCGCACCGGTGACGCTTCCGGTCCCCTGGGCCTTTTCCTTCTTTTGCTTGCGGGTGATCCCGCCGGCGTCCTTCTTTTCGTCGATACGCATATGCTTGACCCCAGTCCCCCCCTCGCGCCAAGGGAGGGGGGATTCAGGCCTTGTGGTACGGCGCTCACCAATAAAAAAGGCCCCGGAGAACGCTTCGGGGCCTTGATCTGTCTGTTGGACGGACTACTTAGTTTCTCACCACATTGGAGGCCTGCGGCCCTTTCGCGCCCTGCGTAACATCGAAGGTGACGGAATCCCCTTCGGCCAGGGACTTGAAGCCGTCACCCTGGATGGCGGAGAAGTGAACGAAAACGTCCCCACCGTTCTCCTGCTCGATGAAACCAAACCCTTTAGCGTCGTTGAACCACTTGACCACACCTTTTGCCATTTCTTTCTCCCGTTCTTTTTTGTGACACATACTGGGCCGATTAGACCCATGCCGGTATGTACAACGTTTCGGGCGGCGGTGTCAAGGCGATTCGTGCGCAGCTGTCAGGGATTCCGACAGGCGGTCGGATAACACCCCCGCCATCAAGTACGTGCCACGCAAAAAAAGGGGGACCGCCCCGGCATCGGAACGGTCCCCCTTTTCTCTTACCTGACTGCTCTCCTTACGCCGACTTGTTCAGGGTCGCGTGGGCTGCCGCCAGGCGCGCGATGGGCACCCGGAACGGGGAGCAGGAGACGTAGTCGAGCCCGATGGAATCGCAGAAGATGACCGAGGCCGGGTCGCCGCCGTGCTCGCCGCAGATGCCGAGCTTGATCTCCGGGCGGGTCTGGCGCCCCTTCTGGCACCCCATCTTCACCAGCTGGCCGACGCCGCACTGGTCCAGGGTGACGAACGGGTCCTCGTCCATGAGGCCGTTTTCGACGTAGAACGGGAGGAACTTCCCGGCGTCGTCACGGGAGAGACCGAAGGTGGTCTGGGTGAGGTCGTTGGTCCCGAAGGAGAAGAACTCGGCCTCCACGGCGATCTTGTCGGCGGTGAGGGCGGCGCGGGGGAGCTCGATCATGGTGCCGATCAGGTACTTGATCTTGACGCCGAAGCGCTGCATGACGTCCTCGCAGACCTCGATGGCCTGCGCCTTCAGGATGCCGAGCTCCTTGGTCACCGAGACGAGCGGGATCATGATTTCGGGGACGATGTCGAACCCTTCTTCCTTGACCAGCTCGCAGGCCGCTTCCATGATCGCCTGGACCTGCATGTCGTAGATCTCCGGGAAGGTCACCCCGAGGCGGCAGCCGCGGTGGCCGAGCATCGGGTTGAACTCGTGCAGGAACTCGACCTTGTGGCGCAGGGTCTCGGCGGATACCCCCATGGTCTGGGCCAGCGCCTGGATGTCCTTCTCCTCCTGGGGGAGGAACTCGTGCAGCGGCGGGTCGAGGAGACGGATGGTGACCGGCAGCCCCTTCATCTCGCGGAAGAGCCCCTTGAAGTCACCTTTCTGCATCGGGAGGATCTTGGCGAGCGCCTTCTTGCGCCCTTCCAGGTCGGCGGCGAGGATCATCTCGCGCACCGCCGCGATGCGGTCGGCCTCGAAGAACATGTGCTCGGTGCGGCAAAGGCCGATCCCCTCGGCGCCGAATTCGCGGGCGGTGCGGGCGTCGTGCGGGGTGTCGGCGTTGGCGCGGACCTTGAGGCGGCGGAACTTGTCGACCCACTCCATGATCTGGGCAAAGTCGCCGCTCATGCCGGCGGAGACGGTCGGCACCGCGCCCAGCATGACCTCGCCGGTGGAGCCGTCCAGGGTGATCACGTCACCTTTGCTGATCGTCTGGCCGTTCTTGGCGACGAACCGGCCCCCGGCGTAGTCGACCTTGATGTCGCCGCAGCCGGCGACGCAGCACTTGCCCATGCCGCGGGCGACGACCGCCGCGTGGGAGGTCATCCCGCCGCGGGCGGTGAGGATCCCCTGGGCGGCATGCATGCCGTGGATGTCCTCCGGAGAGGTCTCGACGCGGACCAGGATCACCTTGTTACCGAGTTTCGCCTGCGACTCCGCCTCGTCGGCGGTGAAGACGACCGTGCCGGACGCGGCGCCCGGGGAGGCGGGAAGCCCCTTGGCGATGACGGTCTTCGGCGCGTTCGGGTCGAGCGAGGGGTGGAGCAGCTGGTCGAGCTGGCTCGGGGCCACCCGCAGGACTGCGGTCTGCTCGGTGATGAGCCCCTCCTTCACCATGTCGACCGCGATCTTGATCGCAGCACGGGCGGTCCTTTTGCCGCTTCGGCACTGCAGCATGTAGAGGGTGCCCTTTTCGATGGTGAACTCGATGTCCTGCATGTCCTGGTAGTGCTTCTCCAGGATGCTCCGGATCTTCACCAGCTGCGCGTAGCATTCCGGGAGGACCTCCTCCATGGAGGGGAGATCGCCCGGCTTGTATTTGGCGCGGTTGATCGGCTGCGGGGTGCGGATGCCGGCGACGACGTCCTCGCCCTGGGCGTTGACCAGGTACTCGCCGTAGAAGTAGTTCTCGCCGGTGGACGGATCGCGGGTGAAAGCGACGCCGGTGGCGCAGTCGTTACCCATGTTGCCGAATACCATGGACTGGACGTTGACCGCGGTCCCCCAGTCGGCCGGGATGCCGTTCAGTTTTCTGTAGGTGATGGCGCGCTGGTTCATCCAGGAACCGAAGACCGCGCCGATGGCGCCCCAGAGCTGCTCCTCCGGGTCTTCCGGGAAGGCGACCCCGAGCCGCTCCTGGACCTTGGCCTTGAATTTCGCCACGAGTTCCTTCCAGTCCTCGGCGGTGAGGTCGGTGTCGAGGTGGACCCCCTTGGCTTCCTTTTTCCTCTCCAGGAGGTGCTCCAGCTCCTCCTTGTCCATCCCCATGACGACGTCGGAGTACATCTGGACGAAGCGGCGGTAGGCGTCGTAGGCGAAGCGCTCGTCGCCGCTTTGGGCGATGATCCCCTGGACCGTGGTGTCGTTCAAGCCCAGGTTCAAGATGGTGTCCATCATCCCCGGCATGGAGGCGCGGGCGCCGGAGCGGACCGAGACCAGAAGCGGGTTCTTCGCGTCGCCGAATTTCTTGCCCATCAGGTCCTCGACCCGGGCCAGGTTGGCGGCGACCTCGGCTTTCAGGTCGGCCGGGTAGTTGCGGTTGTTCTCGTAGTACTCGGTGCAGACCTCGGTGGTGATGGTGAAGCCGGCGGGAACGGGGAGGCCGATTGCGGTCATCTCCGCGAGGTTGGCCCCCTTGCCCCCCAAAAGCTCCTTCATCTTGGCATTGCCGTCAGCTTTGCCGGCCCCAAAGAAGTAAACGTACTTGCTTGCCATGAAACCCTCCCCTTTTTAGTTGTAGTGAATATCCAGAAAAACAGGTACTTGCGAAATATTTGAAGCAAAAAACAAAAACAGCCGCCGTCCCGGGTTAGGGACGTACGGCTGTTTACGTTAGCGGCATCCTGCTGTGGCTACGACCCTGCCCCGGCGTGCCGCCGTAGTCAGGGTCCTGATAATCGATTCGCGCTTTAGCAGGGTCTCGACGGTCATCATGAGAGTCGTGAGAAGTCGGCAAGGCGCGCGAAGAGCCGCGCGATGCGGGTCAGCAGGGCGAGACGGTTGTTCTTCACCTTTTCGTCCTTGGCCATGACCATTACCTGATCGAAGAAACGGTCCACCGCCTCCTTCAGGGTCGCGATTTCGGAAAGCGCGGAGAGGTAATCCCCCTTCTCCACCAGGGTCCCCACCCGGTCGGCGACCGCGGCGAGGGCCGTGTTGAGCTTCCCTTCCGCCTCTTCCTCGAAGAGCGCCTCGGAGACCGGCTGGTCGACCCCCTCCTTGACGATGTTGACCACGCGCTTGAAGGCGACCGCGAGCGGGCCGAAGTCGTCGCGGTTTTTGAACTCGGCCAGCGCCGCGATTTTCTGCGCCGTTTCGACCAGGTCGTCAAAGGGAAGCTGGGTAACCGCGTCGACCACGTCGGACGGATAGAGATCCCCCAGCAGGTTCACGAAGCGGACCCGGAAGAACTCGCGGACGTCCTTTTTGACCTCGTCCAGGGGGCGGGTCGCCTTCGCCTTGAGGAGTTCCAGCGCGGCGTCGATGTAGCGGTCCAGGGGGAGGCGGTAGCCGCGGTCCAGGATGATGTTGATGATCCCGATCGCGGAACGGCGCAGCGCATAGGGGTCGGCGGAGCCGGTCGGGATGAGGCCTACCGAGAAGCAGCCGCAGATGGTGTCCATCTTGTCGCCCAGGGAGACAAAGGCGCCGATGTCGGAGGTCGGGAGATTCCCGCCGGCCTGGGTCGGCAGGTAGTGCTCCGCGATCGCGGCCGCGACCTCGGCATCCTCGCCGCCGTGCAGGGCGTACTCGCGCCCCATGATCCCCTGGACCTCGGGGAACTCGCCGACCATGCCGGTGACGAGGTCCGCCTTGCACAAGGTGGCGGCACGGGCGACCTTGTCGGCGACCGCGGGGTTGAGGCGGCCGGCGAGCCAGCCGGCGAGCTCGCGGAAGCGCTCCATCTTTTCGTAGGAGGTGCCGAGCTTCGCCTGGTAGACGACCTTTTTCAGGGCGTCGACGCGGTCGGAAAGCGGTACCTTCTTGTCCTCTTCGAAGAAGAAGCGGGCGTCGGAGAGGCGGGCGCGGAGCACGCGCTCGTTCCCCTTGACCACCACGGTCGGGTCCTCGGTGAGGGTGTTGTTGATGGTGATGAAGCCGGGAAGAAGCTTGCCGGCCGCGTCCACCATGGAGAAATAGCGCTGGTGCTCGCGCATCGAGGTGATCAGCACCTCACGCGGCACGGCGAGGAAGTCGGGCGAGAAGGTGCCGGCGACGGCGCTCGGATACTCGACCAGGAAGCTCACCTGCTCCAAAAGCCCCTCGTCCGGGAGCACGGTCCCGCCGGCGAGCTTGGCGACCCGCTCGATCTCCGAGGCGATGATCTCCTTGCGGCGGTTGGGATCGGGGATGACGAAATGGCGCTCGCACTCCTCCAGGTAATGGGCGAAGTCGCGCACCGGGAAGGTGGTGTTGGCCATGAAGCGGTGGCCGCGGGAGACCGAGCCGCTTTCGATGTTGCCGAACTTGAACGGCACCACGACGCCGCCGAAAAGGGAGACGATCCAGTGCACCGGACGCGCGAAGCGGACGTCGAGGTCCCCCCAGCGCATCGATTTCTTGAACGGGATGGCGTTGACCAGGCGGGGGAGGATCTCGGCCAGAAGCTCGGCCGTCTCACGCCCCTTCTCGCTTTTCACCGCGGCGAGGTAATCCCCCTTGTCGGTCGGCACCACCTTGAGGTCGGCGACCGAGACCCCCTGGCCGCGCGCGAAACCTTCGGCGGCGCGGGTCGGCTTCCCCTCGGCGTCGAAGGCGACGCTTTTGGCCGGTCCCATCGCGGTCAGCTCGGCATCCGGCTGGCGCTCGGCGATCCCCTGGACCGCCAGGGCGAGACGGCGCGGGGTACCCAGGGTCACCACTTCGCCGAACTCGATACGTGCCGATTCCAGCTCGCGCCGGATCAGGCTTTCCAAATCCCCCATCGCCTTGGGGATGAATCCCGCCGGAATCTCCTCACACCCGATCTCGAGAAACAGATCCTTCGCCATCAGCGACCTCCTTTCAAGAGCGGGAAACCGAGCCGCTCGCGCATCTGCAGGTAACCTTCCGCACAGAGGCGCGCCACGTTACGGACCTTGCCGATGTAGGAGGCACGCTCGGTGACCGAAATGGCGCCGCGCGCATCGAGGAGGTTGAAGGTGTGGGAGCACTTCATGACGTAGTCGTAGGCGGGGAGGACGAGCCCCTTGTCGACGAGCCGGATGCACTCGGCCTCGTACATCTTGAAGAGCTTGAGGAGCATGTCGACGTCCGCTTCCTCGAAGTTGTAGGTGGAGAACTCCACCTCGCTTTCGTGGTGGATGTCGCCGTAGCGGACCCCCTTGACCCACTCGAGGTCGTAGACGTTGTCCACCCCCTGCAGGTACATGGCGATGCGCTCGCAGCCGTAGGTGATCTCCGAGGCGACCGGCTTCAGATCGATGCCGCCGGCCTGCTGGAAGTAGGTGAACTGGGTGATTTCCATCCCGTCCAGCCAGACCTCCCACCCGAGCCCCCAGGCGCCCAGGGTCGGGGACTCCCAGTCGTCCTCGACGAAGCGGATGTCGTGCTTGTTCGGGTCGATCCCGAAGGCGCGCAGCGAGTCGAGGTAGAGGTCCAGGATGTTCATGGGCGAGGGCTTCATGATGACCTGGAACTGGTAGTAGTGCTGGAGTCGGTTGGGGTTTTCGCCGTAACGGCCGTCGGTGGGGCGGCGGGAGGGTTCCACATAGGCGACGTTCCAGGGCTCGGGCCCGAGGACGCGCAGGAAGGTGGCGGGGTTGAAAGTGCCGGCCCCCTTTTCCGTATCATAGGGCTGCTGGATCACGCAGCCCTGCCCTGCCCAATAGCCTTGCAGGGAGAGGATCAACTCTTGAAAAGTCAACACGCGGCCTCCGTCAAAACAAGATTTCGGGTCACCCGCTACGCCTGAAAGCGGTGCCCGAAAGGCATACAGTATACACAGAGTAAGGCAAAAAGGTTACAATTTAACGCTCTTTCTGTCAAGAACAAACAGGCGTTACCTCCCTTCCCGAGACGGGGTTTTGACGGAGTCGCACCCCCTCCGGAAGGGGGAGTGCCGACGTGGCAACGCATATTATTTAAAAATTTTACTTAATGCAAGTTAATTATTTTGACACAGTGGCGGGTTTCACGAGGCTCCGCGGGGACCACGGAGCCGGGGGGGATTCGGTTTTCTGATCCACCGCAGCGTCGCATGCCCCCCTCCCCCTCCGGGCGCGACTGCTCGAAAGGCGGGTGGGGGGAGGTTCTTCGCGGCGCGCCCCCTCACCTCGCCCCGTTCCCGCAGGAGAGGGAGTAGCGGCCGCCGGGCGTTGAGGAGGTCCGGGGGGAGGGGGTGCCCCTCACGGCTTACTCTGCACGCCCCTTATCGTGTGCCCCCCTTCCCTTCATGAACCTGAGCACCTCTTCCGGCGGGATCGGCTTGGAGAAGAGGAAGCCCTGCACCTCGTCGCACTCGGTCTTTTTCAGGAACTCGAGCTGTCCCTCGGTCTCCACCCCCTCGGCGATGACGCTCAGGTTCAGGCTGCGTCCCATGGAGATGATGGCGGTCGCGATGGCCGCATCCGGTCCGTTCTCGGCAACCCCCTTCACGAACGACTTGTCCATCTTGAGGGTGTTCACCGAGAAGCGCTTCAGGTGGGAAAGCGACGAGTAGCCGGTCCCGAAGTCGTCAATGGAGATGTGGATTCCCATCTCGCAGAGCTGATCCAAAAGGCGCACGGTGAAGTCGGGGTTCTGCATCACCACGGTCTCGGTGATCTCCAGCTCCAGGTACTGCGGGTCCAGCCCGGTATCGGCCAGGGCGCGCCGCACCACCTCCAGGAATTCCGCCTGCTGCAGCTGGTATCCGGAAAGGTTCACCGCCACCCGCAGCCGGAAATGCCCCTGGTCCTGCCACCATTTATTCTGGGCGCACGCCTGGCGCAGCACCCACTCCCCGAGCGGGATGATCAGCCCGGTCTCCTCGGCAAGGGGAATGAAGTCCGACGGCGCGATGATCCCCAGTTCGGCGTGATCCCAGCGCACCAGCGCCTCCATCGCCGTGATCTCCCCGGTCACGAGGTTTACCTTCGGCTGGTAGTAGAGGAGAAAGTCGCCGTTCTCCAGGGCACGGCGCATCCCGTTTTCCATCACGAAGCGGCGGTGCGCGTTCTCATCCATGTAGCTGTCGTAACAGCGGAACATGTTGTTCCCCACCCCCTTCGCCGCGTACATGGCGATGTCCGCCTTTTTCAGGAGGTTGTCCAGGTCGGTGTCGTCGTCGGGGTAGAGGGCGATGCCGACGCTCCCGGTGACGAACAGCTCGTGGTCTTCGATCTTGTGCGGTTCGATGAGCCGGTGCATCACCTTGGCCGCGAATTTTTCCGCGTCGCCGCGCTCCTTGAGCCCCTCCAAGACGATGATGAACTCGTCGCCGCCGACGCGCGCGACGGTGTCGGACTCGCGGCAGCAGGCGCGCAGCCGGTTCGCCACCGAGACCAGGAGCTGGTCCCCCACCGGATGCCCGAGGGTGTCGTTGATCACCTTGAACCGGTCCAGGTCGAGGAAGAGGAGCGCTGCGCGGCACTTCTCCCGCTTGGCGCGCGACTTCGCGTGCTGCATCCGGTCCAAAAGCAGGGCGCGGTTGGGGAGGTTGGTGAGGATGTCGTAGTGGGCCAGATGATAGAGCTGCTTCTGGGCCAGGATCCGTTCCGTCACGTCCCGGAAACTCCCCCAGACCGCCACCGGCTCCCCCGCCTTGCGGCTTAAGGTCAGGTGCCCCTCCAGCGAAACCTCCCTGCCGTCCCGGGTGACGAACATGGTCTCGAAGAGATCGCTCTCCCCGCCGGCGGCGATGCGCCGGAACTCCTCCATGAACCGGGTCCGGTTGCGCGCCGGGATCAGTTCGAAGAGCTGCTGCCCGGCGAGTTCTTCCAGCGAGTAGCCCACCAGCCCCTGCACGCTCCGGTTGGCATAGAAGAGTTCACCGTCGGGGTAGGCGCTGTAGATGAGATCGCTCGCCGAGTCGATGAATTCCTCGAGACGCTCCTCGCTTTCCCGCAAAAGCCGCGTCTCGCGGCGGATCACCGACATGAGGAAGGTGAGGATGACCGCCACGACGGTGTTGAGCAGGGCCACCCAGAGCCAGATCAGGACCAGGAACAGGATGTCGCGGGTGGTGCCGTCGGCAAAAGGCATGGCGACGTTGGCGAAGACCCCGGCGTACTCGGCGGAGAGGAGGCTTCCGTAGACCATCCCCCCGAGCGCCCCCATCGCCCAGACCTCGCGTTCGCGCGGCAGGACGAAGGCCGCCTCGACCGTCACCAGCAGGTAGACCGGCCAAAACCAGCTCGCCGAGCCGCCGCTGAAATGAACGATGATCGTGACGAAAAGCATGTCCAGCAGGACCTGGAGACGGTCCGCGGCCGGGATGCGCGAGACGAGCGGGTAGCGGAAGTGGTAGAGGGCGTTGTAGCCGATCACCGCCGCCACGCTCGCGCAGAGAAAGGTGAGCTGGGAGGATGAGAGGAAGAACCCGAACCGGCTGAAATAGAAGGTCGCCCCGACGAAGACGGCGAAAAGCCCGATCAGTACCAGGAAGATCCAGCGAGCTTTGGCAACCAGCCGGGCGCGCCCCTGCGGGTGGGCGAACTGCCCCTTGTCGTGAATCGATCCGTCGTCGGAAAACCGGCGGGTAAGAACGTCGAACCAGGCGATCCGTTCTTCTGGGTTGTCATTATGATGATTTAAAATGTGTTGCCTCGATGATGGTTGGATTGCATTGCCGGCGGGAAATGCAGGGGTGACTCTCCTTTTCGTATCATCGGCAAATCAGGCATTTGCTAAAGGGTTAAAATAATTATTCTGCCGTCATGAGCTGTCGGTAAGATCCCCACAAAAGTTCCTGGCCCCTCATCCCCAGCCCCGATTCTTCAAATTACCTCCTCCCAAAAACGCTCGCCCCATGCTATGATGCTGCGATTATTCGAGAGCGCGCGAGGGCGACATGGAGACGGCGATACCATCCTTGGCAGAGCAGGGACGGACAGACAACAACGGGGGAACATCTCGGGCGCACCACGCGCATCGTTTGCGCCGATACTTCCCGCCGCCGAGCCTCCTGGGGAACCTCGTTTCCGGCGTCCGCTGCGCCCTGTTCCTCCATTCCCAGCCCGAGCGCTTCTCCACCACCCCGGGCGACCTCACCCTGATTGCACTGGTAGACGTCATCGCCAACCTGGCCAGCTCCCTGGTCCTGGTCGGCGGCGACGGCACCTTCAACTACGCCGCCCTTTCCCAGTTCTTCTTCCACATTCCGCTCATGCTCCTGTGCGGCTATCTCGCCGGGAAGCTCCACGAGCGCCCCGGGCTGGTGACCGCCATCCCGGTCGCGCTCATCGCCACCAGCATCCCGATCGAATTCACCTTCGGCATTCTGGAGTGGCTGGGCGCCCACGTGCCGCGCCTGCGCTGGCTGGAAGACCACCTGCGGGCGCCGAACTACTACCGGTTTTTCTGGTGGTGGAGCGCCGCGTCGCTTCTCTTTTTAGTCCGTCTCGGCTCAGGCACCGCACGCCGCGCCGGCGTTATCGCCGCTTTCCTGTTTTTCCTGGTAGCGCCGCTTTGGTTCTATCCGCGCAGCGACCTCTGGCTGAGCCCCGCCGAGGACACCGAAAGCGGGGAGCTCAAAGTCAACGAAGCCGTCCTCACCGCGCAGTCCCGGCTCCTCGACGACGACCTCTCCCAGTTGCTGCACGGCAAACGGGGCGAGCCGAACCTCTACTTCATCGGCTTTGCCGGGGACGCCGCCCAGGACGTCTTCCTCAAAGAAGTTACCGCCGGGGAGAAACTCTTCGCCGAGCATTTTGCCGGCGCCGGTCGGACCCTCCTTTTGGCCAACAACCCGCAGAGCGCGACCACCATCCCCTTCGCCACCGCCACCAACCTCGGCCGCGCGTTGAACGGAATCGGCAAGGTGATGGACCGCGACCAGGACGTCCTCTTCCTCTACCTCACCTCGCACGGATCGCGCCAGCACGAGCTTGACGTGAGCAACGGGCCGCTCGACCTGGACCAGATCACCCCCGAGTCGATCCGGCGCATGCTGAAGAGCTCCGAGATCCCCTACCGGGTGATTGTCGTCTCCGCCTGCTATTCCGGCGGCTTCATCGAGCCCCTGAAGGACGACCGGACCCTCATCATCACCGCCGCCGATCCGACCCACGAATCCTTCGGCTGTGGTTTCGGCGAGAAGTACACCTGGTTTGGCGACGCCTTTTTCGGCGCGCTGAGCCAGAACTATTCCATCACCAAGGCCTTCGACCAGGCCCGCGAGACGATCCGCAAATGGGAGAACGAACAAGGCGAGACCCCGTCCAACCCGCAGATCTGGATCGGCAAGAAGATCGAGAAAAAGCTCGCCCCGATCCAGCACCGCCTGGAGAACCAGGCGCAGCAGTAACCGAGGACATGCCATTGGAGCGGCAATAGGCACTCCCCCACCAGCTGTTCCACAGGAAGAAAAAGAAGGCCGGCACCCCGATGAGGATGCCGGCCTTCGTTATGTACCACGGGCCCCTTAGTGCCCGTCCGGACGGGCCGCCCGCAGGTCGCGTTGAGGGACGAAACGCGACATTTCCCACCCACAGGCATTCACCCCGCCCCTCTCCCTGAGGGAGAGGGGGTAAAGGGGCTCAGCGGACCGCCACGATGAAGAGTTCCAGGGTGATCAGGTCGTGGACCTGGTGCATGCCGAGGCGCTCGAAGAGGCGCGTCGAGCCGTAGTTCACGTTCCATTGGGTGCGGTCGATGTCGAAGGCGGCGTGGGCCTTGACGCTCCCGTCTTCCTGTATTTGGACCTGCGCCGGAAACGTTACCTCCCGGGTGACGTCTCTTATCGTGAGGTCGCCGCTGGCACGCCCCTTCTCGATGTCCCAGCGGCTGAGGGTGAAGGTAGCCGTCGGGAACCGCTCCACATGGAAGAAGTCCTCGGACTTGAGATGCCGGATCAACAGGTCGTGCCACGCGGGATCGGTAAGGTCGAAGTTCTCGATGGTGTTCATATCCAGCACCAGGGTACCGCCTGCCGGAACGCCTCCCTCAAACGCGAGGACCCCTTCCCGCACCGAGATGCGACCCGTGTGCCGGTTGTTGAAGTTGCGCCCAATCCACTCCAGCCGGCTGCGCTCGGTATCGACCCGGTAGCGTCCGTCGGCCGGTTCGGGCCCAGTGAACGCCTCCGCAGCACCGGTTTCCACCGGCAGCCCCGCCGCACGCCAGGCGGCCAAGCCGCCATCCAGCACGAGCACCTTCTCGTAGCCCGCCTTCTTCAGCCGTCCCGCTGCGGTCGGCGCGGCCAACGTGGTCCCGGTGGCGTCGTAGACCACCACTTCTGCCTCCGGAGAGACACCGCAGTTGTTGATGTGGTCCATAAATGCCATCTCGTAGATGCAGGCACTACGGGCACCCGCGAGGTGGCAACAGGCATAGTCTTCCGGCGTCATGACATCGATGACGACCGCCCCTCTCTCAATGCGCTCCTTTAACTCTCTACACGATATGGTATTCACAATCTCCTCCTTCAAGAGCAAGAGATGTTTAGTCTTTCTGCCAGTATATGCTTTTGCATGAAAAGCGGCTTGATCAAAAACAGGATCTGAAACACGAAGACGCAAGAAACGCACGGAAGAATACCCTGGGGTCCTTCCTGGCGTCTTTGCGTCTTTGGTTTTTGGGTCTTTGGTTTTTGGGTCTTTGCGTGTTCGCTTCTATGCGTTGGTGGTTTTACTTCCCGATCCAGGCGGCGCCGAAGACGCCGGCGGAATCGCCGAGGCGGTTTTTCACCACGGGGGTGCGCGGATCGTCGTGGAAGGCGTAGTGCCGCACGCGCTGGAACCCCTCGGTGTAAAGCTCTTCGATGTTGGAAAGCCCGCCGCCCAACACGACGAGATCGGGATCGAGGATGGAGATCACCCCGCCCAGGCAGCGCCCGAAGTCGTCGAGGAAGGTGTCGAAAGCCGCGCGGCAGCGCGGCTCGCCTTGCCGCGCCAGTTCGACGATCCGGTCCATGGTGAGGGGTTCGCCGTAACGGGCGGCGAAGGCACGCTCGACGCCGGAGCCGCTGATCTTGGTTTCGACGCAGCCGCGGTTGCCGCAGTAGCATTCCGCCCCCTGCGGATCGACGGAGAAGTGTCCCCACTCACCGCAGATCCGGTGCGGCCCTTCGCGCACCACGCCGTCAATGGCTACGCCCCCACCGCAGCCGGTCCCCATGATGACGCCAAAGACCAATCCCTCCCCGGAGCCGGCACCCATGCGACATTCGGCGAGGGTGAAGCAGTCGGCATCGTTACGCACGCCGACGGGGTGGGCAAGAAGGCGTTCCAGGTCGAATTGCAACGGCTGCCCGATGAGGCAGACCGAGTTGGCGTTGCGGACCAGGCCGCTCAGGGCGTCGATGGAGCCGGGGATGCCGACGCCGACGGTGTAGCTCCCGGCATGGGAGACCAGGCCGGCGGTTTCGTTTACCATCGCCGCTACCTGGTTGAGGATGGCCTGATAGCCGTCCGCCAGCGGGGTGGCGCGGCGCTCGCGGTGGAGCACGGCGTCGTCCGGGCCGAGAAGAAGGGCTTCGGTTTTGGTGCCGCCTAAATCTATGCCGATTCTATACATGTCTGACCCCCCATCCTCGCCCAGTCTGTTGCCCCCGCTCGCCAGTATTCATTCTGAGGTAAGCGTCAGTCTCGCTCAATGTTCCCTTTACCTGAGGGACGGGCAACATCGATCTTAAGGGTATTTGAATCGCGACAGGAATGTCGCCCCTACAAGGTCAGCACCACGTCGCCTCTCTGGTCTCCGATCTGGCCCGGCCCCGCCGGGCCGACCGGAAACTCCCGGAAACGCCGCACCGCCTCGGGGATCGCTTCTTCGCTGATGTTGCCGAAAGCCAGCCGGAGATAGCGCTCCAGCCCCGGACCGAACACCTCCCCGGGGAGCAGTAACAGCCCCGCCTCCTGCACCAGGCGCTTGGCCACCTCGCGGCCGCTGCATCCATCGAAAGGATGGCGCACCCACCCGAAGAAGGGACCGCTGGCCACCAGGCGGAAGGCGTTCCCCGGCTTGGCAAATTCAGAACGGAAAAGCTCGTGACGCCGCTCCATGGTCACCCGGTTGGCCGCCACCCATTCGTCGAGGTGCTCCATCCCGTAGCGGACCGCGTGCTGGGTGATGCGGGGCTGGCAGACCGCCATGGTGTCCTGGACCTTCAGCGCGTTGGAGATGAACTCGGGGGCCGCCACCAGCATCCCGGCCCGGTACCCGGTCAGGGCGTAGGTCTTCCCGAAGGAGGCGATATGGATGAAGTGCTCGCCCCAGTCGTCGTCCTCGAAGAGGTCGTGGGGGCGGACGCCGCCGGTGATGAAGGCGTTGTAGGTCTCGTCCAGGATCAGGGCGATCTTGCGGCGCGCGGCCAGTTCGTACAGCTCGCGAACCAGCGCCGGCGGGATGACGGCGCCGGTCGGATTGCTCGGGGAGACCAGGAGGATGGCCCGGGTCCGGTCGGTGATGAGCCCTTCCAGGGTCTTCACGTTGGGGAGCCCAGCGCTGTGCTCGTCGAAGGGGGCGTAGATGGGACGCACGCCAAGGGAGGTGAGCGCCATCGGGTGGTCGAAGTAGGCCGGGAGTTGGACGATGATCTCGTCGCCGGCCCGGCACAGGGTGACCAAGGCAAGCCAAAAGGCCTGGCTGGCTCCGATGGTCAGGCAGATCTCGGAGGGGCGGAGGCGCCCGCCGTAGCTGCGCTGGTAGCCGGTGCAGATCGCCTCGCGCACCTCCAAAAGCCCCTCGTCCGGCGAATACCTGGAAAGAAGCGGATCGTCCAGAAGGGTCGCCAGGTGGTCGGTCAGCTCCCGCGCCGGGGGATAGTCGGGGATCGCCTGGCAGAGATCGATCACCGGGATTTGGAGCCGCGCCGCGGCAAGCCACCCCTTCACTTCTGAAATGGGCGGTGAATGCACCCCGCGCACCAAGTCCGATATCGGATATTGCATGGTCACCTCATCAAGAAAAAAGGCCCGGAAGACAGACGTCATCCAGGCCTTTTCATACTACATTATGCGGACCTTTATCAATACAAAGGCCGGTTAGAAGCGATACTTCAGCGCGGCGTTCAGGGTGGTGCCGCCGAATTCCCACTTCACCTTGCCCAGATTGTCGGTCCCGGCGAAATCGAACTCCGGCTTGACCTGGGACCACTTGGCCTCGATCCCCAGGTCCAGTCGCGAGGTCACCCGGTAATCGGCCCCGGCCACCAGTTGGTACCCGAAGGCTCCCGCATTGAGGTTGCGCTCGGCGTCCTGGGTGCCGTCGGCGGCGATGCGCCGGAAGTGGAGCCGGCTGAGCCAGTAGCCGATCCCGGCGCCGGCAAATGCCTCGAGCCGGCCGTACGGGAGAATTCCCTTGGCGGTCAGGGTCACCGGTACCGCCATGGCGTCGTACCTGCGGGTGACCCCGGCGGTATCGGCGATGCTGGCATCGGTCTCGTAGTAACCAACGCCCAGCTCCACCGCGGCATAGGATTCCGGGCGGATCCCCACCGCAACCTCCCCGTTGTACGCCAGGGAGAAGTTGCCGAAGCCGTTCTCCGAAGAAGTCGCGCTCCCGCTGCGGCCGTTGGGGAAGAAGGAGCCCCCCTTGACCGCGATATAGGTGTCGTAGCCTTCCGCCCAGCAGGTGGTGGCGGCGAGCAGCAGCATGATGATCAAGAGCGGCGTTTGGCGGTTCATCGTAGCTCCCTCTGATAAGAGAACCCCATCCTCACCCTGTCCCTCCCCTTGAAGGGGAGGGGACGCCGGGCAGGCTTCAGAGCTCGTTTAGCGGATCGGGTACAGCAGCGACCGGATGTTGGCGTCGAGCGGAAGGACGTAATCGTAGGCGGAAATGACGACGTTGTCGGTCACCCCGACGATCTTCAGGGTGACGTAGACGCTGCCGCTGGAGCCGGGATAGACCCCGCCGACCGACTCGGCGTAGGTACCGACCACGACGGCCTGGGCCTTCTGGCTGCCGGAGATGTCCCGCACCTCGCGCGACAGCATCAGCTCGCCCACCCCCTGGCGGACGAAGATCTTGTCGCGCAGCTTGAGCTCGATCACCGAGTAGCCGAGGTTGGTCAGCCGAGTGCCGATCTGCTCGGAGAGCATCCGCCCGAACCGGGAACCGCCCAGGTCATCCACGTTTACCACCGTGGCGACGATAATCGGCTTTTGCTTGTTGAGAGCCCGGGAGGGGGGGATCGAGGCGACCATCTGCTCGACCGCGCGGTAGTTGGCTTCCAAAAGCTGGGTCGCGCCGTTGCCGGAGGCGGCACCGGCGACCGTCGGGACGATAAGCAACAGCAAGGCGAGGAAAAGAAGCTTTTTCATTGTCCGACCACCTCCAGACGTTTCAGGCCCCGCTCGGTCCCCGGGGTGTCGGTGCTCTCCTGGTACAGCTCGGAGTCCTCGGTCGCAATGTAGTAGATGCTGCTCTTGCGGTAGAGGTAGCGGTTGTCCTGGGCAATCGAGGTGGTCACGATCAGCTCGGTCGGGGTGGTCCCGCCGGAATACTTGCCCAGCCCCCAGTCCGCCAGGGCGGAGAGCCCGATGGCGCCGGGAATCGCGGCCACGCTGCCCTCCACCACTTCGCGCACCACCCACACGCCGGCGGCAAGCGCGGTCAGGGTGCCGGGAATGTGGCCGTAGCGGGGACTGTTGTGCTGCACGATCTGGGTCTCGTACTGGATTTCGACCCCGGTCCCTTTCTGCTTGGACACCGGCAGCCCGCGGTTCACCATCCGGGTGATCAGCAGGTCGCGGAAGGCGCGGTCGAAGGTGCTGGCGCCCGGCTGCGGCACCACGTAGAACGGTTTCCCCTTGAGGACCGGGTTCTTCTTGGGCTCGCTGTCCAAAAGGGCGGAGGTCTCCTTGGCGACGTCGTCGGCGAGGACGTCCCAATGATGGGTGGACTTGGCCTTGAGCTGGGTCGAGATGGGATGGTTAACCGCAATGGGGACCTGCGAGGAACAGCTCGCAAGCAACATAAGCGCAACCAGCAGGTTGAAATATTTCATGGTCGGCGTCCCTCCTGGACTTTACCCCGCTCCCTTCCGTGAGAGCCGGGTCCGATTGACTGACGGCTGCACCGACGGCAGGGCTCCCGACGCCGGCACGGCATGGTGCACTTATCGGCGGGGCGGAGAAATCATTTAGCGTTATTTCCTGCCGTCTTACCGGGAAAAACCGGAGCACTCTTTTCATTTACTCCGGTAGTCCCTTTTCGTTACACTGGCCTCAGGGACATCTTTTATGATCGCAGAGCAAGAGATCATCATTGTCGGTTCGGGATCGACCGCCTTCGCGGCCGCGCTCAGAGCCCAAGCCCTCGGGGCACGCTCGCTCATGATCGAGAAGAGCGTGCTGGGGGGAACCTGCATCAACTGGGGCTGCATTCCGAGCAAGACCCTCATCCATGCCGCGCTGTTCAGGCGCATGGCGGAGCTGGGGGAGAGGCTGGGGCTGGGGACCTCGGCCGGGGAGCTGCAGTTCTCCCGGCTCGATGCGCATAAAAACGGCGTGGTCCAGGAACTGCGCCAAACGAAGTACCTCGACGTGCTGAGGAAGGTGCCGGGACTGACGCTAATGAAGGGAAACGCCACCTTCATCGGCCCGGACACCATCCAGATCGGGGACCAGGTGCTGCAAGGGGAGCACATCCTGATCGCCAGCGGCGGCTTCCCGCGGGTCCCGCCCATTCCCGGGCTGGAGCGCATCTCCTACCTCACCAGCAAGAGCGCGCTGCTCTTAAAGGAGATCCCCTCTTCGATCACCGTCGTCGGCGGCGGGGTCATCGCCTTGGAACTGGGGCAGATGTTCTCCCGCCTCGGGGTCCGGGTGACCATCCTGGAGCACGGCCCCCGGATTCTCCCCGCGGTGGAGGAGGAACCGGCGCAGGCGCTCCGGGAAGCGCTGGAGGCGGAAGGAATGGAGATATTCGTCAACACCGCGGTCTGCAGCGTCTCCGAGGAAGACGGCCTCACCCGCGTCTTTGCCGAGGTCGCCGGGGAGCCGCGCACCTTCTTCGCCGAAAAGCTGCTGCTGGCGGTCGGGACCGCTCCCGCCACCGCCGACATCGGACTGGAGCGGGCCGGGGTCGAGGTGGACGGACGCGGCTTCATCAAGGTCGACGACGGGATGCGGACCACGGCTCCCAAAATCTGGGCGGCCGGCGACTGTGTCGTCGGCGGCATGCAGATCGCTACCGTGGGCGCCCGCGAGGGAATCCTCGCGGTGGATAACATGATCTCCGGCTGCGGCTGCAAGATCGACCACCACACGATTCCGATGGCGATCTTCACCGACCCGGAGGTGGCGATGGTCGGCTACCGGGAGCAGGAGGCGAAACAGGCCGGTTTCGACGTGATCTGCCATACCATCGACGCGGCGACCATCCCCAAGGCGCACGTCACCGGCGACCTGCGCGGTGCCATCAAGATCGTGGCCGACAAGGCGACCGGCAAGATCCTGGGGGTGCACCTGAGCACCCACCGCGGCGCGGACGTGATCAACGAGGCCGCCCTGGCGGTCCGCTTCGGGATGACCGTCGCGGACCTCGCCGACACGGTACATGTCTATCCTTCCATCGGGGAAGGGCTGCGCCTGTGCGCCCAGGCCTTCCGCCGGGACCTCGAGAGGTTATCCTGCTGTGCCGAGTGATAACGACGACAACATCGCCACCCAAACGGCCCGCCTGGCCCACCGCAGCGGGCAGGACCTGAGCGAGCTTTTGAAGGAGGGCGACGCGGATCTGCTCCGTGCGGTGTTGCGCGATCCCCGCCTGGAAGAGCGCCACGTCATGGATGTCCTGCGACGCCGGGACCTGCCGGCCGACATCCTGAAGCTGATCGCGCGGCTGCCGCTCGTTGCCCGGAACATCGGGCTGAAGATCGCCGTTGCCGCCCATCCCAGGACCTCGCCGCAGCTGTTCACCGGGCTTTTGCCCCAGTTCCACCTTTTCGAACTGGTCGCCCTGATCCAGCACCCGGGCGTGCTGGGAGATCACAAGGCGGCCGCCGAGCGGGCGGTCCTGAAACTCATCCCGGACACACCGCTGGGGAACAAGGTCACCATGGCCCGCCGGGGGAGCCTGCACATCCTGGAAGCGCTCCTTGCCGAACCGGAGATCCAGGTGGTTGAGGCGGTCCTGTCCAACCCGGTGCTTCGGGAATCGGCGCTGCTCAGTTACGTGCGGGGTGCCGCGGCCACACCGGAATCCATCTCCGCCATCGCCCGCCACCGCCGCTGGGGGCATCTCCCGTCGGTACGCCGCGCCATGCTGCAAAATGCCAAGACGCCGGCGATCTGGTTCACCCTCTTTCTCCCCGAGGTGGCAACCTCCGAGGTGGAGCGGCTTTTGCGCCTGAAATCCCTGGGCGAGCGGCAGCGCGAGGAGGTCGAGTACGAACTGAGGAAACGGCGCGCCGAAGCAATGCTGAAGCGGCGCGCGCCGTCCCGGCCTAGCGAGCCGGAAACCATCTCCTGACCACGAATCCCTTCTTCCCCCGGGCCGCCTGGCGATAATCGTCGAGCGGCCTTCTCGTTTTCATCACCCGACGCACCCCTTCCTGGATCGGCAGCAGTTCCACCCCGTTTTTGCCGCTCCCGCAGGCCATCACGCTCTCGATGATCCGGTCCCGGTCGAGGACGATCATGACGTGCCCTTTCCATACGATCAGGTCGAGCGGTTCCAGCTTGCGGGCGATCTGTTCCGCACTGAGTCCCGCGATGGCAACCGGGCGCCCGTAGGAGGTGAGGGCCGAGGTGTTTCTGGGGGTGACGCCGTCGGTCGCCTGGTAGAGAAGACCGGAGCAGTCGACCCCGGCGAGGGGATCGGCGTTCGGATAGCGCGAGGTCAGCTGGGCAATGCCGTCACGCCAGTTGCCGCCCCAGACGTACGGTTTACCCAGGCTGGCGAGCAGGCCGCGCTGCACCTCTGCCAGGGAAGGAAGACGGCGGGCGCGCTCCGCGGTTCCGGCCGGGGCCGGCGCGACGAAGCGGGAATCGACGAAGTAGCCGGTGTCGGACGGATAGGGATAGTCGGCGGTGGTGACGCGGTAGATGGGAACCCCGTCCCGCTGCACCTCCCCTTCGACCTGGAACAGGGTCCCCGGGAGGGCGACGAACTCGATGGGGCGGACACCGACGCAGGGGTCGAGCTTGATGGTCCCGCCGAAGTATTTCGGGAAGTCCGGTGTGTTGAGCACCGGCGTCGGCCCCTGGGCCACGACCAGCCGCGGCGCCGCCGCGAAGGAAGCGGCCGGGAAGGAAAGCAGGATAAGCAATATGGTGATGATGCGCTTCATCGTTATCGGTCCTTGTATCTCCCCCCTTTGACAAAAGGGGGGGCGGAGGGGATTTGCCTTTGAGGTTGTCATGCCTCTCACTACTGATTCATACCTGAAAAGCAAATCCCACTGAATCCCCCTTTTTCCAAGGGGGACTTAACGGCAGGTCTGGTGGGCGCAGCTGCTGCGCCCCTACGTATCCCGGCACCAGCTCCGGTGGGAGCGCCCTACCGGGGGCGATGCCGGAGCCCGGCGCCTCTCCCACCTTACAAAGAAAGACCTCACGGCCTGCCGTATCTGCAGTGCAGCTACCGCAGCACCCACTGGTGCACCAGCGCTCCGGCCAGCCAGGCGACGAAGCCCGCTCCGACGGCGGCCCCGACCGGCAGCTGCCGGTGGAAACAATACAGAGACGTGGCGAAAAAAAGGATCGTCGGCACGATCCCGAACAGCACCCCCCGGTTGTACGCCACCAGGTTCTGGTAGTCGCCCGGGCGGTCGCTGTACAGCCAGAAGAGCACCAGCAGGGTGGTGATCGGCATGGTGGCGATCAGTCCGGCCAGTGCCGGGTAGCGCCGGCCCAGTTGGGCGCAGCTGATGATGACGAGGTTGGTTACCAGGAGCTTGGCGAGGAAGTTCATGGGAGGCGCCCGGACAGGGCCTCGGAAAGCGGCCGGAGCGTGAGCCGCTTCAGCATCGGAAGAAGGAGCTTGATCCCCTTGGGCTCGTTGCCGTTGCCGTGCACCAGGATGAAACTCCCCGGTTCGACCTTTTCTCCCTTGGCAAGCCAGGCGTTGCTCCCCAGCGGGATAAGGGAAAGCTCACGCAGCCGCCGCACCGTCGCCTGGTCGGCGACCAGACCCGGAAAGCGGAAGAACGGGGACGGGACCAAGCCCTCGGAGAGCAAGAGGACCTCGACCTCCAGGACTTCGCGGTCGAAGTCGGTGCCGGGGGTGAGGAGAAAATTCCCCGCCAGGGGCAGCTTGGGATCGTAGGGGTGGTGCAGCGAGTGGTTGACCCAGGTGATGGCCAGGGTGCCGCGGGCGGACTGGGCTTTGAGGTAGGCGAGCTCCTGCGGGTGGTTTTTCAGCCAGGCCCCGGAGATGGCGATCGCGACCGGCACCGGTCCTTTCTGATCCAGCGCCGCGACCTGGTCGAACATCTCCCATTCAAAGGGGCGCTTGGAAGGACAGAGGTCGACGGTCAGGCAGACCCCGCTCCCCGCCTCGGCATGGGTGGCACCCTGGTTTTGCAGGTGGTAAGGGGCGGCGGTGTACTCGGCCAGGCTCTTGCCGAAGGGGGTGGCGCGGAACCGCTCCACCGAGCCGTGCGCCCGGAAAGAGACCGCCGGCAGGTCGTAGGTGCGGAAGGTGCGCGGATCGACGGCGAGCAGGTGCGGGACGCCGTCCTCCAGGAAACTCCGGGTCGCCCAGAGTTCCCGGCCGGAGAAATCGGTGCCCGCCTTGGAGATGACCGAGTAGCCGGTGATGACCGCAGCGGCGCCGGGACCGGCGGTCAGGGTCAGGAGGAGGGCGGCCAGGGCCAGCAGGAAGCCGACGCGGGAACCGTTCTTGAGCGAGACCGGTCCCATGCTACGGGAGCACGGAGCGCAGGGCTTCCTCGATCTTGTCCACATCGACCTTGGTGTTGAAGCAGGGGCCGTAGGGGCGATCGTTGAGGACGCCGATGACCGGAAGGGGATAACAATCCTTGATGCCGGAGGTGAGGTCGCGTTCGCAGGCGACGGCGAGGACCAGCTTGGGGCGCTTCTCGATGATGACCTTGCGGGCCAGCGTGCCGCCGGTGGCAACCGAGATGTCGATGTTGTAGCGCTGCGCCAGGTCGGCCAGGCCGCGGATGTCGCAGCGGCCGCAGCGGACGCACTTGCCGATGTCGCCGGTCACCTTGATCTCGCAGTCGGAAAGCTGCAGGCAGTGCGGCAAAAGGATCAGGATCCGGTCCGGCCGCACCTTGAGCCGCTGCGAGGCGACCAGGGAGTTGTTCATGGCGACGAACGACTGCCGGATGGTGTCCTTGGAGATGCCGCAGAGCCGCCCGATCATCTCGATGAGCGGCAGGAGGAACTTGATCACCACGCCGCGCATGAACTTGGTGAAGAGGATGTCCTTGCCGAAAGCGGTGGTGAGGACCAAAAGCACGGTGCCCAGGACGGCGACGCCGGAGAGGATGCCGAAGACCATCCCGATGATCCGGGGTAGGTCGGGATGGATGTTGGCGAGCCCGCGGGTCGGGATGTACCAGCCGAGGTAGATGAGCCCGACCACGAGGAGGCAGGTCATCCCCATCAGCGCAACGAAGAGGCGCTTCTTGGGAGGTTTTACGGTGTTGCTCGTATCAGACAATGGGGGTCCCCTTTGCAGCGAGGAGAGTGCCGGGTTCGACTTTGCACCCGGCGACGAAATCGGCGGCGGGAAGGCGCTTTTTCCCTTCGAGCTGGAGTTCGAGCAGGAGCACGCTTCCGGAACCGCAGGCCACTTCGATGCCGTCGCGGCCGGCCTTGAGTACCGAGCCGGGCGCGCCGGAGCCGTCGGCGGTCTGCACCCGGTATATCTTGAGGAGCTTGCCGTCCAGGCAGCTGAAGGCGCCGGGCCAGGGGGTCATCCCCCGGACCAGGTTCTTCACCTGCTGGGCGTCCTTGGTCCAGTCGATCTGCCCGTCCTCCTTCTTGAGGATGGGAGCGTAGCAGGTGAGGCCATCGTCCTGCTTCTCGGGAACCAGGCGCCCCTGGGCCAACTGGTCGACGGTCTCGGCAAGGAGTTCGGCACCCATGACGGAGAGGCGGTCGTGGAGCTCGCGGGTGGTCTCCTCGGGATCGATCGGGGTGACCGCCTTGAGGAGCATGTCGCCGGTGTCGAGGCCTACGTCCATCATCATGGTGGTGACCCCGGTCTCGGCCTCGCCGTTGATGATGCACCAGTTGAGCGGCGCCGCCCCCCGGTAGCGGGGGAGCAGCGAGGCGTGGACGTTGATGCACCCCAGGCGCGGAATGTCGAGCAGCGCCTTGGGAAGGATCTGTCCGAAGGCGATCACGACGATCAGGTCCGGCTCGAGCGCGCGGATCTCCTCGATCGATTCGGGGAGGCGCACCTTGACCGGCTGGAGCACGCGGATGCCATGCTCGACGGCCAGCGTTTTTACCGGCGGCGGCAGGGTCTGCTGCCCACGTCCCTTCGGACGGTCCGGCTGGGTCACCACGGCAACCACGTTTTCGCCGCGCTCGATCAGTTTCGCCAGGGTCGGGCAGGCGAAGTCCGGGGTTCCCATGAAGACAATTCTAAGTCCGGTCACTAAACATCCCCTTCGTCGTGGGAGCGCTGGTAGCGCTTCCGGAAGATTCCGCGCTTGAGCGGGGAGAGGTGGTCGATGAACAGGATGCCATCCAGGTGATCGATCTCGTGCTGGAAGGCGATCGCCAGGAGGTCCTCCGCCTTGTAGGTGATCTCCTCGCCGTCGAGGTTGAGGGCCTTCACCACGACCCGGGCGTGGCGCCGGACGTTGGCGGAGTAGCGGGGGACCGAGAGGCAGCCCTCCTCCTCGTACGCCTCGCCTTCGGCGTGGATGATCACCGGGTTGATCGCGACGATCAGCTCGGGGGGCTCGTCCTTGCCGGCGCAGTCGATGACCACCACCCGCTGATGCACCCCGATCTGCGGCGCGGCCAGCCCGACGCCGGGAGCGTCGTACATGGTTTCCACCATGTCCCGCACCAGTTCGCGCATCTTATCATTAATGACCGTAACCGGCAGGGAAGGTTTCTTCAGCTCCGGGTCGGGATAGACCAATATCTTTCGTATCATGAGCACATCCTCTAGGGCGTTACACTATCCCGGCACTATATAAATTTGCCCCGAAAAAATCAATTCTATTGTAGGTACGGGGATTCCCCACGATGCCAGAAGCTGCGCCAGGGTGGCTTGGGGGACGGCTCGGCGCTGCCTCCGAGCCGCTTTCGGGAACGGGCCCGCAGGTGCCGCCCCCCCATCCGACGCCGCGGCGTTGCGGGCGCTGCCTGCGGCGTCCTTTCGAACGCGGGGAAGCTCTGGAGTCAGAAGCTCCGGCATTCATCTTCGCGTCGCCCAGGACAGATAAAACACCACCACAAAAGAACTTAGCAGATCCCGTACTGTCATTTCCCCTCCGTCCAACTGATCCTCCGGGACCTCCCTCCAACACCTGCCGACTACCTGCCGATCCTCCTGCCGCAGAGGGTGATCGCTCTCCATTTATTATCTTCACCCGCTCCGTCTCAATACAACTTCTTTAAGCAATGCTGCGAATCTTCTTTGACACTTGATCGAGCCTGTGAGAAGATCGCCCGCACCGCTTTCCGGTCAGGCGAAACCGAGGAGCTTCCTGGCTGGAACAGGATACATTCTTCAACATCGTCACAAGACTCCCGACGAGCTCTAATCGACCCTGCTGCGAAAATGAAAAAATCTGGTGAAAGTATTCGTTTTACCTCCCAGTTTTTGCAGGCAACTGTTGACAATCCAAAGCAACCGTTATATAAATCCGTGATTAATAATTAACTACGGTTTAACACCTAGGAGGGACCAATGAGAGTAGCAAGACTTTTCAACCTTTTAGCGGCATTGGCACTGTTCTGCTGTATCGGAACGGCGTGGGCCGCTGAGCCTGGTCAGGCGCCTGCGACGCTTAATAGCAGCGACTGCCAGAAATGTCATGAAAAACCCCCCAAGGATATCGCCGAGAAGGGTGGCAAGCACAAAACCGAAATTACCTGCCAGGACTGCCACGTCGGTCATCCTCCTAAGGTGAAACACCCGATTCCGCAGTGCAGCATGTGCCACACCGGCAAGCCGCACTTCCAGCTGAAGGACTGCCTCGGCTGCCATAGAAACCCGCACACCCCGAAAGTCATCACCTTCGGCACCAACGTGACCGACGCCTGCCTGACCTGCCACAAGCCGCAGATCGAGCAGCTCAAGGCATACCCGAGCAAGCACACCTCCCTCGCCTGCTCCTTCTGCCACAACGTTCACGGCAAAAAGCCGGACTGCACCCAGTGCCACAAGTCGCACTCCAGCGACATCACCAAGAACGAGTGCAAGCTGTGCCACAAGGCGCACCAGCCGCTCAACGTGACCTACAAGGCGGACACCCCCTCCAAGTACTGCGCCGCCTGCCACAAGCGTCCGTTCAACCTCCTGGCCAACAGCACCGCCAAGCACAGCAAGCTTGCCTGCGTGTACTGCCACCAGAACAAGCATAAGACCGTGCCCAAGTGCACCGACTGCCACGGCGTTCCGCATCCGGCTTCCCTGATGTCCAAGTTCGCCAAGTGCCAGGAGTGCCACAACATCGCCCACGACCTGAACCACTGGTCGGCTCCGGCGGGCGGCGCCAAGCCGGCGGCTCCGGCTGCCAAAGCTGCCCCGGCGAAGAAGCCGGCTACCAAGAAGTAAGCACCTGGCGAGCAGTATCGGGAGGCCGGCAGATCCCTGCCGGCCTCCTTGCATTCTGCCCCTCCCCTTGAGGAAGGGGGCTCTCCACCGGGACCAGATCTCCCGAACGGACCGTTCCAACACAACTCATCTGAAGGAGGAGCGAGAATGCTCGTCATCTCTATTGCCACGGCAATCACCGCCATAACCCTGGTTGTTCTTACCGCCTTCACCATTCCGGTCCTTCTCGAACTTAAAAAGGCCGCGATCTCCGTCCGCACCGTTTCCGAAACCTTCAATACCCAGCTCAAACCGCTCATCGAGGAGATGTACCAGACGGTTGCGGACATCCACGAGCTGACCAGCGCCGTTGCCGCCAACGCGGAGGGGGTCGGATTGCTGGCCGGGGAACTCGGCCAGGCGGGAGAGAACATCAGGATGATCAACCGGATTGCCTCGGGCATTACCGGTCTCGTTTCCGGCTCATCGCTTTGGCTCACCGGGGCGAAGGTCGCCGGGCGCTTTATCATGGACAGAATTTCCAAAAAAAGGGGGTAACAGCTATGTCTGAAGAAAACGACGGTATTGGAGCGGGTACGGTACTGCTTTCCTTTCTTGCCGGTGCGGCCGTCGGGGTCGGGGCGGCGCTCCTGTTGGCTCCCAAAAGCGGAGAGGAGCTGCGCGGCGACATCAAGGACCTCGCCGACGACGCGGTAAGCAAGATCAAGGAATACGCCAGTGACGCCCAGGAGAAGATCCGCGCCTCTTACGAGGACGGCAAGGAGCTGGTAATCGAGAAGAAAAACATCATCTCTTCCGCCATCGAGGCGGGTAAGCAGGCGATGGAGCGGGAGCGGGAAAAACAGGAGCAGGTGTAGTACCCGCACCGACCGGTCCTGAAAAAAGCCCACTTCGGTGGGCTTTTTTTGTGCGGATCATCTCTTCTGACCAAGTGACCTGCGTCCCCTCTCCTTCAAGGGTCGCGCGCAACCGCGCGAGCTTGCGACGGACAGGGTGAGGTTGGGGTTGGCGATGCGCCACCATAAAGGCAAGTCCCCCCAGCCCCCTTGGTCAAAAGGGGAGTATCGCGGCGGAAACCTATCTACGGAGACCGAGATGCCGACATCGGGCCCATCGAAAGGCTTTTTTTCACAGACCCTCTGGGAACTCGATCCGGCGCAAATCGGCGGGATCAAGGGCCGGAGTGTGTATTTGCTCCAGCTGACCGCCGCAGTCTGCCGCAATTTCTACCAGGACGGCTGCCTGGTCCGGGCCGCCGCGCTCTCCTTCACCACGCTCCTCTCCTTCGTCCCCCTGTTTGCGCTCGCCTTCTCCGTGCTGAAGGGATTCGGGGTTCAAAACCGCCTGGCGCCGCTGATCCTGCAACAGGTTGCCGCCGGTTCCGAGGTGGTGGTGACCCGGGTAATCACCTACATCAACAACACCAACGTCGGCTCGCTCGGGGCGATCGGCCTGGTCGCGCTGCTCTTCACCGTCGTCAACATGCTGGGGAGCATCGAGGAAGCCTTCAACGCGATCTGGGGGGTCGCCGAGACCCGCACCTTCTACCGGAAATTCAGCGACTACCTGAGCGTGCTCGTGGTGGCGCCGCTGCTCCTGCTGGCCGCCACCTCCATCACCGGGAGTCTCCAGAATCGGTCGGTCGTGGTCTGGATCCTGGAGCGGACCTACCTGGGGGACGTCTTTCTCTTCCTGCTGCAACTCGCCCCTTACCTGAGCGTCTGGGTCGCGATCTTCCTCCTCTACATCCTCATGCCCAACACCCGGGTCCGCTATCCCTCCGCATTTTTCGGGGCGGTGCTCGCCGGGACCCTCTGGGAGTTCGCCCAGTGGGGGTACATCCATTTCCAGGTCGGGGTCGGCAACTACAATGCGGTCTACGGCACCCTGGCCGCGCTCCCCATCCTCATGGTCTGGATCAACGTCAGCTGGCTGATCGTCCTGTTCGGGATGGAGGTGGTCGCCCTGCACCAGAACCTCCGTTGCTTCCGCCGCGAAATGCGGGGGGACACGGTAAGCCAGTCCCTGCGCGAGACGGTCGCCCTGGCCACCCTGCGACGCATCGCCGAGGCCTTCCACCGCGGCGAGCCATCCTGGACCGAGGAGTCCCTTGCCGTCCGGCTCCGGGTCCCGCTGCGGGTGATGCGCCAGACCCTCGCGCAGCTGGAGGAGGCGGGATTCATCGTCCCGACCGGCTCCGGCGAAAGCTACCACCCGAGCCGGGAGCTGGACCAGATTGCGGTGCGTGACGTCCTTTTGTCACTGCGCAGCCACGGTGCCGACTGTCGGCTCACCGGCGAGGAAGCCACCGAGATGATCCTGGAAACGGTCGACCGCGCCGTCGCAGAGGCGCTCGGCAACGGCACGCTCAAGGAGCTCGTCGAGGAGCCGGAAAAGGGGGCGGCCGTCGTTGACAAAGAGGACGCAACTGGCATATAGTGGCGGGATAACAAGCGACTAAGTTCCGGTTCGAAGTGCGCAGTAGGCCCGGCAGGCGGCCCCTTCCGGTCCCGCTTCCGACCCCGGAACTTCCAAATATCCACAACTCTGAACGTCATCGTTCTCCCCTCCGGAGTTATGCAAGATTTTAAAGACCTAGACAAGCCGCACCAACGGCGCGGCACCCGTTCCGACATGGCACGTTCGTGCCGCTCCATCGCAGCCGAGATCAGTGAACCACCCGCCCAGAAAAAGCGCCTCCGGTACCTCCTGCCTGCCATCGCGCTCCTCTTGGCGGCGTACCCCATCTACTCCCTGATCACCTCCCCGACTCCGAAACAGAAGAAACCGGCGGTGACCGCATCGTCTCTTTCCGGTGTCGACCACTGGAGCTCCTTCAAGGTGGCCGCCCAGGCCCTCCCCGCAGCGCGCCTGGAGAACGGCAACTTCTGCGCTACGGTACCCGGCGGTACGGTGGTCTATGCCATCGACGAACGGGTGCAGCAGCGGGTCGAGAAGGTGATGCGGGACATGAGGGTCCCCTATGCGGCACTGGTGGCGATGGATCCCCGCACCGGGAAGATCCTGGCCGCCGCGGCCCACTCCACGGTCCAGCCGGGTTGGGAGGCGCGGGGTTGCTATGAGGTCTACCCGATGGCATCGCTCTTCAAGATCGTGACTGCCACGGCCGCGCTGGAGCAGAGGAAGGTTTCGGCGGACACCCAGTTCGCCTACAACGGCAAACACACCTCGGAAAATCCGAAGTACTGGTTCGTACGGCCGGGACGGCACAACCAGCAGATGTCACTTTCGGTGGCGATGGGCAAGTCGGTGAACCCCGTCTTCGGACGGCTCGCCGGCGACGTGGTGGGAAGAGACCCGCTGCTCACCTACGCGCAGCGCTTCGGCTTCAACCAGGAAATCTTCCCGGGAACGCCGATCACCCCGAGCCGGGCTCCGGCGCCGGACAGCGTGGAGGCCCTGATGCGGATGGGAGCGGGGTTGAACCGCGAGGTCCGGGTCTCCCCGTATCACGCCGCGGCGATCATCGCCACGGTCGCCAACGGCGGGGTCATGATGGCCCCCTCGCTTGCCGCCGAGGTTAAGGACGCCAAAGGGGTTTCCCTCTTCAAGCAGCAGCCGCTGCCGCTGCGCCGGGTAATGACTCCGGAAACGGCCTCGTCGCTGGCCCGGATGCTTTCCACGACGGTGGTGAGCGGCACCTCACGGAGGGCATTCCACGACCGGCGCGGCCGGCCCATGTTCGGCTCGCTCAAGGTCGCGGCCAAGACCGGCTCCATCGACGGAAAGGACCCGTCGCTCCCCTCCGGCCACTACAGCTGGTTCGCGGCCTACGCCCCGATGGACGATCCGCAGATCGCCATCGCCGCGCTGGTCATCAACGAGAACAAGTGGCGCATCAAGGCGACCAACCTTGGCGAGCAGGCCATGGAGGCGTTTTTCAAGTAGGGCCCGGAGGTCCGATGGAGTGCCGAAGATGCGGCACCTGCTGCGTCGCCCCCGACATCAGCACCCTGGGGAAGCCCGCGGGAGAACGCTGCGTTCACCTTGACGACGGCTTGGGCTGCCGCATCTACGACGAGCGCCCCGCCGTCTGCCGCGGCTACCGCCCCGACGCGATCTGTCAGGAAATTGCCGCGCCGACGCTGGAGACCAGGGTGGCCCGCTACCGGGAACTGTTCGGGGTGTGAAGGTGAATTGCCCTGTTTCCGGGAGAAGGTGGCGGGGCAGCAAAGTCACGATCTGGACATTGCCACCCAACGCACGTCCCCTCCCCTTCAAGGGGAGGGACAGGGTGAGGATGGGATTCAGCGGCAGAAACAGAAAAGGGGACCGGCACGTGCTGAGCCAGTCCCCTCGGTCGTTGGGCGGGGTTAGTCGACTTGGTACTTCTCCAGGGTGAAGGCGCCGTCCAGCCACTGGCCGTAGGAGAACTGGGTGATCCAATCCCCCAGTGCCAGCAGGGTCCGCTCCCCGTCCCGTTCCCAGAGGGGAAAATGGAAATGGCCGGTCACCACCGCGTGGCAGCCGGCGGCGAAACGGCCCGCGGCGAAGGAACGGATCAGGCCGGGATAATCAAATTTGCGGCGCCGGACGCCGTGATGCCGGCTGCTCCGGCGGGACAGCCTTGCCGCGACGTCCGCCTTGAGCCGGGCCGGCAACAGGGTCAGAATGAGCCCGGCGGCAGCGCTGTGCAGGATCGCCCGCCAAACCCGGTACCGCGTATCGTCCGGGTTGAGCTGGTCGCCGTGACAGAGAAAGACCCTCTTCCCGCCGATCTCCACGACGCCTCCCGTCCCGTGCACCTCCGCCCCGATTTCTCTGCCGAAGTACCCGGCCAAATGAAAGTCGTGATTCCCCTCGAAGTAGACGATCCGCACCCCGCGCTGCCGCACCCGCTTCAGGCAGTCGATGATCGAGTCGTAGTGACGGTAGACCGGCTGGTCGCCGACCCAGAATTCGAAGAGGTCGCCCAGCAGGTAGAGGGTGTCGGTATCGGTGGGCAGGGTGTCGAGAAAGCGGATCAGCGCCCGGTAATTGGCGTCGGCGGGGGCTCTCAGATGGGCGTCGGCGAGGAAAATCTTGCGCATGGCGCCAATATATACAAAAATGGGGTTTGGGTCACGCAGAACCTTAATTAAAGACGAAGTTCGGGACCAGGGGCTAGTCAGGCATCCCTTCGATGCATCTCCTCCCCTGCCCCCTCGCAAATATCGATATCCGTGGAGTGGAGCAGACTGGGGCCAAGGTTATCCCTAGCCCCCAGTACCTGGCCCCTGGCCCCGGTTTACCTAAGCACCTAAGGACAACGATGCACGCAATGCGCAATTTGGAAATCGTTTGGGAAGACCTTCTCGAGGCCTTCGAAAACCCCGACCCGGACCTGGTCTACTTTCTGGACCGGGAAACCGGCGAGGTCTTCTCGGTTCCCGCCGAGTTTGACGACGATCCCATCTGGGACGAGGTCGAGCTCCAGGAGGAACGCTATCTGGAGATCCCTCCCTTCGATTACGGCCAGGAGCGCCAGATGATCCACGCCTTCATCCAAAACGTGGAGAACGAGGGGCTCAAGGGGATGCTGGTACGCGCCTTCATCGGGAAAAGCCATTTCGCACGCCTCTCCGAGATCCTCTCTTTCTATCCGGAAGAGCAGGAACGGTTCCACTCCATGAAAGAAGAGCTGCTGACCGGCCGCGCCGGTGAGTGGCTCGAAGAGCACGACATCTTCCCACCCGAACGCCCGGAGCAGTATTAGAGGAGATCCGATGCCCTACCAAACCAATGCCGCCGGACGGACCGTCGTGGTTGTGCTCCTGGGGGCTACCGTGTATGCAATCGGCCATGCCCTGCGGCACACGACCTCCTGCTTTCTCCTCTCCTTCGTGATCGCGTACCTCCTCGATCCGTTGGTCGCCTATCTCGAGGGGAAGAAGCTCTCCCGCACCCACAGCATCATCGTGGTTTACGTCGCACTCACCGTGGTGTCGTTCTTCGCGACGGCGGTATTGGTCCCGCTGGTGACCAGCCAGTGGCAGGCGATGATTCCCTCGCTGCCGATGTATGTAAAGAAAGCCAAGGCGCTGGGGCTGGAAATCCAGGGACGCTTCTACGGCGCCGAGGAATGGCGCTGGCTTTACGACCAGGCGATGGACAACGTCGACCAGGTGGTCTCCCAGATGGGGACCTTGGCCTATTCCGCCGCGGCGAGCGTCGTCTTCAACATCTTCAACGTGGTGCTCGCGCCGATCCTCGTTTTCTTCATGCTGCATTACAAGGAGAAGATCAAAGAGACTGCGGCCGGATTTCTCCCAGCCAAGCAACGCTCCGCGGTGATCCACCTCGGCAACGAGATCAACGAGAGCATCGGCGGCTATTTGCGGGGCCAGGTCATCGTCTCCGCGATCGTCGCCATCCTATCCAGCGCGGCCCTCATGGCACTGGACGTCGACTATCCCATCTTCAACGGGATCTTCGCCGGGGTGGCCTCCGTGCTTCCCTTCATCGGGGTCATCATCGCCACCATCCCGCCCCTGTTCTTCGCCTATCTCAAATTCCAGAGCGCCCTGGCCCTGGTCAAGGTGGTGGTCTGTTTCGCCGTCATCTATTTCCTCGAGGGATACCTGGTGAAGCCGCTGGTCTTCCGCCGCTCGATGGACCTCAACCCCCTGCTGACCATCATCATGGTGATGGCACTCGGCGAGCTCTTCGGGTTCTGGGGAATCATCCTGGCCATCCCGGTCGCCGCGGCACTCAAGCTCCTGTCCGAAGCCTGGAAGCGCGGCGACTTTAAGGCAATGGGCAGCGAGCAATGAGCAAAGTGCAGTAGTCATCCGTTAGCGCTCACACTCAATAACTGCCCTCCACACCACGATCACCTGCCTTCCGATACCGGCTCTACACCTGCTCTTTGCTCAATGCTTTTGCTCTTTGCTCATCGCTCATGGTAGAATCCTTCCGTGGATTTTTGGGCACCCGAAGGTGACTATGAAAGCTACCGAAAACACATTTAAGGGCTCGACCAAGGCAGCCGGCGAGGCGCTGATCATTCTTTTGTTCTCGGCCTTGGTCGGCATCTCATGGAACCACACGCTTCTGCTCAAAGCATGGAAAGGCGAGGCGACCGGCCCGGCCGCCGGGACCACACCGGCGGTCGCCACGGCCGCGGCCGAAGATCCCATGCCCCTGGGCCTCGAGCAGGCGAAGGAGCTTTTCAACGCCGGCGACACGCTCTTCATCGACGCGCGCGACCGCGGTGCCTTCGCTTCGGGTCATCTGAAGGGGGCCGTGAGCCTGCCGCTGGCTGATGCCAAGCAGCGTGGCAAAATCGCCCTGCCGCCCCGGGTGACTCCGAAAACCACCGTCATCACCTACTGCAACGGCTTTTCCTGCCACGACTCGATGGAACTGGGAAAGATACTCCTGAAGGCGGGGTATACCACGGTGTACGTCTATGAAGGGGGGTTCCCGGAGTGGCGTGACGCCGGTTACCCGGTGGAGAAGGGGGGAGCATGAGCGGAGTGAAACGGTACCTGCCGGTGGTGGTGAGGGTCGCTTTGGGCGCGGTTTTCGTCTACGCCGGCGTCACCAAGATCGCCGATCCGGTCGGGTTTGCCGGCTCGATCGCCGCATACCAGGTTCTGCCGTATTTCCCGAGCTATCTCGTTGCCGCGGTGCTGCCGTGGGTCGAGCTCTTTTCCGGGCTCCTGATTCTTTCGGGGTATCGGGTGAAGGCGGGGGCCCTGGTGATCGGGGCGCTCAATCTCATCTTCATTGCTGCCCTTGCCTCGGCTGCCGTCCGCGGACTCGACATCGACTGCGGCTGCTTCAAAGAGGGGGGGGCGAAAGTCTCGCCGCTTCTTGCGCTGCTGCGTGACCTGGTATTTCTGGCCATGACCGCGGTGGTGCTGACCACCGGGGAAAAAGCACCCCCGGAGCCGGGCGGATCCGCCGGTCACCCCTGCGACTGTACCGAAACGTCGGGCAACCAGATGTAAATGGCAGCGCCTTTCCCCAATTCCCCTTCCGCCCATACCGTCCCGCCGTGCCGCAAGACCACCCGCTCCACCGTCGCCAGGCCGATCCCGTTTCCGGAGAAACCGCGTGAGTTGGGCAACCTCTTAAACGGTGCGAAAAGCAGGCTTTTGTCCTCCATCGCGAAACCGATGCCGTTGTCCCGCACGAAAATGGCCTTTTTCCCCTGCGCCTCCACGAAGCCGAATTCGATACGCGGAGTCGCTACGTCCCGGGTGTATTTCCAGGCGTTTTCCAGCAGGTTCCTCAGGGCGAGCTTCAGCAGGTAACGGTCCGCCGGCACCGTCACGTGCGGAGTCACCGCGAATTCCACCTTCCGGTCCATATCCTGCTGCAGCAGGTTCAAACCGATCTCCTGCGCCATCTCACTTACATCCACCGGCTCCAGCTGCATCCCCCGCCGCGAGACCTGGGACAGGGTCAGCATCGCCTCGATCAACTCCTCCATCGCCTGGCAGGAATCGCCGATCACCTGCACGGCAAAGCAGGCATCCGGCTGCCCCTGACCGTGGCAGGCGTCCTCCAGGACCTGGTGGGCGGTGCTGATCTGGGTGATGAAGGAACGGAGATCGTGGGAGAGCGAATAGCTGAAGGCTTCCAGTTCCCGATTGGCGTGGGTCAGTTTGTCGGCGCGTTGCTCCAGCTCCTTGTTGAGCTCGCTGATTTCCGTCTCGACCCGCTTTCGCTCACTGATGTCGCGGATGGCCTCGATCCCGGCCACGATGGCCCCAGAGGGATCGCGTAGCGGCGTGGAGACGACCTCGATCCAAAGCGGCCCCTGCCGGACGGCGTTTTGCACCTCCCGGCGGTGGGAAAGACCGTCCTGAAACGACTGCTTGAGATGGCACCCTTCGCAGACCGACGGCTGGTGCTGGTAGGCCGCGTAGCAGTACTCGCCGATATGGTCTCCGACCAACTGCTGGTGGGCGCGGTTCTGATAGAGGATCCGGTAGTCGGTATCCTGGATGCTGATCGCATCGCCGACCGCGTCCATGAATGCCTGGCTGCGCTGCTTTTCGTACTCGGCCAGTTGCAACGCCTCGCTGAGTTGACGCTGCTGGGAATCGAGACGGTCCATGTACCGCGCTATGTAGAGGAGAAGGATGAGCTGAAAGGTGATGAAAAAGCCGCGCAGGGTAATTTCGTGCCGGTCGGGATGAAGCACCTGTTCCAGGAAGGTGCCGCTTTCGAAGTAGGCATCGACCGCGGAGTCGACGAACCAGGCCAAAAGGATGAGCATGATACCGACCGAGACGATCTTGCTCTTCATGAGTGTTCTGGCCAATGGCATCGCAGCTCCAGGGGGGGAGGGTTCGTGCACCACGTTTTAGCACCGTCGCCGAAAAAAAACAACACCTTACACGGTAACGTTTACGTTAGAATCAGCTGATTGCGTAAGGAGCCTCCCGACCGCGGAATCGCGCCCGCCACATCTTGATGTTTGTTTTGAAATAGGCTAGGATGGGCAGTCTTTTTACAAGCATCAACGGAGCCTGCTTTTGAAAGAAATCCTCTTCGTACTCTGTGCCTACCTCCTCGGGTCCATCCCTACCGGACTGCTGCTCGGCAAGGCATTCGGCATCGACATCAGAAAACAGGGGAGCGGCAACATCGGCGCCACCAACGTCTACCGCACCGCCGGCAAGAAGCTCGGCATCCTCACCCTGCTGGGCGACTGCCTCAAGGGACTCCTCCCGGTCCTGATCGCCCGCGCCGCCGGGCTTTCCGAGGCGATGATCGCCGGGGTTGCACTGGCAGCATTTCTGGGGCACGTCTACACGGTCTTTCTCGGGTTCAAAGGTGGCAAGGGGGTGGCGACCGCACTGGGGGTCTTCCTCGGGATCTCGCCGCTAGCGATCCTCCTGGCCCTGGCGGTCTTCGTCCCGGTCCTTTACAAGTGGCGCTACGTATCCCTTGCCTCGATCACCGCCGCGGGAGTCGCTCCCCTGGCGGTAGCCGTGATCGAGCAGCGCGTCGAACCTACCGCCATGGCCCTGGTGATCTCTTTCATCGTCGTCTGGCGCCACCGCGAAAACATCGCCCGGCTCCGCGCCGGGACCGAGAACGCCTTCCGGTAACCGAAACGGTTCATTGCTGGCAAAATAAAACGGGCGTCCCAAAACTGGGATGCCCGTTTTCTTTTTATTCTTAGGCAGCACGTCCCCTCCCCCTCAAGGGGAGGGACCGGGTGAGGATGGGGTCTACGCCGCTTCCCGCTCAATCACCATCGGGGTGAGCAGCCGCTTCATCTTCTTGAGCGCCCCTTCCTCGATCTGGCGCACCCGCTCGCGGGAGATGGAGAAATGGTCGGCGATTTCCTGCAGGGTCATCGGATTGTCCGCCGTCACGCGATGCTCGATGACGTAGCGCTCCTTCTCGTTGAGAAGCTTAAGCGCCGCGGCCACCCCCTGTTCCAGGACCACGCTCTCCTCGTGCTCCGCGAGCATCTCTTCCTGGTTCTGGCGCAAATCCGGAAGGCTTTCCAGGAAGGTTGCCCCCTCCCCTTCGAACATCTGCGCGTCCAGCGAAAGTTCGCCGCGCATCCGCTGTTCCATTTCCTGCGCCTCGCCGTCTTTCACATCGAGGGAGAGCGCGGTGGCGTGCAGGTCTTCCTCGCCGGTGAGGCTCATGATCGCCTGCTTGGCCTGGTTCAGCTTGAAGAAGAGCTTGCGCTGCGCCTGGGTGGTGCCGATCTTCAACAGGCTCCAGGCGGAGATGATGTGATTCTGGATGTAGGCCCGGATCCACCAGACCGCGTAGGAGATGAGGCGCACCCCCTTCATCGGGTCGAACTTGCGCACCGCCATCATCAAACCGATATTCCCCTCCTGGATCAGGTCCAGCATCTTCATGCCGTAGGAGCGGTACTCGCCGGCAATCTTCACCACGAAGCGAAGGTTCGCGGTGATCAGCCGGTGGGCCGCTTCCAGGTCTCCCTCCCTGCGGAACTTGAGGGCCAGATCGTGCTCCTCCTCTGCCGACAGGAGCGGGAAACGGTTTATCTCTGCGAGGTACAGGGTAAGGTTGTCTACCGGTACCGGCATCGAAAGGTTCATTGCAGTCATTCTCGTTACCTCCATCTGCACATTTAGGATGCAGTTAGCACTCGACAGAGATGAGTGCTAATAGAATATAGCAACTCGCCCTCCAAAAATCAAGGGAGCCGGAATGGGAAAAAAAAGGCGCGCTTTTCCGGCGGTTAAATTCCTTGCCGGTGGGGCGCCAAATGTGGTACAGGAACAGGTCATACCCAAAAACCGACGCTTGCCGCGCCGAAGAATCGGAGGTTTAAGCCGTATGGAAATTCGAGAACTACCGTTGCCCGCTGCCGAAATGAAGCCGAAGTACACCGATGAGTCCCAGCTCGGTTTCGGCAGGATTTTTACCGACCGGATGCTCCTCGTAGAGTGGAAGGCGGGGCAGGGATGGGTAGACGGTAGGATCCAGAAGTACGGCCCCTTTTCGATGGACCCTGCCGCGTTGGTGCTTCATTACGCCCAGGAGATCTTCGAGGGGCTCAAGGCCTACAAATGGGCCGACGGGAGCATCGTCTTGTTCCGCCCGGAGATGAACGCCCGCCGTTTTAACCATTCGGCGGAACGTCTTTGCATGCCGACCATACCCGAAGAGGATTTCGTCGCCGGGATCGAGCAGCTGGTGCGCCTGGAGAAGGAATGGATCCCGTCCGCCGAGGGGACCTCGCTCTACATCCGCCCGGCCATGATCGCCGTCGAGCCGGTGATCGGGGTCAAGCCTTCCGATCATTACTATTTCTACGTGATCCTCTCCCCGGTCGGCGCTTACTATTCCCAGGGCTTCAAACCGACCAAGATCATGGTTGAGGACAAGTACGTCCGGGCGACCCCGGGCGGCACCGGCGAGGCCAAGACCGGCGGCAACTACGCCAACTCGCTTAAGGCGGGCCTGGAAGCCAAGAAGAAGGGCTTCGACCAGGTGCTCTGGCTGGATGGCGTGGAGCGGCGCTACATCGAGGAAGTCGGGGCGATGAACATGTTCTTTGCCTACGGCGACACCATCGTGACCGCTCCCCTGGAAGGGACCATCCTGAACGGCATCACCCGCGATTCCGTTCTCACCCTGGCCAAAAAGCTGGGCCTCAAGATCGAGGAGCGCCGCATCGATGTGAACGACCTGTTCAAGGACATCCGGGACGGCAAGATCACCGAAGCCTTCGGCAGCGGAACTGCCGCCGTGGTAACCCCGGTGGGGCTGCTCGGGTATCGCGGTGAGACCGCGACCGTGGCCGACGGCGGCGTGGGCAAGATCACCCAGACCCTGTACGACACCCTCACCGGCATCCAGACCGGCAAGATCCCCGACACCTTCGGCTGGATCCGGAAGGTGGTCTGAAGCATTTCCCCCTCTCCCCCCGGGAGAGGTTCGGGGTGAGGGCACTGCAACATCAACGTCACCCAAAAGTACGGGGGAGCCGGCTCGGCTCCCCCTTTGGTTACCCATGAAGCAGCAACAAAAACAGATCAACAACCTCTGCCTCTCCTGCCGCCGCACCTGCAAACAGGAAGCGACCGCCCTGATCGCGTCCTGCCCCCGCTACTATGCCGGACCGAAGATCAAGCGTGAGAACTGGAAACAGCCCGGGCTCCCGCTGGATTCGACCGCCGAGAAGTAGTAACTGCCCCCAGCAGACTCCCCTTCCTTCCAGGCCGGTGGCGTGCCGCGGTACGGCAACAAGCCATCAGCAACACCGACCCGGCATCCCGGTCGCGATATATCCTCTTCAAAGTAAGCACGGTAGCCGCTTACCCTGTGGGAGCGCCTTTCCAGGCGCGAATAACCGCAATTGCTATCACCGCCTTCGGCGGATCGCGGCAGAAATGCCACTCCTACAGCGTTGACTACCATCCTCTGCACCTCAAGCACCTGATTCTATCGCACCTGCATCCCCCCTTCACTGCAGCAAAGCCATGCCTCACAATATGAAAACACTCACAGACGGGAGCCGTCCGTCGCTCAATGTGATGTATTCCGCTCCTTACCTTGACACCCGGTGGGGGGGTACCTATTATTCCCCGCAGAGGAGGAATCGCCATGATTCGACCGGAAAAAATGACCGTGAAAACCCAGGAAGCGATCGCTGCGGCCCAGGAATTGGCTTCGAGCCGCTCCGCTGCTTCCATTGAAACCGAGCACCTGCTCCTGGCGCTCATCGACCAGGAGGGAGGCTTCGTCCCGGAACTTTTGAAAAAGCTCGGGACCAATCTCTCCCAGTTGCGCAACCAGGTCGACGCCACCTTGAAACGGCTCCCCCAGGTGACCGGCAGCGGGGTACAACTCGGAATTTCCCAGACGCTGCACCGGGTGCTGGAACAGGCCCAAAAAGAAGCCGACCAGATGAAGGATGCCTTCGTCTCCACCGAACACCTCCTCCTCGCCATGCTGCAGGAAAAAAGCTCTCCCAGCTCCCGGATTCTCTCCGAAAACGGCGTGAACCGCGAGGGGCTCCTGACCGCGATGCAGGCGCTGCGCGGCGGCGAGGCGGTCACCAGCCAGGAACCGGAACAGACCTACCAGGCGCTGGCCAAGTACGGCCGCGACCTCACCGATCTCGCCCGCAAGAGCAAGCTCGACCCGGTGATCGGACGCGACGAGGAGATCCGGCGGGTGCTCCAGGTCCTCTCCCGGCGCACCAAGAACAACCCGGTCCTCATCGGCGAGCCGGGCGTCGGCAAGACCGCCATCGTGGAGGGACTGGCCCAGCGCATCGTCTCCGGCGACGTCCCCGAGACGCTCAAGGAGAAAAGCCTGGTCGCCCTGGACATGGGGGCGCTCATCGCCGGCGCGAAGTACCGCGGCGAATTCGAGGACCGGCTCAAGGCGGTCATCAAGGAAGTGGCGCGCTCCGAAGGCAAGGTGATCCTCTTCATCGACGAGCTGCACACCCTGGTCGGCGCCGGCGCGGCCGAAGGAGCAATGGATGCCTCCAACATGCTGAAACCGGCCCTGGCCCGCGGCGAGCTGCACTGCATCGGCGCGACGACGCTCAACGAGTACCGCAAATACATAGAAAAGGACGCGGCCCTGGAGCGGCGCTTCCAGCAGGTCTATGCCAAGGAGCCGACCGTCGAGGAGACCATTTCCATCCTGCGCGGTCTGAAGGAGCGCTACGAGGTCTTCCACGGCACCCGGATCAAGGACAGCGCGATCATCGCCGCGGCGACCTTGTCCGACCGCTACATCACCGACCGCTTCCTCCCGGACAAGGCGATCGACCTGATCGACGAGGCGGCGTCGCGCCTGCGCATCGAGACCGATTCGCTCCCCACCGAGATCGACGAGGTGGAACGGCGCATCATCCAGCTCGAAGTGGAAAAGCAGGCCCTTTTGCGCGAGCAGGACACCGCGGCCACCGCGCGACTCAACAAGCTAAACGATGAGCTAAACGAGCTGAAGGGCCAATCGGCGCAGCTCAAGGAGCACTGGCAGCGCGAGAAGGCGGTGCTCAAGGACATCCGTCAGATCAAGGAACGCCTGGAGGAGAAAAAGGAGGAAGCCAAGCGGAGCGAGCGCGACGGGAACCTGGCGCGCACCGCGGAAGTCCGCTACGGCGAGATCCCCGCTCTCGAGAAGGAAATGGAAGACAAGCGGCTCACCCTGGAGCAGATCCAGAAGGAAGGGAAGATGCTCCCCGAAGAGGTCGACGACGAGATGGTGGCCGAGATCGTTGCCAAGTGGACCGGCATCCCGGTCAGCCGGATGCTGGAATCCGAGGCGGCGAAACTGATCCACATGGAAGATCGGCTGAAAAGCCGCGTGGTCGGCCAGGACGACGCCCTGCGCCTGGTGGCGAACGCGGTGCGCCGCGCCCGGAGCGGCCTCTCCGATCCGAACCGTCCCATCGGTTCGTTCATCTTCCTCGGCCCGACCGGCGTCGGGAAGACCGAGACCGCCCGAGCCCTGGCTTCGTTTCTCTTCGATGACGACCAGGCCATCGTGCGGGTCGACATGAGCGAATACCAGGAGAAGCACACCGTGGCGCGGCTGATCGGGGCGCCGCCGGGCTACGTCGGGTACGAGGAAGGGGGGCAGCTCACCGAGGCGGTGCGCCGCCGCCCCTACTGCATCGTGCTCTTCGACGAAATCGAGAAGGCACACCCCGAGGTGTTCAACGTCCTGTTGCAGATCCTCGACGACGGGCGACTCACCGACGGGCAGGGACGCACCGTCGACTTCAAGAACTCGGTCATCATCATGACCAGCAACCTGGGCTCGCAGTTCATCCAGCAGTACGGGACGACCGACTATGACCAGATGCAGAAGATGGTCACCGACACGCTGAAGGAGAGCTTCAAACCCGAGTTCCTGAACCGGGTGGACGAGATCGTGATCTACCACGCCCTGCCGCTGGAACGGATCAAGGAAATCGTCATGATCCAGCTGCAGACCCTCACCCAGCGGTTGGCCGAAAAGGGAGTCTTCCTGGAAGTTACCGAGCCGGCCCGGGAGTTCCTGGCCAAGGAAGGGTACGACCCGGCCTATGGAGCAAGGCCGCTGCGCCGTGCGCTGCAGCGCAAGGTCCAGGACCCGCTCGCCCTCATGCTCCTGGAAGGGAAGTTCGTGCCGGGAGACCTGGTTCAGGTCGACCTTGCCGCCTCAGGTGACACCCTGGAGTTGAAGAAAGGAAACGACAAGTAATAATGTAGTAGAGATAGTCGCAAGGACTTCGGCCCCTCGTTTGATGAGGGGCCTTTTTTTATTCGCAATCCCGCGGCTCGCCACACCTCTGGCCCCACTTCAATCCCGCTCCCGGAATAATCCGTTCCTACTTATCTGAGAACCATGCTATTCTTTGTCGGCCCCCCGGGTTTCGGGGGGCCTTTTTAATGCCACCTGCCCCTCCGGAGCCCCATGAAAAGCGCCTTCATCCTTCTCTTTCTGATCCGTTTTGCCGTTGAACAGATCCTCTCCTGGCTTAACCTGCGCCACTTGAAACGGTACGGCGCACTCGTGCCGGCCGGGTTCGAAGGGGTGATCGATGCCGAGGCGCTGGCGCGGACGGTAAGCTACACCCGTGAACAGAGCCGGATCGGGCTGATCCAGTCGATCTACGACAGCATCCTGCTGCTCGCCTTTTTGTTTACCCCGCTCTTCCCGCTCTACGACGCCTGGATCGACACCTTTACCGACTCCTTCATCCTGCGCGGCGTCATCTTCATGCTGATCCTCACCCTGGTCCAGGGGGTGCTCGACATTCCGTTCTCCCTGTACCAGACCTTCCGGGTCGAGCGGCGCTACGGCTTCAACACGATGACCATCGGACTGTGGCTCTCCGACCTTGTCAAATCGACCCTCATTTCGGCGGTTCTTCTTTGCGCGGTCGGTTCGGGTGCGCTCTGGCTGGTCCGCACCTCACCGCAACACTGGTGGCTCTGGGTCTGGCTCTTCTTTTTCCTGGTGTCGATCACTTTGCTTTACGTCTCCCCGTACCTGATCGAACCGCTTTTTTCCAAGTTCGAGCCGGTGCAGGACCCCGAGTTGGAGGGCGAGATCCGGACGATGATGGAAAAGGCGGGGCTCAAGATCAAGAGCGTGCAGCAAATGGACGCTTCCCGCCGCACCCTCCATTCCAACGCCTACTTCACCGGAATCGGTCGGGTAAAGAGGATCGTTCTTTTCGACACCCTGCTCAAGCAGATGGACCCGCGCGAGATCCTCGCCATCCTCGCTCACGAAGTCGGGCACTGGAAAAAAGGTCACATCAGGAACCGGATCATCCTCACCGAGGCGGGGGCCCTCGTGGTCTGCTTTCTCGCCCATCGGCTGCTGGCCTGGGGCGGGATTCCGGCGCTCTTCGAGCTACCCACCGTATCCTTCCCGGCCCAGCTGCTTCTTTTGAGCTTCATCGGGTCGCTGGTTTCCTTCCCGCTGACGCCGCTCTCTTCCTGGCTTTCCCGGCGGCACGAATGGCAGGCCGACCGTTTCGCCACCGACCTCTCCGGGATGCCCGACGCGCTCGCCACGGCGCTCAAGAAACTCACCCGGGAGAACCTTTCCAACCTCCATCCGCATCCGGTCTACGCGCTCTTCTATTACTCCCACCCGCCGGTCGTGCAGCGGGTCGCCCGCCTGGAAGCGCAGCCATCCAAACCGTAGGGTGGCTCCCGTGCCCACCAGGTACATGCAAAAGGGGCTCACCTGATGAGGTGAGCCCCTTTCTTGTTTCCTGAGGTTGGGAGGCCGGCTACCGTCTGGCCTTCGCCATCATCCCGTTGCCGGTCCCGCTCGAGCTGCTGCCCCCGGTCATGCCGGTTCCGGTGGAGCCGGACATCCCGGTGCCGCCGGTGCCTGAGCTTCCGGTGGAGCCGCTGCCACTGGTGCCAGTGCCGGTCGTGGATGAGCCGGATCCTCCCATCATGCCGGTACCGGTGCCGGTACCGCCCGTCGTCCCCGAAGTTCCGGAGGAGCCGCTCCCCGAGGTCCCGGCGGTGGAGCCTCCCATCATGCCGGTGCCGGCGCTCCCCCCTTTTCCGCCCATCATGCCCGAGATCGGATGGCCGCTCATATTCCAGAAACGGGCGTTGGTCAGGTTGGGGAAAAGAGTGCTCATGTTCCGAAACGGCATGCCGGCGGTCATGGCCGGCATGGACGCGACCTGGGAGGTTACGCTCGCCGCGATCTGGTTCATCATCGACTGGCTCTGCTGGGAGCCGCCCGGCATGGCAGCGACCATCTGGGAAAGCTGGTCGTTGATCGCCCCCATCATGCCGCGAAAGCGGTTCACATCGGTCGAGGCGGAGGTGCCGGTACCGCTCATGATCTGCGCGGCCTGACCCGCCATCAACGACGCCATGTTCTGGGCCGCCGTGTGCATGAGGGCGTAGTTCCCCTTGTTCGGATCGGTCGACCCTGCCGCCCCGAGACTTACGTAATCGGCCATCATGTTGGTTCCGGCCGGCAGGTTCATCTGGTCACGCAGCTGGGTCATCGCATCGGTGAGCGTCATCCCCGGATTTGCTTCCATGTTCTCCCGAATGAGGGTGGTCATCGGAGTGACCATGGCCGTGCCAGTGCCGCTGACGGCCTGTGCCGGCATCGACATGACGTAGGTTCCGGTCACGGCCTGGTTGGTGTCGGCATCGGTGGTCTGTCCCTGGATCGCCATGGCGACGATCGGGTACTTGCCGACGTCCTCGGGAGCGACGTTGAGGGTGTACGAGCCGTTTTGATCGGTGGTGGCCGAGGGCTCCCCCGGATCCAGCTGGTAATTGCCGTTTTTGTCCATGAACACGACCGCGTTCACGAGATACCCGTCGGCCACCTTACCCGAGACCGTCGCCCCCGAAGTGCCCGAATTGCTTCCCCCGCTGCATCCTGCCATAAGCCCCGCGACAATGAGTGATGCTGCCATTAGTCCTTGCTTTCGCATGCTGTACGTTCCCTCTCTGCTGGTGTTGATGGTGCTGTCTCTATGGCCGGATCATGCTGAACCTTGGAAGAACTCGCGGAGTCGCGCACAATCTCCAACCAATCCTTGAGCACGAAGCGTGCCCGCGAGGCGGACTCGCGCCCCGAGGCGCTTTGACGACCTTCACTCCACCAGAATGGTAGGATATTCCCCAGCAACCTGCGGATTATTACCCATAGCAAGGGCCAATGATCGGAGTTTCCGATTGTCCCGGGCCGGGTTGTGGGTGGAAAGACTCCTCAAAATACCTACCTGTTCCTCGACAAAATGCCCACCCATCCCCCCCATTTCACTCCATTAGAACCATTGCTTCACAGCCCCGTGCATGATAGGTTTATAATCCGCTTTCCAACACATCCAATGAGAGAGGCAGGTATGCGCCTTAACATATTGATGGCCGCCTCCGAGGCGGTGCCCTTCGCCAAGGAAGGTGGGCTCGCCGACGTCGCCGGTGCCCTTCCCAAATACCTGAAAGCACGCGGTCACGACGTGCGGCTGGTCATGCCCCGCTACTACAAGGTGGACCGGCAGCGCTTCGACCTGAAGCCCCTTCCCGGCGTGCTGGTGGTCCCGATGGGGATCATCGGCAACATGTACTGCGGTGTCCTGGAGGGGCGTATTCCCGGCAGCGACGTACCGGTCTACTTCCTGGAGCACGAGGATTATTACGGGCGGGACACGCTGTACGAGCAGGACAACAAGGGGTACCTCGACAACGACAACCGCTTCATCTTCCTGTCCCGCGCCGCGCTGGAACTGTGCAAGATGATCGACTTCACCCCGGACGTGGTTCATGCCCACGACTGGCACACGGCCGCCATTCCGGTGCTGATGAACACCGCGCTGCGCCGCGACCACCACCTCGGCAACGCCGCCTCCGTTCTCACCGTCCACAACATGCAGCACCAGGGAGAGTTCTACGAAGGTGCCATGGACGTCCTGGGGATCGGCTGGGAGCACTTCAACTTCCTGGAGCTGGAAAAGGACGACCAGGTAAACCTGCTCAAGGGGGGCATGTACCACGCCACCCTGCTCAACACCGTCAGCGAAGGCTACGCTCGCGAGATGCAGACCGCCGAGTACGGCTGGGGTTTGGAAGGTGTGGTGCGGGAACGCTCCTGGGATCTTTTCGGGATCCTGAACGGCGTCGATTACGGGGAATGGAATCCCGAGAGCGATCCGCTCATTCCGGCCAATTTCTCGGCGGCCGAGGTTTCCGGCAAGGCCCTTTGCAAAAGTGAGCTGCAACGGGCGCTCGGGCTTCCGGTACGTCCCGATGTCCCGCTGATCGGGATGGTGGGCAGGCTGGTGAAGCAGAAGGGGATCGACGTGCTGGCCGAGGCGATGCCCCGCATTTTGGAGTTGGATGCGCAGTTCGTGCTGCTGGGTGCGGGCGAGCCGTGGTCGCACTTCTATTTCGGCGGGCTGGCCGGCAAGCATCCCGATCGTTTTGCCTGCCGGATCGGTTACGACAACGCCCTTGCCCACCGCATCGAAGCGGGCGCCGATTTCTTCCTGATGCCCTCGGCGTTCGAACCGTGCGGGCTGAACCAGATGTACAGCATGCGCTACGGGACGCTCCCCATCGTGCGGGCCACCGGCGGTCTCGACGACTCGGTGGACAACTTCGATGCGGGCCATCTTTCCGGAACCGGCTTCAAGTTCTGGGATCTCACTGCCGGCGCCCTCTTCGACACGGTCGGCTGGGCAGTCCACACCTGGTATCATGACCCGCAGGCAATTACCGCGCTGCGCCAAAATGCCATGCGGCAGCGGTTCACCTGGGACGATGCCGCCGCCAAATATGAGCGGCTCTACCTTGAGGCGATGAAAAGAAGGATCGGGGAGTGGGCGTTCAACGAACTGGCGGGCACGCGGCAGCCGGCCCATGCCGCGAGTGGCGCCGGTGATGGCGGTTACGGATTGAGCGCACCGGTTTGAGTGACCATGGCCCCCCCTGATTAACTGATGGAAGACCTTTTTATTTACTGTGGGAGCGCCTTTCCAGGCGCGAACCGCCGAAGGCGGTGACAACGGTTGGGGTTGATCGCGACTGGAAAAGCGCTCCCACCGGGTAAGCCAAACGCTTCCCAGAGGAGAACATTCACCAAGAAGGGCGGCATCGGATCTCCGATGCCGCCCTTCTCTTTTAATCGTGCCGGTAATGGCGCTCCCACAGCGATGGGTACCCGATCCTGCCCATCTTGCCCGTCCCTGTGAAGAGACTCGTTCTCCGCGTCCTCTGCGGTGAGGCTAAACCTACTTCTTCCCCATCGCCTCCAGCATCGCCTCCCCCATCCGGGTCGGGCTGGTCGCGACGGTGACGCCGCACTCGGTGAGGGTGCGGATTTTGTCCGCTGCCTTTCCTTTGCCGCCGGTGATGATGGCGCCGGCGTGTCCCATCCGTTTGCCCGGAGGGGCGGTAACACCGGCAATGAAGGCTCCCACCGGCTTTTTCATGTGCTCCTTGATGTAAAACGCCGCCTCTTCCTCGGCCGCGCCGCCGATCTCACCGATCATGAAAACCGCTTCGGTGGCCGGATCGTCATTGAACATCTTGAGTACGTCGACGAAGTTGGTCCCGATGATCGGGTCCCCGCCGATCCCGACGCAGGTGGACTGCCCCAGTCCGGCGTCGGTCAACTGCTTGACCGCCTCGTAGGTAAGCGTGCCGGAGCGGGAGACCACCCCGATCTTGCCGGGGAGGTGGATGTGTCCGGGCATGATCCCTACCTTGCATTCCCCCGGCGTTATGACTCCGGGGCAGTTCGGGCCGATCAGCCGCATCTTGCTTGCAGCCAGGATCCGCTTCACCGGCACCATGTCCCGGACCGGAATCCCCTCGGTGATGCATACCGCCAGGTCGAGCCCGCAGTCGGCGCATTCCAGGATCGCGTCGGCCGCACCCGGAGGGGGCACGAAGATCATGGAGACGTTCGCCTCGGTGTAGCGGACCGCCTCCTCCACGGTATTGAAAACCGGGATCCCCTCGATGTGGATCCCCCCCTTGCCCGGCGTCACGCCGGCTACGATGTTGCTCCCGTACTCGCGGCACTGCTGGGTATGGAAAAGGCCGCTGCGCCCGGTAATCCCCTGGACCAAGATTTTCGATTGCTTATTGAGAAGTATCGACATGATCGCCCCCTAGTTGTCGCCGTTCGAGGCCTTCAGCATCTGCACGATGCGCTGGGCCGCGTCTCCGAGGTTGTCGCCGCACTGGACGTTGAGCCCGGACTCGCTGAGGAGACGTTTCCCCTCCTCGACTTGGCTGCCGTCCATCCGCACTACGATCGGGAGGGTGCATTTAACCTCCGCGGCGGCCTCGATGATGCCATGGGCAATGATGTCGCAACGCATGATCCCGCCGAAGATATTGACGAAGATCCCCTTCACGTCACCGTCCTGGAGGATGATCTTGAAGGCCTCGGCGACCTTCTCGCGGGTGGCCCCGCCGCCGACATCCAGGAAGTTCGCGGGCTCGCCGCCGCACTCTTTCAGGACGTCCAGGGTGGCCATGGCCAGGCCGGCCCCGTTCACCATGCAGCCGATGTTGCCGTCGAGCTTGATATAGGCGAGGTCGTACTTGCTGGCGTTGATCTCCAGCGGATCGAGCTGGGAGTAGTCCATCATGTCCGGGTACTCGCGGTGGCGGAAGACGGCGTTGTCGTCAAAGGTGATTTTGGCATCCATCGCCATCAGCCACCCAGCCTTGGTCACCACCAGCGGATTGATCTCGACCAGCGAGCAGTCCTTTTCGAGGAGCACCTTGTGCAGGTTCAGGATCAACGAGACGCAGTCCTCGCAGACGCTGCCGGTGAGGCCGAGTGCAAGGGCGATCTTGCGCGCCTGGTAGGGGCGCAGCCCGATCAGGGGATCGATGGAAAGGGTATGGATCTTTTCAGGAGTCTTGGCTGCAACCTCCTCGATCTCGACCCCACCTTCGGCGGAAGCGATCAGGATATAGCGCGAGGAGCCGCGATCCAGCGTCATGGAGAGGTAGAATTCGCGGGCGATCTCCACCGCCTCCTCGACCAGGATACGCCGAACCCGCAGCCCCTGCGGACCGGTCTGCGGCGTCACCAGGGACCGGCCGAAAAGCTCTTTGGCCAGATTCTGCGCCTCTTCCGGATGGAAGACCAGCTTTACCCCGCCCGCCTTGCCGCGGCCGCCGGCGTGGATCTGGGCCTTCACCACGCAGCGCCCCCCCATCTCCTTGGCGGCCCGCTCCACCTGGTCCGCGGTCAACGCCACCCGGCCCCGCGGGACCGGGATACCGTAGGCGCTGAGGATCTCTTTAGCCTGGTACTCATGAATGTTCATGATGCCCCCTTCTGCTCCTATTTAATTTTTGGCTCTCGAAACGTTATTCTGAGTAAAACAAACATCCTTCTCAGACAGTCAGCGAAAGGGCCCTTCGCAACCAAATAAAGCCTGATATCTCTTTATGTTACGATCCATCAGACTACATTTACGCGACAGCTACCAACAGCGACACCCCAGAATTTCAACCGAAAAGCGGCACCTTGTTCTATTTTTTTGTCTACGCTATCTATTCTCTTGATAACCAAAAGTCAATCAAAACTTTGTTCGGTTTGCGGGGTCTCCAGTACGTATCGGCCCGGACCCCAACATTCTGAAACGGTTTCGCATTCACTCCCGATGAGAAAATGGCACCAGACCGAGACAGACAGAAGCATACCAGGGAGCAGTGAACGCGCTCCTTTTTCATTCATGCACGAGGCTCTCCCCAAGGATCTGCATCTCGAAGCAGGATAACTCTATGGTGCAGAAGGGTACTCCGAAAATCCGAACCTCATGCCGGCAAATCCGAAGAGGTGGTCAATAAATCCGAAATGGTGGTCAGCAAACCCGAAGAGGTAGTCCGTAAATCCAGAGGGATGGTCAGTAAATCCGGAGGGATGGTCGGCAAATCCGAAGAGGTGGTCAGCAAATCCGAAGAGGTGGTCAGCAAATCCGACGAGGTGGTCAGCAAATCCGAAGAGGTGGTCAGCAAATCCGACGAGGTGGTCAGCAAATCCGGCGAGGTGGTCAGCAAATCCGACGAGGTGGTCAGCAAATCCGACGCGGTGGTCAGCAAATCCAAAGTGGTGGTCAGCAAATCCGAAGAGGTGGTCAGCAAATCCGAAGAGGTGGTCAGCAAATCCGAGGAGGTGGTCAGCAAATCCAAGGAGGTGGTCAGCAAATCCAAGGAGGTGGTCAGCAAATCCAAGGAGGTGGTCAGCAAATCCAAGGAGGTGGTCAGC